>NZ_JBVIXA010000033.1:0-1068 GCF_055594065.1 Streptomyces sp. NPDC040610 | reverse complement strand
CATCCGCGGTTTGGGCCGTGGGCGGGGTTGGGGTTGCAGGTGGTTGTGGTGGTGGTGTTGGTGGTGCGGCGGGTGTGGCCGTTGTTTGTGTTGGGTGTGGCGACGGTGTCTGCGGTGTTGATGTCGTTGTCGGTGTGGTTGGTGCCGGGGTTGTTGGTGACGTCGGTGGATGGGTCGGGGGTGTGGGTGCCGTTGGCTGCGCCGTTCGCGGCGTATTCGGCGGTGGTGTATTCGTCGCGGCCGCGGGGTGCGTGGGTGTTGACGGGTGTGTTGACGGTGGTGGCGACGCGGTTGTGGGAGTTGTCGTTCGCGGTGGCGGCGTCGGGGGTGTTGTTGACGGCGGTGCCGGCGTTGTTGGGGATGTATGTGGCGGCGCGGCGGGGGTTGATTGTGGCGTTGACGGAGCGGGCTGAGCGGGCGGAGCGGGAGCAGTTTTTGTTGGCGGAGCGGGCGCGGGCGGAGGAGCGGGTGCGTCTTGCGGGGGAGATGCATGATGTGGTGACGCATCGGGTGTCGTTGATGGTGTTGCAGGCGGGGGCGTTGCGGGTGGTGTCTTCGGATGAGCGGGTGCGGGCGGAGGCGGAGGGTTTGCGGGCTGCGGGGTGTCAGGCGTTGGAGGAGCTCCGGGATTTGGTGGGGGTGTTGAGGTCTCCGGAGAGTGCGGTGGGGTTGGTGGGTGGTGTGGGTGATGATGGTGGTGTGGGGGTGGGTGATTGGGGTTTGTCGGTGTTGGTGGAGGAGTCGCGGGCGGTGGGTGTTGAGGTGGTGTTGAGTGAGTCGGGGGATCGTTCGGTGTCGTCTCCGGTGGTGGCGCGGACGGCGTATCGGATTGTGCAGGAGGCGTTGACGAATGTGCGGAAGCACGCTCCGGGGAGTGGGGTGCGGGTGGAGGTGCGGTATGAGGCGGATCGGGTGCGGTTGAGGGTGCGGAATTCGGCTCCGACGGCGGCGGTGGATCGGGAGTTGGCGTCGTCTGGTTCGGGGAGTGGGTTGAAGGGGTTGCGGCAGCGGGTGGAGTTGGTGGGAGGCACGTTCGAGTCCGGCCCCCGCCCCGACGGCGGCTTCCAC
>NZ_JBVIXA010000032.1:0-2160 GCF_055594065.1 Streptomyces sp. NPDC040610 | reverse complement strand
GGCAACGACGCCTGGATCGCCCTGGCCTGGCTCTTCGGTCTGTCCATCGTCGGCTACCTGTGGGCCAAGGCCTCCTTCAACAAGGACGCCAAGCGCTGACGGGGGCGGGGCCCCGACGGGCACCGCACCATCGCCGACGACTGAACCACCGCACACCTCAAGTGGGCGGCTTCCCGACCGGGGAAGCCGCCCACTCGCATGGGTGCGACCGGGGCCCGCTGGGAGCGACCAGGGCCCGCCACCTCTCCGTATCATCTGCGCATGTCTCAGTCGGAGTACCAGCGGAAGCTGCGGGAGCGCTACCTCGACGCGCCCGTCGTGCCCGCCCCTGAGCCCTGGTGGCCCGTGCCCGGCGGCATGATCCCCGTCGGCGGGCTGCTCGGCATCGGCTTCGCCGTGTGTCCCCGCAGCGGGCGGGACCTCGTGATGGTGGTGTCGGGCGACGGGCACGGCCTGTTCGACGCGGTCACCGGCGAGAAGATCGCGCGGGACCGCGACCCCGACCCCGAGACCAGCACGCCGGACGACTCCCCGGACCTCACCTGCCCCGGCCTCGGCCCGATCGCGGGCACCCCGGTCCATATCGCGGGCCTCTTCGGCGGCGGACTGCACAGCACGTCGTCCGACGGCTGGACCGTGTCCGTCGTCAGCCCCGACTGGCCCTGCCACCGCGTCGTCCTCGCCACGGGCGACGCCCTCCACCGGGGCCCGGCCGGTGAGACGTGGTGGCACGTCCTGCACGCCCGGTACTCGGAGTTCCGCGCCGCCGGATTCTCCCCCTCCGGCCGCACGCTGGCCATCGCGACCAGCAGCGACCTGACCCTGTGGACCCGCCTACGGGCACACGCCGACCGCTGACCCCCGCCGCTCCGCCCCGCCCCGCCGTGCCGTCAGCCGTCGGCCCGCACGAGGTCGGCGACGGCCCCCGTGTCCCAGTAGAAGGGGTCGACCTCGGTGATCCGGCCGTGCGCGACCTTGATCGTCTGCAGGATGGGGAAGGCGAGTTCACGCCCGGTGGTACGGGCGACCGCGTGCACCCGGGTGCGTACGACCGCGGTCGCGCCCGTGGCGAGGAACTCCTGCTCCACCATGTCGAACGCCGCCCACACACGGCTCATCGCGACGAAGAACCGCTCCATCCCGGCGTGCCCGCGCCAGACGCCGCCGTAGGGCAGCCAGTCGGCCTGGCGCAGCACGACGTCCGTCGAGAAGTAGGGCGCGAGCAGGTCGAAGGAGGCCTCGCCGGGGCCGCCTGCGGCCAAGTACTTCGCCTCGGCGGCGTACATGCCGGTGAGGACGGCCATTGTGTCCGGGGCGCCTGCGCCGTGAGCTGTGCTCGCGGCGCTTGGGGTGCTCGTAGTACTCGTGGTGCTCTTGATGCTCTTGGTGCGTGAGTTCGCCATGCGCGCAGCCTGCTCGGTGGGGCGGGGGCGCGCTGGCGGGCATCGGACGTCGATGTGCGGCCGAGAGGTTCATCGATGTGCGGCCGAGGGGTTCATCGGTCGCTGGGAGTAGGCCCTGCGCCTCATGTGCCGGGCGAACCCGCTGGCTAGGGTCGGCTTCCATGCAGACCACGGGAATCGTCAGGCGCGGGGCGGCGGAGCGCAGGCGCGACACACTGGAGCGGCTCGCCGCCGAGCGGGACGTATGGGTGTCGACGGCACATCCTGAACGCGGGCCGCACCAGGTGCCGTTGTGGTTCCTGTGGGACGGCCGGGCCGTGTGGATGTGCACCGGCGCCACGTCCGTGACGGCCCGGAACGTCCGTGAGGAGCCGCGCGTGCGCCTGGCCCTGCCGGACACCTTCGACGTGGTGCTCCTCCAGGGAGAGGCCGAGTGCTTCCCGGACGACGAGGTGCCCGGGGAGGCGGCGGAGGCCTTCACCGCCAAGTTCGGGTGGGACCCGCGCACGGAGGACGCGCCCTTCCTGTACATCCGTGTGGCGCCGAGGACGGTGCGCGCGTGGCGCGGGGAGCCGGAACTGCGGGGGAGGGTGATCATGCGGGACGGGGAGTGGCAGGACCAGGGGTCGGACCTGGGGCTTGTCCGGCGCGACCCGCCGGACAAGCCCCCGCCCCAAAGAGAAAACAGCGCGTTGGGGTGGAAATGGAGTCGTCGGAGGAACTCCCACCCCACTTGAAGGCAACAACAGCCCTCCCC
>NZ_JBVIXA010000031.1:1545-3311 GCF_055594065.1 Streptomyces sp. NPDC040610 | reverse complement strand
GGGTGATGGGTGGTTGGTCGTTGTTTGAGAACTGCACAGTGGACGCGAGCATCTGTGGCCAAGTTTTTAAGGGCGCACGGTGGATGCCTTGGCACCAGGAACCGATGAAGGACGTGGGAGGCCACGATAGTCCCCGGGGAGTCGTCAACCAGGCTTTGATCCGGGGGTTTCCGAATGGGGAAACCCGGCAGTCGTCATGGGCTGTCACCCGCTGCTGAACACATAGGCAGTGTGGAGGGAACGCGGGGAAGTGAAACATCTCAGTACCCGCAGGAAGAGAAAACAACCGTGATTCCGGGAGTAGTGGCGAGCGAAACTGGATGAGGCCAAACCGTATGCGTGTGAGACCCGGCAGGGGTTGCGTATACGGGGTTGTGGGATCTCACTTTCATGATCTGCCGGTCATGAGGCGAGTCAGAAACCGTTGATGTAGGCGAAGGACATGCGAAAGGTCCGGCGTAGAGGGTAAGACCCCCGTAGTCGAAACATCAGCGGCTTGCTTGTGAGACACCCAAGTAGCACGGGGCCCGAGAAATCCCGTGTGAATCTGGCGGGACCACCCGTTAAGCCTAAATATTCCCTGGTGACCGATAGCGGATAGTACCGTGAGGGAATGGTGAAAAGTACCGCGGGAGCGGAGTGAAATAGTACCTGAAACCGTGTGCCTACAAGCCGTGGGAGCGTCGCTATGCAGCTTGCTGCATAGTCGTGACTGCGTGCCTTTTGAAGAATGAGCCTGCGAGTTTGCGGTGTGTTGCGAGGTTAACCCGTGTGGGGAAGCCGTAGCGAAAGCGAGTCCGAATAGGGCGTTTTAGTAGCGCGCTCAAGACCCGAAGCGGAGTGATCTAGCCATGGGCAGGCTGAAGCGGAGGTAAGACTTCGTGGAGGGCCGAACCCACCAGGGTTGAAAACCTGGGGGATGACCTGTGGTTAGGGGTGAAAGGCCAATCAAACTCCGTGATAGCTGGTTCTCCCCGAAATGCATTTAGGTGCAGCGTCGTGTGTTTCTTGCCGGAGGTAGAGCACTGGATAGGCGATGGGCCCTACCGGGTTACTGACCTTAGCCAAACTCCGAATGCCGGTAAGTGAGAGCGCGGCAGTGAGACTGTGGGGGATAAGCTCCATGGTCGAGAGGGAAACAGCCCAGAGCATCGACTAAGGCCCCTAAGCGTACGCTAAGTGGGAAAGGATGTGGAGTCGCAGAGACAACCAGGAGGTTGGCTTAGAAGCAGCCACCCTTGAAAGAGTGCGTAATAGCTCACTGGTCTAGTGATTCCGCGCCGACAATGTAGCGGGGCTCAAGCGTACCGCCGAAGTCGTGTCATTGCGATATATACCCCCAACGGGGATCGTGATGGGTAGGGGAGCGTCGTGTGCCGGGTGAAGCTGCCGCGTAAGCGAGTGGTGGACGGTTCACGAGTGAGAATGCAGGCATGAGTAGCGATACATACGTGAGAAACGTGTGCGCCGATTGACTAAGGGTTCCTGGGTCAAGCTGATCTGCCCAGGGTAAGTCGGGACCTAAGGCGAGGCCGACAGGCGTAGTCGATGGATAACCGGTTGATATTCCGGTACCCGCTGTGAAGCGTCAAACATCGAATCCAGTGATGCTAAGGCCGTGAAGCCGCCCTGGAGCCTTCGGGCAAAGGGGAGTGGTGGAGCCGCCGGTCCAATCTGGTAGTAGGTGAGTGATGGGGTGACGCAGGAAGGTAGTCCAGCCCGGGCGGTGGTTGTCCCGGGGTAAGGGTGTAGCCCGTCATCTAGGC
>NZ_JBVIXA010000031.1:0-1448 GCF_055594065.1 Streptomyces sp. NPDC040610 | reverse complement strand
GCAAATCCGGATGACATTAAGGGTGAGACCTGATGCCGAGCCGATTGTGGTGAAGTGGATGATCCTATGCTGTCGAGAAAAGCCTCTAGCGAGTTTCATGGCGGCCCGTACCCTAAACCGACTCAGGTGGTCAGGTAGAGAATACCGAGGCGTTCGGGTGAACTATGGTTAAGGAACTCGGCAAAATGCCCCCGTAACTTCGGGAGAAGGGGGGCCATTTCCGGTGATAGCACTTGCTGCTTGAGCTGGGGGTGGCCGCAGAGACCAGCGAGAAGCGACTGTTTACTAAAAACACAGGTCCGTGCGAAGCCGTAAGGCGATGTATACGGACTGACGCCTGCCCGGTGCTGGAACGTTAAGGGGACCGGTTAGTCACTCTTCGGGGTGGCGAAGCTGAGAACTTAAGCGCCAGTAAACGGCGGTGGTAACTATAACCATCCTAAGGTAGCGAAATTCCTTGTCGGGTAAGTTCCGACCTGCACGAATGGCGTAACGACTTCTCGACTGTCTCAACCATAGGCCCGGTGAAATTGCACTACGAGTAAAGATGCTCGTTTCGCGCAGCAGGACGGAAAGACCCCGGGACCTTTACTACAGTTTGATATTGGTGTTCGGTTCGGCTTGTGTAGGATAGGTGGGAGACTGTGAAGCGGGCACGCCAGTGTTCGTGGAGTCGTCGTTGAAATACCACTCTGGTCGTGCTGGATGTCTAACCTGGGTCCGTGATCCGGATCAGGGACAGTGTCTGATGGGTAGTTTAACTGGGGCGGTTGCCTCCCAAAGGGTAACGGAGGCGCCCAAAGGTTCCCTCAGCCTGGTTGGTAATCAGGTGTTGAGTGTAAGTGCACAAGGGAGCTTGACTGTGAGACTGACGGGTCGAGCAGGGACGAAAGTCGGGACTAGTGATCCGGCGGTGGCTTGTGGAAGCGCCGTCGCTCAACGGATAAAAGGTACCCCGGGGATAACAGGCTGATCTTCCCCAAGAGTCCATATCGACGGGATGGTTTGGCACCTCGATGTCGGCTCGTCGCATCCTGGGGCTGGAGTCGGTCCCAAGGGTTGGGCTGTTCGCCCATTAAAGCGGTACGCGAGCTGGGTTTAGAACGTCGTGAGACAGTTCGGTCCCTATCCGCTGTGCGCGTAGGAGTCTTGAGAAGGGCTGTCCCTAGTACGAGAGGACCGGGACGGACGAACCTCTGGTGTGCCAGTTGTTCTGCCAAGGGCATGGCTGGTTGGCTACGTTCGGAAAGGATAACCGCTGAAAGCATCTAAGCGGGAAGCCTGCTTCGAGATGAGGACTCCCACCCCCTTTGAGGGGTTAAGGCTCCCAGTAGACGACTGGGTTGATAGGCCAGATATGGAAGCCCTGTAAGGGGTGGAGTTGACTGGTACTAATAGGCCGAGGGCTTGTCCTCAGTTGCTCGCGTCCACTGTGTTGGTTCTGAAAC
>NZ_JBVIXA010000030.1:0-7001 GCF_055594065.1 Streptomyces sp. NPDC040610 | reverse complement strand
CACCCAGATCTCGACCAACTCACGGAAAGCCACCGACACCAAGACACACCAAAGCATGCCGGAACACCCCAACAAACCCAAAACACACCAAACCCTCCCGGCAGACCCCGCCACGGCGAACGGAAAGGCGAGCGGAAAGCAGTACGCCAGTGCCGCGCCGCCGCCAGAGCCGAGGTCCAGGACTCGTTCACCCTTCGTAGAGGTCGGCAAGTCGGCCACCGCGATCGGATTGCCTCAGCCAAGGGACGCAGCGAGGATCCCAGCAGACAAGGGCATCGCGCCTGTCATCGGCATACAGACTGCAACCGAACTGGCCATCGAACCCGACAACCCCACACCCACAACACACAACACCGACCCACGACAGTCGACCATTTCCATAGACTATGAATATAAAATGGCTATGCTTTGGGTATGAGTCGTCAAGACACCGCTCCTGGCGCGTCCGCCGCCATCGGGGCAGCCCTCTACGGCCTGGCCACCAGGGCCGCGCGACGCCTGCCCCGGGACATGAGCCTGACCTCCGCCGCCACCCTGGCCACCCTGGACCGGACCGGAGCGCGGCGCATCACCGATCTGGCCGCGGTCGAGGGCGTCACCCAGCCCGCGATGACCGCCCTGGTCCGGGTGATGGAGGAGTCCGGCCTGGTCGAGCGGCGGGGCGACGCGTCCGACAAGCGGGTCACACTGGTGTGCCTGACCGAGGCCGGCGCCTCCTATGTCCGGACGCGGCGCCAGGCAGGCATCCACGCGTTCGAGCGGTTGATCGGCGAGCTCACCGGCGACGAGGTCGAGGCGCTGGTGGCGGCCCTTCCGGCACTGAAGCATCTGGCAGAGGCCGAAAGCCAGGACCGCGAAGGGCCCAAGCAGTGACCGGGCAGCCGGGCGGCAGGGCCGCGGTGAAGGCGTCCCCGGTGGCGCGTTCCGAGGCGCGGCTGCTGGCCCCCGCCCTGATGTTCATCGCTCTGGTCGTGGCGGCGGTCGCCAGCCTCGGGGCGCCGCTCATCACCAGCGTGGCGACCTCCTTCCACGTCTCGCTCGGCAGCGCGCAGTGGACACTGACCGTCGCGCTGCTCAGCGGCGCCGTCGCCACGCCGGTCCTGGGCCGGCTCGGAGCCGGCCCGCACCGGCGGGCCACGATCCTCGCCACACTGGCGGTCGCCGTCGCCGGCAGCGCGCTCACCGTGCTGCCGCTGCCGTTCGCGTGGCTGCTGGCCGGCAGGGCGGCCCAGGGCATCGGGCTCGGGCTGACGGCGCTGATGATGGGCGTGGCCCGGGACCACCTCCCCGAGGAGCGCAGCACGTCCGTGATCGCCCTGATCTCGGTGGTCTCGATCATCGGGGCCGGCGCCGGCTACCCGCTGGCCGCACTGCTCGCCGAGCTCGGCGGGGTCCGGGCCGCCTACGGCCTCGGCCTGGCCGTCACCGCCGCCGCCCTCCTGACCGCATGGCGCTCCATACCCGAAGCCCCCCAAGACCGCTCTGCCCACGTGAACGTGGCAGGCGCAGCCGTCCTGGCCGCCGCGCTGCTCCTGGTGCTGTTCCTCGCCGGCGAACGGAATCTGTGGAGTCGGCACCTCGCCGTGGCGGCGGGCCTCACCGTCGCCACGACGGTGCTGCTCTGCCTCTGGGCCGTCGTCGAACTACGCAGCACGACGCCCCTGGTCGATCTACGGGCGCTGCGGCACCCGGCGGTCGCCGGAGCGAACCTCGCCATGTTCGTCGGCGGGATCGGCACATACCTCCTGCTCACACTCATCACCCGGTACGCGCAGACACCACACGGCGCCGGCTACGGCTTCGGCCTGACGACCTTCGTCGCCGGGCTGGTCCTCATCCCGTTCTCGGCGCTGGGGTTCGCCGCCGGAAAACTCACGCCGCGGGCCCGGACAAGGATCGCCGACCCCCTGCTCCTGGCCGGCAGCGCCATCGTGGTCGGCGGCGGGTTCGCCCTGTTCGCGGCGGCCCGGTCGAACCTGATCGAACTGTTCGCGGCGATGGGCCTGCTCGGCTTCGGCGTCGGCGGCTTCTCGGCCGCCATGCCCGGCGTCATCCTGGCCGTCACCCCCAAGAGCGAGACGTCGAGCGCCATGAGCTTCAACTACGTCGTCCGCAGCGTCGGGTACTGCCTGGGCAGCGCCATCGGAGGCCTGATCCTCGCCGCAGGCACCGGCCCCGGCCACCTCTTCCCCGACGACAGCGCCTACACCACCGCAGCCCTGGTCGGCATCGGCGCCATGACGATCACGACACTGACAAGCCTCGCTCTCGCCCGCCGACGCTCGTCCGCGACCAACCCGTAAGCCAGACGCACTCATCCCCACACTGGAGGTCCCATGCCCAAGGGCTACTGGGTCAGCGCCTACCGCACCATTTCCGACCCCGAGAAGCTGGCTGCCTACAACCAACTGGCCGCTCCCGCCGTCAAGGCCGGGGGCGGCCGGGTCCTCGTCCGCGGCGGCCGGGTCGCGGCACACGACGCCGGAATCGCCGAGCGGACCGTCCTGATCGAGTTCGACAGCTTCGAGCAGGCCGTCGCGGCGCACGAGAGTGCGGCCTACCAGGAGGCGCTGGCCGCCCTCTCCGACGGCGTCGAGCGCGACTTCCGCATCGTCGAAGGCATCGACTGACCGAGGCCCAGCCGGAACCTCACTGAAGGTCCACCACCTTGAATTTCGCTGGTGCGGCTGCTGGTTGGGCGGGGCTCGTGAGTGCTCGCGCTGGTCATGGGCGGCTGTCTCCGGTCCTGACCGTCTGTCAGCGGTCGAGTTCGACGCTCGTCAGGACGAGCAGGGCACGGAGCAGGTTGATGGCGCGGGCGGGGCTCGCCTCGATCACGCTTTATGCCCCGCAGGCTCACCCCGCCCGCCATCCGGCCCCACCCCTCCATGCCCCGATCTGCCGAGCCCCTCCACACTGCTTGAGGCGTCCCAGGCATGACGCCGGCCAAGCCTGGTACCAGCATGCTTGGCCGGGTCATGCCCCCAGATCCTCCGTCACCGGCAGGCACTCCGCGAGCAGGTCGACGACATCGCGCCAGGCTCGCTGCGCGTGCCGCGGGTGGTAGCCGACGCCGGGGACAACAGGGTGGTCGACCGGCGGATGATGGAAGGCGTGCAAGGCTCCGCCGTAAACCGTGAGGCGCCAGTCGACACCCGCGGCCTGCATCTCAGCGGCGAACGCCTCACGTTGCGCGGGCGGCATGATCGGGTCTTCCGACCCGACCCCGGCCCACACCGGGCAACGAATGCGCGCCGCCTCCCCCGGCCGGCCCGTGGTAGTTGCGTTGACTGTCCCGATCGCACGCAGGCTGACGCCGTCGCGCCCCAGCTCCAGCCCGACCGCGCCCCCGGTCCCGTAACCGACAGCGGCGATCCGGCCGGAATCGGTCCGCGGCTCGCTGCACAACACATCAAGCGCCGCACGGCCGATACCCCGCATCCGCTCAGGATCAGCGAGCAAGGGCATGCAACGGGCCAGCATCTCCTCGGGATCGCTCAAATAACGCCCACCGTGGAGATCGAAAGCCAGCACTACATATCCCAGCCTGGCGAGAGCATCGGCCCGGCGCCGCTCGATGTCGCTGAGCCCCATGCCCTCCGGTCCCAGCAGCACCGCGGGCCGGCGGTCGACACCGGCCGGGAGCGCCAGGTGCCCGACCATCGTCAAACCGTCCGCCCGGTACTCGACCGTACGCGTCGAAATCGTCGTCATGAGACTGGACCGTAGTGATCGTCGAGCCCGGTCCGGCCGCTGTTCTGCCACTGGCAGAACAGCACGACCATCCCCCCCCAACACGACAAGGGCTCACAAGAACCGTCACAAATCCCGCGACGGCAGAGTGGTGGGCAGCCACCCGAACGCGCCGACGGAGCTGGGGGGCGAGCTCGCCGAGGACGGCGTCCCCCGCCCCTTCACTATTCGCGTCGGGCGCACGGATATCCCCGGCGGTGAACCCCTGTGCACTCTGGAGACCGGCGGGCAGTCGTACCTCATGCCGGTCCTCCCGCCCACCCGGGCCGAACGGTGGCCCGCCGAGCCCACGCCTTCGCCGCACACCCCAGCCGAGCTGTGGGCTCGCTGGCGCGACCACCGCCGCCGACCACCGGTCTGACCGGGACGCGCTCTCAGGCGGGGACGAAGACGCCCTCGGGGGCCCCGTCGAGGATGAACCCGTTGTCGAAGCGGACCCGCACGCTCACGCGAGGCGCCCGTTCCTGGAAGGCGGTCCACGCGGGTTCCAGAGAGCCGACGTTCTCTTCGAGCTGCCTCCTGCTCTCCGTGGGCATCTCGCCCCCGAAGGCGTCGAGCAGCGACTTGAGTCGCTCGTACTCGCGCACGTCGTCGCTCTCGTCCTGGTGGCCGACGACCTGCTCGACGGTCCCACCGGTGCCCGCCGCCAAGGACAGGAACCCGACGACGACCCCCGACGCCTCGGTCGAATCAGTCAGCCGGGTGTCCGCTGCCAGCACCACCCGCTGGCCTGCCTTCAGAGTCATCTGCTCCCCATCTCCCCTGCGTCGGCTGCGTCCGCTACTTCCGCGCGGTGCAGGAACGCCTCGACGAGGCGGTCGGTGAAAGCCTGGTCGACGGGTTCCGCCGTCACCAGGACGCGATGGTAGACCGGTCCCACGAGTTGGTCGATCTCCGCCGCCATGTCGAGTCCGGCGGCGAGCTGGCCGCGTTCCACCGCACGTTCCAGCGGGAGTCGGTCGCGTCGGCGCTGTTCGTCGAGGTACCCGGACCGCAGGGCGGCGGCGAACGCGGGATCGTGCTGGGCGTGCCCGATGAGGGCCTTGAAGACGGCGCCCGCGTCCGACCCGGTGAGGAACAGGGCCAGTTGGCGCAGGTGGGCGCGCAGGTCCGGGGCCAGGTCGCCGTGGTCCGGCGGGGTCAGGGCTTCGGCCGCGTCCTGGAGGAAGGCGTCCAGGAGGATGTCAGTCTTGGTCTTCCACCAGCGGTAGACGGTCTGCTTGGCGACGCCCGCCCGGGCGGCGATGCCCTCGATGGTGACGCCGGTGAAGCCCTTCTCGACCAAGAGGTCGTCGGCCGCCTCCAGCACTGCCTGCCGGGCCTGTTCGCTGCGGCCGTGCCTGTTGCCGTGGTGGCGTGCCGCCGGTTCCACCCCGGCCGCCGCGGCGGCCGTACTTCCTCGTTCCATGTCTGCCTCCTGGGGCCAGAGTAGGCCAGACCTCTAGACGCTACGCAACGGTGCGTCTAGTCTAGGTCCATGACGCCCACCAACACCCTCGAAGACCCCCGTGTCGCCTCTGCCCTCGACCGGATGTTCCGGCATGCCGAGCAGGACGAGACGACCAGCAGGCGGATCCGGGCGGCGTGGCCCCAGGGTTCCGCGTCCCTCGGTCCGCAGGAGCAGGCCGACGCCAACGCTGAGGTATACATGCCGATTTCCGCCCAGGGCGGGCGCCTGCTCTACAACCTGATTCGGGCCATCCGCCCCGCCACCGTCGTCGAGTTCGGCACGTCCTTCGGCATCTCCACGCTCCATCTCGCCGCCGCACTGCGCGACAACGGGGCGGGGCGGGTGATCAGTACGGAACTGAGCGCCGCCAAGGCCGCGGCCGCCCGCCGGACGTTCACCGAGACGGGGCTGGACGACCTGATCACCGTCCTCGAAGGAGATGCCCGCGATACCCTCGCCGCAGCCGCCGACTCCGCGGACTTCGTCCTCCTCGACGGCTGGAAGGACCTGTGCCTGCCCGTCCTGCGAGTCCTCGAACCACGCCTCGCGCCCGGCACCCTCGTCGTCGCCGACGACGTCGACCTGGAGGACCTCGCGCCCTACCTCGGCTACGTCCGTGACCCCCGGAACGGCTACCAGAGCGTCACGTTCCCCGTGGAGGACGGAATGGAGATCAGCTGCCGTCTCTAGGTCTGCGTGACGTCGTGATCAGTTGTGGGTATCGCCTTCTTCGTGGGGGTGGAACCCGGGGGACACTGGTCGTGGCGCGTAGGCAACTCACGAATGCCCAGTCGAAGTTCATCGAGCTGTACCTGTCGCTCGGTAGGTACGGGCCGTACCCCGAGCGGTTGCGCGAGCAGTTCGAAGGGGTGATCTGGTGGTCCCGGTCCAGTGGTCAGTGGTCAGTGGTCAGTGGTCAGTGACGGGAGATGCCCGCCGAGTTCGGCCCCTGAGCCACCGTCTACGGACGTTTCCGGGTCTGGCGGAACGCCGGCGTCTTCTCCGCCTTGCTGGAAGGCCTGATCACCGAGACCGCCCGCGCCGAGCAGACAGACTTGTCGCTGGTCAGCGTGGATTCCACAACGGTCCACACCCACCACGACGCCGCCGGGATGCGCGTCAGCAAGCACCTCATGAACGCCCTGGAAGAAGGCGCCATGCATGTGCTCGGCCCGGCACCCAGGACTGCCACGGACCAGCTGCCATGGAGGTTCGCCGCAGAGATGCCGATCGACAGAGGCAGACCGTGGCGGTCGACGATGAGGGGGATTTTCGAACCCTTCTTGCCGCGGTCGGCCGGATTCGGTCCCGTCAACTGCCCCCCCCTTGAGGGCCCGGACACTGACGGAGTCAATCGCACACCATGACCAGACCAGGCCACCCCGGGGTCCGAGTTCGTCCAGGACCAGGCGGTGGAGCTCGGCCCACACACGGGCCTCACTCCATTCGGTGAACCGGCGGAAGGCAGTCACTCCCAACAGTCCGAACCCCGGCGGCAGTTGGTTCCAAATACAGCCACGAAGATGATCGCGGCCAGTACCCCACGGCCCTCTCCGCGACGATGCCCTCCGCCCTGCGGGCGTTCCGGAGCCAGCGGCACCACCCGCTGGAACAACTCCCACAGATCCTCCGGCGCCAACCGTTCGACAAGCACAGCAGCCATCACCCCAGACTGCCGCAAGATCACGCCAACTGAAATGACGTCTAAGACGTCATCTCATTTGGATCGGTAGTTTGTCGGTCGTGGTTTCGATCGTTGAGCGGCTGGTGCCGGATGAGTTGTGGGAGTTGTTCCAGC
>NZ_JBVIXA010000029.1:10185-17085 GCF_055594065.1 Streptomyces sp. NPDC040610 | reverse complement strand
GGGGGCGGCGCCCGCGTTGAGGAGTTCTGGATGATCCAGCACCTGCACAACGCGGCGCAACAACAAGCCTGACCCGCGCGGCCGATCACCGCACTCTGAGCGCTCACTTTTCGCCACGGCACTCAATAAGAGCCCTTTGAGCGCTCGCGATTGAGCGGGAATGGTCGGTTCCGGTCGAACGTGAGCACCTGAGTTCTGGCCCACGCTTTCACCGCCCAGGGAATTTCCAGGCAAAACGGATCTGTACCGGCCAGCCCGCCCGGCCACAGGAATGACCGTTCTGTCAACACCAGTACGAACCTGCAACGCCTCGCCCCACCGGGCGACCGGGCGAGCAGCCACCGCTCCGCCCCCGGCGGGGGCGTACCGTTTCGCCCCATGGCTCTGAACACAGCAGCCCTGACGGATACATCGGCGAGGCTGCTGCACGTCCGCAATGCCCGACAGTGGCGGAGGCTCTCTCGCTCCGAACATTCCGCAGGTCCTGATAGCCGGACTTACCAATAGCGCGCGGCCGCGGCGGCATCCACGAGCTGCTCGACACCGAAACCGCCCGGGCAACCGCCGACACCCTCACCACCCTCCACGACGAGCTCGCCGCTGGAACCGGGATTCCAGGGCCGGCAGTACGGCGAGCGATCCACACCGCCGCCCAGGCCCCCCCCGTTCGCCGGGTCCATCTGCACGCACCGGCAGGCCCGGGACATCCTCGGCAACCCGGCCCTGACCGTCTACGACAACCCGCACTCGTTCCTGATGCGCGTCTACAACCGCGACCGTGCCCTGTGCCATCGGCTCGATGTCAGTGACGCCCCGAGCCTGGACCGATGCAAGCCGACATGCGCGAACATCGCGCGCACCGACCGCCATGCCGACGCCCGATGAGGCGATCTGCCAAGGCGCATCCGGGTCAGAACAGCTTTGGGCCCTTCGCTATGTGATCGGAGGTCGCTGCCGGTCCGCTCACCCACGGAGCCACCGTGCGCTGAACCTGCGCATCCGTCTGCTCAATGTGCGGTCGTGGGCGAGGGCGTGCCAGGTGTCGACGCTGCGCGGGTCGCCGAGCTCCGCCAGGCCCCGGGCCGCCCCCACCCGGTCTCCGTCGTTCAGGTTGGGGTCGTGGGCGAGGGCGTGCAGGAGGTCGGCGGCGCGCGGGTCACCGACCTCCGCCAGGTTCTGGGCCGCCCCCACCCGGTCTCCGTCGTTCAGGTCGGGGTCGTGGGCGAGGGCGTGCCAGGTGTCGGCGGCGCGCGGGTCGCCGACCTCCGCCAGGCCCCGGGCCGCCGTCACCCGGTATGCGTCGTTCAGGTTGGGGTCGTGGGCGAGGGCGTGCAGGAGGTCGGCGGCGCGCGGGTCACCGACCTCCGCCAGGTTCTGGGCCGCCGTCACCCGGTCTCCGTCGTTCAGGTTGGGGTCGTGGGCGAGGGCGTGCAGGAAGTTGGCGGCGCGCGGGTCGCCGAGCCACGCCAGGCCCCGGGCCGCCCCCACCCGGTCTCCGTCGTTCAGGTTGGGGTCGTGGGCGAGGGCGTGCAGGAGGTCGGCGGCGCGCGGGTCGCCGAGCCCCGCCAGGTCCCGGGCCGCCGTCTCCCGGTATTCGCCTTTCAGGTTGGGGTCGTGGGCGAGGGCGTGGCAGGTGTCGGCGGCGCGCGGGTCACCGAGCCCCGCCAGGTCCCGGGCCGCCCCCACCCGGTATGTGCCGTGCAGGTTGGGGTCGTGGGCGAGGGCGTGCCAGGTGTCGGCGGCTGCTTGGCGTACGTGGTCCGGTAACCGGGTGCCCAGTCGTGCGAGCTCGTCGATGAAACGGGCGCCTGCCGGCGTGCGGTTCAGGTGGGGTTTCGTGAGGAGAGCTCCGCCGCGCCGCGGTGGCAGTGGGTGGGTGTGGGTGAGGTCGATGAGGAAGCCGACGTAGGAGGCGGCGGATTCGGGAGGTGGTGACCAGTACCGCCGTCCGAGAATCCGGGGCTTGGTCATATTGCCGTCGAGTCTGCTGTCTCGGGCTGTGTATCGGGCTGTGTGTCCGGTTGCGTCGTGCAGCGTCTGGGTGAGGGTTTCAGGCGAACGCGCGGCATGGCGGGCGGCCAGGTATTCCAGGAAGGTCTGGTGGAGGAAGACCAGGTCGTCGTCTGCGGGGGTGAGCAGGCCGCTGCGGCGCAGGCTGGTGTCGAGGAAGGTGCGCCAGGCGGATGCGGGGATGCTGTCGGGGAGTTGGGCGGCGGGGTGGGCGGCGATGATGTCGAGGGCGGGCGCGGTGTTGCCGCTCCAGCGTTGGGCGGCAAGGTGGGCGATCAGGCCGAGCAGGTGGTTCAGGACCTTGTCGGCGGCGGCGGCCGCGGCGGGACCGCGGCGGGCCATGTCGAGGGCGGTCTGGGCGCGCAGGCCACCGGGCCCCGGGTCGGCGTGACGTTCGTGCAGGCGGTCGATGAATCTGCCGTAGACGGCGCCGCGGCTGTCGGGCAGCGGCCGGCCGGGGTCGTGGGCGTACAACTGGCACAGCATGGCGGCGATCAGGGGGATGCCGGCGATGCCGTCCAGACCGACGCGGTGCACGGACGCGAGAAACGCGCCGACGGCGTGGTCCGGGTCGAGCAGGGCGAGGGTGGTGAACCAGCCGCGGGCCACCGCGGGCAGGTCCTCGGGACGGAAGGGCTGCAGGGCGAAGCGGGAGACCTCCGCGCCCAGGGCGGCGAGCTCGTGGTCGGGGGCGGGGCGGGTGGCGACGATGAACCGGTAGAGCTGCGGATGCTCGGTAGCCTGGGTCGCCAGGGCATCCAGCAGCCGCTTGCGGTCATGGGCCGCGGTGATCTCGTCGAGTCCGTCGATCAGCACCAGCCAGCGGGCGTTTCCCAGCGGGGCGGTGCGCAGGAGCTCCGCGGTCAATCCTGCGGTCAGCACGAACCCGTGCACCTCGGCAGCAGCGGCCGCGGCCAGTGCATCGAGGAACGGCCGGGGATCGGGCGCCCGCAGGTGCGCGGCCACGGCCGCGGCCTGCACCAGGACCGGCACCCAAGTTGCAGGTCCCTCCGGCGGTGGGGCCCGAAGCCGGTCGGCCAGTTCGGTCGTCCAGGTCCGCAGCAGGCTGGACTTGCCGCCGCCCGGCCCCCCGAGCACGATGCAGGTCCCCGGGCGCGCCAGGACCTCGTCCGTGCTCACCAGAACGCCGGACGCCTCCGCCGTACCGTCCGCTTTGTCCGGCGCGCACCGTGTCGGGTCGGCGCGTACCTGTTGGCGCAGGTAGACGGCGGCGAGCGGGGGCAAGGTGCCGGGCAGGACGCCGGGGTAGGGGTGGTCGCGGGCCGCCCGGCGGGCCGCGGCCAGGTACGCGCGCACCTGCCGCTCGGCTTCTTCCGAGGCGGGCGCGTCTTCGAGCCGTAGGTCGACGCGGTGTGCGCTGAGCGTGTCGCGAAAGCCCGGCAGGGGCGCGAACGAGGTGACCGGGACGGCGCCGAGCACGCTGGCGTCGGCAGCGACGTCGCGGTCGGTGGCCAGCACCGCGATGAGCAGGGGGCCGCAGAACAGGGCCGTGCCGGAGCTGCCGGCCCAGCCCGAGCCGCTGTCTAGGCGGCGGGGCACGATGCCCTCGTCGACATGGACGGTCAGCATCTTTGACCTGCGCGCCTGCAGGGGCTCTACCTTGCCGCGCACGGGCATGGTGTCGCGCCGGCGGTCCGGACGCTCCTCGGCGTCGGGGAACCCGACCCCCAGGCAGGCCACCCGGTCCTGCCCCGCGACCCGGCCGAAACGAACCGCGGACAAGGACAGGTCGGGGCGCCAACGCGGGTCGCCGATCACGAGCAGGGCCGCGTCGCGCTCGGGCGCGGCATCGATGTCCACCGGTGCCGCGGGCCAGCACAGCGTCGCTGCCAGCCACGGGGTGCTCTCCTGGTCCTCCAGCGGCCGGACCTCAACCGGATCGCCCGGCCCGATGCCATCCACGACGTGATAGGAGGTCAGCACCAGGCGGTCGGCGATCAGATAGCCGCTGCCCACCCGCCCTACGGCGGGGACCCACACCTCGACGACCCGCGTGACATCCATTCCCAGCCCCCGCCCTCACCCGCCCTTGGGGATCACCGCAGTCAGGCCGGGCGCTGTGACTTGGTGCCGGCGATACGCGCGTCCGCGCCGGTGCCCTCGATCGGCTGCAACGTGAGCTTGATGCGGTGGACGCGGTCGGCACTGACACCAGCACGGGCATCGGCGGACCACGGCAACACCAGGATCCTCGCCTTGGCCTCACCCTCCTTACGCACCTCGATGGAGAACTCCAGCTCCACCGGACCCGTGCGGAACTTCAGCGACTTGTCACCGCCCTCGTCCATCGCCTGCTGCAACTGGGCGCGAATCGCGCTGACCGTCTCACCGAGCTCCGCCCACGGACCCTGCGTCATATCTCCCCCAACGCCCCATGACAGCTGAGGAGTTCACCGTATGACAACCGCCATCCGAAAGCGGCTACTGGGCGGCATGCCGTTGGTTCCGCTACCCGCGGTCGCCTCGCTGCCCCCGGCCGACCCTCCAGACACAACGGGCGGATTGGATCGATCATGATGGTTCTGCAGGATTCCCGAGAAAGCATCATGATCCATCCTCGGAAGCGTGGCGAATCACCTGCCCAGGACCTTTGCGAGCCTTCGCGTACCGGGCAGCGGGGGATCTGGAGCGGGTGATCCCACTGCACGAACCGACGGCGACCGGGGCTCAGGAGATGACGCCAGGTGGTGTTGCAGAGGGGCAGACTTGACCATGTCTGCGGAGCGACCATGGGGCATGACGAGCTGGCGTAAGGCGTGTCTGGTGGCCCTCGCAGTCGTGGGTGTCGCGGCGGCAGTGGGGTTGGTCGTGGTGCTCTTGGCCGCCGATCTCAACACGGCCGCCGCGGCGGGCAGCGTGGTGGGTGCGGTGGTGGGTGTCGCGGCGACCTGGGTGGCGGTGGCGGCGTTGCTGCGCTCCTCGTCGACATCGGCGACGGTCCAGGCGGACAGCGGGTCGAACGCGGCGGGCCGCGACATGCGCAACCCTCAGGCTCGTGACACCGGGGTGGGCTCCGCGCCGCCTCCCGCCCCGAGGCCGGGGGTGTCCGCATCGGGCGGGTCGAACGCGGCGGGCCGCGACATGGAGGATCCGACCGCACACCGCGGCCTATGACGTCCTGGCACCGCCGCAAGCGGCCTGTCGAAGCCGACATCCCCACCACGGCGGCGGGCGTCTGGGCAACCTCGGGGTCCAATGCCGCCGGGCGCGACCTCGTCAACCCCGTAGCCGTCCACGCCGAGTACGCGCTGCCGCCGGAGGCGTATGCGCCGATCCCCGACAACGCTGCGGCCGGAGGGGTGTCGAACATCGGGACCCGACTGTTTGTCGGCCGCGTCGATGAGCTGGAGGCGCTGGAGGCGGCGTTCGCCCGGCCCGGCAAGGTCGTCGTGCACGCGGTGCACGGGCTGGGGGGAGTCGGCAAGTCGGCGCTCGCCGCACACTGGGCGGCCCGACGGCACGAGAAGGTGCGCTGGTGGATCACCGTCGACGACGCGGGCGTGGACGCGGTCAACGCGGGCGTGGCCGCGGTCGAGGCGGGGCTGGCCGCGCTGGCACGGGCGCTGCAGCCCGGACTGACCGGGCTGCCCGCCGAGCTGCAGACCGAACGCGCGCTGGCCTGGCTCACCGGACATGACGGATGGCTGCTCGTGCTGGACAACGTCGAGGACCCCCGGCACATCCGCCCGCTCCTGGACCGTGTGCCGGGCGGCCGGGTCCTGGTCACCACCCGCCGCGCGACCGGCTGGCACCACCAGGCCACCACCATCCACCTCGACGTGTTCGCCCCCGCCGAAGCACTCGACCTGTTCACCCGCATCCTCACCCATCACGGTCCCCGCGACACCAGCGGCGCCGACGCCGTGTGCGAGGAACTCGGGCACCTGGCCCTGGCCGTGGAACAGGCCGCCGCGTACTGCGCCGAGACCGGCACAAGCCCCCGCGCCTACCTGCACATGCTGGCCCGCTGGCCCGCCACGATGTTCGCCTCCGGCACCGCGGGCGGCCACTCCGAACGCACCATCGCCCGGATCTGGCACCTCACCCTCAACCAGCTGGCCGATACCCCCCTCGCTGTTGACCTCCTGCGCATCCTGGCCTGGTACGCCCCCGACAACATCCCCCGCACCCTGCTCCACGGCCTCGCCGAACCACCCCAGCTGGCCACCGCGATCGGCCAACTCACCGCCTACAGCATGGTCACCGACCACCACGACGGCACCCTGAGCGTCCACCGCCTCCTCCAGGCCCTCGCCCGCACCCCCGACCCCGACGACCCCCACCGCCTTCCCGAGGCCATCGACCACGCCCGCGACCAGGCCGCCGCACTCCTCTCCGACACCTTCCCCGCCGACGTCGACCACCCCGAAACCTGGCCCCGGTGCAGGGCCCTCCTCCCACACATCGACGCCCTCACCCACCACCACACCCCCGACCACGACACCACCCACACCGCCCACGCCCTCAACAGCGCCGCCACTTATCGAGTGGGGCAGGGCGCACTCACCCCTGCCATCCACGCCTTCCAACGCGCCCTCACCACCCACGAGCGGCTGCTGGGCGATGATCACCCCGGCACGCTGTCCTCGCGCAACAACCTCGCGTACGCGTACCTGGCGGCGGGGGATGTGGGGCGGGCGATCCCTCTGTACGAGCTCACGTTGGCGGACAGCGAGCGGGTCCTGGGCGGCGACCACCCTGACACGCTGGCCTCGCGCAACAACCTCGCGTACGCGTACCTGGCGGCGGGGGATGTGGGGCGGGCGATCCCTCTGTACGAGCGGACCCTGGCGGAGCGGGAGCGGGTCTTGGGCGGCGACCACCCCGACACGCTGGCCTCGCGCAACAACCTCGCGTACGCGTACGAGT
>NZ_JBVIXA010000029.1:6089-10100 GCF_055594065.1 Streptomyces sp. NPDC040610 | reverse complement strand
CGCGTACGGAGTCGGCGGGGGATCTGGGGCGGGCCATCCCGCTGTACGAACACGCCCTGGCGGACTTCGAGCGGGTCTTGGGCGGCGACCACCCCGACACGCTGACCTCGCGCAACAACCTCGCGTACGCGTACGAGTCGGCGGGGGATCTGGGGCGGGCCATCCCGCTGTACGAACACGCCCTGGCGGACTTCGAGCGGGTCTTGGGCGGCGACCACCCCGACACGCTGGCCTCGCGCAACAACCTCGCGTACGCGTACCAGTCGGCGGGGGATCTGGGGCGGGCCATCCCGCTGTACGAACACGCCCTGGCGGACTGCGAGCGGGTGCTGAGCCGGGGCCATCCATTGATCGCGGTGGTGCGGGCGAATCTGGAACGGGCGCGGTCCACCTAGTGATTCCGGCGGCCGCCGGCGGCCGCGCCGGGATGTTGGCGGAGGTCGGCGGGGCGATGACGTAGCTCCCGGAGGCGGGAGCCGTCGGACCGAGTACAGCCGTTGCATAGGTGGTCGGCCACGCCTTCGGCGCGGGCCCGCCGCGGGGCCGCAGTATCGAAAGTAGCGGCCCGTCGGCGGCGCGCACCGAGGCCTGGTCCTTCTACCGCCGTCCTCAGCGCGATCCGGGCCAAGTTCACCCGTGCCCTCTCTACCGGCCCGCGGCGGCGCGGTCGGCGCACGCGACGCAAACCTTGCTGACCGCGGGGTCGAAGCGGCGGCGGCCACAGCCACACCGGTGCCTCCCGCACCGGGATGCGGCAGGTCGCCGACGGCGGCGGGCGCCTCGCCGCCCGTGCACGGCGCGGACTGGCCAACCTCGACCGCATCGCCGGAGACTTCCCCGCCGCGACCGCCGCCGTCCCCGCCCTGGGCTGGAAGGGACGCCACCACCGCGTCCTGGGAGATGTGTGGTGGCCCCACGGCGACCTCGAGCGCGCGGCCGCCGCCTTCGAGGCCGCGGGGCGAGGCCGAACAGCACGACGCCGCAGGGGAACGTGCCATCGTCCAGACCCGCCTGGCCTTCGTGGCCGCCTTCGCCGACCCCGCCCGCGCCGACGACGAACTGGTCCTGGCCGAGCAGTACCTCGAAGGCCTCGACCAGCGCGCCACCCGCCTCCTGGCCCACGTCGCCGCCCTCCCCCGCGACGCGGGTGCCAGCGGCCTCGCCGACCGCGCGCAGACGCTGCGCACCGAGATCACCCAGGCCGGACTCCCCTGGCTCACCCGGTTCCTGGAAATCGTCCTCGCCTTCCACCACGCAGTCCGCGACGACCACCAGGCGCTCACCGCCACCGTCGGCCGCCTGCACACCCTGACCGCGAACGGCGACTTCGCCTACTTCACCGACATCGCCGCCGCCCTCGGTGGTCTCCCCCACCCGCCCAGGCCCACCGTCCACTGGATCGACGACCCCGACACCGTCCGCAGCCGCTGGCGCACCCTGGTCACCGCCCGCCAAACGACCCGCCCCTGACCGAGCCGCTCGCCTCGCCATCTCCGCGACAAAGCAATGGGCCCCTACCCCGGTCACCGGGGTAGGGGCCCTGCACACGTGGAAGGGAACGGCCTGACTTAACGTCCACTTAGGGCACAAAGGGCTTAAAGCCCTACGCTGAAGCACACGCCAACGAGCCGCCTCAATGCCGCACTTGAATGAGGTTCTTCAGCGGTGACGCTCCAGCGTGAGGATGGCCTTGGCGATTGACGTCATTCGATTCGGGCTGCACCGGGACCTGCGGAAGATGCGCCAGGACTTCAAGGGCGCCGACGCCGCGCTCGACCGGTGCTCGTGCAGCGGCCAGTGCCTGGTTGAGGGTCTTTTCGGTGGGTGTGAGTTCCCGCAAGGGCGTGCGTTTGATGCCGGTGGTCAGCCACGGGCCGGCGCCCTGGTAGGCGAGATCGGCCAGGATGGGAACGCCCTGGCGCTCGCAGATCCGGATGATCTGATGGGTGCGGGCGGCGGTCAAGTCATGAGTGCGGCCCGGCAGGGCGGGCGAAAGCCACAGCAACTTGCCGTCAGGGTCGGTGCCGATCTGCACGTTCACGCCGTGGCGCCGGTGTTTGTGAGAGTAGTCGGCCCGGCCGTCGCCGACTCGGTCGCACTCGGCGAGCGTGCCGTCCAGCAGAACGAAGTCCGCATCGGTCTCGCGCAGGACCTTCAGCAGACCCGGTACTCGTTCGGCCGCAGGTGGATGACCGCGCCGGTGTAGGCATGGGCGGTGGACTCGCTGATCCCGAACCCGGCAGCGATCTTCGCCAGGGTGGTGTGTTCGCGCAGGTACACCAGTGCCACCATCGCGCGCTGAGACGGGCGGAGCTTGCACCGGCGGTCGCCCTCACGGGTGACGATCAGCATGGTGACCCACTCCACGAGCGCATGCGGCAGGTCGAGTGCGGCAGGATGGACGACCAACGAGGCCCCCGAGCAACGTGATTGAGACGTCAGACATCTCGATCAACAGCCCGGGGCCTCGCCCGTTGCGCTTCACGGACCATCACCTGCTCGGTGGCCAACTCGAAGAAGCTCAGTGAGCCACCCGGAAAGACCTTACTGGCCTGATTGGCGTCGAAGGTCTTCGCACCTGACGACGCCACCCGCGCGGACGGCGTCGTACTCATGGCCCGCGGGTGGGTTGTGGCGGACGGAACGCCGATAAGCTGCTGGCACTGGGCGGGGCGCGGGGCTTTGACTGACGTTTGCCGGCGAGCCGGAGACCGTAGTCGTACGGCCGGGCTGATCGGACCGGCTGACCGCGCACGCGACAGTAAGGTGGCGGAGGGGCCCTACAACCGGCCGATGGAATTCACCTTCTCCTCCGCCGCCCGCCGCAGTCGGGTGTCGGCGTCGGACGCGGCAACCTCGCCGAGGCTCTGCCGGACTGCCTCGCTGTTGCGGTCCGAGGCCGACCGGACCGCGTACTTACGGACGGCGGGCTGCGGATCGTCGAGGAGGCGGGAGAGGATCTCGTCGGAGGACTGGGCGCGTAGCAACAGCGAACCGGCGGTGATGGCGGTCGCGACGCGGACCGGCAGCCTAGGGTTCTCGGCGGCCGCCTCGATGGCCCGCCGGGCCCGGTCGTCGTCGATCCGGCCGAGGGCGTGGACCGCTCGAGCAGCCAGCCATTCCTCCTCGTCGTCGAGCAGGACCACTAGCAGGTCGACCTCGGACGGGCCGATTCCCCGGTAGGTGCTCTCGGTGGGCTGGATGTCGCTGAGCTGCCTGCGCAGGTCGTTCATGGACACCGGCATGTCGTTCCTCCTTCGCCGAGCAGTCGGGCAGCGACCGTGGACGGGTCTCAGAAGGGGATGGGGCGCGTCAGGCCACTGGACGCCATCGTTTCCTCCTCGTCGGAGGTGAGATCCGGAGGTACGTCGGTCCATACGATGTTCGGCCACATCAGGAAGCGGCTGTTGGCGGGGACCGTCCTGTCGACGTGCCGCAGCCCCAGGTTGTGGCCTACCTCATGGGCGGTCAGCCACGGCGCGCTGACCTGCGTGATCGCTACTCCTGGCGTACCTGAAGGGTGGGTCGCGCAACCGACGTAGTTGTTCATGTCGCTGCTCACCAGAGTGCTGACGAGGTAGACCACGAGGTCCCGGTCGTCGGCGTTGGTGCGGTGGGAGAACAGCGTCTTCTGTTCCTCGGTCGGTGTTCCCCGGCACTCACCGACGTCGAGTGCGAGGAGGGACGACAGACTGCTGTCACCGCTGAGGTCCTCGGTGGTTCCGCGGCGCGCGTCAATGCGTGACCGGGCGTACAGTTTCTGCATCTCCGTGAACTGCGTGTCCAGGAACGTCCGGAGAGTCGTGGTGAGAGGCCGCAACGACTTGAAGTGGACGAGGATGAGTTCCCGGCCCCAACCCCAATTGGACAGCGGTGCCGGATATCCAGGGTCCACAGTGCCCGGCCCAACCTCCCCGCGAGTGACACGAATGTACCGGTTCCCCTTGAAGAAGTAGCACTTGGTGCCTGAGTAGAGGGCGGCGTCGATTCCGGTTGAACCGAATCCGCCGG
>NZ_JBVIXA010000029.1:0-5992 GCF_055594065.1 Streptomyces sp. NPDC040610 | reverse complement strand
AGATGGGTGCGGGGTATCCGGAGTCCACAGTGCCAGCTCCGACATCTCCGCGAGTGACACGAATGTACCGGTTCCCCTTGAAGAAGTAGCACTTGGTGCCTGAGTAGAGGGCGGCGTCGATTCCGGTTGAACCGAATCCGCCGGGCCAGCCCCAGTTGGCGATGGGTGCGGGGTATCCGGAGTCCACAGTGCCAGCTCCGACATCTCCGCGAGTGACACGAATGTACCGGTTCCCCTTGAAGAAGTAGCACTTGGATCCGGAGAAAAGCGCGGCACTGATGGCCATTTTCCCTCCCCACCGATGACTGAAATTTCATCGTCCCGCGCATATCTCACCGGTCAAGGTCGAGTTCCGGACATTCCTGTGAATTCCCGGCCGTTGAGTGGCCTCGGCGGACCGACACGCAGTGAGGTCTTTCAGTGTTGCCGCTCCAGAGTGTGGACAGCTGTGGCGAATGACGTCATTCGATTCGGGCTGCACCGCGCTCTGCGGATGATCCGCCAGGACTTCAGACGGGTAACTCTGCCGTCAACCAGGCCTGCGCCCTGGACAGCGCCCGGTTGAGGGTCTGTTGGGTGAACGACAGCTCGCCTCCGGCAGGCCGTCTGGCCGGTATGGTCATCCACGCGCCAGCGCAACATAAGAGCTCGTAACGCGATCATGATCTGGCCTTCTTGAGCCGTCGCCAGCAGATCAGTCCGCAGGCCAACGAGACGAGAGCCTGATGGAGTTCGGGGCGTCGTTCCCATCGGACGGCGAGGCGTTTGAACTGGTGGAGCAGGGCGAAGGTCTGCTCGACGACGTAGCGGAGCTTGCCCAGCCCCTTGATGTTCGGGGCGCCCTTGCGGGAGATCACCGGCATGATCCGGCGTTTGCGCAGTTCATGACGGACGGCCCGGGAGTCGTACGCCTTGTCGCCCAGGATGGCTTCGGGGCGCCGTCGAGGTCGGCCGGGCCGTCCGGTGACGGGCGGGATGCCGTCGACGAGGTTGAGGGTCTGGGTGATGTCGTTGACGTTGGCGGCGGTGGTGATGACGTGGAGCGGGGTGCCGCGCCCGTCGCAGATCAAGTGGTGTTTGCTGCCTGTTTCCCGGCGGTCGACCGGCGACGGACTGGTTGCGGCACCCCCCTTTTCGCGCGGATGTGGGAGCCGTCCACGCACGCGCGGGTCCAGTCGAGTTCGCCGGCCGCGTTCAGCTTCGCGAGCAGGATGCGGTGCAACTGCTCGAAGACCCCTGCCTGTTGCCAGCGGTCCAGGCGTCGCCAGCAGGTCTGTCCGGAGCCGAACCCCAGCTCCAGGGGCAGGAGTTGCCAGGCGATGTCCTGGTGCAGGACGTACAAGATGCCCTGCAGACACAGCCGGTCCGACACCGGCCGCGGTCCCGGTGACAGCTCGGGCCAGGGAGGCAGCAGCGGCTCGATCAGCTCCCACAAGTCGTCATCCACGATCCACGGCCGAGTCGTCACACCCATCCGAACGGTCAGATCGTCACAACAGTCACGCCCAACCAGGGCCGTTCAACAAGATCCTGTTACGAGCTTTAAGCAGGTCCGCCGGCTGAAGGAGCTACGCGCTGCCGACACACAGGAGATCGCCCAGCTCAAGGCCGACGTCGAAGGTCTCGTCGGTGCCCTGCATCAAACGACAATCGAGAACCAACTTCTACGCCAGCAGCTTGCAGAGCGGTCCGCGGTCCGCACGCTGCCCACCCAGCCCCGTCCCGTTCTGGGCTGACCCAACGCGGTGGGCCTGTTCGACGAAGTGCCGCCTTGAGTCAAGTGGGACGGTCACAGAAGCCTGAGTCCCTTCACCGCGTTGCGGGTGGAGGCGGTCGCGGGCTGCGCTTGCTTCAGCTCCAGCTGGACCCAGTAGAAGTAGTCCGTCAGGTCGATCCCGTCGTTGAAGTCTCGGCCCGGCGAGTCCACGACGTAGTTGCCGTTGCCTCCCAGCACAGGCGGCCCGTCAATGACGAGAACATCCTCGACGCCTCCTTTCCCGTGACGCCGTCGCCGGAGCTGGGCATTGGTGCCGAGAAGTCCCGGCTCACGGTTCGGCTCAGTAGGGTCGGTGCGTTCCAGGGAAGCCCGAAGGACGTACCGACCAGCAGGCAGAGAAGTCGTTATCGCAGCGACGAAAACGATGCTGCCGCTCTTTCCGACCGCGAACTTTACAATTCCAGCAGTAGTGACGAACTTTGCTTCCTTCACCGTCGTGGCGCTAGGCGTCATACACGCAGGAACTGTCGCCCACTGAACAATGTCGACCATGGGGTCCACCTGACTCTCGGGAGGCGGACCCTACTCCAATGGCCGGGTGGGCGCAGCCTTGAATCGGCGGCCGCTGGAACCAACGCAACACCCCTTGACCACCAACCCCTGCAGCTTCTTCTCGTGACGGCTGAGACCGCATCAAGGTTCCTGACCGTCGCCGTCTTGCAGTGATCTCGGGTTCCGGTACAACCCTGGCGCGGGGCACTCCGAAGAGATCGTCCATTTGCTGGACGATCCGTACGCGCCGTTGTAGAGCTGCTGGGCAAGCGTAGTCTGCCCGACGGTCGGCTTGGCTCGGCGCCGCTTGATCGGGAAGTGACCCCGGTCTGACGGCGCAAAAGCTATTTGCTGGTCACCTTGCATCTCAACGGCCGAACTGAGATTGGAAGCCGCGCTTGGATTCGACGATCGGTGAGATTTTGGTGATCTAATTCCCCCTTCAGTTGGGAGCCGGCGGTTCGCCTCGTGCTGCATGGGGTGGGTGAGGCGGCAGTGGGGAATACGTGATGCGCATGCTTCTGGCCGCGGGCCCGTACGGCTGTCAGCATAGGAAGATGGGAAGGCCCGAGTGGCGCCGCTTCTACTACCTGATCGCCTTTTCGGGGCTGATGCTGGTACTAGTGCCTCCGCTCTGGGCCGCACTTTCGCACGGAGATCTAGAGGACTCCTCGGGCCTGATCAGCTGGTCGGGACTGGTGATCGCGGCAATAGGCGGCGGCGAGTTACTGATGGCCAAGCGGCGAGAGATCGCTGCGAATCCGGAATCCGTGACTGACGAGGATGTCACCCGCATCAGGAGCCAACTGCACGCGGCTGTCAAAAAGCGATGGACGACTGAAGCCCACATCCGAGATCAGGACATGGGCTATCACATGCCGGTGGTCTGGCGGCTCACCATGCGGGATCACACGATGTACCGCGCGCCGCTGACGGATCACGGTCCGTTTAGTGGTCCGACTCACGACGTCGAGCAATTGGCTTCGTGGTTCAAGGAATTACCAGGTCGGCGACTCGTGATCATCGGGGGCCCTGGGGCCGGCAAAACAACACTCTCCGTCCGTCTGCTGCTGCAGATACTGAAGGAGCGCTCCGACGGTGAGCCGGTGCGCGGGCCGGTTCCGGTGCCGATGTCGGTATCGGGTTGGAGCGTCAAGGCTCACCCGGAGATTGATCTGTGGTTCGCGAGCGAGCTTCGACGAACCTTCCCTCAAGTGCGGGAGCTCGGTGGTGCTGTGGCCTCGAGACTTGTCTCAGACGGTCATGTACTCCCGGTACTCGATGGGCTCGACGAACTCCCCCCTCCAGCCCGCGCAGCACTCATCCAGAAACTGACGGACACGCTAAGCCTGGAGATTCCCCTGATCCTCACATGCCGCACCGAGGAGTATGAACTGGCCTCACGCGCCGGGACTGGCGTACTGGCCTCAGCCGCAGTCGTCGAACCAGAACCGCTCGCACCCACCGAGTCCGCTGCCTATTTGCGCTCCATCCTGGCAAACCGCTCTTCCCGTAGATGGGAAGAGCTCCTCAGCGGCCTGGAAGCCCCGGAACCACGCACGGCCCCGATCGCAGTAATCGCCGAGGCAGTCGCCATCCCCTTGGACCTGTGGCTTCTAAGCACCACTTACGCTGCCGTTGGTGCATCGCCCCGGGACCTGATGCGACCGGGTGCCTTTGCCACCGCGGCAGCCCTGCGCGGTCACCTTCTCTACAAGCTGATCCCAGCTCTACTCGAACGACGATCACCGTCTGGCAAAGACCCGGGAGGACTCCGACCGCGCCGTGAACACTCGCCCGACCAGGTCCGGCGCTGGCTTGAATTCCTGGCGCTCCGCCTCGGACACATGCCCGCAGGTACGTGGACCGCACGCGTCCCCTTCGACGAGACCGTCCGTCCGGCCTCGGAAAGCACCCGGGATCTGCGCTGGTGGACCATGGCCGCCGTCACCCTGCCGCGTGCTTTCCTGCCCATTGTGCAGGTGGTCACCGGCCTGATCATCAGTGGTATTGCCTTAGGGGCGGCAATGAGTCTGCGGGTGTCGGCCTCCGTACCCGAAACGGCATCCGCCTTGATGGTCATCTTCGCACTCGTAGGCGGAGCCACTGCCTTCACAGCCAATAACGCGCTTCATACGGAGCCCAGGCACATCCGCGGCCTCGCCGTCTTCCGTTCCCCTCGGGCGGAAACCCGGCCCGGCCGCACTCTTGTCAGCTGGACGCTCCTCTTCGCAGCGACCGGCGGCTTCCTCTTCGCCCCCATCTACTCCTTCACAACGTGGGCTTGGGACGCCGTCTTCGGCACCTCGACCGAAGTCAAGGTCGTGCCCGTCATGTTGTACGGGCTCGGAAGCGGTGCCGTTATCGGGGCTATGACGGGCTGGTACCGCTGGGCCGATGTCGCACGGGGAAGCAACCGCGCTGGCACTCCGATGGGCTCCCTGCGAGGCGATCGCGAAATGGGCCTACTCAGAACTGGGCTGTTCCTGAGCGGGACTGCGGCAGTAGCTGGTCTGCAACTACTAGATTCACACAACGATGACGCACTGTTCGTTGTGCTGTTTTGGCTGTGCTGTGCCCTGCTTATAGGCCTGTTCAGCGGACCGCGGGCCTGGTTCGCATACGCCGTCGCGTCCGCCTACACCGCATTTCGCCGTGATCTTCCCCTCCGCCTCATGCCCTTCCTCGACGATGCGTACCGGCTCGGCCTACTGCGCACGATCGGCCCGGTGTACCAGTTCCGGCATGCCGAGTTCCAGGACCATCTCACCGCCCCACACCTAGCCCAAATGCTGGCTCCGGCGAGTGATCCCGAGCCGCCAGCCCGGCACGGGCGAGGCGCGATCCGGAGCATTCTGTGGCTCAGCGTCAGTCTCTCCGTGGGGGCCGCTGGACTCATCGCGCTGGTGGACGCTGACGCCGATACCACCATTGAGACCGTCAGCTACATTGCCCAAGCCGTGACCGGGTTCGTCGCGGCCCTGGGGCTCGCGGTCTTGCTCTATCGACGGCACCGCGCAGCCGCCAGCCGGGACACCGATTGAAATCGGAGATCGCGTCCAGACACAGGCTCTTGCAGAGCGAGTCGGGCGACAGTGGCTGATCATGCTTCAACACGCTGAACTTGACAGAGAAATCCCCGCTGATCTCGCGCCTCAAGGTGTCGAGGCAGACCACCTCGTCGACCGCGGCGGTGCCGGCGAACGTCGACTTGCCCGACCCCGCCGGCCCGACCGCGACCACGAGCGTGCCGGACGCGAGCTCCGGGGCCCATGCTCCTCTCCGCGCGCCGAGCAGTTCGCCGCCCGAGGCGGTTCCTTCCAGATCTGCGGCTCATCAGCTGCCGCTCTCGGGAGCCATGTCGCGAAAACGTGAGTAGTGGAGCTGCGCGCCGACCGTCACGGTCGCTGTCGGCCCGAACCTGTTCTTCTCGATCACGAGGTCGACCTCGCCCGAGCGCGCCGACTCCTTCTCGTCCGCGTCCGGCCGCGCGACCTTGATGACGACGGAGGCGTCGTTCTTGATCGCCCTCGACTCGCGCCTGACAACCCATCTTGCAACCTCGGAGTCGAAGGTTCTCCTGGGGTTGGTGGCCGGGATGTTTTCGGGGAGGTCTCCGCGGTCTGACAGTGCGGTGATCGGCCGCGCGGGTCAGGCTTGTTGTTGCGCCGCGTTGTGCAGGTGCTGGATCATCCAGAACTCCTCAACGCGGGCGCCGCCCCC
>NZ_JBVIXA010000028.1:0-18090 GCF_055594065.1 Streptomyces sp. NPDC040610 | reverse complement strand
GGGGGGGGGGGGGGGGGGGGGGGGGGGGGGGGGGGGGGGGGGGGGGGGGGGGGGGGGGGGGGGGGGGGGGGGGGGGGGGGGGGGGGGGGGGGTGGTGGGGGGGGGGGGGGGGGGGGGGGGGGGGGGGGGGGGGGGGGGGGCGGGGGGGGTTCCCCCCCCCCCCCCCCCCCCCCCCCCCGCGCCGACTTGCGTCCGCATCCGGACCCCGGACAAGGCGCCCCCCGCCCGGACCCCGGACAAGGCGCCCCCGCCGGACGTGGCACGATGCCGGTATGTCCTCCGCGTTCACCGATCTCTGTCGCTATCCGATCGTGCAGGCCCCGATGGCGGGCGGTGGGTCGACCCCGCAGCTCGCGGCGGCTGTCGCCGAGGCCGGGGGGCTCGGCTGCCTGGCCGCCGGGTACAAGACCGCCGACGGGATGTACCAGGAGATCAAGCAGGTCAGGGGCCTGACGGCGCGGCCGTTCGGCGTGAACCTGTTCATGCCCCAGCCGGAGTATCCCGGTGCGAGCCCCGGCTCCACCGGAGCGGCCGGCGCCGCGCCCCTCGACGCCGCCGTGGAGGTCTACCGCAATCAGCTCGCGGGCGAGGCCACCTGGTACGAGACGCAGCTCGGCGACCCCGAGGGCAAGCGCGACGACGGCTACGACGCGAAGCTCGCGATCCTCCTCGACGATCCCGTGCCGCTGGTGTCGTTCACGTTCGGCTGCCCGACCCGGGAGGTCGTGCAGGCCTTCGACCGCGTCGGCACCCGCACGGTCGTCACCGTCACCACGCCCGAGGAGGCCCGCGCGGCCCAGCGGGCGGGCGCCGACGCCGTCTGCGTCCAGGGCATCGAGGCGGGCGGCCACCAGGGCACGCACCGCGACAACCCGGAGGCGGACGGCTCCGGCATCGGCCTGCTCAGCCTGATCGCGCAGGTCAGGGAGACGGTACGACTGCCCGTGATCGCCGCGGGCGGCCTGATGCGCGGCGGCCAGATCGCCGCGGTCCTCGCCGCGGGCGCGGACTTCGCGCAGCTCGGCACGGCGTTCCTGGTCACCCCCGAGTCGGGCGCGCAGCCGCTGCACAAGCAGGCCATGACGAACCCCCTGTTCAGCCACACCGAGCTGACCCGGGCGTTCTCAGGCCGCCCCGCGCGCGGCCTGGTCAACCGCTTCATGCGCGAGCACGGCCCGTACGCCCCGGCCGCGTACCCGCAGGTGCACTACCTCACCGCGGGCCTGCGCAAGGCCGCAGCCAAGGCCGGTGACCCGCAGGCCATGGCGCTGTGGGCGGGCCAGGGCCACCGCCTGGCGCGGGCGCTGCCCGCGGGCGAGCTGATGGAGGTCCTGGTCGCCGAACTCGACGAGGCGAGGGCCACGTTCGCCGCGCGGGGTGCGGAGTGACGGCGCCGGTCTTCGTCGTCGAGGACTTCCGGGGCGCGGCCCCGGCGAGCGCGTACGTCCTGGACGGCCCCGAGGGGCGGCACGCCGTGTCCGTGAAGCGGCTGCGCGCGGGCGAGGACGTCGTCCTCACCGACGGCGCCGGACGCTGGGCGCACGGCGTCGTCGCGGACACCGAGGGCAAGGACCGCCTGACGGTGTCCCTGGACGCCGACGGCGTACGCGAGGAGGCCGCGCAGACGCCCCGGATCACCGTCGTGCAGGCGCTGCCCAAGGGCGACCGGGGCGAGCTGGCCGTGGAGACCATGACGGAGACCGGTGTGGACGCCGTCGTGCCCTGGGCCGCGTCCCGCTGCATCACGCAGTGGAAGGGCGAGCGCGGCCAGAAGGCGCTCGGCAAGTGGCGGGCGACGGCACGCGAGGCGGGCAAGCAGTCGCGCCGGGTGCGCTTCCCCGATGTCGCCGAGCTCGCCACGACCAAGCAGGTCGCGGCGCTCCTCGCGGACGCGGACCTCGCCGCCGTCCTGCACGAGGAGGGCAGCGAGCCGCTGGCCACCGCCGAACTGCCCGCGACCGGCCACATCGTTCTCGTCGTCGGCCCCGAGGGCGGCGTCGCCCCGGACGAGCTGGCGGCGTTCGCGCGGGCGGGTGCCAGGCCCTACCGGCTCGGGCGTAGCGTGTTGCGCACGTCGACCGCGGGCACCGCCGCGGCCGCCCTCCTCCTCGGCCGCACCGGACGCTGGTCCTGAACCCCGCCCGAAAGGCATCCCCGTGGAACTCGCCCAGGTACGCCTGCTCGTCACCGACTTCCCCGCCTGCTACCGCTTCTACGCCGACGTCCTCGGCCTGAAGCCCCAGTCGGGCGCGGCGAGCGGACCGTACGAGAAGTTCAGCCCCACGACGGGCTCCGCGGGCATCGCCCTGCAGGACCGCACGATGATGGCCGAACTCCTCGGCGAACTGGCCGAGTCGGCGACCGGGCACCGCTCCCTGGTGGTGCTGCGCGTCGACGACCTGGACGCGTACTGCGAGCGGATCACCGAGCGCGGCGCCGAGCTGACGCACGGGCCCGCGCCCATGACGGACCGGATGCGGGTGGCCCACCTCAAGGATCCCGAGGGGAACCTGGTGGAGCTCCAGGAGTGGCTGCTGCTGCGCACGGATCGCGCCTGAGCGCACGGAACGGGGCCGCCGACGGGGGCGGTTACCGGACAGTTGGCCGCAAGCGGTCTACCGCCGCGCCGTCCACGGTGGCACGCTGCCGCTCATGGGGGCATTGAGGCGAATACCGCGCACACGGCGGGCGCGCAGCGTTCTCGTCGCCGTGACGGCCATGGCGGCGGCCGGACTCGGCCTGACCGCGTGCGACCCCGTCGAGGGCGACATGAGCACGTCCGCCGTCGCGATCACCACCGACAAGATGGGCACGCGGGAGCTGGAGCGCCAGCACGCCAAGGTGGACTGGCTCACCTGCACGGCGTCGTTCGTCGGCCGGGACAAGAAGGCATCGGATTCCGACGAGCCGCGGGAGGCGGAGGTCGACTGCCGCGGCCAGTCCGACGACGACAAGGTCATCACCATCAAGGGCCGGGTGACGGAGGTGCGCAACGGCGCCTGCGTGCGCGGGAGTCTGACCGCGAAGGTCGGCCGCGAGGAGTGGTTCCGCGTCGACGCCCTCGGCAACTGCGACCATGCGCCCGACGATGACGACAACGGCGACAACAACGGCGACAACGGCGACAACGGCGATCAGGGCGGCGACGACAGCGGCAACGACGGCAACGGGCATGACGGCAACGGGCATGACGGCAACAACGGCAACAACGGCAACGACAGCAACAATGACGACAACGCCGGGCACGAGAAGCCCGATCCCGGGCCCACCGCCACCGTCACCGTGACCGAACAGCCCGACGAGGAACCGGGCAAGTGATCCAAAACGACCCCGCCCCGCGCGGCGCCTGCTTAGGCTGACCGTGTGACTCAGCCTGCCTACCTCCGGTTTCCGCACCTGCGTGGCGAGTTGATCGCCTTCACCGCAGAGGACGATGTCTGGCTCGCCCCGCTCGACGGCGGCCGCGCCTGGCGGGTCAGCGCCGACAACGTACCCGTGACCCAGCCACGGATCTCCCCGGACGGCACCACCGTCGCGTGGACGTCCACGCGCGACGGCGCCCCCGAGGTGCACATCGCACCCGTGGCGGGCGGGCCCACCCGGCGCCTGACCTACTGGGGCAGCGGGAAGACGTCCGTGCGCGGCTGGACGGCCGACGGCCGGGTCCTCGCCATCAGCACCGAGGGCGAGGCCTCGCTGCGCCGCACCCGGGCGCGCGCGGTGCCGCTCGACGGCGGGCCCGCCGAACTGCTGCCGTACGGCCTCGTCGGGGACCTCGCGTTCGGCCCCGGGGGCCAGGTCCTGCTCCTTTCCGCGCCGATGGGGCGCGAGGCCGCCTGGTGGAAGCGGTACCGGGGCGGCACGGCGGGCAAGCTGTGGATCCGGCGGGGCGCCGACGAGGGCGACCCCGAGCCCGGCTTCGCGCGGCTGCACGCCGACCTCGACGGGAACATCGAGTACCCGCTGTGGGTCGGCGACCGCGTCGCCTTCCTCAGCGACCACGAGGGCGTCGGCGCCGTGTACTCCTCGCTGCCCGACGGCACCGACCTGCGCCGCCACACGCCCGTCGAGGGAGGCTTCTACGCCCGCCACGCCGCCACCGACGGCACCCGCGTGACGTACACCGCCGCCGGTGAACTCTGGCTCCTCGACAGCCTCGCCGACGCCGAGCCGCGCCGCCTGGACATCGTCCTCGGCGGCCAGCGCACCGACCTCCAGCCGCATCCGGTGAGCGCCGCCCGCTGGTTCGGGGCCGCCGCGCCCGACCACACCGGGCGCGGCAGCGCGGTCGCCGTGCGCGGCGCCGTGCACTGGGTCACGCACCGCGAGGGGCCGGCCCGTGCGCTCGCCGCCGAGCCGGGCGTGCGGGCACGGCTGCCGCGCACGTTCCGCGTGGACGGCGAGGAGCACGTGGTGTGGGTGACAGACGCCGAGGGCGACGACGCCCTGGAGTTCGCGCCCGCCACCGGCCTCACGCCCGGCGCGACGCCGCGGCGGCTCGCAGCCGGACAGCTCGGCCGGGTCCTCGCGCTCGCCATGGCGCCCGACGGCAGCCGGGCGGCCGTCGCCGCGCACGACGGCCGGGTGCTGTTCGTGGAGCGCGAGAGCGGCGAGGTGCGCGAGGTGGACCGCGCCGAGCACGGCGAGGCCACCGGGCTCGTCTTCTCGCCCGACTCCGCGTGGCTCGCCTGGTCGCACCCCGGGCCGCGGCCGCTGCGCCAGCTCAAGCTCGCCAACACCGCCGACCTGTCGGTGTCGGAGGCCACCCAGCTCAGGTTCCGCGACTACAGCCCGGCGTTCACCCTCGACGGCAAGCACCTCGCGTTCCTGTCCGCGCGGTCCTTCGACCCCGTCTACGACGACCACGTCTTCGACCTCGCGTTCGTCGGCGGCGCCCGGCCGCACCTGATCACCCTCGCGGCCACGACGCCCTCGCCGTTCGGGCCGCAGCGGCACGGCCGGGCCTTCGACACCCCGGACACCCCGCACGCCGAGACGCCCGACAGCGAGGGCACGCCCACGACCCGCGTCGACCTCGACGGGCTCGCCGAACGCGTCGTGCCGTTCCCCGTGGAGGCCGCCCGCTACTCCACGCTGCGCGCCGCCAAGGACGGCCTGCTGTGGCTGCGCCACCCGGTGCACGGCGTGCTCGGCGCGTCCCGGGCCACACCGACCGACCCCGACCCCAGCTCCGAGCTGGAGCGCTACGACCTCACCCAGCACCGCGTGGAGGAACTCGCCGGTGTCGCCGAGCACTTCGCGGTCACCGGCGACGGCAAGCGGGTGCTGCTGTGGGCCGACGGCAAGCTGAAGGTCGTGCCCAGCGACCGGCGTGCGTCCGCGGACGAGGACAGCGACACGAACATCACCGTCGACCTCGGCCGCGTACGCCAGTACATCGACCCGGCCGCCGAGTGGCGCCAGATGTACGACGAGGCGGGGCGCCTCATGCGGGACAACTTCTGGCGGCCCGACATGGGCGGCGTCGACTGGGACGGCGTCCTGGAGCGCTACCGCCCCGTCCTCGCCCGCGTCGCCACCCACGACGACCTCGTGGACCTGCTGTGGGAGGTCCAGGGCGAACTCGGCACCTCGCACGCCTATGTGACGCCGCGCGGCGGCTGGGGCGGCGGCCGCCAGGGGCTGCTCGGCGTGGACCTCTCGCGGGGCGAGGACGGGGCGTGGCGCGTCGTCCGCGTGCTGCCGTCCGAGACGTCCGACCCGCACGCGCGCTCGCCGCTGGCCGCGCCCGGCGTCGCGGTGCGCGCGGGCGACGCGATCCTCGCCGTCGGCGGGCGGCCGGTCGACCCGGTGACCGGGCCGGGGCCGCTGCTCGTCGGCACCGCGGGCAAGCCCGTCGAGCTGACCGTGTCGCCCGCGGGCGGCGGCGACCCGCGGCACGCCGTTGTCGTCCCCGTCGACGACGAGGAGCCCCTGCGCTACCACGCGTGGGTCGCCGACCGGCGGGCCTACGTCCACGAGCGCTCCGGCGGCCGGCTCGGCTATCTGCACGTGCCCGACATGCAGGCGCCCGGCTGGGCGCAGATCCACCGGGACCTCAGGATCGAGGTCGCCCGCGAGGGCCTGGTCGTGGACGTGCGCGAGAACCGCGGCGGGCACACCTCGCAGCTCGTCGTGGAGAAGCTGGCGCGCCGCATCGTCGGCTGGGACCTGCCTCGCGGCTCCGGGCCGCTCAGCTACCCGGGGGACGCGCCGCGTGGGCCCGTCGTCGCCGTCGCCAACGAGTTCTCCGGCTCCGACGGGGACATCGTGAACGCCGCGATCAAGGCCCTCGGCATCGGCCCCGTCGTCGGTACGCGCACGTGGGGCGGGGTCGTCGGCATAGACAGCCGGTACCACCTCGTCGACGGCACGCTGGTGACGCAGCCCAAGTACGCCTTCTGGATGGAGGGGTACGAGTGGGGGGTCGAGAACTACGGGGTCGACCCGGACGTCGAGGTCGTGGTCACGCCCGAGGACTACGCGGCCGGGCGGGACCCGCAGCTCGACGAGGCGGTACGCGTCGCGCTGGCGGCCTTGGACGAGACCCCGGCGAAGGCTCCGCCCGCCTTGCCCGGGACGGGGGCGCCCCCGTCCTGACGGTCGCCCCCGCGGCCCCGGGGGCCCCGTGCCCTCGGCCCGTCCCCGGCTTCGCCCTCGGCCGGGCCCCCTGCCGGGTCTCCCACCCGCCCACCCTTCTCGGTCGGACTCACGGTCGCCCCCTGCGGCCGACGACCCACCCCCTCACCCCGACCCCGCCGCACCCCACCGCCCCACCACCCCCGCACCCCCCCGATACCATGCGACAAAAGTGACCCCAGCGACCCGGGAGAGTGCCCCCATGGCGGGAGAACCGCAGGCCGACTGCCTGTTCTGCAAGATCGTCGCGGGTGACGTACCCGCGACCGTCGTGCGGGAGACCGAGACGACCGTCGCCTTCCGCGACATCAACCCGCAGGCCCCCACGCACGTCCTGGTCATCCCCAAGGCGCACTACCCGGACGCCGCGTCGCTGGCCGCCGCCGATCCGAAGGCCGCCGCTGACGTGCTGCGGGAGGCCGGTGAGGTCGCCGCTGAGGAGAAGGCCGAGAGCTACCGCATCGTCTTCAACACCGGCGCCGGCGCCGGGCAGACCGTCTTCCACGCGCACGCCCACGTCCTGGGCGGCCGCGGCCTCCAGTGGCCCCCCGGCTAGCCGATCCAGCACCGCCACCCCCGCCCTCACCCCGAACAGCTGGGACAACCTCCTGTGTCCGCACGTGAATTGGTGGTCCTCGGCACCGCGAGCCAGGTACCGACCCGCCAGCGCAATCACAACGGCTACGTCCTGCTCTGGGACGGCGAGGGCATCCTCTTCGACCCCGGCGAGGGCACGCAGCGCCAGATGCTGCGTGCCTCCGTCGCCGCGCACGACCTGAATCGCCTCTGCGTCACGCACTTCCACGGCGACCACAGCCTCGGCCTCGCGGGCGTGATCCAGCGCATCAACCTGGACCGCGTGCCGCACCCCGTCACCGCCCACTACCCGGCGTCCGGCCAGCACTTCTTCGACCGGCTGCGGTACTCGACGGCCTACCGCGAGACGGTCGAGCTCACCGAGGCGCCGGTCGCCGCCGACGGCGTCATCGCGCGCACCCCCTCGTACCGCCTGGAGACCGCGAAGCTCTCCCACCCCGTGGAGGCGTACGGCTACCGCCTCGTCGAGCCCGACGGGCGCCGCATCCTGCCCGCGCTGCTCGCCGAACGCGGCATCAAGGGACCCGACATCGGCGTGCTGCAACGCGAGGGCAGCCTGCGCGGCGTGACGCTGGAGGAGGTCAGCGAGGTGCGCCGCGGGCAGCGGTTCGCCTTCATCATGGACACCCGGCTGTGCGAGGGCGTGCACGTCCTCGCCGAGGGCTGCGACATGCTCGTCATCGAGTCGACGTTCCTCGACGAGGACCACCGGCTCGCCTCCGACCACGGCCATCTCACCGCGGGGCAGGCCGCGGGCGTCGCCCGGGACGCCGGGGTGCGCCACCTCGTCCTCACCCACTTCAGCCAGCGCTACGCCGACCCCGCGGTCTTCGAACAGCAGGCGCGGGCCGCCGGGTTCGAGGGCGAGCTGACGGTCGCACGGGACCTGATGCGCGTACCGCTGCCCAAGCGCACCCCCTAGAACCACCCACCCGAGACAGCCGAGTCACCCGAACCACCCGAACCACCCGAGAGAAAAGCACCACCATGCCCCTCCCCAAGGCCGAACTGCACCTGCACATCGAAGGCACCCTCGAACCCGAACTCGCCTTCGCGCTCGCCGAGCGCAACGGAGTCCAACTGCCGTACGCCGACACCGAAGAGCTCCGCAAGGCCTACCTCTTCGACGACCTCCAGTCCTTCCTCGACCTGTACTACGGCCTGATGGCCGTCCTGCGCACCGAGGCCGACTTCGAGGAACTCGCCGACGCCTACCTGGCGCGGGCCGCCGCGCAGGGCGTGCGGCACGCCGAGATCTTCTTCGACCCGCAGGCGCACACCGCGCGCGGCATCCCCTTCGCCACGGTCGTCGAGGGCCTCGGCCGTGCCCTGGACCGCAGCGAGGAGCGGTACGGCGTCTCCACCCGCCTCATCCTGTGCTTCCTGCGCGACCAGTCCGCCGATTCGGCCCTCGCGACCCTGGAGGAGGCCAAGCCCCATCTGCACCGCATCACCGGCGTCGGCCTCGACTCCGCCGAGGTCGGCCACCCGCCGAGCAAGTTCGCCGCCGTGTACGAGGCCGCGGGCGCGCTCGGGCTGCGCAAGGTGGCGCACGCGGGGGAGGAGGGCCCGGCCGCCTACGTGCGCGAGGCCCTCGACGTGCTCGGGGTGGAGCGCATCGACCACGGGCTGCGCTGCATGGAGGACCCGGAGCTGGTGGAGCGCCTGGTGCGGGACCGGGTGCCGCTGACGCTGTGCCCGCTGTCCAACGTGCGGCTGCGGGCCGTCGACATCCTGGAGAAGCACCCGCTGCCGCAGATGATGGCGGCCGGGCTGCTGTGCACCGTCAACTCCGACGACCCCGCCTACTTCGGCGGCTACGTCGACGACACCTTCCACGCCGTCCACGAGGCCCTGGGCATCGACCAAGAAGGGCTGCGGGAGCTGGCCCGCAACTCCTTCGAGGCCGCGTTCCTGGACGGCGGCCCCGAGGAGGAGGCGCTGCGCGCGCGGTACCTCGCGGAGGTCGAGGCCTACACGTTCGACTGACGGACATCGCGCCGTCCTCGCGGCGTGCGACGGCGCGTTGTCACAGGCCTGGGTTACGTTGCCTCCATGGCCGTACCACCCGCTGTACCACCTGGCGTATCGCCACAGACACCCGCCGCGGCTGCGGAGACCGTCGTCGACCCCCTCAAGTCGGCGCGCAGGGCGGGCGATCCGCCCTGCGACGTGTACCTGACGGGGACCGTGTTCCTCGACATCATCTTCACCGGCCTCGACTCCGCGCCGGTGCGCGGCACCGAGTCGTGGGCGCGCGGCATGGGGTCGAGCCCCGGCGGCGTCGCCAACATGGCGAGCGCCCTGGCCCGGCTCGGCCTGCGCACGTCCCTGGCCGCCGCCTTCGGCGACGACCACTACGGGGAGTACTGCTGGGACGCCCTGGAGCGTGGCGAGGGCATCGACCTGTCGTCGTCACGGACCGTGCCCGGCTGGCATTCGCCGGTGACGGTCTCCATGGCGTACGAGGGCGAGCGGACCATGGTCAGCCACGGCCACGAGCCGCCGCCCGACGCGGACTCCCCGGACGGCGGCGCCCCGAAGTGCCCGCCGCGGGCGCGCGCCGCCGTCGCCTCCCTGGTGCCCGGGGTGCGGGCGCCCTGGATCGCCGCGGCGGCCCGGCGCGGCACCCGGATCTTCGCGGACGTCGGCTGGGACGACACCGGGGCCTGGGACCTGGCCGCGCTGCCCGACCTGGCGCACTGCGAGGCGTTCCTGCCGAACGCGCAGGAGGCCATGCGGTACACGGGCACCACCTGCCCCCGCGCCGCCGCGCACGCCCTCACCGAGCACGTGCCGCTCGCCGTGGTCACCCTCGGCGCCGAGGGGGCGTACGCGGTCGACGGGCGCACCGGCGAGACCGCGTCCGTGCCCGCCATCGAGGTGGAGGCCCTCGACCCCACCGGGGCGGGCGACGTGTTCGTCGCGGGCTTCGTCACCGGCACGCTGGCCGGATGGCCGCTCGCCGACCGGCTCGCCTTCGCCGGGCTCACCGCGGCGCTGTCCGTGCAGGAGTTCGGGGGCTCCCTGTCGGCGCCCGGGTGGGCGGAGGTGGCGGCCTGGTGGCGGCGCGTCGGCGAGTTCGACGAGCAGGACCCGGTGGCCCTGCGGCGGTACGCCTTCCTGGAGGACCTGCTGCCCGCGGGCGGCGGCCGGGCCTGGCCGCTGCGGCGCGCGGTCCCGACGATCGGCTTCGGCCGCTCCCTGTAGGCCGCCCGTGTTCCGGCCCGTCCGCGTCCGTCCCGGAAAACGGCTTAGGCCTTGTCAGTGGCGCGTCGTACGCTTGGCAGTGCAGAAGTCGCCTCGCGGCGAGTCCCGTGACGAGGAGGATGAGCAGGCCTTCAGGGCCGGCCCATGACGCACACACCGACAGCTCAGAATCCTGCGCAGCCGCAGGACGCGGAACAGGACACGGCACGGAAGCGGGCGCCCAAGAACGGCACCGGCAAGGCTCATTTCTCCGTCCCGGCCAAGCACCCCATGGTGATGGTCCTGGGCTCCGGAGACGCGCTGCTGCGAGTGATCGAGACGGCCTTCCCGGCGGCCGACATCCACGTCCGGGGCAATGAGATCAGCGCGGTCGGTGACGCCCACGAAGTCGCCCTCATCCAGCGCCTGTTCGACGAGATGATGCTGGTGCTCCGCACCGGACAGCCGATGACGGAGGACGCGGTGGAACGCTCGATCGCCATGCTCAGGGCGGACGACAGCGGCGAGGCGGACGGCGAGGAGACCCCGGCCGAGGTCCTGACGCAGAACATCCTCTCCTCCCGCGGCCGCACCATCCGCCCCAAGACGCTCAACCAGAAGCGGTACGTCGACGCGATCGACAAGCACACGATCGTGTTCGGCATCGGCCCCGCGGGCACCGGCAAGACCTATCTGGCCATGGCCAAGGCGGTCCAGGCCCTGCAGTCCAAGCAGGTCAGCAGGATCATCCTGACCCGCCCCGCGGTGGAGGCGGGCGAGCGCCTCGGCTTCCTGCCCGGCACGCTCTACGAGAAGATCGACCCGTATCTGCGCCCGTTGTACGACGCGCTGCACGACATGCTGGACCCGGACTCGATCCCGCGCCTCATGGCCGCGGGCACCATCGAGGTCGCCCCGCTGGCGTACATGCGCGGCCGGACGCTGAACGACGCGTTCATCATCCTGGACGAGGCGCAGAACACGAACCCCGAGCAGATGAAGATGTTCCTCACCCGCCTCGGCTTCGAATCGAAGATCGTGATCACGGGCGATGTGACGCAGATCGACCTGCCGAACGGCACGAAGTCCGGTCTGCGCCAGGTCCAGGACATCCTCGACGGCGTGGACGACGTGCACTTCTCGCGGCTCACGTCCTCCGATGTCGTACGGCACAAGCTCGTCGGCCGTATCGTCGACGCGTACGAGAAGTACGACAGCCAGCACGGCACCGAGAACGGCTCCCAGCAGGGCCGCAGAGGAAAGTAGCGGGACAGGCGCACCATGTCGATCGACGTCAACAACGAATCCGGAACCGAGGTCGACGAGCAGGCGATCCTCGACATCGCCCGCTACGCGCTCGCGCGGATGCGCATCCACCCGCTCTCCGAGCTCTCGGTGATCGTCGTGGACGCCGACGCCATGGAGCAGCTGCACATCCAGTGGATGGACCTGCCCGGGCCCACGGACGTCATGTCCTTCCCCATGGACGAGCTGCGCCCGCCCATGAAGGACGACGACGAGCCCCCGCAGGGCCTCCTCGGCGACATCGTGCTCTGCCCCGAGGTCGCCCTCAAGCAGGGCCAGGAGGCGCCGACGCAGCACTCCATGAACGAGGAGCTCCAGCTCCTCACCGTCCATGGAGTGCTGCACCTGCTCGGGTACGACCACGAGGAGCCCGACGAGAAGGCCGAGATGTTCGGCCTGCAGGCGGCCATCGTCGACGGCTGGCGCGCGGAGCAGGGCCTCACCGGCCCGTCCCCGGCGCCCACCGTCTCCTGACGCCATGTCCGTCCAGCTCATCGCCGGCGCGGTCGCCCTGGTCGTGGTGGCCTGGCTCGCCGCCTGCGCCGAGGCGGGCCTGGCCCGTGTCTCCAGCTTCCGCGCCGAGGAGGCCGTGCGGTCCGGGCGGCGCGGCAGCGCGAAGCTCGCGCAGGTCGCCGCCGACCCGGTCCGCTATCTGAACGTGGCCCTGCTCGTGCGGGTGACCTGCGAGATGGCGGCCGCCGCCCTCGTCACCTACGCCTGCCTGCAGGCCGTCGACGTCACCTGGGAGGCGCTCGCCATCGCCATCGGCGTGATGGTGCTCGTCAGCTATGTCGCCGTCGGCGTCTCCCCGCGCACCATCGGCCGCCAGCACCCGCTGAACACGGCCACCGCGGCGGCGTACGTCCTGCTGCCGCTCGCCCGTGTCATGGGTCCCATCCCGCCGCTGCTCATCCTCATCGGCAACGCCCTCACTCCCGGCAAGGGCTTCCGGCGCGGCCCGTTCGCCTCCGAGGCCGAGCTGCGGGCCATGGTCGACCTCGCCGAGAAGGAGTCCCTGATCGAGGACGACGAGCGCCGCATGGTGCACTCCGTCTTCGAGCTCGGCGACACCCTCGTGCGCGAAGTCATGGTCCCGCGCACCGACTTGATCTCCATCGAGCGCTTCAAGACCGTCCGGCAGGCCCTGACGCTCGCGCTCCGCTCGGGCTTCTCGCGCATCCCCGTGACCGGCGAGAGCGAGGACGACGTCGTCGGCATCGTGTACTTGAAGGACCTCGTCCGCAAGACGCACATCAACCGCGACGCCGAGAACGACCTCGTCTCCACGGCCATGCGGCCCGCGACGTTCGTCCCCGACACGAAGAACGCCGGGGACCTGCTGCGCGAGATGCAGCAGGAGCGCAACCACGTGGCCGTCGTCATCGACGAGTACGGCGGCACCGCGGGGATCGTCACCATCGAGGACATCCTGGAGGAGATCGTCGGTGAGATCACCGACGAGTACGACCGCGAGCTGCCGCCCGTCGAGGAGCTCGACGGCGAGTGCTACCGCGTCACGGCCCGCCTCGACATCGGCGACCTCGGCGAGCTGTACGGCCTGGAGTCCTACGACGACGAGGACGTCGAGACCGTCGGCGGGCTGCTCGCCAAGGCTCTCGGGCGGGTGCCGATCGCCGGGGCCTCGGCCGTCGTGGACCTCCCCGACGGGCGCGCCCTGAAGCTCACCGCCGAGGCGGCGGCCGGGCGCCGCAACAAGATCATCACGGTCCTCGTGGAGCCGGTGGCCCCGGCGGGCCCCGGCCCCGGGGAGGGCGCCGCGCGATGACCCCCGCCGAACTCCGGGCGTTCTGCCTGTCCTTCAACGACGCCGTCGAGGAGTTCCCCTTCCGGCCCGGGACGTCGGTGTTCAAGGTCGCCGGGAAGATGTTCGCGCTGTCCTCCCTGGACGCGGAGCCGCTGACCGTGAACCTCAAGTGCGAGCCGGAGATCGCCCTCCAGCTGCGGGCCGCCCACCCCGAGATCGTCCCGGGCTGGCACATGAACAAACGCCACTGGAACACGGTGTCCCTGGCCGGGGCGCTCCCCGACCGCCAGGTCAGGGAACTCGTCGAGGACTCCTACGACCTGGTGGTGGCGGGGCTGCCCCGGGCGGTGCGGCTCCGGTTGGACCGGGCCTAGCGGGGCCGGCCGGGGCTGGGCTACGGAGCGTGGGTTGCCCGGCGCCGGGTCCGCCCTGTGCCCACCCGTTCCGCCCTCTGGGCGGACCAGCTGCCCACAGGGCACGCGGTCAGGCGCGGCCTCGGCGCAGGCCCACGGCCACCAGGGCCGCCGTGACCAGGATGATCAGGGCGTCGAGGGCCAGGACGGTGCGGGTGCCCGCGAGGACGTCCGTCGACGTCGTGGCGAGGACGCCGAGGAGGGGGATGCCGACGGTGATGCCCACCTGCTGGGTGGAGGTGACGAGCCCGGTGGCGAGCCCCTGCTCCGCGTCGGGCACGCCCGACGTCACCGTCACCCCGTACGAGACGATCGCACCGAGGTGGAACATGCTGGCCACGGAGATCGCGGCGGTCGCCAGCCACACGGACCACATCTGCTCGCCCACCGCGATGAGCGCCGCCACGAACAGCCCCTGACCCAGCAGCGACCCGATCAGCGTGCGGCGCGGGCCGAAGCGCCCGATGACCTTGGGCGCGAGCATGCCCGCGACGACGGACAGCACGCCCTGCACGCCGAAGACGAGGCCGGTCTGGAAGGCGGACAGGTCGAGGACGTCCTGGAAGTAGAGGGTCAGGACGAAGACGACCGTCGACATCATCGAGAAGGTGACGAGCCCGCCGAGGTTGCCCCAGGCGACCGTGCGGCGCCGCAGCATCGGCAGGGACACCAGCGGCGACGCGGCGCGCGACTCGACGTACCCGAAGAGGGCGAGCAGCCCGACGCCCGCGATCAGCGTGACGATGACGTCGGTGCCGCCGAAGCCGCGCTCTGCGGCGGTGGACAGGGCGTAGATGAGGGCGAGCAGCCCGCCGGTGACGGTGACGGCGCCGGGGATGTCGAGGCGGGGCCGGTCCGGGGTGCGGGACTCCGGGAGCAGGCCGGGGGCCAGGGGGAGCACGATCAGGGCGAACAGCGTGAGCAGGCCCATCGTGGAGCGCCAGCCGAGGGTGTCGGTGAGGACACCGCCGAGGACCATGCCGACGGTGAAGCCGAGGGAGAGCAGCGTGCCGGAGATGCCGAGCGCGCGGTCCCGCTGTGGGCCCTCCGGGAAGGTCGTGGTGAGCAGCGACATGCCGGTCGGCACGATCGCCGCGGCGCCCACGCCCTGCAGCGCCCGCCCGGCGAGGAACGAGGTCGGGTCCCACGCGAGCGTCGCGAGCAGCGAGGCCGCGCCGAACAGCGCGAGCCCGCCGAGGAACAGCCTGCGCCGCCCGAAGAGGTCGCCGAAGCGTCCGAAGAGCAGCAGGAAGCCGCCGGACGGCAGCGCGAAGGCGGTGACGGCCCACTGGAGCGCGGCATGGCTCATGCCGAGGTCCGAGCCGAGGACGGGCAGGGCCACGTTCAGCACGGAGAAGTCGAGGGCCACCATGAACTGGGCGGCGCACAGGACGAAGAGGATGAGCCGGTCGCGGTGGGAGAGCCGGGGCGGCGGCCCGGCGGGAGCGGTGGCCTTGGGGGCGGCGGCCTTCGGGGCCGCGGTGGTGGTCGAGGTGCCTGCGGCGGTCGGGGAGGGAGCGGAAGTGTCTATCGCCATGGTCGACAGCCTCCGTCGGCCGGAATAGCCGTGGGGAGCGGGAACTTATGCTGGTGGTGCGAACACCAGGCGCAACCGCGTACGGATGACAGGGGGAGCGGTGGTCAGCCAGGCCGAGGAGCGGACCGACGGGGCGCGGACGCGTCGACGGGTCGAGCTGCGGGACTTCCTGATGAGCCGACGGGCGCGGGTGACCCCGGCCGAGGCGGGCCTTCCGGAAGGTGGCGGTCGGCGCCGCACGCCGGGGCTGCGGCGCGAGGAGGTCGCCGTGCTCGCGGGCGTCGGGGCTTCCTGGTACCAGTGGCTGGAGCAGGGCCGGGACATCTCCGTGTCCCCGCAGGTCCTGGACGCCGTGGCCCGGGTCCTGAAGCTGTCCGGCACCGAACGCCGCCACCTGTACGTGCTCGCGGGCCTCAACCCGCCCGTGCCGCAGGCCGAGGAGGACGCCGCGGACATGTGCGAGGGCCTGCGGCGGCTCATCGACACCTGGATGCCGTACCCGGCGCACATCATGGACCGCTACTACAACTGCGTCATCTACAACGACGCGGCCGCGATGGTCCTCAGCATGCGCCCCGGGACCACCCAGAACTGCATCCTCGACTTCTTCACCGACCCCATGTACCGCTCGCGCAACGTGAGTTGGGAGCAGAACGCGGTGACGCTCGTCGCGCAGTTCCGCGCGGCCTGCTCCGAGCACCCCGAGGACGAGGGCTTCCAGGAGCTGCTCGCGCGGTTGCACGCCTCGGGCGAGGAGTTCACCGCGATGTGGGAGCGCCAGGACATCCGGCCCGCCGGTCAGGTCCACAAGGAGCTCGACCATCCGCTCGTCGGCATCCTGCACGTGGAGTCCACCGCCCTGAAGGTGCCCGCGCGGCCCGACCTCACGATCGTGCTGCACACGCCGCTGCCCCTGGCCGACACCGCGGAGAAGCTCGCCTGGCTGGCGTCCCCGGAGGCCCGGCGCGGGGCGATGTACCGGGTGGCGGGCTGAGCCGCCGGGCTGCTCCTTATGCTCGTGCCATGACTGAGTCCACCGACCTCGGCCCCGAGGACCAGAAGATCGTCACCCTCGCCCGCTCGGCCCGCGCCCGCAACGGCGTGCCCGAGGGGGCCGCGGTGCGGGACGAGACGGGACGTACGTACGTCGCCGGGACCGTCGCCCTCGACTCCCTGCGCCTTTCCGCGCTGCGCACGGCCGTGGCCATGGCGGTGGCGTCCGGGGCGGAGTCCCTGGAGGCGGCGGCCGTGGTGTCGGGGGAGGCGGGCCTGAGCGCGGAGGATCTGGCGGCGGTGCGGGACCTCGGCGGGGCCGGTACGCCCGTGTTCCTCGCGGGACCGGATGGGTCGGTCCGACTGACGGCTGAGGCGGGCTGACCTTCGCGGGGCGCTCCAGTCCCGCCCCTTCCCGAAACCGGGGGCGCTGCCCCCGGGCCCCCGGGGCGGGAGTCACGGGCGGGTGGGACAGCCCGCCCGGCGTTTGAGGGCGAGGCGCGCAGCGCCGAAAGGGCGGGGAAAGGGGCGCAGCCCCAGCCGACGGGCACCGCCCAAGGCGCCCCCGCCCGAAAAGATCAGGGACAATAGGCGCCATGAGCGTGCGTACCCCTTCACCCGAGCCGTCCGAGCAGGCCGCCCACCGCGCCGGTTTCGCCTGCTTCGTCGGCCGCCCCAACGCGGGCAAGTCCACCCTCACGAACGCTCTGGTCGGCAAGAAGGTGGCGATCACCTCGAACCGGCCGCAGACGACGCGGCACACCGTCCGCGGCATCGTGCACCGCCCCGAGGCCCAGCTGATCCTGGTCGACACCCCCGGCCTGCACAAGCCCCGCACGCTCCTCGGCGAGCGGCTCAACGACGTGGTCCGCGCCACCTGGGCCGAGGTCGACGTCATCGGGTTCTGCCTGCCCGCCAACGAGAAGCTCGGGCCCGGTGACCGGTTCATCGCCAAGGAGCTGGCGTCGATCAAGAAGACGCCGAAGATCGCCATCGTCACGAAGACCGACCTCGTCGACAGCAAGACGCTGGCCGAGCAGCTCATCGCCATCGACCAGCTCGGCAAGGAGCTGGGCTTCGAGTGGGCCGAGATCGTGCCCGTCTCGGCGGTCGGCGAGAAGCAGGTCGACCTGCTGGCCGACCTCCTGGTCCCCCTCCTGCCGGAGGGGCCCGCCCTCTACCCCGAGGGTGACCTCACCGACGAGCCCGAGCAGGTCATGGTGGCCGAGCTGATCCGTGAGGCGGCCCTGGAGGGCGTGCGGGACGAGCTGCCGCACTCGATCGCCGTGGTGGTCGAGGAGATGCTGCCCCGCGAGGACCGGCCCGCCGACAAGCCGCTCCTCGACATCCACGCCTTCGTGTACATCGAGCGGCCCAGCCAGAAGGGGATCATCATCGGTCCCAAGGGCAAGCGGCTCAAGGACGTCGGGATCAAGTCCCGCAAGCAGATCGAGGCGCTCCTCGGTACGCCCGTCTACCTCGACCTGCACGTCAAGGTCGCCAAGGACTGGCAGCGCGACCCGCGCCAGCTGCGCAAGCTGGGCTTCTGACCTCGCGGGGGCGCCCCGGTCCCGCCCCTTCTCCGAAACCGGGGGCTGCGCCCCCTGGACCCCGCTGATCGGCGCTTCGCGCCTCGTCCTCAAACGCCGGAC
>NZ_JBVIXA010000027.1:1482-22984 GCF_055594065.1 Streptomyces sp. NPDC040610 | reverse complement strand
CAGTGGAAGGGGGCGGCACTGCTCGGGGGTGCCGCCGAAAAGACGGATGACGGCATCCTCGTCGCCGCCGTGCATCGCGGTGAACGTGGCCGCTTCCTCCAGTCCTAACTCGGCGAGGAGGTTCTGGAGGTACTGGGGTGAAGTCATGCAGGGATTGTCGTCCCCGCCACTGACAGCCGGGCCCCGGTGCCACCGGGCACGCGGTCGCGGCCCCGACACGAAGTTGGGGCCACGCCTGGAAGGCCGCCTCCAACCTTTGATCCGGAGGTCCCGAGACGGTATCTGAGGCCGACGGAACACCCCCGCGTCGGCGCGGCTCTCGTCGTGGCCAAGGAGCGCGTCGTACGGAATGAGCCGGGCGCCGTGGCCCACCACCGGCGACCGCGGCTGTCCGGTCTCACACCACCTGGTGAGCGCACAGCCGGGAGAGCCGGGAGCGGTGGCGGGCGGTGACGGTGGGAGCGAGCACCGTTTCAGGATGGCCAGTCCAGGTCCGGGAACGCGTCGCGCGCCTGTGTCAGGAGGTGGGGGTAGGCGCTGCCGTAGGTGGCGGCGGCCGCGTAGAGGGCGTCCAGGGCGGCGCGCAGCGGGTCCTCCTGTACTGCGGCGAACAGCGTGATCATCGCCGTGGCCTGTTGCAGCACCTGACCCTCGGAACCGTGCAGTGAGCGCACGAAGGTGTGCGGCAGGTTCTTCTGGGCGAAGAACCACTCCCAGGCCCCGGCCCGGTCGCTGAGGGGGACCGGCAGTTCCTCGCCGACCTCCAGCGCCCGGATGGCGCGTGCGAAGGTATAGAACGTATGGAGTTCAGCCCTGGTGATGGCGTAGCTGACGGCCCACCGGGCGATGGCTCGCTGGGCGGCTGTATCGGCGCGGTCCACAGCGTCCACCAGGTCGCGGTCCAGGGCGATGAGGCCCCACTTGTTGCCGCCGACCTCGCGCAGCGCCGGGCTCGGTGCCCGCCCGCCCCAGTCGCCTGCTTCCGCCTGCCGCTGTGCTTCTCGGACGAGCGTCTCTTCCGCCTCGCGTCGAAGGCGCTGGGCCTTGGCACGTTCCTCGGGTCCGGGCGGGGGCGGCAGAGTGCAGGCGTGATCATGCCAGTATGCGGCGCTCCGCGTCGTCTGCTTGATCACGCGGTCCGCAGCGGGCTTGGCGGGCCAGAACTGCAGCAGGTAGTGATCGACCACAGGGCCGCCGTCCAGGACGGAGAGCTCATCGTCGGGTGTCATATCCATGCCTCGCGCGCAGTAGCGAACGCGGTAGTCGGTGACGGGCAGATCGAGCGAGCAGATCGCGCCGTCACCCCACGGCACGACGGTGGTCTCCGCGGACGCGGGGCGGAAGGAGACCTCGACGATCTCTTCCCACTGATCATCCAGGGGTGGCTCGGCCTCGTGGACCTCCACCCGCAGGCCCACACGTCCGGTGTGCAGCCCCGTCGTCAGGAACAGGCTGCCGGGATTCGCAGCCCCGCACAGCCCGTTGCTCTGACCGGCGCGGTCCTCGACTCTCTCCCCGGCCGGGCGGTAGAGGCGGCTTTCCACGTAGAACTGCCCGTAGGAGACACTCAGGTCACCGTCGTACACCGTCCGCACAGCTGCCCCCTTGGCCGAGCTTCACTTGCCGGTCGTCAGCTCGCTCAGCGAGCGCTGAGCGCGCCCACCGGGGAACTCTCGCGCGGGCCGGGAATCGGTTGGCCCGGCAGCCACCACACCGCGGGCGGCGGGGAGTTGTCGTCCCACGACTCCAGCGTCTCGTTGTCCTGGTGCTCGTCGCGGTGGCCGCGGTCCAGATCGCAGTACCACCGGCCGCCGCGTCCGGGGTGCGTGGCCGGGCAGGTGCGCCGGCCGCGCAGGCGTACGCGCAGCTCGTCGGCGGCGACCGTGGAGGGCTCCACCGTCCAGTCCGCCGCCTCCAGCGCCGCGACGATCGCGCGCACCGCGGACAAGTTCGCCTCGGGCCGCAGCCGCAGGTAGCCGCCGCGCCACGGGTTCTGGGAGAGCGACGAGGCGGCGATGGTGAACGGGTGGCCGCGCAGCGCCGCATCCGCTAGGTGTTCCACCCACTCGCGGGTCTCGATGTGGACGTAGCCGCGCCGGTACGCGCCGCCCCGCGGGCCGACCGGGTACGGGTGCAGCTGGTCGGCGTCGACGTCCCGCTCCCGCCGGCCGGTCGCCGCTTCGGCGATCGTCACGCGTTTGCGGCCGGGGGCGCCTACCAGGATCCGTACGTACCGTGCGGGCCCCGACGTTGTGATGCAGGACCGGTAGACCTGCCCGCGCTCGAGGTGATGGTCCACGGCAACTCCCCGGCACTCGAAGGCGACTCGTCGACCCTAATTCCTTCGTAAGCACACCGGTCGCCCCGGGAGGGGATCAGCGGGGTGTCCGAGTGGTGAGGTCCGTTATACGTGTGCGCCGCCACGAGGGACGGCGCACACCGAGAACCTAATTCCAGATGTCGTTGACCCATTCGGGGTGGTCGATGAAGGGGTTGCGGTTCTTCTGGATGCCGTAGATCCGGTCGTTGCGGGTCTTCTCGAGGGTGTCGGGCGGGTCGGCGTCGTTCCACTGCTTGAGGACCGACAGGCGGCCCATGGCCGGTGCGCTGCCGTTGTTGACCTGGTCGTTGGGTTCGAGGTCGGGGAAGGCGTCGGTGCCGTCGTAGCGGACGGCCATGTAGAGGATCATACGGGCGACGTCGCCCTTGACCGCGTCGCGCGGCTCGAAGGAATCGGCGTCCACCGAGCTGCCGGGGGCTTCGTCGACGGGGCTGCCGCCGTTGTCGAAGTCGAGGTTGCCGCGGGTGGAGTTGACCGAGGCGTCCTCGGGGCGCAGGTGGTGGATGTCGGTGCCGGGGCCGGTCGCGGTGCCGAAGTCGCCGTGCGACTTGGCCCAGACGTGCTCGCGGTTCCAGTCGTCGGCGCCGCCGCCGTGGGCACTTTTGGCCTGGGAGCGGCCGGAGTAGATGAGCAGGACGTTGTCCGCGTTCGCGGGGTCCTCGTCGGTGGTCTGCAGCGCGTCCCAGACCTCGTCGTAGGACAGAGCAGTCTGCTCGCTGATGATCGTGTGCAGGGCCGTCTTGAGTTCCGGCCCGGTCTTGCCGAGGGCTCCCTCGTAGTAGGAGTCGTCCAACGGCGCGGCCGCCGGGGGGTGTGCGGGTTTGGTGGGGGAGTGGTCGGTGGCGAAGGCGGCCGCGGGCGCCGCGACGGCCGCGGCAACGGCCACGGCCAGGACGGGGCGCCGCCAGCGGCGGCGCAGACGATGAGCGGACATGATGTGGGGGGAGTCCTCTCGCTCAGAAGGCACGCGCCAGGCCGTCGAGCCCCAACGCGGCGCCCGGTACGGGCAGTTCATGGATGGTTCAAGCCATGGAGCGTGCCACGTACCACGCGCGTAGAAGTGGACAGCCCGCGATCATTGAGTGCCGAGAAGGTGAAGGCCCTGCCCGGCGGCCGCGCTCACAACCTCCGGGATGTCTCCGGGCAGCCGGCGGGCCCGGGCTGGCGGGTGGGACCCCGCGCACGCAATCTGCGGCCTGTCCGAATTCGTTGCCGAGCGGGGCCGGTTGTCAGTCCCGCATGGTGCTCTGGACGGGACAGGTGCCGCGGTCCGGCACCTGACGAGCCGGACCGGGCCGCATTGCCGACAGACCGTGGAGGCACATCATCATGGGGCTTTTCAACCGCACCCCCGGGCGGGACGACAACGACAGCGGCACCACGAGCCCCCGGTGGCTTGAGCCATCCTCGGCCACGGACGGACCAGCGGTCTTCGACCAAGCGGAGTTCACCGACGACTACGCGGTCTTACGGTGGCAGACCCCGCGCGGCGCCCTCGGCCTGGCCCACTCCCTCATCGACGGCAACGCCACCTGCACGGCCGTCGTGAGCGCGCTGCGCCGCCGCCACGAGGAGCACCTGGCCGACCGGTACGCGTGCGTGGTCGTGGCCCAGTCCAGCACCCAGGTCACGGTGTCCGACGCGCACGTGCCCCAGCTGTTCGCCTACGACCTTGCCACCGTCCAGGAATACGAGACGACCTGGCGGCAGCTCGCCGCCGTGCTCGGGCAGCGGGCACCGTACTTCTTCTCCGAGCTCCGCGACCGCGGGGCGATTGCTGCCTGGCGCCCCGGCACACCCCCGGCAGAGGTCCCGGCCTGCCACGCGACCACTCCCATCAGCGCCCTGGCCGAACTCGCCGCCGGTGAGCCGGAGGGATCCCCGGCCGCCGCCGTGTGCTGGTACCTCGCCCGCGAGGTCCGCCGCCGCGACCACGCGTCGGTCACCGCCCAGCTCGCCGACCTGCGCAAGAACGCAGCGGACGGCGGCGACGGCGCCCACCTGGACCTCGGCGCTGTCCCGGCCGAGCTGCGCCACCCAGACCCTGCGGAACCGCCGGAAGTCGTACGCCGGGCCGGCTGGCTGGCCATCACCGAGCGCCGCGACGTCCTCGCCCACCGCGCCGCCGACTTCGCCCATCGCTGGGACGGCGGAAAGGACTGGCACACCGGCGCCCTCGTCTCCGCCTGCCCCAGCTCCTGTGCCACTGCCCGGGAATGGGCCACCCGCCTGCTGCCCGCCGACCGCGCCCAGCACCCCAGCGTCCTGGAGAAGATACTGCTCGGCATTGCCCCCGACGCGAGCACCGCGAACCTCCAGACCGACCCCGTCACCGGCATCCCGGCGGTGCGCTCACCCGAATCGGAGCGGGAGATCGCCACGTTCGCGGTGCAGCGCCTGCCCACCGACTCCCCGCTCGCCGCCCTCACCCTCAGCAGCCACACGGTGTGGATCCGCACCCAGGACGACACCTTGTGGTTCGCTCCCGAACGCCCCGGATGCGGGGTGAGCTGGGGCTACCCCGGCACCGGCTGCCACACCCTCGCCGAGCTCCTCGATGCCCTGCTCGCCGACATCTCCGCCCCCGCCATGACCCCGGGGGGTCCCGAAGCACCGCCCGGACTGCTCGAACTGCTGGCCTCCACCCCACAGGACGGCTCGACGACCTATACCCGCGCCCAGCTTCTGGCCGCCCGGGCCGACTGACCGCGCACCCGCCGGGGCGGCCGCCCGGAACACGCCCGCGACAGCGGCCGCCCCGCAGGCGACACCCCCGAAGACAGGAGGCAGCGCATGGCGCGCGTGGAAGCGGTGGACGGCCTGTTCGGCGTCCTGGACGCCGGAGAGATCCCCGCCCACACCGCGGACTGGTCCAACGGCCTGATCGCCGTCATGTCCGCCGGTGCACTGATCGCCACCGGCGTGAGCGAAGGTCCCGTCCGCGTCCAGGCGCACACCAGCACCGGTCCGCCGCCCACCGCACCGGACCGGTGGGCGGGGTGGGAAGAGGTCGTCGAGGTCACCGTGCACGCCCCCACCGGCCGCCTGCGCGTGCAGTGCCTGGAACTCGGTGACGTCCGCGGCCTGCCCCTGCTGAGCACCCGCGGGATCGGGCCCTACCGCCTGCGACTCCACGCCCGCGGCCGAACCCGCGCCGCCGGCAAGGTCCTCGACGAACCCCTCGAGGACTACCTGCTACACCTGTGGCCCGCAGGACCACCCCACGACACACGCATCCTGCGCACCAGCGAGGACATCGAACGCGCCCTGCACACCCCGGCGCCCCCACCCGGCCCCGACCCGCACACACCCGACGCGCGCGCCCGGTTGGAACGCGAGCGCCTGCTCCGCGGAGGAAACCCGCCTGCCGGATGCCCGTCGTCGCCCTCCGCGGCCGCGTCATCTACAACGCACGGCCCCACAGTGAGGACGACACCGCCGACTGGCGCCCGTCGCATGGCTTGAAGTCCCCAACTGCTGAGTTCGACGCGCTCACGCAGCGCTGGCGCGGAGGCGGATCAGGCGTCGGCCCAGTCACGCAATTGGCGAGCGATCCGGGCCACGCCGAGGGCTCCGGAAGCCGCGTCGCGCACGAGCGCGACGGCCGCCTTGGGCTGGTAGTCGAGCTCGCGCGCGTTGAGGAGCAGGTACGCCTCGGTGGCGTGCCAGGCGAAGGCGTCGTTGGAGTGTTCCAGGCACGGCAGCTTGGCCAGGGTCTGCAGCAGCGCTGCGGCCTTGAGGAACAGCGACCCGTAGATGTCGCGCTCCATGGCCCGGGCATTGACCCGCGCGACGGCAGCGTAGAGCGGCCCGAAGTCGTCGACCTGGGGATCACCGTCGAGGAGCTCGGCGGCGTGCAGCAGGAACGTGACGTCGAGCGGGTGGAGCGGTTCGGGCTGGGTCACGCGGCATGTCCTTGCTCCAGGTGCTCAAGATCCCGCTGAGCCTCCTGCTCGGCCGCACGCTGCTCGGCGCTGGCGTCGGCGGTGCCGGGCTCGGCCGCGAACGCGGTGCTGCTGTGGGCCATGGACCTCCGGAAGCCCTCCAGGAAGCGCCGCTCGACGGCGGTCGCGCGGTCGTAGGCGGCCGAGAGGATGTACTCCTGCATGCTGACGCCCGACGCTTTCGCCGCGGCGGCGATGGCCGCACGCTGGTCAGGATCGGGGAAGCGCAGATTCATCGCTTTGGGATCCGTCATGGCCCCCACGGTACCAGTGGTACCAGCTGGTGTCAGGGGATGCGCCCGGGGGGGGGCGGGCACCGTCAGCCTGTTCGGGTCCGGTCGGTCTCGGCGCGCAGCTCCGGGGAAGCCGAGGCGGATCGGCCACGCTGTTCTGATCACGGACTGGGAAGCGGAGAAGGGCTGCGCCCGGCGGTGATGTCCGTGGCGGGGCCGACCGTTGCCATGCCGCCCGTGTATCTGGCTGGGCTCGGCAAGAGGGCCTTCTCGGTCAATGCGGGTGGGGAACCGGGCAGGGCGTGGCACTCTCCGTGTGCGGCGAGGCTGCTGCGTCCCATCCTGGCCCGGGGCCGCCATCGGGGTCCCCGACGGTGAGGAGTGTCGGTATGGGCGTGAGCAGCAGCTACCTGTCGAAGGCGGAGGTCCAGCGGCTGCTGGGGGTCAACGCCTTCGGGTTGTGGCGGCTGGTGCGGAAGTACGACGACTTTCCGCAGCCTGCAGAGCTGTCCCACGTCCCGCGCGCGGTGTTCCGGGACATGAAGGAGCCCGAGGAGGTCTGGGACGGTACCCAGGTCTATCGGTGGGCGGCGGGCACACCGGAATTCGCTCACCGCGGCGCCGTGCTGGTGCGTCCTGCGCCGGAGAATCCGGCACCGGGCCGGTGGGGCGGCTACCAGGACACGGTGCGGGGACCGGCGCTGGACTGGCACACCGCCCTCGGCGTGATCCGCATCGTGCACAGCGACGACCGCCAGGTCGCCACGGACGTCGCCTCCGCCCTCGCCGGCCGCGGCAACCCGGACGGTGTCGTCACCGTCTGCGCCCTGTACGGGGACATGAGTTTTCACGGGCCGGCCCTGGTCGCCGCGGACACCGCCCACCCGGCTATCGAGTACGAAGCCGGCTGGGGCAACGTCGCGGCCCTCGCCGGTCACGACCTGCCCTGGTGGCCCGACTTGCTGCGCCTGCCGCAGCTGATCCGTCAGTGGCAGCCCGGGGCCCCGGCAGCCGTGGTCGAGGTGCCACCCAACGAGAACGAGAAGGTCCTGCGCCAGGCGGCCCGCAACAACACCTTCGACACCGCCGCGCGGGCGGCCGCGACCGACATGGCCAACAGCATCCGCAACAACCGGATCGACCACACCGCCCTCGACAACGAGATCTTCGGTAAGGAGGGGTACAGCGATCGCCCCAACCCCGTCGTCATCGGCGCCGTGCCCGACACCACCGGCCACCCCCTGCCATGCGACGGCGACCGCCAGGTGCTCAAGGACGGCTGGCACAAACTCGCCCTGAGCAGCCACCCGGACGCCGTCGCCGCCCTCGAGGTCGCCATCGGCCGCGATCCGGACCTGCTGCCGTTCGGAACGGTCACCGAAGTCCCCGTACAGCCCGGAGCAATCAGCGAGCGATGGGCCCGGCGGCTGACCATGTGCGACCCGACCGCCGCCCACGCCGTCCTCGCCCGCGGCGACAACACAGAGGCGTTCTTCATCGACCCGCTCACCGACATGCCCGTCCTGCGCACCCCCGGCGACGGCGGCAAGCCATCCTGGCGGTTCTACGCCCCGCTGTCCCTCCCCGCCGGCGGCGCGGAACTCGCCTCGGTCGTCCTGCACCACACCGTGTGGGTCACCACCAGCGACGGGCACGTCCACCCCGCGCCCTGCACACCCACCGAGCACCTGTGGTGGGGCGACGGCTGGGGCGACCGGCCCAGCGAGGCCGCGACCGTCACCGACGCCCTCCTAAACGACCTCGGCGCCACCATCAACCTGCGCAAGCACTGGACCGCCCCCAAAGGCCTGACCGCGCTATTCAACGAAGAACACCAGCACGGCACCGAGCTCACCCGCAGCACCCTGCTCCACGCCCGCATGACCCCACCACGTACCCGCTGAGCGCGCCTCGTCCGCCCGGCGGCCGCCGCGAAACGATGGAGCCTGGACCTACGGACCCGCGGGTGGACTGATCAAAGTGCCTTGAGCGGGCCTCCCCCCTTCCCGGGCCGCGCTCTGTTGGACTCCGTGGGCTCGGTAAGCGCCACTAGTCCGGCTGCTCGGCTCCAGGACATCACGGGGAGAACACCGGGTCACCTACCAACTGCTCCCCAAGCGACCTCTCCTGTTGTGAAGCGCCCCCCGCTCCGCACTGCTGCTGACCACCCCGCCGTCGTCACCAAAGGGTCCGCGCCACTCGTGCGGGTGAATCCCGCGCCCGCGGTGCCCTCCAGCTACTCCCTGCCGGTGACGTGGTGTCAGTCCCTCTCCCTACCGTCCGAACCGTGACATCTCTGCGCCCTGGTGGCGCCCGATGAACGGCGGTGGTCCTTCATGAGCCTGACCGACGGGCTGCGAAGCCCTCACACCCCGCTGCGCCGGTTCCTAGACCGTGAACTATCCGCCGGCGCACGACCGTTGCGCAGCAGCTACCGCGCCCAGCACCAGGCCCAGCACATCCTGCTCCCGCCGCCCGGCGTAGGCACCGAGGCCGGCACTGTGGGCACGGCGATCGACCAGCGGCTGCGGCTGGCCTTCACCACGGCCGCGCCGGTCGACCTCGCCTCCCTGATCGGAATCGACCTCACCGGCAGCATCGGCGGCCGCGGGGCGGGCCTGAAGATGCGCGCCGTCGGCAACGAACTCACCGCGCGCCTCACCGAGACCGTCCGGCGCCTGGACCTCGACAACCGGCACCTGCCCATCGACCGTGCCCAGGACGAGGAGGAGCACCTGGCGCGCATGCTCATCTCCGCGGCCTGGTACCAGGTCCTCGCCCGCACGCCGATCGGCTTCGCCTTCACCCCGCTCTCCGGGGCTGCCCTCGAGGACCCCGGAGCCTTCACCTTCACCCGGCTCCTGGAGCTCCCACACCGCGACCTGGTCGCCGACGTCACCGCCCAGCTCCACAAGGCCTCCGACGGCGCACTGGAAGCCCTGCGGGCCCGCACCCGGCCCGAGGACTGCACCGGCGGTCCGACGTTCGCGGGCGCCCGGATCACCGCCGACGCCGACCTCACCGTCGACGGCCTTCTGCTCGACTTCAAGAGCACCCGCCACCCGCTGGCGGAGATGTCCCAGCGCACCGCCTGGCAGCTGACTGGCTACCTCCTGCTCGATGCCGCCGACCGGTACCGGATCGACTCCGTCGGCCTCTACCTGACCCGCTCCGGGGTCCTCGCGTCCTGGCCCGTCGAGGACTTCCTCGCCCTGCTGGGTGCCTGCCGCCGCGACGTCACCGAGCTGCGCGAGGTGTTCGCCGGGCTCCTCACGGGCTGCCACGGCCGGGCCGACGTCCGGCACTTCGACTCCCCGGAGGAGAACGGGCGCATCCAGCGGCTGCTGCAGCGCCTGGCGCCCGTCGCCGGGCCCGGCTGCTGCCCGGTGTGCACCCAGCCTCTGCCCGAATCCACCGGCCGGCCGCGGACGTTCTGCACCGCATGGTGCTGCGGCCGGGAGAAGGTTCTCCGCCGCCGAGGACTGATGCCCGGCGGCCCGCACCCGCTGCTGCCCGTTCCCCGCAAGCATCATCAGGACCTCCCCGACGACGCGGGGATTGTGAGCCTTACAGCATGTTCCACCAGGCAGACGGGGTGAGCTATGAGCCTGTGAGGTGTGAGGCGAGAACCAGGAGCGGGGCCCGTATTGCCCGTGGGCTGTTCTGGAGGAGCAGAACGACCCGGTCCGCCTAGTGCCAGCGGATACACGGGGTACGCCGAACCCCTTCCCGGATCCGGCGCCGCACGTACGTTCGCCCTGGGTGTGGCCGGATTTACACTGCCCCCGTGGACGAGCCCGGCAGATCCCGCCTCACCCTGACCCGCCACGACACCACCGTCATGCGGGGCTGGTGGAACACGCGGGCGACGGCTGAGCGGCGGTTCCGGGACGCCGTCGGGCTGTACGACGGGATCGACGGCATCCGGATCGAGCTCGCCGCGTACGACGGCGAGGACTGGAGCATCCTGACCACCTGGGCGTAGCGCGCGCCCTACTCGGCGGGGTTCGCCTGCGGGTACCGTACGGCCGCCTTCACCGCGACCTCGACATCCAGGCCGCCCGCTTTGCGGATCGCGGCCTGCGCCGCCGCGGCCTTCTCGCGCCAGGCGGTCCACGCCTCGTGCCACTCGGCGTGCTGGTCGTCGGTCCAGCCGCCTTCCCGGGTGGGCGGGCCAAATCGTTCCTGCACATCACGGACATGCGCGTGCGCGTCGTCCGCCTCCTGCTGCTTCTCGATCACATCGGCGGGGATGTCTGTCACGAGAAGCGATTTTAAGCCGCTTCGAACAGGCTGGCTGTCCGTGTGACTTACCGTCCGCGCGGGTGAGGCGAGGCCGGTTCCGCCCCGCTGCCCCTGCGGGCCCCGCTACGAAGATCACGACTGTTTCGCGATCTTCGGAGGAGCCCGTGCGCATCCGCGCCACCGCCACCCTGGCCGCACTCACCGCCCTGCTCGCCCCAGCCAGCGCCCACGCCGCACCCGGCGACGACGTCGCCATGCCCGTCCGTGAGGCCCTCGCTGCCCTGACCGTTACCGACGAGGACCGCACCGGCTACGACCGTGATCTCTTCCGGCATTGGACCGACGCCGATCGTGACGGCTGCTCGACCCGGGCCGAGGTCCTCCTCGACGAAGCCGTCACCGACCCCGCACGGACGGGCCGCTGCACGCTGAGCGGGGGCCGCTGGTACTCGCCGTACGACGACGTATACGTCGACGGCCCCCGTGGCCTCGACATCGACCACTTCGTCCCGCTGGCCGAGAGCTGGGACTCCGGCGCATCCGCCTGGACCCCCGCGGAACGCGAGGCGTACGCGAACGATCTCGGCGACGACAGGTCGCTGATCGCGGTCACCGCCGCCAGCAACAGGAGCAAAGCCGATCAAGACCCCGGCACCTGGATGCCGCCGGCCGCGGGCTACCACTGCCAGTACGCAACCACCTGGGTCACGATCAAGACCCGGTGGCAGCTCACCATCGACTCGGCCGAGGCGTCAGCGCTCACCAGCACGCTGAACGAGTGCCCCAACACGCCAATCGAGGTCGAAACCGCCCGCTAGCCCTCGGGCGGTAGGCCGCGTACGAAGTCCCCCTTGTCAGCGCCGGGAGTGTCCCGTACGGGACACTCCCGGCGGTCCTGCACGATCAGCACGGGGCCGCCGTAGTTTGGCCTGGCCCCTCGCTGAGAGCCCGTCGTCGTCTGCCTCCCGGGCCGGAAGGCCGGGACTTCGACAAGATCGCTGGCTGGCTATGGTCTTGGGTCCCATCTCGGAGGCAGGAGAACTCCAGCTGGCAAGTCGGATCCGCCTTGCGGGATCAGGTTGGCCGGTGCTGGTCCAACGTTGCCGATGTCAGCTTCTGTGGCCTCAGTCCAGCCCTTCACCGGCAGATCGGCTTGTGCGCCGCTCTGCGGCCCGGCGCACGAGTATGGCGTGCAGGTCTCGTTCTGCCGGGGGCACCGAGCGTGCGTGGCGTCGCTGGATCATGACGCGGAGCTCGGTGGTGTCGTCGGCCAGCGGGCGGTAGATGATCGTGCCGCTGCGTTCCAGCGGGTCGTCGAGCACGCTGTAGTCGGGCAGCACGGTGGCTCCGAGCCCCTCGGCCACCATCAACTTGCCCATCTCGGCGCCGTCGGTCCAGTACGACAAGGCGGGCATCCTGCCTTTGAGCAGCCGGTGGATGTAGCGGTGCATCGCATAGCCGGATCGCATCACGATCAACGGCTGGGCCAGCAGGTCAGCGACGGTGACAGCGTTGAGCGCCGCCAGCGGGCTGTCCGGGCGGACGCAGACGACTGGGCGTCCGCGCAGCAGTTCGGTGGTGTGCAGGCCCGGTGGCAGGTCATCCTCTCGGAGGTAGCTGACCAACCCGAGGTCGAAACTGCCCTCCGTGAGGTGTTGATGGATACCGTCCTGCCGCTCCGCGATCACCTCTACTTGTGTCGAAGGGTGGGCAGCGCGGAACTCACGGATGGCAGGCGCGAGAAGCGTGACCGTAGCTGCGTTGACCGTGCCCAGCCGCAGCCTGCGGCTGATCTGGTGCTGCTCGTCGGCTGCCAGGCGTAGCCGGTCGACCGCATCCAGCACGCCGGCGATGTGCGGCAGCAGTACGCGCCCTTCGTCACTGATCTTCGCTCCGGAACGCTTACGCTCCAGAAGCCTCACTCCCAGTTCCTGCTCCAGGTTTCGGAGTGTCTCGCTCAGCGCTGGCTGTGATAAGTGCAGTTCCTCTGCAGCACGGCGCAACGAGCCCAGCCGTGTGACCGCCGTCAGATACTCCAACTGTTCCACGCGCATAGCTCGCTACCTCCGGCGCCATCATAAACCGCCTGATTCGTTGGGTGAGAGGGAGGTGGGAGGGTGCCCCAATCGCCATATCGAAAATTCCTGATAGACCCCAGTTGGTACTCAAAGTAGTATCTGACCGTGGTAGAAAATCTCGACTGAATGCGGATGCCGCTGCCGACTCGCCAGGGGATTTGACGCCAGATCACCTGCCGCTTCACATTCACCAGATGAGCGTGGTCACAGATTGATAGTGAACGGGATTTTCAGACCTTTACCAATGATCCGAGAAGGGCTAAGTTATGAGCCGACCCGACGAAAGGCGCGAGGCTCAGTAGTCATCTTTTTTGCGCACGCGACACTCCAGGCCATAAGCGCACCGCAGTATCTCCCGAGCCGTCTTATTTAAAAGGACAGCATAGTGAATCGTAGAAATATCCGCATGGGTGCGATCGCCGCCCTGGCTGCCTTAACCCTCGGCGTAACCGGCACCACGGCGGCCCAGGCCACCACGCACCGTGACACGGCCGCAGCCACCTCCAGCAGCCCCGCGCCCGGCCGGGAATCTTCCTCGCCCGAAGCCTGGTCTAGCCGCCTCGGCTCTCCAGAAGGCCGGAAGCTCCTCAAGGCGGGAGGACTCGCCAAGCAGAAGTCGGCATCCGGCATCGGCGATGACAGGGCCGCCACCAAGGGCATCCTGGATAAGCTGAAGAAAAAGGCGCTGAAGAAGGCCTTCCAGGCACTTCCCAAGTCGTTACAGAAGAAGCTGACCGGATGGGCAAAGAAGGGCAAGGGGCACTTCACGAAGAAGTGGAAAACCCTTCCTGACTGGGTGAAAAAGGCCCTAACCGTGGGCGGTGCAATATCAGCCAAGACAGCCATCGAGTGGATCATCGACATCATCCTCTGATGTTGTACCGAATCACTCGGTAAGGCACTCCACAGTGTCGGCATGGACGTGTGCCCCACGGTTGCTCCCCCTCCCGTGGGGCACACCTCCATGCCGATACTCACTAGGCATAGGAGGTAATCCATGAACGATTCCAGCACCTCTGAGAGGATCCGGGAGTTCAGTCCGGTCCAGTACATCGCCCCCTACTTGCTGTTAATCATCGGCAATGCCGGAGTACACAAGGCGCCGCTGAGCGACCGGCCGGTGCTCTTCTGGATTTTCACCGCCATCGCTGCACTCGGGGCTCTCTCCGCCGTCGTACGGCTCAAGCGCATGTGGACCACCCATCGCCGCCGCACCCTGCCCGCCTGGACACGATTCCTCGGCCTGCTCCTCGGCCTGTACGGGCTCTACGTCGCCTACCGCGTCATCGACCACATGGCCTGACGGGCGGCAGCGCGACAGCATCCAGCCCCGCGCCAGCCTGCCGGTGCGGGGCTCCGCGTCAGTAGGGTCCCTGCATGACGACGACGTTCGCCACGGCCCTGGTGGAAGCTGAGCGGTCGGTGCAGTCCGGCCGGTGGCTGATCCGGCAGCCGGATCTGGACGCCGCCACCATGATCTGGGAACGGCTCTGGGGCCCGTTCAAAGACGTGGTGGAAGGCGAGCACCCCGACCCCGCACGGGTCCGGACCCGGTTGGAGGCGGTGCCGGCCGCCTGCGCAGCCGCGCGCGCCGTGCCGGGCATCGACCCCCGCTTCACCGTGCTGCTCGAGCTGACGCCCCACGCCGTGGCCGTGGCCGACCAGGCAGCAGCGGCCTGGGCGTTGGGGGAGTTCGGCACTGTTGTCTTCGCGATCGGGACCGGCTCGGTCTGATCAGCCCGACGCTGTGCGCAGGCCGTCGAGGAGATCCCGTACGACGAGGTCCAGTTCCCGGGCATCGAGGCTGTCGGGTGCGCTGTCCGTCAGCTCCAACGCCGCCCGTACGAGCAGCAGGGTGAGGGTGTCCCCGCTGTGACGGCCGGGCAGGCGGAGGTGCAGCACGTCGGCCAGCGCGGGCCCGAGGTCGCCGACGGACGGGTCGATGCGGTGGGCGAGCGCGATGTGCGCGGCCTCCGGGCCGGAGTACCACGCGCTCTGCTTCCGGTCCCGCTGCGCAGCCTGGTACGCGGTGAGCAGGCGTCGTATGCGCCGCGCGTCGTAGCCGGAGTCCATGGAGCCGAGGATCAGGTGCTGGAGGAGGAAGCGGCCCCAGTCCGTGTCGCGGTGTGTGGCAGGCAGATCCGGGCTGGTCAGCGTGTTCCCGCACGAGCAGGTCATCCGCAGCCGGTCGCCCCATCGCCCGTCCGCGAGCAGGTTGTCGGTGCCGCCGCACGCGGGGCAGGCCAGGAGCTCCAGCCCCATCCCGGAGGCGGGCGCCGCCGTGCCGGCGCAGGCGTCGTCGGCTGCCGCCTGTGTGGCGGCCGCGGCGTCGGGGTCGTGGCGCTGCACGACGACACCGCCGACCGGGATACACCACCAGTGATCGGCGGGGTATCCCGGCGGGGCGGCTTCCGCCGGCGCTTCCACGTCGTACCCGCCAAACCCGAGCACCGGACCCTCCCGTCACGCGCCCGTCGACCTCGACGGGCTCGGTCATAGTGTCCCCAAGAGCAGCTGGCCGTGGTTACAGGGGCTGTCCGTCGCAGTCGACGTACTCGCCGTTGTGGTCGCTGTGCGGCTCGGTGCAGTGCGAGTGATCTGCCTCGGGTGCGGCGTGCTGGATGAGGAACTCGGTGGCGTGGGCGATGGCGGTCGGGGAGTCGCCGTGGACGGGAGTGCTCTCCTCGTACTGGCCGTCGGCTCCGGTGGCGATGTACCACCAGGCGTCCGCCTCCGGGGCGTAGTTGACGCAGGCGGAGCCGCCCGCGAACTCCAGCGAGATGGCCTGGCGGAACTGGCGGTCGCGGGCGGGCACCGCGTCGGGCCAGCGAAGCCGGGCGGCCTGCTTGGTGAAGCCCCATGCGGCCCCGAGGTGGGTGTACTTGGCGCCCTGGTGTCCGGCGACCTTGGCGGCCTGGGCGGCCAGGCCGTCGACGGCGCGGTCCGCGTGCCGCAGGGCGTGCAGGAGGGCGAGCTGGTAGTCGCCGGACATGATCACGCCGGGGGGCGCCTCGTCGCCGGAGGCGCGGTACTCCTGCTCGCGTGTGGAGATGCAGCGGGCGAGGTCGTTGGCCGCGTCGCTGATGGCGTCGGTGAGGGCGAAGAGCTCTTCGGGGTCGATCTCGCGGTAGGCGGGATCGCGCAGGGTCCGGATGTCGGTCCAGAACTCGGGGTTCTCGGTGGGTGCCGGAGTATTCATGCGACAAGTCTCCTTGTCGCATGATGGCTCGACAAGAACTCTTGCCTAGGCGGCATATGACACTTCTACCGCCGGAGTCGGAGGTGGTGGGCAGAGCCCGTCGGGCCGGGCCCTGCGGAGGGGCGGGGCTACTGCCGCGCGGCGGTGCTCTCCCGTATCGCCTCGGCCACTTCGAGGAGCGCGTACGTCACGGCGGCCAGCCCTTCGCCGATGGCGTCGGTCCGCTTCTCCTCACCCTGGAAGTTCGCAGCTCTGCTCGCGTACTCCATGGCCTGGTCCTGGTACACACCCATGGCGGTGCCCCCTCTCCGGCCCGGCGGGCCTTCCGCCGAGGCCAGCTCAGCCTGCCCGGCCCGGGCCGGAAGTGAACGCGTCGACGGCGGCTTGGCCGACTTCGCTACTCAATGGATTGCTGTAACGAGTGTCAGCGTTTCGCTGACGCGCTCGGGAGGCCTTGCCACCCCGGTCCGAGCCCCCGCCGTCGCGGCTTCGGGAGCTGCGTTGACCGGACGGCGGGCGCGGCTCCGGCGGCATCGGCCTCCTGCTCCTGCCCGAAGTGGCGCAGCAGGGCCTTGGTCGCCGCGGGAATCGCCGCCCGGAGCCGGGCGGCCTCGGGGTCGATATCGGAGAGCGCTGCGGCGATGGTGTCGATGGCCTTCGCAGCGTCCTCGGCGGCCGCAAGGTTCCACCCGGTGGGGCTGGCCGCGTCGGCTAATGCGCAGGCCGCGTCGGCGACTGCTCCGGCGAGGGCCTCGACTCCGGGCGCGGCCCGGTCAGGGAGCTCCATGCCTGGCTCACCGGGGCCGGTCGGAAAAAGTGCGGCGCGAGATGTCACACGAGCATGATCATCCAGACCCGTATCAGGCGACATCGGATCTCTGTCCGGAGGTCCGCGCTACGCTGATGAGGAGCGCCGACATGTCGTACGACGACACTGGCCACTGGGTGCCCGCGACCGCGAAGAGGGCGATCTGGACCTGGACCAGTGACGACCCGAGGGCGCGGCGCCGCCCGGTTTCCAGTGCCGTATCCAGTGCCGTGACAGATTCGGCAGCCGCGCCCATCGCCGCAGGCCACACCCCCGGACAAGGGAGCGGCAGCGGCGCCGACACCTCTCTCCCTGCCCCTCCTGCGTCTGGAGGGCAGCGGTCTTCCACCCCCACGTCTCCCCGGGTTCGGGGAGACGCGCTGCGGATGCTGGCCTGCGTGCGCGTCGCGACCGTCCGCCAGATGGCGCGGGTCATCACAGCCGAGGACGCGGACGGCCGCTCGTACGTGCGCCGAGCGATGCGGAAGCTGGCGGAGCAGGGCCTGGCGGAGACGAACGGCAAGCAGGGCAAGGAGCTGATCTGGAATCTGACCCGGGCGGGGCTGCGGGCGGTGGCCGACGGCAACGAGCTGCCCGCGCGGCCGCGCGCGGGCACCGGCGCGAAGGCGGTCCGTGCCGGGGTTGGCCCGCACGCCCTGGCGGTGACAGAGACGATCCTCGCCTTCGGCGGCCACCAGCATCTGACCGACTGGCAGGTGGAGGTCAACCACGCGATCAAGGAGGTCGGCCTGACGTTCAACACCGACGCCGTGCTCGCCACGCCGGGCCAGACGTTCGAGGTCCGCCTCTTCGAGATAGACAACGGCACGATGCCGCGGGCCAAGCTCGCCCGCGAGGTCTGGGACTACGAGCGGTACGCCGGACACCGCGTCTGGGAGGGAGCCCGCGGCACCATCGGCGGCACGTTCCCGTTCTGGTCGCGCTACCGCTACACCCGCAGCAGCCGCTTCCCGCCGCTGCACGTAGTCCTGGCGGGCCTCGAGGAACACCTGCTGCAGCGGCGCCTGGAGGCGCTCGCCGAGGCGGTCGGCGGCATCACGGCCTCGGTGTTCGTCATCACGCTGCCCGCCCTGCAGCGCCGCGAGAAGTGGGTACGGATCGGCACCGACCACCCGGACCGCCGACGGGAGCGATACCCGGAGCCGGTCAGCCGGTGACCGGGCCGGGCCCGCCTCGTTGAGCCGGGCGTCATGTGCACAGCGAAGCCCCGGGGGTCATGGCTGAGGCCCGGGACTTCGTGCTGCGCGGTTCCGGTCAGGCGACCGGCTTCGGGAGGCCTGGGAGGGCCTGAACTCCTTCCACACCCAGTAGTCGTCTTCCACCTGGGCCATCAGGACGCGGTCCTCCTCGTCCGGGTCGTCGGCCGCATCGCGCGCGTTCTTCCGCGTCTGTTCGTGCCCCTCGTCGCACTGCTGGCCGCCGCCGGCGCGGGCAAGCTCGCCCGCATGGACAACGCCAGCTATCCCACGGCCCTCACCCGCGCCGCCACCACCTTCGCCGCGGTCACCACCCTCGTCGCCCTCCTCACCTGACGACCAGCCCAAAGTGCCCCCCCGTTTGCGGCTGGTGACGATCCTGCTGGCTTATCCACTCACGCAGTGAGAGAGACGCCGAGGCAAGCAAGCTGGCTAGCGCAGATACCGTCCGGGCGATGGGCCCCACTAAGCACGGAATAAGCCAGCAGGATCGTCATCAGACGCAAACGGAGTGGCCGACTACCGGTGATTCTGCGTGTGCCACCGGGCCGGAAGTTGCCCGATTTGCGCAAACTTGCCGGAACCGGCGGACGTGCAGAGGCGTTTTCCTAGGTACAGCCACCGCGTACCAGCCTCTTGAGCGGGGCGGCGGGCGGAGTTCCAGGGGAGGAGGCGGTGTGTCGCACCGCTGGAAGATCACCGTCATCGTCGTGGCGGTGGCCGCGATCGTCACCACGCCGCTGGTCTGGCTGCTCGGCAGCCCTGGCGCGGCGCAGTTGGCCTGCGCGTCGGTGCAGGCCGCGACCGGCATCGCGGGCCTGCTGTGGGCGATGCGCTCTGTCCCCTCGGCGCATACTGCGGCCAGGGATGAGGTCCACCGGTCCGGCGCGGGAGAGGCGGGAAGCGGCGGCCGCGCGGTCACCGGGATCAAGCGTCCGGCAGGCGCCGGTGACGGTGCGGCGACGGTAGAGGACACGGGTCCCAGCACGGCCCACGGCCCGGGCAGCACCGCTGTCAGCGGCATCGACCACAGCTGACCAGGCCCGGGCAGCATCCGGGCGCCAAAGGAACGGTCGAATGACCGCAGGAAAGCAGCAGCCGCACGGTCCCGTGGAAGGCGACGAAGCGCAGGTGGCGGTGGCCCGCACCGGAAACGCCACAGCTGGTGTTAGCGCGACGGCGGTCACCGGCTACCGCGCGGCCCCCGGCACGGACGGCGCTCCTTTCGCCCAGGTACGGGTGCACGCCACTGGGAACGCGGAAGCGTCGTCCGGCGGAATCGCCAACACCGGCTATATCGACCAGGTGCGCGCTGAACAGTTGACCCTGGTGCAGCAACATGCCTCTCGCCCGCTGGCGCCCTGGCCGCATCAGGTCGGTGTGATTCCCTCCCGAGCGCAGTCTTTCCAGCACCGGGCCGAGACGGACCGGCTGCGGGCGGCGGTGGACGCCGGTGGCACCGCGGTACTGGGACAGGTGCTGACAGGCATGGGCGGGGTCGGCAAGACCCAGCTCGCCGCCGACTACGCGCTCGCCGCCTGGGACAACGCATCGGGCGGCCACCTGGACGTACTGGTCTGGGTGACCGCCAGCACCCGCTCGGCGGCGGTCACCGGACTTGGGCGGGCTGGCGTGGAACTGAGCGGGGCCGCTCCCGACGACCCCGAGCAGGCCACACAGACCTTCCTGGCCTGGCTAACACCGAAGGCCGGGGCAAGGCCGTGCCGGTGGCTGATCGTCCTGGACGACGTCACCGACCCCGACGACCTGCGTGGTCTGTGGCCTCCCAGCAGCCCCCACGGCCGCACCCTGGTCACCACCCGCCGGCGGGACGCCGCCCTGACCGGAGAAAACCGCCGCCGCATCGAGGTCGGCCTGTTCACGGCAGCCGAAGCCGCCGCCTACCTCACCGCCACCCTGGCCGCCCACGACCGCCACGAGCCCGAAGCACTGCTGGCCGCCCTCGCCACCGACCTCGGACATCTGCCGCTGGCCCTCGCCCAGGCCGCCGCCTACCTCATCGACACCGGCGAGGACGCGGCCGCGTACCGGGACCTGCTGGCCGACCGCGCCACCACCCTCGCCGACACCACCCCCGACCGGCTCCCCGACGACCAGGCCGTGCCGCTGACCGCCGCCTGGTCCCTGTCCCTGCAACGCGCCGAAACCCTGCACCCCGCCGGCCTGGCCCGCCCCATGCTCCAGCTCGCTTCCCTGCTCGACCCCAACGGCATCCCCCAGACCGTGCTGACCAGCGAGCCCGCCCTCACCCACCTCACCGCACATCGCACCCCGACCGGCACCGGTGCCGACCCGGTCCGCCCACGACAGCGGTGGTGGCGGCGCAAACGGCAACCCGACCTCGTGCCGCCCGCCACTGTGAAGGAAGCCGAGGGCGCGTTGCGGGCCCTGCACCGGCTCAGCCTCATCAACCACACCCCAAACACCCCCCACCAAGCCGTCCGCGTCCACCAGCTCATCCAGCGCACCACCCGCGACACCCTCACCCCCGACCAGCACGACCAGCTCGCCCGCACCGCCGCCGACGCCCTGCTCGCCCCCTGGCCCGAGATCGAACGCGACACCGCCCTGGCCACCGCCCTGCGCGCCAACACCACCGCCCTAACCACCCACGCCGGAGCGGCGCTGTACCAGCCCGATATGCATGACGTGCTGTACCGCGGAGGCACCAGCCTCGGCGAAGCGGGTCAGGTCATCGCCGCCCAGGAGTACTACCAGCACCTCACAGACGCCGCCACCTCCCACCTCGGCTCCGACCACCTCCATACCTTCACCGCGCGCAACAATCTCGCCCGGTGGCGGGGAATGGCGGGGGATGCGGCCGGGGCAGCCACCGCGTACACCGAGCTGCTAGAGGACACGGTGCGGGTGCTGGGACCCGACCACCCCCATGCCCTTGCCGCGCACCACAATCTCGCCTCGTGGCGGGGGGAGGCGGGGGATGCGGCTGGTGCCGTCACCGCGTACACCGAGCTGCTGGAGGACTGGGTGCGGGTGCTGGGACCGGACCACCCCGACACCCTTGCCGCGCGCAACAGTATCGCCTGGTGGCGGGGGGAGGCGGGGGATGCGGCTGGTGCCGTCACCGCGTACACCGAGCTGCTGGAGGACTGGGTGCGGGTGCTGGGACCCGACCACCCCGACACCTGCGAAACCCTTGCCGCGCGCCACAATCTCGCCTGGTGGCGGGGGGAGGCGGGGGATGTGGCCGGTGCCGCCACTGCCACCGCTGAAGTGCTGGAGGACACGGTGCGGGTGCTGGGACCCGACCACCCCGACACCCTCACCGTTCGCGACCATCTCGCCTGGTGGCGGGGAATGGCGGGGGATGTGGCCGGTGCCGCCACTGCCACCGCTGAAGTGCTGGAGGACACGGTGCGGGTGCTGGGACCCGACCACCCCGACACCCTCACCGC
>NZ_JBVIXA010000027.1:0-1384 GCF_055594065.1 Streptomyces sp. NPDC040610 | reverse complement strand
GTTCGCGACCATCTCGCCTGGTGGCGGGGAATGGCGGGGGATGCGGCCGGTGCCGCCACCGCCACCGCTGAAGTGCTGGAGGACCTGGTGCGGGTGCTGGGGCCCGACCACCCCGACACCCTCAACGCCCGCGACAATCTCGCCGCCTGGCGGGGGGAAGCGGGTAAGGCCGATGTCCATCAACCGGCGACGTCGGAGAGTGGCGCCGCCGATTGCGGCTAGTGACGATCTTGCTGGCGTATTCCGTGCCCAGCGGGGCTGGTGGCTCGTTGGCCGGCACAGAAGCGGCCGTCTTGGCGTTCCCGGTCGCGGGTGGGGTGTGGAATGTCGATGCGGCCGAGGCCGTGGCCGAAGGTGCCTGAGCTGACCGCGCAGGTGGCGCGGGCGGTGGCGGCACGGGGCCCGTATCCGTTGGCGATGCGGGTCCGTGACGAGCTGGGCGAGTTGTTCGCGGACGCCGAGTTCGCCGAGGCGTTCGGGTCCAGAGGGAGGCCGGGCTGGTCACCGGGCCAGCTGGCGCTGGTGACGGTGTTGCAGTTCGCCGAGAACCTCACCGACCGGGCGGCAGCGCATCGGGTGCGGTACGGCATGGACCTGAAGTACGCGCTCGGCCTGGAGCTGGATGATCCCGGGTTCGACGCCTCGGTGCTGTCCGAGTTCCGCACGCGGTTGGTCGAGCACGGGATGGAGGAGAAGGTGCTCGACCTGCTGCTGACCGCGCTCAAGGACCGGGGCCTGGTGAAGGCCGGAGGCAAGCAGCGCACCGACTGCACCCGCGTGCTGGCCGCGGTACGCGCTCTGAACAGGCTGGAGCTGGCGGGGGAGACACTGCGAGCCACGCTGGAGACGCTGGCCTGCGCGGCACCGGACTGGCTGGCAGGGCGGTGCCCGTTCGGGAATGGGCCGAACGCTATGGCCCGCGGATTCACTCCTGGCATCCGCCGGATTCCACGAGCAAGCGCGAGGAGATAGCCCTGGTCTATGGCCGGGACGGGTTCACGCTGCTGGAGGCGGTGCATGCCCCTGATGCTCCGGCCTGGCTGCGCGAACTCCCGGCGGTGCAGGTCCTGCGCACCATGTGGGTGCAGAACTACCACCGCACCGTGACCGAGGCCGGAGCGGAGGTGAAGCGGCGGGAGAGCAAAGACCTCCCGCCTGGCAGGTTGCGGCTGGCTTCTCCGTACGACACCGACGCCCGCTACGGTCTCAAACAGGGCTCCTGGTGGACCGGCTACAAGATCCACATCAGCGAGTCCTGCGACGATGCCGACGGCCAGGCGCTGATCCCCGGAGCCGACGGACCGCCGCCGCGCTTGATCACCAGCATCGCGACCACCGACGCCACAGTGACCGATGCGGAAATGACCGAACCGGTCCATCACAT
>NZ_JBVIXA010000026.1:27467-30488 GCF_055594065.1 Streptomyces sp. NPDC040610 | reverse complement strand
ATCGAGGGAACCATCCACCAGGCCGTCGCGGTCACCGGGATGAGACGTGCCCGCTACCTCGGTCTCCAGAAGACCCACCTGGAGCACGTCTTCTCTGCCGTCGCGCTCAACGTTATACGCCTCGACGCTTGGTGGAACGGCCACCCGCTCGACCGCACCCGCGTCAGCCGCCTTGCCCGACTCGACCTCTCCCTCGCCGCGTGACCGAATAAGCCAGCAGGATCGGTGACAGAGCTCTTACCGGCACGTCGGCCGTGAGTTCAGCGTGACTGAGGGGCTTTCACCGGGAACCCACGGCGTCTTCGGCGGGTAGGGATCGAAAGTGCGGTGGGTTCTTTGCCGCTGTCTCGGCAGGATACTCATTCGCTCTCGACGGTCTGCTCGATCTGGGCGTCGAGCTGATGCGGATCTTTGGAAACGACCAGTGCTACTCGTCGTTCCTCAGTGAGGTGCCTGGGGCAACTGGGACGGGTCCGCCGGCTTGTTGAGAGTGGGGCCCATGCCCTCGTCAAAGAATGAAAGCGGTCCGGTCGCAGGGTGCGCCCCCGTGGGTACGCTTTTTCACCCAGGGGCATCGGGGACTGCGGCCTTGTGGGAAAGGCGCTTGGAGGATCGCGTGTTGGATCAGGCGTTGATTGCTTTGGCTTCGGCTGCCGGTGCGGCGGTGGCGTCGGCCGCGGGGACGGATGCGTGGGCGGAGTTCCGGGTGCGGGTGGCCCGCGTCTTTGGCTGGGGCGGCTCGTCAGGTGTCACCCAGGTGGCCTTGGATCGCCTTGACCGGTCGGCCACCGAGTTGGACGCTGCTGGCCCCGGGGAATCCGATTCGGTACGGGCTTGGGTGGCGGCCTCCTGGCGGACCCGGTTCGAGGATCTGCTCGAAGGGCTGGACGAGTCCGACCGTCAGGACGCGGCTGGGCAGCTGCGCGAACTGGTGGCCCTGGCCCAACAGGCCACCAGCGGCGTCTCGGCCGGGGACGACGGCATCGCCATCGGCGGGAACCCTGCCATATTGGCCGACCATGGGTCAGCGGCTGCAGTGCGCATGGGGGACGTGGCCATCGGAAACCCTCCGCCGCCGGGCCCGAACCAGGGCTGATCGCACCCGGCATCAGTCAAGCCCCGAACATCACGGCGCAGACCTCGCTCTTCGCACAGGACCACAGCATGGTGGTTGGCCACGCCGAGACGGTGAAGCACTACGCCGCGCCGCGGGCCACGGTGGCCTGGCCGTACTCGGTAGGCCGGATCCCGCGGCAGGCGGATTACTTTCAGGACCGGGGCGCGGTCGGCGCCCTGGACGCTGCGGTGGCTGAGGGGGGTACGGCGGTACTGTGCCAGGTCCTTGCGGGGACCGGAGGGGTCGGCAAGACGCAGCTCGCGGCCTATCACGCCCGGACCGCCTTGCAGGCCGGACGGGTCGACCTGCTGGTCTGGGTCACGGCAGCCACCCGCGAGGCGATCATCGCCGCCTACGCCACAGCCGGCACCGCCGTGCTCGGCGCCGACCCCGACCGCCCGGAGCAGTCAGCGGAGGAGTTCCTGGCATGGCTGGAACCCAAACCGTCCCCCATCGGCAGCGAGAGTCCGGGGTGCCGGTGGATGGTGGTGCTGGACGACCTCACCGACCCCACCGACCTGCGGGACCTGTGGCCCCCCAGCAGTTCCCTCGGCCAGACCCTGGTCACCACCCGCCGCCGGGACACCGTGCTGACCAGTGGCTCACGCCTCCGCGTCGATGTGGGCCTGTTCACCGAGGCCGAGGCCGGCACCTATCTCACCGCCGCCCTGACCGCCCACGGCCGCACCGACCCTCCCGAGCACATCAAGGCTCTGGCCGGCGACCTTGGCCGTCTTCCCCTGGCGCTGGCCCAGGCCGCCGCGTATCTCAACGACGCCCGCTTCAACGAAGCCGATCCGCAAGCGGGCTTCCTGCCCATCGACTGCCCGCCCTCGTGCCCGGTCCCCTTCACCCGGGCGGACTGCGTCACCTACCGCAAGCAGTTGGCCGACCGCGCCCGCACCCTGGACGACGTCCTGCCCCAGCCGGGCGCCCTGCCCGATGACCAGGCCGCCACCGTCGCCGCCGCCTGGTCCCTGTCCATCGACCGCGCCAACACCCTCCGCCCGGCGGGCCTGGCCCGCCCGATGCTGCAGCTGACCGCGCTGCTCGACCCCAACGGCATCCCCACCACCCTCCTGACCAGCCCACCCGCCCTGACCCACCTCACCGAACAACGCACCACCCCCGACACCCCCCTCCAGAACCAGGCCCCGGCCCCGGCCCCGGCCCCGGTTACAGCCGAGGACGCGGTCGGCGCGCTGCGGGTCCTGCACCGGCTGAGCCTGCTCGACATCACCACCGACCCTGGCTCCACCAGCGCCCATCAGACGGTGCGGGTCCACAACCTCATCCAACGCGCCGTCCGCGACCCCTTGCCCGCCGACCGCTACGACCAGCTCGCCCGCACCGCCGCCGATGCCCTGAGCGCAGCCTGGCCCGACGTGCCACGCGACACCACCCTCGAACAGGCCCTGCGCGCCAACACCGAAGCCCTCACCCACCACGCCGAAGACGCCCTGTGGGAACCCGACGCCCATCAGGTCCTCTACCGCACCGGCACAAGCCTCGGCGAAACCGGCCAGCTCACCGCCGCCGTCATCCACTTCCGACACCTGACAGACAACGCCCATCACCGCGTGGGTCCCGACCACCTCGACACCCTGATCGCCCGTGGCAACCTCGCCCGATGGCGGGGAGCGGCGGGGGATCCGGACGGCGCCGCCGCCGCGTTCGGCCAGTTGCTGCACGACCGGCTGCGGGTGCTGGGTCCCGACCACCCCGACACCCTGATCGCCCGTGGCAACCTCGCCCGATGGCGGGGGGCGGCGGGAGATCCGGGTGGCGCTGCCACTGCCACCGAGCAGTTGCTGGACGACTTGCTGCGGGTGCTGGGTCCCGACCACCTCGACACCCTGATCGCCCGTGGCAACCTCGCCTACTGGCGGGGGGCGGCGGGAGAT
>NZ_JBVIXA010000026.1:0-27370 GCF_055594065.1 Streptomyces sp. NPDC040610 | reverse complement strand
GATCCGGGCGGCGCTGCCACTGCCACCGAGCAGTTGCTGGACGACTTGGTACGGGTGCTGGGTCCCGACCACCCCTACACCCTGACCGCCCGTGGCAACCTTGCCCGATGGCGGGGGGCGGCGGGAGATCCGGGCGGCGCTGCCACTGCCACCGAGCAGTTGCTGGACGACTTGGTACGGGTGCTGGGTCCCGACCACCCCTACACCCTGACCGCCCGTGGCAGCCTCGCCATTTGGCGGGGGGCGGCGGGAGATCCGGGCGGCGCTGCCACTGCCACCGAGCAGTTGCTGGACGACTTGCTGCGGGTGCTGGGTCGCGACCACTCCTACACCCTGGCCGTCCAGGGCAGCCTTGCCCATTGGCGGGGGGAAGCAGGGGACGTGGCAGGCGCAGTAGTCGCCTGCGAGCAGTGGCTAGAGCGGATGTTGGAGGCGTTGGGCAGCAGCCACCCTCACATCCGCATCGCTCGTCAAAATCTCGAATACTGGCAACGGCGGGCTGAGGACGGTGCCGGATAACGATCGTTCGCGAGATACGAAGATCACGGAGGTGTTCCTGCCGGTCGCGGTTAGCGCCTCTGGTGTACGCGTCTATGTCGCGTCTCGGAACGTTCGTCAGACAGGCAGCTTTCGCAATGTCAGGCCCAGGGCCGTTGGCGCCTGTTGCTGCGCCCGCATATCAAGGGCGTCGACAGCGTCGCTTGCGATGATCTTCGCCCACCCCTGACGAGCTCACCCGGGCAGGGCGTCGGATGGGTATTAGGCGGCACCAGGCGTGGCATCCGCCTGCCGATCAACGGGCTATGGGTGGGGAATCAAGCCGAGCAGGTCTGAGGCCACTCCTGATCTCAGAGTGGTCGCTTTCATCGAGCGTCATCAGAGCAGGTTCTGGGCGATCGTCGCGTAGCGGCTCGCGGTGGTGTGCGACAGGTTGAGAGCCTGTGCTTGATATCGGGTTATTGACCTTGTCGCGTGGCTAGGTTCGTTGCGTGGCCGGTGCTGGCGAAGCTTATCTAGTGCTGTCAAGTGTCTCTACAGGTCAGCGTATTGGAGAGGCGTAAGGCAAGTTAGGCATGTGGTTCCACCAACGAGAACGGACAGCACTTGCGAGATGGAGGGTGCCAAGCGCACCTGCGGCGAGGGGCCCGTCGTGGTCCAGCGCCGTGAACCGGAGCACCAGCCACGGCTGCCGCCGGCGCGGGCAATCACCCACACCCACGCCGTGCGAGTGCAGTCCACCGCCCCAGTGGGGCCCGTCGAAGTCCTGATCGGCGACGCGGTACACGGCGGGCTCGGGGCAGCGACCGGAACGGTGCCGGATGATGATGGCGTAGCGGCACTGCGGGCGTCAGACGTGCGCCTTGGAGTCACCCGGTTCAGGGTCGAGAAGCTGCCGAGTCTCGGGGGCGGCAGCTGCGCACCAGCAGCGCGGTGCACACTCGCCCGTGTGCCGGGAAGATCGAACTGCCTGTAAGGCTAGATGCATAGCCCGGGTCCGAGCGCGGCCTTGGACGCAAGAGCCTGACTGATGCCATGGGCGACGGCGGCGCGCCAGACATGCCCAGGCGTTGTGATCTTCCGATCGCCAGGAAGACGGATCCTGGATCATCCATGCCGGCACCGGGAACGTACGCGAGAACGTCCTCACTTGACCGCCGCTGCGCCCTTGCCGCATCGCGCGACGGGGGCCGGCACTCTCCCCATCCGGGTGCCTGCAGCGTACGGCCCGTTTCAGGGCCTGGACAGTGGCAGGCCGGGCATCTGCAAGTGCTGCCTGCGGTGTGTGCGGGCACGGGACGAGAACCCGACGGCGGCGGCAGGGCATATGTGTTCCAAAGGGGCTGTGTATACGCAGATGGCGCGCTACCGTCTCAGGCCTACCAGCACGCGGGCGGGGGGGGGCGAAATGGGCCAAATGCTGGAGTCGGACCGGCGGTGGAGAGTTGCGGGGTGCAGGCGCCGCAGTCGATGCGGGGGAAAAGTCCTGCCGCCCAGCCGGTGCTGCGGCCGAGCACTCACAAGGGCGGCAGCAGCCACAGGCCATGATGCCGTGGGCTGGGTGAGAGCGCGGACACAGAGCCGGTGTCCCGAGCACTTCGATCAGAGCCCGGACACAGCTGGCGGCGCCCTGTGCAGGCAGCGCCGGCTGCGTCCGGGCGTGGTGGCGGGGCTTCAGCCAGAGATCTGGTTCAGCATCCAGGCGGTCAGGGCGCGGATGGCGCCGCTGACAACGGCTCCCAGCGCGGCGGCGGCCAGGGTCATCCGTTCACGGCGGGTCAGTCGGGTGCGGGACATGGGGATCTCCTCCCTTCACGGGCCGTTGGGACGGTGGTGTCGGCCGACGCCACCGATCCTCAAGGCCATGGCGGGTGAGTCATCGCGATCCGGGACGAGACGGGAATGCGCCCTTCCTTTGCCCTGGTCATCGCGGCCGCGGCGGGGACCGGCCCGGGACGATCGCGGACAGTGCACAAGGGGGAACGACGTAGATGACAGCAGCGCAGCAGGCGGCGCGAGAACGCTTCGCCGCCCAACTGAAGGAGGTGCTCCGGGATGCCGGAAACCCTTCCTACGGGGCCCTGGTGCGGCACAGCGGCAGCAGGTTCAGTACCACGCGAATCAGCAAGGTGCTCAGCGCCGATTTCATCGAGCCGGTCGCGTGGGAGTTCATCGACGCCTTCCTGAGCGCCTGTGACCAGTACGCCGATCGCAACAACATCAATTTGAGTAGGGCGCTGTACGACCGAGAGCTGTGGAGAAAACGTCACACGGTCCTGACCGAGGTACTGGAGCTGCTGGAGGAAGAAAACGCCGTGCCAGCGCCTGCAGCGTTCACGGTCGAGCGGTTCCCCCGGCCTAGCAGGCAGCCGGTGCAGACGTGGCGGGACCAGCCGAGCCAGTTGCTGTCGGCCCAGCACCAGGTAGTGCCCTTCACCGGACGAGGAGCCGACCTGGCACGCCTGGAGGACTGGCGCGACAGTGACGGTTCGGTGGCAGCCGTGACCCTGCTGCACGCCCCCGGCGGCCAGGGCAAAACCCGCCTGGCCGCCCGCCTGGCCGAGAACACGGCCACGAGGACCGGCTGGAAGGTCTGGCAGGCCCTACGCGGCAGCACGAGCACACCCAATACCGCCGCCCCAACACTTCCCGCCCTGGGCAGGCGTGCCCTGCTAGTGATCGACTATGCGGAACGCTGGCCCAAGCAGGACCTGCGAAATCTCCTGCAGACGCTGGCAGCCCGCCCTGGCGAAAGGCTGCGCGTCCTGTTGCTCGCCCGCTCCGCGAGCGACTGGTGGAGAAGCTGGCAGCACGACCTGGACAAGTTGAACTATCTCCCCGGCACAATCGAACTGCTGCCACTGTCAGGCCTGCGCACGGACGCGCGGAAGGAGGCATTCACCGCTGCCCGAGACTGCTTCGCTGCCGCCCTGCAACTGAACGACCCCGAGACCGTTCTGTGTCCCGGCAACCTTGCGGATGAAGCCTTCGGCCTAACCCTGACCATCCACATGGCCGCCCTGGTCGCCGTCGATGCCCGCCTGCGTGGCGCCGCACCCCCCAACGACCCTGCGAGCCTTTCGCGGTACCTGCTGGATCGCGAACGCGACTACTGGGACAAACTCCACGATCACAGCCCCGACGTCGAGATCAAGTCGGGGATCATGGCCCAGGCCGTCTACACCGCGACCCTGACCCGCCCCTTGGACTGGGACACCGCCCTGGAAGCTCTGACCCACGCCAGAGTCGACATCCCGGCCACCCTCACCACTGGGCAGGTCCTGCGCGACCACGCCGTGTGCTACCCACAGCCTGCCCCGGACACCCTGGACGCCCCGGCCACCTACTTGGAACCGCTGTACCCCGACCGGCTTGGCGAAGACTTCCTCGCCCTGTCCACCGGCTGGGCCGACCAAGCCCCTGCCCGCCTGCTCGAGGCCGCCACCTACGACCCCGCCCCATCCCTGCCCTGGACCCGAGACACCCTCACCATCCTGATCAACGCAGCGGAACGCTGGCCTCACATCGCTACACGCCAGCTCTACCCCCTCTTGAAGAAGCACCCCGAACTCGCCCTGTACGCGGGCGGCACCACCCTCGCCGCCCTGGCCAACCTCGATAGCCTCGACCTCACCGTCCTGGAAGCCATCGAGCCACACCTCCCCAAAGGCCGGCACACCGACCTGGACGTCGGTATCGCCGCCATCACCTCCCGCCTCGCCCACCACCGCCTGACCACCACCCAGGACCCCGCCACACGCGCCCGCATCCACGAGACCCTCGCAGTTCGCCAGTTCTACGCCGGACTCCGCGACGAAGCCCTCACTGCTGGCCAAGACGCCCTGCAAGCCTGGCGCGACCTCACCCGCACCAACCTCGCGTACACTCCCGACCTCGCATACTCGCTGAGCAACCTGGGCGTTTGGCTGTCGGAGGTGGGGCGGCGGGAGGAGGCCCTGACCCCTGCCGAGGAAGCGGCGGAGATCTTCCGAGGGCTGGCGGCAGACAACCCAGCCGACTACAACCCCGACCTCGCCAGCTCGCTGAACAACCTCGGCAACGGGCTGTCGGAGGTGGGGCGGCGGGAGGAGGCCTTGACCGCGGTCGAGGAGGCGGTGGAGATCTCCCGGGGCCTGGCGGCGGGCAATCCGGACGTATACAGCCCCGACCTCGCATACTCGCTGAACAACCTGGGCAGCTGGCTGTCGGCGGTGGGGCGGCGGGAGGAGGCCCTGACTGCTGCTGAGCAGGCGGTGAGGATCTACCTACGGCTGGCGGCGGACAACCCGGCCGCCTACAACCCCGACCTCGCCATCTCGGTGAACAACTTCGGGGCCCGGCTCTCGGCAGTGGGGCGTCGGGAGGACGCCCTGACCGCGGCCGAGATGGCCGTGGAGATCCGGCGTCAACTGGCGGCAGACAACCCAACCGCCTACAACCCCGCACTCGCCAGCTCGCTGAACAACCTCGGAGCGGACCTGTCGGCGCTGGGGTGGCGGGAGGAGGCCCTGGCCGCGGTCGAGGAGGCGGTGGAGATCCGGCGTCAACTGGCGGCGGACAACCCGGCCGCCTACAGCCCCGCTCTTGCCTCCTCGCTGAGCAACCTGGGCGTTTGGCTGTCGGAGGCGGGGCGGCGGGAGGAGGCCTTGACCGCTGCTGAGCAGGCGGTGGAGATCTTCCGAGGGCTGGCGGCGGACAACCCGGCCGCCTACAACCCCGACCTCGCCAGCTCGCTGACCAACCTCGGCAACGGGCTGTCGGCGGTGGGGCGGCGGGAGGAGGCCTCGACCGCTGCTGAGCAGGCCGTGGAGATCTTCCGAGGGCTGGCGGCGGACAACCCGGCCGCCTACAACCCCGACCTCGCCCGCTCGCTGAACAACCTCGGAGCGGCCCTGTCGGAGGTGGGGCGGCGGGAGGAGGCCTTGACCGCTGCTGAGCAGGCGGTGGAGATCCGGCGTCAACTGGCGGCGGGCAACCCGGTCGCCTACAACCCCGACCTCGCCAGCTCGCTGACCAACCTCGGCAACGGACTGTCGGCGGTGGGGCGGCGGGAGGAGGCCTCGACCGCTGCTGAGGAGGCCGTGGAGATCTTCCGAGGGCTGGCGGCGGGCAACCCGCCCGCCTACAACCCCAACCTCGCCCGCTCTCTGACCTCCTGGGCGTGGGTGCGCTATGAAGCGCGACAAGACCAATCTGGAGCGCTGCGAGCTACGGGGGAAGCGGTGGAGATCTATCGTCGACTCGTAGTGTTTCTACCCGCGCAGTTCCTTTCGCCGCTCTGCGCTGCGCTGGGCTTACAGGCGAACTTGCTCCTCAGGCTCGGGCGTGGGCGAGAGGCGAGAGACATACAGACCTGGCTCGCAGCGAACAGCCCCCGGGCCGGTTCGCAGGAATAGCCAATTCCGAGAGATCACGTCCCCCGCCGACAACTCGACCCGGTCCGGCTGGGCACGCCTACTGGTCACCCGGTGGCTGCGATCATTATCTAGGGTGTCAACCCGATGATGCAGGTCAGCATCGAGCAAGTAGTAAAGGCAAGTTAGGCAAGTTGTTCGCGCACAGCTCGACACCGGCCGCTGTGGGGCCGCGACGTCGAAGGCCAGGCAGACGCCTGACGGTTGTTGCGCGATCTGCCCTCGATTCAAAGACTGTCTAGGCGGTTCGGTGAGGTGCCCGGCTCAGTACGCTTTACCGGCATAGGGGTATGGGGGCTGTCCGCCTTCCAGGGGGATGACATGTTGGATCAGGCATTGGTTGTTTTGGCTTCGGCGTTCGGGGCGGCGGTGGCTTCGGCGGCCGGCACCGAGGTGTGGTCGGGATTCCGGGACCGGGCGGCCTTGATCTTTGGCCGCCGGGACGCGCGGGGAACCCAGGTGGTCCTGGAGCGATTGGACCAGTCGGCCCTTGAACTGGACGGCGCCGACCCCGGTGGCGCCGACCAGGTCCGTACCCGGCTGGAAGCATCTTGGCAGGCCCGGTGCGAGGACCTGCTGGAGAGTCTGGGCGAGGCGGACCGCGCGGAAGCCGCCGGGCAACTGCGCGAACTGGTGGCCCGGCAGGCCGCCGGCGCAGTCACGGCCGGGGAGGACGGCATCGCTATCGGCGGCAGCGCCGACATCAGAGCCGACCGCGGGTCGGCGGCCGCCCTGCGCATGGGCGACGTGACCCTCGGAAACCCTCCGGTGCCGGGTCCGGAACAGCGCTGACCGCACCCGGCGCCAGCCAGGCCCCGCACATCTCTGCGCAGACATCGCTCTACGCGCAGTCCGGCGCCCTGGTGGTCGGCCGCGCCGATTCGGTGACGCACCATGCCGCGCCGCGGGCGCCGCTCTCCTGGCCGCGGCTGGTCGGCGTGATCCCGCGGCAGGCGGACTGCTTCCAGCACCGCGATGCCGTCGATGCCTTGGAGCGAGCGGTGGCCGGGGGTGGGACAGCGGTGCTGTGCCAGGTGCTGTCCGGGACCGGTGGGGTCGGCAAGACCCAGCTCGCCGCCCACCACGCCCGCACCGCGTGGCAGGCCAGGGCGGTGGATCTGCTGGTGTGGGTCACCGCCACCAGCCGGGACGCGGTCCTGAGCGCCTACGCCGAGGCCGCTGTCACGGTGACCGACCCCGACGACCCCCACCGCGCCGGTCTCGACGACCCTGAGCGGGCCGCCGTCCGCTTCCTGGCCTGGGCCCAGTCCACCGACCGGCGATGGCTGATCGTGCTCGACGACGTGAGTGACCCCGCGCACCTGAACGGCACGGACGGACGAAGTGACCTGTGGCCGCCCGCGCGCCCGAACGGCCGCACTGTGGTCACCACCCGCCGCCGCGACGCCGCCCTGCCCGGCCACCTCATCGACGTCGGCCTGTTCACCAACGGCGAGGCCGTCGGCTACCTGAGAGCCAAACTCGCCGCCCAAGGCCGCCACGACGCCCCCGGGCAGGTCGAGGAGCTCGCCCGCGACCTGGGCCATCTGCCGCTGGCCCTGGCCCAGGCGGTCACCTATCTCCTCGACCTCCACCTGGACTGCGCCACCTACCGCGTACGGCTGGCCGACCGCGCCCGTACGCTGCCCGACCTGGTCCCCGAGGACAGCGGCCTGCCCGACGCCCACCGCGCCACGGTGGCCGCCACCTGGTCTCTGTCCATCGAACACGCCGACCGGCTCCGCCCGACGGGCCTGGCCCGCCCCATGCTCGACCTGGTGGCCCTGCTCGACCCCAACGGCATCCCCGCCACCGTCCTGACCTCGCCCCCAGCCCTCGCCTACCTCACCGAACACCGCACCCCCGACGGTGGCACCGATCCCGACGTATCCTCACGCGCGGTCGGGGTGGACGATGCGGCCGACGCTCTGCGCTGCCTACACCGGCTCAGCCTGGCCGACCACACCCCCAACACCCCTCACCAGGAGGTGCGCGTCCACAACCTCGTCCAACGTGCCACCCGCGAAGCCCTGTGCCCCGCCGCACGCGACATGGTGGCCCGGACCTGCGCCGACGCCCTGTATGAGGCCTGGCCCAAGGTCGAACGCGAGACTGCGCTCGGCCAGGCTCTGCGCGCCAACACCGCCGCCCTGACTGCCCACGCCTCAGACGCCCTGTGGCAGCCCGACGGCCACCCGGTTCTCTTCCACACCGGAAACAGCCTCGGCCACACCGGACTCGTCACCGCCGCCCGCGCCTATTTCCAGGACCTGCACACCGCCGCCCTGCAGAACCTGGGACCCGACCACCCCGACACCCTGACCGCCCGGCACTACCTCGCCTACTGGCAGGGGGAGGCGGGGGATGTGGCCGGGGCCGTCACCGCCTCCGCCGATCTGCTGGCCGACCGGCTGCGGGTGCTGGGACCCGACCACCCCGAGACTCTGTCCGCCCGGCACAACCTCGCCTACTGGCGGGGTGCGGGGAAGGCGGGGGATGTGGCCGGGGGCATCACCGCGTTCGCCGATCTGCTGGCCGACCGGCTGCGGGTGCTGGGACCCGACCACCCCGACACCCTGACCACACGGGCCGACCTCACCTTCTGGCAGGGGAGGGCGGGGGACGCGGCCGGAGCCGCCACCGCCACCGCCGATCTGCTGGCCGACCGGCTGCGGGTGCTGGGACCCGACCACCCCGAGACTCTGTCCGCCCGGCACAACCTCGCCTACTGGCGGGGGATGGCGGGGGATGCGACCGGGGCTGCCACCGCGTTCGCCGATCTGCTGGCCGACCAGCTGCGGGTGCTGGGACCCGACCACCCCAAAACCCTGCTCGCGCGGCACAACCTCGCCCACTGGCGGGGGGAGGCGGGGGACGCGGCCGGGGCCGCCACCGCGCTCGCCGAACTACTGGCCGACTCCCTGCGGGTGCTGGGCCCCGGCCACTCCGCCACCCTGGTCACCCAGGACTACCTCGCCCACTGGCGGGGGCAAGCTGATGGTGCGAGCGGTGGTGTCCGATAACGATCGAATGACGACAGGCTCGGTGGGCGTCCAATGAACCCGGGTTTTCCGGGGCCTGACGGCGGCTCGGATCCAATGAGATCCGATGGCGATTGGCGACAGGGTTAGATGACACCCCAGGTCCGATCAGCGGTCAGGAGCGAGAAAGAGCGTAGCCAATCTCGTCTACAAGCGGGTTTCGACCGACGAGCAGTCGACCTCCCGCCAGAACCTCGTCCGGGCCGAGGCCGGGATCGAGGACCCGGTCGTCTTCGAGGAGGATGCCGGAACATCCAGCCGCCTCCACCCGCTTCAGCGGCCGAAGTTCGGTGAACTGCTGACGTACGCGCGGGCGGGCGACACCGTGCGCATCTCCGAGATGTTCCGCCTGGTGCGCGGCACCGGGCACATTCTCGATGTCCTCGACGTCCTGCACCGCGACCGCCTCGCCCTGTGCATCCACGACGGCGCGTTCTCTGGCATGGACCTCACCGCCCGCCACCCGCGCACCGGGGAACTGCTGTCCACCGTGAAGTTCATGGTGCAGACCCTCGCCGCCGCCGGCGAACTCCAGCGCGACCTCCAACGGGAGCTGACGTACGACGGACTGCGGGCCGCCGAGGCCAAGGGCCACAAGGGCGGACGCCGCCCCGCCCTCACGGGCGGGGCAGTCACCGACGTGCGCGCCGCGTACCTGGAGGGCCAGTCCATCGCTGCCCTCGCCCGCGACCACGACGTCAGTCGCGGCGCCATCCGCACCGCCGTCGCCGACCTCCTGCCCGAGTTCACGGCCGCCATCCCGAGCGCCCCGCCCCCGGAGCTGCGGTCGTCCTCGACATGCCGGGCTAGGTCGCCGACTTCCTCCGCACCACCGAACTGGATGACGTCGAGCGGGCCGCGCTCGACCAGGGCGTCACCGTACGGCGCGGTCAGGGCTACACCCTGCGCATCGCCGCCGTACCGGCGGTCCACCGCCAACTCCTCGACCGCTGCCAAGCCTCGACGATGTCGGGGCGGTTCCCGCGCAGCGCAAGGCACGCCGCGAGTACGCAAACCGTGTCAGCACCCTCGCGCCGACCAGACCATGATCGTTCTCACCGGGATTTCCTGCACCGCAACTACAACCGCCGCCATAGGTGCTCCTGGCCTCGCCCAGGGGCCTCCGCGATCCCGCTGCGCAAGATCCCTGGGAGCAGCGGCGGGCGGCGGCCGGTGAACGACAATCAAGAGCCGTGTCACAGTCCTGCGCTGGACCGGTGCCTGGTATGGGCGGAGTCGTCATACTGCGGAAATGGAGCGCAAGCCTCGCTGGCTCTCTAACACTCACGTCATGGTCGCACTGATTGGCATAGCTGGGATGGCGGTCAGCCTGGCTGCCGCCCTATGGATACGGCCATCGCAGGGTGGCGAGCAAGAGTTCCGTGTCCCCGCCTTGGTCTGGTGTGGCCTTGCCCTACTGGCCTTCGTCGCGGCGTCTTCGGCCCTTTGGCGGCGTGAGAGGCGTACAAGGCGCGCGGCCACGTCGCTGTTCGCTGTCGCCATCGCCGCCTTGGGCGGTGCCCTTTTTTCCCTTGCGTACTGGGGCATTAGCCGCATGATCAACGATCTGCCTGGGGGCCAGTTCGGGCCGGAAGATGTCACGCCGGTGATTGGTGCGATCACCGGTCTTGGGGGCCTTGTCGCTGGCGCGAGTGTGGCCACGTCTCGTCTACTACGTGCCCTGGGACGGCGGGCGGCGGAGGCGGGGCAAGGAGATCGGGCCCGCCAGGATGGCAGGGCCTCGGTGATTCGCGCCCAGACGGAGGGTGAAGCGGCCTTAATCAGAGCCAAGGCAGAGGGCGAGGCGGCGATCATCAAGGCGGAAGCGGAGAAGACGCGCGCTGAGGCCGAGCGGGAGAAGACGCGCGCGCAAGTGGAGTGGGCCCTGGCTCAAATGGAAAGAGCACGACAAGGTTTACCTGCGCTGTCGCTACCCGAGCAGATACCGGAGCTGACGGGCGGAGCGGGTGAGGGCGATTCGCCTCAGAACGGGGTTGCTCCCTCGACCGGTACCGGCTCCCCAGACGGCGAGCCTGCGGCCTGATCAGCAAGGACCACAGTCCCGAACGTTACGCAGGGCTATACGACGCCTGGCCGTAGCTACAGATCGGGGTTTCCAAGGTCGAAGACACCTGGAGCCATACACCACCGAATATCACTGGCAGTTACCACCAGACTGTACGCCCAGGCCGTTCCCGGGTCGGCAACGCAGGTCAATGCCGGGGTGGCCACAGCACAGGGCGCTGTCGAGCAGACCGGTTCCAGCTCCGGCGACGCCTCGGGCACCTCCGCGGAGCAGTGGGCTGGTGGCTGGCACCACGCCGCCCAGCAGACCGGCTCGGAGCCGAAGGAGTGCACGCCTAAGGCCCCGGAGGTCCGAGGGATTCCGTCTGCGCTCTGGGTGCTGAGTGCCTCGTGTCTCGCGCCAGTGGTGATCCTGCTGAACGTTGCGGCCTTCTTCGCCTTGTGCCATGTGGACCACGGTCCGGGCATCGGCGCCTTGATCGGCTACGGCTTGCTCGACCTGCTCGTCACAGGTTTCCTGGGGCTCGCTCTGTTCGGCTCTTCCGCAGCCTTGGCAGAAGGCCGCGACGCCCTGGACAAGTTCTGCGGGGCCTCCTTCAAAATGACGGCGCTCGCAGTTGTGTCGGTCGTGCTGCATGGAGCGTTCTGGGCCCGCGGAACCACCAGGATGGGCCTGTGGTGGGCGGAAGTCATCGGGTTGCTGTAGCTGACCCCGTTCGGCTCGGCCGTCTTCTGCGGCGCAGTCGGGGCCGGTGGTTGAGGGGAAGGGGGCAAAATTGCCCCCTTCCCCTCAACCGCGGGTTTCGTCTTCCACGATCTCCGCGTCGACCACGTCGTCTGCTGGGACCGTGACCTTCGCCAGGATGCGTCCGGCTTTCCGGATGTGGTTCTGGAAGTGCTCGGCGTCGACTTCCGCTCGCTGTGCCGTGATGTGCTCGTTCGCCGGGGCCTTAGCTTGTTGAGCGGGCGCGGCACGACCCCCTGGCCCAGCGATGCGGTGTACGTCTTCTTCGCGACGCCGACCAGCCCGTCCTACATCCGTGCTTCTACGGGAGCCCTTTGCCGTCTTGCCGATCCGGGCACCGCACTCTGCCACGGGGGCCGACACCGTATTAGCAGGATGATCAGCCAGTGTGCGGCGGGGGAGCGGGATTCAAGCGGTGGCCGGCTGCCGGGCGTCGAACTCGTCCAGGGCCCCGCCCAGACGGGCAGCGGCCTCGGGCAGCGTGTGCCTGCCCCCAGCGAGCCAGCGCAGGTACGGCTCCGCTCCCTGGAGCAGCCCGGAGCGGGGGGTGGAGGGTCACCAGGGCGCGGTGGGCGCCGCGCTCGAGGTGGTGGCTCCAGGAATCGATATCGCTCTGGTCCTCCGGGGCGGTGACGTGTCCGTCGACGCAGTCGCCCCGCGTGGTGGTGCAGCAGTTCCAGCCGCGGTCGATGACGCACCGCTCGCAGGCAAGGGTGCCGCACATGTCCGGGTAGCGGCGCTGCCACTCGCCATCGAGGGCGATGACGTCCCCGGCGAGCGGGTTGTTCTTGGCGCACAGGCAGCACCTGATGCGGAACGCGACGGACACGGTGGAGCTCCCCATCACCTGCGGGCTGGATCTGCTCAGCCTGGCAGTCAGCTCTGGTTCTGCAGCGTCGCCATGCCGTTTGGGTGCTTGCGGTCGTCGTTCGTGCCACGCGCGGTGCAACGGAGGTCTTCAACGCGCCCGTGTTGCTGACCTGACCTGCACGGATAGCTGTTGCGCGGCTTGCCCGCCCGTGTGGTGCACTCCAAATCAGTGCGCACTTTGCGAGCGATTGAGTGCGCGACTCAATGCGCGATCCGCTATGGTGCCTATTGGAGGTGCCTCTGTGTCCACTGAGAACGAGCTATTCAGCGCAGTCGATGCGCTGCTGGAGCAAGTCGCGCAGGACGACCTGCCAGACCCCGCAGAGCGCAAGCGCCTACGCGAGGCGGCGGGCCTGAGCCAGGCGCAGATCGCCACGGCACTGAACGCCCGCCGGGAGGCGGTGGGGAACTGGGAGACCGGGAAGACCGAGCCGCGACCGCCGAAGCGCGCCGCCTACGCCCGGCTCCTGGAGGGCCTCGCCGCCCGCTTCCCCGCCGAGGCCTCCGACGCGCCCGCCACTGCCCCGGAGCCTGCGTTCCCGGAGGCGTTCACCGGACCCGCGCCCGCTCCCGCCCCGGCTGCTGCCGCACGCCCGGCGCCCGCCGCGAAGCCCGCCCCGTCATCCCGGCGCCCCGGTGCGAAGAAGGCGGCACCGAAGAAGACCACCGCGGCCGCTGCTGTCGACCCGCGCTTCGAGAACGGCCCGCTCGCCGTCATCGACTGCGAGGACGGGCAGGTGTCGGCGTACTGCGTCGGCGGCCTGGTCCTGGACGTGCCCGCCAAGTCCATTCCGGCGCTGGTCGACTGGACACTGACCGAAGCCCGGCTCGGTCAGGCCCGGCTGCACCACAACGGCCGCGACGCCGACCCGGTTCTCGTTCTCACCGCATCCGCGCTGGAGCGCTACGGCCTGCCCACCGCCCTGTCAGAGAAGGAGCGGCACGCGAGCCGACTCCCCGACAGCCACAAGGTGGTCAAACAGATCAGCAAGGCCGGCCTCCAGCTCACCCAGCGCGGCCTCGGGCCGTGGGCACGCATCTTCCGCGAGCCGGTGGGATCCCGGCGCCGCTGCGTCCAGCTGTGCATCCTGCCGTGGAACGCGCTGGACACCCGGGAGTGGGGCAGGAAGGACGACCCGGAGCTGCTGCTGACGATGCACCCGGCCGATCTCGCCCGCTACCTCGGCCTGTACGCGGCGCGGGTGATGACACCGCGCGGCAGCACCGCGACGACCGGCCTGGAGCTGATGGCCACGCTGCGCCCGCCGACCCGCGCGGAGAAGAACCCGGAAACCGGCGAGTTCGAGCGGGCCTTCAACGACGACGCCCTCACTCAGCTCTACGACGTGGTGGAATGCGAGGTCCCCGACGAACACCCGGTCCTGAAGGGGAAGTTCGCCCGGCACCACCTGCGCACCCCGGCAGAGATGCTGGTGGAGGAGCCCTACGACTGGTGCCGGCCGCTCACCGATGACGAGTGCGCGAACCCGTACCTGGTCGCGGTCGACATCAACATGTCCTTCGCCGCGGCCGCGAACGGGCTCACCGTCGGGCTGAACGGGCCGACTCACCTGACCGGCAACCCGAAGTTCGACGCGGCGCTGCCCGGCTCGTGGCTGGTCGACCTCTCCCACGTCGACCTCTCCCGCGTCCGCATCAACGGCCGCACCGTCGACGGCGACCGGCTCCCGAGCCCGTTCACCCCGAAGGGCGACCGGCCCAAGGGCCCGGCCTGGTACACCACACCAACCGTCGCCTACGCGGTGGAACTCGGCTTCGACGTCGCGCCCATCGAGGCGTACGTGCGCACCCAGAGCGGCCGCTACCTGGACTCCTGGTACACGCGGCTGCGCAACGCCTACGTGGAGACGATGGCCGACATGGGCGTCACCACCGACCTCGGGGGCCAGGAGTTCCTCGAGGCGATGGCACGGCGCAAGCAGGCCGACCCGACGATGGCGCTGCTCGAGACCGCCATCAAGGCGACGGCAAAGGGCGGCATCGGCAAACTGCGCCAACGCAGCCGAGGCCAAGTGCCGTACTACGAGCCCTACCCGGCACTGAAGCGGGAGACCTGGCGCCCCGACATCCGGGCCGCCGTGCTGGCGAACCAGCGGATCGGGCTGCACCGGAAGCTGATGAAAACGGCAGCCGCCGCCGACCTGTACCCGACCTCCATCGGCACCGACGCCATCGTCTACCCCTCACCCGGACCGTCCCCGCTGGACGTCCTGCCACGCACGCCCGAGGGCAAGCCGGTGCCCGGCACCTTCCGGCTCGGAGTCTCGCCGGGGATGGTCAAGCACCAGGGCACCCAGACCGTCCTGTGGGCAGAGCAGCAGTTCGAGGAACACGGCGGCGTCTTCAACATCTCCAACCTCATCAAGACCGACCCGGCGGCCGGAGAAGGGGAGTAAGAGGTCATGGTCGACTCGCTCGGAGAGAGCCTGGACCGCGCGCTGGAGGGTGCGTTCACCCGCCGCATCCCGCAGAGCGCCCAGGCCCAGATGAAGTACCTGGTCAAGCAGCTCAAAGGCACCAAGGCCACCGCCCAGGCACTCGGGATCTCCCAGCGCACCGTGGAGCGGTACGTCGCGGGCAAGCTCAAGCGGCCCCGCCAGGACCTGCGCGGCCGACTGGAGCGCGAGGTCAGGAAGAGGTGGCAGCCGCAGATCCGCGCGAAGGCCAGGAAGAAGGCGGCGTCCACGGACGGCCTGGTCGTCTCCACCCGCGCCCGGTTCGGGTTCACCGCCGCCCCGGGCACGACCGACGACGCCCGCATCCGCGACATCACCCAGGCCCTCCCACCTGCCTTCGCGGACCAGATGTTCACCGCGCGGGAACAGGGCGCCACCGAGCAACAGCTCCAGCAGATCGCGGCCGACGGCCTCGCCCAGATGTACTTCCGCGCCAACAACTCCCGCGCCCACGGCCTGGGCGTGGAGTTCACCGATGTGGAGCACATCGAGATCGAGCTATAGCTCAGGCCTCAGGCGGGTTTGGCCTGGGGTCTGGCGGCGTCCGTGATCAATTCTGCCAATTTGCATCACATTCTCTCGGTTGTTGGCCCTCCATCCAGGGTGCGAGACACTGTCTCTCGATGAGTCAGCGGGTGTTGGGAGCTGCTGACTTGGCCCTGTAGCCCCTACCTTGCGGAGGGATGTCTTGCGCCCCGATGACCCCGTGCTGCAACGCCGAAGGCTGCGCGATCGACTGCGCCGCTTGCGCGAAGGCCTTGGCCAGACGCAACGTGAGGTTGCCGAGGCGATGGATTGGTCTGTTTCAAAGGTGATTCGGCTTGAATCCGGGAATGTCAGCATCAGCATCTCCGACTTGCGGGTTCTCTTGCAGCACTACGACGTATCTGATGCCGACGTGGTAGCGGATCTTGTAGCGACGGCTCGCGTGGCGAAGACGCGTCCATGGTGGGAGAGATACAAGGCTAATGTGCCCTCGCAGGCATTTCTCACGTACTTGAGCTACGAGGGTTACGCCACGGTATTCCGGGGTTTTTCACCCTTCAGGGTCCCTGGGCTGCTTCAAACTGAAGAGTACATGGGCGAGATCTTCCAGGAGGCAGGCGTGTCCGCCAAGGACACGAGTCTGCGCACTGATCTGCGCCTTGAGCGGCAAGAACGCCTCCTACAGCCTGAAGGACCTAAATTGAACTTCATCCTGGACGAGGCGGCGATTCGCCGACCGGTGCGCTCCCTAAGTGTGATGCGCCGACAACTCGCCTATCTAAGCGAGGTGGCTGAGAGGCCTAACGTCACCATCAGGATTATGGAATTTTCGAACGGGATGTACCAGAATAGCTTCAGCCCGTACGTGCTTCTTGAGTTCGAGAGCCCGGAGCAGGATCTTGTTCTCTACCTAGAGGAGCAGAGCACTATCAAGGAGGGATCATCGGAAGATGCCTCCGATGATTCATCTCCGTCGAACTACCTCGAAGTGTTCTTCGCCTTGGAGCAGATTGCGTCTACAGAAAAGACGTGCGCCCTCCTGGAAAATTCCCTCCGGAATTTTACTTAGAGGTCATGAAAAGCAGGCGGCCTTAAGAATTCGCCCTCACGTCTCGAATGAAAGCATTCCACGCAGCCGGGCTGAACTCAATGGACTCAAGATCGAGGTCCTTCGAATCCCGCACCGAAGTACTGCCTGAGATCCATACCTCTAGGCACTCCCCGGCTGCCGTACTGAAGGAACTCTTGATCCAGTCGGTAGAATTCGACGGCTGGGTTTCTTCCATTGGTTCTCCAAAATCTTCCGATGTCAGCAAGCGTTGATGTGCCCATGCGGATTCGTTCCGTGTGGTAGCGAGAATACTCCCATGCCCGGATGATTTTGTCGCGCCAACTGTCCGACCGAACGCCGACCCGCAGCTCTTGAGCGACCTGTTAATCCGCTTTGACGCATCAAGCTACCTATCAATCGGCTAGGTCGCACTTTGCGATTAGCGGCAGGTCAGTGCTTTTCTGCGGAGAACTTCAGGATGCTCAGCGCAAGGTCGCAGGTGGCATGACGTTCACAGCACCTCGCGCTGCGCAATTTGCCACTTGGCAGATAGCTTCCAGTCGGTCATACTGGGAGAGGATCCACTGCCTGGCATTGACGGGTAGATGGCTGTCGGCGGCTACCGACAGCCGCAAGGCGATTCACCCAAATGTAACGGATTGTTACATTTGGGTGAATCGCCTTTTTTCTGTATCTGGCGGTTAGCGTGAAAGTTATGCCAGAATGAATTATCAAGGAGTCGATAAGACTCTGACGGAGAGGAGGTGAGAAAGTGCATCGGGCATTCGAGCGTCTTGTCATGGAAGCGATGCGTAGCTGGTCGAAAACGCTACGCCTCTGTCTCGTTGTCGCCGTAGTAGCCGCTGCGGCCGTAGCCCTCTCAGCACTTCGGTAAGCCTTTGACTACCTCTTTTTGCGAGGTAGTGGATCCGCCAGGATGTGGGGACCCTGCTGTCCCCACATCTTGCTGATCAGATATCATGCCCTGGCCCCAACGATCCGTGACCTGATCAAGACGTCTGGGAGCGCATCTTGAGGGTATATTTCACATGACTCAGCCGAGTTGGACACCAGCGTTATCACTCGTGGGACCGACGTGAAATTTGATGTGAGTAGTGCCACTTGGAAAAAAGGATCCTCAAGTGACGGGTCAGCTGAGTGTGTTGAAGTGGCTCTCCAAGGAAGAGAAGTACTAGTACGGGACTCGAAAGTGCCAAATGGCGGGGTAGTGCTTCTTTCAGCCATAGCCTGGGATTTTTTCGTTGCACGGACCCTCAAGAAGCAGTGAGCTGGCCTAAAACCTCGCAAGCAGTCATGCGTCGAATGTATCTACAAGCTGTTCCTGACGCTCAGATCGCCAGCATGCAGAACAGTGCGGCCAGTGCCGACAACGGAGGCATACGCGCGACATTCCCGCGGGGCGGCTGCCAGGCCAGGCAGTCAACTTGGATGCGATCTCGCTCACCCCATGGCCCCTTCGGGCACCAAGTCCAGAGGATGGCACCGACCCAGAGCTGCAGAACTCCCTGAGGGGACGAGGGCCTCACCGCAGGCGGCGGTGCAGTCCGGACCGGCCGAGTACACGTCAGGACGGCTCAGGAGGTGCCGGATTGGAACGCCGACGGATGACGTCGGGCAGCTGGCGAGAGGCGACGGTCGGGATGAAGAACAGCCCGATCATGCCGAGCCCGATCACCGTGGCGCTCAGCAGGCCCACCGACACCGACGGGTCGTCGTCGACCGAAGCCACCCGCAGAACACCGAGCTGACCGCGATGAACACCAGCGAGGCGACGATCCACTTCTCCCGCAGAGGTGAACGGGTGCGGGAGACCACGCTCAGCCACCATGTCCAGCCCGCCATCACGCAGAACAGCACGGCCACCGGCGGCAGCAGGACGGGCGGCCCCCACCGCGCGATGTCGCCGCGCGGCAGCTCCTGCCCGGCGAGGTAGCCGACCTGGACCAGCCCTACCAGGTACACCGGCACCTCGACCACGATCACCACCCACATCAGGATCCGCAGCCCCCATAACACGCCCCGCTGCTCGCCCATCCCCACGCCCTCCCCCCTTCGACCACCAGGTCAGGGAAACGTAGCGGCCCGGCGTCAACGCTCACCAGGGCGTCGTCACCCGCAAGGGGGTAGATCAGCCGCCCTCTGTCCGCAGGCGAATAGGCGTGTCCTGGGCGGGCCTGGACGACACCGCCGCCGGCTCCGCGTCCCGGCAAGATCCGCGCCGCGCTCGCGCGGGCCGAGCAGGCTCTGTTCACCCGCCCCACACCGAAATCTGCAAGAGCCGAGATGAAAGTCCTTTGCACGCGTGCCAAGGTCTCCACGAGGGTCTCGGTCGATCAGCTGGGCGTCTCCCGCAGCACGGTGCACCGCTACCTCACCGGCGCCTCCACGAAGCCTCGCAAGCGCCTGCAGGAGGCCCTGACGCGCGAAATGGAAGGACTGTGGAAATGGCAGGTCAGAGCGTATGCGAGGCAACGTTCGGCCACTCGTCATCACCTGCCGAGCCACCTTCGGCTTCACCGCGAACGGTACCTTCGATGACGCCCGGGTGCGGGGCGTCATCACCGCGGTCTCGCCCTCGCACGCCGCCCGGATCCTGGACGCGAAGGAGCGCTGTGCGACGGACGAAGAGCTGCCTCCACAGCTCGTTGAGGCCATTACCAGGTCCTATTTCCGTGAGGGGGGACGGCCTGTGCGGGTCTGCGCACGCTTTTTCGGGACGCGGATCACCTCCAGATGGTCTTCTGGTCGCACGGAATTCCCAACTGCTACAACCATGCCTACGACTACCGTGCATGTGCCCAGCGATCGGGTATTCCGTCACCTTTTTCCGCGACGATTGGGAGGCTCCGTGAGCACCCCTGTTCCCCGATCCCGCCGCCGACCCGGCGCTCGGCGCCGCCGCGCCCTACTGGCCGGTCGACCAGGCGAAGGTCGGCCGCCGCGCGGTGCGCCGCCGCGCCGCCGGGACGAGTGCCACCGAGGCCGCGGCGGCACTCGAGGAAGCCCGGCTGGAGCAGCACATGGACCACGACCGCGAGGACTTGGCCGACGACGAACGCGGTCCCGCTGAAGTCGGCGAGTGGGAGCGCATCACGCAGCTGCTCGCCACCACCGGCGGGACGTACGCCCCGGACTCCGACGCCGCCGTCCAGGACGAGCTCGCCGCCGACGCCGAACGCGAACGCGCCCGGCAACTGGAGGAGGAGCAACGCCGTCAGGAGGAAGCCGAAGCCGCCCGCCGCGCCGCCCTTGCTCCCGACGTCGTACGGCACGCCCTGCTGCCCACCCTGGCCCGGACCGGCCTGCTGGACTCCCTCAGCGAGGACGAGCGAGCCACCCTCGACCGGCTGCCCGACGTCGACCCGGCGGCCGCGCTCGCCGTCAACGGGCTGCTCGCCCGCGCCCACGGGGCCGAAGCCGGCCCGCGTCCGGGAGCCGCGTTGTGACCGGCGGCGCGGACGCGGTGATCGCGATATGGGTAGGTGGAGTCGACCTGGTGCGGCACCCGGTTAGAGACGATCATCGAGTTCCCAGGTAGACGCGTTCCTGGGAGACGTCCTGTAGCCCCGTAACCTGACCGCCCGGCACCAGGGACCGTTTACCGAGCGTCACCTCGCACGGGTGGGCGCCGTTGTGCGGGTGTGGAATGGACACAGCTGCTGAAGGACCTCGCTGACGCGGTACGGGTGCGCAACTCCAAGGTGGCGGCTCTGCGTAACGCCGGGGCGCGCGTGAGCGAGCTGGCCGCGCAGGCCATCGACGCCGGCGCCCCGAGCACGGCGCTCGCCAAGGTCCTGGCGGCGCTGGAGCCGACGCTCGCCCAGGACCGCCCGCACGTGTGCGGCCAAGGCCCCGTCGTCCCACCACTGCACCCGGCCCTCCTACCCCAGCAGACCACCGAGCCCCTTCCGGCCAACGTCCTGGAGCAGTTCTTCCACAGCCCTCGCAGGTACTCGCTGGCTGAGGCGTTCGAGGAAGGCATCCTGCGATGGAAGCCAGCCACGGTCCGCACCTACCTCAAGCGCTCGCGTGAGCGCGGCATCCCGACCCCCGAAGGGGTGTCGGAGGATGGGACCGCGAAGTACACCGAGGACGAGCTCACCACCTGGGTGCAGGCGTGGGAGCAGCAGGCCGGCTTCCCCAACGGAGGGCGTCCCACCAAGCCGAAGGCCCCGCAGGCGGTTGACCGAACGTAATCGTCACGCTCCCGCTGACCAGCCGGACCATAGTTACATGATCGGCTGGTGGTCCGGCACGCTCTTGTCCTGACCCATGTCGACGGGACCCCGGCTGCGCCGTACGAACCCGGGGTCCCATGTGTCATCGGGGCGGGTTTCGCCCGTACTGGGGACCGGTGCCGCGCCCCGGCGATACCGTGGTGACACACGCCAGATGACAGCCAGGAGCCCCCGGATGAGCGAGCAGCCGGCCCGCGTGCCCGACCGTCAGCCCCTCGATGAGCACGCCGCCGCATCGGCCCGCGCGTACGCGGCCGCGGAGCGCGCCAAGACGGACACCCTCGCCTCGGTCCTGGAGGACATCGCCGCCAATGGCTACCCCTCGCCCGAGTCCGGCGTGCCATGGGAGACCGCCCGGGACGCCCACCTTGCCCGCCTCGCGGACGAGCGGTCTCGTGTCGCCTGAGCACGGCGCGCGCCGCTCGCGCGTCATCATGGTGGAGCCCGCGCTCACCCAGCTCGCCAAGCTCACCGCGTCCGAGACGCACCGCCTGGACCGGGCGATCGTCGCCATCAGCGTCAACCCGGAGCTCGGCACCGAGGTGCCCAGCACCCTGCTGCGCGACTACGTCGACGAGGTCGACGGAGTCCGCGTGATCTACTACGTCACCGCCCTGAGAGCCATCACGATCGTGGCGTACGTCGAAGCCTGATCTCACAGCAGCGCCCCGGCCCCGGTCGGGTCCGGGGCGCTGCTGTGTCTGCTGCACGGATTGCTGCTGCCGGTGGTTTCGGACTGCCGGAGAGCGATGACATTCGAAGACCAAGCCCAGGCGCCACACGGCTGCTGCTGCGCGGGCCGCTGCATCCGATCAGTCGGCGGCGCCGGTGGCCCACCGCTCCAGGTCGCCCACCGGCTTGTTCAGCAGCGTGCGCCGACGGGACTGCGCGGTCGCGCGGCTCTCCAGGTGCATCGCCTTCGCCAGGTCGGCGTGTGAGACGCCCTTGGCGGCGGGCTGGCGCAGGGAGGCGTCCCGCACGGCCTCCAGCCGCTCCAGCAGCCCGGTGATGCCCTCGACGGCGGCCGCGAGCTCGGCGGCGCTCGCGCGGCCCGTGCGCAGCAGCGCCAGCCCGTGCAGCGCGGTAGCGAGCAGCGCGGCCAGCTGCTCGCCGTCGCTGCCGAGCACGGCGACGTCCTCGGCGGTGAGCGGGACCAGGAGCTGCTCCTGGTGGTCGTCGGGGTGCGCGGATTCGGTGCTCACCGCGGTCTCCTTCCTCGGGTGGATCGCTCAGCGGCCGGCGACGGTCCAGCCCTGGCCGGGCCGGTTGCGGATGGTGCCGCCGGGGGTGTGCAGCTGCCCGCAGCCCGCGCCCAGGCCCAGGGCGTCGATCTGGGGCGGAAGAGGTTGCGGACCTCGGAGGCCGCGCCGGAGAGGTTGTCGGCGTCCAGGCGGGCGTCGAAGTCGTACAAGTCCTCGGTCTCGTCCATGATGTCCTCATGACGGGCGCTCCTCTCGACTGGCTGGGTCTCAGGCGGTACGGGCGAGGTAGCCGGCGGCGACGTTGACGAACTGGTCGTGGGCCACCTTCGCGGCCTCGCGGGCGGCGCTCAGTTCCTCGGTGGTGCCGTACGCGTCCCGCATCGCGTAGGTCAGCGTGATCATGTGGTCGGCGGCAGCGCGCACCACCTGGTCCTCGACGAGGACGCGCAGGGCGATCAGTGGGCGGGTGATGGCGGACCGGGTCATGTGGCTCTCACCGCGCAAGGCCTCGATTCGCTCGGAGCCGACCTGCTTGAGCACGGCGTCGCCGCGCATCCAGATCGCCCGGCGGTGGTCGCTGGCGGCGCAAGCGAGGGCGGTGACGGCCTCCAGACGGTCCCGACGGATCGCCTCGCCGTGGCTCACGCGGACGGATCGCTCCGCGGCGCGCTCCTGGAAGCGGCCGCTGACGATCGAGCCGAGCAGCGTGCCGACGATGGCGAGGGCGGCGGTGACGAGGGCGGCGGTGACGAGGGTGGCTAGCACGACGGGCCCTCCCGTAGGTGTATGACTTTCAATACATGCACTGTATGAGACTTCATACATACAGAGAAGAGAGCCGCCGATGATTCTTTTCGCCCACGCCTGACCTGCACATTTCCCGCTCTCGGGAACCGTGTGTCCGGATCCGGCACTCGTTGCCCGCCGACGAAAACGGCGCCCGCGCCTCCAGCAGGCCGAACGAGGCGAGTAACGGGCTGTTCGGCCCTGTGCCGGCGTCGACACCAATGTCGGACCGCACGGAAGATTTCAGTGGGTGGGGCTCCGACCTGCACGCTGAAGTCTTCCGTGCCCGATGTCCCTGGTCTCGTGTCCGCTGTCGTGGGGCTGGCTGCGTTCAGCGTTTGACGCGGTTGCGGACGGCGAGGACCGCCAGGCCGAGAAGGACGGGCTCGGCCAGGCGGGAGGCCATCTCGATGTAGGTCCCGGCGGTGGTCAGGTCCTGGCCGGAGGAGCGGAACACCACCGAGTTGAGCGTCACGTTCAGGGCTTTCTCGAAGCGCTCGCCAGTGAACCGGTTCGTGGTGGGGTTGTGCGGATCGTCCTTGCCGATCTCGAAGGCCACTCTCCCGCCGCCGGGCGGCACGGTGCCGGTCAGTTCCTGAGTCGGGGTGTCCTGGGGGAGTCCGAAGGCCATCAGCAGCACGATGGTGACGAGCATGGCGGCAGCGAGCCAGCCCAGCGCCCGGGAGGCGCGCAGGCCGTAGCCGGACAGCACCCAGTAGCCGTGCAGCAGGCCGCGCTCAGCACGCGTGGTCTGGGTACGGTCGTGGCGGCGCATCTCCATCTCGCCGTAGTAGAAATCCGCCGCGCCCGGCTCGTACTTGCTGTCTTCGAACGCCTTGCGCAGTGCCCGGTACACCGGCGCCAGCTGCTCCGGACCCGTATGCCCGACGTTGGGTATCGCCGCGGTCCAGCCTGGGGCCTCTGTCGGCTGCCGAGCGCGCCAGTGGTGCTCTTCGGCAAGCGTGCGGCGCCGGGTGAATCGCACCGGGCGCCCGTTCCGCCAGTGTGTGCCGGGCGGGGGCGTGGCGAAGGAGCAGGTGCCCTCCAGGTGTATCTGGTCCAGGTGCACGGTCCCGGTGAGCAGGCAACTTGAGAGGTCGACGTCGGCGAGGACCAGGTGGGCCGCGTCCACCCCGCGCAGCGAGGCCATCCGCACCGCGGCGTCGGACATGCTGGCGAGTGGTGCTTCCGCCAGCGGTTGGCCGTCTGCAAGCACGAAGGGTTCCTGCTCCGCGGCGATCGTGAGGGGGTATTCGAAGACGGCGTGGGCGAAGTCCACCGTGGCGTAGCGCAAACGCATCACGGCGGTTGACGACCAGCGGGTCCGCCGACACTCCACGTGGGATGCGGCGAATGAGAGAGCCACCGGGCCGCCGAACGTCGCGAAAGACAGCCTCACCCGCTTCGCGCACACCAACAGCCGGAGAGATGACGCCCTTTCGAAGGTCGCCGCTGCGAACCAGACGTCGCCCTCAACGGTCGCCCTTTCGAAATTGGCTTCGCCCTTAAAGGTCGCCCTGGCGAACCTGGCTTCGCCCTTGAAGGTCGCCGACTCGAACCAGGTGTCGCCCTCGAAGGTCGCCAAATCGAAACTAGCGTAGGCCGCGAAGGTCGCCGATGCGAACCAGGCGTTGCCCCTCAAGGTCGCCGAAAAGAACCCGGCAAGGCTCTCGAAGGTGGCCGAATCGAACCGGGCGCCGCTCTCGAAGGTCGCCGAATCGAACCGGACGTAGCCCTCGAAGGTCGCCGACCCGAAACGGGCGACGCCCTCGAAGGTCGCCGAATCGAACCGGGCGACGCCGATACGGGGGTGCCCGGTGGCGGGGTTGCGGAGGGCGGCGAGGAGGGTATCGAGAAGGGGTTCGGTGAAGGAGGTGCCGCGGTGGTCGATGTCAGTACCGGGGGCCAACCCGGCCAGGTAGGCATCGCGGTCGGCGTCGGCCAGGTGTGCAAGACATGCCGTGTGGCCGGATACGTGGATGCCGCGGCAGCCGAACGGGTCCTCTGGAACGGGGTCCTGGCCACAGTGCGGCCAACTGGGTGGAGCCAGGGACGGTTCGGGGTTCGGCGGGGTCATACCCGAAGGACGAGTGACCGGCGGCCAGCGGTTGCCCAGCGCACCTCGCGGCCGCCGCACTGAAACCCTCGGTGCCGTCCGATAACCAAGCACGCGATCGGCGCTGCACCCGAAGACGCAGCGCCGATGTCCGTACGAGGCCGACCGCCGGATCAGCCGACGGCGTGCAGTGAGCCGCGGCGCCTGCCCGCGGCCGCCTTCTTCGCGGCGGCCAGGGCGGCCCGCTTCTTGCGCTGCTCGGCAAGCTGATCCTGGTAGGCGGCGACGGCCCTGTGGTAGTCCGCCACATAGGTCTTGCTGTCCAGCCGGTCCGCCTTGGGCATCGCCTTGACGGCGTCCAAGGCGTCCTCGGGGGAGTCGTAGCCGGCGAGCATCGGGTTGATCTGATAGACGCCGTTGCGGACCTTCTTGACGAGCTTGGCCAGCTCCAGTTCCCGCAGCGCGGCGTTCACACTGGGGCGGCTGAGCCCGAGAAGTCCACCAAGGGTGGCCTGGTCCATCGCGATGCGGCCGCCGGCCTCGCTACGAGCCCGGAGCTTGAGCAGCGCCCGGTAGGCGGCGGGCGGCAGGTCCAGGTCGGCGAGAAGGCTGTCGGCGTTGGTCGCCGACCACTTCAAGGTACTCACTGGGCTGATCCCTCCTCCTGGCGCTGTGCCCGGGCCAATCGGCGTGCAGCGCGTTCTTCGGCCCGCTTCTTCCGCAGTTCCTCGATCGCCTCGCGCATGTGCTCCAGCGACGGGAACCGCACCAGATCCGGCAGGCTTTCATCCTTACGGATCTTCGCGATCGTCTTGTCCTGGTCGACCTGCACATACTCGGCTTCGACCAGCTCCGTTCCCGGGATGAACTCGGCTACACGATACGAGTAGGGCGGGTTGAACTGGTAGAGACCGCGGCGCACCTTGAAGACGATGCCATGACTCATGATCTCCTGCAGTGCCTCGTTGATCTTCCCGCGATGCACGTCCAGGACCGTCGCCATCTCCTCCTGCGTCAGCCGAATCCGCCCGCCAGCCTTCTGGCAAGCGATCATCAGCAGGATCAGTCTCAGCGGCAGGGCCTCGCGGAAGTACTGCGCAATCAGGAAGAAGAACTCCAACGAGTCCATGGAGAACGCCTTGGGACGCTCCGGGGTGTCATAGAACTCCATCGGCTTGCGCTCGCTGCTGAGCGAGAGCTTCCGGCGGGGGTAGCGGCGAGCGACCGAGTCGAGATCCTCAACCGGCTGCACCGACTTGGACCACGCCTGGATCTCATCATCAAGGGGCAGCTCCGGCGGCCGGCGCGGCGCGCGCTTCGGTGCGGGACGGCCGCGCTGTGGCTCGGGTGTCACGAGGCTGCTCTCCACTTCGCTGATCTTGGACGGCAGAAGTATGTCAGCCACACCGACATATATGTCGGTGTGGCTGACGTTCCGGCGTGTTGTGTCCCCCCAGGGGGGACAGATCTCCTTCCCTGGGCACTCCGACGGAGTGCCCAACGGAACGGCTGGAGAGTGTCGGTCTCGCTGACGTTTTGGGGCTGAAAATGTCGGCCTAGCTGACATTTGACCCTCGATGTGTCCCTTCAGTCGGTACATAGCGGCGAGGATGTGTACCGACTGAGGGGACACATCGTCAGAAGCACATGCCCCTGACCTGCAGGTTCTTGGCATTTGTAAGTATTAGGGTGGCTGAGGTCCACGCGACCGCTCCGCAGTCACCGTGTCCTCGAATCGTGCAACGTTCACCCACAAATGCACTGGCCCAGCTACCGACGGCCGACCGTCCACCCGCAAGACTCAGGGGCCCACGAGAGCCAGCCCGTCAACCGACGCCCTGCTCCAACTCCGACCCACCCGCGAAGGCCCCCATCACCAGTGCTGCGCCTGGTGGACACATTCACAGTGGTACTTGCTTGCTCGTCCTCCAAGCACCTGCAAGTCGTCCCATTCTCCTACCACTTTCAAAGCGTTATTGAAGAGCTTCCATTCGCTAACTATGCGTCTTTCTAGCGTCGATTACCTACCGTATCTCCAAAACGTTCTATAAATGTCTTTTACGTGCTCAGGGGGTGGTGCAGTATAATTCCAGTCCTAATCTAGCGCTCATCTTTGAAGCATGCATCCGATACCCCACCCTCGCCCGCTCCGACCTCCATTCGACCCGTCACCCGCTCGACAGACCTGTCTGCCCCCTCCCACCGCTGCTTGGTCCTCAAGCCCCCAGGTGTGTACCGCGCGGAGCACGCACCTCTGGCTGTCGGTGCGTTTTTGTGTGGCTGGAGCGCAGCGGAGGCCACGGGTCGGCCGGAGGCCAGCCCCGGTCCGCAGCGCGGGCCGGATTCCCTGCGGTTGGTGGTGCGCGCGCAGCGCGTGCCGCCTGGCGGTTCGCGGAGCGAGCCGCTCCGCTCACGCGGAGCGGGAGCGGCCGGGGCGCGCAGCGACCCGGCTCGCTGCTT
>NZ_JBVIXA010000025.1:0-44694 GCF_055594065.1 Streptomyces sp. NPDC040610 | reverse complement strand
GCCGACAGCGGCGGAGACCGTGTGGCCGCCGAAGGTGTAGCCGTGCAAGAAGGTGTTGTCGCCCTTGTAGCCCTTCCCTCCCCTCCCTCCCTCCCCCCCCCCCCCCCCCCCCCTCCCCTCCCCCCCCTCCCCCCCCCCCCCCCCCCCCCCCCCCACCCGGGCGGCCACTGCCGCCTACCAGGCGAATGCGGTGCTTTTCCCCGCATCCGTCCGGCCCCGGGGTCGTTGGCCCAGACGTGCACGCATACGATCCCTCACCCCACCGGCCGTACCAGAGCCCCATCCCGTCCATGCGCACGGCGCAGGACGTCTCGGGCGCCCACTCGGCCACGCCGATCTACGACGCGCTGTACTCGGAGTACATGAGGGCGTTCCGCGCCCTGCCCGGCGACCGGATCGGCGAGGAGGAACTCAGGTTCAACGCGTTCGGCACCGCGCCCTACGGCAGCCAGCACGGCGCCGGTCAGCACGACGCCCGGTACGAACCGCGCCACCCGGTCCGGCACGACCCGCGCTACGACCCCCGGCACGACCCCCGGCACAGCCCCTTCCACGTCGCCCGCTACGGCCAGCCGAGCCAGGCCGACCACACCGGCTACGGCCAGCTCTTCCCGGCGGCGCTCCCGCCGGGCCCGCGCCGCGAGCGCTGACGCCGGGCGCCGCGGGCCCCGCCCCCACAAGCCGATGCCCGGCCTTCCCCGTGGAAGGCCGGGCATCGTCGCGTGCGCGCGCTCGGGGGCGGGCACGCCCCCTGCCTCGTACCGCCGTTACTTCTTCTTCTGGGTCTTCTGGCCGCGCTTCTCGCGCACCCGCACCGAGATGTGGATCGGGGTGCCCTCGAAGCCGAACTCCTCACGGAGCCTGCGCTCCACGAAGCGGCGGTAGCCGTGCTCGATGAAGCCCGAGGCGAAGAGCACGAACCGCGGCGGCTTCGTGCCCGCCTGGGTGCCGAACAGGATGCGGGGCTGCTTGCCGCCGCGGACCGGGTGCGGGTGGGCGGCGATCAGCTCGCCGAGGAAGGCGTTCAGACGCCCCGTCGGCACGCGCGTCTCCCAGCCGTCCAGGGCCGTCTCGATCGCCGGGACCAGCTTCTCCATGTGCCGGCCCGTGCGCGCCGAGACGTTCACCCGCGGCGCCCAGGCGACCTGCGCGAGCTCCGTCTCGATCTCCCGCTCCAGGTAGTAGCGGCGCTCCTCGTCGAGGGTGTCCCACTTGTTGTACGCGAGGACGACGGCGCGGCCCGCCTCCACGGCCATGGTGACGATGCGCTGGTCCTGCACACTGATCGACTCGCTGGCGTCGATCAGGATGACGGCGACCTCGGCCTTCTCGACGGCGGCGGCGGTGCGCAGCGAGGCGTAGTAGTCGGCGCCCTGCTGCAGGTGCACGCGCTTGCGGATACCGGCGGTGTCGACGAACTTCCAGGTGACGCCGCCGAGTTCGATGAGCTCGTCGACCGGGTCGCGGGTGGTGCCCGCCAGTTCGTTGACAACGACGCGCTCCTCGTTCGCGACCTTGTTCAGGAGCGAGGACTTGCCGACGTTCGGGCGGCCGATGAGCGCGATGCGGCGCGGGCCGCCGATGGCCGTGCCGAAGCTCTGCTCGGGCGCCTCCGGCAGCGCCTCCAGGACGGCGTCCAGCATGTCGCCGGTGCCGCGGCCGTGCAGCGCGGAGACCGGGTGCGGCTCGCCGAGGCCGAGCGACCACAGCATCGCCGCGTCCGCCTCGGCGGAGGGGCCGTCGACCTTGTTGGCGCACAGCACGACGGGCTTGCCCGCCTTGCGCAGGAGGCGCACGACGGCCTCGTCGGTGTCCGTCGCGCCGACGGTGGCGTCCACGACGAAGACGACGGCGTCGGCCGCCTCGATCGCGTACTCCGCCTGGGCGGCCACGGACGCGTCGATGCCGAGGACGTCCTGCTCCCAGCCGCCGGTGTCGACGACCTTGAAGCGGCGGCCCGCCCACTCGGCCTCATAGGTGACGCGGTCGCGGGTGACGCCCGGCTTGTCCTCGACGACGGCCTCGCGGCGGCCGATGATGCGGTTCACGAGCGTCGACTTGCCGACATTGGGGCGGCCGACGACGGCGAGCACCGGCAGCGGGCCGTGCCCGGCCGCCTCGATGGCGCCCTCGACGTCCTCGATGTCGAAGCCCTCTTCGGCGGCGAGCTCCATGAACGCTGCATACTCGGCGTCGCCAAGCGCACCGTGGTCGTGCTCGGCGTGCTGGGCCGAGCCCTCGCCCTCGGGCTGGATCTGGTCGTTCATGAAGTCCGTACCTCGTCGTTCATCGTGGTGATCGGTGGCCGCCGCGCGGCGGTCCACTACTGAAAGTCTTACTCAGCGCCCGGTGAGGCGCCTGGCGTTCTCCAGGTGGGCGGTGAGCTGCCCCTGGATGCGCACGGTGGCCTCGTCGAGCGCCTTGCGCGTACGCCGCCCGCTGCCGTCGCCCGCGTCGAACGGGTCGCCGAAGACGACGTCGACGCGGCTGCGCAGCGGTGGCAGCTGCTTTATGAGGCGGCCGCGCCGCTCCGTGCTGCCGAGGACGGCCACGGGCACGATCGGCGCCCCGGAGCGCACCGCGAAGTACGCGAGGCCCGCCCGCAGCGAGGCGAAGTCGCCGTCGCCCCGGGTGCCCTCGGGGAAGATCCCGAGGACCCCGCCCTGGTCCAGGACGGCCAGCGCGTCCGTGATGGCCGTGCGGTCGGCCGTGGTCCGGTCGACCTGGAGCTGGCCGATGCCCCGCAGGAACGGGCCGAGCGGCCCGACGAACGCTTCCTTCTTGATCAGGAAGTGCGTCGGCCGGGGCGCCACGCCCATGACCATGGGGCCGTCGACGTTGTGCGAGTGGTTCACGGCGAGGATCACCGGGCCGGTCGCGGGGACCCGCCAGGCGCCCAGGACGCGGGGCTTCCACAGGCCGTACATGAGGCCCACGCCGATGCGGCGGCCGACGTCGGCGCCGCGCTCGGAGGGGGCGACGCGCGGGGCGGACGCACCGCGCGTCGATGGAACCGGACTCACTTCCCGGCCCGCTTCTCCTCGACGAGCGTGACGACGCACTCGATGACCTGCTGCAGCGTGAGCTCGGTGGTGTCCACCTCGACGGCGTCGTCCGCCTTGGCGAGGGGCGAGGTCTTGCGGCTGGAGTCGGCGGCGTCCCGCTTGATGAGGGCCTCGCGGGTGGTGGCGACGTCGGCGCCCTTCAGCTCGCCGGAGCGGCGGGCGGCGCGGGCCTCCGGGGACGCCGTCAGGAAGATCTTGAGGTCGGCGTCGGGCAGCACCGTGGTGCCGATGTCCCGGCCCTCGACGACGATGCCGAGCTCGGCCGCGGCGGCGATCGAGCGCTGCAGCTCGGTGATCCGGGTGCGCACCTCGGGGACGGCGCTGACCGCGCTCACCTTGGAGGTGACCTCGGGGGTGCGGATCGGGCCCGCGACGTCCGTGCCGTCGACGGTGATGGTCGGGGCGGACGGGTCGGTGCCCGAGACGATCTCCGCCTTGCCGGCCGCGGCGGCGATGGCGGACGGGTCCGTGAGGTCGATGCCGTTGGCCACCATCCACCACGTGATCGCCCGGTACTGGGCGCCGGTGTCCAGGTAGCTCAGGCCGAGCTGGGCCGCGACGGCCTTGGACGTGCTGGACTTCCCCGTGCCGGAGGGCCCGTCGATGGCGACGATCACGGGGGCCGGGCCTGCGGCGGCGGTCTTTTCCACGGATTCCACGGGGAGCGGACACCTTTCTCGGTGCGGGGGACGGGGTGGGCCGCCTGCTCGGCGCCCCGCACAAGGTTACTGGCTCCTGAGTGGGGCCCTTCCCGGTCCCGGGCCGAGGCCCGCCCGGAGGCTCCGGGCGGCGCCCCCGGCCTGCCCCGCCCCCGGGCCGTGAGCCCCCCGCGCCCCTCACTGCCGCAGCGACCAGCCGCGCTCCCGCAGCCCCGCCGCGAGCCCCGGTGCCGCCTGCGGCTCGACCATGAGCTGGACGAGGCCCGCCTGCTGGCCGGTGGCGTGCTCGATGCGGACGTCCTCGACGTTGACGCCGGCCCGCTCCGCGTCGGCGAAGATCCGGGCGAGCTGGCCGGGCTGGTCGTCGATGAGGACGGCCACGATCTCGTACACGGCGGGTGCGGAGCCGTGCTTGCCGGGGACGCGGGCCTGGCCCGCGTTGCCGCGCCGCAGCACGCCCTCGACGCCGGTGACGCCGTCCTGCCGCTTGGACTCGTCGGCGGACTGCAGGCCGCGCAGCGCGGTCACGGCCTCGTCGAGGTCGGAGGCGACCTCCGCGAGCAGGTCGGCCACCGGGCCGGGGTTCGCGGACAGGATGTCGATCCACATCCGCGGGTCGGACGCCGCGATGCGGGTGACGTCGCGGATGCCCTGGCCGCAGAGGCGTACCGCCGCCTCCTCCGCGTTCTCCAGGCGGGCGGCGACCATGCTGGCGACGAGGTGCGGCATGTGCGAGACGAGCGCGACCGCCCGGTCGTGGGCGTCGGCGTCCATGACGACGGGCACGGCCCGGCACAGCGCGACCAGCTCCAGGGCCAGGTTCAGGACCTCGGTGTCGGTGTCCCGCGTCGGCGTGAGGACCCACGGCCGCCCCTCGAAGAGGTCGGCGGTGGCCGCGAGGGGCCCGCTGCGCTCCCGCCCCGACATCGGATGCGTACCGATGTACGGCGTGAGGTCCAGGCCGAGGGACTCCAGCTCCCGGCGCGGCCCGCCCTTGACGCTGGCCACGTCGAGGTAGCCGCGCGCCGATCCGCGCCGCATCTCCTCGGCGAGGGTGGCGGCGACGTGCGCGGGCGGCACGGCGACCACGCACAGGTCGACGGGTCCGGCCGGGGGCTCGCTGGTGCCCGCCCCGAGCGCGGCCGCGGTGCGTGCCTGCTCCGGGTCGTGGTCGGCGAGGTGGACGGTGACGCCGCGGCGGGCCAGGGCCTGGGCGGCGGAGGTGCCGATGAGGCCGGTGCCGATGACGAGGGCGCTTCTCACTGGGCGATGTCCTTGCGGAGTGCGGCGGCCGCGCCGAGGTAGACGTGTGCGATCCCGGACCTCGGCCGGTCGGACTCGACGTGGGCGAGGATCCGCACGACGCGCGGCATGGCCCCGTCGATGTCGAGTTCCTGGGCGCAGATCAGCGGCACGTCGGCGAGGCCGAGCTCGCGGGCCACGGCGGCCGGGAAGGCGCTGTGCAGGTCGGGGGTCGCCGTGAACCAGATGGAGATCAGGTCGGCGGCGGTCAGTCCGTTCCGCTCAAGGACGGCGGTGAGCAGCGCGCCGACCTGCTCACTCATGTGGTCGGCCGCGTCCCGCTCCAGTTGGACGGCGCCCCGCACCGCTCGTACCGCCACCGTGCTGCTCCTCGCTCGCGTGCGCTGTTCTTTCTGTACGGCAAGGGTAGTCAGGCCCCCGGACACGCGTGCACGGCGCCCGTCTGCCGAGACGGCCGCCGCGCACCTCGCGTCCGCGTCAGAGCTGCTGCTGGCGGATGATGTCCTCCAGGGACCCGGACGGCACCTGGCCGTCCGGGGTGAGCTGGTCGACGGCCCCCGGCAGCGCCTGGGCGATCTCGTCCGCGGCCTGCTCGGGCGAGACGCCCGCCTGCTCGGCGACCTGCCGGAGCGTGTCGTCGGGCACCGCCTGCCGCACCTGCTCGCCGTTCACCGGCTGGTTCTCGCCGGGGCCCACCCACGACTGGGCCTGGTCGGCGAACCCGGCCTTGGTCAGCCCGTCCAGGAGTCCGCCCAGCGGGTTGTTGCCGCCGCCCTTGCTCATCAACGCGCCGAGCAGCGCGCCGAGGATGTTGGCGCCGCCTCCGGACGCGGCCCCGCCCTGTCGGCCGCCGCCGAGAAGACCGCCGAGAAGACCGCCCAGATCGTTACCCGCCATGGTCGTACTGCCTTTCGGTTCGTGGCCGGGCCCCGCCCGCGCGGGCAGGGGCCCCGGACCTTGCCAATGTCACCCGCGGCGACGCCCCCCGCCACTTGGCGCAACCGGCGCGCGCCCCACCCGCACCACGGGCGCACAGCCTCCGTGCGCCTCTGGACGCCGGGGTGCGGGTCGGCTTGCATGGAGGGTCAGGCCACGCGCCTCGGGGGGCACGTATGAAGCGCTCAGGACCCTTGTTCACGCTGCTCGCGGGGCTGGTGCTGGCCCTGTTCATGCTGTCGGTCAACGCGACGTCGGGGACGGGCAGTTCGTCGTACTCGGACTCCTCGTCCGACACGGTCGAACCGGCCGCGTCACCCACCACGAGCGCCCCGGGCGACCGCCCGAACCCCAGCCGCACGCCCTCGCCCAAGCCCACCGAGAAGCCCCCGGCCGACGCCCGGTACGCGGGCCGCACCGACGACGACTCGGCCTCGATCGCCATCACGCTCCGTGACGGCGAGGCGGTCGCGTACTTCTGCGACGGCCGCACCACCGAGTCCTGGCTCAAGGGCGATGTCGAGGACGACGGGTCGATGCGTCTGACCGGCAAGCACGGCGCGAAGCTGGACGGCAGGATCGTCGGCGACAAGGTCCGCGGCACCGTCGACATCCGCAAGCGGACCTGGGCGTTCACCGCCCCGAAGACCCGCAAGCCTGCGGGGGTGTACCGGGCCACGTCCGAGGTGCGCGGCGAGAAGCTCGACGGCGGCTGGATCGTCCAGGCCGACGGCAGCCAGGTCGGCATCCTCACCCGCGACGGGGAGCCCGCCGAGGCCCCCCGGCTCGACCCGGCCACCGGAGCCGTCGCCCTGGCCGACGGCGGCCGCCTCACCGCACGCCCCGTGGTGCCCTGACCCCGCCCGCACGCGACCCCGCGTCCCCCAGGGAGCCCTCATGAGCGTCGACCCGAACGCCCCCACCCAGGGCGGTTTCCCCGTGCCGCCCGGCGCCGGCGGCCCGCCCCGCGCGCACCCGGCCCGCTATCTGGTGCCCGCCCTGGTCGCCGCCGTGGTCGCGGTGGGCCTCGGGGCGTACGGCAAGGTCCACGACCCGGAGGGCACCGCCTTCAACCTGGCCGGGTTCAGCAGCACCGGCGCCGTGAAGTCCTGGCTCGGCACGACGGCCCTCGGCTTCGCGGTGCTCCAGGTCGTGTCGGCCCTGATGGTGTACGGCAAGCTGCCGGGCCCGTCCTGGTCGGCGGGGCTGCACCGCTGGTCGGGCCGGGTGGCGTTCCTGGTGGCGGTGCCGGTCGCGGTGCACTGCCTGTACGCCTTCGGGTACCAGACAACGACGACGCGCGTCCTGTGGCACTCCGCCCTCGGCTGCTTCTTCTTCGGGGCGTTCAGCGCCAAGATGCTCCTGCTCCGCTCGGAACGGCTGCCCGGCTGGCTGCTCCCGGTGGTGGGCGGGCTCGTCTTCGCGGTGCTCACGGTGGTGTGGCTGACGTCGGCGCTGTGGTTCTTCCGTACGTTCGGGGTGAGCACGTGAGCGGCGGCGGGCGCCCCACCCGGCGCACGGCCCTGGCGGCGGGAGCGCTGGCCGCCGCCGCGGCCACCGGGTGCTCGAAGTACGGCGACGAGGGCGCGGAGCCGGAGCCGCCGCCCAGCAGCCCGGCCGCGTCCCGGTCCGGCGGCTCGTCCGACGCGACCGGCGAGGCGCCCAAGGGGCCGGTGCTCGCGAAGACGTCGGACATCCCGGTCGGCGGCGGCAAGGTCTTCAAGGACGAGAAGGTCGTCGTCACCCAGCCCGCCGAGGGCGACTTCAAGGCCTTCTCGGCGGTCTGCACGCATTCGGGCTGCACGGTCCGGGACGTCGACGGCGGCACGGTCAACTGCCCGTGCCACGGCAGTAGGTTCCGGGTGGCGGACGGGACGGTCGCGGGCGGCCCTGCGCCGCGCCCGCTGCCGCCGCGCGGCATCGACGTCAGCGGAAATTCCATCAGGCTCACCTGAGCGAGGCCGTACCCTCCGGGCATGAACCCGGCGCCGCTCCCCCCGGACCCGCTCGACCCGCACGACCTGGTGCGCGACCACACGATCTACGCCTGCGTCATGGGCTCGCGCGCCTTCGGCCTGGCCACGGACGACAGCGACACCGACCGTCGCGGGGTGTTCCTCGCGCCGACCCCGCTGTTCTGGCGCTTCGAGAAGCCCCCGACGCACGTGGACGGCCCCGCCGACGAGCAGTTCGGCTGGGAGCTGGAACGCTTCTGCGAGCTGGCTCTGCGCGCCAACCCGAACGTCCTGGAGTGCCTGCACTCCCCGCTCGTCGAGCACGTCACCGACACCGGCCGCGAACTCCTCGCCCTGCGCACGGCCTTCCTGTCCCGCCAGGCCCACGAGACCTTCGCCCGCTACGCCCTCGGCCAGCGCAAGAAGCTCGACGCGGACGTCCGCACCCACGGCGCCCCGCGCTGGAAGCACGCCATGCACCTGCTGCGCCTCCTGATGAGCTGCCGCGACCTGCTCCTGACGGGCGAGCTGACCATCGACGTCGGCGACCGGCGCGACGCGCTGCTCGCCGTCAAGCGCGGCGAGGTCGGCTGGCCCGAGGTGGAGGCGTGGATGACGCGCCTCGCGGCGGAGGCGGACGCGGCGGCGGACCGCACCCCGCTGCCCCCGGAGCCGGACCGGCGGCGCGTCGAGGACTTCCTGTTCCGCGCCCGCCGGGCCTCAGCCCTGGAGGCCCTGGAGGCCCTGGAGGCGGGCCCGTACGACGAGGTCGTGCAGCGCGTCGTACGCGACGGGGGCGTCCGGCAGGTCTGAGGCCGCCTGGGCCTCGTCCAGGACGGTGTGCAGGCGCTCGACGTCGGCCGCCACGCGCGCGTGGTCGACGTCGGCGGCGCCGTGCTCGGCCTCGCGCTTGGCCGCGATCAGCTCCGGCAGGTAGGCGGGGGCGTGCGCCTCGTCGAGCAGCGTGGGCAGATGGGCCTGGAGTTCGCCGGTGCGCATCAGGTGGATGCCGGTCAGCAGCACCCGGAACGTGTACAGGAGCGGCTTCAGCTCGCCGCTGCGGTCGAACAGCTTCCACTGGGTGGCCGCGAAGCCCCGGTAGTGGTGCGCGTGGTGCGAGGTGAGCACGCCGGGCGCGAGCGCGACCAGCTCCTCGTGCAGCGCGCCGGTGTGCACCACGAGCGGCGAGAGCAGCTGCTCGAGAACGTAGCCGTTGCGCCGCAGCAGCAGCCGGACGAACTTCCTGAGGTCGTGCGTGACGAGGTCCAGCTCGACGCCGTCGCGCACCCGCCCCCGAGTTCCCGGCTCCGCTCGAACAGGGAGGTACCCCCCTCGCGACCGCGTCTCCTCCGGCTCCCGCAGCCCCACCAGGTCCCGCACCGGCAGCAGATGGACCCCGCGCAGGTCCACGTCGGAGTCCCGGGACGGGAACCCGTACAGATGGGCCCCCGAGACCGTGGCGAAGACCAGCGGGTCGGGCTGTTCCGCGACGACGGAGCCCAGGTCTGCCGCGCTGATTTCGATCATCCGCACAGCATCCCAGACGGCCGGACACGGCAGCCGGGCGCCCACCCGGGAACGACGGCGGCCGCCCGCACCCGATCCGGGAGCGAGCGGCCGACGACGTACCCACGAAGACCTGGGGCAGGCCTACAGGTCGACTTCCTTCATCAGCATGCCGACCTCGGTGTTGGACAGGCGGCGCAGCCAGCCCGACTTCTGGTCGCCCAGCGTGATCGGGCCGAAGGCGACCCGCACCAGCTTGTCGACCGGGAACCCGGCCTCGGCCAGCATGCGGCGCACGATGTGCTTGCGGCCCTCGTGGAGGGTCACCTCGACCAGGTAGTTCTTGCCGGTCTGCTCCACGACGCGGAAGTGGTCCGCGCGGGCGTAGCCGTCCTCAAGCTGGATGCCGTCCTTGAGCTGCTTGCCCAGGTCGCGCGGGATCGGGCCGACGATGTGCGCGAGGTAGACCTTCTTCACGCCGTACTTCGGGTGGGTCAGGCGGTGCGCCAGCTCGCCGTGGTTGGTGAGCAGGATGACGCCCTCGGTCTCGGTGTCGAGCCGGCCCACGTGGAACAGCCGCGTCTCGCGGTTGTTCGTGTAGTCGCCGAGGCACTGGCGCCCTTCGTTGTCCTCCATGGTGGAGACGACACCTGCGGGCTTGTTCAGGGCGAAGAACTGGTACGACTGCGTGGCCACCGTCAGGCCGTCGACCTTGATCTCGTCCTTGTCCGTGTCGACCCTGAGGCCCTGCTCCAGGACGATCTCGCCGTTGACCTCGACGCGGGACTGCTCGATCAGCTCCTCGCAGGCGCGCCGCGAGCCGTAGCCCGCGCGGGCGAGGATCTTCTGCAGCCGCTCGCCCTCCTGCTCGGCGCCCGGGAAGGTTTTGGGCGGGCTCACCTTGGGCTTGCCCGCGTACCGCTCGCGGTTGCGCTCCTCGGCCCGGGTCTCGTACTCGCGCGAGTACGCCGGGGCCGGGCGGCCGCGACCGGCGCCGCGCTGCTCCTGGCCGCGCTTGGGGCCGCCCTTGGCGCCGCCGCGCGCCGACGCGCCGCGACCCGACTTCGGGCCGTCCTGGGTGCCGCCGGGGCCCACGTCGTAGCGCCGCTCCTCGGGGCGGGGCTTGCTGGGGCGGCCGCTGCCCTGCCGGTCGTCGCGACCGCCACCGGCACCCCGGTAGTCGCCGCGGCCGCCGCCACCGCTGTTGCCGCGGCCACCGCCCGTGGGACGGCCGCCGCTGTTGCCTCGGCCGCCACCGCTGGGGCGGCCGCCACTGTTGCCGCGGCCGCCGCTGTTGCCACCACGGCTCCCGCCGTTGTTTCCGCTGCTGTTCCTGCCGCTGCTGCTTCGCATCAAATGTCCGTCTTAGTCGTCTGCGTCCTCGTAACCCGGCGCATCGGGTGCGTCCGGGTCGAACGACGGGACACCCTCCTGGGTCTCCGCCTCGATCGCGTCCGCCTCGGGGAGGAAGGGCGCGAGCTCGGGGAGCTCGTCCAGGCCGCGCAGGCCCATCCGCTCCAGGAAGTAGTTCGTCGTCCTGTACAGGATCGCACCTGTTTCGGGTTCCGCGCCCGCCTCCTCCACCAGACCCCTCTGCAACAGGGTGCGCATGACCCCGTCGCAGTTCACTCCGCGCACCGCCGAGACCCGCGACCGGCTGACCGGCTGGCGGTAGGCGACGACGGCGAGGGTCTCCAGGGCCGCCTGGGTGAGCCGGGCGTGCTGCCCGTCCAGGACGAAGCCCTCGACGGCGGGGGCGTACGCGGGCCGGGTGTAGAACCGCCAGCCGCCCGCCACCAGGCGCAGCTCGAAGCCGCGGCCCTGCACGGTGTACTCGTCGGCCAGCTCCCGCAGCGCGTCGGCGACGGCCCGCCGGGGGCGTTCGAGGACCTTCGCCAGGTGCTCCTCGGTCGCGGGCTCGTCCACGACCATCAGGACGGCCTCCAGGGCGGGCTTGAGGTCGAGCTCGGCGACGGCGGCCCGCAGGTCTCCTGTGGGGCTCTCCTGCTGCCCTGCGCTCCCCTGCTGCACTGCGCTCACGGCTTCCTCTCCTCGTCCGGCTCGGGGGCCCGGTCGAACTCGTCGGTCACGGTCGGCTCCGCCTCGCCGTCCCCGCCGGTCCAGCGCACCGTCAGCTCGCCGAGCGCGTCCTCCTGCTCCAGGGCGACGGCCTTCTCCCGGTACAGCTCGAGGAGCGCCAGGAAGCGGGCGACGACGGTGAGGGTGTCGTCGGGCCCCAGCTCCTCGATCAGGGCACGGAAGCTGGCCTCGCCCTGCTCCTTCAGCCGTGCCACGACCACGGCGGCCTGCTCGCGCACGCTCACCAGCGGGGCGTGGATGTGGTCGATGTACACCTGCGGCTTCGCCTTGGGCTGCATCGCCTTCACGGCGAGCTTGGCGAACCCCTCGGCGCCGATGCTGATGACGACCTCGGGCAGCAGCTCGGCGTGGTGCGGCTCCAGGCCGACGGTGCGCGGATAGCGCCGTGCCTCCTCGTCGAGCCGCCCGCTGAAGATGTCCGCGATCCTCTTGTACGCGCGGTACTGCAGCAGCCGCGCGAACAGCAGGTCCCGTGCTTCGAGCAGCGCCAGGTCGGCCTCGTCCTCGACCTCGGCGGCGGGCAGCAGCCGCGCCGCCTTCAGATCGAGCAGCGTCGCCGCGACCACCAGGAACTCGGTCGTCTGATCGAGATCCCAGTCCGGCCCCATGCTCCGGATGTGCGCCATGAACTCATCGGTCACCTTGGACAGCGCGACCTCGGTGACGTCCATCTTGTGCCTGGAGATGAGCTGGAGCAGCAGATCGAAGGGCCCCTCGAAGTTCGCGAGCCGAACCTTGAACCGCCCGTCGTCGGGCGACGGCTCGGCCTCCTCGCCGACAGGCTCCGGATCCCGCTGCCGCTGCTCTTCGTCGCCCAGGGCCTCCGGGGGCTCCGGGGCCTCGCCGCCGGTCTCGGGAAGGGGCGGGCTCGGGGAAGGGGCCGCCCCGCCCCGCCCCAGCGCCCGTCTCGGACGACGGGACTCGGCGGAAACGGCGTCGGCAGACATTCACGATCCAAGGAAGCGGCAACGGCGGGGCACTACGCGGAAAGGTACCGCTACCGCCCACGCAGCCGTCGTACGAGAATGCTCGCGTCCCCCCGCGATTCGAGGTCGGCGAGCACCACGGCCACCGCCTCGCGCACGATGCGCCCCCGGTCCACCGCGAGCCCGTGCTCCCCGCGCAGCACGAGCCGCGCGTGTTCGAGGTCCATCAGCTCCTCGGCGGAGACGTACACGGTGATCTTCTCGTCGTGCCGCTCACGCCCGCTGGGCCGCCGGTTGGCGGCACGGGCCCGGCGCCGCGCCTGCGCGGACGTACCCCCGGCCGCGTTCGCGGACTTGCCCCCGGCGGCGGGGCTGGCAGAACCTTCCTGCGCCGCCCGCCGCCCCGACGCCTTCTCGGCGTCGGTACCGGCCGCGGACCGGCTGCGCGAACCGCCGCCGGACTCCGCGTCCGCGGCGGCGTGTTCCGCGTGCTCGGAGGACTCCTCGTCCCCCTGCGGGGCGGCGTGGGACTCCTCGGCGGCCGCCTCGTCGCTCTCGCCCGCAGGAGCGGGCACCCTCGCCTCGCCATTCGCCTGGCGCCGCGGGGTGGACGCCTGCAGCGCCATCCCCCCGGTCGTGCGGAACAGTTCGTCGGCCCCCGGCAGACTCACTCGGCGTGACACCGGGCGAGCACCTCCCTGGCGAGCTGGCGATAGGCGGCCGCGCCGACCGAGTTCGAGGCGTACGTCGTGATCGGCTCACCGGCGACCGTGGTCTCCGGGAAGCGCACGGTCCGCCCGATCACCGTGTGGTAGACGTGATCGTCGAACGCCTCGACCACGCGCGCGAGGACCTCGCGGCTGTGCACCGTGCGCGAGTCGTACATCGTCGCGAGGATGCCGTCGAGCTCCAGGTCGGGGTTGAGCCGCTCCTGGACCTTCTCGATGGTCTCGGTGAGCAGGGCGACACCGCGCAGCGCGAAGAACTCGCACTCCAGCGGCACGATCACCTTGTGCGCGGCGGTGAGCGCGTTGACGGTGAGCAGACCGAGCGAGGGCTGACAGTCGATCACGATGTAGTCGTAGTCGGCCATCAGCGGCTTGAGCGCGCGCTGCAGCGTGGACTCGCGCGCGACCTCGCTGACCAACTGCACCTCGGCGGCGGAGAGGTCGATGTTGCTGGGCAGCAGGTCCATGTTGGGGACCGCCGTCTTCAGCAGGACCTCGTCCGCCGACATGCCCCGCTCCATGAGCAGGTTGTAGACGGTGAGGTCGAGCTCCATCGGGTTCACACCGAGACCCACCGAGAGCGCGCCCTGCGGGTCGAAGTCGACGAGCAGCACCCGGCGCCCGTACTCCGCGAGCGCGGCGCCCAGGTTGATGGTCGACGTGGTCTTGCCGACGCCGCCCTTCTGGTTGCACATCGCGATGATCTTCGCGGGGCCGTGGTCGGTCAACGGCCCCGGGATCGGGAAGTACGGCAGCGGGCGTCCCGTGGGGCCGATGCGCTCGCGGCGCTGACGGGCAGCATCCGGGGCGAGCGTGGCCGCGTACTCGGGATCGGGCTCGTACTCCGCGTCGGGGTCGTAGAAGTGACCCTGGGGCAGTTCCTCGTAGTCGGCGAGAGAGGTGGGGGTGGTGTTCTCGCCACTCCGGTCGCCGGCCATGGCGTTCACGTGATGGCCATCCATGCTCTGGGGTGCTGACTGTGTCGGCTGCGGACTCTGGCGGGCTTCGAAGGTGCGGACAGCGACGGAGCCGACAGCCTGAAGCCCGACGGGGCCTTGGCCTCGTCCAGTCATTCCTGGTTGACCACCCCCGGGAGCAAATGTCGACTCATTCACAAGTCGTCTTACCTCCTTGGTGACCAGGAAATTTCTAGATAGGTCAGCGTGGCACCATGCCGACGGTTGGCGACTCTATGGCGTGTCACCACTCCGCAGCAACACAATCCGCCGGACCCGGCCCGATGTGTCGGCAATGGAACATCCCGATGTCAAGGGCGCACTGCATGGCATCGCCGCGTTTGCGTGGTGGACGAATCGCCCAAATGTTTACGTACAAGGCGAGTTGAGCGAGTGTACGCCCAACCGCCCGCGGCCGGACCCCTCACAAGGTCCGGCCGCGGGCGTGAGATTGACGACTTCCGTTGACCCAAGCCGACGGAAAAGCCGTGGTCGGCGTGGCGGTCAGCCGAGCAGCGACTCGATCTCGACGTGCTCGAGACCGTGCGCCTCGGCGACCTCCTTGTAAACGACCTTGCCGTCATGGGTGTTGAGACCCAGGGCCAGCGCGGGGTCGCGGCGCAGGGCCTCGACCCAGCCCCGGTTCGCCAGCTCGACGATGTACGGCATCGTGGCGTTGGTCAGGGCGTACGTGGAGGTGTTGGGCACCGCGCCGGGCATGTTGGCGACGCAGTAGAAGACCGAGTTGTGGACCGGGAAGGTCGGCTCGGCGTGCGTGGTGGGACGCGAGTCCTCGAAGCAGCCGCCCTGGTCGATCGCGATGTCGACAAGGACACTTCCGGGCTTCATCCGCGACACCAGCTCGTTGGTGACGAGCTTGGGGGCCTTGGCGCCCGGGATGAGCACGGCGCCGATGACGAGGTCGGCCTCCAGGCAGGCCTTCTCCAGCTCGAAGGAGTTGGAGACGACGGTCTGGATCTTCGTGCCGAAGACCTTGTCGGCTTCCTTGAGCTTGTTGATGTCGCGGTCGAGCAGGGTCACGTGGAAGCCCATGCCGATGGCGATCTGCGCGGCGTTCCAGCCGGAGACGCCACCGCCGATGACGACGGCCTTGCCCGCGGCCACGCCCGGGACGCCGCCGGGCAGCACACCGCGGCCGCCGTTGGCGCGCATCAGGTGGTAGGCGCCGACCTGCGGGGCCAGGCGGCCCGCGACCTCGGACATCGGCGCGAGCAGCGGCAGGGCGCGGCTGGGCAGCTCCACCGTCTCGTAGGCGATGGCGGTGGTGCCGGACTCCAGGAGGGCGTCCGTGCACTCCTTGGAGGCGGCCAGGTGCAGGTAGGTGAAGAGCGTCTGGTCCTTGCGGAGGCGGTGGTACTCCTCGGCGATCGGCTCCTTGACCTTCAGGAGCAGGTCGGCCGTGGCCCACACCTCGTCGGCGGTCTCCAGGATCTCGGCACCGGCGGCGACGTACTCGCCGTCCGTGATCGAGGAGCCGACACCGGCGTCGCGCTCGATGACGACCTGGTGGCCGTGGCGCACCAGCTCGTGCACGCCGGCGGGGGTGATGGCCACCCGGAACTCGTTGTTCTTGACCTCGCGGGGGATGCCGACCTTCACGTCGATCACGGTCCTTGGCTCTGAGGGGGGGGTTCGGACAATGGAGTACATACCGGTACGCAAACGAGCGCATCGGAAGACACCACGAAGCACGCGGCGGAGCCAGTCTAATGAAGGATTTCCCGCTGTCCAGCCTTTCAAAGCTTCAATCTTGGCCGGATGCACTACGGATTTCGTAGGCGGAGGCCGGTGGTCCATCTTCATTGTGATGTTCTTCCCGATCCTGGGGCGCAGGCCCTGCGACCTCGGGAAACTCACTTCCCAGCATGCGCTCGGCGGCCGCCCGGTGCAGCCCGGCGGCGGTCGGATCGCCGAGGCGCTCCAGGGTGTCCGCGAGCCGCACCTGCAGCGCCGCCTGGAGGCGTACGTCCGCCGCCTCGCGCGCCCATTCGGCCGCTTCCTGGCAGGTGCGCAGGGACTCCTCGGGCCGCCCCGCGTACTCCTGGACGCGCGCCATCTCGCTCAGCGCCCGCGCCCGGCCCGCGACGTCGCCGAACTTGCGCAGGCCCGCGACGGCCGAGCGCCAGTTGCGCAGGGCCTCGCCGTAGCGGCCCGCGTAGGTGTGGGTGGTGGCGATGCGGCCGTACAGCCGGGCGGCGTCGGCGCGCTCGTCGCGGGCCAGGCGCTGGGCGAGGGCCCTGCCGTACCAGTCGGCGGCCCGCGCCCAGTCCCCCAGCTCCTGGTAGGCACCGCCTACGGATTCCATCGCGCGGCCGGTCGCATACGGGTCCCCGGCGGCCCGGCCGTGGTCGAGGGCGGCGCGATAGCGGGCCAGGGCCTCGTGGGTCCGCCCCGTCTGCGCGTCCAGGTCGGCGAGGTTCAAAAGCGCGGCGGCCCGCTCCCGCGGCAGGTCGCGGCGCTCGGCCACGCCGAGGACGAGCTGGTGGACGGCGTACAGCTCGGGCGCCGCGTCCCGTGTGCCCCGGTGCGCGACCAGGGCCCGGGCGAGGGCGGCCATCAGACGGCGGGCGAGGGTGTCGAGGTCGCCGTCCGCGACCGCGAGCCGGGCCGCGGCGAGCAGCGCCGGCTGCCGGATCCGCAGCCACTCGGCGGCGGCGCGGGGGGTCGGGAAGCGCAGCGCCCGGGGCAGCCCGGCGAGTCTCTTGCGCGCCGCCGAGCCGTCGGGCTCGGTGACCGCCCGGCAGGACTGGAGCAGCCGCACGGTCCGCTCCAGCATCCGGGCCCGCGCCAACTGCACCTCCCCCGGCCGGTCCTGAGTCTGCGTCAACTCCCGCAGGAGCGGCACCAGACACCCCGGCACCTCGTACTGCGGCAGCGGCGAGGCCACCGCACGCAGCAGGCCGAGCGCGACGAAGTCGTCGAGCGTGGCGCAGGCCGCGGACACCGAACAGCCCGCGAGCGCCGACGCGGTGTGCGGGTCGACGTACCCGGCGGGGGCGAGGCTCAGCAGTCGCAGTATCCGGGCGGCGGGCGCGGGCAGCGCGGCATAGGTGTGCTGGAAGACCCGGGCAAGACCTGAGTCCGCGGCGCCCTCCTCCGGGCAGTCCCTGACCTGCTTGGCGAGGTCGGCGACGGCGGCCTTGGGGCGGGCCGCGAGCCAGCCGCCCGCGATGACGAGCGCGGCCGGGTTCCCGCCGCACGCCTCGACCAGGCTCTCCGCGGAGCGCGGGTCGACGGTGATGCGCACCGATCCAGCGCTGCGGGCGAGCAGGTCGAGGGCGGCCTTGGTGTCCAGGCCGCCCAGGGTGCAGGGGCGGACGTCCGGGATGCCGGTCAGCGGGCCCGCGGACACGGCGAGGACCAGGCAGTCGGGGGTGTCCGGGAGCAGCGGGTCGACCTGTGCGCCGCCCTCGCCGTCGGTCACGTCGTCGAGCAGGAGCAGGGCGCGGCGGCCGTCGAGCGCGTCCCGCAGGGCTCCCGCGAGGTCGTCCTCGTCCGCCCCGGCGGGCGCGGGCGCGCCGAGCGCGTCGAGCAGCTCGCGGGCGGTGCGCTCGGTGGGGACGGCGGCGCCGTCGGGGTCGGTGAGGCGGGCGCGCAGGACCCCGTCGGGGTAGGCGTCGGCGAGCTGCCTGGCGAGTTCCTCGGCGAGGGCGGTGCGGCCGGATCCGGGGCGGCCCGCGACGAGCAGGACGCGGGCGCGGGGCGCCTTGCGGCCGGCGAGGGTGTCGAGCCCGGCGCGGTCGATGTCGGCGCGGAGTTCCTTCAACTCCCGGTGGCGGCCGACGAATCGGCTGCCGTCCGCGGGGGCCGCCGCGCCGCTGGGCGAGGGCGCGCCACGCGCCGAACCGTCCGTGTCGACCGCCTGATCCGTCACGGGTAACGCTCCCGTCCGCCTGCGCACGAACCCGCCGGGACTCCGGTCGGGACGCTTTCAGAGCCTAGTTCAGGCCCTGCCGCGTTCCGGGCCGCACGGGGCCCACAAGTCGCCCGATCGGATCAGGAGATCGTCAGACCGCGCGCCGCCGGACGGGGGACGAGGGGCGCCGGGAGCGTTCGCCGCTCAGGCCTCGAACGGCCGTGCGGGCCACGGCGCGTCGGCCGGGCGCAGGGAGTCCACGCCGTCGCCCTGGAGCGCCGCGGTGAGCGACAGGGCGCCCACGACGAGGCAGTTGTTGTGCAGCTCGCCGGCGAGCACGCCGCGTACCAGGTCCGCGAGGGGGACCCGCGCCAGCTCCATGTCGGACTCCTCCTCGGAGACCTCGAAGCGCTCGCCCTCGGCCTCGGAGAGGCCACGGGCGAGGAACACGCGCACGGCCTCGTCGCAGCCGCCGGGCGTGGTGTACACGTCGGTGAGCACGCGCCAGTCCTCGGCCTTGACGTGGGCCTCTTCGTACAGCTCGCGCTGGGCGGCGTGCAGCGGGTTCTCGCCGGGGACGTCGAGCAGCCCCGCGGGGATCTCCCACAGCTTGTGGCGCACCGGGTGGCGGTACTGGCGGATGACCAGGACGCGGTCCTCCTCGTCGAGCGCGAGGACGGCGACCGAGCCGGGGTGGACCTGGTAGTCGCGGCGGACCACTGTCCCGTCCGGCATGACGACGTCGTCGGTGCGCACCGAGGTCTTGTTGCCGACGAACGGGGTCTCGCTCGCCGTGACCTGCCACTCCTCGGCGGTGTCCTTGATCGTCATGTCGCGCTGTCCTCCCACGTACAAAAAACAGAAACCGGGGTCCGCGCCCGCAAGGCGCGCACCCCGGCAACCGTATCCCGCCGCTACTTGCCCGCGGCCTGCTGGCGCTGGACGGCGGCCTTCACCAGGCCCGCGAAGAGCGGGTGCGGCCGGGTCGGACGCGAGCGCAGCTCCGGGTGGGCCTGGGTCGCGACCAGGTAGGGGTGGACCTCGCGCGGGTACTCGACGTACTCGACGAGCTTGCCGTCGGGCGAGGTGCCGGAGAACAGGATGCCCGCCTGCTTCTCCAGGTCGGCGCGGTAGGCGTTGTTCACCTCGTAGCGGTGGCGGTGGCGCTCCTCGACGTACTCCTTGCCGTCGTACACCTCGCGCACGATGGAGCCCTCGGCGAGCTTGGCCGGGTACATGCCGAGCCGCATGGTGCCGCCCATGTCGCCCTCGCCCGCGACGATGTCGAGCTGCTCGGCCATGGTGGAGATGACCGGGTGGGAGGTGGCGGAGTCGAACTCGGTGGAGTTGGCGTCGGGGATGTCCGCGAGGTTGCGGGCCGCCTCGATCACGATGCACTGCAGGCCGAGGCAGAGGCCGAGCAGCGGGATCTTGTTCTCGCGGGCGAACTGGATCGCGCCGACCTTGCCGGACACGCCGCGGTCGCCGAAGCCGCCGGGGATGCAGATCGCGTCGACGTCGCCGAGCTGCTTGGCGGCGCCCGCCGGGGTCTTGCAGTCGTCGGACGTGACCCACTTGATCTTGACGCGGGCCTTGTTGGCGAAGCCGCCGGCGCGCAGCGCCTCGGTCACCGAGAGGTAGGCGTCGGGCAGGTCGATGTACTTGCCGACCAGCGCGATGGCGACCTCGTGGTCGGGGTTGTGGACCCGGTCGAGCAGGTCCTCCCACTGGGTCCAGTTCACATCGCGGAAGGGCAGGTCCAGCTTGCGGACGACATAGGCGTCCAGGCCCTCGGTGTGCAGGACCTTCGGGATGTCGTAGATCGACTTGGCGTCGATGGCGGCGACGACCGCGGCCTCGTCGACGTCGCACATCAGCGAGATCTTGCGCTTGATGGCGGTCGGCACGTCGCGGTCGGCGCGCAGCACGATCGCGTCCGGCTGGATACCGATGTTGCGCAGGGCGGCGACGGAGTGCTGGGTCGGCTTGGTCTTCAGCTCGCCGGAGGGGCCGATGTAGGGCAGCAGCGAGATGTGCACGACGAAGACGTTGTCGCGGCCGACCTCGTGGCGGACCTGGCGGACGGTCTCCAGGAACGGCAGCGACTCGATGTCGCCGACCGTGCCGCCGACCTCCGTGATGACGACGTCGACGTCGTCGGTGGCCATGCGGCGGATGCGGTGCTTGATCTCGTTGGTGATGTGCGGGATGACCTGCACGGTGTCGCCCAGGTACTCACCGCGGCGCTCCTTGGCGATGACCTGGGAGTAGACCTGGCCGGTGGTGACGTTGGCCGAGCCGTCGAGGTCGACGTCGAGGAAGCGCTCGTAGTGGCCGATGTCCAGGTCGGTCTCGGCGCCGTCGTTGGTGACGAACACCTCGCCGTGCTGGAAGGGGTTCATCGTGCCGGGGTCGACGTTCAGGTACGGGTCGAGCTTCTGCATCGTGACGCGCAGGCCCCGGGCCTTGAGGAGCGCACCCAGGCTGGAGGCAGTCAGACCCTTGCCGAGGGAGGAGGCGACACCCCCGGTGACGAAGATGTGCTTGGTCGTCGTGGATGTGGGCTGCATGGCCAAAGGGGGGCTCCCGTGCGTCGCGGTCTGAAGGTGCGTACCGGCGTCCGCTCCTGTTCGGAGGGAGGTGCCGTCGCTGCGGTTCGGGGGTTCTAGGACCACCGGCTCACGGGCTACCAGGGTATCAGCGACAGACGGGGGCTGCTTCCGGCCACGTCTTGACACGCGCTTTCACATCACGTACATGATCTTCACCCCTCGAACACCGGACGGGTACGGGACGGGCACCGCTTTCACCCGGAACTCGTTCGGCGTAGTCACGTTGGCGGGACGAGCGGGCAGATATCCGGGGCGTCGATGTATGTTGCTCGGACACTCGCTGCCGAGCCGTGCGCACGGGCTGAACCATCCCCCGTCGGCACTTCTGGACATCACTGGAAACCTTCGGGCCCGGCAGTTCGTTTTACAGCGAACCCTTGACCGTAGAACGAGCGCCCCGTGAGCGGGCGAACGTGGCCGTTTGAATGGGGATGCACGTGGCCGGGCGCATCGAGGATTACGCACTGATCGGAGACATGCAGACCGCCGCGCTGGTCTGCCGGGACGGCACGGTCGACTGGCTGTGTCTGCCCCGCTTCGACTCCCACGCCGTCTTCGCCGGCCTGCTCGGCACGGAGGAGCACGGCTTCTGGCGGCTGGGTCCCGCCCACGGTCCGGGCACGAGTCCCGCACCGTCGACCCGGCGTACGTACCGCGGCGACTCCCTGATCCTGGAGTCCGAGTGGGACACCCCGCGCGGCACGGTCCGGGTCACGGACTTCATGCCGCCGCGCGACTCCGACGCCCCGCAGCTGGTGCGGATCGTGGAGGGCGTCAGCGGCCGGGTGCCGATGCGCTCCGCCCTGCGGATGCGTTTCAGCTACGGCCGCGTGGTGCCGTGGGTGCACAAGGTCGACGGGCGCACGGTGGCCGTCGCCGGGCCGGACTCGGTGTGGCTCGACACCACCGCCGAGACCTTCGGCAAGGACCTCACGACGTACTCGGACTTCACCGTCGCCCCCGGCGACCGGATCGCCTTCACCATCTCCTGGCAGCCCTCTCACAAGGGCCAGCCCGCCCAGCCCGAGCCGGAGGCGGCGCTCACGGCGACGGAGGAGTTCTGGCGCGACTGGGTGGCCCAGTGCACGTACCACGGGCCCTACCGCGAGGCCGTGGTCCGCTCCCTCATCACCCTCAAGGCCCTGACGTACGCCCCCACGGGCGGCATCGTCGCCGCGCCCACCACCTCCCTTCCGGAGGACATCGGCGGCTCCCGCAACTGGGACTACCGCTTCACGTGGCTGCGCGACGCCGCCATCACGCTCTCCTCGCTGCTGCGCACCGGCTATCGCGAGGAGGCCCGCGCCTGGCGCGAGTGGCTGCTCCGCGCGGTCGCGGGCGACCCGGAGAACCTGCAGATCATGTACGGCATCGCGGGCGAGCGCGAGCTGGGCGAGGCGGAGCTGGACTGGCTTCCGGGGTACGAGAACTCGGCGCCCGTCCGCGCGGGCAACGGCGCGGCCCACCAACTCCAGCTCGATGTCTACGGAGAGGTCACCGAGGCCCTGCACCTGGCCCACATGACCGGCCTCGCCCGCAACGACTACGCCTCCCTGCTCCAGCTCAAGCTGATCCGCTATCTGGAGACGCACTGGGACCAGCCCGACGAGGGCATCTGGGAGGTGCGCGGACCGCGCCGCCACTTCGTGCACTCCAAGGTGATGGCCTGGGTCGCCGTCGACCGCACCATCAAGCTCATCGAGTCCGGCGACGCCGACGGCCCTCTGGAGCGCTGGCGCGACCTGCGCGACGACATCCACCGGGACGTCTGCGAGCGGGGCTACGACAAGGAGCGCAACACCTTCACCCAGTCGTACGGCTCCAAGGAGCTGGACGCCTCGCTGCTCCTGATCCCGCAGGTCGGCTTCCTGCCGCCCGACGACAAGCGCGTCATCGGCACGATCGAGGCCATCCAGCGCGAGCTGTCCACGCCGGACGGCTTCATCCTGCGCTATCCGACCTCCGGGGACGACGCGGGCGTGGACGGCCTGGAGGGCGACGAGGGCGCGTTCCTCGCCTGCTCGTTCTGGATGGCCGACGACCTGGCGATGATCGGCCGCGTCGACGAGGCCCGCAAGCTCTTCGAGCGCCTGCTCGCCCTGCGCAACGACCTCGGCCTGCTAGCCGAGGAGTGGGACCCGCGCCTGCAGCGCCAGGTCGGCAACTTCCCCCAGGCGTTCAGCCACGTGCCGCTCATCGACACGGCACTGCGCCTGACGGCTTCGGGGGCGTACGGGGGCTAGCGCGGGGGCCCATGGGGACGGCGTCGAGGCTCACGGAGCGGCGCCGGGTCGTACGAGGGCGGGGCCGGCCGGCCCCGCCAAGTCCCGGCGGCCAGGACACCCACCCGTCGTGCGGAGCCCCGCCGTCCGCACGGCGACCGGCCCGCCGGGCCTGGTCAGGTAGCGTCCGCCCCATGGACAGTCAGGACGCTCAGGGCGGCATCACCGTACAGCGGGCGCTGGAACTCCCCGGTCTGCGCGGCGGTCTCCCCGAGATCGTCGCGGGCGCCGACCGGCTGGGCCGCACGGTGCGCTGGGTGCACGCGGGCGAGGTGCCGAACATCGCCTCGCTCCTCAAGGGCGGCGAACTCCTGCTGACCACGGGCCTCGGCCTCGGCTCCCGCCCGGCCGAGCAGCGCGCCTTCGTCCGCGACCTCGCCGAGCGCGGCATCGCGGCCCTGGTCGTCGAGCTGGGCCCGCGCTTCGCCCGCCTGCCCGCCGCGCTCGTCGACACGGCCCGCGCGGCCGGTCTCCCCCTGGTCCAGCTGCACCGCGAAGTGCCCTTCGTGACCGTCACCGAAGAGGTGCACACGGAGATCGTCAACGGCCACTACACACTTCTGCGCCGCGCCGAGGAGGTGCACCGCCGCTGCACCGGGGCGCTGCTCTCCGGTGGCGGCATCCCCCAAGTGCTCTCCGTCCTCGCCGAGTTCAGCGGCAACCCGGTGTTCCTGGAGACGGCGGACGGCCAGCTCCTGTACGCCGCCGGGGCGGGCAGCGCCTGCGCCGACCCGCTCCAGGTCTGGGAGGGGCTGCGGGGGCGCCCGGAGGACCGGGACGAGCCCCCGGCGGGCGCCGTCCTCGTGGACGTGCCCGGCGGCGGGCCCGGCGCCGGATCGGTGCGGGCCCGCCTGGTCCTGCTCGCCGTGGAGTCCGCGCTCCTGCCCGTCCACCGGATCGCCGCCGAGCGGGCCGCGGGCAGCCTCGCGGTGGTCCTGATGCAGGCGAGGCAGGAGGAGGAGCTGGCGGCCCGCGGCCGCGGCGACTTCCTCACCGACCTCGCCGAGGGCCGCATCACCGCCGAGGACGCCCCCGCCCAGGCCCGCGTCCTCGGCTTCAAGCCGGGGTCGAGCCCGCTGCTCCCCGTGGTCATGCGGATCCCCGACGGCCTGCCGACCGGCGGCGGTTGGGCGGTCCTCGCGCGCGCGGTCGCGGAAGAGCTGGCGTCGGTGGGAGTGCCGGTCCTGCTCGGCGTACGCCCCGTGGAAGGGAGGGTTCCGCTCCTGCTCGGGCTGCGCACGGAGCCCGAGCGCACGACGGTCGCGGACCGGGTCTCGGCGGCGCTGCGGGCCGGGGTCGAGCGGGCGGGCATGCGGCGGGCCGGGGCGCAGCCGCCGATCGTGGTGGTCGGCGTGGCGGGCGGCTGGGCGGCGGCAGCGTCGGGCCTGCGGCACGCGGCGGAGACGGCGACGGCGGCGCAGGGGCTGCCGGACAGGCCCTGGTACGACGCGCGGCGCCTGGACATCGACCTGCTCCTGTGGCGCCTGCACCAGCACGACGGCACCGCGCTCGCCGCGTTCGTGGACCGCGCGATCGGCCCCCTGCGCGACCACGACCAGCGCTCCAAGCCGCCCCTGCTGCCCACCCTCCAGACCTACCTGGCGCACGCGGGCCGCAAGGCGGAGACGGCCCGCGAGCTCCACCTCAACCGCCAGACCCTCTACAACCGCCTGGCCCGGATCGGTGAACTCCTCGGCACGGACCTGGACGACCCGCAGACCGTACTCGCCCTCAGCCTGGCGCTGCGGGCCCGCAGGCACGTGCCGCCGACGCCGCCGAGCGACTGACCGACGAGAGGGCTCGTCGGCTGATCAATAGGAACTGATCGGCTGAGTCAACTCGTCATAGACACTCAGCACTTGAGTGACCGTTTCGTCCTCCGTGGGCCAGGTGACGGCCTGGGCGGTGCCCAGGTCCTTCAGCTCCTGGCGCCGTGCGCCGTCGGCGAGGAGGCGGACGACGGCGTCGGAGAGGGCCCGGGCGTCCCCGTACGGGACGAGTTCGGCGGCGTCGCCGACGAGTTCGGGGATGCCGCCGACGGCGGTGGCGACGAGCGGCACGCGCGCGTGCAGGGCCTCCTGGGCGAGCAGGGAACGGGACTCCCACTCGCTGGGCAGCACCACGAGGTCGGCGGCGGCGAGGAGTTCCGGTACGTCGTCCCGGCGCCCGACGAGCCGGGCGGGCAGGCCTTCGGCGTCGATGCGGTCCTGGAGGGCGGCGCGCTCGGACCCCTCGCCCGCGACGACGAGCAGCGGCAGCGGGGCGAGTCCGGCCCAGGCGCGGGCGGCGTCGAGGAGGATGTCGTAGCCGCGGTGGGCCTCCAGGGAGCCGACGGCGAGGAGCAGGGGGCGGTCGACAGCGCCGAGTTCGGCGCGGATCTTGTGGCGGGGCCCGGTGGGTTCGTCGTCCGTGCGCTCGGCGCGGCGGGGCGTGGGCAGGGCGACCGGCGCGAGGCGGGCGTCGCGGGCGCCCCGGCCGCGGGCCCGGACGACCAGGTCGGACGAGGTGCCGAGGACCACGGCGGCGGCCCTGGCGACGCGCCGCTCCAGGACCCGCAGGACGTGGGCGCGGGCGCCCGAGGCCTGGGCGCGGGTGTGCCAGGTGACGACGAGCGGGATACGGCGGCCGGTGAGGGCGATGGCGGCGCGCAGCGCGGCGTGCAGCCCGTGCGCGTGCACGAGGTCGGCGTCGGCGCAGGCGGTCCGCAGGGCGGCGACGGACGCGGGGTCGCTGCGGCGCGGCACGGGGACGTGGCGGGCGCCGGTGCCCGCGAAGTCGTACGCCTCGTCGGCCTCGGTGGGGGCGCACACGGTGACGCGCACGCCGCGCGCGGCCAGCCCTGTCGCCAGGGACCTGACGTGCGCGCTGCTTCCCGCGCTGCCGCCGCCGAGGACCTGCACGGTGTGCAGCGGCGGCTGGCCTTGCGGTGCGGGGGTGCTCACGTGGCTCACGTGGCCGGGGCTCCTGGGTCGGGTCGGCGGCTGGGCGGCGCGCCGAGGGATGGGTGGGCGCCGGCGGTACGGGCGGTCGGTGGCCCGCCCACGCACAGCGCCAAGAATGCCAGTACGTACGGCCGTTCCGGCACTGCTGAAAGGTCCCTTCCGCGTCGGGCCGGACAACTTCACGCACGGGATCACCCACTCGGGTGAGCACAGGCGCGAGGCCCAGGGCCAGGGCCGGGTCCGCGACCGAACGCCCCCTCCGGCCAACGGCCCGTCGGCCCCCGCATCTTCGCAAGCCGGAGGCCGCGCCGGAAAGCCTTTGCGAAAGTTGGACACAACAGAGCGGCCGGGGCCACCTACCGCCACCCTGACACCCCAGACACCCACCCCCATCCAGGCCTCCCGCCCACCCTTCGGCCAGCCCCTTCGCCCTGCCTTCCGCCCGCCCCATCGCCCGGGCCTTCGTCCGGCCTTCCGCACGACCTTCCGCCCGGCCCCCTTCGGCCCGGCCCTCTGCCCGCCTTCGTCCGGCCCCCTCGCCCGGCCTTCCGCCCGCCCTGCCTCCCGCCCTCTCACCCGGCCCTCCGCCACCTTCCTCCGGGCCCTACGTACGCCCCATCGCCCGGCCTCTGATCCGACCCCTCCGCCCGGGCCTTCCTCCAGGCCCCTCGTGCGCCCCATCCCCCAGCCTCTGGTCCGGCCCCTCCGCCCGGCCCTTTGTCCGCCCCTCCGCCCAGCCCTCCTCTCCCTGCTACTCAGCAGCCCGCACCCGCTCCCCCTCCGGCGCGAACCCGGACCGGGCCAGCCTGCTCACCGTGTCCCCGCACACAGCCGCGGCGACCAGTCCCGCCGCGTGGACGGCGAGACCGGCGCGACGGTTGCCCGCGACGATGGCCGCGCCCAGGGCCGCGCCGAGGGCGTGCGCCCCCGTGTCGCCGATCATCGTGCGCTGCGCCATGTCGTCGGGCAGTACGGCGGCCGCCGCGCCCATCGACGCGGCGGCGAGCGTGGCGCCCGGGCCCGGGCGCAGCAGGCCGGGCGCGCCGAGGGCGAGCACCGTGGCGGCGGCCCGGCCGGGGCGTACGTCCACGAGGTTCACGAAGTGAGCGGTACCGGCGATGACGACGCCCGCGAGCACCTTGTCGACGGGGCGTTCCTTGAGCAGGGCGCCCGCGGCGAGCGCGGCGGCCGAGACGCCGAACAACTTCACGGCGCCGCTGGTCACTTCGCCCCCGCGCAAGGCGGCCGTATGCGCACGGAACCCGCGCCGGGGGTCCGCCGCGCCCGCCACGTCGTCGTACGCCCCGCAGGCCCCCGCCGCCAGCACGGCGAGGGCCGCTGCCGCGCGTGGCCGGGGAGCGAGCGCCGCCGCGCCGAGGGTGGTGCCCACGACGGCCGCGGGGCCCGCGTGCAACTCGACGGTGCGGCCCGTGAAGTTCGTCCGCTGCCAGCGGGTGGGGCCGCCGGGTGGGCGGGTGCGGAGTGCCGTGAGGGCACCGCGGGTGGCGGTGGCGGCGAGGAGGAAGGCGGTGCGGCGGCGGGAGGGGGTGATCATGGGGTGAGGGTACGGGGGCCTTGCCGGGGGCTCCCCAACCCCGCCCCTTCCCGAACCCGGGGCTCCGCCCCGGACCCCGTATCGGCGCTCCGCGCCTCGTCCTCGAACGCCGGACGGGCTGGAAAATCCAGCCCTCCGGCGTTTGAGGAGCGGGGGTCTGGGGGCGGAGCCCCCAGTTACGGGAAGGGGCGGGACTGGGGCGCACCGAGAGGCCCCACCCTCACCCCTCCCCCCGAGCCGCAGCCAACAACTCCTCCGCATGCGCCCGAGCAGTCTCGGAGTCCTCCTGCCCGGCCAGCATCCGGGAAAGCTCCCGCACCCGGTCCTCCCCTTCGAGGACCTGCACCCCGGACCGCGTGACGGACCCGTCGTTGGTCTTCTCGACCAGAAGCTGCCGATCGGCGAACGCCGCCACCTGCGGAAGGTGGGTGACGACAACGACCTGCGCGGACTTGGCGAGCCGAGCCAACCGCCGCCCGATCTCGACGGCCGCCTTGCCCCCGACCCCGGCGTCGACCTCGTCGAAGAGGTAGGTGGGCACGGGATCCGTACCGGCGAAGACGACTTCGACGGCGAGCATGACGCGGGACAGCTCACCGCCGGAGGCCCCCTTGGCGATGGGCCGGGGCGGCGCGCCGGGGTGCGGGGCGAGCAGCAGCTCGACCTCGTCGACACCGGCGGGCCCGTAGGCGACGGTACGGCCGTCGATCTCGACCCCGTCGGGATCGTCGGCCTGGCGCACGTCGATGGTCACGCGCGCGTGGGGCATGGCGAGCGAGGCCAGCTCCTCGGTGACGGCGGCGGCGAACCGCGAGGCGGCCTCGACGCGGGCCTCGGTGAGGGCCCGGGCGAGCCCGGAGAGCTCGGCGCTCAGGGCATCACGTTCGGCGGTGAGCCCGGCGAGCCGATCGTCGTCGCCCTCCAGCTCGACGAGCCGCGCGGACCCGTCCTCGGCCCAGGCGAGCACGGCCCCGACGTCCTCGCCGTACTTGCGGGTGAGCTGCGTCAGGGCGGCCCGCCGCTCCTCGACGGCGGCGAGCCGCAGCGGATCGGCGTCGAGGTCGTCGGCGTACCCCGCGAGTTCGCCCGCGACGTCCGACAGGAGGATGCCGATCTCGCCGATGCGCCCGGCGAGGACGGCGAGGGCGGGGTCGTGGGAGCGAACGGCTTCGAGGGCGCGATGGGCGCCCGCGACGAGGGTGGTGGCGTCCACGCCCTCGGGGTCCTCGGGGTTCCCGGCGAGGGCGGCGTGGGCGAGCGTCGCGGCGGAGGCGAGCGCCTCGGCGTGCCCCAGGCGCTCGGCCTCGGCGGCGAGTTCGGTGTCCTCGCCCGCGCGGGGTTCGACGGCGGCGATCTCCTCCAGGCCGAAGCGGAGCATGTCGGCTTCCTGGGCGCGCTCGCGGGCACGCGTGGTGATCTCGTCGAGCTCCGTGGCGACGGCTCGCAGCCTGCGGTACGCGGCGGAGTACTTGTCGAGGGGCACAGCGACGGCCTCGCCCGCGTACCGGTCGAGCGCGCCGCGCTGCCGGGCGGGCTTGAGCAGGCCCTGCTGGTCGCTCTGCCCGTGCACGGCGATGAGGTCGTCGGCCAGCTCGGACAGCACGCCGACCGGCACCGAGCGCCCGCCGAGGTGGGCGCGGGAGCGCCCCTCGGCGGAGATCGTCCGGCTGACGAGCAGCGCCCCGTCGTCGAGTTCGGCCCCGGCCTCCTCGGCGCGCACGGCCGCGGCGGCGTCCGAGGGCACGGTGATGCGCCCCTCCACGACCGCCGACTTGGCGCCGATCCGCACCAGGGCGGGGTCGGCGCGCCCGCCGAGCAGCAGGCCGAGGCTCGTGACGACCATCGTCTTGCCCGCTCCGGTCTCGCCGGTCACGGCGGTGAAGCCGGGCGACAGCTCGACCACCGCGTCGTCGATGACTCCGAGCGACCGTATCCGCATCTCCTCCAACACGCACACGACCTTACGAGGTCAGGAGTCCGCTGTGCGACGTGCCCTGGCGTCCTTGCGTGAACGCGCAGGTGGCGAAGGCACCGAAAACGTCACCTGTCACCCGCCGGGGTGGGGTTTTCCCCAGGGGGATTCTGCGGCCGCCTTCATGGTGGGCGGCCGCCCCGCCGCAGGATCATGATCGATATGAGTACAGGACTGGCACGGGCTGCGCTGCGCGCGCACCGCCCGGCCTTCATCGGCACGGCCGTCGCCGCACTGTTCGCGGCGACCGTCGTGAGCGCCTCGACGATGGTGCTGCGCACGACGAGCACGGACGGCCTTTCGCGCGAGGCCCGCGCGACGCTCACGGAGAACGGCGTGGGCGACACGGCGACCGTGCTTCTGATCGGCTCGATCTACATGTCGATATTCGTGGTCGCGTCGACCATGGGCACGGCCGTGGTGCAGCAGCACCGCGAGCTTGCCCTGGTCCGCTCCATCGGCGCCAGGCCCCGCCAGGTCCGCCGCGCGGTGGCCGTCCAGTCCCTGGCCGCGTCCGTGCCCGCGGCCCTGGTCGGCTTCATGCTCGGCGGCGTGCTGGCCCGCGTGTGGTTCCGGGGCATGGTGACGCACGGCCTGGTCCCGGCCGAGGTGTCCTTCCGCTTCAGCTGGCTCGCGCTGCCCGTGTGCCTGGGCGTGGCCGTGATCACCTCGGTGCTGGCCGCGGTGCTGTCCTCGCTGCGCTTCTCCCTGCTGCGGCCCGCACGCGCGCTGCACGAGGCGGCGGCCGGGCGGCGCGGGCTGGGGCTGCTGCGGGCGCCGCTCGGGGTGCTCGCGGTCGCGGGCGGTGTCGTCCTGTCGGTGCTGCTCTCGCGGCAGCCCGCGGACGAGGCGGGCGAGGGTGCGTTCCTGGTCCTCATCCTGTTCTGCGTGGGCGCGGGGCTGCTCGGCCCGCGGCTCATCGGGCCCGCGGCCTGGCTGGTCTCGGCGGCCGTGGGCCGTCTGGGCGGCGGCGCGGCACGCCTGGCGATGCTCAACGTCCGTTCCCAGCCGCGCCGTTTCTCCGCGGCGGTGGTGCCGCTGCTCCTCGTCGTCGGCTTCGGCCTCACGAAGATCGCGATCCATACGACGGCCGAGCACCACACCGGCTCCGCGGGCAGCACGGGCGAGGTCTGGATGGACTACATGGGCACGTCGTTGTACGCGGGCTTCGCCGCCATAGCCTCGGCCAACACCCTCGCCATGATCTCCTTCGAGCGCCGCCGCGACCTGGCCCTGCTGCGGGTCGTGGGCTCCCAGCGCCGCCAGGTGCGGGCGATGGCGGCCTGGGAGGCGGTGGTCGTCGCCGGGACGGCGCTGTTGCTCGGCGGTGTGATCGCCCTCGCGACCCTCGCCCCGATGCTCAGCACCGCCTTCGGCTCGGCCGTCCCGTATCTGCCCTGGGCGGTGCCGACGGGCATAGCCGTCGGCACACTGCTCCTTGCCCTCGGTGCCACCGGTCTGCCGGTGATGGCGGTGCTGCGGCGCCGGGCCATCACCGTGGTCAACGCGACCTGACCCCGCCCGCCCCGGGACGGCTCCGGCGAGGTCCAACGCGCCCCGTAAGGGGCGCGGGGAACTGCACGCCCAGCCCCCACCGTCCCGCGGGCACAAGCACACCCCCTCCAGCGAAGTGCTATTGCGGCGCCCCCCGCCACCCCGACACCGGCAGGGCGAACTTGGCCACGAGCCGGTCGGTGAACGACGCGTGGTGCAGCCGCGCGAGCCGCACCGGCACGGCGCCCCGGCGCACCTCGACGCGCGCCCCGGCAGGCAGCTCGACGGTCCGCCGCCCGTCGCACCACAGCACCCCGTGCGGCGTGTGCGGCTGGACCTCGACGGCGAGGACGGAGTCCGGCGAGGTCACCAGCGGCTTGGCGAAGAGGGCGTGCGCGCTGATCGGCACCATGAGCAGCGCCTCGACCTCCGGCCACACCACGGGCCCGCCCGCCGAGAAGGCGTACGCGGTCGAGCCGGTCGGCGTCGCGCACACGATGCCGTCGCAGCCGAAGCCGGTCACGGGACGGCCGTCGATCTCCAGGACGACCTCGAGCATCCGCTCGGCCGACATCTTCTGCACGGCGGCTTCGTTGAGCGCCCAGTCCCGGTGCACGACGTCGCCGTTGCTGTGCACGACGACGTCGACGGTCATGCGCTCCTCGACCTCGTAGGCCTTGGTGACGACGCGGTCGACGACCTTGTCCAGGTCGTCCCGCTCGGCCTCGGCGAGGAAGCCGACGCGGCCGAGGTTCACGCCGAGCATCGGCACGCCGGAGGCGCGGGCGAACTCCGCGCCGCGCAGCAGCGTCCCGTCACCGCCGAGCACGATGAGGAGTTCGCAGGCGTCGAGGCACGCGGGTGTCGCCTCCTTGACCAGCTCCACCTCGTCGGGCAACGGCAGGTCCGCAGCCTCCGCCTCAAGCACCCGCACACCGAGGCCGCTGCGCAGCAGCCCCTGCACGACGAGTTCGGCACTGCGGATGGCCGCGGGCCTGCCGGTGTGGGCAAGGAGAAAAACAGTACGAGCTCGGGTCTGACTCAACGGGGCCCCTCCGCCACGGCACGGTCGACGTCCGCCGGGTCGAGTTCCGGCGCCCCGGCGCGCAGCCACAGAAAGTACTCGACATTCCCGGAGGGCCCGGGCAGCGGGCTGGCGGTCACGCCGCGCACCCCGAGGCCGAGCCCCCACGCCTGCCGTGCCACGGTCCGCACGGCCTCGGCCCGCAGCTCCGCGCTGCGCACCACACCTCCGCTGCCGAGGCGCTCCTTGCCGACCTCGAACTGCGGCTTCACCATCAGGACGAGGTCCGCGTCGGGTGCCGCGCAGCGCGCGAGGGCGGGCAGGACGAGCCCCAGCGGGATGAAGGACAGATCGCCGACGACCAGGTCGACGGGCTCGCCGTCGATGAGGTCGAGCGTCAACTCGCGTACGTTCGTACGGTCCTTGACGGTGACCCGGTCGTCGCTCTGCAGCGACCAGGCGAGCTGGCCGTAGCCGACGTCGACGGCGACGACGTGCGCCACGCCCGCGCGCAGCAGCACATCGGTGAAGCCGCCGGTGGAGGCGCCCGCGTCGAGGGCGCGCCGTCCCTCGACGGCCAGCCCTTCCGGTACGAAGGTCTGCAGGGCGCCGGCGAGCTTGTGGCCGCCGCGCGAGACGTAGTCGGGATCGTCGTCGTCCTGGGTGACGACGATCGCGGCGGCCGTCTCCACCTGCGTCGCCGGTTTGGTCGCGAGGGTCTTGCCGACGCTCACCCGGCCGGCGGCGATCAGCTGGCTCGCGTGCTCGCGCGAGCGCGCGAGCTTCCTGCGGACCAGCTCGGCGTCGAGGCGGCGGCGTGCCACTCCTGCCACGTTCGGTTCAGCTCCTGTTGTTGATCGGTGCGGGCGCCCCCGAGGGTGCGGGCGGTCCGGGGCGTGCGTCCAGCGCGGTCAGCGCGTCGCGCAGGCCCCGGTGCACATCCTCGTACACCTCGATGTGGCCGTCGGTGGCGAGGTGGTCGGCGTCGCCGAGACGCTGGAGCTGGGCGTCCACCTCGGCGTACCCGGTGGGAGTGCGGACGACTTCCAGCGGGGCGGGCTCGGAGGGGGCGGCGTCGGCGTCCGGACCCACCGGAACACCGGCGTCCGCACGCACCGGAGCATCAGCCTCCAGGCCCACCGGAACACCGGCGTCCGCCTCCGCCGGAATCTCGCACTCCGCCTCCGTGAGCTCGGGCTCGCGGCCCGGCGTCCAGTCGCTCATGCCACGACGCTACATCGAAGCCCTGCGGTACCGTCGATCACGATGGCGACCATGGCGGAGTGCCGCAGCGCACTCGACAAACTCTCGGACAACCTCGCGACCGCGGACGGCGACGTACGCAGTGCCGCGGCGCTCGACCGCACCCTGAGCTGCCATCTCAGAGACCTGGACGTCACCCTCGCGGGCCGCCTGCAGAACGGCCGGATCGAGGTCCTGGACGAGCACCCCGGCCCACCCCGCGACAAGGCCCAGATCCGCCTGGCCATGACCGGCGACGACCTGGTCGCCATGGTCAACGGCGACCTGAACTTCGCCAAGGCATGGGCCTCAGGCCGAGTAAAACTGGAGGCAGGCCTACGAGACCTCCTACACCTACGCAAGCTCCTCTGAGGCCCGCGGCGCTAGAGGACGAGCCATCACAGCCCGTCCGGCGCTGGAGGACGAGCCATCAAAGCCCGTCCGGCGCTTGAGGACGAGCCGCGAAGCGGCAAAAAAAGGGGGGAACGGGGGCGAAGCCCCCATACACATCACCCCAGACCACCGCTACGCGCCCACGCGAGCCTTACGCGCAGCAGGCACCACCAACGGCGTCCCCGTCTCCGGATCATCAATCACCTGGCACTTGATCCCGAAGGTCTCCGCCACCAGCTCGGCGGTAACGATGTCCCCAGGAGCCCCCTCGGCCAGCACCTTCCCGTCGCGCAGCGCGATGAGGTGCGTGGCGTACCGGGCGGCGTGGTTCAGGTCGTGCAGCACGGCGACCAGCGTCCGCCCCTGCTCCTCGTGCAGATCGGCGCACAGGTCGAGGACGTCGATCTGGTGCTGGATGTCGAGGAACGTGGTCGGCTCGTCGAGCAGCAGCAGCGGCGTCTGCTGGGCGAGCGCCATGGCGATCCACACGCGCTGGCGCTGACCACCGGAGAGCTCGTCGACGTACCGGTCCCCCAGCTCGGCGACGCCGGTCGACTCCATGGACTCGCGTACGATCCGCTCGTCCTCCTTGGACCACTGCCGCAGCAGCCCCTGGTGCGGGTAGCGGCCGCGCGCCACCAGGTCGCCGACCGTGATGCCGTCGGGGGCGATGGACGACTGCGGCAGCAGGCCGAGCGTGCGCGCGACCTGCTTGGCGGGCAGCGACTGGATGGTCTGGCCGTCGAGGAGGACCCGCCCTGCGGAGGGCTTGAGCATCCGGGACAGGGCGCGCAGGAGCGTCGACTTGCCGCAGGCGTTCGGGCCGACGATCACCGTGAAGGAGTTGTCGGGGATCTCCACGGACAGCTTCTCCGCGATGACACGCTGGTCGTAGCCGATGGTCACGTCGTCGGCGATGAGCCGGTTCACGGGGGCACGCTCCTGGTCGTGGGGTTCTTCGTACGAGGTCCGGGTCCGCGGCGTCATGCGCGCCCCCGCCGTGGCACGCGGGCGCTCAAGCGGGCACTCATATGCGCCCCGCCTTGCGCTCGGTGACGAGCAGCCACAGCAGATACACGCCACCGAGGACACCGGTGACGACGCCGACGGGCAGCTGGTCGGCGCCGAAGGCCCGCTGCGAGGCCCAGTCGGCGACGATCAGCAGGGTCGCGCCCATGCACATGGCGGGCACCAGGTTCGGGCCGGGCGAGCGGGTCAGGCGGCGGGCCAGCTGCGGCGCGGTGAGGGCGACGAAGCTGACGGGCCCGGCGGCGGCGGTCGCGGCCGCGGTGAGCAGCACGGCGGCGCCCATGAGGACGACGCGGGTCCGTTCGACGGGCACCCCGAGCGCGTACGCCGTGTCGTCACCCATCTCCAGCATCCGCAGCGGCCGCGCGTGCATGACGATCAGCGGAAGCAGCACGGCGCACAGCGTGAGCAGCGGCCAGACCTGGTCCCAGTCGCGGCCGTTGAGCGAGCCCGTCATCCACACGACCGCGCGCGCCGCGTCGACGAAGTCCGCCTTGGTCAGCAGGTAGCCGTTGATGGCGACGGCGAGGGCGTTCATGCCGATGCCGACGAGGACGAGCCGGTAGCCGTGTACGCCACGGCGCCAGGCGAGCAGATACATCGCGGCGCCGGTGACCAGGCCGCCGACCAGCGCGGCGCCCGCGACCTGGCTCGCGCTGCCGCTGAAGACCACGATCATGAGGAGCGCGCCGGCGGTCGAGCCCTGCCCGATGCCGAGGACGTCCGGGCTGCCCAGCGGATTGCGGGAGATGGACTGGAACAGCGCGCCGCCGAGGCCGAGGGACGCGCCCACCAGGAGCCCGACCACGACCCTCGGCAGCCGCAGGTCGTTGATGATGAACTCCTGGCCGGGGTCGCCGTTCCCCAGGAGGGTGCGGATGACGTCGGCGGCCGGGATGTCGAAGTCGCCGGTGCCGATGAGCACGACGCTCGCGACGAGTGCGGCGAGGACGAGGGTCACCACCACGACGGCCGTGCGGACGTCGAGGCGGACCGAGAGCCCGCCGCGGGTACGTATCGCCTTCACAGCTGGGCCGTCCTCCGCCGTCGTACGAGCAGGATGAACACCGGGGCGCCGATGGCCGCGGTGACGATGCCGACCTGGACCTCGGCGGGGCGCGAGATCACCCGGCCGAGCACATCGGCGCCGAGCAGCAGGACGGGCGAGAGGACGGCGGCGTAGGGGAAGATCCAGCGCATGTCGGGGCCGGTGAAGGAGCGCACCATGTGCGGCACCATCAGGCCGACGAACGCGATGGGCCCGCAGGCGGCGGTCGCGGCGCCGCACAGCAGCGTCGCGGAGGCCATGGACAGGGCGCGGGTGCGGGTCAGCCGGGCGCCGAGCGCGCGGGCGGTGTCGTCGCCCATCGCCACGGCGTTGAGCGGCCGGGCCAGGCCGAGCGCGAGCAGGGTGCCGACGGTGAGGAACGGCAGGACCTGCTGGATGGTCTCCATCTTGGCGGAGGCCAGGGAGCCGACCGTCCAGAAGCGCATCTTGTCGAGCGCGGCGTTGTCCGTGATCATCACGGCCTGGAGATAGCCGGCGAGTGCGGCGGTCAGCGCGGTTCCGGCGAGCGCGAGCCGCACGGGGGTCGCGCTGCGCGTGCCGCCGAGCGCGTACACGAGGACCCCGACGATCGCCGCGCCCGCGAAGGCGAACCACACATAGCCGCTCAGCGAGGTGACGCCGAAGAAGCTGATGGCGGTGACCACGGCGGCCGACGCGCCCATGTTGATGCCGAGCAGGCCGGGGTCGGCCAGCGGGTTGCGGGTCAGGGCCTGCAGGACCGCGCCGGAGAGACCGAGTCCGAGGCCCGCGAGGACTCCGAGCAGCGTGCGCGAGACCCGCTCACCGACCACGACATCGGCGTACGTCCCCGAGTCCTCGAACAGTCCGTGCCAGACCTGGTCCATGGAGAGCTGTTTGGCGCCCACGGAGATGCTGACGGCCATCAGGGCCAGCAGCAGGACGAGGGAGAGGACGAGCCCGGCACCGCGGAGCGCGCGGCGGCCGGGCGGCGCGGGAGCGGTTTCCGCGCGGGGTTCAGGGGGACTGTCGACCAACACGCGGTTAGGTTAGCCTACCCTCCCATCGCTCTTCGACGAGAGAAGCGGCACGTATGCCCCGGTCACGCCCCTCTCCTGGGTCTCCCCTCGCGCCCCTGTCGCCCATGTCACGGCGGGCACTCCTCGGTGCGGGCGGCGCGCTCGGCGCGAGCGTGCTGCTCACGGCGTGCGGCGATGACAAGGGCGACGGCGGCAAGGGTGACAACTCCTCGAAGGGGAGCGGCCCCTGGGCGTTCAAGGACGACCGCGGCAGGACGGCGAGGGCCGACAAGCAGCCGCGCCGCATCGTCGCCTACATCGGCGCGGCCGCCGCCCTGCACGACTTCGGCATCGAGTGCACCGGCGTCTTCGGCCCCACCAAGCTGAAGAACGGCGATCCCGATGTGCAGGCCGCGGGTGTCGATGTCGACAAGGTGACCGTCATCGGCAACGCCTGGGGCCAGTTCAGCATCGAGAAGTACGTGGGTCTGCGCCCCGAACTCCTCGTCAGCACCATGAACGTCTCCCCGACCCTCTGGTACGTCCCCGAGGAGTCCGCCGACAAGATCCTGCCGATCGCGCCCAGCGTCGGCATCCTCACCGGCAAGACGACCCTGACCAAGGCCATCGGCCGCTTCGCCGAACTCGCCGAGTCCCTGGGCGCCGACCTGCGGGCCGCGAAGGTGACGGCGGCGAAGAAGCGCTTCGAGGACGCGTCCGAGCGGCTCCGCAAGGCCGCCAAGGCCGCGAAGTCCCGCGGCGGCGTCCGGGTCCTCGCGATGGCCGCCACCGCCGACCGCATGTACGTGGGCGACCCGCACGACTTCACCGACCTGCGCCACTACAGCGACCTCGGCGTCGAGTTCGTGAAGCCCACAAGCACCATGAAGGGCGGCTTCTTCCAGGACCTCAGCTGGGAGAACGCCGACCGGTACGAGGCCGACCTGATCCTTGTCGACAAACGGACCGGGAACCTCCAGCCCGCCGAGCTCAAGAAGGCCAAGCCGACGTGGGCCCGTCTGCCCGCCGCCGAAGCCGACCAGGTCGCCCCCTGGTTCAACGAAGCCCAGTTCAGCCACGCCGGATTCGCGCCGCTCATCGAGCGGCTCGCCAAGGCGATAGAAGACTCGAAGAAGGTCGTCTGATGCGCGCGCTCCGCCCCTCCCGCACCCTCACCGCCGCCCGCGCCTCCGGCGGTGTCAGCCGCCGCGGCCTGCTCACCGGCGGCGCCGCCCTCGGCCTCGGCGCCGTGCTCACCGCCTGCGGCAGCGAGGACTCCGGCGACGAGAACGGCAAGAAGCCGGGCTCGGGCTCCGACGGCAAGGCCTGGAGCTTCAAGGACGACCGCGGCAAGACCGCGCGCTCCGACTCGACCCCGAAGAACATCGTCGCGTTCATCAGCACGGCCGCGGCCCTGCACGACTACGGCGTCGAGGTCACCGGCGTCTTCGGCCCCTCCAAGCCCGTCAACGGCAAGCCCAACCCGCAGGCCGGCGATCTCGATGTCGACAAACTGACCAGCCTCGGCGAGACCTGGGGCCAGTTCAACATCGAGAAGTACGCGGCCCTCAAGCCCGACCTCCTGATCAGCAACATGTTCCCGCCGCCCAACCTCTGGTTCGTCCCCGACGAGAGCAGCAAGAAGATCGCCGCCCTCGCCCCCACGGTCGGCATCAACGGCGCCCGCGCCTCCCTCCTCGAACCCCTCAAGCGCTACACCGACCTGGCCGCCTCACTCGGCGCGGACCTGGAGTCCCAGAAGGTCAAGGCCGCCAAGTCCCGCTTCGAGAAGGCCGAACGGACCCTGCGCAAGGCCGCGAAGGCCAGCGGCGGCCTGAAGGTCATGGCGATGACGGGCGACGCCCAGCAGATGTACGTCGCCGTCCCCGACTCCTACTGCGACCTGAACTACTTCAAGGACCTCGGCGTCGAGTTCGTCGAGGGCAAGAAGAGCGACGAGTGGGGCTTCTGGGAGTTCCTGAGCTGGGAGAACGCCGACAAGTACCACGCCGACCTGATCATGGTCGACAACCGCTCGTCGGCACTGACCGAGGAGCAGCTCGCGAAGAAGCCCACCTGGGCGAAGCTCCCCGCCGTCAAGGCCGGCCAGACCGTCCCCTGGTCCATGGAGGAGCGCTACAGCTACGCCGGTTACGCCCCCGTGCTCGAACAGCTCGCGGCGGCCATCGAGAAGTCGAAGAAGCTCAAGCGGTAACCGATCCCCCGGCCCCGCCGGTCCCACCCGTCCTCCCGCCACGACGCACAGGAGAAAGGCTCACCCCATGACCGAGACCCCGTTCCGGTTCTTCGACGCCCAAGTCCTGCGCACCGAACGGCTGACGCCGTCGATGGTCCGCGTGGCCTTCGGCGGCTCCGAGATGGCCCAGATGGCCTCGGGCGGCCGCGACCAGCGCGTGAAGGTGTTTCTGCCGCAGCCGGGCCAGAGCGCGCCGGTCATGCCGGACACGGACTCCCCCGACTGGTACGCGGCCTGGCGGGACCTGGACCCCGACGTACGCGGCATCATGCGCACGTACACCATCCGTGAACTGCGCCGCGACCCGCACGAGTTGATCGTCGACTTCGCCGTCCACGCACCCGCCCCGGACACCCGCTCCCCCGAGGGCCCCGCCTCGCGCTGGGCCCGCACGGCACGCCCCGGCACCCGCGTCGGCGTCCTCGCCCCGGTCGAGGAGGAGAACGCCGCGTACGACTTCCGGCCGCCCGCCGACACCGACTGGATCCTCCTCACCGGCGACGAGTCGGCACTCCCCGCCGTCGCGGGCATCCTCGAAGCACTCCCGCCGTCGGCCCGGGTCCTGGCCTGGCTGGAACTCCACGACCCGGCGGACCGCCAGGAACTGCTCACCAAGGCGGACGCCGACATCACCTGGCTCACGGGCGAGGGCACGACAACGCCCGCCATCCGCGCCGCCACCCTGCCCACCGGCGCCCCCTACGCCTGGATCGCCGGCGAGTCAGCGACGGTCAAGGCAGTACGCCGCCACCTGGTCACCGACCGAGGCTTCGACCGCAAACGCATCAAGTTCACGGGCTACTGGCGCAAGGGCGCAACAGAAGACCAACTCCTGTCCGACGGCGAGGAAGCGTAACGCCCACCGGCACCCCGGTCAGCCCGTCCGGCGCTTGAGGACGAGGCCGAAGGCCGATCCGGCGGAGGTCCGTCCCACCCACCCGCGACCCCCACCCCCCATTTCAGCCCGTCCGGCGCTTGAGGACGAGGCGCGCAGCGCCGACAACGGGGTCCGGGGCGGAGCCCCGGCTTCGGGAAGGGGCGGGATCGGGGAAACCTAAACCCCCAGCCGAGCCAACACCTTCCCCCCGTCCAACCCACACACCCCGTCCCCCGCCGCCGCCCAGGCCACCGCACACAACGCCCGCAACCCATCCAAAGCCGCCCCCTCCCCCTCAAGCACCAGCGCCTCCCCCCGCACAGAGGCAACCCACCCCCCACAAGCAAACCCCTCGCCCACCTGCCCCACCTCAGGCTGCCCCCGCAGCATCCCCCGCAGATCGGCGTCCACATACGTCGGCCGATGCTCAGGCCGAGCGGCCAGCAACTGCGCCCCGTCCGTGACCCCCGTCAGGACGAGCAGCGAATCCACACCCCCGTTGAACGCCCCCTCGATGTCCGTGTCGAGCCGATCCCCGACGACCAGCGCCCGCTCCGCCCCGGTCCGCAGAATCGTCTCCCGGTGCATCGGCGGCAACGGCTTCCCCGCCACCTGCGGCTCCGCCCCGGTCGCGATGCGCACGACCTCCACGGCGGCCCCGTTCCCCGGGGCGATTCCCCGCCCGCTCGGGATGGTCAGATCGGTGTTGGACGCGAACCACGGCACACCCCGCGCGATCGCGTAACAGGCCTCCGCGAACCGCCCCCACGCCAACTCCGGCCCGCCATACCCCTGCACCACGGCCACAGGATCGTCATCGGCGGACTCCACCGGCTCAAGCCCACGCTCACGCAGTGCGACCCGCAGCCCTTCACCGCCCACCACCAACACCCGCGCCCCTGCGGGCACTTGCTCACTCACGAGCCGCGCGACGGCCTGCGCCGACGTGATCACGTCCGCCGGGCCGGTGGGAATGCCGAGCTCCGTCAGATGACCGGCCACCGCGTCCGGCGTACGCAGCGCGTTGTTCGTCACGTACGCGAGATGCATGCCCCCGGACCGGGCCGTCTCCAGCGACTCGACGGCGTGCGCGATGGCCTTCCCACCCGCATACACGACCCCGTCGAGGTCGAGCAGCGCCGTGTCATAGCTCTCGCTCAGGGCCCGCTCACTGCCCGCGGGACGCGTCCGCACAGACTGATTCCCACCCTGGCTGCCGGTCTGGCTCATTACGCATCTCTCCTCGCTAATTCCACTCCCCCGATCATCGCTCATGCCACTGACACACTTACGATGCACTAATGAACACAGCGGGTCACACGGACGTCCACGGCCTCGACCTGATCCCGTTCCGGGGGGTGCGGTACGACTCCGAACGGGTCGGCTCCCTCGCCGCCGTGACCTCACCGCCGTACGACGTGATCGTGCGACCGGACGGCCTCCTGGAACTGGAGTCGTCCGACCCGCACAACATCGTCCGCCTGATCCTGCCGCAGGCGACCACCCCGGCGGCCCGCAACCGCCAGGCCGCGGACACCCTCCACGACTGGCTCGCCGAGGGCATCCTGGCCCCCGACCCCATCCCCGCCCTGTACGTGTACGAACAGCAGGGCGACGGCATACTCCAGCGCGGCATCATCGGCGCGCTGCGCCTGTCCGAGCCCGCGGACGGCATCGTCCTGCCGCACGAGGACGTCATGCCGCACGTCGTCGAGGACCGCGCCGCCCTGATGCGCGCGACGGCCGCGAACCTGGAGCCGCTGCTCCTCACCTACCCCGGCGACGACCCGACGGGCGGCGCCGCGGCCGCCATAGAGCGCGCGACGCACCACAAGCCGCTGCTCTCCACAACCACGGAGGACGGCTTCAGCCATCGTCTGTGGTCGGTGACCGACCCCGCGGAGATCGCTGAAATCCAGTCAGATCTGGCCCGCCACCAGGCTCTCATCGCCGACGGCCACCACCGCTGGGCCACGAACCTGCGCCTGCGCGCCGAGCACGGCTCGCCGGGGCCGTGGGACTTCGGCCTGGTCCTGCTGGTGGACACGGCCCGCTATCCGCTGCGGGTCCGCGCGATCCACCGCTATCTGCACCGGCTCCCGGTCGCGGAGGCCCTGGCCGCGCTCGCGGACTCGTTCCGGGTACGCACTCTGGAGTGCTCCTTGTCCGAGGCCAGGGCGGCCCTCGGCGTCGCCGCGTCCGAGAGCAACGCGTTCCTCCTGGCCGGCGACGGCTCGTACCACCTCGTGGACCGCCCCGACCCCGCCCTGCTGGCCCGCACGGTCCCCCTCGGCCGCCCGGAGGCCTGGCGCACCCTGGACGCGACGGTCCTGCACGCCACGCTCCTCGACCACCTCTGGCGCATCCCGGACGCCCCGGAGCACATCGCGTACATCCATCACACGGACGCGACGGTCGAGAAGGCCGAGCGCGAGGGCGGCACGGCGGTGCTGATGCACCCGGTCCGCGAGGAGGTCGTACGCGACCTGGCACGCCAGGGCGTCACGATGCCCCGAAAGTCGACGTCCTTCGGCCCGAAGCCCGCGACGGGCCTGGTCCTGCGCGACCTGGCGTTCTGAGCACAGACCGTACGTACGACACAGACCGCACGCACGACAAAGGGGCGGGCCTCCGGCTGGAGACCCGCCCCTTCACCTGCGACCGCCACGACACTCACTGCCGCGGCGGCGACCGCCATCAGTCCTTGTCGCGCTCGACACCCTGGTCGTCATCGGCGACATCAGCGTCGACGTCATCGGCAGTGACGTCATCGGCAGCGGCCACGTCGGCGTCAATGTTGCTGTCGACGGCCTCGGGGGCCACCGCTTCCACCTGCTGCGGCTTCTCCGGCTCGGCGTCGGCCGACTCCGTCACCTCGGTCCCGGCTTCCGCCTCGTCGCCCTGGAGCGCGTCGACGAACTCGACGCCGTCCAGCTCGGCGAGCCGGTCGGACGCGTCGGTGCTGCCGTCCTTGTCGGCCTCGATGGCCTTGGCGAACCACTCCCGGGCCTCGTCCTCACGCCCGGCGGCGAGCAGCGCGTCACCGTAGGCGTACCGCAGGCGCGCGGTCCACGGCTGCACCGAGCTGGAGGCCAGCTCGGGGCTCTGCAGCGTGACGATGGCGGCGTCGATCTGCCCCATGTCGCGCCGAGCTCCGGCGGCGACGAGCCGCATCTCCACCTGTCCGGCCTTGTCGAGCTTGTGCACCTCGGGCGCCCCGGCCATGTCGAGCGCCTTCTCGGGCCGCCCGAGCCCACGCTCACAGTCCGCCATGACGGGCCACAGCTCCACACCACCGGTCATCCGCCGCGCGGCCCGGAACTCGGCGAGCGCCTCGCTGTACTTCTGGTTCGCGTACGCCGCGAAGCCCGCGGCCTCGCGTACGGCGGCGACGCGCGAGGCGAGCCGCAGCGCGACCTTGGAGTATCCGTAGGCCTGCTCGGGGTCCTCGTCGATGAGCTTGGCGACCATCACCAGGTTCCTGGCGACGTCCTCAGCGAGCCCCTTGGGCAGGCTCTGCAGCTCCTGCCGTACGTCCTGGTCGATCTCGTCGCCCGTGACGTCGTCCGGGATCGGCAGCCGCTTGATCGGCTCACGGTCCCGCTCGCGGTCGTCGCGCCGGAACCCACCACGGTCACCCCGGTCACCGCGGTCGTCACGCCCACGGAACCCACCGGGCCGCCCACGGCTGTCGTCACGACGGGGGCCACGGCCACGGTCGTCGCGTCCACGGTCGTCACGCCCGCGGTAGCCGCCTCCGCCGCGGTTGTCGTCGCGGCGGAAGCCGCCACGGTCACCGCGGTCGCCATCGCGGCGGTCGTCACGCCGATCGTCACGGCGGTCATCACGACGGAAGCCACCGCGATCGCTGCCACCACGGTCGTCCCGACGGAACCCACCACGATCACGGTCATCACGCCGATCGTCACGACGGTCGTCGCGCCGGAAGGCCGGACGATCGCCGTCACGGCGGTCATCACGCCGATCGTCACGACGGTCGTCACGGCGGAACCCACCACGGTCGCCACCGCGGTCGCGGTCATCACGCCGGAAGCCGGGGCGGTCACCACCACGGTTGTCGTCGCGGCGGAAGCCACCACGGTCACCGCGGTCGCCATCGCGCCGATCGTCACGGCGGTCATCCCGGCGGAAGCCACCGCGATCGCTGCCACCACGGTCGTCCCGACGGAACCCACCACGATCACGATCATCACGCCGCTCGTCACGACGGAAAGCCGGACGGTCACCATCGCGACGGTCATCACGGCGGTCGTCGCGCCGGAAGGCCGGGCGGTCCCCGTCACGCCGGAATGCGGGACGGTCGCCGTCACGGCGGAAGCCGCCGCGGTCGCCACCACGGTCACGGTCGTTGCCACCACGATCGTCGCGGCGGTCGTCACGCCGGTCATCGCGGCGGAACCCGCCGGGCCGGTCGTCGCGCCGGAAGGAGGAGCGCCCGCTGTCGCGGTCGTCACGTCCGCGGTAGCCGCCTCCTCCGCCACGGTTGTCGTCGCGACGGAAGCCACCACGGTCACCGTCACGGCGGTCGTCACGGCGGTCGTCGCGACGGAATCCGCCACGGTCACCGCGGTCGTTGCGGTCGTTGCGGTCGCGGTCGTCGCGGCGGAAGCTGGGGCGATCCCCGTCCCGACGGTCGTCGCGGCGCGGGCCGCGGTCGTTGTCGCGACGTGGCCCACCGCGGTATCCACCCCGGTCGCCACCATCCCGGCGGCGCTGGTCGCGCTCCGGTCGCTCGTCGGGAGAGTTGGTGGACATGGGTGACTCCTAGTCTTCGGTACCGCAGTCATTCTGACGCAGCCGCGTAGCCGGCGCTCTTCGAGCAAAAACAAAAAGGACCCTTGGTCCCAGCGTGAACGCTGGGACCAAGGGTCCTCCAAAGATTGTTCGGCGGCGTCCTACTCTCCCACAGGGTCCCCCCTGCAGTACCATCGGCGCTGTAAGGCTTAGCTTCCGGGTTCGGAATGTAACCGGGCGTTT
>NZ_JBVIXA010000024.1:34489-56377 GCF_055594065.1 Streptomyces sp. NPDC040610 | reverse complement strand
TTCCGATCCCCCGAGAACTGGTTCCCTTCGCGCTGCGCGCGAAGCAGCGAGCCGGGTCGCTGCGCGCCCCGGCCGCTCCCGCTCCGCGTGAGCGGAAGCGGTTCGCTCCGCGAACCGCCCGGTGGCACGTGCTGCGCGCGCACCACCAACAGCAGGGAATCCGGCCCGCGTTGCGGACCGGGGCCGGCCTCCGGCCGACCCGTGGCCTCCGCTGCGCTCCAGCCACACAAAAACGCACCAGCAGCCAGGGGTGGCGTGCTCTGCGCGGCATGCCTGGGGGCTTGAGGGCCAAGCAGTGGTGGGAGGGGGCAGACAGTCAGGAGAATGACAGACTGGAACAGAGGGGCCCGGAGTCGATATGACCGGGCGTCAGGCTGCTTTCGCGGGTGGCCATAAGGCGACAGTAACAAAGTTTAGCCGCACCCCGGGGATCTTTTGGGTTCCGAGTGCTTCATTTTGAAGCACGAGATAGACTCTGGACTCAGATAGCAGTAACACCAAGGGAGATGGGCCGGTTTTCGATCACGCTCGCCCGCTCCTGGTCCAATGCTGTGATCCGGCTCCGGTGAGGTTCGCCGTAACCGATCATGCGCCTTCTACGTGAAGGTTTCCCGTTTCCTGCCCAGCCGAGAGTCACAAGAGAAGGCAGACGGATATGTCGACCACAAGCCGAACCGATCCACGTGAGGCGGCGCAGCACGAAGCCGTTGACGCGGTTGTCCGTGTCCTCGAGTTGCCTGCAAGATCACTTGTGCCTGAGCGAGGGCTTCGGACTCAGGTGATCATGGCCACCGGCTCCGGCAAGACCTGGGTTGCGGCCCGCAGCGCTGAGAAGCTCCGTGCAGGCCGTGTACAGGTGCTCGTGCCCTCGCTGGACCTGCTCGCCCAGACCGCGGCCGTGTGGCGCAAGGCAGGCCGCACGGGCCCGATGATCGGGGTCTCATCTCTGCGGGGCGAGGACGTGCCCTTCCCCAACACCACGGACGAGGAGGAATTGGTCGACTGGGTGCGGCCGTTCGACAAGGTCACCGTGTTCGCCACGTACGCCTCCCTCGGGCTCGGCACACTGGAGCGCGCGCACCAGGCAGGCCTTCCGGGCTGGGACCTGACCGTGGTCGATGAGGCGCACCGGACGTCGGGGCGGGTAGGCAAGCCGTGGGCGGTCGTCCACGACAACACCCGCATCCCGTCCCTGCGCCGCCTCTACATGACCGCCACGCCGCGCCTGTGGCAGCTGGACGAGGATGCCGAGGGCGCGCCGGGCGAGCTGGTCGCCTCGATGGAGGACGACCCGGACGGGCCGTTCGGCGCCCGCTGCTACACGCTGACGCTGTCGGAGGCGATCGACCGGGGAATCTGCGCGCCGTACCAGGTGGTGTGCGTGGACATCACCGACACCCAGCTCCAGGCCGCGCAGCTCCTGGGCGCTGAGGGCCGCTCGGACGAGGTCCGCGGGGCCCGACTCGCAGCCCTCCAGACCGCCCTGCTCAAGGCGTCCTCGGAGGAAGGGTTCCGGCGCACGCTCGTCTTCCACCACGTCGTGAAGGAGGCCGAGGCGTTCGCGGCCGGCCTCCCCGGCGTCGCCGCGCAGCTGCACGCCGCCGACCCCGAGCCGTACCCGAGGACGATCTGGGCGGACTGGCTGTGTGGCGAGCACAAGCCCAGCCACCGGCGCCGGGTCCTCGGGGAGTTCGCGGACGGGATCGCCACGGACGGCACAGTCGTGGAGAAGGGCTTCCTGGGCTCGGTGAAGGTGCTGGGCGAGGGCGTGGACACCAAGAACTGCGACTCCGTCTACTGGGCCGACGTCCGCGGCTCGATGCCCGACCTCGTCCAGGCAGTGGGCCGTGCGCTGCGGATGCAGCCGGGCGAGGGGAAGGTGGCCAGCCTGGTCGTGCCGGTGCTGCTCGGGCCGGGCGAGACGGCGGACAACATGCTCACCTCCAGGGCGTTCGGCGGGTTGGCGAAGCTGCTGGAGGCGCTCAGGGCGCACGACGCCCGGGTGGTGGAGCAGTTGGCGCAGCAGCAGGCCCCCAGCGCCTACAAGCCCGTTCAGAAAGGCCCGCAGGGCCTGGAGAACCGGGGTGAGGGGAACGGGTCCGGCGGGCCGTCTGCGTCCGCGCGGAAGCTGCTGAAGTTCAGCACGCCGCGCGACCCGGCGCAGTTGGCCGCGTTCATCAACCTGCGGGTCCTCAACCCAGAGCACGAGCACTGGCGGCGCGGGGTGGAGGCCGCGGTCATCTACGCCCGCGAGCACGGCGACCTCAAGGTCCCGTTCACGTACCGAGTGCCCGGTGGCGATGACCAGGCGGTGAAGGCCGAAGGGTGGCCGGCCTCGCTCGCCGACTTCCCCCTCGGGCAGTGGATCGCCGACGCCCGCCGGTTCTGTGCCCGCGGTGATATGGACGAGGACCGCATCGAGCAGTTGGAGAAGCTGGGCATGGTGTGGTCGCACTTCGACGTCGCGTGGGAGGAGGGCCTCGCGGCCGCGCGCGGGTGGGCGGCCGAACACGGGCACCTCCTGGCGCCGCTGGACGCCACGTTCCAGGGCTACCGGGTGGGGATCTGGTTGAAGAACGCGCGGGCCGCCGCCCGGAGGGCGCAGGACAACGAGCAGCGGCGTGCCGAGGGCCTGTCGGTGGAGTCGTCGGCCGGTGCACTGTCGGGTGAGCGGCGCGAGCAGTTGGAGGACATCGACCCGTCGTGGTGCCCGGCCTGGCCGGTGGAATGGCAGCGCGCCTTCCACCTCGTCCGGCTCCACCTGGAGACCGGCTGCCCGCTGCCGACCGCGCCCGGCGACGTCGTGCACCAGGGCGTGGACCTTGGCCGGTGGGTGCGCTCGGTCCGGCTCGGCTGGGACAAGCTCACCGCTGTGCAGCAGTGGCTGTGTGAGCAGGTCCTCGGGATCGAGCCCGCGGCCGAGGACGAGAAGCCTCCCCCGCGTCGTACGCAGGCCGACAAGTGGGCGATGAACTACGAGGCCGCCAAGCAGTTCTACGAGCGTGAGGGGCACCTTCAGGTCCCCAGGAAGTGGGTTGAGCGGATCGTCGGCGAGGGCCAGGAGGAGCGGGAGCACAAGCTGGGTGCCTGGATCGGGAACCAGCGGAGCAGGGCGGCGACGCTGACGCCGGAGCGGATGGAGCTGCTGTCCGCGATCGGGATGCGGTGGTCCTGATGGTGGGCGTCGTCGTCACCGCGGTCTGCTCGATCAAGACCTGGACCAGTTAGCCCGCTGGTCAGGCTCTGGCGAACGGCGCGACTTTGGTGCGCCGATTCGCGCCGACTTCTCCCCACTCACCTCAACACACTGTCAGGATGTTGTTCAGGACCCAGGGTGTGTGCCGATCCAGGGGAGCGTGATGGTCGGATCCGCAGGAGTACGTCGGGCCACTCGCTGGCAGGATTCGGTGCGGCTGCTGTTGCTGATCGACGCCGCCGCAAAGCTGGCGGCCGAAGGCGAGTCGGTGCCGCCGGCGACCGTCGGGGTGGTCCACACCCAGGTGCGGCTGCAGAAGCTCGACTTCTGGGTCCGCAATCCTGACTACCTGGCCTACGAGCTGATGAACGAGTACGTGGCCGCTCCGGACGTTCCTCGGCTGCTGGAGCTTGCCGCAGAGATTCTGGAGTCGGAGGAACCGGATCTGCGGCGCTTCCCGATGCTGCGTTACAAGTACGGCGCCTTCGAGGAGCTCGATGACGCTCTGGCGCCGCTGGTGGAACGGGGGCTGCTGCGCAAGACGCAAGTCCTCGGGCGTGAGCGCGTGGTGGAGCACATCTACTTCCTGCTGGAGCGGGGCCGGCAGGTGGCGCAGTCGATGGTCGCCGAGGCGCCCGCGCTGGCCTGGTACGTCGAGCGCACCCGCCTGGTCGTGGACCTGGTCGACGGTCTCGGCGGCACACAGCTAAAGGACCGGCAGTACCTGCTGCGGGACTACGCCGACACCCCCTGGGGCCAGCACATCGGCCCCATCACCGAGCAGGCCCGCGAGCGGCTGCGCGAACTTCAAGCGGCACCAGGCCCGGGAGCCACGGGCGACACTGACCAGGAGGCTTCATGACCTCGCCCGGCCCGGCCCGCTCAGACGCGAAGGACCTGACCGTCGCCCCGAGCGCCAGCGACATCCTGAAGGAGGTCGCGGAGAAGCTGGGGCTGACGCCGGTTCAGGTCGAGCGGACTCTGGCCGAGGCGAACATCACCCTGAAGAGCCCGACTGCCGCCGACCGGCGGCTGCGCATCATCCGGCTGCGCGCCAGCGGCACGAAGCACTCGGGCGACGACTTCACCGTGGAGCAGCCCTTCACTCCAGGGGTGTGGGCGATCGTCCACCCGGACAACAGCGCCGGGAAGACCAGCCTGCTGGAGTTCCTCGTCTTCCCGTTGCGCGGCGGGCCGCGCGATCTGCCGCCCGATGTCCGATCGTGGCTGCGGCATCTGAGCGTGGACATCGCTGTGGCTGGCCGGGCGATCCGCATTGTCTTGGACGTCGATTACCAAGCGCACCCCCAGTTGCGGGGCCGGATCCTCGCCGGGGAGTCCGTCGACCAGCTGCTTGCCGCAGACGACGAAGCGCTTCGTCTGCTGGCGACAGCGTCCGGCAACGAGGAGGTGAGCCGGTGTATCGGTGAGTTCTTCCTGGACGCGCTGCGTATGGAGCACACCAACCTGTGGCAGGTGACCGGCGGCGCCGACGGCGAGGGGGCCCCGCAGGTCCACGGGTGGGCGTCGTACTTCGGGGCCTGCTACCTCAATCCCGGTGGGGACGAGATCCTGCTCGGCGATGTCGCCGGTGGCCTGCCCGGGCGGCTCATGGAGCTGTTCGTCGACATCCCGTACAGCACGGCCCTCACCCAGCTGTCCGTCGCCGGGAAGCGGGAGAAGAAGACGATCACCCAGGGGCAGCGTCGGGCGGAAGGGGACGCGGAAGCCCGCCGGACCGAGCGCGAGGCGTGGCAGACCGAACTCGCCGACGTGACTAGGCAGATCGAGGCGTGGCGCCGGACGGCTGCCCAAGACATCTCCCCGCTCCTGCGGGCCGCCGACCAGGCTGCGACGGAGCTGCGCGGCATGCGGGCGCTGTTGGAGGAGGCCGAGCAGACGCTCACGGAGGTGTCCGCCGCCCGGATGCGCGCGGAGCAGGGGCTACTGGATGCCCGGGAGACGTGGCAGGCCCGGCGAGTCCTGGGACGGCTTGACCCGGTGTGCTGTCCGCGGTGTGAGGAGCCGCTGGGCAGTGTGCGGCGCAGCGAGGAGCGCGAGCAGGCGAATTGTGTGGTGTGCACGCGGCCGCTGCCCGAGGTCGACCCGGAGACCGCTGAAGCGCTGCTGGCGGAGCTGGAGCAGACCCTGGAGCGAGCCCAGGATGCCGAGAGGGAGGCAACCGACCGGCGGCTGAGGGCGGTGGAGGTGGTGCAGAGTGCTCTGGCCGACCATCGCGAGGCGGCGGCCAGCCTGGAGCAGGGACTTGCCACCTCGCAGGCCCACGACCGGCTGCGTGACCTGGAGATCCGGGCGGCCGAACTCCGCGGACGGCTCGAGGCGACCGGATCGACGCCCCCGGCTCCGCCGGTCCCGGTGTCCGCCCAGGTCCTGGCCGCCGCCGAGGAAGCTGTCCGCGCGGCCGTCGACGCTGCGGCGAAGCAGCTGTTCCCGGCGATGAACGAAGCGATCGTCGAGCTCGCCACACGGTTCGGCGTGCAGAACCTCGACAGCGTCAAACTCGACCGCGCCGGCAAGGTCAACGCCGTCAAGGCTGGGGTGAAGACCACGTTCAAGAGGCTCAGCCGTGGCGACCGGCTCCGCATGCGGATCGCGACCGTCATCGCGCTGCTGCGTGTGAGTGCTGACCGTGGCGTGGCCACGCACCCCGGCCTCCTTCTGATCGACTCGGTCGCCGCCGAAGAGGTCACCGAGGTGCCCGCCCGCACCCTGATCGCCGAGCTGCAGGCCATCGCCGCAGAACTTCCCGAGCTGCAGGTCGTTCTCACCACGGCGCAGCCCGAGCTCGTCGACGCCCTGCCGAAGGACCACCTCATCACCAGCGACGGTGAACACCTGTTCTAAGCTGCTCGTTCCCGAACTGGCCGGCGACAAGGAGAGGACTGTGGCCCCAAGCGTGGACCAGATGCTCCAGGCCTGGGCCAGCCGCGCTACCGACGACGAGCTGGACGCCGGGCCTTCGATCGCGGACCTCGGCGGTGCCGAGGCGGTGATCGCGGAGGCCGACCAGCTCGCTGCCGGTCCACTCCTGCCCTATCTGCTCATGGCACTCTGCCGCGACCTCGACGCCGTGGACGGTGACCAGGCCCGGCGGTTGCTTGACGCCGCGGCCCAGGGGCTGCGGAACCCCCAGGCCGCCTGGGTCCTGGCCGACGCGATCGACGTGGTGTGCGCCCATCCGGCGCTTGCCACCCGCCTCGGCACCCGCACCGTCCGGGATCTTGCCGCACACGTGGAGGCCGCGCTCGCCGGCGACGCCGATGCCGCTCTCGCCCAGCCGGCCGTCGCCGGACTGCTGCGCCTGGCCGTCGCGCAGACGGCCACCCCGCACCGCCTCATGGCGTTGCTCGCCGAGATCACTGGGGACGAGCCGTCCGAGGCCCTGGAGCGCCTGCCGATTCTGGTCGGCGTCGCCCACGACCACTTCGGCGGCGACGCCCTGCTCGATGTCCTGAGCGCACTGGAGAACCAGACCGATCTCCCTGCGGGCACCCGGGCAGACGCCACCTTCGAACTGGCCGTCGCGGACATGCGCAGCGCGCTGGAGGCATCCGACCGCTCGGCCGTCGAAGACCATCTGCGCCGGGCCCTGATGCGGTTCAAGGACATCGACCGCACCCACGAGGCCCGACTCGACGCCCGCGCCCACGCCGCCGCCGTCGACGCGGTCCTCGCCTTCGGTGAACTCGACCAGCAGCCCGCGACAGCCGCACCCGCCGAGCAGCGCCTGGCCCAGGCCGCCGCCCAACTGGATGCCACGACCACTCTGCTGACCGAGTGGACCCGCGGTATGCACCGGCTGGACTGGCTCAGCGCCCGCGGACTTGCGCAGAGCGCCTGGTCCCGGCTCGTCACCTCGCTCCAGACCGCCCGCACCCACCTGGACCAACCCAGCTGGTACGACCCGGCTGGCACCCTCGGCGACCTGCTGGACGTCTACGTCGCCAGCCGCAGCATCCACACCGCCCGGGCCGACGGATCCGGCGGCCTGACGGCACTGGTGAGCCCACCGGTGGAAGCCGCGTTCGTACGCAGCGACGGCCTGCTGCACCACCTCGAACAGGCCCTCACTACCGACCCGCAGTTCACCGGCTCCCCCGACGCACGGACGCTGTACGAGGTCGTCCAGGCCCAGCGGCGGGCACCTTCGTCGACCGGGCAGGTGATGCCGGGAAAAGCCCTGGAGGGCCGCCCCACGCTCGCCGGGCTCTTCCAGGCTGACGCCCCGGGACTGCGTGACGACCTCGACCCGCAGCTCCTGGATCAGATCGAGCAGCTCTTGCAGCAGCAGTCCAAGGGCTACACCCCCACCGGCAACGCCCGCTTCGACGCCCACCTGGAATCCCTGCTCGAGGAGCTGGCCACCAGCCCCGCCTGGACGCAGCGCGACAGCTCCTACTTCACCACCCTGCTGGAGCAGTTCCTGCGATTCCTCTACGACCGCTTCGACGCCCAGGCCGACTACTACGGCGCCCGCACCGCCTACCTCGGCCCCTGCCCCGACAAGAAGCCCGACGGCAGCTCCGACCACTGGGACGAGAAGCACGTCCAGGACGACCTCCACCAGCACCTCGCCGGCACACTCACCCCCGGCACCGTGCAGCGCGAACTCATCGACGTCGCCAGCGGACGCACCGACGTCACCTACACCCCCGAACCCGGCAGCCGCTTCGTTGCCGAGGTCAAACGCCGCGACACCAGATGGACACGCGAACGCATCAAGAAGAGCTACCTCGCGCAGGCCGCCAACTACACCGCCACCGGCCCTCCCTTCGGCGTGCTCCTGGTCGGGGACGACAGCGGTCACGCCAGCGGCTACCGGAGCATCGAGGACAGCGTCTGGATCATCCACCACGCGCGCAGCGCCACCGAGGTACCCCGACTCATCGTGGTCGGCATCCTGCCGATCGGGCGCCCGACCCCGTCCGCACTGCGTATGCCCCGCGTCACCACCTGACCCTTCCTCGGGCCGGTCACCCTGTTGACGCCTCGAACGGCCGGGACCGGGTCAGGTCTAGGCGGGTCGAAGGCGTGGAGGACAGTGGCGATGATGGCGTGCACGGCGCTCCAGTCGCCTTCGGGGTTCCTTCCTGGGAGGACCGGCCAGCGCGATGCCGCACTTCCGCTCGAACCTGTGGCTTTGTATCTCAGTGCGGGCTCTGGCTCTCGTTCTGTGGAGTGTGACGCTGCGCTGGCAGATGCCTGGTCGCCGAGCTAGTGCTCTCATCGTCCTCATCAGTACCTTGTCCGCCATACCGATAAAGGTGGGCTGATCTGATAGAGCGGGTCCGCCCAGATTTCGGGGGCCCGTGACGACTGCGCTTTCAAGAGCTATAAGGGAGTCGTGGTACGTCACGGAGGATGTCGTCGATGCGGCCCATACCTGACTCGTACCCTTCGCCGCCGGGTTCGAGGAGCATGATCCGCCGTATCTGGTCAGGGGTCAGGCCGCGGTCGTGCAGCGCGATGACCTGTTCGCGCCAGGCGATGCAGGCGGCCGCCCCGTCGAAGTTGTCTTGCGCAGCGAGGTGCTGAGCCGCGATGTCCCTCGCTTGGACGAGTGCTGCATCCGCTCGCCGGATACTCGCGATGGAAACAACAATGGCCGTGACGTTGCCCAGAACTCCGGAAACTGCGGCAACAACGGTCCAGGTATCTGCCATGACCGCCCCCTTTGGTACTGGTTGTTGCTTACCCGTGGGCCGGATGGAGTCATTCACCTCCGTGGTTTCCTGCTCGCCTGGTTCCGAGGCGGCAGAAGATCTGTTGAGACCCAAGGCTCTGATCGGACAAGTTCTTCAGGCGAGGAGGACTCGGCGGCGGAGGAGGGCGAAGCTGGCCCGGCCGAACATCTGGCGTTTGAGCATCTTGATGCGGTTGACGTGGCCTTCGACGACGCCGGAGTTCCAAGGCAGGGTGAGCCCGGCGATGGCGGCGTCGAGGTCGCGTTCGAGGTGGGATGCGAACCGGTGAAGGCTGGGCAGATCGTCCGCGTGCACTGCGGCGATCCAGTCCGCCAAGTTCTCCCCCTGACGGTGGGCGAGCATGGTCGCAAAGGAGCGGACGTGTCTGGTCAGCGCGGCCAGTTCGGGGCAGTCGCCGGCAGCGACGGAGACGGCGCTGCCGCGCGATCCAGACGCCCCACGGCCTGGCGCTGGTGCGCTGTATCTGCCCCGCAGCGTGGAAGGCATCACCGCATGACCTGGTCCTTGCCCGAACCGATGCTCACGGTGGCCGTCGAGAGCCCCGCGCTGCCCCCGGGGTACGCCGCCGAGCCGAAGTGGGACGGCTACCGTGCCCAGCTCGCCCTATACGAGAACGGACGGGTGCTGCTGCGCTCCCGCCGGGGGACGGACATGACGCCCGCGTTCCCCGAGATCCGAGCCGCCGCCCTCGCACAGCTGCCCGCGGGCACCGGCCTGGACGGCGAACTGGTGGTGTGGGAGTCCGGCCGGCTCGCCTTCGACCGGCTCCAGCAGCGCCTCGCCCGCCGCGGGACGGGTGCGGCCGAGGCGGCACGGCACTGGCCGGCGCACTACGTGGTCTTCGATCTGGTGCACGCGGACGACAACATGACCGGCTGGACATACGAGCGGCGGCGTGCGGCGCTGGAGGAGCTGTTCGCGGACCGCGGTCTGGCAGCGCCGCTGACCCTGTGCCCGTCGACCACCGACCCGGCCATGGCAGAGCAGTGGCTGTCGTGGACGGCGGCAGGGCTGGAGGGCCTGTGCTTCAAGCGGCTGAACGAGCCCTACCGACCTGTGCGTTCATGGCGCAAGTACAAGGTGCGAGTCACCACCGAGGCTGTGATCGGTGCTGTCGCCGGCCCTCTCGCGGCTCCCCGGACGCTGTTGCTGGGCCGCTACGACGCAGGGGGCCATCTGCGGTACGCCGGCCGCAGCACCACACTGTCCCAGCCCGCCGGCCGCGCCCTGGCCGAACGGCTGAACCCGCCTTCGGGCCCCCATCCCTGGGAGGGCTGGACGTTCAGCGCAGGGTGGGGAACGCAGCAGGCACTCGATATCCACCTGGTGCAGCCCGACACCGTCATGGAGATCGCCGTCGACACCGCGCGGGACAGCGCCGGACGGTGGCGGCACCCGGCCCGGCCCCACCGTGTCCGCACCGACATCGGTCCCCAGCATCTGCCGCTGTTCGACCAGTGACCCGCGCCGGCCAACACGGCCTGCCAGCACGGCCACCCGTCCACGTACGCGCGCGGTAGCAAGTACCCGCCCTACAGCAGAGGGCTGAACTCGTGGGCGGGGCCACCGCGCCATTCCACCCACTGCGGGTCGTCCAGGAGGGTCTCGGGGTCGGCGACGCCAGCGCCTTCGAGGAACACGACCAGGTCGTGGTCGCTGTAGGCGGTGCCGAGGATCTCGTCCCGGCCGTGGCCGTGCACAGTGACTCTCCGGCCACCCGTGCGGGAGGGCCGGTGCACGATGATCGGTGCGCTCGTCACGCCTTAAGCGTGCCCCGGGCCGGTTCGAGGGGCGAGGCAGCCGCGGTCAGGGAGTGTCACCGACCCAGTCGAAGCGGACCGGATCTCCTGGGCGCGGGTCGTACATCGCACGGCCGCCGACGCCGAACTGCCCCAGCTCGGTGGAGAGCGCGACCCCGGTGTCGCCTTCGTCCTGCGTCCAGTCGGTGATGTCGAGCAGCAGGCCGTCCAGCGGTCCGCCGACCAGCTCGGCGTAGCGCCGGTCCGGCCGCGGGCCCGGGTGGTCGTGGTCGGCGCCGTAGACCCGGCGGCGCAGCAGCTGCTCGTCATCTCGGTCCATCCGTTCAGCCTTGCAGGCGCCTCTGACAGCGGGACCGGTCGGTCAGCTGCGGAAGCGGGAGCGCCAGGTGCCGCGGGTCTTCTGCGCGGGCACGTCCTGGTCGTGCTTCTGGGCTTCGTGCCCCGTGTGCTCTGCTGGGCGTTCGGCGGCGACCGCTCGCTGTTTGCAGGCGTCGCACAGGTGAGGGTGCGTCTCCCGTGGCGCGTCCCACCCGGTGGGCTCGATGGCCTCCCACCGTTCGTCGGTGAATCGGGTGCCGCAGCCGGTGCACACGGGGCGGCTGGCTTCCCGCTCGGCCTGCCTCTGCTCGGCCGCGCGGCGCCGCTCCTGCTCGCGCTCCCGCTCGCGGGCTTCGTACTCGGCCCGCCGACGGGCGTCATGGGCCTCGCGGCGGGGGTTGCCGATGGCCTCCAGGAGCGTCTGGCTGCGCGAGCGGCCCAAACGCCGGAAAATCGCCCCGGCCGGACCGTGCTCCTTCAGCAGTTCCAAGCTGGTGACCACGATGGGCAGCTTGCCGTCGTACAGGTGGAAGCCGTCGAGGGCGGTGCCCTTCCACTGCGGTCGGGTCAGCTCGGCCAGCCGTGCGATGACGGTGTCGGGGTTGCGCGGGCCGACACGGTTGAAGACGAGCAGCAGCGGCGGGTGCGGCTGATCGCCGTGGCGGCCGTCGGGCGTCCACCAGCGGGTGCGCCACATCGGCCTCTCCCTGCCGTCGGCGTCCTTCACCTTCCGCCCGCAGAACCGCACGTACTTGTCGATCTTCGCTGCGAGCTCCTGCGCGGACTCGTAGCAGTTGTCGACCTCCACGAACAGCAGCGGCACCCCGTCCTCGGGCGCGGTGAGCACGATGTCCGCCTGGGCGCCGCCCTTGCCGGGATTGGACCAGGTGCCCGTCGCGGGCAGCGCGACCTCGGTCGCGTAGGAGGCGATGGTGCCCAGCCCGGCCGGAGCGTCGGCGGCGGCCTGCGCGGCGGCGAGGGCTTCGGCCGGCTCGCCCTCGAGCAGGGACAGGTCCGGCTTCGGGCGCAGCAGGGCGAGCACGGTGTCGTTGACCGCCATCGCGTGGGAGGCACCGCTGCGGCCCGCGCCACGGGCCGTGCCGCCCATCTCCCCCATCGGACGGCCCAGTTCGTAGGAGGCGCCCTTCAGGCCCATGGGCGTCAGGTTGCGCAGGGTCTCCCCTCTCAAGGTTCTCCCGCCGTTCTCCACCAGGCCGTGCTTACGGAGGTCGGAGAGCGCCCCGAGGTGCGCGGCGGTGCGGGCCTGCTTCCGCGCCGAGGGCTGGTCCTTGTCCGTGTGCCGGTAGCTCATGTGCGGGGCCGAGATCTGCTGGATCTGCTCGACCGTCGCGACCTTCAGCACACCGAGCACGCGCAGCACGTCACCACGCAGGCTGTTCGTCGACCCCGCCGGGTTCATCTTCCGCTTCCCCGCCATCAGCTCCGCTCCCCCGCTGCTCGCGCGCGGCCACCCGCCGCGCGCCAGCCGGGCCCGGCTACAGAGGGCATCCGGCCCCCGGACCCGATGCTCTCCTCCTCCACCGACATCCCTCCCAAGTTCAGGAGGAGAGCAGAGGGCTGTGACGATGCGGCGGGCGACCGTATCTGGGTGGTGGCCTGCGGTCTTTCCGTCCCGCTCGGTGCCGGACACCAAAGTGGGTCCCGCAGTGACATCCCAAGTGCACACCGCAGGGAGCCGGGGCGGCTTGCCCGGTGCCGGGCGAGCTCACGGTCGGGGCGGGTGCACCAGGCGCCTGCCGGTGGTCGGTGCGTGGTCATCGCGGAGGTTCCTTCGCTTCGGGCCGCCCTCGGGCAGGCGGTGATCGAGGAAGCAGCGTGCAGGGAACCCCCTTGTCCGCGGTCTGACGGCCGCCTGTAGCGAGCGTGGTCAAGGCGAAACGCGGCAGTGGTCGGGGTGGTAGCCGATCTGGAAAAGGGGGCGTGGTCGGGCCGACCTTGTCCGACGGCACCGGTCGCGCCGACGCCTTCGGGGCGCCCCGCCCTCGTGTCAGCGTCGGCCGGGGCTCACCGCCCGCAGTGCGGGCACCGGTCGCTACGGCGGCCTCGCGTCTCCACGACCGTGCCCAGCTGCCGCATCCTCTGCAGGTGGTAGCGCACCGTCGAAGGACTCGACAACCCCACTGCCGCCCCGAGCTCGCGCAGCGACGGCGCCTCACCGTGCTCGGCCACCCACGCACGCGCGGACCTGACGATGCGCTCCTGCCTTTCACTCAACGACCCGCTCACACCGCCCTCCCGGCGCGAGTCAGCGCCTGCTCCCGCAGCGCCCGCCGCACCGCCGGACCGCCACCAGCCCGGGACCAGTACGGGTGCCCCGCGATCAGCCGGGACAGCCGCAACAGCCGACGCCGGTACACCGCGGTCCCCGACGGCGAAGCCGCCAGGCGCCGGTACGTCACGAACCACGCTGCCTGCACCTGTACAAGATCGTCCGGGAATGTGTGCTCACCCATACAACGATTAGAGCATGTGTTCGAATTTCTGAGCCACTCCTGTACCTCGCCTGGACTCCCGGCGAGCTGCCGCATCCTGTTTCGGAGGGCCCGGCTACGGTTGCCGGGTGAACGGATCAGTACCGACAGCTGGCATACCGGCCCGCCCCGGCGCGTTGCTGCCCCTCCTGGGTACCGACGAGGAGGTCGTCGCCTTCTTTGCCGGGGTCGCGGACCTCGATGCGACGGACCCGGCCGACTACCTGTTGGAGGACGGGGTCCGGCTTGCCTCCGGCGCCCGGCTGGAGCAGTTCGCGCGGGCGGGTTCAGGGGACGCGTTCTGCTTCGTCGGCGAGGGCAGCGAGGAACGCCCGGTGGTGTACGTCAGCCTCGACGGCGAGGCCGGACTGCTCGCTCTTGGCCTACCGGAGCTGGTGCGGCTGTGTCTGGTGGCACCATGGTGGCGGGATGCTCCCGGACGGACGGCTGGCGAACTCCAGGGGGTCGTCGACGAGTACCGGGAGGACGTGCCCGACCTCGACCAGCGACGCGACCGTGCGGCCCAGGCCCTCGGTATCGACCCGGCCGGCCTGCCTTCCGAGACGACTGTCCTGTCCCGGCTCGCGGAGCTCTCCCGGGGACCGGTAGCCGAGGCCTGTCTCGTCGTGGGATACGAAGGCGAGCCACTCGATCCCCTCTTCGACGCCGCCCACAGGTGATCAACCCAGCCATCGGGCGCAGTGGGTGCCTGGTCTGCGATCCCCGACTTGACGTGCAGCCAGCTCAAAGCGACGAGCGGTCAAACTTCAGTGAGATCGGACAAGGTTCAGTGAAACGGGACCTGTCCTGGGCCACAGCCGCCGCGCATCCCGGCCTGGTGCACGCGGATGCCCGACCTCGGTTCGAGGCCGCGCTCGCCGAGGTCACCAGCCTGCTCGCCCCTAGCGACCCTGAACCTCGACGCGGCGACGCCATGCACTGCACAGCCTGCGGCGTCGCCGCGTCAGGCAGGTCAACGCGGTCTGTCGGAAGCCCGGTTGAGATCTCTAGGCTCTGCCCATGTCGAAGCAGAAGCGGGGTAGAAAGCACCGGACACCGCAGAAGCGGATCTCCCGTCCCTCCTTACCGCGTCCACGCAGGGCAGATCCAGTACTGCCGGGGAGCGTGGATCACATGGCGCGAATGCTGGAGCACGCCAAGCCGGACCAGATCGTGGAACTGGTGCTGCCCTTCTTGTGGGTGGCCCTCTCCGACGGCCGCGCTCCGGCAAACATCTGCGTCGATGCGTGCCAGACGCTGCGGAACGCCTACGGCCAGCTGGGAGTCCGGGCCGAACTGCTGCCGGTCACCGTGGCCATCCAGAAGAAGAACGGCACCGGAACTTCCTACGGGACACTCACACCGAGCTGGACGGGAACCGAGTGGAACGGGCACTGCGCCCTGGTGCTCCCCGACTCCGAGCGGTTCGTGGACCCGACGATCGAGCAGTTCGACGAGGTCCGGAAGATCGGCATGGGCCCCATGGTCGGCAAGGTGGCCATGTCGACCGGCGAGGACGGCTCGCTGGTGGAGCCGGGGGCGCAGGTGATGATGCAGCGCGGCGACCTGGTGCTGACGTACACCATCGCCGGCCCCGAGGCTCTGGCCTCCATCGTGGAACACCCGGAGACGACCGCCCACGCCGACGGTCACCGGCGTACCGGGGTGAACACCGCCTCCCTCATGCTGGCCGCCCTGCGCGCCGAGGGCGTGCGCGGCCGGGCGATGCAGTCCCCTCACCCAAGGCTGCACGCCCTGCTACGGGCAGTCGGCGATGCCCCCTACGAGCCGGACGAGGCGCAGGACGTGCGGTTTTGCCTGCCGGAGCAGAACGGCCAGGAACAGTGGCTGCGCCTCGACGAGATCCCGCTGCCGCCGAGCACTCCGGCCGCCTGGCCGCGCTGAGGATCAAGAGCAGCACGAAGACCCGGGAGAGGACCAGAGCGCGGCCGAGTGGGAGCGCATGCACCTGCCCAGCTCGGTACGCGACCACGTCCTCGCCACAGGAGTTCCTCCACCACACCGCGGACTTGAGACCCCCACCCGGCCTTCGCTGACCGACCGCGCCACCGTGCGCGGAGGTGCGCACCGGTGTGGTGGTGCGCTTGTGCGCGGTGGGCCGTGCGCACCGGTGCGGCTGGCAGCGCGGGAATGGTGCGCATCGGTTGGGGGTCGGCGTGTGGAGCGCGTCGACTAAGGCCGTCTCGTTACTCCTTGACACGGGCCGTGGTCTAGGAGAAATGCGGCAGGTGCGCACCGGGGGATGCATGGCATCGGCCATCGATGTCGCGCACTCCCCCACGATGTCGTCCACTCCCAGCCGGTGGACTCCGCTCAATGGAGTGGATGCCGGACATCGTCGGTGCGCACCGGCCACCCGCATCGGGTGCGGCACGGGCCCGAGTGCTGGGACGCGGTCTAGGCGGCTGAGCGCTGGTGGCGGGCCGGGAGGGACTGCGCGAGCCACTTGGGGTCAGCACCTGCCGCGACCAGTCGCCCGTACTCATGCTCGGTGTCACGGTCGGCGCGGGCCCGCCGGAAGTGGATGCCGATCTCGCCCCGACGCCCTCCTCCCGTGTCGAGGGTGTACCAGCAGTTGCGCTCTGCTCCCTTGTCGCAGTCGCATGGCTTGCACACGCAGTGCTCACGAGTGGCTTGTAGCGGCATTCCCCACACCGGGTGGGTCAGGTGCGCGAGGAACGCCTCATGGTCCATCGGAACGTCGTGTTCATAACGCAGCTCGAACTTCCAGCCCAGTCCGTGCGGCCAGTACTTGAGGCAGTACGGCTTGGTCACCGTGTGGAAGAGGGCGATGCGGCGCAGCAGGCCGCTGGCGACCCACGCGTGGTCTGCTTGCGTCTTCCACCAGGTGGGGTCTGCTGCCAGGTAGGCGGACTCGCAGGGGGTCAACGCGGGTGTGTCCCACAGTGGGAGGAGGTCGCGGGCAGGGCATGAGGCCCGGTGTTGGGTGACGATGGCCTGCCACTGCTTGGGGGCTGGCCCTGTGATGGTGACGCGAGCGTCGGTGCCTGCCAATCCGAGGTGGAGGCCGGCTGTGTCGATCCCGAGGAGCCTGACGCCGACGATGCCGCCCGGCTCCCGTCCTTCGTCCTCGTCAGGCCCGGTGTACTGGGTCGGCAGCAGGGCCTGAAGGCAGTGCTCCGGCAGCGAGTGCTCGGGGCCGAGCTTGTGATCGACCTCCACGACCAAGTGGTCGGCGCTGGGATGAACGCGCGCGACGCCGGCGGGGTGGGCGCAGTAGTCGATCGTTCCGCCCAGCCGCTCGAACACGGCGGCCTCCAGGCGGGCCTGGTCATAGCCGGCGGCCGGGACCGGGTCGTGCCCTTGGAGGGCTCGGAGGTGCTGGAGGCCGGCCTGGTGCCCGATGCCAGTGCATCGGGAGCGGTAGCGGGCCTTTTGCGTGAGGAGGTCTCCGTGACTCATCAGCGTTCCTGAACTGTGGACCGTCCGGCCCCGGTACGCACAGGTGGGTGCGAACAGGTTGCGTTGTGCAGCACGGGGTCGGGTCCTGGCTCCTTCGCATCCGCGGTAAGACATCGGGGCGTCTGGCCGGAGGGCGCCCCTGCGGATGCTGGCCCACCGATGAGGGCCGCCCTGCAGTGTGCCGCGGGGGCGGCCCGCCGGCACAGCTGGCTTGCCGCTGTAGCAGCTCATTCATTCGTCCGAGTGAGGGCGCCGACAGCTCTCCTCGATACGCCCAGTGGGTGGGGTCAGCGGCCTCGGCGGGCCTCTGGCCCTTGGTGTGGGTCCGGCTGCTGGAGGTGGTACGTGCGTTGGTCGTCCTGGCGCGCCGGGTGCACTGCGAGGGCATCGTCCTGTTCGGCATGGCGGTCCGTGCGGGCGCGGGAGTCGTCGGCCGCCTTGGTGAACGCGTCCTGGAGGTGGCGCAGCCGCTCGGCAGTGAGATCGAGGGCCTCCACGTCCGTGCGGGACTCCCGTAGGACGCGCAGCGCCGTCAGGTCGATCGCCTCCTGGTGTCCGGCCTCCGGCTCCCGGTCACCGTGCTCGGGGTCGACGGCCGCGGGCGCGAGCAACTGCTCGGGCCTCGCCGCCTGCTGATGCGCGACGACATCGTGCGCCCGGCTCCGCACAGCGGTGGCGGTGCGCAGCTTCTCCCGCACCATCGCACCGGCGAGGACAGCTCGCTCGTACTGCAGCGGGACGCGGGGTATCTCCCACTCCCCCGCGTCCTGGCCAAAAGGCCGGGGCGCAGCCAGCTCGCCGGGATCGGCCAGGGGTTGCCGATCCGGGTCGGGCGCGGGGGTTGGTGGACGGCGGTGGTCGGTGAGGTCGGACAGGGCCCACCGTGCGGTGTAGAGGCGGTAGCCGGACTCCAGGCCGCGTACGGTCTTCGGCTCGCTGATGTCCAGGCAGTACATGGAGATGGCGGCGTCCACGATTTGGTCGTCCAGGCCTGGTTCGCGGCGGCGGCCGCGCAGGACGAGAGCGAGGTGACGGCGGGCTTCGGCGAGCAGGTGACGGCGGTGGAATCGGCCGCCGCTGTTCATCACGAACACCGTCGCGGCGACGTCCACGGCAGCCAGGGCGACGTCGACCACGGCGGCGACCCGGGCCCGGATCGCCGCCGCTGCCGCACGGGCGTGCTCGAGGAGGGAGTTGATGATGTCGGCGGCGACACCGGAGCTGAGGATCGCGCTCGTCTTCCACCGCTCGCGCAGCTGCGCGAGCGGGCGGGGCTTCTGCTTCGGCGGGCGCGTCATCTTCGCGGCTATCCGGTTCAGTTTGGCGCGGGCCCGCTCCGAGACCGCGGGCAGGTACCGCGGTGTGCCGTCGTCGTCGACGGCGGTGACGTACTCGTGCTCCAGCTCCCCCAGGCAGGCGCTGATCTGGTCGCTGCGCTGGGAGGTCCAGCGGATCAGCTCGTGCGGTACCCCGGCAATCTCCATCACCGGTCGGCGTCCCGGGGTGACGGTGCGCGGCTCGGTCGCCAGTCCCAGCGCCTCGCAGACCTCCGCGGCCACGACCTCGTTGTAGAGCGCGGAGGCGGCCACCGCGTGCTCGTACAGAACCTCGGAGTGCACCGAGCCCCACTTGCCGTCAGGGCGCAGGGCCTTGGCGGACACCAGGAGATGGTCGTGCAGGAGCGGCATCCCCGAGCGCGCCTCGTAGTGGCGGAACCGCGCGGCGACCAGACCGTGCACCGGGCGGACCTTGCAGACGCCCTGGGCGCCGGTACGGATGATCGCGGCCTCGTCCTCGATCCAGGCGAGCACGGCGGTAACAGCCCGCTCGTGCGCGGCCTCGATCGCCCGCCGGGTCTCCTCATCCCCGAGCGCCCACAGGAGGGTGAGGGTGGGCTGCGGGCGGAAGGTCAGGTCGAAGCCAGTGACCTTCACCCGCCGCCCGAGTGCCCCGGCTCGGCGCGCGGCCGCGGGCTTCTTCCCGGCGGCGAGTTGGTCGGCCTCGAGCTGGTCGGCGTGCGGGTGCCGGCCCTCGCCGAAGAGGTTGCGCAGCTGCGCCTCGGTGACGACGTCGCCCACCGCCAGGCCGAGGGCGGCAAGGCCCCGGCCCGTCCATCGCCCGGCCGGGACTCCGGCCTCGTCCTGCGCTTGAGCCAGGGGCGTGCGGGGCGGCCGACGGCCGTCTCCGACGACGACCTGGCGCAGGTAGTAGCGGTACATCTGCCCGGCGGTGATCAGCGCGATATCCATCATGAAGGCCACGCCACACGACCCTGACCTGCAATGGAAGGCTGTTCAGCCGCTGCTCCCGCCACGCGGGAGCAGCGGCTGAACTTTCTCCTCAGGTGCCCGTCAGGCGGGAAGCGGCTCCGGCCGGCGAGTCAGTGTCATCGCCCTCCGGCAGCACCCCGGCCACCGCCTGAACGACACCAGCGAGCATCACCGAACACCACCAGCCGACAAGCACCGCCAAAGGACGACCGCCCATCAGCCCCCGGCAACCGCCGGGGGCTTCGTCGTGCTGCCCGGAGGACACCGTGCCCACGTACGAGACACTCCCCCGCTTCGTCGCCGACCTCGAACACCTCACCCCAGCCCAGCGCCAGCGCTTCCGCCACGTCGTCCAGGAATCCTTCGTCCCCGACCTGCGCCGCGGCCGCCAGTTCCGCCCGGGGCTACGGATCAAGCGCGTCCGCTCCACCCCGGGGGTCTACGAACTCACCTGGGCGCCGGACGGGCGCGCGACATGGTCATACGGCCGGGAGCAGGTCACCGGGGCCCCGCACATCGTGTGGCACCGGATCGGAACCCACGAGATCCTGACCGGCTCCTGAACCCGCCGGGCGTTGAGGGCCCGATGGTCCGAAGTTGAGAGTTGAGAGTGCCTTTTGAGGACCGGTGGTGTCACGGCCGCGTACCGAAATCAGTGACCCGGCCCGCGAGTTCCGTGCGGCGGGCAGAGTCCGTTTACCGGGACGGGCGAGCTCAGTGGAGGGCTAGGGCGCGTGGAGGGCACGTTGGTCGGGCGGGGCCGGTGGCCGTGGATGGCTGTGCGGCTGGTGTGGGCGGTGGCCGCGGGCGCGGTGGCGGGTGGGGTCGCGTGGGCGGTTGCCCGGGTGGGGCTGGAGACAGCGGATCAGGTGTCCAGCGTCGTGGGTGGCACGGTGGGCTTGGTCGCCCTGGCTGTGTCGCTGGTCGCCCTGCGGGCCCCCGCGCCTGCGGCTGTTTCCGTCGGCGGGGCCGGTGGTGGGGTGGGAGGGCGTTGGGTGCGGGCGGCGGCCGCTCACCCCTCCTACCGCCCGCCCGTCCTCCAGGCTCCCGTCCGGGGCCGCGAGAGCGAACTGGCCGCCCTGCACCGCCTGGTGAAAGGCCGGGGCGGCGGGCTCGCCGTCATCTGCGGGACCGGCGGCCTGGGCAAGACCACGCTCGCCGCCGAAGCCGTGCGGCAGGCCGAGGGGCAGGGGCGGGCGGTGTTCTGGGTGCGCTGGCAGGACGATGCCGCGCGCCTGGCCCAGGACCTGACCCGCATCGCCGGGAAGCTCGGACTGCCCGAGGCCCGCCTGCACGACGCGCAGAGCGGACAGGCCGCGCTCGTCGACGTGATCTGGGAGCAGCTCGCCTCGGTCCGGGGGTGGGTGATCGTGATCGACAACGTCGACACCCCCGGCAACCTCGGCCCCGGAAGCGAACCCCCAGGCTCCTACCGGGGCTGGCTGCGCCCTGACGGGGCCGGGCTGCTGCTGGTCACCAGCCGCGACAGCGCCCCCGCCACCTGGGGCCCCCGCTCCCACATGATCCCTCTCGCACCGCTCTCCACCGACGCCGCGGGTTCCGTGCTGCACGATGCCGCACCGGATGCCGGACAGGCGGCGGAGGCGGCCGCGCTCGGCGACCGGCTGGGTGGTCTGCCCCTGGCGCTCGAGGCCGCGGGCCGCTACCTCGCCCACCCCACCAGCCGCCACCGCACCTTCACCGCCTACCAGCACGCCCTGGACACCGAGTTCACCGACCTCATCGCTGCCGCCCATCCGCAGGCCACCGACCCGGAGGTGGCGCGGCGGATGGTGCGCCACACCTTCGACCTCTCCCTCACCCAACTCCACGCCGACGGCTACACCCTGTGCCGACCCGTGCTGTTCCTCCTGTCCCTCCTCGCCCCCGCCCCCGTACCCCGCTCCCTGCTCACCCCCGCCCTCCTTGCCGACGCCACCGCACGAAGCGCCACCGCGGCCGAACTCGACGCCGCCATCGCCGCACTCCACCAGTACGCCCTGATCAACACCCCCACCATCCCCCCGGGCGCCGCCGAGGGGCCCCTCCCGGTGGGGCAGGTGGCCCTGCACCCCCTCGTCCACGACGTCATCGCCCTCACTCCACCGCCCGGCACCGACCGCGCCACCTGCCTCACCGCCCTGGCCACGCACCTGACCCCGGCCGTGAACGACGCCGTCGGGGCAGCACGCGCGGGCTGGCCCACCGCACGCCTCCTCGCCCCCCACCTCCCACCCCTCCTCCACCGCACCCTCCACACCGACTTCACCACCACCCGCAACCTTCTCAACACCCTCGCCCGCACCCTTCGCGACGCCGGCGCCGCGACCGAGGAACACCTCCTGCGTCAGTGTGTCCACGACGCCGAAACCCACCACCTTGGCCCCGACCATCCCGACACCCTCGCCAGCCGCAACAACCTCGCCAGCACCCTTCGCGCGCTGGGCCGCCACCAGGAGGCCGTCGACCTGCACCGGCAGAACCTCACCGACCACGAGCAAGTCCTTGGCCCCGACCACCCCCACACCCTCACCAGCCGCAACAACCTCGCAATCGCCCTTAACGCGCTGGGCCGCCACCAGGACGCTGCCGACCTGCACCGGCAGACCCTCACCGACCACGAGCAAGTCCTTGGCCCCGACCACCCCCACACCCTCACCAGCCGCAACAACCTCGCAAGCA
>NZ_JBVIXA010000024.1:0-34391 GCF_055594065.1 Streptomyces sp. NPDC040610 | reverse complement strand
CGCAAGCACCCTTGACGCGCTTGGCCACTATCAGGAGTCTGCCGACCTGCACCGGCAGACCCTCACCGACCACGAGCAAGTCCTTGGCCCCGACCACCCCCACACCCTCACCAGCCGCAACAACCTCGCAAGCACCCTTGACGCGCTTGGCCACTATCAGGAGTCTGCCGACCTGCACCGGCAGACCCTCACCGACCACGAGCAAGTCCTTGGCCCCGACCATCCCGACACCCTCACCAGCCGCAACAACCTCGCGGCAGCACGCGCCCAACGGCGCCAGTGGCCTTGGCAACGCACCCGGCCCTGACCACGAACCGAAATCAAAAGGACAGGCACGACGGCCTCCGTCCCACACGCTCTGACACACGCCTGCGAAGTTGAGAAGCACCTACTCAAGGGCCAGAGCATGGGCGCCGTGATACGGGAGAGTCGGGTAGTGAAGGTGCGCAGGAACACCGAGCTGCCGACAGCAGGTCGACCAGCGGTCGCTGATGACGGTGTCGTCGATGAGACCGCCTTCGTCCCTTCACTCGCCGTGGTCACAGAGGCGCATCACTCCCCCGATATAAGTCGGTGAGGCTCCACGCGGGACGGACTGGTGCCCCGCGTGGGCGGAGACGGGCCGTCAGCTCTCGGATGGGCGTGGAGCGCCGGCGCGGTTCGTGGTGGCTTTACCGCGGTAAAGGTGTCCGAACTCAGGCCTGCGAGAATCTTCCTAACGTGTCGTTAGTGATGTTGATGTTGAACGTTAGTAAGGTAGCCCGTATGAGTTCTCCAGCCGCCTCGAACGACCGCGAGAAGGTCGTCTCCAAACTGCCGGGATGGCTCCGGCAGAACCTCAAGGTCAGAGCAGCCCAACACGGAGTCGAGATCCAGGCTGCGGTCGAGCAGGGCATCAGGGCGTGGATGTCCCTCGCCTCCGCCCCGGGCTCCGTCGACACCACAGGAGCCGATTCCTTCTCCACCTTCCTCCCCCACGGCCAGTGGAAGGAGTTCCGTCAGATTGCCTCTGACCGCCGTCTGTCGCTGACCCAAGGCCTCGCTCAGTCGGTGCAGCTGTGGCTGGAGAAGAACCCAGCCCCCTCTGTGCAGCGTGCGAAGCACCCCCGCCGCCGGGTGGTGTGCAACCAGAAGGGTGGGGTGGGTAAGACCGCGGTCACGGCTGGCCTGGGCGAGGCTTTCGCCGAGGACCCTGAGACGCTGAGCCCCGTGCGGATCTCCAGGCACTTCGCCGCGCAGCTGACCGAGAGCGAGCAGGACGACCCGCTGGCCGTCGAGGACCTTCCCGGTCTGGGACGGCGTACGTTGCTGGTTGACTACGACCCGCAGCGCCACCTCACCAAGCAGCTGGGGCAGGACGAGATCCCGATGGACTCGGACGTCGACAGCCTGAGCAAGCACATGTCCGGCGAGGCCAAGGGAGACATCCGGGACCTCATCGTCCCCATTTCAGACGACCGCTACGGCGGCCGCCTGGACCTGCTGCCCGGCTGCCAGGACGGCTTCCTGCTCGACGTGGCGCTGTCCAAGGTCCGCTTCCGTGAGGCCGCGCTCGAGCGGGCACTGGCTCCGATCGAACCCTTCTACGACGAGATCATCGTCGACTGCCCGCCGAGCCTTGGGCTCAGCATGGACGCCGCGATCTACTACGGGCGCCGCCGCGAAGAGGAGGCTGCCGGACAGTCCGGTCCGCTCATCGTGGTGCAGGCCGAGGACAGCAGCGCCGACGCCTACGACCTCCTCATCACCCAGATCGAAGACCTCCGCAACGACATGGGCGTCGAGGTCGACTACCTCGGCATCGTCGTCAACCTCTACGACCCGCGCCGCGGTTTCATCGCCACGTCCTCCCTCGAGGCGTGGATCGACATAAAGGACCCGAAGGTGATCGCCGTCATCGGTGATCTGACGGACCAGCGCAAGGCCGTCCGGGTCAAGCAGCCGCTGTTGACGTTCGCTCCGCGCGGCGAGCAGGCAGCGACCATGCGGGCACTGGCCAGGGAGATTTCATGAGCAGCCGTGTAGCCGACCAGCTGGGGACCGGGGCGTCCTTCAGCAGGACGCGGGGCGGTGTCAGCGCGCGCCGCCAGGCGGTCGCCGCCACGACCGGCGCCCCGACGACCGGCGCCCCGGACAGCCGCCTGCGCACGCTGCCGCTTGCCCAGCTGGTGCCCACCCGCTTCAACCCGCGCCGCAACTTCGGCACCGAGCAGGACTTGAAGGAGTTCGGGCTGCGGCTGGCCAAGAAGCAGCTGCAGCCTGCGGTGGCCGTCACGCGCGAGGCGTATCTCGAGCTGTGGCCGAGCGAGGCGGACAACGTCGGCGCCGCACAGTACGTTCTCGCCAACGGGGAGCGCCGCTACCGCGGCTCCAAGGCGGCGGGCCTGCCGACCCTCGACGTCGTCGTCGATGACGAGGTGGCCAAGTCCCGGGCCGACTTCCTGGACGCGGTCTTCTCCGAGAACGACGACCGGGAGAACCTCGACCCGATAGAGCGGGCCCTCGGCATCCAGACCATGGCTGAGGAGCTGGGCGGGAACGCGAAGGTCGCCGAGTACTACGGCAAGTCGGCGGGCTGGGTCACCCAGCAGATGTACCTGCTGAACCTCGTGCCCGAACTCCAGGCGCTGGTGAGCTCCGGCGAGCTGCCCGTGCGCGAGACGCGGCCGCTGGTGAAACTGCCTGCGGACCAGCAGCTTGCTGCCTGGGAGCAGCGCCACACCGAACGCCGGGAAGAGAAGGCCCAGCCACGGCCGCCGCGCGGTAAGAAGCCCCGGGACAAGGGCTCAGCCGAGGTGACGGCGGGGGAGTCACGGCGACAGGAGGGCTTTACCGCGGTAAAGGTCCAGCCGTCGGTCGGCGACGAGAAGGCTACGGACTCGGCCTTTACCGCGGTAAAGACCAGCGGTGCGGCACCGGCCGGGGGAGACGTCGTCGTTCCCGCGCAGGCATCCCAGCCGAACCCAGCCGAACCCATGACGCAGGAAGCTCCGGCACTGCCGTGGGGCGACCCTCTGTGGTTCGACCAACAACTCCGCAGGAACATGTCCGAGGAAAACCGGGACCGTCTGATCTGGCTGCTTCAAGCTCCGGATGAAGAGGACGAGCAAGACTGACGTTGTCCGCGGACAACACACTCAGCCCGCACAACAAGAGGCCCCGCCCCCGGCAGTTCCGGGGCGGGGCCTCTTGCAGGTCCTCAGGAAACCTCCTGATCGGTGAAGGAGAGCTGGAGGGCGGGGCGTTCTGTGCGGGGCGCGGGCGCCCGGGGCGGAGTCGGCGGCTCGATGCGGGCCAGGTCGGTGTCGGCGAGGATGCCGAGCTGCCCGGCGGCTGCCGTGCGGGCGGCGAGGGTGATCGAGCGGGTGACCCGGTGGTGGCCGTGGTCGATGCGCAGGTGGCACAGCTGGCAGGCGGCGAGGAGGTTTTCGTCTCGTACGTCTTCGGGGGTGTGGTTGAGGTGGGCGGTGGTGAGGCAGACCACGGAGCCGGTGTCGGGGTGGATCTGCTCGTGGACGGCGGGGCAGCGGACGCCGGGGTGCGCGAGGCCGCACTGGCCCGTGCACTCGCAGCGGCCGCCTGCCCGCTCGAAGCGGATCCGCGCGCTGATCTGGGGCCAGTCGCGCGGGTAGCGGTGGACGTTCTCAGGGCGGATCGGCACAGGGGCTCTCCGGCTAGTCGCCGTCGGCGGTCTGGCGTTGCTCGAATGCTTCGAGCAGGTCTGCGAGGTCGCCGGGGGTGTCCGCGCAGCCGACCCAGGCACCGGTCTCGGTCCACACCGGTATCTGGTCGGTGTCGGCGTCAATGTAGGAGACGTACGGGCCGTGGCGTTCCAGCATCGCGATGAAGGCATCCGTGTAGATGAGGGCGGGCTGGAGCAGCTTCAGTTCAGTGACGGCCAGGCATATCGGCTGGTGCGGTGTGCGGGGCAGCCGGAGGTGGCCGGTGACGCGCAGTCGGGCGCCGGGGGTGAGCTCGTGCAGGACCTGGTGCAGCGTCTTTGGGGAGGTGACGCTGCACGGCAGGACCATCTCGTCCGTCCGTTCGTCCGTGGGGGAGACCGTGAGACGGAATCGGGCGGCCGGCTCGTGCAGGCCGGCGGGCACGATCTCTTCTTCCAGGAAGCCGTCCAGCACGATTGCATCGGCGTCGCTCATGTCAGCTGGCCTTGGCGGTGGGGGCCTGGTGGGCGGCGTCGTACGCCTCGAGCACCGAGCGGCGGATCATGCCCGCGTCGGCGACCTGGTGGCCGTTGGCGCGCGCCCAGGCTCGGATCGCGGCGGATTCCTCGCGCGGGCGTCCGCTGCCGGGGCGGGGCCGGATCGCGGTGGGCACGACGGCAGGCGTGCTCGCGGCCGGACTGGCGTGGGGGTTCTTCAGCGCCCGCAGGTCCTCCTGCGCCTTCTCCAGGTCAGCCTTGAGCTGGGCGACGCGCTCGACGGCCTCGCGCTGCGCGTCGTCCGCGGCGCGCCGGGCGGTCAGCTCGGACAGGTCGCTGCGGACCCGGGCGGCCTTGTTGCGGATCCCGGCCGTGGGGTGGTTCTCAGCCCACGCGAGCAGCTGCTCCACCGGGGTGCCGTCCGCGTCGAACTGCCGCTGCTGGGTGGTGATGAGCGTGGTGATCTCGTCCTCGGACAGGCCGGTCGCCTTGGTGATCTCAGCCATGGCGTGGTCGGCGCTGTACATGGACAGGGCCATCGCCTCGAACGCGTTGGGCGCGGCGGCGGGGGGCTGTTCGGGCATGTCGGGCTCTCCTTCGGGGTCGGTCAGGAGGGGGAGGAGGGTGGTGAGGGTGTCGTCGTCGCCGGGCAGGCCGACCGCGTCCAGGAGGAGGACTAGGTCCTCCTTGCTGCGCGCGCGGCGGGCGACGGTGCGGGCCGCGGCAGCCTGCTGCTGAACGGAGTTGGGGTTCAGGGGCAGGCCCTCGGCGTCGAGGGCCTGCTGCCAGTCGGTGAACATCACGCGGCCGCCCTGGTCGACAGCGCGGCCTTGAGGACCTCCCGGTGCTGCGCCTGCCGGGCCGGGGTCATCGGCTCCTTCCACGGCTCGTACGAGGCGGGCCGGGTGGGGATGAGCTCCAGCTCCAGGCGGGCCATCACCCTCTCGCGGACGGTCAGCGGGGCGAGTCGGGCCGCTCGCTGCTGGTCGTGGCGGCGACGATCCTGTGCGGCGACGACGCCGACCCAGTCGTTCCCGAGGCGCCGCACCAGGTCCTTGCGGAGGGTGCTGCGCTCCCGGGCGGTGGTCGCCGCCCACACGCCGGTCGGGGTGAGCTCGCTGTTGGCCAGGGCCCACTTGAGGCAGCCGGTGACGATCGGGCAGCCGGAGCAGGCGAGCTTGGCCTTGGTGAGAGCCTTCTCGCGCTCGGCGCGGCCGGCGACGTCCTCGATGGCGAACAGCTTCGGGTCGTCCTGACAGCGGGTCGGGACGTCGGTGCGGGGGAAGGGGATCCGGTCGTCGGCGGCCACGGCCGTGATGATCGGGGTGCCGGCGTGTTGTCTGCTCATGACGGTGCCTCCGTGAGCTGCTGGGCGAGGTGGGGGAGTTGGGCGAGGACCTGCTCGAAAACGGCGAGGGGGACGCGCCACGGGCCGAGCTGTCCGTCGCACGGGACGGGCAGGGCCAGCGGGTGGACGTCGTCCAGGTCGACGTGGACGCGGTCGGGCTGTGCCCAGGGGCTGCACGGCTCGCCGGTGTCGGTATGGGAGCCGGTGATGCGGACGACGCCGAGGATCGCGCGGGTGGGCAGCTCGTGCCCGCGGATCGTGCGGGCCACGAGCGGGTCGCGCAGGGCGGCCCGGTCACTCTCGGCTCCGGCGTGCAGCAGGCGCCAGCCCGGCGCCCAGGGGCGGGGCCGGTTCTCCACGCGCTTGTCGCCGTGCAGAATGCAGGCCGCCCAGGGCTGTTTGATGGTGATGCCGCGGATGTGGTCCGGGGCGTACAGATTCGGCGGCGTCATGCGGCGGCTCCGAGCGTGCTGGTGCCGAGCCTCCCGGCGCGCCGGCCGTTGACGGACGGCGCGGTGGCGTGGGAGCGGTCGGCGAGCACGGCGCGGCCGGTGTGCTTGCCCGCGTACATCGCGGCGTCGGCGGCCCGGTGCAGTACGGACAGGTCCGTCGTGCCGAGGACGTCGGGGGAGGAGGCGCCGATCGACGCGGCGACGTCGACCAGGGCGCCGTGGTCGGTTTGAACGGGCTGGGCGAGCCGGGTCGCCAGCTGCGCGAGCCGGAGCTCGCGGCGGGCGGCGCCGATCCGTACGGCGGCGGCGAACTCGTCCCCTCCGAGCCGGCCGACCGCCCCGCGGCTGCCCGCCCAGGCGGTGAGGCGCTGCGCGGTGACGGCCAGGACGCGGTCGCCGTCGGCGTGCCCGCCGGGGCCGTCGTTGATCTCCTTGAAGCGGTCCATGTCCACGATGACCACGAGGGAGTTGTCGCCGTACCGGTCGGTGATCTGCCGGGCCTTGGCGGTGTAGCCGTCGCGTCCGAGCAGTCCGGTGAGCGGGTCGCGGCGGGCGGCGGCGAGCCGGCGGTGGAGGCTGACGGCGTGGACGGTCCAGCCGGTCAGCGGTATCGCGAGGCTGGTGATGAGTAAGGCGCGATTCCCCGCAGGGGCGTGTATGCGCACGGTGGAGGCCATACTGGTGGTTCCCTCTCGTCTCGTACGGGATGGGTGGCCCGAGGCAGGCGTCGGTTGTCAGGCCGTGTGCGTCTGCCTCGGGGCGTATCTACAGCTCGACGCTGTTCTTGCCGGTCCAGCTGAACGGGTTGGACCAGACGCCGGCCGTCGCCGCCCGCCAGTCCGGCTCCCATCCGTCACGGACCCCGCTCGCTCCCCAGCCGCCTTCCTGGCGGCCGGGGTTGGCGAGTCCGGCCTTCCGCGCGGCGAGCGCCGCGTCGTAGACCTGGTGGGCGCGGGCCAGGGCCTCGGCGGGCGAGGTGGCCCGGCCGGTGAAGACGTGCAGCCCGTGCAACTGCCGCTGCTGGTCGGTGCGGTGTATCGGGACGTCTACCTCGTAGAACTCCGGTATTGGCATGACGGTCCCTCTCCTTCCTGTGCTGGTCGTGGCGGAACACCGCGGCCGCCCCGGCTCAGAGGGCCGGGGCGGCACGGAGGAACGCCGCGTCCCTCGAGGAAGGCTCAGCCAGTCGTAGTGCTGGCCAGGATGTCGGCGTGGTCGAACGCGAGGTCCGGGAGCACGGTGAGGGGCCACCAGCGGGCGGCGGTGGCGTCGTCCCCGGCCGTCGGCTGGACCATCGAGGGCAGCGTGGCCTTGTAGGCGACGGTGACGTACTGGCCGCGCGGGTCACGGCCGGGGGAGTCGAAGACGCCCACGTGCCGCAGGTCGGCGGCCGGTACGGCGATGCCGGTCTCCTCGGCGAGTTCGCGCACGGCGGCTTCCAGGCTGGTCTCGCCCGTGTCCAGATGGCCGCCAGGCAGAGCCCACCGGCCCTTGAACGGGTCCCGGCCCCGCTCGATCAGCAGGATGTGGCCGGCGGCGAGCAGGACGACATCGGCGGTATGACGGATCGTCTCGTTGGTGCTCAAGAGGTGTCTCCTGGTCTCGGAGCGGAGCCCGGCCCGGGTGGCCGGGGAGGAACAGCGTCAGGCCGGGGCGGCACGGGAGCCCGTCAGGCGCTGGCGTGCAGGGCGGGGAGGACGTCGTTGTGGTCGCGGCCCTCGAGGTCGGCGGCCGGGGTGGCGGGGAGGCCGGCGGCGCGGGCGGCGAGCTGGTGGCGGATCTGTTCCACGTTGGTGATCGGCACCGGCTGGTCGCCGTCGCCGGTCAGCAGCGTGAAGCTCGGCTCGCTGTTGCCGAACTTGTTCTTCTCGGTGCAGTAGTGCAGCCAGACGCCGGGGGCGAGGAAGAAGGACGCCTCGCCGTCCTCGTGGCCGCGCCACCGGTCCTGGTCCCGCAGGAAGTTGTCGCCCTGGTCGATCCGCCACGCGTGGGTGGCGGCGCGGGAGGCGGCGTCGTCCTCGGTGGCGGCGGCGACCTGCGCCAGGCCCTCGTCCAGGGTGTCCGGGACGGCCGGGGCGGTGCGGGTGGCCGTCTGCGGGCGGTTGCTGCGGGCCTGGCGGAGCAGGTGGCGCATCGGGGCGATGAGCAGGTCCGCCAGGCCGCTGAAGGCGGCGGCGATGACGACCGCGAAGGCTCCGGTGGCGGCCAGGCGCCAGTCGTCAGACCAGGTGCCGGGGTAGTTGTTGTGGCCCGCCCAGGCGCCGAGGGCGCCGCCGGCCAGGACGATGGCCATGTCCAGGCCTTCGGTAACAGCGTCGGCGACGGTGAGGATGGCGCGGCGAACAGCTCGGGTCATGATGTATTGCTCCTTCTTCTGTCGGATGCGCTCTGGTGGGGGAGGGGTGGCTCCGGGACGGCCGGGTTCGTACGCCAGCGGCCGTCCCGGGCGTCTCAGCTGCCGCTGCCCGCGGAGGCGGTGGCGCGGACGGTGTCGGCGAGCAGCACGGTCAGCTCGTGACCGTGGTCGACGGCGTCCTCCAGGCGCTCGATGAGCTCCGGGGCCAGGCCGCGGGTACGGGCACCGGTGAGGACGCCCTCGAGGTAGAGGGTGTCGGCGAGGATCCGGCCGCGGGCGTCCAGGACGCCGGGCTGTACGGCCAGGGCGTCGGTGTTCTTCGCGGTGGCCAGCTCGGCGTGGTGGGTGGCGGCGGTGTAGGCGGTCTCGGTCTGCTCGGTGAGCAGCGCATTGAGCGTCGTGGTGTCGCTGTGTGCGCGGCGCCAGCCGAAGCGCTCGGCGGCGGCGTCCATCAGGTTGCGGCGGGTGAGTGGCACGGTGACCTCCTGGGGAGGGTCCATCGCCTGGTCCGGGTGACCGGGCGGACACCGCGCGGCCCCGGCCGCCGCGGGGGGGCCGGGGGCGTACGGAGAGCGCCGGTCGGTGAATCCGAATGACGTTGCGCGTGGTGCTGACCTAGCGTTCGTTCATGGCCTCCCCGGACGACGGCATAGACGACAAGCCCGGCGTGACCATTCGCTGCCTGGACAACGTGGCCGTCGGGGTGCGGCTCAGCGGGCGGGAGCCGTTCGACGAAGGCTGCGTGCAGTACGTGGTCGAGGCTTGGGCTCCCGGCCTGACGGTGCGCGTCGACGAGGTTGTGGCCTGGATCTGGGACGCTGATCTTGCGGCTTACATCGCCGGGCTGGCTGCGGAATACCAGGGCTGGGAAGGCGAGCCGGTCTGGCAGACCTACGACGGGGACTTGGCGGTGTCCGCCGTCTTTCAGACCGGCGGCCACGTCGGGTTGACCTGGACAGTGCGCCCCTGGCCGAACGCCGCGGGAGGATGGACTGCCTCAGTGACCACCTGGCTGGAAGCAGGCGAGCAGATGTCGTCGCTGGCGTCTGACGTCGAGAACTTTCTCTCCGGAGAAAAGCCATGACAGCAGACATGCGCATGACCTGGACGCTGGATGGACACGGCTGGGCCGTAGAGAATCACCGAGCGAAAGCGGAACTCACCGCGTCGGCCAGGTCCTGAGGGTCATGGTTGGCTCCCCTTCCGGCCGGACTGTACGGCTCCCCGTCACCACCCGCCGCGTACGGCGGGGCGGGTGGATCAGGCAGCCAGCAGACCGTTCACCGGGCAGGGCGGTTGTGGTTGTGGATGTGGAGCACCGGGCGCAGGAACAGGCCGCGCAGCGCGAACAGGCTGGCGATGGTCCAGGCGAGGAGGGCCAGCGCGGTGGCGACGGGGCGTCCGGCGGCGGGGGAGGCGTACTGGTGAAGAGGCAGTGTTCTGGTAGTGCGCTATTCAGCGGCTCTGAGACTTGACCTGGTCTGAGGTCGGTGCCGTGCACGAGGCCGCCGGGTAGCGGGATGCGGTCAGCCGCGTAATCGCACGCGATAAACCTGGCGACGTCGGCGATCACCGCCGGAATACTGGTCGCCCATGGATGAGGTCAAAGTCGTCGTCGCCCATTCCGAGCGCGCGACACTGCGCGTCGGCGACGTGTTCCTGAAGGTGGACGCCGATCAGGCGCGCATCGACGTCGAAGTCGAGGCGATGTCCCTCGCGCCGGTGCCGACCCCGGAGGTCCTGTGGCGCAAGCCGCCCGTGCTCGCGATCGCCGCACTCCCGGGGACGACGCTTGGACGCCTCGGCGGGCCGCCGACCGGGTCGCCGACGGCGTGGGCCGCGGCGGGCGCCGCCATCCGGAAGCTGCACGAAGCGCCCCTGCCGCTCCAGCCGGGCGGGGCCGGCCGGAGCATCGCCGCGCTGGCGACGGAACTCGACGACGAGTGTGAGTTGCTCGTGGCGAACGGCATCCTGCCCGCCGACCTGGTCACTCGCAACCGCCTGGTCGCCGATGCCGCGCTCCGGCCGTGGACCCCGGCGTTCACACACGGCGACCTGCAGATCGCGCACGTCTTCGTCGACGGCGACGAGGTCACGGGCATCATCGACTGGTCCGAGGCGGGCCAGGGTGATGCCCTGTACGACCTCGCCACCTTCACGCTCGGACACGAGGAGCACCTTGACGACGTCATCGCCGGCTACGGCACTGACATCGACCTCGATGTGATCCACGCGTGGTGGTCGTTGCGAAGCCTGCTGGCGGTTCGCTGGCTGGTCGAGCACGGTTTCGACCCGTTCGCGCCAGGTTGCGAGGTCGACGTGCTGCGATCCCGGATGTGAGGCTGCGCCCTACTGCTACGACATTTTGTTCTGAGTCGTGAGAGCCGCGAGGCCGACGCCCTGCCAGATGACGAAGGCGCTGGAGGCCGTCACCGGGAGGCCGGCGGTGTGCGCGGCGAGGTAGGCGTGGACGGGGTCGGCGACGGTGGCGGTCCACTGGGTGAACCAGCGCCAGTCCTGGTGGTGGTACCAGTCGATCGCCTTCGGCACGCCCTTGATCAGGGCGTAGAGGACGACGGCGCCGGCGGTGATGCTGAAGGCGGCCAGGGCGCCGGTGGGGACGTCGTCGCGCAGCCGGATCGGGTCCGGCCGGGGCGGTGCGGGCCGCGGGCGGGGCGGAGTCCGGTCGCTGTCGGCGATCGTGTCCAGCGGCGGGATCGGCGGCTCGGGCTTGTTCGGCGGCTGGTTTGGCTCGGTGGGCTCGGTCACCGGTGAGCTCCTTCGCGGTGGTCGGCAGGGTGCCGGACGTGCCGGGGCTGTCCGGCTCCCCTTCACCTCCCGGCCCCGGGCTGGTGCCGGGCCGGGTGGGTCAGGCAGCCGTCAGGCCGCCCTCGCCGTGCTGCGGGGCGGGGTGGGGCGGAAGTTGAGGTAGGAGCGCGGGTCGGCGGGCGTGCCGTCGTAGCACTCGAGGCAGGAGCCGAGGGTCTTGAGCGGGAGGCAGTGGAAGTACCGGCGACGGCACGAGGGGCATCGCTGCCTGGCCTCCATCGCCTTGTCGAGCGCGAGCTCCTTGGCGAGGGTCATCGGCCGTATCGGCAGGGCCGTGGCGGCCTCGTAGAGCCAGGCCCGGCGCTTGCCGCCCCGGCACTCGATCGCGGCGACCGGGGCCTGGCCGCCGGGGCGTAAGCGCAGCGCGCGCAGCTGTCTGCGGGTGGCCAGGCCCGGCGGGGCCTGGCGCCATCGGTAGACCGGGAAGCCGTCGGCGCCCTCGGCGTCCCGGAGCGCCGGTTCAGCGGCGGCGGCCATCAGGGAGCGGTGGGGGAGGGGCACGGCGACCTCCTTGGAGGGCCCATCGCCTGGTCTCTGCTGACCGGGCGGACACCGCACGGCCCCGGCCCGCCAACACGCGGCGGGACCGGGCCGAACGGAGCGCGTCCGGGATGTGCTGCTGGGCGGGGTACGGCGCGGCGGGTGAGCCGCCGGAGTTACGGCGCGTGCGTGCCCTGTGTGGGGGCCGGGGCTTGCCGGGGGGCGGGAGCCGGTTCGCTGGGATCGTCCGTATTGGCGTGGGAACCGAGGACGATGGCGGTCAGGACCCCGGCGGTCAGCCCGATGCGCAGCAGGACCGACTGCTGGGGGCGTGGGGCGGCGGGCCGGTCGGGTAGGAACATGCCCTGGATCCGGGTGGGCTGGGGGCCTGTAGTCATGGCGGATCTCCTTCGGTAAGTGAGGTGGGGCGGGGGTGGCCCGGGTGGGCCCGTCCCGGCTCCGGAGCGCAAGTCCAGACGGCGAGCAGGTGCTGGGCCGGCGGGGGGGCATGCAGGTGCCCGGGCTGGGTTCGAAGCCGTGGTCGGCACGGGTCGCAGCAGCCCTGTTGCTGCGGGCTGGTGATGCGTCAGGCTGGGGCGGCACGGCCGTACAGGGCAGCAAGGGGGGCGCGATGGCAGTGGAGTTCGAGTCGGTGATCGCCGACGGGGTGATCTATCCGGCGTTCACGGATGACGCCGGGGTGCTGTGGATCGACGACGAGCGCGACATCAAGGTGGTCGTCGACCACGCGGTCGTCGACGGCGTGATCTATGAGGCAGAGGTCGATGAGTACGGCCGCCTGCTGATCTACCTGGATGACGACTGAGAGTGCGCTGCTGGGGGCGGCCTGCCCCGTACTCGACTCCCTTGCCCGCGGGCGGGCTTCGAGTACGACGCAGGGCGTCTGGGTCAGCGGTGGATGTCGTTACGGGTGCGGGCGAACATCCCGCGCTGGGTACTCGAGTTGTGCGTCTCGTTGTGCTGGTAGAGCGAGCCGCCCTCGAACACGTTCATGTTCATCGTGCTCTTGGCCTTCGCCTTGGCGACTGCCGCGCCGACCGCCGTGACCACCATGGCCGCGCCCGCGAACGGCGCGATGATCATCAGTACGAAGCGGTCCAGGCTGGGGACGCTGACGAGGGACAGTCCCTTGAACAGGAGCCAGGACGCGCAGCCGAGGCCGGTCGCCCCGGCGCCGACACCAATGGAGGCGACGGCGATCCCGGCCGCCCAGGCAGGCACGATCCGCCGGTCGTCCTGCTTGACGGGCGGGGTGTCGCCGTATTCGGGGACGGGGGAGTCGTCGCGGAACGAGGTCGGGAACTGGCGCACCGGCGCACCGGGTCCCTCGGGTGCCTCGGAGCGGAATCCCCTCGCGAGGATCCGCTCGGCTTCGGCGGCAGCCTCCTCGTCGGACATCTGGCGGCCGGCGGTGGGGCGGAAGTCCATGGTGTTCTCCGTTCGAGACGCAGCGCGCCCTGTCTGCCGACGAGGCCGCGAGGGGGCGCAGGGCGAGGTCGGGCCGGGCGCAGGGGCCCGGCCGTTGGAGGAAGCAGGGTCAGCTTCTGAGCGCGGTCAGGGTGTTGCGGACGCTGCCGAGCTGGACCGGGCGGCCGCCGTCGGCATTGACCAGCTCGAGGATCGTCAGCGCATCCAGCGGGTCGTCGTGCGCGTCCAGAACGTCCTGGATACGGGTGCGCAGTGTGCGGGCGCGGGGCTTGGGCGCATCCGCACCGGCCGGGGCCGCAGAAGCGGCCCAGCTGCTGGCGGAGTTCTTCTTCGGGCCTGCGCCGGCGTCGCCGTCCTGGTCTTCCTCCGGTTCGGGAAAGACAGCCCGGTAGGCGTCCTTGCCGTCCAGGCGCTGGCCGTAGGCGTCACCGATGAGGTCCCAGGCGGCCTGCTCGATCTCGGCCGGAGCTCCGGGACCGTACAGGTCCAGGACCATCGGGTCCAGACCCTCGGTGGGCACGTCCGAGCCGATGTTCCAAAACCGCATCTTGGACGTCGGGTAGCGGCCGTTGACGTTGTATGCGGTGCCCTGGGTGCCGGGCAGGTCGCTGTCGTCGTGGTCCTCGTCGAACTGCGAGACGAGGTCGACGTCGCCCGCGTACTTCGGGATCGGCGAAAGGACCTGGCCGGCGGGCAGCAGGCCGTCGGTCACCAGCTGCCTCATCATCGAGCTGGTCCAGCGCAGCAGGATGACCTCGCCCTCCTTGAGCATCGCCCGCAGGGTGTCGGATCCGCCCATCTCTTCGAGGTGGCCGGCCTGCGCGAACAGGCCGATGCCGATGCCGAGGGAGCGGCCGGTGCGGCCGATGTCCTTGATGTAGAACGTCGCTTCGTCCCGGTAGGGCGCGCCCCTCTCCAGCAGGCGGTTGGCCTCGTCGACGATCTGGTAGATCAGCGGGTCGGGCCGGTTGCACAAGAATTTGGAGCGGCCCAGGCGGGCGTAGCGCTCCTGGCGGTCCATCATGGTCAGCCACGTGGTGCGCAGTTGCGCCATCGTGCCTTCCTGTGTGGTGACCCGCCAGGCGACGTTGCCGTCCGCGCCGTGCCCGCTCTGCCCGTACGCCTCGGGGGCGGACTGGCCGCCCTTGAGGTCGGCGTACAGCACGGCGATGCCGGAGCGCTTCATCGCGGCGAGGACGATCTGCCCGGCCGTGGACTTGCCCGCGCCGGTGGTGCCGAACAGCAGCAGCCGCTGCGCGGATCCGCTCTGCGGGTCGTACAGGCGCAGCAGGGCGGGCCTGCCGTTGTGGTAGCGGCCGATCCGGATGCGCCCTCGGTCGTCCATGACCAGTTGCTGCGGGTCGGCGAGGATCACGCGGGCGAGCGGGTCGTGCGGGTAGATGGTGACCAGGGCCTTGGACATGCCGTTGGTCTCGACCGCCAGCCGGTTGGGGTCCTTGATGCCCAGTGCGTCGGCCAGGCGCAGCGGGTGGTAGCTGATGATGTCGCCGGGCGGGGCCTGCACCGTCAGCTCGTAGATCTTGCTCATGTGCCCAGTTCCTTGCCCCCGTCGTCGGGGACGTCCACGGCGCGGATCGCGGTGATGACGGTGTCGGGCATGCCCTTGGGGGCGATGAACGTCTCCCAGGCGGTGTACAGGTCGACGTCGGCCGCCGGGGCCTGGCCGACGGTCAGACGCCGCACGCCCGCGCCCTGGCGGGGCACGGGGGTGATCTGGATGTCGTCCTCGGGCCAGTTGAGGGCGGCGGACAGCTCCAGCAGGTCGATCTTCGGGACCGGCTTGCCGGGGCGGGTGGAGCGGATGACGGCGGTCATCGCCAGTTCACCGGTCCGTTCGATCTGCTCCAGGGCGGTGTGGGGGGCGGCGCCGTCCTCGGCGGCGACATGGGCGGCCCAGAAGGCGGCCATCGGGTGCTGCTCGCCGCTGGTGGCGTCGCCCTGGGCGGGCGCCGCGGCCGGCTCGAGGGCGTCGGGGGTCAGTGACGGTTCGCGGCCGGCCATGACCCGGGCGAGCCGGGCCGGGCGCACCGTCCACACGCTGGCGGTCCACACGGCGTCGGCGAGCAGTTGCCACCACCAGTCGATGCCGGGGGCGAAGTACTGCGCGGTGAGGAGCGCGGCCAGGGACAGCGACGGGCTGAGGTACAGGCTCGCCGCAGTGTCGCCGAGCGGGGTGCGGGGCAAAGTGGCCGACCACAGGGTCGCCCATCCGGCGCACAGGAGGGTGCCGGTGATCGAGGTGCTGTAGAGGTCGGGGGTGAAGGTTCCGGCGGCGAGCGCGCCGCTGCCGGCCAGGGTGGCCGCGCGGCCGGCAGCGTTGCGGGCCAGGGCTTTACGGCCGCGCGAGGGTCCGAGGCGCATCGGGGGCGCTCCTTCGAGGGGTAGAGGGAAGGGCGGCGAACCGGTGGGGTTCGCTGCCCTTCCGCGCATGCCAGGGGCGTGGGATCAGCGGTTGCTGTAAAAGGACCGGTCGGCCATCTCGATGCCGTCCGGCATGTTGTTCGCGGCATCCGCGACCGGGCCGTAGTCGGCGATGTGTTCCTCGGCCGTCGTGCGGAAGAGCGTGGACATCTCCTCGCACTCGTTGGCCATCGCCTCGGCCTCCTCGAGGCAGGACCGCATCACGGTGGCGGCCTCGCGGTGCTCGTTGACAGTGGCCTGGTCGACGTTGCAGGCGGCGGCCTGGTCGGCGAGCCGGTCCACGGACTGCGCGCAGTCCTCCACGTACTTGAACGTGGAACGGACCTGCTCGGCCAGGCCGGCCATGGTGACACTGGCGGCGGTCAGCTGGGCGACGACGACGCCGAAACGGACTCCACCGACGATCACCTCGCCGGTTTTGACGAGCGCGCCACCGATGCGGGGCATGAGGTCGGACACGGGTTCTCCTATTCGACGTGGTAGTCCCGCTCGGCGGGCGCGGTGTGACCGGCATCGCGGACCGCGTCGGCCAGCGGACGGTGACGGCGTTCGGCGTTTACTCCGGCGGTGCCGATGGCCTCGGAGGCATGCGGCAGCTTCTCCGCCACGGCCTCGGCCCGGGCCTTGACGCTGATGGCCTTCTCCACCAGCAGCAGGCACCAGCCCTCCAGGACCCCGGGCACCTTGAGGTCGACGATCTTCGCGTGCAGGGCCTCCAGGCGCGTGATCATCTGCTCGCTGCCCGCGGCCGCCGCCCGGGCCTCGTCGACACCTGCCGTGATCTCCTCCGCCTGGTCAGCGTCGGATTCGATGACATCAAAGATCGTCAACTCGGAGTCGGTGTACTGGGTGTCCGGCGCCTTCGCCGGGACAGACACGCTCACGGATACTGCTCCTCCACTCGTTCCTGCAGGACGCCCGCGGCCGCCTGCGGCGACGGCTTGGGCCGGGCTGCGGCGGGGCGGGGAACCCGGGCCGCCGTCGGCCCGCTCGACGGTCACGGTGTAGCCCTGGGTCTGGCCCCAGCCCGGCGGCGGCGCGAACCCGGATCCGGGACCGGCCCCGGCCTTGGCCCCCGAGCCGGGACCGGGGCCGGGCTGGGACAGGTCGTGCGAGGCACGTGCCGAGCGCCGGGCACCCGCCCGCTCCCACTGCACACGCCACGAGCGGCGCTCCCCGGGCCGCTTTCGCTGCGCCCGGCCCGCGCCGCCTCCTGAGCCAGGGGCCTGCCCCGAACCGCATTTGCGGGGCCTCTTTTTGAGACTGACCTTCCTGCGCAGCTTCGCCTTCGGCGCCCACCCGCCCCGACCGGCCGCGCCGGACCTGCGCCTGGGCGTGAGCCTCCTGACGCTGATCCTCTTGAGGAGCCGCACCTTCCGCACCCACCCGGACTTCAGCCTGGGCGTGAGCTTCCTGACGTTGATCTTCCGGAGGAGCTTCGCCTTCCGCGCCCACCCGCCCCGACGGGCCATGGCGGGCCTGAGCCTGGGCCCGAGCTTCCTGACGACGTTGATCCTCTTGAGGAGCTTCGCCTTGCGCGCCGGGCCGCCCGGCTTCGCTGCTGCCGGGCCGCCCTTGGCCTTGTGCCCGCCGAGGATCTTGCCGACTGCCCGGTGCCTGAGCGCGCCACGGATCGTTGCCGGTGTCGCCGCTCCTCCCGCGCCCCTGGCGAAGTCGGCCGGCTTACGGCCGGTCGGCTTCCAGGAGCCGGTGGTGATGCGGTCCGCGAGCCGGGCCCGGGCGGCGTCTCGGATGCAGGGGCCGCGGCCGGGCTTGGTGGCCCCGCCCTTCGGAGCGGACGCCGGCGTGGTCCTGGGCGGGCGGCCGTTGCGGATGCGGCCGGCAACGCGGCCGCGGGCAGCGTCCAGGATTCCCGGCGCGCGCGGCGAGGCCGGAGCCGGGGGAGGTTTCGGCCTGGGGCCGTTGCGGATCCGGTCCGCCGCGCGGTCGCGAACAGCACCGGAAAGGCCGCCGGTTCCCGCCTTTCCGGCGCGCGCCCGGGTATCTCCGGCACTCCTGGAAGCGGCGGCCCGCGGGCCGCCGCTGCGGCCCCCGGAGCCATTGCCGCGCCCGGCGGGCACAGGTGTGTGTTTACGGCCGCCAGACGGGCCACCAGAGGCCCTGCCGGGCGCCCTGGATCCGGAGCCGCCAGTCGGCTTCTGGCCCGCGGAGGAGCGGAAGGCGGCCGGCGCGGAATTCCTCCCCGGCCCTCCGCCCGCATTCATCCGGCCCCCGCCGGCGCTCACCGGCCGGGTGATACGGCCGAACTCAGGGCCAGGCTGGACACGCGCCTTCTGGCGCGCCATCGCGGCACCGAGTTTCGCTCTGTCTCCCGCCATTTTCTGCTGATCCGCGATCGCCTTGTGGTGATCGCGGCGTGCTTTCAGATAAGCGGCGGTATTCCAGGCTCCGCGCAGTGCGGCGACTGTGATACCGGCCATCATGACCACCGACATGGCGGCCACACCCGTTTGCTGCGGCACGTCCGGCATTGCGGCATCCGGATTTACTGCCGCCGAACTCCCGGCGCCGATCACGGGGTTGTCGGCGACCACGAGCGAGGCCGGCGGGGACAGGTCGGGCAGCGGAGCCAGGCCGGGGGCATCGCCCGCAGCCGGCGGGCCACTGCCCACCGGTCCCGGGATCCTCAGCCCGGGAAAGCCGAGGAGGGTGCCCCCGGCGTCATCGTCGGCCATCGGCCGTCTCCTTCAATCAGTCACTCAACGTCACGAAACGGGGGCCCTCACGCGTACGCGTGCACGCGTACATAGGCCCCCCGGATTCACGGAGTGAGGCGGTGATGATGAGCGCAGAGCGTCACGGTGCTGAGTGCCGCTGCCCCTGCTCCTGGGTCCAGGCCTGGAGCAGGCGGACCAGGTCGGCCCACAGCACGTCGTCAGTGCCGGCCACCGTGCGAGCCAGATCCCACAGCGTGCGCGCCCGGTCCGGGTTCGTCACCGCCCTCTCCAACCGCGCGTTCCAGTACGCGAGCTGCCCCTCGGAAAACCGTGCGGACACTTCTTCAGGCCCTCTTTTCCAGGTAGTCCAGGAAGGACGGGCCGTCGCCTTCCGCACTGGTGCCGGCCTCTTCACGCTCGTCGTCTGCGCCGCCCCTGAGGGCATGCGTGACTCCGTTGATCTGTGCGGCCGAGCTGCCCGGACGGCTGGACTTCATCACGGCCTTCCGGAGCTTCTCCAGTTCCTTCTTCTTCTCCTTCTCGGCACGCCTTTTCGGCAATTCCACGTAGCGGCGCTGGAATTCAGTGTCGAGCTTCCCAGCGTGATTCACGGCGTCCCGCAGATCGCTTTCCAGGCGGGCCAGCGGGCGTGACGCGAGGTAGGCGCGGATACGGGCCTCGAAAGGCTTGTCGCCGTCGAACTTCACGCTCTCCAGATCGGCCCGGTACTCGCGCAGCAGCGCCTGGACCTCGTCGGCCATCTGCCGCAGCCGTTCACGCTGCTGGGCGCCGTACAGTCCGGTGCCGCCCGGCTTCCTCAGGTGGTCCGACGTCCACCGGTTGTCCGACATGCGAAAGACCTCCAGGTCAAGGTGGGGAGTTGGGGGTGTGCGCGGCAGCCGGGGGTGACAGGCTGCAGGTGGCGTTTCGGCGCCTTCACCGCGCTCCCGGGATGTTGACGGCATCTCGGGGGCCGGTGGACACGCCGAACCGGCGAGGCGGTTCGTCAAGGTCACTGCTCGGGGCGGTAGCCGCCGACAAGGAGTTCGGCGGCCTCCTGGCGGTACTTCGAGGCCGTGTCGGTGGACGACACTCCGGTCGCGCGCTGGACATCCGCGATCGAGACCACCCGGCACAGCTCGGGGTGCATTTCGTCCGGCCCCAGGCCGAGGGGCACCAGATCGGACGACAGCGCCAGGCGCGCGACCTTGCGCACCGACCGCTCGCGCGGGGTGAGCTTCGCGGCGTCCTCGATTTCGACCGCGCGCCGCTCGGCTTCGGCCACAGCCAGGCGCATTTCGGCAGCAGCGAGTTCGGCTTCGGCCTCGCGCTTCCTGGCCGCCTGCGTGTTCGCGTCGGCAGTCGCCTTGCGCTCGTTCTCCTGGGCCGTGAGCCGGTCGGCCTCGGCAGTGGCGCGCTGCGTTTCGGCAGCGGCCCTCGCCGCTTCGGCAGCACGCCGGTCCGCTTCGGCAGCGGCCTCGCGGGCTTCGGCGATGGTCTGGGTCTCGATCGCCTGAGCCTCCGCCGCGGCGACCCGGTCGGCCTCCGCAGCTTCCTTCCGCTTCTCAGCTGCCTGCCGCTCCAGTTCCGCCGCCCGGAGGTCCGCGGCGGCCTTGGCCTCGTGCTCGTCGGCCTCCTTGCGCTCCGCCTGCGCCTCACGGGCTCGGGCTTCGGCGACCACCGCGTTGTCCAGCGCCTCCTGCTCCAGCGCGGCGGCCCGCTCTGCGGCGCCGACCTGGGCTCGGGCGTGTGCGCGGGCCTGGCCGGTCTGGCCCTCGACCTCCGCCTGGACCAGCTCCACCTTGCCCTTGGCGCGCAGCCGCTCGGCTTCGGACTCCGCCTTGGCGACCTCGCGGCGCGTCTCCGCGTCCAGGCGGCGGCGCTCGGCTTCCTCCGCACGCTCCGCAGCTGCCTCTTCCTGCTCATCGGGCATCGCCAGGGCCTGGTCGACGGTGTAGCCGTAGGGCGCCATCTTCATCGGCAGCAGTTCGTCCTCGCTGGCCTGGGAGATGTCGCCCTTGTACTTGCGCCTGAGCCACTGCTCGTACGCGATGAGCTGCTGGTCACGGCGGATCATCTCCGGGTAGGAGGTGACACCCCACAGCCGCATCCGGCGGAAGATCCGGGCGGTTGCGATCGGGGCGAGGATCCACCGCAGCCACGGGATCGAGTCCCGTTCGGCCTGCTCAGGGCGGACAACGCGATCGATGGCGTCACGGCCCAGCTCCACCACGGTGATGAAGAGGACCGGCACGACGCCGTGGGCGCCGGCCGCAACGTAGTCGATCAGCTTCCAGGCGCCCTCCGGGGCGCCGGACGCGGCGTTGAGGACGACGGTCGCGGCGGTCAACAGCCACACCGGGTAGCGAATCCAGCTGATGGGGCGCTTGAGCCACGCCATCAGCAGGTCGACCGCGATCATCACCATGATGCCGACGTCGACGCCGACCGCGAACAGCTGGCCCTTGCCCAGCGAGCCGAAGCGGAGCTCCTTGAACGCGAAGTCCGCGACGTGCTCGAAGGACAGGTACAGGCCGATGCCCGCGAGGGCGAACGCGGCGATGACGATCGCGCCTGTCGTCCACTTCTGGGTACCGGTGAGCTTCGTCGGGGAGCGGTCTGTTCCGGTTCCGCTTTCTGTCTCCGAAGTGGAATCCGGCGCGTCCGAAACGGCGCCGGTCATCCGCGAAACCGGCTCGGGTGCTCCCGAAACGGCGGCCGGTGCGTCCGTCTCGGGGCCGGGTCCGGCCGCGGTGCGCGGCCAGGCAGTGATCGTCACGTGGGGCCTCCGGTGGGGCGATTCAGGGTGTGCGCGAAACGGCGGGGGCTGCTCCCGAAACGCGGCGGCGCGTTCCCGAAGCGGCGGCCGGTGCGGTCGGTTGACCACGAAACTGGCACCGGCTCTACCGGCTCCGCGCGCACGAAAGGGGCGGCAGCCCGGGGGGCGGGCGGCGGGTCTCGCGAAACGTCGCGGGGCGGGCTCGAAACTCGATGCGGCTCCCGCCGGGTGGGCGCGAAGCAGCGGCCCGTGGCAGTCAACCGACGGTCGCCTACGAGGGCCGAGCTGGTCGCGGTGTCATCCCCAGGAACGTCCGCAGCCGCCACAGTTGCTGGCGGTGTCGGCGTTGTCGGTGGCACCACATCCACCGTTGCCCTGGCACGTCCAGCCGAGGGCGAAATCGCGGGTCACAGAGCGCGCAAAGCGGGTGAGGAAGAAGGGCATAGTCATCGTCCTGCCTGTCTGTGAGCCAGCCTGTCCAGCTCCCTGACACCGCCCGGGCCACACCGCCGCGAGGGCGGCAATCAGGTCCGGGCGGTGCCAGGCAGCCGTCAGGCCAGGACGGCGACAGGACGGTGCGGGGCGACGACCCGGCCGTCAGGGAGCAGCTCGCCGGTGTCCTCGAAGAGCAGGACCCCGTTGCACAACAGGCTCCAGCCCTGCTCCGGGCGGTGCGCCACGACATGCGCGGCCTCCCGGTCCGCGCTGTCCGCCGTCGGACACGTCGGCATGTGCGTGCACAAGGAACTCGTCATGTGACCCTCCCGGGGTGACGTCGCGGAATACGAGGCGGTCCGCCGCGCTCTCCACCGCGCACCGACGCCCCGAAGGCCGGCGGCGCGCGTCAGGGCAGCGCGGGGCTGCGAAGTGCTTGGGGTGTTGCGGTGCGCGGCCTACTGCCTTCCGCGCTGACCACCTTTCGACCGGGAGGTGGCGTGCCCGCGACCACTGGCTCACCTGCCGGGTCGTGCGATGTGCCGCTTACCGGCCGGGGGCTGTCTTCGCGCGACCGCCGCAAGGTGCTGCGGGGGAGGGTGATCGCTCGGCCCGTGCGGCCGCCGAAGCAGACCGGGGTCTGCCTTGCTGCCGCTCCGTGGCACGCAACAGAGTCGCTCTCGCTTCCCCGCTGCACGCCGCCGTTCACGGTGACCGGGATTCTGGCTCCGGCCGTGCCCTTCTGACGCATCCGACAGCCCCGCAAGGACTGGAGTCCGGTCACCCGTGCCGCAACACCCGGCCAATTACCTGGTCAGGGGCGGTAGTCGTCACCCGGCGCAGCGTCTTCAGTTCTCAAAGAACGAGCGCTCCCCGGTCCGGCCGCGACGTGCGTCGCGAGGTGGCCTTTTCCGGGAGCTCGGCGGTCGGTGAATCTGGCCGCTTCGACCGCCGCCACCCGAGGTGGCGACGATGGGAGCCGTCAGAGCCGAAGGCCTGAGGTCACGCCACAAGCGGCACAGGCACCCCGGCGGCCGGCCGCCGCGGGATGCGCAGCTGCGCGGCGTAGGGGAGAAGCACGTCGACCAGGCGCTCGCGCACCAGCTCGAGGGCGGCCGGATCGGCAGCGGCGATGTCCCGGGCCGCGAGCATGCGGTCCTCGCGGGACTCGATCGCCTCGATCGCAGCCTCGATGTCCAGGCCGTCCAGCCGCTCGTGGGGGAGAAGGCCGCCCTCGTACATCTCCAGCGGCGTACCGAAGGCGACGTCCAAGTCGAGGTCGGCGAAAGGGGGGAGCGGCACCTCCACCGCCTCCAGAAGCGCGAGCGTCTCAGCGTCGAAGTACTCGGTAGCGAAGCCAGCGGCAGGGCGGCGGGTGGTGTTCATGGGGTGGAGCTCCTCTCGAAAAGGCAAGGCGCGGGAGGCGTCCCGATGACGGCTGGGCATGGCTGAGCAGTCCCGAGACGAGGTCTCGCCCACCTCGCTAACGAGGTCGATGGACTCAGTGAAGCGAGCCTCGATAGCGATGTCAAGGAGTTCGTTAACGATGTACTCTCCTGGAGTGGCTCCCCTATGGATCAAGCCGCCGCGACGGCGATCCCGATAGCTGGCCGCTTTAGGATCGCTAGCGAGGTAGGGAGACTCATGACGAGAGAGACGGGCAGCCAGTTGCCCAAGTACCGACGGATTGCGGACGACCTGAAGGCAGCCATCGAGGCAGGGGAGTACGGACCCGGCGATCGGCTGCCAGGGGAAACCGCACTCGCTGCGCAGTACGGCGTTGCCGCACTCACCGCCCGTCAGGCTCTTCGCGCCCTCAAAAATCAGGGCCTGGCAGAGTCCCGGAAGGGTGCGGGCGTGTTCGTCCAGGCCTTCCGCCCAATCCGGCGGCATGGGATTCAGCGACTGGCACGCGACCAATGGGGCGCAGGCAAATCGATCTGGTCGGCTGACGAAGACCGAACACTTGACGTTGATCAAGTAACCGTCGGCCAAGCAGTCCCACCGCCTCACATCGCCCATGTCCTTGGGCTGGGAGAAGGCGCGACAGCCTGCGTGCGCTCCCGCCGCTACGTGCTGGACGGCCGCCCGGTGATGTTCGCCATCTCTTACCTCCCATACGAGTTGGTGGAGGGCTCGGCGATCACCCAGGCCGACACCGGACCGGGGGGCATCTACGCACGACTCACTGACCTCGGTCACACCGTGGTGCGCTTCCGCGAAGAGATCCAAAGCCGACTGCCAACGAGCTCCGAAGCTGCAGTGCTCGGCATGTCTGATGAGCGGTCCGTGATCAAGCTCTGCCGAACTGCCTTCGCCAGCGGGGAACGCGTCGTCGAGATCAACGAAATGACCCTCGACAGCGCCTCGTACGTGCTGGAGTACGAGTTCGATGCGTAACCGTGCGGTGCTCTGCATTGCCACCCCTGACTGGTCGTCTTGTGGGGCCAATCACACCGGCGATCACGGATTCGGAACATCACAGAGGCTTGTCGAAGCCCGTGCGCAGTTCCATTCACGGGTTTTCAACATCCACGTACACACGGGATTTGAGGTCCGAGACCTAGGCTCGCGGGCATGGCGATCACGGAGGGACACAGGGTGGGGAAGCACCGTGCTGGGTGGCAGCCGGATCGGCTCCGGGACCAACGGGAGGCTCACGGCCTGACCCTGGAGAAGGCCGGCGAACGCCTTCGCGAAGTCGCTGAGCAGGCCAAGCTGAAGGGGATCCCGGCCGCGAATCCGCAGACCTTGTGGCAACACGAGCAGGGGGAGGTCTACCCAGGCCCTCACTACCGGCGCGCCTACTGCCTTCTCTACCGGGCCACCGAGCCTGACTTGGGCTTCCGTGCCGCGCTGCCGGGGGAAGAGACGTCCTTCAAGCTCACGCCGATGAACGACCGGCTCAACGGCGCGCACGTCCTAGCTGTCGAACGAGCCGTCCACCGCATCTCGCCAGGCAGCGACGACGCCGGGCACTTCGCTCTCCAGCAGCGCATCATCGACGCTTGGAAGCGACGGCACACCGGCGGCGACCCGCACCGCCCAGTCCTGATCCTGGTCGGGGGATACGCCGGTAGCGGTAAGACAGAGCTGGCGAAGTTCTTCGTCCAGCTCACCGGGTGGCCGTTGCTCGACAAGGATCCGCTGACCCGACCTCTCGTGGAACGGCTCCTGGTCGCGCTGGGAGGCGACCCGAACGACCGGCACACCGAGCTCTACAAGGAGCGCGTCCGGTCGGTGGAGTACGACTGCCTCATGCAGTCAGCCATGGCCAACATCAAGTGTGGGATCAGCACGGTGTTGAGCGCGCCGTTCATCGCGGAGATGACCGACGCGGCCTGGATGCAGCGCCTGTCCAACCGGGCTGCGTCCATGGGTGTCGACGTCTTCCCTGTGTGGGTGCGCTGTGACGAGGAGTCGATGCGGGAGTACATAACCTTCCGCTCGGCTGCCCGTGACGCGTGGAAGCTCTCCCGCTGGGACGAGTACGTGGCCACGATCGACCTGGACCTGCGCCCAGCGGTGCCTCACCTGGTCGTCGACAACCGGATGGGCACCGCTGTCTCGCTCGCGGACCAGGCCCGGCAGGCGATGGGGGCGATGTACTCGTGAGCGGGAAGCACGGAGTCGTCCTCTACGGCCCGCCGGCGTCGGGCAAGGACACGGTCACTGCCGCGCTCGCCGATCTGGACCCGAAGTACGCGCAGTTCGCACGGCTCAAGGTCGGGGCAGGCAAGAGCGCCGGGTACCGGATGGGGACAGCGGAGCAGCTGCACGAGCTGGAGACTTCGGGCGCCGTCGTCTACGCGAACTCCAGGTACGGCAATACCTACGTCGTCGACGCGCCCGGCCTGGATGCCGCGTTCGCGACCGGGGTGCCGGTGGTGCACCTCGGGCAGGTCGACGGCATCCGGGCCCTGGTCGACGGCTACCCGGCCGACTGGTCGGTGGTGCTGCTGTGGTGCCCGCGTGAGGTGTCCGCGCAGCGGTCTGCGGGCCGTGGCGACAGGGACACCGCGGCGCGCCTGGTGGTGTGGGATGCGACCTTCAAGGACCTGAGCGGGCATCCGGACACGACCTGGGACCTGGCCGTGGACACGACGGAGTCGTCGCCGCAGGACGCGGCGCGGCTCATCGACCAGCTGCTGGCGCAGCGGGCGGGAGCGGCGACGGCGTGAGCGGGGACTACGGCTGGGCGAGTCGGTCCAGGGCGTCGGTGAGCGTGAGCTCGCTGTCGTCCTTGGCGTCGTTCCACCGTGCCAGCGTGGAGGCAGCCGCTCGCAGCATCTCCGATGGGATGCCGGCGGTCGCGAGAGTGTCGGCGGCTTCCTCCAGCTCCGGCCCCCAGCGCCAGGCGCGGGCTGCGGTCTTGGCGATGTACTGCGGCTCGGACAGGTACGAGTCGGTGCGCCGGGAGGCGAGCTCGATGAGCTCTTGGTCAACGCCGTGCTCGCGCGCCATGCCGACCGCGAGTGCCACCAGCACCCGCGATGCCTTCTGGAAGCTGGTGTACGACAGCTTCAGCGCGGATGCCTTCCCGACCTCGGTGCCCAGCACCGCCGTTCGGACGGCGGTGGCCGCGAACAGTGCCTCGATGCGCTCGGTCGCGTCGGCCGGGCCGGCTAGGTACAGGGTTGGTGTCTTGCCACGCACTGGTGGAGAGCCGACGACGCCACCGTCCACGACGATCGCGTCCGGCTCGAGCAGTGAGGCGATCCGCTGCGTCCGCTCGGGGCTGATCGCGTTCGCCTCTACGTACATCCCGGCGAAGCGGTGTGCGGCGACGTCGCGGGCCAGGTCCTCGGCGGCGGTCGGCGGGCAGAGGCTGATGACGATGTCGCTGCGCTCCACCAGCTCGGCCATCGTGGCCACGGGCGTCAGCCCGACCCGGGCGGCGCGCTCCGCGGACGCGGTGCTGCGCCCGGCCTCGCACCACAAGACCTTGGCTGCATTGGACGCGGCGCAGGCGGCGACGGCGGCGCCCATGCTGCCGGGGTGGAGGATGCCGACGGTCGGCTGGTCCACGGTGCTACTCCGCCTCTGCGAGCAGGATGGTGATGGCGTCGGTGACGTCGTCGACGACGTGGTGGGCGGCGGGGAGTTCGTCGGGCCAGGGGCGGCCGCGCAGCCAGATGGTGCGCAGGCCGGCCTGGTGGCCGCCGCCGATGTCTCCGGCCGGGTTGTCGCCGATCATCCAGCCGCCGTCCGTGAGGCTGACGCCGCACCGGGTGGCTCCGAGTTCGAAGAGGCGCCGGTCCGGCTTGCGGATGTCCAGGTCGCCGGAGACGGCGACGCCGTCGAGCAGTTCGGCGAGGCCGGTCCCGGCGAGCTTGGCGCGCTGGATGTCGCTGGCTCCGTTGGTGATGACGCCGATCGTCCACGCGGCCGCGTGCAGGTGGGCCAGGCCTTCGAGGACTTCGGGGCGGCAGGTGACGGCGGCCGCCATGAGGTCGACGTACTCCTGCCACAGGTTCGCGGCCGTTGCCTCCAGGGCGAAGGTTTCCCGCAGTCGGGCGAAGTCGTTGGGGTTCGCGCGGTCGGCCAGCTCGGTGAGGAGCCAGTCTTCGATTTGTGCGTTGTACCCGTGAGTCACGCACAGGTCGGTGATCGCAGCACTGTAGGCGGAGGCGCGGTCGGTCAGCGTTCCGTCCAGGTCGAAGAGGGCCAGGTTCTGCACTCCGGAGACCCTACCGAGCTGACGTCGTGCCTGGATCGAGCGGGCCGACGAGGGAAGGTGACGGCGCGTCAGGCGCTGGCCCGACACGTTGTGACCTGTAGTCACTCTATGAGGTGTCAGGGGAGTAGGGTGACTGAGGACTTGATCCGCGATTGTGCAGGAAAAAGCCCCCGGGACCTTAGGCAAGTCCGTGGGGGCTCTCGGTCAGGAGAAGACTCCCGACCCGGCGACCCACCTTTTCGAGAGAAAGGCGGCCGCGTGATGCAGGGTACCCGTACCCGCGCGTGGACACACACCACCCCGCCGTTGCAGCGATGCGCTGACGTCGCTCCGGCGGGGTGGTCGCGTACACGCGTTGCCGCTTCTCACACGCCCATGTCCCTGTTCCGAGTGGCCCGACATGGCTTCTGCGCTGGAAGGCAGCGCAGCCCGATCTCTCCTGTGGAGGTCGCGACGTCGTAGCTGCCTGAGGCGGCGGGCTCGATGCCCTCTTAGCCGCCGGGACGCCCAGTCCCCGAGGTGTTGACGCACCCCGGCTGAGCGTCCCCCTGACACCGGACGGGGTTAGCAGCCCCGCCCGAAGGGGTCGTCCACCCGGTTAGCAGCCGGACGGACGGTTCGTACTTGGTTCCCCGCGAACCACGAAGCACCCACGGGGGGCTTCGTCATGCCGTTTTGGCGATGCCTCCACGACAGGAGCCATTGTGCAGGACTGTTATGGCGTTTTCCAGCCCAGCTATGCCCGTTTCACCCTGGTTCGCCAGGTACACAGGGCCAGCCGAGCGGGATATCACACGCCAGTTCGTCCGTTTCCTCATGTAGAAGCCGCGCCGGGAGAGGATTCATCACCTCGGCCTGTCACACGGCGCGCGATTCCCGCACCCGTAACAGACGTGACGACCCCAACCACTTTGCTCGCCAACGCCGTCCCGTCCCACGGGCCGCGCGAACAACTTGTTCGCCGCCCTGCGGGAGGGTTCACCACCGATGTGGATTCCGCCGATCTATCCACAGGCAACCTGGTGCAGGGTCGGCGGATGGATCACGCATCGGTCGTTTCAGCTGCTCGGAGAGGCAACGACCCGTCCGTGCGCAGGTTCCCGGCCACTGCTTCGGGCCTTGTGGGCGGGGGCGAGTCCCTGTGATGGCGCGGGCGGCTGTGAAGCAGCCGGTCAAGGTTCCTGCCCCTTCCCGTGGTCATGAGCTGCGTTTGCAGGCTGCTGGGCCGGAGCCACACCGGACACCCGGACACCCGCTGTCGCTGGGACGGCATGCTCGAGCCCGGATGCGTGGTGCGGTGCGAGCACTGCTGGACGTCACGGGCCTGGACGGTGTCTCAGATGCCGTGCGTCTGGCGGTGCTGGTGCTGGCGTCGCGGACGCCGTCGGAGACCGGTGTGGTGGAGATCCGCACCTCGGAGCTGGGCCGGTGGCTCGGGCTGTCCGCGTCGTACGTCGCCTCCGCTGTGCTGCCGGTGCTGCGTCGCTCGGGCGTGGTCTCCGTCGACACCGCGGAAGGCACGTACGGCCAGGACGACGGCCTGAAGTGCCGGGTACTGCCGCTGTGGGCGGCGCAGGACGTGACCGGGCATCCGCTGAACCTGGCGAAGAAGGAGTACGCAACGCTGCTGCGGCTGCTGGAGGCCGTGATGGCGCCGGGCTGGACGCACCGGGACGGCTCGGTCACTCCGGCCGGGCTGATCGGTACGCGTACCGGTCGCGGCGCGGCGACGGACCGTCTCGCGCTGCTGCTGCTGGTGCTGGAGGCGCGGGAGACCGGGCGAGTGCGGCAGTGCGGCGGCACGGTGGACACCAAGCGCGGCCGGGCGGCGGCGACGGTGGCCCGGCTCCTGGGCTGCACGGCCTCGGCGGGGGAACGGGTGCTGGAGCGTCTGGAGGACCGCGAGCTCGTGCTGCGGGTGCGGCTGAAGACAGGCTCGGGCATGCCGAACCGATCGCGGCTGATGGTGCCGGCGATCGCCGCCGCGCACGGCCGTACGGTCGCCGACAACGCCCAGGAGGACCGTGCGGAAGCTCTGGAGCCCGAGTTTTCAGACCCCGACGTTGCGGCAGGGCCTGTTCAGGCGCCGGACGTGGAGACGGAGACGCAGGTCAGCTGTGTGCCGGTGGCGGATGAGGCTGTTGTTGCAGAGCCCGACGATGCGGCAGCCCTTCACACTGATCACCCTCACCTGGTTACTCCCGTCCTTCCTCTCTCGCTCTCTGGTGGCTTTTCCGGCGAAGGCCGTGGTGGGTCCAGTGAACTGCCGGGGAGCACGCACGGGGGCGGGGGCGGCGGCCCGCTGCGCGGGGAACCGCGCAGACTTGCCTCTTCGCCCTTGGATTCCGGTCCTGTCGATACCGGGCTGGCACGGCGGGTGCCGCGGGTCGCGGCGCTGCTGGCAGAGATCGTTCCTGGGGTGAGTGATTTTCAACGGCGGCAGCTCAGCCGTCTGGTGCGGGGCCTTCTCCTCGAGGGCGAGGAGGATGCGGAGATCGCCGCACGGCTGAGGGCCCGGCTGGCTCCGCTGGCTACGGGCGACCGGCGGCGGCCGTATGCGTTTCGGCGTGACGGCTTGTCGTGGGCGCTGTCGATCGGACTGCCGTACGTGCGGGGCGGGATGACGCTTGTGCCGTGTGCCCGGCGGGGCTGCGGGCAGTTCGTGCGGGGCCGGGCGACGGACCGGGTCCGGTGTGACAGGTGTGAGTTCGAGGTCTACGACCACGCTCGTGCTGTGGCGGCCCGCCGCGCCTGGGAGGCAGCCCACGTGCCGTCGGCCCGGTCCCGCGGGCAAGCCCGCCCGGCGGAAGAACCTGCTTCGCCGCCGGTGGCGCTCGCGCCGGTGCCAGCCCGCGATGGTGGGGCCGTGGCGGAGAGCGTGTCCGCGAGGCGGGCTGCGGGACCGCAGGCGGCTGGGCGGTGCCTGCCGGGGCCGGTTCGCGATGTCCTGGAGGGTCTGGCCGTCGTGGCTCCGCGGGCGTTGGCCGCGGCGGAGCGGGCGGCCCGGGTGCTGTACGCCGACCGGGCCGAACACTTGGAACGTGACGATGACGGCAGCGGCGTTGGCGCTGGCGGGGATGCTGCCGAGCGGGGGAGTACCGCCTCCGCGACCGCTCTCTGGGAGGCGGTGGTTGCCCGCTACGCTGACGAACTCGCCGCCCACCACGCCGGAAAGGGCACAGCATGCTGAATCTGCTCGGAGCGGGCCCGTCGGCGGACCGGCCTCTGGTGCGGTGTGACCAGTGTCCGGGGCGGCCGATCCTGCCGACCCACAATGCGGACATTGACACGCGGCGCTGTGTGCGCTGCCAGGGCGAGCGGCGGTGGCTTCCTCAGCCCCATCCCGACAGTCACCTGTGTGAGGTGTGTGAGCGGGAGTGTCCGCGGTGCCAGGCCGCTACGCCGAAGGTGAACCATCTGTGCCGGGCCTGCCAGGGGCTGTGCCGGACGTGCAACGCCACTCTGCCCGAGCGTGAGGAGCCGCCGCGCGTGACGATGGTGGAGCCGTCGCGGCGCAAAGACCGTAAGCACCGCTGGTCCAAGTCGTTCTACGAGCGGACCTGGGACCGGGACCAGTGCAAGGCATGCCGGTCGGCGGCCGCGGGGCCCGATCCGTTGCGGGCGGTGCTGGCCAGCCTGCCGCCCAAGCTGCTGTGGGCGTGCGGGGGCGGTGTGTCGCATGAGGTCATCGAGAGCATCCGTGACCAGCTCACGTATCTGCCGCCCGGCGTGCTGCAGGCCCGGATCGACCGACGCTGGTGGGGCCGGTGGGCCACGCTGCCGCTGGAGAAAAAGGCCGAGGGCACTCGGGACGGCTACCGTCCCGACGATGTCGCGCGGTGGCTGGTGGAGCCGACGTCGTGTGCGAACCGGTGTGAGGACGGCTGGCTGATGGCCTCCGCGCAAGAGCCGGAGGCAGATGACCGGCCGTGCCCGGTCTGCTCCCAGGTCCGTGCTGCCGTGCTCGCGGAGAGCACACGCGAGGACGACTTCGACGACGACGTCGATTCCGGTGGCGGTGCGAAGGCGGATCGGACGGTCTCCGAGGCGGTCGCGCACCGGCCGTTCGCCGAGTGCAGCGGGAGCAGCGGGTCCTGCGGAGCACCGGTGCGGGCGCCGCACACGCAGTGCCCGGCGTGTCTGGACTGGCCCTGGTGCGGCTGCGGCCGCCGCCGCTTCGATCCCGCGGTCAGCGAGGTCTGCGTCGCGTGCGCCGACCGCGCCGCCGCAGAGGGCCGGTAGAGAGGGCGTGCGGTGGACCTGGCCCGGATCGCGCTGAGGACGGCGAAGGAGAACGCACGGCGCCACGCCGCCCGCGCAGCCGCGGACGGCGGCGGTCGCCTGCGCGGTCAGCCGCGGGACCGTCCGCCGGTCCTTCTCGGCCAGGCCCTGAGTGAACTCATCGAGAGGAGGGCACCGTGGGCGGCGGGTGCCTTGCCGCTGCTCTTGGCCGCGTGGCGGGATCTTTCGCCGGAGTTGGCCCGGCACATCGCCATCATCCGCTTCGAGGCGGCGACCGGTGTGCTTGAGGTGCGGGCGGATTCCAAAGCGTGGGGGACGCAGGTGCGTCTCCTCGCCCCTCAACTTCTGCCTCGGCTCAACGAACGTCTGAAGCCCGCCGGGATCGGCCCAGTCCGCCGGCTGACGCTGCTCGGCTCCTACGGCGGGAAGAACCTGCCGCCGCTGCCTGCACCGCACCAGCAAGCCGACAGTGAGGACGGCCAGGCGCCGCGGCTCTTCCCTCACATCGGGATGGCGCTGCAGGCCAAGCGCACGGGGACCGAGGGCGGTGGGGGTGACGCGGTGGTGGAGGCGGCCCGTGCCCGGCAGGTGCAGCAGGCATCGCACGAGCTGCCCGGCCGCTCCGTCGATGTCCGAGCAGACGGGCGTGCACGGCCGTCAACGGCGCCTGGTTCGGGGATGGTCCGCACCCGGGCGCTGCTTCGGGCGAGGCGGGAGGCCGGCCGGGAGCAGGCGGGCCCGAGCACGTAAGGTGATTGTCCGATCACGGCAGTTGGGGCGGCCGCAGTGCCGCCCGGGGGCGGAGGACACGGGTTTCGTGGACGACACCGAGGACAGTGCGGCGCATCTGCCCAGCGACACGGCGGCGGAGAAGAGCGTGCTGCGGGCGGTCCTGCTGTCCGGCGGCGCGCTCGCGGAGATCGTGGAGGTCCTGGAGGGCCATGACTTCCACCGTCCCGCGCATGGCCTGATCTACGACACGGCCCTGGAGATCTATGCCGGCGGCCGGGACCCGGATGCGGCCGCGGTGAGTGCAGCGCTGAGCGCCGCAGGCCGACTCGAGGAGGCCGGCGGCGAGGACTACCTCACCGCCCTGACCGCGCACAGCACGGGAACAGGCTGGCGGCGCGCGGCCGAACGCATCCAGGCCCTGGCCGTGCTGCGGCGCACCAAGGAAGCCGCCGCCCACGTGGAGAACTTGGCCGCGGAGGCCAGCGTGGACGATGTGGACCGCATTGCCGATGTCGCGCAGGCCGAGATCCTCGCGGCCACGGTGCGGCGCCGCAGCGGCCTGCCGCCCGCCTACTCGCTGGGCGAGGTCATGGAGGACGCGCTCGATGAGATCGAAGCCGTCGGTGGCGGCCGGGGGCTGGCAGGCCTGTCCACCGGCTTCAACGATCTCGATTCCCTGACCGGCGGCCTGTATCCCGGGCACCTGGTCGTCATCGCGGCCCGCCCGGCCATGGGTTCCTCCACGCTCGCAGTCGACCTCCTGCGCCGCGTGGCGATCCGGGATCAGGTCCCCGCCGTGCTGTTCACTCTCGAGGCCAGCCGGGTCGAGGTCGCTCTGCGCATCACTGCCGCCGAGGCGCGTGTCGCTCTGCACTACATGCGCACCGGCGCTATGAAGGATGACGACTGGACACGGATGGCCCGGCGGATGCCGGAGATCTCGGCGGCCCCGCTCTACATCCAGGACGGTGCCTGGCCGACCTTCACCGACTTGCGCGCGCAGTGCCGGCGCCTGGCCAGCCAGCGGCACGTCAAGCTCATCGTGATCGATGACCTGCAGATGCTGACCTACGGCACCCGCCCGTTGCCGTCCCGGTACGAGGAGATCTCCGAGATCGCCCGCTGCCTGAAGCTCCTGGCCAAAGAGCTACACATCCCGATCGTCGCCGTGTCCAAGCTCAATCGCGGTCCTGAGCAGCGGACGGACAAGAGGCCGCAGATCAGCGACCTTCGCGATTCCGGCGCTCTGGAGGACAACGCGGACCTCGTGATCCTCCTCCATCGGGAAGACGCCTACGAGAGGGAATCGCCCCGCGCCGGTGAGGCCGACCTGATCGTCGCCAAACACCGCAACGGGCCCACAGCCACCATCACCGTCGCCTTCCAAGGCCACTACTCTCGGTTCGTCGACCTGACGCAGACCTAAGGCTTGTCCCGTAATGATCTTGGAGTCGGCGTAGACGCGGTGGCAGCCGCGGACATTGCCGGTCGTTGGATCTACCGGTGGAGCATGGGTGGTTGGGGGTGTTCTCGTTGCCTATGCTCGAGGCGTGCAGTGGCATCAGGTACTCGGCTTCGTGGCCGCAGTCACACCTCTCACGCTGATTACCGGTACCAGCTTCACCCTTGTCACCCAGCGGGTGATCGCTGGTTCGCGGGCCGATGGCGTACTCGTCACGTTCGGCTCAGACACCGTCTCGGAACCTGCGGATCAAAGGTTGGAGGCGGCCTTCCAGGCGTGGCCCCGACTTCGTGTCGGGGCCGCGACCGCGTGCCCGGTGGCACCGGGGCCCGGCTGTCAGTGGCGGGGACGACAATCCCTGCATGACCTCACCCCAGTACCTCCAGAACCTCCTCTCCGAGTTAGGACTGGAGCAAGCGGCCACGTTCACCGCGATGCACGGCGGCGACGAGGATGCCGTCATCCGTCTTTTCGGCGGCACCCCCGAGCAGTGCCGCCCCCTTCCACTGGAGGAACTGCGCGAGCACTACGACAGGGATCTCATCCTGGTCTCCCGGTCAGGACCGGCCGTCGTCGTCGTGGAGAACACCAACTATCAAGGGTCACGCGAAGAGGTGCTGCGCCCGCTCTCCCGGCACGGCCGCACCGCCAGCGCCTACTGGAACGTCAACGCCGTCTCCCAACTGAGTCTGGCCGAGGACGGACTGATCTCGTCCGCATTCGAAATGCTTGCACCCGAGGACACCTTCGGCGCGCGCCCCGACGCCTGGCAGCCCTTGCTGCACGGCCTGAATCTGGAAGATGGCAACCTGTGGGGCGCCGGCCTGGCGGCTGTCGAGCGCGCGACCGGCGCCCGATTCGACGACAG
>NZ_JBVIXA010000023.1:0-64687 GCF_055594065.1 Streptomyces sp. NPDC040610 | reverse complement strand
GCCCCCCCCCCCCCCCCCCCCCCCCCCCCCCCCCCCCCCCCCCCCCCCCCCCCCCCCCCCCCCCCCCCCCCCCCCCCCCCCCGCGCCCGGGACCGGAGCGTCCCGCGAGGGCTACACGCGGCTGCAATCCGCCTGTCGTAATCCTCCCGCATGGTTGATCGTTGGGCCCGACACGTACCCGACCAACCGGCTCAGGGGGACACGTCATGACCATCAGCCGCAGAACACTGCTCGGCACCGGCACGGGAACCGCACTCGGGCTGCTCACCGCGTGCGGCTCCAACACCGGACGCGACGGCGGCGACTCGGACGGCAAGGGGCCGAAGCTGTCCCAGTGGTACCACCAGTACGGGGAGGCCGGGACCGAGCAGGCCGTGAAGCGGTACGCGGACGCGTACGACAAGGCCGACGTGTCCGTGCAGTGGCGCCCCGGCAACTACGACGAGCAGACCGCCGCCGCGCTCCTCACCAAGTCCGGCCCCGACGTCTTCGAGGTCAACGGCCCCACCCTGGACCAGATCCAGGGCGGCCAGGTCCTCGACCTCACCGACCTGCTCGACGGCGTGAAGGACGACTTCAACGCGGCGGCGCTCGCGCCGAAGACGTACGACGGCCGGATCTGGGCCATCCCCCAGGTCGTCGACATGCAGCTCCTCTACTACCGCAAGAGCCTGCTCGCCGACGCGGGCCGCACCCCGCCGAAGTCCCTGGACGAACTCGTCGACACGGCCCGGGAGTTGACGACGAAGAAGGTCAAGGGGTTGTTCCTCGGCAACGACGGCGGCGCGGGCGCCCTCGGCGGCACTCCCCTGTACGCGGCCGGGCTCCAGCTCGTCACCGACGACGGCAAGGTCGGCTTCGACGACCCCGCCACCGCCCGCACCCTGGCCCACCTGCGCGCGCTGTACGAGGACAAGTCGCTGCTGCTCGGCGCGCCCTCCGACTGGTCGGACCCGTCGGCGTTCGTGCAGGGGCTCACGGCCATGCAGTGGTCGGGCCTGTGGGCGCTGCCCGCGGTCGAGAAGGCGCTCGGCGACGACTTCGGCGTGGCCGCGTTCCCCGCCGCCGCGTCCGGCGCGGAGCCCGCGGTGCCGGTGGGCGCGTACGGCTCGGCGGTCAGCGCCCGCACCGCGCACAAGCAGGCGGCCAAGGACTTCGTGAAGTGGCTGTGGGTCGAACGCACCGATCACCAAAGGGACTTCGCCCTCTCCTACGGTTTCCACATCCCCGCCCGCCTGTCCCTCGCGAAGAAGGCCGACGCCCTCACCAAGGGCCCGGCGGCCGACGCGGTGCGCTTCGCCACCGAGAACGGGTACGCCGAGCCGCTGCGCTGGACCCCGGCGAGCCGGGTCGCGTACCAGGACGCGCTCAGCCGGATCATCAAGTCCGGGGCGAATCCGGAGAGCGAACTGCGGTCCGTCGTACGGAAGGTGTCGGCGGAGCTGGACCGGGTGAAGAAGAAGTCGTCGTGAGTGCGGGCGCTGTGCGGAAGAGCGCGGACGCGCCACGGGAGAGCGCCGACGCGTCGCGGAGGAGCGCCGACGTCACGCGCCCGCGCGAGCGGCTGTGGCGGCGCCTGGCCGGGCCGCAGAACCGCACCCTGTGGTTCTGGGTGTTCGTCGGCCCCTTCGCGCTCGGCCTGATCGTCTTCACGTACGTACCGCTGGGCTGGAGCGTCTACCTCAGCTTCTTCGACGCGCACAACACCGTCTCGCCCACGGAGTTCGTCGGCTTCGACAACTACACGTCGATGCTGAAGAACGACGCATTCACCGACAGCCTATGGACGTTCGTGGTCTTCACGGCCTTCATCGTGCCGACGACGTTCGTGCTGTCCCTGACGCTCGCGCTGATGGTGAACCGGATGCGGCGCGCGCAGGCGTTCCTCCGCTCGGTGTTCTTCCTCCCGGCGGCGTGCAGCTATGTGGTGGCGGCCCTGATCTGGAAGATGTCGATCTTCAACGGGGTGCGGTTCGGCCTGGCGAACACCGTGCTCGGCTGGTTCGGCGCCGATCAGACGGCGTGGCTGTCCACGACGGACCCGCCCTGGTACTGGCTGGTCATCGTCACGGTCAGGCTCTGGCTCCAGGCGGGCTTCTACATGATCCTGTTCCTGGCGGGCCTGCAGCGCATCTCGCCCACCCTCTACGAAGCGGCGGCAGTCGACGGCGCCCGCCCCGGCTGGCAGGTCCTGCGCCACATCACGCTCCCCCAACTGCGCACGACATCCGTGGCGGTGACCCTGCTCCTCGTCATCAACGCCTTCCAGGCCTTCGACGAGTTCTACAACCTGCTCTCGGACGCCCGCGGCTACCCGCCGTACGCCCGGCCGCCCCTCGTCTACCTCTACTACACGGCCCTCGGGCAGGGCCAGAACCTCGGCCTCGGCAGCGCGGGCGCCGTGCTGCTCGCCCTGATCATCGCCGTGGTGACGATCGGTCAGGCGCGCTGGTTCGGCCTCGGCAAGAAGGAGGACTGACGCATGGCGGGAGTCACGAAACGCAGCGGGACACCGCTGTACGACGCGTGGGTGCGCGTGGGCCGGGCCCTGCGGGCTGCCCTCCTGGTCGCCCTGGCCCTGCTCTTCCTCATCCCCTTCTACCTGCTCCTGCGCAACGGCCTCGCGTCCGAGCAGGACATCACGTCCCCCGACTGGACGTTCTTCCCCGCCACCCTGCACTGGTCGAACATCCGGGAGCTCTTCGAGGACTCGACCGTCCCGATGGCCCGCTCCCTCTACAACTCGGCCCTGATCGCGGTCCTCACGACCGCGGGCACCCTCCTCCTCGCCTCCCTCGCGGGCTACGGCCTGGCCCGCATCCCCTACCGCCACGCCGACCGCGTCTTCTACGCGATCCTGGCCACGATGATGGTCCCCGCCGCGGTCACCTTCGTCCCCAGCTTCGTCCTGGTCTCCTCCCTCGGCTGGGTCTCCACCATGCGGGGCCTGATCGTCCCCACCCTCTTCTCCGCCTTCGCCTGCTTCATCTTCCGCCAGTACTTCCTGGGCTTCCCCCGCGAGCTGGAGGACGCCGCACACGTGGACGGCCTCGGCCACTGGCGTACGTACTGGCTCATCGTCGTCCCCAACTCCCGCCCGGTCTTCGCGGCCGTCGGCACGATCGTGTTCATCGGCGCCTGGAACTCCTTCCTGTGGCCCCTGGTGATCGGCCAGGACCGCGACGCCTGGACCGTCCAGGTGGCCCTGGCCTCCTTCACCACCTCCCAGGTCATCCGCCTGCACGAACTGTTCGTCGCGGCGGCCGTGTCGATCGTGCCGCTGCTCGTGGTGTTCCTGTTCTTCCAGCGGTGGATCGTGGCGGGGGTGGAGAGGTCGGGGATCGACGAGTAGCGGGCGCCGTCACACCTGGGGTGAGTGTGCGGGGGGCCGTTCGGGGTCGTTGGAGTCCTGGAGTTCGGCCAGGAGGGCGGTCTGGCTGGCGAGGAGTTCGGTGAGGATGCGGCGTGCCGCGCGCAGGAGCTCGGCGACGTCGCCGCCGGCCAGCGCGTAAGTGACGGTGGTGCCCTCGCGGGTGGAGACGACGATGCCGGACCGGCGCAGCACGGCGAGTTGCTGGGAGAGGTTCGAGGGCTCGATGTCGATGGCGATGAGCAGGTCCCGTACGGATACCGGTCCGCTCTGGAGGAGTTCCAGGACGCGGATGCGGACAGGGTGCCCGAGCATGCGGAAGAACTCTGCTTTGACCTGGTAGAGGGGCGCCTGCACGGGATCGCTCGCTTTCCTGACGCGGATGGGGCCCTGGAGACGGGGCGCGGCGGCCTCGGCTGCCGCCGCGCCCGGCATGACGTCCCATCCTTCCCGGCCGGGGCGTTGCGAGCCGAGAGTTCGACAGATGAAGAGATGTCTGCTTGAAGAATTCTTCAAGTAGCGGGCGCAGAAAAAGCGCCGGCGGTCACACCTCCATCTGCTCCTCGGTGCGCTTCAGGAGATGGCGTGCCATGGCGAGGTTGGACCGGGCCTTGTCGATGACGAGATAGATGAACAGGCCGTTTCCGGCCTTGCCGGCCACCGGGCGGATGAGGTGGTACTGGGAACCCAGGGTGACCAGCATGTCCTCGATCTTGTCCTGGAGGCCCAGTGTCTCCATGGTGCGCATCTTGGCGCGGATCAGGTCGGTGTTGCCGGCTGCCGCGACGGACAGGTCCAGGTCCTTTCCGCCGCCCAGGGTGCCGAGCGCCATACCGCTGGTGTAGTCGACGACGGCAGCTCCCAGCGCTCCATCGGCCTCGGTCAGCAGGGTCTTGAGGGACACTTCCACACTGGTCACGAGTCCTCCTCTGAGGGTGATGAGGGCTGGTTCTCCGGCCCACGCGGGGACTCTAGGAGTCGCGCCGCCCCCTGAGGTGACAGAGGACGAAAGCAACTGCAGTTGCCCGATCCGGATCGGTTGGATGCGCTTTCGCACGGTCCGGATCGCGTCCTGCGCGGCGCGGGACACGATCGAGGACTGAAGCCCGCGCGCGGGGGCGTCCCCGCGCGCGGGCCCCGTTCTAGCGCTGCCCGGGCCCGAAGGGCGCGGGTGCGGGCTTGGCGGTCCCGGCGCGCCGCTGGCCTCCGGGGGTCGCCTTGCAGGTGAGGTCCTTCGGCGGGAGCTTGCCGGTGACCAGGTAGCCCATGGTGGCCTTCTCCGCGCAGGAGTTGCGGCTGTCGCCGAAGACGACGCCGTGGCCCTCGCCACCGGCGACGGTGACCATGCGGGAGCCCTTCAGGGCGCGGTGCATGGCCTTGCCGGTGACGAGCGGGGTCTGCGAGTCCCACTCGTTCTGCACGACAAGGGACTTGACCTTGTTGTTCACCTTGGTCGCGGGCTCGGCGCCCTTGTCCCAGTAGGCGCAGGGCGTGATCGTGGAGGCGAAGTCGCCGTACAGCGGGTAGCGGGCGCCGTCGCGGATGGAGTCGCGGCGGTACGTCTCCGGGTCGCGCGGCCAGGAGGCGTCGGAGCACACGACGGCGAGCTGGCTGGAGGTCATGTTGTCCATGGACTGCTCCTGCGCCCGGGGCAGTTCGCGCACCTGCCGGCCCTCGGCGGCCTTCTTCAGGTCGGCCACGACCTTGGCGCCGCTGCGGACGGTGAAGAACTCGGCGCGCGTGATGTCCCGTACCTCGGCGCCGTCGAGCTTCTGGCCGTCGATGACGATGGGGTCGGCGTCCGCCAGTGCCACCAGCTTGCGGAAGGTCCGGGCGACCTTCGCCGGGGAGTCACCGAGGTGGTACGTGGCGTTGCGCGCGGCCGTCCACTTGGTCCACCGCTTGAAGGCCCGCTCGACCTCCGGCGCCCAGACCTGGAACATGCCGCGCCACATCCGCCCCGGGTCGACGGCGCTGTCGAGGACGAACCGGTCGGCGCGCTGCGGGAAGAGCTGCATGTAGACGGCGCCGAGCGCGGTGCCGTAGGAGACGCCGAAGTAGTTCAGCTTCTTCTCGCCGAGGGCGGCGCGCATGACGTCCATGTCGCGCGCGGTGTTGCGGGTGCTGATGTGGGGCAGCACCTTGCCGTACTTCGCCCGGCACTTGTCGGCCACGGTCTTCGCCCACTTGTTGTTCGCGGCGTGCTCGGCGTCGCCGCGGGTGGGGCGCGGGTAGACCTGCTCCGCGTCGGTGAGGCCGCACGCGACGGGCGTGCTCTCACCGACCCCGCGCGGGTCGAACCCGACCATGTCGTACTGCTCGCGCACGTTCTTCGGCAGCCCGTTGGCGAACATCAGCGACAGGTCGAGTCCGGCCGCACCGGGCCCGCCCGGGTTGAAGGTCAGCACCCCGCGCCGCTTCCCCGGCACGCTCGTCCTGACCCGGGATATCGCGACGTCGATCCGCTTCCCCTCGGGCTTGCCGTAGTCGAGCGGCACCTTCAGCGTGGCGCACTGGTACTTGGCGGGCTGATCGGCGGCACACCGCTTCCAGCTGAGCTTCTGACGGGTGAACGGGGCGAGGCGCTCGGCGTCGACTCCGGCGGCGGCTCTGGCCGCCGTGGAGGCCGACCCGGCCGCCGAGTCCGACGGCGCCGACGGGGCCGCCGACGCCGACCCGGCGACAAGCCCCGGCGCGAGCCCGGCCACCACTCCCAGCGCGAGCACCGGCACGAGACGCCGCCGATATGCGGGATGTTGCACGTGACGCTCCTTCTGATCGGTTTTGAGTACCGATCAGTTGGACGCAGAAGAGGCCGTGTACACCTCCCTGCCCCGCCCACCCGGCAGGGACCCCTTTCGGCCGGAGTGTCCCGCGCGTGCACACACCGAAGGGGCGCCACCCCCGCACAGGGTGACGCCCCTTCATCGTGGACCGGGACCGCCGCCGCATCGGTTGAGGGTCGGGGACACGGTGGCGGGCCCGGGGTCTTCGCGGGCGTGGCCCGCACGAGGGTCGGTCGCGGGGCATGCCCCGCCGGGGTCAGCGGTGGTCGCTGCCTGCCGAGGTGGAGGCCGCGCGGCCCGCTTCCAGGCGGGCCACCGGGATGCGGAACGGGGAGCAGGAGACGTAGTCGAGGCCCACCTCGTGGAAGAAGTGGACGGACTCCGGGTCGCCGCCGTGTTCGCCGCAGACGCCGAGCTTGAGGTCGGGGCGGGTGGCGCGGCCGGCCGCCGCGGCGTCGCGGACGAGCTTGCCGACGCCGTCCTTGTCGATCGTCTCGAAGGGGGAGACGCCGAAGATGCCCTTTTCGAGGTAGGCGGTGAAGAAGGACGCCTCGACGTCGTCGCGGGAGAAGCCCCACACGGTCTGGGTGAGGTCGTTCGTGCCGAAGGAGAAGAACTCGGCGGCCTCCGCGATCTGCCCGGCGGTGAGCGCGGCGCGCGGCAGCTCGATCATCGTGCCGAGCGCCAGCTTCAGGGCCACGCCGGTGGTCCGCTCGACGTCGGCGATGACCTGCTCGGCCTCCTCGCGGACGATCTCCAGCTCCTGGACGGTGCCGACGAGCGGAATCATGATCTCCGCGCGCGGGTCGCCCTTGGCGTTCTTGCGCTCGGCGGCGGCCTCGGCGATCGCCCGGACCTGCATGGTGAACAGGCCGGGGATGACCAGGCCGAGGCGTACGCCGCGCAGGCCCAGCATCGGGTTCTGCTCGTGCAGCCGGTGCACGGCCTGGAGGAGGCGCAGGTCGTTCTCGTTGTGGTCCTTGCGGGACTCGGCGAGGGCGACGCGCACCGAAAGCTCGGTGATGTCGGGCAGGAACTCGTGCAGCGGCGGGTCGAGGAGGCGGACGGTGACCGGCAGGCCGTCCATCGCCTCGAACAGCTCGATGAAGTCCTTCTTCTGGAGCGGCAGGAGCTCCTTGAGGGCGTTCTCGCGCTCCTCGTCGGTGTCCGCGAGGATCAGGTGCTCGACCAGCTCGCGGCGCTCGCCGAGGAACATGTGCTCGGTGCGGCACAGGCCGATGCCCTGGGCGCCGAAGCGGCGGGCGCGCAGCGCGTCCTCGGCGTTGTCGGCGTTGGCGCGCACCCGCAGGCGGCGGACCCGGTCCGCGTACGCCATGATCCGGTGCACGGCCTTGACCAGCTCGTCGGCGTCGTCGGCGCCCGCGTGCATGCGGCCCTCGAAGTACTCCACGACCGGGGACGGGACGACCGGGACCTCGCCCAGGTAGACCTTGCCGGTGGAGCCGTCGATGGAGACGACGTCGCCCTCCTCGACGACGTGGCCGTTGACCGTCAGGCGGCGGCGCTTGGTGTCGACCTCCAGGTCCTCGGCGCCGCAGACACAGGTCTTGCCCATGCCGCGCGCCACGACGGCCGCGTGGGACGTCTTGCCGCCGCGGGAGGTCAGGATGCCCTCCGCGGCGATCATGCCGTCGAGGTCGTCGGGGTTGGTCTCGCGGCGGATCAGGATGACCTTCTCGCCGGAGCGCGACCACTTGATGGCGGTGTACGAGTCGAAGACGGCCTTGCCGACGGCGGCACCCGGCGACGCGGCGATGCCACGGCCGAGCTGCTCCACCTTCGCGTCCTCGTCGAAGCGCGGGAACATCAGCTGCGCGAGCTGCGCGCCGTTGACGCGCTGAAGGGCTTCGGCCTCGTCGATCAGGCCCTGGTCGACGAGCTGCGTGGCGATGCGGAAGGCCGCGCCCGCCGTGCGCTTGCCGACGCGGGTCTGGAGCATCCACAGCTGGCCGCGCTCGATGGTGAACTCGATGTCGCACAGGTCCTTGTAGTGCGTTTCGAGCGTTTCCATGATCTGCATGAGCTGGTCGTACGACTTCTTGTCGATCTGCTCCAGATCGGCGAGCGGAACCGTGTTGCGGATGCCCGCGACGACGTCCTCGCCCTGCGCGTTCTGCAGGTAGTCGCCGTACACGCCCTGCTGGCCGGAGGCCGGGTCGCGGGTGAAGGCGACGCCGGTGCCGGAGTCGGGGCCGAGGTTGCCGAAGACCATCGAACAGACGTTGACCGCGGTGCCGAGGTCGCCGGGGATGCGCTCCTGGCGGCGGTAGAGCTTGGCGCGGTCGGTGTTCCAGGAGTCGAAGACCGCGTGGATGGCGAGGTCCATCTGCTCGCGCGGGTCCTGCGGGAAGTCGCGCCCCGCCTCGGTCTTGACGATCTTCTTGAACTTGGTGACGAGCTTCTTCAGCTCGGCCGCGTCCAGGTCGGTGTCGACCGTGACCTTCTTGGCCTGCTTGGCCTTGTCCAGCGCGTCCTCGAAGAGTTCGCCGTCGACGCCGAGGACGGTCTTGCCGAACATCTGGATGAGACGGCGGTAGGAGTCCCACGCGAAGCGGTCGTCGCCGGACTGCTTGGCGAGGCCCTGCACGGACTTGTCGGAGAGCCCGATGTTCAGGACGGTGTCCATCATGCCGGGCATGGAGAACTTGGCGCCCGAGCGGACGGAGACGAGGAGCGGGTCGTCGGCCTGGCCGAGCTTCTTGCCCATCGCCGTCTCGAGGGCGGAGAGGTGCGCACTCACCTCGTCACGCAGTGCCGCGGGCTCGTCGCCGCTGTCGAGGTAGACCTTGCAGGCCTCGGTGGTGATGGTGAAGCCCGGAGGCACGGGGAGGCCCAGGTTGGTCATCTCGGCGAGGTTCGCGCCCTTGCCGCCGAGGAGGTCCTTGAGCTCCTTGTTGCCCTCGGTGAAGTCGTAGACGAACTTCACGCCCTGAGTTCCCTGAGGTACGTGGGGATCTTTGTTTTCCGACACGGGTCTCGACTCCTCGAGGACGCGGTGGCTGCCCTGACGGCGAGGAACATACCCAGATCGAAGGCGTCTGGGTACGTCCACTTGTGGGTCGCCCGGGCGTAACCACCCGTCCGCCGCTAGATCGAAAGTGACTCGGGAGTAGCGCAGGTGGCGCAATTGAGTTCAAGAGTTGAACGCACAGCTCTCGATCCACCGCCATTTCGCTCAGATGAGCGGAGTGAACTCAGATGTGAGTTCAGGTCATAAATGATCGAGCGATGGCACTCAGTGCCACCCCTTGGAGAAGTGCAGCCATCCGGAATGCGCTCATCTGAGCGCAAGGCCAATCAAGGGTGGCGAGAATCACGCCGTTTGAAGCGGCCGGATCCGGGCCCGGTCTCGGCATCCGGGCACCTCCGCACCCACCCGCCGACGACCCCGCGCATCCCCCGCGCGCCCCCTCACACCCCGAGCGCCGCGAGCCGCTCCTCCACCCGCTCCGGCGCGTACAGGTGCTCCACCACCAGCGCGCCCGCCCCGATGAGCCCCGCGCGCGAGCCGAGCCGCGAGGTGACGATCTCCAGGTGGGCCGTGGAGCGCGGCAGGGCCCGCTGGTAGAGCAGCTCGCGCACGCCGGTGAGGAAGGGGGTTCCGGCCAGATCTCCGGCGATCATGAGAACGCCGGGGTTGAGGAGCGTCACGACCGTGGCGAGGACCTCGCCGACCTGCCGCCCGGCGTCCCGCGCGAGCCCCACCGCCTCCGGGTGCCCCGCGGCGAGCAGCTCCCGCACGTCCGAGCCCGACGCGGCCGGCACCCCCGCCGCCGCGAGCCGGGCCGCCACCGCCCGCCCGCTCGCCACCGCGGCCAGGCAGCCGTACGAGCCGCACTTGCACAGCGCGGCGGCGCTCCCCGGCACCCCGGGCACCCGGATGTGCCCGATGTCGCCCGCGCCGCCGTCGATGCCCCGGTAGAGGGAGCCGTCGACGACGACGCCCGCACCGATCCCGGTGGAGACCTTGACCAGCGCGAACGCCGAGCAGTCGGGGTAGTGGGCGCGCTGTTCCGCGTACGCCATGAGGTTCGCGTCGTTGTCGACGAGCACCGGCACCGGGGCGGCCGCGTGCCCAAAGCGCTCCGTGGGCTCAGGGCGCTCTGCGCGTTCCGTGCGCTCCGTGTGTTCCGTGAAGGCGCGGCGCAGTCTGCCCCGTATGTCGTAGCCGTCCCAGCCGGGCATGATCGGCGGCTGCACCACCCGGCCGGTGCCGGAGTCGACCGGGCCCGGCACGGCCAGGCCGATGCCGCACACCGCGGCCGGGTCCCGGCCGCTCTCGCGCAGCAGCTCGCCGAAGACCGCGCCGAGCCGGTCGAGGACCCGCTCCGGGCCCTCCTCCACGCGCAGCGCACCGCCGCGCTCGGCGACGACCTCACCGGCGAGGGTCAGCAGGGCCGTGCGGGCGTGCCGGGTCTCCAGGTCGGCGGCGAGGACGAGGGCGTGCGCGTCGTCGAACTCCAGGCGCACCGAGGGGCGGCCGCCGAGCGGCGAGCTGACCGGGGTGCCCGCGCCCTCCCGCAGCCAGCCCGCGCGGAACAGCCGGTCCAGGCGCTGGCCGACGGTGGCCCGGGACAGACCGGTGACCCGTTGCAGCGCGCCGCGCGTGGTCGCGCGGCCGCTGCGGACCAGGTGCAGCAGGTCGCCCGCGCTCGCCTGGGCGGCGGCCGGACGTGCCGGAGTCCCGTTCCTCATGCCCACTCCCTGCTCATGCGCCGCCCCACTCCCCTGTACGCCCCGCGCGAGCCCCGGGCCCGCCTGCCGCCCGACCTGCGCCCGCGTCGTGCCCGTGCCGTGCCTGACCCTGCCTACCTCTTGGGTGCCCACGCACCAAGGCGGACAGCCTCTTGCGCTCGTCAACTCGGCGTTACATATTGAGTTTTGCGTGTTGCGCAGACGTAACTCTATGGTGGATGGATCCAAACTGACAGGCTGTCGGGCGCGACTTCGGTTCGCCGCTCCCCCAGCCCCGGGAGTGCCGCGTGGACCGTACGACCACGACGAGGGCCGCGATCCGGTCCCCTGCCGCCAGCACCGCCGGGCCATCGGCGCGGCGCGGCGCGGGCCCTGCGCCCCCACCGCACACCCCCCGGCCCCCAGGGGCCCCACCGGCCGCCCCCGCCGCGCTCCGCGAGCGCGCCGCCCGGGTCCTCGGCGCCAACTGGACCGGCACCTCCACCGTCCCCTCCCGCGCGCTGTACCCCCACCAGTGGTCCTGGGACTCCGCGTTCATCGCCATCGGGTTACGTCATCTCTCGCCGCTGCGCGCCCAGTTGGAACTGGAGACGCTCCTGGCCGCGCAGTGGGCCGACGGCCGCGTGCCGCACATCGTGTTCAACCCGGCCGTCCCCCTCGACGCCTACTTCCCGAGCCCCGACTTCTGGCGCTCCACCACCGCCGGGCGCGCGGCAGGCGCGCCGGACGCCGTGCAGACCTCCGGCATCGTGCAGCCCCCGGTGCACGCGCTCGCCGCCTGGCTGGTGCACCTGGCCGACCCCGGCCTCTCCCGGGCCCGCTCCTTCCTGCCCCGTCTGCACCCGCGCCTCGCCGCCTGGCACCGCCATCTGCTGCACCACCGCAACCTCGGCGGCGCGGGCCTCGCGGCCGTCGTCCACCCCTGGGAGCAGGGCATGGACAACAGCCCCTGCTGGGACGGCCCCCTGAGCCGCGTCCCACCCGCGCGCCCGCGCAGCTACCGCCGCGCCGACCTCGACCACGGCTCGCCCCAGGACCGGCCGACGGACCTCGACTACGGACGGTATGTGCGTCTGGCGACGGAGTACCGGGACGGGGGGTACGGGGCCGGGGCGAGGGTGGGCGCCGGAGCGTCCGGCAGCGGGCCCGGAGTGTCCGGCAGCGGGCCCGGTGGGTTCCGCTTCGCCGTCGAGGACCCCGCCTTCAACGCCCTCCTCATCGCCTCCGAACACGCCCTCGCCCGCATCACCCGCGAGCTGGGCGCGCCCGCGACGGCCCGCCACGACCGCGCGGAGCGGCTGACGCGGGTGCTCGTGGAGCGGCTGTGGGACGGGGAGGACGGGATCTTCCGGTGCCGGGATCTGCTGGCCGGGGGCCACGCTCCCGGGGCCGAGGGCCTCGCGCGGGGTGAGTCCGGCGCCGGGGGCGCGCTCGTGGGCGAGCGCGGGGTCACCGGGCTGATTCCCCTGGTCGTGCCCGGGCTGCCCCGGGGCGTCGTCGCCGATCTGGTGCGGACGGCCCGCGGACCGCACTTCGAGCTCGGCGGCCGGGCCCGCCTGGTGCCGAGCCACGATCTGCTCAGCCCCGCGTTCGACCCGCGGCGCTACTGGCGCGGACCCGCCTGGTTCAACACCAACTGGCTCCTGGAGCGCGGGCTGCGGCTGCACGGCGCGCGGGAGCACGCGGACGCGCTGCGCGCCGCGCTCCTCGACACCGCGGTGGCGTCGGACTTCGCCGAGTACGTCGATCCGTACACCGGAGACGGCTGCGGCGCCCGCGGCTTCAGCTGGAGCGCGGCGCTCGCCCTCGACCTGGGCGTGGCCGCGGCCCACGACCTCGACCCGGGCGCGACCGCGGCGCCCGGTCCCGACGTGAGCGGGATGACGACAGCGGGGCCTGGTTCGGACGAAGGGGCTCGGAATGACTGACCGGGAGCATCGACTGCTGGTGCGGGGTGCGACATTCGCCGCCGTCGGCGCGGGCGGCGACATCCGGGGCGTGCCCGGCGGCACCGCCCCCGACGGGCTGTTCGTGCGCGACGCCCGCCATCTGAGCCGCTGGCAGCTGACGGTGGACGGCGCCGTGCCCGAAGTGCTCACGCCCGCCACCGCGTACGGCCCCGCCGCCGACGACGCCGCCGATGTGGCGCGCTGCGTGCTCGTGCCGCGCGGCGGGCGCCAGGAGCCGCCCGCGTACACCCTCTTTCGCGAACAGGCCGTCGTGGACGGCTCGTTGGTGGAGGCGCTGCGGATCACCAGCAACCGGCCCGTGCCGACCACGCTGCTGCTCGCACTGACCGTCGACGCGGACTTCACCGACCAGTTCGAGCTGCGCGCGGACCACCGTACGTACGCGAAGACGGGGGCCGTGCGGTCGCGGCGGGTCCTGACGGCGCCGGACGACGGCGCGGCCGGGCCCGACCGGGGCACCGCCCAACCCGCCGTCCTCGGCGTGGAGTTCGGGTACCGCCGGGGCGACTGGCTGGCCCGTACCACCGTCACCACCGAGCCCGCCCCGGACACCGTCGAGGAGACCGGCACCGGCGCGCGCCGCATGGTGTGGACCCTGGAGCTGGCCGCGCACGGGTCGGCCGACATGGCGCTGACCGTCGCGGCGGGGCCGCACGGCGGGCCGCCGCTGCCCGCACCGCCCCGCTCGCCGGGCGCCGCGCTGCGCCAACTCACCGAAGCCCAGCACGAGTTGACGTCCTCCGTGACGCTTCCCGGAAGCTGGCCGGAGCTGGCCGCGGCCTGTACGCGCGGCCTCGCCGACCTCGCCTCGCTCCAGGTGCCCGCGCGCGGGCCCGACGGCGAGGAGCTGAGCGTGCCCGCCGCCGGAGTGCCGTGGTTCCTCACCCTGCTCGGCCGGGACGCGCTCCTGACCTCGCTGTTCGCGCTCCCCTACGTACCGCGTCTGGCCGCCGCGACGCTGCCCGCGCTCGCCGCCACCCAGGCCGGCGAGCACACCGAGGGCCGTGTCGCCCAGCCCGGCAAGATCGTGCACGAGGTGCGGCACGGGGAGCTGGCCCACTTCGGCCAGGTCCCCTTCCGGCGGTACTACGGCTCGGTCGACGCGACCCCGCTGTTCCTCGTGCTCCTCGGCGCGTACACCGAGCAGACCGGCGACACCGCCCTCGCCCGGCGCCTGGAGCCGCACGCGCGGGCCGCCGTCGGCTGGATGCTCGACCACGGCGGGCTCACCGCCCGCGGCTATCTGGTGTACCGCGCGGACGAGGGCGGGCTCGCCAACCAGAACTGGAAGGACTCCCCCGGCGCGATCTGCGACGCCGACGGGACCCGGACGCTCGGACCCGTGATGGCCGCGGGGGCGCAGGGGTACGCCTACGACGCGCTGCGGCGCACGGCGTGGCTAGCGCGGACCGTGTGGGACGACGAGGTGTACGCGGCGCTGCTCGCGCAGACGGCCGCGGATCTCCGTGACCGGTTCCAGCGGGACTTCTGGATGCCCGCGCGGTCGTTCCCCGCGCTGGCGCTGGACGGGAGCGGCGGGCAGGTCGACGCGCTCGCCTCCGACGCGGGGCATCTGCTGTGGTCGGGGCTCCTCGACAAGGAGTACGGGGAGGCGGTCGGCCGTCGCCTGCTCGAAGCGGACTTCTTCTCCGGCTGGGGCGTCCGTACGCTCGCGGCCGGGCAGGGCGCCTACCACCCGCTCTCCTACCACCGGGGCTCCGTCTGGCCCCACGACAACGCCCTCATCACCCTCGGCCTCGCCCGCTACGGCCTCCACGACGAGGCCCGCGCCGTCGCCCACGCCCTCGTCGACGCCGCCACCACGGCCTCGGGCCGCCTCCCCGAAGTCCTCGCGGGCTACGAACGCGGGGCGTACCCCGTGCCCGTCCCGTATCCCCACGCCTGCGTGCGCGAGTCGCGCTCGGCGGCGGCGCCGCTGGCGCTGCTGACGGCGGTGGGGGGCGCGTAGTCCGACGTGCCCGACCCTGGGGAGGGGCGGGTCAGCCGCCCGACGTGTCCAGTTCCGCGTCCGGGGAGATGCCCGCGCAGTCGTACGGGTCCTTCAGCCAGCCGTCCGGGAGGACCACGCGGTTGTTGCCGGAGGTGCGGCCGCGAGGGCCGTCGGCGCCGGTGGGCCACGGCTGGTCGAGGTCCAGCTCGCCGAGGCCGTCCTCGAGTTCGGCGAGCGAGGACGTGATCGCCAGGCGCTTGCGCATCTCGGAGCCGACCGCGAAGCCCTTCAGGTACCAGGCGACGTGCTTGCGGAAGTCGATGACGCCACGGGCCTCGTCGCCGATCCACTCGCCGAGGAGGGTGGCGTGCCGCAGCATCACGGCGGAGACCTCCCGCAGGGAGGGAGCCGCGGGCGCCCCCGTGCCCTCGAACGCGGCCACGAGATCACCGAAGAGCCAGGGGCGGCCGAGGCAGCCGCGGCCCACGACGACCCCGTCGCACCCGGTCTCCCGCATCATCCGTACCGCGTCGTCCGCCGACCAGATGTCGCCGTTGCCCAGCACGGGGATCTCCGGGACGTGCTCCTTGAGCCGGGCGATGGCGTCCCAGTCGGCCGTGCCGCCGTAGTGCTGGGCGGCGGTGCGGCCGTGCAGGGCGATGGCCGTCACGCCCTCCTCGACCGCGATGCGGCCCGCGTCCAGGAACGTGATGTGGTCGTCGTCGATGCCCTTGCGCATCTTCATGGTGACCGGCAGGTCCCCGGCGCCGCTCACGGCCTCCTTGAGGATGGCCCGCAGCAGCGGCCGCTTGTACGGCAGCGCCGAGCCGCCGCCCTTGCGCGTCACCTTCGGGACGGGGCAGCCGAAGTTCAGGTCGATGTGGTCGGCCAGGTCCTCCTCCGCGATCATGCGGACGGCCTTGCCGACGGTGGCGGGGTCGACCCCGTACAGCTGGATCGAGCGGGGCGTCTCGCTCGCGTCGAAGTGGATCAGCTGCATGGTCTTCTCGTTGCGCTCGACCAGGGCGCGGGTGGTGATCATCTCGCTGACGAAGAGGCCCTTGCCGCCGCTGAACTCCCGGCACAGCGTCCGGAACGGCGCGTTCGTGATCCCGGCCATGGGCGCGAGCACGACGGGCGGCCGCACCTCGTGGGGGCCAATCGACAGTGCCGACAGCGACTGCGTGAGCTGGGACATCGGGCGGCTCTCCGGGAACGTACGAGAAGGGGGCAAGCCTCCATTGTCCCTCACGCGCCGGACAGCTCCGCCAGCCGTCCCAGCCGCTGCTCCGTCTCCTCGTCGGCGGGGACGTACGCCACCAGGCGGTGCGCCCGCGGCTGCGGGGCCATCCAGAGGTTGCGGTGCTCCAGGCTCAGCAGCCCCACCTCGGGGTGCCGGTACCGCTTGACGTGCGGCGACATCGTCGCGACCTCGTGCCGCCCCCACAGCTCGCGGAACTCCGCGGACTCCGTGAGCAGCCCGTCGAGCCGCTCCTTCCAGGCGGGCTCGGCCCCGTGCTCGGCCATGCCCACGCGGTACTTGGCGATCAGGTCCCGCAACATCTCGTCCCGGTCGAGGAACGTCTCCCGCCAGCGCTTGCTGGTGGTGAGCAGCCACAGGCAGTTGCGCTCGCGCGGCGGCAGTTCGGTGAGCTCGCCGAAGACCTGGGCGAAGGGGCGGTTGTGGGCGAGGACGTCGTAGCGGGCGTTCTGCAGGGTGGCCGGGTAGGGCGCGATGGTGTGCATCAGGCGCAGCGCGGTCGGGGAGAGGAGCGGGCAGTCGTAGTCGGGGCGCCGGTCGACGACGCCCGCGAGGACGAAGAGGTGGCCGCGCTCGGTCGGGTCCATGAGGAGCGCGCGGGCGATGGCGTCCAGGACCTGCGCGGAGACGCGGATGTCCCGGCCCTGCTCCAGCCACGTGTACCAGGTGACGCCGACCGCGGAGAGCTGTGCGACCTCCTCGCGGCGCAGGCCCGGCGTGCGGCGCCGCGCCCCGCGCACGAGTCCCACCTGCTCCGGCGAGACGCGCTCGCGGCGGCTGCGCAGGAAGGCGGCCAGCTCCTGGCGGCGGATGTCGGGGGCCGTCGCGAGGGCTCCTGCGGGGGCCGCCGCGGCGACGGGCTCTGCGGTAACGGTCACACCCCCAGGCTGCCGCACCCCTCACCCCGTTGCCAGGTGCGCCCACTACCAGGATAAAGAGACTCTGGTACCCCCCTGGGGCGGCCATCCATCGTCGTACCCGTGACTCCCACGACCAACGGCACCCCGCCCCGTACGCGTACCGCTCCCCCGTCCCCGACCGCCCCGGAGACGCCGGCGCCCCCGAAGGGCGCGGCCCTCACCCCCCTGGGCCTGATCACCATCCTCCTCGGCGCCGCCCTGCCGATGATCGACTTCTTCGTCGTCAACGTGGCGCTGTCCGACATCGAGGCCGACCTGAACGCCCCCGCCGCCACCCTGGAGATGGTGGTCGCGGGCTACGCCGTCGCGTACGCCGTGCTGCTCGTGCTCGGCGGCAGGCTCGGCGACACGCACGGCCGCCGGAGGCTGTTCCTGTGGGGCGTCGCGGCCTTCGGGCTGACGTCGCTGGCCTGCGGGCTCGCGCCGACGGCCTGGTGGCTGGTGGCTGCGCGGGTGGCGCAGGGTGCGGCGTCCGCGCTGATGCTGCCGCAGGTCCTCGCCACCATCCACGCGACGACCGGCGGGGAGCGGCGCGCGCGTGCCGTCTCGCTGTACGGCTCCGTGGGCGGGGTCTCCATGGTGCTCGGGCAGATACTCGGCGGCGTCCTGGTCGCCGCCGACCTCGCGGGCACCGGCTGGCGCATGGTGTTCCTGGTGAACGTGCCGGTGGCCGCGCTTGCCCTGGTGTTCGCGGTCCGCGCGGTGCCGGACAGCCGGGCGGAGCGTCCGGCGCGCGGCGACCTCGCCGGGACGGTCCTGTTCGCCGCGGGCCTGACCGCGTTCCTGCTCCCGCTCACCGAGGGCCGGGCGGCGGGCTGGCCGCTCTGGTCGGTCCTCACCCTCGCCGCCGCGCCCTTCCTGATGTGGGCGTTCGCCGCCGTGGAGCGCCGCGCGGAGGCGAGCGGCGGCAGCCCGCTCCTGCCGCCGTCGCTGACGCGCGAGCCGGGCGTCCGCCGGGGCCTGCTCATCGGCCTGCCGATCTTCATCGGGTTCAGCGGCTGGATGTTCGTGAGCGCGGTGACCCTGCAGGAGGGCCTCGGGTACGGCGCCCTCAAGGCGGGCCTGACCCTGATCCCCATGGGCGTCGCCCAGTTCACCGCGTCCCTGCTCGCGCCCCGCCTGATGAACCGGCTCGGCAGCCGCGCCCTGACCCTGTGCGCGCTGGTCCACGGCGCGGGCGTCGCCGTCCTCGCCCTGACCGTCCTGTGGGCGCCGTGGTCCGCGCTCACCCCGCTCGCGCTCGCCCCGGGCCTGGCCCTGTGCGGCTTCGGCCAGGGCCTCCAGCTCCCGCTGTACTTCCGCGTCCTCCTGTCGGCCGTACCCGCCGCGCGTGCGGGGGCGGGCAGCGGCCTCGCGGCGACGGCCCAGCAGTCGTGCCTGGCCGTGGGCGTGGCGACCCTCGGCTCCCTGTTCCTGGCCCTGCACTCCGGCGTCGGCCTGCGGGCGGCGTTCTCCACGGTCCTCGCCGTCCAGCTCACCGGCCTCCTCGCCCTCGCCGCCCTGAGCCTGCGCCTGCCGCGCGACCTCGGGTGAGGCGGGGGTGTGCTCCTGGGGGCCGGAGCCCGGCCGAGGCGGCGCGCACCGCCTGGGGATACCGTCGACCGTATGCCCGAGCTGAGTCACCGGCGCCGGATGCTCGTGCTCGCGATCTGCTGCATGAGCCTGCTGATCGTGAGCCTCGACAACACCGTCCTGAACGTGGCGCTGCCCACCATGCGCCGCGAGTTCGACGCCGGGGTGTCGGGGATGCAGTGGACGATCGACGCCTACACCCTCGTCCTCGCCTCCCTCCTGATGCTCGCGGGGTCGACCGCCGACCGCATCGGCCGCCGCAAGGTGTTCCAGGCGGGCCTGCTGGTGTTCACGCTCGGCTCGGTCCTGTGCTCCCTCGCGCCCAATCTGGAGTGCCTGGTGGCGTTCCGCATGGTCCAGGCCGTCGGCGGCTCGATGCTGAACCCCGTCGCCATGTCGATCATCACGAACACGTTCACCGAACCGCGCGAGCGGGCCCGCGCCATCGGGGTGTGGGGCGGCGTCGTCGGCATCTCCATGGCGGCGGGCCCGCTGGTCGGCGGGCTGCTGGTGGACTCGGTGGGCTGGCGGGCGATCTTCTGGGTCAATCTGCCGGTGGGTCTCGCGGCCCTCTTCCTCACCGCCCGCCACGTCCCCGAGTCGCGCGCACCGAAGCCCCGCCGCCCCGACCCCGTCGGGCAGCTCCTGGTCATCGGCGTGCTCGGTGCCCTGACGTACGCGATCATCGAGGCGCCCACGGCGGGCTGGACCTCGCCGCTGATCATGACGTTCGCGGCCGTCGCGGCCACCGCCTTCGCGGGTCTGCTCCTGTACGAGCCCCGCCGCGCCGAACCCCTCATCGACCTGCGGTTCTTCCGCTCGGCCCCGTTCAGCGGGGCCACCGTGATCGCCATCGCGGCGTTCGCGTCCCTCGGCGGCTTCCTGTTCCTGGCCACCCTCTACCTCCAGGACGTACGCGGCCTCGACGCGCTGCACGCCGGGCTGTGGATGCTGCCGATGGCGGCCATGACGCTGGTGTGCGCGCCGCTGTCGGGGCGGCTGGTCGGCGCCCGGGGGCCGCGCCCTTCGCTGCTGATCGCGGGCGTGGCGATGACGGCGTCCGGGGTGCTCTTCGCGGCCTTCGAGGCGGAGAACGCGGTCCCGAGCCGCGTCCTCGCCTACGTCCTGTTCGGCCTCGGCTTCGGCTTCGTCAACGCGCCCATCACCAACACGGCCGTCGCGGGGATGCCCCGCGCCCAGGCGGGCGTCGCCGCCGCCGTCGCCTCCACCAGCCGCCAGATCGGCCAGACCCTCGGCATCGCGGTGATCGGCGCGGTCCTCGCCTCGGGCGTCGCGGCGGCCCACACGGATTCGTACGCGGCCGACTTCACCGAGGCGAGCCGCCCCGCGTGGTGGATCATCGCGGGCTGCGGTGCCGCGGTCCTGGCCGTCGGGGCCCTGACCAGCGGGGCGTGGGCGCGCGGGACGGCGCGGCGGACGGCGGAGCGGCTGACCACGGAGGAGCCCACCGCGTGGGTTTCAAGTGACAAATAACAGATGACAGATTTCAAAACTTGAAATCTGTCAGTCGAGGGTGCATGGTGGAGACACGGCGCGGTCGCGCCGTGGTCGCGGCGACCGCTCGCCGCCCCCTACCCAGCACACGCCCAGGAGCCCTCATGCGCACCCTGAAGCTCGGCACCACCGGCCCCACCACCTCCGCCCTCGGCCTCGGCTGCATGGGCATGTCCGCGCTGTACGGCGAGGCCGACCGCGCGGAGTCCGTCGCGACGATCCACGCCGCTCTCGAAGCGGGCGTCACACTCCTCGACACCGGCGACTTCTACGCGATGGGCCACAACGAGCTCCTCATCGGCGAGGCCCTGCGCAGCGCCCCCGCCGCGCACCGCGAACAGGCCCTGACCAGCGTGAAGTTCGGCGCCCTCCGCGACCCGGACGGCGGCTGGTCCGGCTACGACGGCCGCCCGGCGGCGGTGAAGAACTTCGCCGCGTACTCGCTGCAGCGCCTCGGCGTCGACCACATCGACGTCTACCGCATCGCCCGCCTGGACCCGGACGTCCCCGTCGAGGAGACCGTCGGAGCGATCGCCGAGCTGGTCGAGAAGGGCCATGTCCGCCACATCGGCCTCTCGGAGGTCAGCGCCGAGTCCCTGCGCCGCGCGGCGGCCGTCGCCCCCATCTCCGACCTGCAGATCGAGTACTCCCTGATCTCCCGCGGCATCGAGGCCGAGATCCTGCCCACGGCCGCCGAACTCGGCATCGGCGTCACCGCGTACGGCGTGCTGTCCCGCGGCCTGATCTCCGGGCACTTCGAGCGCGACCGGCAGCTCGCCGCGAACGACTTCCGCGGCATGAGCCCCCGCTTCCAGGGCGACAACCTGCAGCGCAACCTCGACCTCGTCGACGCCCTGCGCAAGATCGCCGAGAGCAAGGGCGTGAGCGTCGCGCAGACCGCGATCGCCTGGGTCCTCGCGCAGGGCCCGCGGTCCGGCGCCGCGATCGTGCCGCTGGTCGGCGCCCGCCGCCGGGACCGGCTCACCGAGGCGCTCGGCGCCCTGGACGTCACGCTCGACGACGCCGACCTCGCCGCGATCGAGCAGGCCGTCCCCACCGACGCCGTCGCGGGCGCCCGCTACCCCGAGTCGCAGATGGCGCACCTCGACAGCGAGCACTGACATGACCGGGCACCGGCGCCGCCCGCACTGCCCGCACTGCCGGGGTTGGCAGGGCCGGCAGGGTTGTCAGTGGCGACAGGTACCTTCTTGACCATGGCTACGACCGAGACTCTGACCGCCGAGCGCATCCTCGCCGCGACCGAGGAGGTGCTGCGCCGGCACGGCGCCGCCAAGGCGACCGTGGTGGACGTGGCCCGTGTGCTCGGCGTCAGCCACGCCAGTGTGTACCGCCACTTCCGCACCAAGGCCGCGCTGCGCGAGGCGGTCACCAAGCGGTGGCTGGACCGGACGTCCGACGCCCTGTCCGGCGTGGTCGACGCCGACGGGCCCGCCGAGGACCGGCTGCGGCGCTGGCTGGCCGGGCTCTTCGAGGCCAAGCAGCACAAGGCGGGCGACGACCCCGAGCTGTTCGGGACGTACACGGTCCTGGTCGGCGAGGCCAGCGAGGTCGTCGACGAACACATCGCCGACCTCACCGGACAACTCGCCGCGATCGTCCGACAGGGCGTCGAGGGCGGCGAGTTCGCCCCCTGCGACACCGACGTCACGGCCCGCGCCCTGTTCGAGGCCACGGCCCGGTACCACGACCCGGTGTACGCGCCGGACTGGTCGCGCGCGGACGCGAAGGACGCCTTCGACTCGCTGCTCGACCTGCTCGTCCGGGGCCTGCGCCCCTGACCGCGCGTTCGAAAGGGCGCCCGATTCCCCTGTTCCGCTGACTCGCCCCCGCCCCTCCTGATTCCCTGAACCCCGGCACACCCGTGGGACACAGGAGGCGTGAAGTGGCTTCAGAGACAAGCGAGTTGGCGGGGTCCGGGCGGGTCGGAGCCGAGGTCGAGGCCGACTACATCGTCGTCGGCGCCGGGTCGGCCGGATGCGCCGTCGCCGCACGGCTCAGCGAGGACCGGGGCGACGGGTCCGGGGCCCGCAGCGTGCTGCTGCTCGAAGCGGGTCCCCGCGAGACGAAGGCGGACCTCGCGACGCCCTCCGCGTGGCCCTCGCTGTTCGGCTCGGACGTGGACCACGGCTACGCGTCGGTGCCCCAGGGCGGGCTCGGCGGGGTCGCGCCGCCCTGCCCGCGCGGCCGCGCCCTCGGCGGCTCCAGCGCCATCAACGCCATGGTGTTCCTGCGCGGCCACCGCGCCGACTACGACGCGTGGGCGGCGGCGGGGTGCGACGGCTGGGGGTTCGACGACCTGCTGCCGTACTTCCGGCGGATGGAGTCCGTGCCGGGTGCGGGTGCGGGCGCCCGGGCGGGTTCTGGTGCGGGTGCGGGGTCCGGTGCCGGTACGGGTGCGGGGTCCGGTGCGAACTCGGGTGCGGGCACCGGCTTTCGCGGCGACTCCGGCCCCCTGCGCCCCTCCCCCGTCCCCGCCGCCGACGTCAACCCGCTCTCGCGGACGTTCGTCGCCGCCGCGGCCGCCGCGGGCCACCCCCTCACCGACGACTTCAACGGCCCCCACCAGGAAGGCGCGGGCCTGCACGACCTGTCGGTCCTCGACGGGATCCGGCAGAGCGCGGCCGACGCCTATCTGCACCCCGTCACCGCACACCGCCCGCACCTGACGGTCTCGACCGACTCCCGCGCGCACCGGCTGCTCTTCGACGGCGACCGCTGCACCGGCGTGGAGTTCACCCGCGACGGCGGCACGGTACGGGCGTACGCGCGCGCCGAAGTGATCGTCAGCGCGGGAGCCGTCGACTCGCCCCGGCTCCTCATGCTGTCCGGCATCGGCCCGGCCGACGAGCTGCGCCGGGCCGGGGTGGCGGTGCGCCACGACCTGCCGGGCGTGGGCCGGAACCTCCAGGACCATCCGCTGTGCGGGCTCGTGTACGCGGCCGAGAAGCCGATACCGGCGGGCCGCGCCAACCTCTCGGAGGCGTCCCTGGCCTGGCGCAGCGACGCGTCCCTGCCGGGCCCGGACATGCAGCTGATGTTCATCCACGTGCCGTACCACCCGCCGACGATGACGGCGCCGGAGAACGGCTTCACCCTCGGCGTGGCCACGGTCCCGCGCGCCCGGGGCTCGGTGCGGCTCCCCGACGCCGACCCGGAATCGGCGCCGCTGATCGACCCCGGTTATCTCGGCGACGAGTCGGACGTGCGGCGGATGCTGCACGGCCTTGAGGTGGCGCGGGAGATCGCGGCCGCGGACCCGTTCGCGGAGTGGGGGGTGCGGGAGGTGCTGCCGGGCGCCGGGGTGACCGACGCGGCGGGGCTGCGGGGGTTTCTCGCTGCGGCGACCGGGCCGTACTTCCATCTGGCGGGCAGTTGCGCGATGGGGAAGGGTCCGGATGCGGTGGTGACGCCTGACCTCAGGGTGCGGGGGGTCAGGGGTCTCAGGGTTGCGGACGCGTCGGTGATGCCGTCGATCGTGTCGGTCAACACGAATGCCGCTGCGCTGGTGATCGGGGAGAAGGCGGCCGACTTGGTCCGCGGCGCCGAGTAGTGCTTCTTCCTCGCGCCGTGCCGGTGTGGTTGCGGATTCGGGGGCGGGTGCCTTGTGGCTGGTCGCGCAGTTCCCTGTGCCCCTAGGGGGCTCGGGGCTTGCCTATGAGCCCGCGGAACCCGACGGATCCACCGTCGCCTGATGCTCCTGCGCCAGATGTTCCTCCGCCTTGAGCCACGGCAGGAACTGGGCCTTGCGGCTCCAGCCGCAGGTGTCGCAGGTCAACTGCCGCTGCACGCCCGCCTTTTGCACATGGACGACATGTTCGCGCCCGTGCTGGTCCCATCTGCTGACCTTGCTCGTGGTCGTCGAAGGCATGGCGCCCAGTGTGCAGCAAAGGCCCCCGGTTCCGTGGCCGGAACCGGGGGCCTTCGTGCCAAGAAAGCGTGAACGTCAGCAGCCGACGAGACGCGTCGCCAGGTAGCCCTCGATCTGGTCGAGGGACACCCGCTCCTGCTTCATGGTGTCGCGCTCGCGCACGGTCACCGCGTTGTCCTCCAGGGTGTCGAAGTCGACCGTCACGCAGTACGGCGTGCCGATCTCGTCCTGGCGGCGGTAGCGGCGGCCGATGGCGCCCGCGTCGTCGAACTCGATGTTCCAGTTCTGCCGGAGCGCCGTCGCGAGGCCCTTGGCCTTCGGGGACAGCTCCGGGTTGCGGGACAGCGGCAGGACGGCGACCTTCACCGGGGCGATGCGGTGGTCGAAGCGCATGACCGTGCGCTTCTCCAGCTTGCCCTTGGCGTTGGGGGCCTCGTCCTCGACGTAGGAGTCGAGCATGAAGGCGAGCATCGTGCGGCCGACACCGGCGGCGGGCTCGATGACGTACGGAGTCCAGCGCTCGCCGGCCTCCTGGTCGAAGTAGGAGAGGTCCTGGCCGGAGGCCTTGGCGTGCGCCGACAGGTCGTAGTCGGTGCGGTTGGCGACGCCCTCCAGCTCACCCCACTCGGAGCCGCCGAACTGGAAGCGGTACTCGATGTCGGCGGTGCGCTTGGAGTAGTGGGAGAGCTTCTCCTTCGGGTGCTCGTACCACCGCATGTTCTCCTCGCGCAGGCCCAGGCCGGTGTACCAGTTCCAGCGCTGCTCCATCCAGTACTCCTGCCACTTCTCGTCCTCGCCCGGCTTGACGAAGAACTCCATCTCCATCTGCTCGAACTCGCGGGTGCGGAAGATGAAGTTGCCGGGCGTGATCTCGTTGCGGAAGGACTTGCCCATCTGGGCGATGCCGAACGGGGGCTTGCGCCGGGAGGTGGTCTGGACCTGGGCGAAGTTGGTGAAGATGCCCTGGGCGGTCTCGGGCCGCAGGTAGGCGACGGAGCCGCTGTCCTGGGTGGGGCCGAGGTGCGTGGACAGCAGACCCGAGAACTGCTTGGGCTCGGTGAACTGGCCCTTGGTGCCGCAGTTGGGGCAGTTGATGTCCGCGAGGCTCTCCGGGGCGCGGCCCTTCTTCTCCTCGAAGGCCTCCTCCAGGTGGTCCGCGCGGAAGCGCTTGTGGCAGGAGGTGCACTCGGTGAGCGGGTCGGTGAAGGTCGCGACGTGGCCGGAGGCCTGCCAGACGTCGGTGGCCAGGATCACGGACGAGTCGATACCGACGACGTCTTCCCGCGAGGTGACCATGTAGCGCCACCACTGGCGCTTGAGGTTCTCCTTCAGCTCGACGCCCAGGGGTCCGTAGTCCCAGGCGGCGCGCTGGCCGCCGTAGATCTCACTGCACGGAAAGACGAAGCCTCGGCGCTTGCTCAGGCTGACGATGGTGTCGATCTTGTCGGCGGCCACGGTGCTCTCTTCATTACGACGACGGCGAAGCCACGCTTCGGGGCTGACGAAGCGCATGCCTCAGGAGCGAATGCTTCAGATTACCGGCGGCCGTACCCCTCGGATCAAATCGGTTGTGCTCGCGACGGGTTCCGGCCGTGCGGGGCGGGGCGCGGCGGCGATGGGTGGGTCGTACAGCCATCGCTCAGCGCGAGCGGTTGTGTACAGATCGGCACTTTGTTGACAACGGTTTCCAATTTTGTTGAAAATGACTGTCATGAACGTACGACGCCTCATACCCACCGCCGCCCTCGCGACCGCCACGGTCCTGGGCGTCACCGCCCTGTCCGGCTGCTCCTCCGACGCCGCGGACAAGAACAACGAGGGCAAGCTGGACGTGGTGGCGTCGTTCTACCCCATGGAGTTCCTGGCCAAGGAGATCGGCGGCGACGACGTCGAGGTGACGACGCTGACCGAGCCCGGCCAGGAGCCGCACGACCTGGAGATCAGCGCCAAGCAGACGGCGCAGCTGGAGAACGCGGACGCCGCGCTCTTCCTGAAGGGACTGCAGCCCTCCGTCGACGAGGCCATCGGCCAGTCCGGCATCAAGACCAAGATCGACGCCGCCTCGCTGACCAGCATGGAGAAGCACGGCAACGAGGTCGGCGGACACCCCGACAAGCACGAGGAGCACGACGAGCACGGCTCCGAGGAGGAGCACGGCGAAGAGGGCCACGAGGGCCACAGCCACGAGACCCCCGGCGGCAAGGACCCCCACATCTGGCTGGACCCGGTGCGCTACGCCGAGGTCGCCGAGGGCGTCGGCAAGGCCTTCGCGAAGGCCGACCCGGACCACAGGGCCACGTACGAGAAGAACACCGCCGCCCTGGTGAAGCGGCTCAAGGGCCTGGACACGGACTTCAAGAACGGCCTGAAGAACACCGCGTCCAAGTCGAAGGTCTTCATCACCACGCACGCCGCCTTCGGCTACCTCGCCGAGCGCTACGGCCTCACCGAGGAGGCCATCTCCGGCCTGGACCCGGAGAGCGAGCCCAGCGCGAACCGCGTCAAGGACCTCCAGGAGATGGCGAAGGCCGACGGCGTCACGACCGTGTTCTACGAGACGCTGGTCAGCGACAAGACCGCGAAGACCCTCGCGAAGGACGCGAAGCTCAAGACGGCCGTGCTCGACCCGATCGAGGGCATCACGGACAAGTCGAAGGGCGACGACTACATCGAGGTGATGCGGTCCAACCTCGCCGCCCTCCAGAAGTCCCTCGGCGCCAAGTGACCCCCGCCACCAGCCCGTCACCGTCACGGAAGGCATCCGCCATGGCCGACGCCAAGAGTGAGCCCGTCATATCCCTGCGCGCGGTGACGGCGGAGCTGGGCGGCCGCCCGGTGCTCCGCGGCATCGACCTCACCGTGGCGCGCGGCGAGGTGGTCGCGCTGCTCGGCGCGAACGGCTCCGGCAAGTCCACGGCCGTGCGCACGGTCATCGGGCAGGTCCCGGTCACCGGCGGCGCGGTCGAGATCTTCGGTACGCCGCGGCGGCGGTTCCGGGACTGGGCGCGGGTCGGCTACGTCCCGCAGCGCACCACGGCCGCGGGCGGCGTCCCGGCCACGGTCACCGAGGTCGTCACGTCCGGGCGGCTCTCGCGGGCCCGCTTCGGCGTGCTGCGCAGGGCCGACCGCGAGGCCGTGGCGCACGCCCTGGAGCAGGTCGGCATGGCGGACCGCGCCAAGGACTCCGTGAGCGCCCTCTCCGGCGGCCAGCACCAGCGGGTCCTGATCGCCCGCGCCCTGGTCTCCGAGCCCGAGCTGCTGATCATGGACGAGCCGATGGCGGGCGTCGACCTGGCCAGCCAGGAGGTCCTCGCGGCCACCCTGCGCCGCCAGGTCGAGCAGGGCGCGTCGGTCCTGCTCGTGCTGCACGAGCTGGGCCCCCTGGAGCCGCTCATCGACCGCGCGGTCGTCCTGCGCGACGGCTGCGTGCTGCACGACGGCCCGCCGCCCAAGGCCGTCGGCCAGCACGCGCTGCCCGGCCACGACCACGTCCACCCGCACGACGCCGACGCGGCCCCGGTCCGCACCGGCCTGCTCACCTGAGGACCCGGCGATGGAATTCCTGAACTACGAATTCATGCAGCGGGCGCTGCTCGCCGCCGCCCTCGTCGGCGTCACGGCGCCCGCGGTCGGCATCTATCTGATGCAGCGCCGCCAGGCCCTCATGGGTGACGGAATCGGCCATGTCGCGATGACGGGCGTCGGCCTCGGCTTCCTGCTCTCCACATCCCCGGTGTGGATGGCGACGGCGGTCGCGGTGGTCGGAGCTGTCGCGATGGAGCTGATCCGCTGGTACGGCAAGACGCGCGGCGACATCGCCCTCGCGATGCTGTTCTACGGCGGCATGGCGGGCGGCGTGATGCTGATCAACCTCGCGCCGGGCGGCTCGAACGCCAACCTGAGCTCCTACCTCTTCGGCTCGCTGTCGACGGTCTCGGAGGAGGACGTGACGGCGATCTGTCTGCTCGCCGCGTTCGTGGTCCTCGTCACGGTCGGTCTGCGCCGCCAGTTGTTCGCGGTGAGCCAGGACGAGGAGTTCGCTCGTGTGACGGGTCTGCCGGTGCGGGCCCTGAACCTCCTGACGGCCGTCACGGCGGCGGTCACGGTCACCGTCGCCATGCGGGTCGTGGGCCTGCTGCTTGTGTCGGCGCTCATGGTGGTGCCGGTGGCGGCGGCGCAGCAGCTCACCCGGAGCTTCGCGGCGACGTTCGCGATCGCGGTGGCCATCGGGATCTCCGTGACGCTCGGCGGCACGGTCACCTCGTACTACCAGGACGTGCCGCCCGGAGCGACGATCGTGCTCCTGACGATCGGGGTGTTCATCGTGCTCACGCTGCTCGCGACGCCGCTGGCGCGCAGACGGGCACGGGCCTCCGCGGCACGCGACGCGGCCTGCACGGCGGATGTGCCGGGTGCGCGGGGGGCGTCGGACGAGGTCACTGTCTGAGATCACTCTGGTCACCGTCCGGCAGCGACCTGGCACAATGGCCGGGCGAGAGACGACGCACCACGAAGTGCGGACGAGTCCTTACGAGTGCTAGGAGGCACCTGTGACGACCGCTGCGGGACCCCCCGTACGAGGCCGGTCCACCCGGCAGCGCGCCGCTGTGGCGGCCGCGCTCGACGAGGTGGACGAGTTCCGCAGTGCGCAGGAGCTCCACGACATGCTCAAGCACCGCGGTGACTCCGTGGGCCTGACGACGGTCTACCGCACGCTCCAGTCCCTCGCCGACGCCGGCGAGGTCGACGTGCTGCGCACCAACGAGGGCGAGTCGGTCTACCGCCGCTGCTCGACCGGCGAGCACCACCACCACCTGGTCTGCCGTGTCTGCGGCAAGGCCGTGGAGGTCGAGGGCCCCGCGGTGGAGAAGTGGGCGGAGGCGATCGCCGCGGAGCACGGCTTCGTGAACGTGGCGCACACGGTGGAGGTCTTCGGTACGTGCGAGGACTGCGCGGCGCAGGCCTGAACAGCCCGCCCGTGGTGGGCCCGCACTCCCCACCCGCCCGCCCTTTCAGGTGATGGGGGGGCACTTCGTGCCCCCCCATACCCCCTGATCAGCTGTTGGCGATCTGCTCCTCGTTCGGGATGGCCCCGCCGAAGCGGCGGTCGCGGGAGGCGTACTCCAGGCAGGCGCGCCACAGGTCGCGGCGGTCGAAGTCGGGCCACAGGACGTCCTGGAAGACCATCTCGGCGTAGCTGGACTGCCAGATCAGGTAGTTGGACGTGCGCTGCTCGCCGCTGGGGCGCAGGAAGAGGTCCACGTCCGGCATGTCCGGGTAGTACATGTACTTCGCGAAGGTCTTCTCGTTGACCTTGCCCGGGTCGAGCCTGCCCGCCGCGACGTCCCGCGCGATGGCCTGGGCGGCGTCCGCGATCTCCGCACGCCCCCCGTAGTTGACGCAGAAGTACAGCGTCATGGCGTCGTTCTTGACGGTCTGCTCCTGGGCGACCTGGAGCTCCTGGACGACGGACTTCCACATCTTGGGCATACGGCCCACCCAGCGGATGCGGATGCCCAGCTCGTCCATCTCGTCCCGGCGGCGCCGGATGACGTCCCGGTTGAAGTTCATGAGGAAGCGGACCTCTTCGGGCGACCGCTTCCAGTTCTCGGTGGAGAAGGCGTACAGGGAGAGGTTCTTGACGCCCATCTCCAGGCAGCCCTTGAGGACGTCGAGGACGACGCCCTCGCCGACCTTGTGGCCCTCGGTGCGCGGCAGGCCGCGGTCCTTGGCCCACCGGCCGTTGCCGTCCATGACGACGGCGACGTGCTTGGGGACCAGCTCGCCGGGGATCTTCGGCGGGCGCGCGCCGGAGGGGTGCGGCTCGGGCGCCTTGTACTCACGGCGGCTCCGTCCGAGGATTCCGCGTCGTGCCACTGCCATCGGGGGCTCTCACTCCTAGCTGAGCTCGGTCAGTTCTTCTCTACGTACCGCGTACCGCGTCAGTTCTTCTCCACGTACCGCAGCGAGCGCAGGCCGCGCTCCATGTGCCAGTGCAGATAGGCCGATACGAGCCCGCTGCCCTCGCGGGCGTGCCGGGCCTCGCAGGAGTCGGCCGTCGCCCAGTCTCCGGTGAGCAGCGCGCCGAGGTGCGTCAGGGTCTCCGCCGACGGCACGACGCTGCCCGGCACCCGGCAGTCGGCGCAAATCGAGCCGCCCGCGGCGACGGAGAAGAAGCGGTTGGGGCCGGGCAGGCCGCACTTCGCGCAGTCGTTGAACGTGGGCGCGTAGCCGTTCACGGCGAGGGAGCGGAGCAGGAACGCGTCGAGGACGAGGTGCGGTTCGTGCTCGCCGCGGGCGAGGGTGCGCAGGCCGCCGACGAGCAGCAGATACTGCTGCACCGCGGGCTCGCCCTCGTGGTCGGTGAACCGCTCCGCCGTCTCCAGCATGGCCGTCCCGGCGGTGTACCGGGCGTAGTCCGTGACGATCCCGCTACCGTACGGAGCGATCGTCTCACTCTGCGTACACAACGGGAGCCCGCGGCCGACCAGTTCGCTGCCCCGCGCGAAGAACTGCACGTCCACGTGCGAGAAGGGTTCCAGGCGCGCCCCGAACTTGGACTTCGTCCGCCGCACCCCCCGGGCCACGGCCCGCACGCGTCCGTGCCCGCGCGTGAGCAGCGTGATGATGCGGTCCGCCTCACCCAGCTTCTGGGTGCGCAGCACCACACCGTCGTCACGGAACAGGCTCATGGGCCCATTCTCCCGTACGCCGCCCCCGCGACGGCCCCGGGTTCAGGGCGGGGCGCCCGCCCCCCTGCCGAGCGGGCGCCGACCGCCCTCCGTCAAGGCACCTCGCCGCGGCTTCGCGCGTTCGCGTACGCCGTCGCCGCGCGCAGCCGCTCCGCGCTCGTCGCCGTCCTCAGGGCCTCCGGGACGCAGTCCCACTCGCGGCCGCCCCCGTACGGCCGCAGCTGTACGTACGGGCCCTCGTGGCCCATCACCCGGCCCACCTTGCCCGACCTCGTGTCCACCGCGTATGTGCCGATCGGCAGCCTCATGCGGTCACCGCCCCACGGCCGTGCCCGGCCGCTTTCGCCGGAGAAATTCCCGTCCGACCCGGGGCGGCGCGCAATTCTTCCACTGTTTCCTCCACCTCTTCGAGGCAACCCGCGGAGTGCCGGTGGCCTGCGGCGTTAATCGCCGTCACGTGGCTCCCCTTTGCCATCGGATTTCACGCTTCTTGTCTCCACGATGACGCGGTCCGCCTACACTCGGCAGGAGTCTGTGCGCTACAAGTGCGAGGCTGAGGAGGGGAGTTCATCCATGGCCAAAGGTGCTCATGGATCCCGGCAGGCCGCGTGGGAGTTCTTCGGCGCCGAACTCAAACGACGGCGCGAGGAGGCCGCGTTCACGCAGGTGGAGCTGGGTGCGCGGGTTTTTGTGTCGGGCGGGTACATCGGCCAGTTCGAACAGGCTATTCGTAAGCCGCAGTTGGATGTGGCCCAGCGGATTGACGCAGTTCTGCAAACCGCGGGCTTTTTCGAGCGCATGTGGCGCAAGCTGATCGATGACAAGCGGTATGCCGATTATTTCGCCGAAGTCGTCGAGCTGGAGCGGACGGCGACCAAGATCTGCCAGTTCGCGCCGTCGGTGATCCCAGGACTGCTGCAGACCGCCCCCTACGCGCAGGCGGTCACACTCGCTGCCAATCCGTTCGTCACGGACGAGCACGTGAACGAGCGGGTATCCGCGCGGTTGGAGCGGTCCCACATCCTGAAGGACGCTACAAGGCCCGAGTATTGGGCGATCCTGCACGAGAACGCGCTGCTCGTGCCCGTCGGCGGACCCGTTGCCATGGCAGAGCAGTTGGAGCACATCGCCACGTTGGCGCGGGAACGAACGGTGCTGCTGGCTGTGGTCCCCCGCGCACACGGAGCGTGTGCGTCGATGGCAGCAATGCTCCAGCTGATGGAGTTCGATGACGCGCCGCCGACCCTCTATACAGAGACGTCGTTTTCAGGCGACTTGCTGGACGATCCGGCGGTGGTGAAGCGGGCACAGCGCGCATACGATCTGCTCAGGGGCGCCGCGCTGTCGCCGGAGGTGTCCCTCGCCCTGGTCGAGTCGGCGGCTAAGGACTTCAGACGATGCGCGAGTACGACCTGAGCAACGCCTGCTGGCGCAAGAGCAGCCACAGCAACGGCGAAGGCGGCGAGTGCGTCGAAGTGGCCGCCGGGCTCCCCGGCCTCGTCCCCGTCCGCGACAGCAAAACCAACCCCGACGACGGCCCCGTCGTCCTCATAGGCGCCCCCGCCTGGACCACCTTCCTCACCGCTGTGTGCGGCGGCGGCGCCAGTACGCCCAGGTGACCGCCCCCAGCAAGGGCCCCCACAGCAACAACGGCGCGTAAGTCACGTAGAGGGCCGCGGCCTGCCACGGGCCCTGGCGGGTCGGGTAGTCGTCGGAGAGCTCCTCCCCCGTGATCGTGACCCCCGCCGCCTCCGCCACGAACGCGCCCGTCCACAGTGCCGTGACCAGCACGGCGCCGATCGCCGCCGGGACGACCGCCGCCATCGTCGGCACCGCCCGCCCGCGCAGGAACGGCACCCAGCGCGGGAACACCTCGCCCCACCGCGTGACGAGCCCCACCGCCGTGAAGGCGAGCAACTCGGAGACGAGGGACAGGAACAGCATGTAGGACCACCCGGGCACCCACGCCGGGAGGTCACCCCGCTTGTCGTGGCTGCTCTCGTCGAGGAACCAGCCCACGATGCGCCAGACACCCGAGGGCAGCACGGTCAGCGGTACGGCGAGCGCGGCCAGCCACGCCCACTGGGGGACGCCGTCGGCGCGGGCGTGGGCGGCGGCCCAGCAGGTGCGCAGCCGGCCGGGTGGGGGCGGGAGTTCGGTACGGGTGACTTCGGTAGGGGTGTCGGTCGTCGTCATGGGACCAGCCTGGCGATCACGCCCCGCCGCCCGGATCGCCCACCGGGGCGAAGCGCCTCCGCCGCGCGGCGGACCCGGGGTCAGCCCAGGAGATCGACGCGCGCGCCGACGCCGAGCCGTTCCGCCTCCCGGAAGGCGAGCCAGGACAGGGCGAGGTCCTGCCAGGGCAGGCCGACGGGCGCGTAGACGGAGCGGACGGCCGGGGTGCCGTCCGCGTGGGCGGCGGGCCGCTCGCCGCGCAGCACCTCGCCGAGGGTGGCGTCGGCGGCCGAAGCGGGCAGCCCGGCGGCGGCCAACGCGCCCATGGACGCCGCCAGTTCACGGTCGTCCACGACGAGGTGGGCGTCCCGCAACAGGCCCCCGGCCAGCTCCTGCTTGCCGGGCTCGTCGGCGCCGAGGGTGGTGAGGTGCTGGCCGGGGCGGGTGTCGGCCGGGCCGAGGAGGGGGGTGCGGGACCAGGTGGCGAGGAGGACCACGTCGGCGAGGGCGGACACGTCGGCGGCGGACGCGGACACCTGGCCGCCGTGGCGGGCGGCGAAGTCGGCGGCGCGGTCCGCGTCCGTGTCGTACACGGCAAGGCCACTGAAGCGACGCAGCGCACGCAGCCCGCGCACCATCAGCTCCGCCTGCGCGCCCGCGCCCACCACCCCGAGCACCGCGGTGCCCGAGGGGTCGGGGGCGGCCAGCGCGTGCGTACCGAGCGCGGCCGCGAGGCCCGTGCGCCACGCGGTGACCGTCGCCGAGTCGATGAGCGCCAGCAACTCGCCGTCCGCGCCGCTGTACAGACAGATCACCCCACGCAACGCGGGCCGCGCGGCGGGGAACTTGGCGTTGACCTTCACGGTGTACGCGTCGACGCCGGGCAGGAGCCCGGGGATGAGCGCCGTCGCCGTACCGGGAAACGGCAGGTCCGTACGCACCCGCTGCCCGGCGATCGACACCTCGTCCGCCACCCGGAAACCGTCCGCGAGCGCGTCGAGGCAGGCGGCGGGGTCGAGGAGGGCGGTGAGGTCGGAGTGGGTGAGGACGCGGGTCATGCGTCGATCGTGCCAGGAGAGCTGTCGAGGAGGGGGAGGGTCACGCAGGTCACGACAGCCAGGGCCGCCGCGGCGGTCAGGGTCTGCGGGGGTGTGAGGGGCGTGTGGTCCGTGAGGAGGGTGACCGCGTAGGGGGCGAACATGCCCGTGTACGCGGCTGTCCAGAAGTAGGACGTGAGGCGGGCCAGGCCGTGCGGCGGCGCGGCGGCGGCGACCTGGGTGAGGCCGTGGGTGAGGGTGAAGCCGTAGCCCGCGCCCAGGACGGCCGCCGCGGCCATCCCCCACGGCTGGGAACCGGTGTGGGCCGCCCAGGCGGCGAGGACGAGGCCGAGGGTGATGGCCACGAGGCCCGCGGTCGCGGCTCCATGGCGGCTCGCCGCCGCGCGGCGGGCAAGGGGCTGGACCAGGAGGCCGGTTCCCGGGACCACGGCGGTGGCCGCGCCGGTGTAGAGGAGGCCCGCGTGCACGAGCCCGGGGAGCGTGACGAAACCCAGCGTGGGTGCCACGAAGACCCAGGGGGCGAGGGAGAGCACGGTGCGGCGGAGGCTCCGCGGGACACGGGGGGACTCGGCGGCGGCCGGGGGCCGGGCCCCCGCGTGGGTCTCCGGTGCGGTCCGCGCCGCCAGCCACGCACCCGTGGCCAGGAGTATGTGGGGAACGTACGCCGTCACCATCGGGTGTGGGGCCCACTGTGCGATGAGGGCTGCTGCGAGGCCGCCCGAGGCGAAGCCCGCTGAGACGTAGAGGCCTGCTCGGCGGGAGGCTGTCGATGCGGAGGTGTCCGGGGCGGCGTACGGCGGGGACGACAGCTCCTTGATCCAGGCGCTGCCCGCGGCGAGAAGGACACCCGCGCTCACGCCGGTGAGGAAGCGCCCCGGCAGCAGCCACCCCGTGGCCCCCGCCCCCAGGGTCAGCAGCAGCGTCGACAGCAGGTTCAGGGCCAGCGCGCCCAGCGCGATGCGGCGGCGGCCCCGGCGGTCCGCGAGGGGCCCGGCGACGAGCAGGCCGGGGATGAGGCCGACGACATACACCGCGAACAGCCCCGTGACCGCCGACTCGGAGAGGCCCAGCTCGGAGCGGTAGGCGCCGAGGAGCGCCGAGAACTGGTTGGCGCTCCAGCCGGAGGCGAGCATCATCCAGGCGGCGCGTGCCCCGTACCGGGAGGTGCCCGGGCGGGCGGCGGGCGGCGCCGGGGGCGACCCCGGCCCTGCTGTCGCGGGCGCGGGTGTTCGCGCAGGTGAGACGGCGGATGCTTCAGTGCTCATGCACCCAGTTCTAGGCGCCCCCGCCAGCCCCGCGCCGCCCCCGTTCACGATTCCTGAACGCCACCGGGGCACCCCGCCGGAAGCCGCCTACGCTGGAAGGCATGACCTCCTCCCCCCTCGACCTGCGGCTCCTCGCGTCGTTCCTGGCGGTCGCGGAAGAGGGGCACTTCGGGCGGGCCGCGGCCCGGCTCTTCCTGTCGCCCCCGGCGGTGACCGCGCATGTGCGGCGTCTGGAGAGCGACCTCGGCACCCTGCTCCTGTACCGCGCCCCGGTGGCCCCCACCCCGGCAGGTGAGCGCCTCGCCGGGCACGCCCGCACGCTCCTCGCGGCGTCCAACGCGGCCCTCGACGACCTGGCCGACCTGACCTCCCCGGCCGACATCGGCCCGACCGGCGCCGCCCGCGCGGCCGAGCGCCCCTTGCGCGTCGGCATCATGGGCCACGGCTCCGCCGAGCTGACCCCGGCGGCCATCAACGCCTACCGCCGGGCCCGGCCCGAAGTCCCCGTCGAGATCAGCCAGTTGGACTTCACGGAGCACTCGTCGGCCCTCGTCGAGGACCGCGTCGACGTCGCCTTCGTGCGGCCCACCCCGGACGACGAGCGCGTCACCGCGGACGTCCTCACCACCGAGCAGCGCATCGTCGCCGTCCCCGCGCACGCGGCCCTCGCCGACGCCCACGCGACCGGCGTCACCGTCGCGGACGTCGCCGACCTGCCGTTCGTACGCGTCCCCGGGCACACCCCGCGCCCCTTCACGGACTATCTGTACTTCGACGAGGCGGGCAGCCGCCGCGGCCCCGACTTCGCCGTCACCCCGCAGGAGGTCCTGACCAGCGTCATCATGGGCCGCGCGGCGGGCTCGGGCCTGAAGTCCTTCGCCCGCTACTACGCCTGGCCGGGCGCCGTCTTCGTACCCGTGCTCGACGCCCCCTGGGAGAGCAGCTACCTCGCCGTCCGCGCGGCCGACGACAACCCGGAGGTGCGGATCTTCCGGGCGCTCGCGGTGGCGCTGGCGCGGGAGTGGGGGCCGACGATCCGCTGATGACGCTCCCCCCGGAGCGGATCGCCGGCCGGTCTTCGGATGCCCCGGGGCCGGAGCCCCGGGCGCCCCTAGATGTGGGCGATGTACAGATAGCCCCGCGCCCACGAGGCCGTCTTCACCCAGTGCGTGCCCTTGGAGCTGACGCACCGCTCGGTGTAGAGGACCTTCTTGCCCTTGGGGACCATCACTTTGACGTGTGCGCGCTTCGACATTCCCACTCGGATGGGAGCCTTCCGCTTCGTCTTACCGTACTTGCTGCCTACGTACTCGCACCGGAACGAGGCGGCCGCCGGGTCGGCCCCGGGGGTCGACGCCGACGCCGACGCCGCACGCTGGGGCGCAATCGTCTGGTGGTTGTCCGCGAGCGCCGAGCCCGCCGAGAACGTGAGCATCGCCGTGGCGACGGCGCAGACGGCCACGGCCTCCAGCGACTTCCGTCCGTACCCGTACCTCATCAAGGCCCCTTCGTCGTGTGTCCCCGTCGGCTCACTAGTGTTCTCGGGACGGTTGGGCGAATCGCTGGGCGGCGCACTGGGCAGTCGCCGATACACGGCGACTCGAACGCGACGCGGAAGGTGTTCCGTTGGGATCGGATGACTTAGAGGAGGCCGGGCGGTTGCGGTTCGCGCTCCTGGGGCCCGTCCGGGCCCGGCGGGGCGATCGGGCCCTGGACCTGGGGGCGCCGCGGCAGCGATCCGTCGCCGCCGTGCTGCTCCTCGGGAGGGGCCGCCCCGTCGCCCGCGACCAGCTCGTCCGGGCGGTCTGGGGCGAGCCCGCCCCGGCGTACGCGGTCCCGCAGTTGCAGAAGTACGTCTCGGCGCTGCGCCGCACCCTGGAACCCGAGCGCGGCCCCAGGTCGCCCTCGGGGGTCCTGAACTGGTCCGACAGCGGATACGTCCTCGACGTCGGCCCCGACGACGTCGACCTGGCCGCCTTCGAGCGCGGGGTCGGCCGGGGCCGCGCCGCACGGGCCCGCGGGGACGCGGCACGGGCCGCGGAGGAGCTCCGCGCGGCCCTCGGCCTGTGGCACGGCCCGGGCACCCCCGCCCTCGCCGACGTGTCGAGCGTCTTCCTGGACGCGGAGCGCGAGCGGCTCGCGGAGCTGCGGGCCGCCGCCCTGGAGGAACGGATCCAGGCCGACCTGGACCTGGGGCGCCACCAGGAGGTCGTACCCGAACTGATGCGCCTGGTCGGCGACTTCCCGCTGCGTGAGCGGTTCGCGGCGCTGCTGATGCTGGCCCTGTACCGGTGCGGACGGCAGGGGGACGCCCTCGGCGCGTACCAGCGGATGCGGCGTGGGCTGCGCGAGGAGCTGGGGGTGGACCCGGGGGCGGAGGCGCAGGAGCTGCACGGGCGGATCCTGGCGTCGGCACCGTCCTTGGCCTGGCCGGGCGCGGCCGCGGACCAGGCCACCACGGACACCACGGACACCGCCCAGGAACCGCGCCCCGCCCTGGACGCCGTCCAGGCGCTGCGCCAACTCCCCATGGACCTCCCGGAGTTCACGGGCCGCGAGGCGGAGCTGCGCGCGCTGTGGGAGCTGGTGGACGGCCGGGGCGCCACCGACGGCACCGCCGACCCGGGCCGCACCGGCGTGATCGTCGCGGTCGTCGAGGGCATGGCGGGTGTCGGCAAGACCCGCCTCGCCGTCCACGCCGCCCATCGGCTCGTCGCCCAGGGCCACTTCGCGGACGTCCAGCTGTGGGCCGACCTGAAGGGATTCTCACCGGACCGGGCCCCCGCCGACCCCGCCCGCGTCCTGGAGGACTTCCTGCGCCTGCTCGGCGTACCGGGAGACCTCGTCCCCGAGCAGCTCGACGCCCGGGCCGCCCTGTACCGCGACCGGCTCGCGGGCCGACGGGCCCTGGTGGTCCTCGACGACGCGGCCGACGAGGAGCAGGTGCGGCCCCTGCTGCCCGGCACCGGATCGTGTCTGCTGCTGATCACGAGCCGGCGCGTCCTCGGCGGGCTCGACGGCGCCCGCAGCACACGCCTCGCCCCCTTCAGCCCGAAGGAGGCCGCCGCGCTGATCGACCGCGTCGCGGAACGGGATCGGCCCGGGGCACCCCTCTCGGAGCACCCCGGGACGAAGCCCCCGACGGACTCCGGGTCCGGCGACGCGCTCCTGCGGATCGCCGAGCTCTGCGGCCACCTGCCGCTGGCCGTGTCCCTGGCCGGGCGCCGCCTGCGCACCCGGCCGTCCTGGTCCACGGCGGACCTGGCCCGGCGCCTGGAGGCCGACGAGGGCAGGCTGCGCCGACTCGCCGTCGGCGGGCGGACGGTGGACGCCGCCTTCGCGCTGTCGTACGAGTCGCTGACCGAGCGCCCGCGCCGGGCCTTCCGCATCCTCGCCCTGCACCCCGGCACCGACTGCACCCCGGAGTCGGCCGCCGCGCTGCTCGGCACGGACCGTGACACGGCCGAGGACCTCCTGGAGGCCCTCCTCGACGAGCATCTGCTGCAGAGCTACGCGCACGGCCGCTACCGCCACCACGACCTGCTGCGCCTGTATGCGCACGGCCGCACCCACGCCGAGGACTCCGAGGAGTCCCGTACGGCCGCCGTCCTGCGGCTCGCCCGGTGGTACTGCGACGCCGCCGAGGGCGCGCGGCGGCGGCTCGAACCCTGGCGGGGGGCCGCGGCCGACGGGCCGCGGCCCCCCGGGCCGGAACCGGCCTCGGCCGCGGCGGCCCTGGAGTGGCTGGGACAGGAACGCGCCAACCTGACGGCGGTCACCGAGGAGGCCGCGCGCCGCGACTGGCACGACTGCACCTGGCGGCTCGCCGCCGCGGCCCACTCCTTCCTGGGGCTGCACGCCTACGGGACGGACAGCCTCGCGGGCCTCCGCCTCGGCCTGGCGGCGGCCCTGCGGTCCGGTGACCTCGCCCGGCAGGCCCGCTCCCTGCGCGACATCGGCACCGTGTACGACGGCCTCGGCCGGCACGACGAGGCGGCGGAGCAGCATCTGCGTGCCCTTGCCGTGTCCGAGGAGGCCGGTGACGCGCACGGGGCGGCCGAGGCGCGGTGCGCCCTCGGCCGGACGCACGGGGCACGCGGGCGGCACCGGGAGAGCGCGGAGCAGCACCACCTGGCGCTCTCGGTGTTCCGGGAGACGGGCGACCGGCACGGCGAGGCGTGCTCGCTCGCGGGGCTCGGCCTGAGCGACTGGTTCACGGGCCGGACACATCACCGCAGCGCGGCCCAGCACCGGCGCGCCCTCGCGCTGTTCCGGCGACTCGGGGACGTACGCAGACACGCCATCGAGATCAGCAACCTGGGGTTGGCGCACTGGGCCTTCGGGAACTACGGGGAGTGCGCCCGCCACCACCGGCGCGCGCTCGCGCTGTTCGAGGAGATCAGCGACCGGCGCGGGCAGGCCCTCGCGCGCGGTGGGCTCGGCCTCGCCGAGTGGCACCTCGGGAGGCCGGAGCAGGCCCGCGAGCACTGCCTGCGCGCACTGGCCGCCTTCCGGGACACCTGCGACCGGCAGGGCGAGGCCGCGCTGCTGCAGCGGCTCGGGTATCTGCACTGGGTCACGGGCCGGTACGGCCGCGGCGAGGCCGAACTGCGCGAGGCGCTCGCCCTGTGCGCGGGCACCGGCAACCGCAACACCGAGGCGTGGTCGCTGACCTCACTCGGCCATCTGTGCCTGCGACTGCGCCGCGACGACGAGGCGGCGGGCCTGCTGCGCCAGGGGCTCGGCCTGTCCCGGAGCCACGGCGACCGGCACTGCGAGTCGAGCGGGCTGCTCGGGCTCGCCCTGGTCGCCCTCAACCAGAGCGACGCGGCCGCCTGCGAGCGTCTCGCCCGGGAGTCGCTCGGGCTCGCGCAGGCCATCGGCAATCCGCACGGGGAGGCCTGGGCGATGATCGCCGTGGGCCTCGCGCTGGTCCATGGCGGGGACGGCGTCGGTGGCGGCGTCGGTGGTATCGACGGCTGCGGCGGGGACGGCGTCGGCGTCGGTGGTGTCGACGGCTGCGGTGGGGACGGTCAGGAGGCGGGCGAGGTCTGGTTCCGGCGGGCCGCCGCCGTCGCCGAGCGGATCCGCGAGCCCCACACGGAGGCCATGGCCCGGCACGGGATGGGCTGCGCCGCGGCGCACCTGGAGCGCCCGGAGGAGGCCGAGCGGCACCTCCGCGCAGCGCTCGCCCTCCGTCGGCGGATCCTGGACCGGCACGGCGAGGCCGAGACGCGCACGGAACTGGCCGCGCTGCTGCGGGACACCGGGCGGCCGGAGGCGGCTCGGGCGGAGGAGGAGGCGGCCTCGGCGCTGTACGCGGAGATACCCCTGCACGGCCGGACCCCGCGCTAGCGCAGCACCTTCCCCACGTACTCCCCGAGCCGCCCCCGGATCTCCTCCCCCGACATTCCCTCCACCGCCACCAAGTGCTCGACGAGGTCCGCCCGCACGGCCGCGAGCAGCGCGTGGGAGGCGTAGTCGGCGTCGGGCACCGTCGCCGTCGCCGCGAGGGCGTCCCGCAGGACGCCGTGCCACCAGCCGTAGTGCTCCGCCTCGTACGGGCTGCCGCCGCCCGACTCCTCCAGGGCCAGGGACAGATGGCGGTTGCCGAGCTTGAAGTCGAGGAGGGCGTCCAGGAGGGCGGGCACCCGGTCGTGGGCGGGGCCGCCGGGGCCGAGCGGCGGCGGGCCCGACCCGACGGCGGCGCGCAGCGCCTCGCTGCGGGCCGTGAACACCGCGCGGATCAGGCCGGTGCGGTCGCCGAAGCGGCGGAACAGGGTGCCCTTGCCGACGCCCGCCGCGGCCGCGACCTGCTCCATGGACACCCCGCGCGGGCTGTCGCTGCGCGCGAACAGCTCGTCGGCGGCGGCGAGTACGGCCTCGCGGTTGCGCGCCGCGTCGGCGCGCGCCTTGCGTTCTGTCATGGGGACACCTTTACAAAGCGGACCGGCGGTCCGTATCGTTAAGCGGACCGACAGTCCGAATCGTAGAGGACGGCACCTTCCCATGCCCACTGGCACCTCTCCCGCCCCCACCCCCGCCGAGCTGTTCCGCGACGGCATCCAGCTCCTGCTCGCCAACGACATGGACCGCTGGGTCGAGCTGTTCGCCGAGGACACCGTCGCCGAGTTCCCCTTCGCCCCGGAGGGCTATCCGCGCCGCGTCGAGGGCCGCGCGGCCCTCGGCGCGTACCTGCGCGGCCTCGGCGCCCACGTCGAGTACCGCTCCTTCCCGTACCTGGACATCCACGAGACGACCGACCCGGAGACGATCGTGGTCGAGTTCGCCGCGAAGGGCCGTGTCGTCGCGACGGACGACCCCTTCGACATGACGTACGTCGTCGTGGTGACCGCCAAGGACGGCCGCTTCACGCACTACCGCGACTACTGGAACCCCCTCGCCACCCCCGACTCCCTCAAGGAGGCCGTCGGTGCCTGAGCGACACACCGTCCTGGTGACGGGCGCCACCGGCACCACCGGCAGCCGCCTCGCCGCCCGCCTGGCCGCCCTCGGCCACACCGTGCGCGCCGCGAGCCGCTCGGCCCGCACCCCGCACCCGGGGGCCCGCGCGGTCCGCTTCGACTGGTACGACGAGGCGACGCACGCGCCCGCGCTCCAGGGGGCCGACCGCGTCTATCTGGTGGCGCCGGTCGGCGACCCCGACCCGGCCGCCGTCGTGCTCCCGTTCCTGCGGCGGGCCCGCGCGGCGGGCGTGACCCGGGCGGTCCTGCTGAGTTCGTCGGCCATCGAGGCGGGCGGTCCCGTCCTCGGGCAGATCCATCAACTCCTCGCCGAGGAAGGGCTTTTCGAGGAGTGGGCCGTGCTCCGCCCGTCCTGGTTCATGCAGAACTTCACCGCCGACCACCTGCACGCCGAGAGCGTCCGCACCGACGGCGTCCTGGCGACCGCCACCGGCACGGGCCGGGTGCCCTTCGTCGACGCCGACGACATCGCGGCGGTGGCCGCGCACGCCCTCACCGCCGTGCCCGCGCCCGGGCACGACCTGGTGATCACCGGCCCGGAGGCGCTGACGTACGACGAAGTGGCGGCGACGCTCACCGACGCCACCGGGCACACCGTCACCCACCACGCCGTGTCGGCCGACCGGCTCGCCGACCGGCTCACGGAACGCGGCCTGCCCGCCGAGTTCGCCCGCGTCCTCGCCGCCCTCGACGACGCCGTCCGGGGCGGCGCCGAGGACCGCGTCACGGACACCGTGGCCCGCCTCACCGGCCGGGCGCCCCGCTCCTTCGCGGACTACTGCCGGGAGGCCTGGTCGCCCTCGACCGTCACCGCCCCGTCGCGGTGATCGAGGCGCAGCCGGACCCTCTCCCCCGCCGCCGTCACCCGCGTCCGCACCTGCACGCCGTCGGGGAGGCCCGCCACGACGGGCGACACCCCGGCCTCCGCCCGCACCCGGTCGAGCAGTTCGCGCATCGTCTTGGGGTCGGGGCCGAGGCCCAGGTACCAGGCGGTGCCCCGGCCGTAGTCGTGCCGGGTCACGGCGGGGCCGCCCCCGTCCTCGTAGGCGAGGATCCGCTCGGCGCCCTCCAGGCGGATCTCCTCCGCCCAGGTGCCGTCGGGGCGCGGGTCGAACTCCTCGACGGTCAGACCCAGGACCTCGCGGAGCGGCCCGGGGTAGCCGCCCAGGTGCACGCGGTCGTGTTCGTCGGTGATGCCGGAGAAGTACGACACGACGAGCGTGCCGCCGTCCCGCACGTAGGCGGTGAGGCGCGCGGCCGTGTCCAGCGACAGGGCGTACAGGTGCGGCACGAGCAGCAGTCGGTACGCCGCCAGGTCCCCGTCGACCGGCACCACGTCGCACGCCACCGACGCGTCGTACAGCGCCTTGTGGTGGGCGAGCGCCCCGTCCAGGTAGTCGATGGGGGCCGGGTGCGCGTCCGTCTCCAGGGCCCACCAGTTGGGCCAGTCGAGGACGAGGGCCGCGTCCGCCCGGTCGGGACGTGACCTCAACAGGTCGGGGTGCGCGGCGAGTTCGGCGCCGAGCTCCGTCACCTCGCGGAACACGCGGGTCTCGCGGCCCGCGTGCGGCACCATCGCCGAGTGGAACTTCTCGGCGCCGCCGCGCGACTGGCGCCACTGGAAGAACAGCACCGCGTCCGCGCCGTGCGCCACCGCCTGCCAGCTGTCCAGGCGCATCCGCCCGGGCGGCTTGCGGCCGTTGTGGGCGCGCCAGTTGACAGCCGAGGGGGCCTGTTCGAGGAGCAGCCAGGGCTGTCCGGCCTTCAGGCCGCGCATCACGTCGTAGGAGAAGGCGGTGCGCTGGGCGGCGTCCGGGTCGTGCGGGTCGGGATAGGAGTCGTACGAGACGACGTCCAGGTGCGGGGCCCAGCGGAACAGGTCGAGGGTCTTGGCGACGGGCACGAAGTTCGTGGTCACGGGGGTGTGCGGGGTGACGCGGGCGAGGACGTCCTTCTCCGCCAGATAGCAGGCGAGGAGTTCGTCGGAGGAGAAGCGGAGGAAGTCCGCGCGCTGGGCCGGGTTGCGGAAGGAGGGGGCGGCGCGCGGGGTGTGGATCTCCTCCCAGGTGCTGTAGCGCTGCGACCAGAACGTCGTCGACCAGGCGTCGTTCAGCACGTCCAGGGTTCCGTACCGCTCGCGCAGCCAGTCGCGGAACGCCGCCGTGGACACCTCGCAGTGGCAGTGGCGCGAGATGTGGCAGCCGTACTCGTTGCCGATGTGCCACAGGGCGAGCGCCGGATGGTCCGCGTACCGGGTCGCGAGGCGTTCCGTCAGGCGGACCGCGTGGCTGCGGAAGACAGGGCTCGATGGACACCAGTGCTGGCGGGAGCCGGGGTGCAGGCGGGTGCCGTCCTCCATCACGGGGAGGGTCTCGGGGTGCAGGCGGGCCAGCCACGGGGGCGGGGACGCCGTCATCGTGGCCAGGCACACGGCGACGCCCGCTTCGGCGAGGCGGTCCAGGTGGGTGTCCAACCAGGTGAAGTCGTAGGCGCCGGGGGTCGGTTCGGTGGTGGCCCAGCCGAAGATGCCGAGCGTCACCAGGTTCACGCCCGCCGCGCGCATCAGCTCGATGTCCTCGGCGTGGACGTCGGGGCCCCACTGCTCGGGGTTGTAGTCGCCGCCGTACGCGGGGGACGCCAGCTTGTCGTAGAAGCGGTCCAGATTGCCGCCGCCACCGCCGTCGCCGCTGCCGCCGGTGCTGTCGGGGGTCATCCCACACCTCTCGATTCCTGTCCCGCCCGCGCCTCGATGCCGCGGAAGTGGTCCGCCATCGCCCGCTGCGCCGCGCCCACGTCGCCCGCGCGCAGCGCCGCCACTATGTCGCGGTGCCTGCGCACGGTGACGTCGGGCGCCGGGTCCCGCGACCAGCCGCGGACGCCCGCGACCCGGTGGAAGACGTGCCAGAACGCGCCGAGCAACTGGGTGACCAGCGCGTTGCCGAGCGGTCGGTACAGCGCCTCGTGGAACTCGCGGTCCAGGTCCGGGAAGGCCTCCCCGGCCGCCGCGGCCGCCTCCATCCGCCGCACCAGGTCCTCCAGGCCGCTCAGCTCGGCGTCGCTGAGCACCGCCGCGACCTCGCGCACGAGCCCCTCCTCCAGGACCGCGCGGACCTGGAGGATCTCGGCGAGCGCGTGCGAGTCGTCGGCGAGCTGGACCAGGGTGCGGAAGGTCAGGCCGTCGGCGAGGGGGGTCAGGGAGGCCTGGCCGACGTAGGTGCCGTAGCCGTGCCGGATCTCCACGATGTCGAGGGCCTGCAGCGCCTTGAGGGCCTCGCGCACGGAGTTGCGGCTGACGCCCAGCTCCTCCATCAGCTCGGCCTCGGTGGGCAGCAGGGCGCCGGGGCGCAGCCGCCGGTCCAGGATCAGCTGCGTGACCTCGCGCTGGACCTGGCCGCTCACACGCCGTTCACCGGACCGCCTTGGGGCGGGCCCGGGCCGTTCACGGATGGGCTCCTGAGGCATGCGCCACATCGTAGGCACGGATGACATCCCACGTCCCACCTCTGGACGAGACTTCTGTGCGCGCGGCGGCCGGCGGGGGCCTGAGGGTTGCTCAATTCCGATCCGGGAACAGCGGGTTCTGATCCGTGCGCGTTCTCTTGACCGGCACTCCCGGCCCTCTTATGGTCGCCACGCCAGCATGACGTAGGACGTGGGATCTCCCACCGGTAGCACTGCACCTCCCTCTCACCCGGCACTTGGGGAGCAGGCCTCCCCACTCCTTCATGGAGGCACTGTGAGCCACCTGATCCCCGTGACGCGCGACGGCGGGCACGGCCCCGACCGCCGGTCCTTCCTGAAGTACACCGGCGCCCTGGGCGCGGCGGCGGGTCTCACCGGCACGCTCGCGGCCTGCTCGGGACCGGAGTCGACGAACGACACCGGTGGCGGCGGCAAGGACGGCGGCACCCTGACGGCCGTCATCGGCTATGGCAACGACGGCAGTTGGGACCCGACGCAGACGGCGTCGGCGTTCGCGATGGCGGGCAACGAGCACATCTACGAGGCGCTGCTCGGCACCGACCCGATCAGCAGGGAGCCCTACGCCCAGCTCGCCACGGCGGTGCCCGCCGACCTGAAGGCGACGACCTGGAAGTTCGAGCTGCGCGCGGGCTCCACGTGGCACGACGGCAAGCCCGTCACCGCCGACGACGTGGTGTTCGTGTTCGACCGGATCCTGGACCCGAAGACGCAGACGCTGGCCAAGGGCTTCTTCGAGAGCTGGCTGAAGGAGGTCAGGAAGGTCGACGCGCGGAACGTGGAGCTGGTCCTGAAGTTCCCCTTCCCGGACGGCGCGGCCCGGCTCACCCTCGCCAAGATCATGCCGAAGCACGTCTACTCCAAGCCGGGCGCCTGGGAGGACGCGACCAAGGGCAAGGCCATCGGCTCGGGCCCGTACCGGCAGACCGCCCACCACCCGAAGTCGAACACGACGTTCGAGGCCTTCGCCGACTACAACGGCCCGCGCAAGGCCGCCTTCAAGAAGATGAACTGGCTGACGATCGTCGACGCGGCCCCGCGCGTCGCGAAGATCTCCGGCGCCAGCGCGGACGCCGAGATCTCCGACAACATCCCGTACGCCAACATCGAGCAGCTCAAGAAGGGCGGCATGACGGTCGAGGGCGGGGCCGGCATGAACAACCTCTTCCTGATGTTCAACACCGCGCACAAGCCCTTCGACGACGTGCGGGTGCGCCAGGCGCTGCACTACGCCATCGACCGGGAGAAGATGATCGAGGTCGCCCTGAAGGGGCACGGCAAGGCCGCCTCGTCCTTCCTCAACGAGGGCAACCCCAGCTACCGCCCGGCGAAGACCGTCTACGCGTACGACCCGAAGAAGGCCAAGGCGCTCCTGAAGGAGGCCGGGGTCGAGGACCTGAAGATCAACATCATGGCGGTCAACGTCAGCTGGATCGTCGACTGCCTGCCCACCATCAAGGCGTCCTGGGACGCGATCGGTGTGGAGACCACGCTCGACCCGCAGGAGACCACGGCCGTCTTCACCAAGATGGACCAGAAGAAGGACTACCAGGTCGTCGCCGCCGCCTCGAACCCCAACCAGTTCGGCATCGAGGCCGACCTGATCATGCATTACAACTACGGGCCCGACAACCTGTGGATGGGTTACGCCCGCTGGGCGAAGGACGCCCGCGCCAAGGAGTTGTTCCGGCTCATGGACCGGGCGACACGCGAGCCGGACGCCACCCGGAAGAAGACGATGGTGCAGGACTACATCGACATCGTCGCCGAGGAGGCCGTGCTGTACCCCGTGGTGCACAACGAGCTGATGACCGCGTGGGACCCCAAGCAGCTCACCGGTGTCCGCGCCCAGCCCTACCCCGGCATCAACCTCCTGCAGTCCAAGTGGGCCTGAGCGACTTGAGGAACCCGTACGCCGTGAGCGACCCGAGGAGCCGTACGCCGTGAGCGATCCGAGGAGGTCGTACGCCGTGAGCGACCAGAGGAGCGTCAAGCAGTGACCGCGATCCTGCGTATCCTGGCCCGCCGCATCGCCCTGCTCGTGCCGCTGCTGCTCGGCATCGTGCTCTTCGTGTTCCTCGTGATGCGGTTCTCCGACATCGACCCGGCGTCGGCGTTCTTCCAGGGCGCGAACCCCACCCAGGAGCAGCTCCACCAGTTCCGCGAGGACAACGGCCTGCTCGATCCGCTGCCGGTGCGCTACGTCGACTTCGTGGGCGACCTCATCGGCGGCGACATGGGCATCAGCGTCCTGACCCGGTCCCCCGTCATCGACCAGATCACCACCGCGCTGCCGCTGACGATGCAGCTGACCTTCCTCGGCCTCGGCGTCGCGGTGCTGCTCTCCCTGCCGCTCGGCGTGCTCGCCGCGATCTACCGCGACCGGCTGCCCGACCAGATCATCCGCGTCGTCTCCCTGACCGGCGTCGCGGCGCCCGGCTTCTGGCTGGCCCTGCTGATGATCCAGTACCTGGCCGTCGACCTGGGCTGGTTCCCGACCGGCGGCTACGTCAACCCGGCCGACTCCTTCACCGGCTGGCTGAAGACGATGACGCTGCCCGCCCTCGCCCTGTCCCTGCCGGTGGCCGCGCAGATGACCCGCATCGTGCGCACCGCCGTCGTGGAGGAGCTGGACAAGGACTACGTCCGCACGGCCGTCGGCAGCGGTCTGCCACCGGTCGTGGTGGTCGGCCGCAACGTCCTGCGCAACGCCCTCATCAACCCGCTGACCGTGCTCGGCCTGCGCGTCGGCTATCTGCTGGGCGGCGCGGTCGTCATCGAGACGATCTTCTCGCTGCCCGGCATGGGCAAGCTCATGATCGACGCGGTGAAGAACGGTGACCCGGCCGTCGTGCAGGGCGTCGTCATCACCACGGCCGTCGGCTTCGTCGTGGTGAACCTGGTGATCGACATCCTCTATCTGCTGGTGAACCCGCGCCTGAGGGGAACCTCCTGATGCTCCAGTCGCGCAAGAAACTCACCGAGCGCCTTGCCGTGCCCGGCATCCGGCTGCGGGCCCTGGCGAAGCTGCCGGTCCTCTCCCGCATCTCCCTCGGCGTCGTCTCCGTCGTCGTCCTCGTCGCCCTGTTCGCCCCGCTCATCGCCCCGCACGACCCGCTCGACCAGCAGTCCCTCGTCGACGGCACCGGCCATCCCTCCGCCGACCACTGGATGGGCCAGGACAGCCTGGGCCGGGACATCCTCAGCCGGCTGATGTACGGGGCGCGCTGGTCCCTCGCCATCGGCCTGGGCGCGACGACGCTCGCGCTGATCGTCGGCGCGGTCATCGGCGCGATCGCGGCGACCTCCCGCAAGGCCGTCGACGAGACGCTGATGCGCTGCCTGGACGTCGTCATGGCGTTCCCCGGCATCGCGCTCGCGGCGGTCCTCGTCGCCGTCTTCGGCGGCGGCATCACCGTCCTGATCTGCGCGATCGCCTTCCTGTTCACCCCGCCGATCGCCCGTGTCGTCCGCGCCAACGTGCTCGATCAGTACGGCGAGGACTACGTGGTCGCCGAACGCGTCATCGGCGCCCGCACCCCGCACATCGTCATCAAGCACGTCGCCATCAACTGCGCCGCCCCGGTCCTGGTGTTCTGCACCGTCCAGGTCGCCGAGGCGATCGTGTTCGAGGCGTCCCTGTCGTTCATCGGCGCGGGCGTGCGGCCGCCGGACCCGTCCTGGGGCAGCGTCATCGCCGACGGCAAGAACATGGTCCTCATCGGCGGCTGGTGGGCGACGGTCTTCCCCGGCCTCCTGATGCTCCTGACCGTGCTCTCCCTGAACGTGCTCTCCGAAGGTGTCTCCGACGCCTGGGCCGCGCCGTCCGGCCGTGACGTCACCGGCCCCGGACGCAAGGACGACCCGGTCGAGGCGCCCGAGCCGGGCAGCGGCGAGGTCCTTGAGCTGCCGGGCCTGACCGAGGCGGCGGCGCGGCTGCGCGCACGGGCCCGGCCGCTGCCCGCGGGGGCGCCCGTGCTCAGCGTGCGGGACCTGGCCATCGGCTTCGAGGAGCGGCACTCCGGCGTCGACATCGTCGACGGCATCAGCTTCGAGGTCCGGCCCGGGGAAGTCCTCGGCCTCGTCGGCGAGTCCGGCTGCGGCAAGTCCCTGACCGCGCTCACCGTCATGGGCCTGGAACCCAAGGGGGCCCGGGTGCGCGGGCACGTCACCTTCGACGGGCGGGAGCTGATCGGCCTGCCCATGCGGTCCCGGCGGCGGCTCCTCGGCCACGACATGGCGATGATCTACCAGGACGCCCTGTCGTCCCTGAACCCGGCGATGACGGTACGCGCCCAGCTGGGGCAGGTCGTCCGGCGCGGCGGCCACCGCTCCCCCGCCGAACTCCTCGCCCTCGTCGGCCTCGACCCCGACCGCACCCTGCGCAGCTATCCGCACGAGCTGTCCGGCGGCCAGCGCCAGCGCGTCCTCATCGCCATGGCCCTGTCCCGCGACCCCAAGCTGATCGTCGCCGACGAGCCCACCACCGCGCTCGACGTGACCGTGCAGGCCCAGGTCATCCAACTCCTGCTGCGGCTGCGCGCCGAGCTGGGCTTCGCCCTGATCCTGGTCTCGCACGACCTGGCGCTGATCGCCGACGTCACCGACCGGGTCGCGGTCATGTACGGCGGCCAGATCGTCGAGACCGGCGTGACCGCCGACCTCGTCGAGGCTCCCACCCACCACTACACGCGCGGCCTGCTCGGCTCCGTGCTGTCCCTGGAGTCCGCCGCCGAACGCCTCACCCAGATCAAGGGTGTCGTCCCCTCACCGGCCGACTTCCCCGCGGGCTGCCGCTTCGCCGACCGGTGCCCGCTCGCCGACGCCCTGTGCCACACCACCGCCCCCGAACTCCTCGGCGAGAGTCGGCACCGGACGGCCTGCCACCATCCCGCACCCGTCGTCGAGACAGCGGAGCCGCGGCTCCCAGGAAGCGAGGCGGTCCGTGACCGTGGCTGAGGCTGTTCCCCCCGGCGACCTGCCCGACGACGACCCCACCGCCCTGGTCACGCTGCGCGACGCGCACGTCGTCCACAAGGCCCGCACCGGCGGCCTGTTCTCCCGCGACCGGGTGTACGCCCTCACCGGCGCCGACCTCACCATCGCCCCCGGCGAGACCGTCGGCGTCGTCGGCGAGTCCGGCTGCGGCAAGTCGACCCTCGCGAAGGTCCTCCTCGGCATCCAGCCGCCGACGTCCGGGCTCGTCGCGTTCCGCGGCCGGGACCTGTGGGGGATGGGCGCCGCCGAGCGCCGCACCACGATCGGCACCGGCACCGCCATGATCTTCCAGGACCCCTCCACGGCCCTCAACCGCCGCCTGCCCATCCGGCAGATCCTGCGCGACCCCCTCGACGTGCACCGCCGCGGCACCCCCGCCGAGCGCACCGACCGGGTGCGCGAGCTGATGAGCCTCGTCGGCCTGCCCACCGTCCTCGCCGACGCCCTGCCCGGACAGCTCTCCGGCGGCCAGCGCCAGCGCGTCGCCATCGCCCGCGCGCTCGCCCTCGAACCCGAACTCGTCGTCGCCGACGAGCCGACCAGCGCCCTCGACGTCTCCGTACGCGCCCAGATCCTCAACCTGCTCCTCGACCTCAAGGAACGCCTCAACCTGTCCCTGGTCTTCGTCTCCCACGACATCCAGACCGTCCGCAGGATGAGCGACCGCGTCATCACCATGTACCTCGGCCGGATCGTCGAGGAGTCACCGGCCGCCGAGATCCTCGACAACGCCCGGCACCCGTACACCCGGGCGCTGTTCTCGGCCACACCCGGACTGCTCGACCCGATCGACCCGATTCCGCTCGTCGGCCCGGTACCGTCGGCCACGCGGCCGCCCAGCGGGTGCCCCTTCCGCACCCGGTGCTGGAAGGCCGACGAGGTGTGCGCGACGGCCATGCCGGACGTCGCGGACGCCGGTGCCGAGCATCGGTACCGGTGCCACCACCCCGTACTGGCGGGCGAGTCCACCCGGGACCTCGTCAGCCAGTCGTCCGCAGCGACGGCCGCCGCCACGGCCACGTCCAAGGAGACACCGTGACCCTGCCGAACCTTCCCTCCCCGTTGACCGGTGTCGTCCCTCCCGTCTGCACCCCCCTGACCCCGGACAACGAGGTGGACGTGGCGTCCCTCGAACGCCTCGTGGACCATCTGATCGACGGTGGCGTCGACGGCCTCTTCGTCCTCGGCTCGTCCTCCGAGGCCGCGTATCTGCCGGACGGGCACCGCAGGGTCGTCGTGGACCGCGTCGTCCGGTACGTCGGCGGGCAGCTGCCCGTCCTCGCCGGGGCCATCGACATGGCCACCCTGCGCGTCCTCGACCACGTCCGGGCCGCCGCCGACGCGGGCGCCGACGGCGTCGTCGTCACCGCGCCCTTCTACACCCGCACCCACCCCGCCGAGGTCGCCCGCCACTTCCGCCTCGTCGCCGCCCGCGGGGCGCTGCCCGTCTTCGCCTACGACCTCCCCGTCTCCGTCCACACCAAGCTCGACGCCGACCTCGTCCTCGAACTCGCCGCCGAGGGTGTCCTCGCCGGGCTCAAGGACTCCAGCGGCGACGACGGAGGGCTGCGCCGCGTCATCCTCGGCGCCCGCACCCGCACCGGCCTGCCCTCCTTCTCCGTCCTCACCGGCTCCGAACTCACCGTCGACTCCGCCCTCGCCATGGGTGCCGACGGCGTCGTCCCCGGCCTCGGGAACGTCGATCCGCACGGCTACGTACGCCTCTTCCGCTACGCCCGCGAAGGCGACTGGGCGCGGGCCCGCGCCGAGCAGGAACGGTTGTGCGCGCTGTTCCGCATGGTCGGCGTCGGCGACCCCCTCCGGATGGGGGCCAGTTCCTCCAGCCTCGGGGCGTTCAAGGCCGCGCTCCACCTCCGCGGCATCATCGACTGCCCCCTCACCGCGGCCCCCCAGATCCCGCTGTCCGAGGCCGAGACGGAGCAGGTGGGCAAGCATTTGGCCGCGGCGGGGTTGCTGTAGGCCTCGCGGGTGCGCCCCAGTCCCACCCCTTCCCGAACTGGGGCTCCGCCCCAGACCCCGCTCCTCAAACGCCGGAGGGGCTGAAACACAGCCCCGGGCGAGCTGAAGCGCAGCCCCCGGACACGCTGAAGCACAACCTTGGGTGAGCTGAAGTGCAGCCGTGCAGGGGCTGAAACGTGCCCGCGCATTCCAGCCCGCTCAGGCAACGTCTCAGCCCGTCCGGCGTTTGAGGACGAGGCGCGGAGCGCCGATTCGGCGGGGGGCCGTCCCACCCGCACGGGACAGCCACCCGATTCCAGCCCGTCCGGCGTTTGAGGACGAGGCGCGGAGCGGCGACAAGCGGGGGGCCGGGGGCGGCAGCCCCCGGGTTCGGGAAGGGGTGGGATTGGGGAGCCCCGCAGGGTTAGACCGTCACCCGGCGCCAGACCACCCGCTCGTACGTTCCGGCGACCCCCGTCTCGTACAACAGGCCGACCGTCCCGGGCCCCACCTGGACCAGGTCCGAGTAGCCGGCCCGGTCCTGGGACAGGGTGAGGAGCTTGGCGAAGGTCCGCCCCCCGTCGCGGCTGCGCCAGAGGGCCATCGCCTGCCGGGCAGTGGGCACGGAGGGACCGGAGAAGAGCAGCGGCTCCCCCCAGCCCCGAAGCTGAAGCAGCCCACCCTGCACGACGGGCACGTCGTTGAGGGTGGGCTGAACGGCGTAGGGCCGGTCGAGGCTGCGCCCCCCGTCGCTGGAGTAGCTGTCGAGCCGATTGCCCACGGCCACCCCGTGCTGATCCCGCGAGCTGAGGTACAACCGCCCGTCGGGAAGCTGCGCGACGGCGGACTCGTTGGAGTTGTGCTCCCCGTCGTAGGAGTCGTCGACGAAGCCGATGCGCCAGCTGAGCCCGTGGTCGTCGCTGTAGAGGGCGTGCCCGCCGTAGTACTTGGGCTCCTGCCCGGTGTCGGAGGACCCGGGCGCGGGCGCGGCGGAGTGGTTGGCGGGCACGACGAGCCGCCCGGCGTACGGCCCGCGGGTGAGCGCGACGGCGTGCCCGGGCCCGGTCGCGTACCACCGCCAGTGGGGCCGCTTCACGGCGGCGGTGATCTCGCGCGGCGAGGAGAACGTACGACCGTCGTCGGCGCTGCTCTGCACGAAGGCGCGCCGGCTCTGCGCGGCCGTGACCTCACCGCGCATGATCTGTCCTTCGGTGACGGCACCGCTGTTGTAGGAGGTGAGCAGGACGACGCGCCCGGTCACGGGGTCGACGACGGGCGCCGGGTTGCCACGGGTGTCCCCGCGCCCCGCGGCGACGACGGCGAGGGGCCCCCAGGTGCAGCCGCCGTCGGTGGAGCGCCGCAGGACGACATCGATGTTGCCGGTGTCGGAGGCGCTGGCGCGCCGCCCCTCGGCGAAGGCGAGCAGGGTGCCGCGATCGGTGCGGACGACGGCGGGGATGCGGAAGGTGTCGTAGCCGTTGGTGTCGGCGGTGTACGGCACGGAGGTGGCGCAGCCGGGGAGGAGGGGGGCGGGGGCGGCGCCCGGGCGGCTGAAGGCGGTGAGCGCGAGGGCGGCGGAGAGGGCGAGGGCGGCGGCGGTGAGGCGAGGGCGGCCGCGGCGGGGGGCTCGGAGGCTTCGGAGGCCCGGGAGACCCCGGAGGCCCGGGAGACCTTGGTGTCCCGCAGGGCCCTGACGGCCCTCGCCGGCCTCCCCGTCCCGGCCCGACAGCATGCTCCGAACGGGTGGACGTCGTCTCTGGATCACGCGGCTCGTACGGCTCATACGGCTCCTCACGACGGGACGTGGGACGTAGGACGTCGCGCGTGAAGCTAATGCGCCTCGGGCGGTACGACAATACCCCTGTGTGACGACGGAGTTGACGCTGTGTTGACGCATGAGAGTGACGGGAGCGCTTCGGGGCGGGTGTCCCCGGCCCGAGGGAGGGCGTGACGCCGCCGGGGCCGAGGCGCCCTACAGCCCCCTAACCCCCCGCCCCCGGCGTCACCAGCCCCGACTCGTACCCCACGATCACCAGCTGCGCCCGGTCCCGCGCCCCCAGCTTCCCCATGATCCGGCTGACGTGGGTCTTCGCGGTCAGGGGGCTGAGCCCGAGCGCCTCCGCCACCTCGGTGTTGTTCAGGCCCCGTGCGACCAGCGTCAGGACCTGGCGTTCGCGGTCGGAGAGGGCGCCGAGCGCGGCGGGCGCGGGGGCTTCGGCGTGCGGGGGCTGCGGCTGGCGCAGCACCCGGGCGATGAGGCGTCCGGTGGGGCCCGGCGACAGGAGCGACTCGCCCGCGGCGACGGTACGGATGGCGTCGAGCAGCTCCGCGGGCTTGGTGTCCTTGACCAGAAAGCCGGACGCGCCCGCGCGCAGCGCCTCCACCACGTGCTCGTCGGTGTCGTACGTGGTGAGCATCAGGACCTTCACACCCGCCAGGTCCTCGTCGGCGGCGATCAGGCGGGTGGCCTCGATGCCGTCGAGGTCGGGCATGCGGACGTCCATGACGACGAGGTCGGCCCGCTCGGTCCTGGCCAGGTCGACGGCCTCACGGCCCGACCCGGCCTGCGCCACGACCTCCATGTCCCGTGCGGACTCCACGAGCATGGCGAAGGCCGCCCGTACCAGCGCCTGGTCGTCGGCGAGCAGTACCCGGATCACTCGGCTCACTCGGCTCTTCTCCCCTCGCCCAGCGGCAGCACCGCCACCACCTCGAACCCCCGGCCCGCGCCCGTCCGCGGCCCCGCCTCCAGCGTCCCGCCCACGCTCCGGGCCCGCTCCCGCATCCCGATGAGCCCGAACCCGGGCGCGTCCCCGGTCCCTGTGGGTCCGGCGCCGCCCCGGGCCGGGGATACGGCCCCGGGGCCGGACGGGGCCGTATCCCCGTCCCGGGACACGACGACGCCCCACGTGGCGGGCGGCGGCCCTCCGTTCACGGTCGCCGTCCCGCCCGGAGCCGGGCCCGCCTTCCCGCCCGCAGACGTACCAGCGGCCGAAGCAGCCGAAGCCCCCGCCCGCCCGGCGGAGCCCGAAGGCACCCCGGTGTCCCCCGGCACGAACCGCCCCCCGGCGACCCCCGCCCCGGCGCCCCCGAAGCTCCCGAAGCCCTCGGCACCCTCGGCGCCCTCCGTGCCCCCCGAACCCCCGTCGTCCCGCACCGTCACCCTCAGCTCCCCGCCTTCCTCGCCTATCCCCACCGCCACGCTCGGCCCCGGCCCGCCGTGCCGGACCGCGTTCGTCAGGGCCTCCTGGACGATGCGGTACGCCGCCGCGCCCACCGCGGGCGGCACCGGGGGGTCGGGGAGGCTGACCGCGAGGTCGACCTTCGCGCCCGCCGTGCGGGCCGCGTCCGCGAGGTCGACGAGGCCGTCCAGGCCGGGGAGAGGGCCGCGGGACTCGTCGGGGGCGTCGGCGGGTCCCGGGCCCGCGGTGCGCAGGACCTCCAGGGTGGCCCGGAGTTCGCCGCGCGCGGTGCGGCAGGTCTCGGCGATGTCGTCGAGGGCGCCGGCGATGGCGGCGCGGTCGAGGCGGTCGGGGTCGGCGGCGAGGACGTGCGCGGCGACCGAGGTCTGCACGCCGACCAGGGTGATGCTGTGCGCGAGCAGGTCGTGCAGATCGCGGGCGACCCGAAGGCGCTCCTCGGCGACGCGCCGCCGCGCCTCCTCCTCGCGGGTGCGTTCGGCGCGCTCGGCGCGTTCGACGACGGAGGCGACGTACTGCCGGTGGACACGGACGTACGTACCGAAGACCAGCACGGCGACGATCCAGCCGGTGATCCGCACGACCTCGGTGACCGGGTCCCCGCCGACGCCCGAGTTGACGACGAGGATGATGCCGATGATGTGGACGCCGGTCAGGAGGGTGCGGCGGGGGCGGCCGGAGACGGCGACGGAGTAGAGGGCGACCATGCCGACGTGGGTCGCGGCCGCGTGGTCGTAGTCCAGGGCGTGGTACGGGCCGATGAACGCCATGACGGCGAGCAGCACCGTCATGGGGCGTTCGCGGCGCCAGATCAGCGGGACGTGGGCGGCCAGGAGCAGCGTCCAGCCGAGCGGGTCGGGGGTCCGGCCGTCCTGGAGGACCTGGGCGAGCACGGCGGCGAGGGCGGCGAGGAGCGCCGCGAGCAGCGCGTCCTCGCGCAGGGCGCGCCGCGACCCCGGTGCCGCTCCGGAGAACGGCCACCAGGGGCGCGAGGCGGACGGCGGGTTGGGCACGTCGTCGGCTCCCCCTTCTCGTACACGCGTCGCGGGTACGCCCATGTGTGGCCCTCATCTTCCTGTAGGGCGGCGCCCCTCCGACAGGGAGGGGCGCCGGACGGACGGGTTCAGCGGGCGCCGGGAGGTCAGGGGGCGCGGACCAGTTCCGGGGCGCTGGGCTCGGGGGCCGGTGGCGGGGTCCGCCGCTTGGACAGGGGTCCCGGCCACCAGACCTTGTCGCCGAGGGCGAGGCTCGCGGACGTCACCAGGTACGTCCGCACCAGGAAGGTGTCCAGGAGCACGCCGACCGCGATGACGAAGCCCAGTTCGACGAGCTGGACCAGCGGCATGTTGGTGAGGACGGCGAACGTCGCGGCGAGGACCAGGCCCGCGGAGGCGATCACGCCGCCGGTGGTGCGCAGCGCGGTGAGCGCGGCCGTCCCGGTCTCCGCCCCGGCCAGGCACTCCTCCCGCATGCGGTGCATGAGGAAGATGCCGTAGTCGACGCCGAGGGCGACGAGGAAGCAGAAGGACAGCAGGCCGAGGCCCGGGTCGGTGCCCTCGAAGCCGAAGACGGGGCCGAAGACGAGTCCGGCGATGCCGAGCGAGGCGCCCCACACGGCGACGACCGCGAGCAGCAGCAGGAGCGGGGCGATCAGGGCGCGGAGCAGGACGACGAGGATGAGCAGGACCGCTGCCAGGACGATCGGGACCACCACCCACATGTCCCGGCGGTTGGTGTCCTTCAGGTCGATCTGTTCGGCGCTCGGCCCGCCGACGTACGCGCCTCCTGGGTCGAGCTTGTCGCGGAGCTTCTCGATGGTCGTGGTCTCCGCCGCCGTCTGCGGCGGGGCCTTGGCGACGACGGAGATCTCGGTCCACTGCCGCGAGCTGCGGCCGCGCTCGGCGCTGTCGACGCCGGGCACGCCCCGTGCGTCGGCGAGCACGCGGTCGGCGCTGTCGGTGGGCGCGATGACGCTGATGGGCTGGGTGCCGCGTTCGGGGAAGGCGGTGGCGAGGGTCTCCATCGCGGCGATGGAGTCGGGCTTGTTGGTGAAGGTGTCCTCCTGCTTGATGTTGCCGGGCAGGGCGAAGGCGCCGAGGGCCAGGGCTCCGAGCAGGACGCCGCCGGACACGAGCACGGTGAGGGGGCGGCGTCCTGCGGACGAACCCATCGACTGGAACAGGGACTTCCGCTTCTTCGGCTCGCTGCCGAACGCGGGCACCAGCGGCCAGAACACCCGCCGCCCGAAGAGCACGAGCAGCGCGGGCAGCAGCGTCAGCATGGCGACGAGCGCGCACAGCACGCCGACGGCGCCCAGCGGCCCCATGCCCCGGCTGCTGTTGAGGTCGGCGGCCAGCAGGCACAGCAGGCCCGCGGCGACGGTGCCGGAGGAGGCGATGACGGCGGGCCCGCAGCCGCGCAGGGCGGTGCGCATGGCGTCGTACGGCCGCTCGAAGCGGCGCAGTTCCTCGCGGTAGCGGGAGACGATCAGCAGGGCGTAGTCGGTGCCCGCGCCGAAGACGAGGATGGTCATGATGCCCGAGCTCTGGCCGCTGACCGAGGTGTCGAAGGCCTGGTTGAGGCCGTAGGCGACGCCCATGGAGAGGTAGTTGGCGACTCCGGCGACGGCGAGCGGCACCAGCCACAGGAGCGGGCTGCGGTAGATCAGGATGAGCAGGATCGCGACGACGCCGACGGTGGTGTAGAGCAGCGGGCCGTCCAGGGAGCCGTAGACCTCGCTGGCGTCGGTGGCGAGCGCGCCGGACCCTCCGACGTCGACCTTCAGGCCGTCCGCGTTGCCGGGGCCACTGGGAGCCTTCACGATGTCCCGCACGTCGTTGACGAAGGCGTCCCGCTTCTCCTCGTCCGTGCCCGGCGCGTTGGTCGCGACCGGGTACATGAGGGTCGCCCCGTCCTTCGACGCCACCCCCGTGGGCGTCGCGACGAGCTTGAACTCACGTCCCACGGCGGCCGCTTGCTCCGCCGCCGTCTTCCGGTCGGCCGCGCCGAGGCCGCCGTCGCGGTGGTAGACGAGCACCAGCTCGGTGGTCTCGCCGCCGGGCAGCCGCTCCTGGACCTTGGCGACCTGCGTGGAGTCGGCGCTCGCGGGCAGGTAGTCCACGGCCCGGTCGCGCTGGACGTCCTCGAGCTTCCCGGCGAACGGACTGGCGAGCGCGAGCACGGCGACCCACAGGCCGAGCAGCACCCAGGGCACGGCACGTGGCCGTCGGCGCTTCGTCGTTGATGCGGCCCCCATCGGTGGGCCTCCCTCCGTGACGGTGTCTGGTGGCTTGCGCCTTCCAGACTTCCGCCGCGAGGGGGGTGATTCGTCGCGCCCGAGAGCGAGTTGGAGGTTACGCCCGGGGGTGGTGCCGGGCGTTCGTTACTCCCTGGGGAGTACTCAGCGGGGCGTCCGCGCCGCCGCCACCAGCAGCCGTGCCACGTCGTCGGGGTCGATGGTCAGCGCGCAGCCCGCGGTGGCGAGCACATCGCGTTCGGCGGGCGTGTACGGCCCGTCGGCGAGCGCGATCCGTGCGCCCTGCAGGAGCAGCGCCTCACGTCCGGCGGGGGCGAGGTGCGGGGCCAGCGGGCCGAGCGCCTCGTGGAGTTCGATGGCGAGGCCGGGCACGCAGTCGGGGTCGCCGAGGCGGCCGGTGTCGGCGGCGAGCGCCTCGATGAGGGCGGCGAGGCGCTCCTCGGTGCAGTCGTCGAAGCCGGCGCCGCGCAGGGTGGTGACGGCCGCGTCGAGGGCGGTACGGGAGGTGCTGCCGCCGCTGGTGAGGACGGCGAGGACGACGGTGTGCACGGCGTCGCGGAGCATCGCGGAGAGGCGGACGGTCGTGGGGTGGTCGAGGGCGTCGACGCCGAAGTGGTCCTGGCAGGCGGCGCATTCGACGACCGGCCCGGCGTCGCCGCGGGAGAACAGCGGCACGCCGAGGAGCACGAAGCGGCGGCGGCCGGTGCGGCGCTGGTAGTTGCGGTCACCGCCGCAGCCGGGGCAGAAGAACTCGCCGTCGCAGACGGTGGTCCAGACGGTGCGGGTGCCGATCAGGCGGGGGCCGCGGCCGCGGTGCGCCAGCCGCGCGAAGACCCGGGGGCGGCCGGGGTCGCGGGCGCCCGGATCGCCCAGTGGTGCGGTTCTGCCGAAGATGCGGGATTCCCGGCCTTTTCGTCCCCGATCTGGCAGCACCACGCACCTCCATGACGCCGCGGCAGCCCTGCCGCGTTGGCGTGATGTTAGCCACATCCGTGATGCCGCGTCAGTACCCCGTACGGGAGATGGCCGGTTGCTGGCCTGGACCAGCCCCCGGACACGCGGCGGCCCCGCCCGCCACGAGGGCGGACGGGGCCGAGAAAGCACCGGTCGAACGGGAGTCCGGCGGGATCAGCGGGCCGCGCGGTTGACGGCGGAGACGACGGCCTTCATGGAGGCACGTGTCGTATTCGCGTCGATGCCCACGCCCCACAGGACGCGGTCGCCGATGGCGCACTCGATGTAGGAGGCGGCCTGCGCGGAGGCGCCCTCGCTCATCGTGTGCTCCTGGTAGTCGAGCAGGCGCAGGTCGATGCCCACGATGGACTGCAGGGCGTTGAAGAACGCGGAGATCGGGCCGTTGCCGGAGCCGGTCAGGGTGATGTCGGCGCCGTCGACGGTGGCCTCGACGGTGAGGGTGTCGGTGCCGTCGACGTCCGTGATCGTCTGGCCGTTCTTGACCTGGATGCGGCCCCAGGGCCTGTCGGGGTTGGGCAGGTACTCGTCCTGGAAGACGCTCCAGATCGCGTCCGGGGTGACCTCGCCGCCCTCGCTGTCGGTCTTCGTCTGGATGATCTTCGAGAACTCGATCTGCATGCGCCGCGGCAGGTCCAGCTTGTGGTCGTTCTTCAGGACGTACGCGACGCCGCCCTTGCCGGACTGGGAGTTGACGCGGATGACGGCCTCGTAGGAGCGGCCGACGTCCTTGGGGTCGATGGGCAGGTACGGCACGGCCCACTCGATGTCGTCGACGGTCTTGCCCGCGGCGGTCGCCCGGGCCTCCATCGAGTCGAAGCCCTTCTTGATGGCGTCCTGGTGGGAGCCGGAGAAGGCGGTGTAGACCAGGTCGCCCGCGTAGGGGTGGCGCGGGTGGACCTCCATGCGCGTGCAGTACTCGTACACGCGGCGGACCTCGTCGATGTCGGAGAAGTCGATCTGCGGGTCCACGCCCTGGCTGAACAGGTTCATGCCCAGCGCGACCAGGTCGACGTTGCCGGTGCGCTCGCCCTGGCCGAACAGGCAGCCCTCGACGCGGTCGCCGCCCGCCATCACGGCGAGTTCGGCGGCGGCGATGGCGGTGCCGCGGTCGTTGTGGGGGTGGATGGACAGGCAGACGTACTGGCGCCGGGACAGGTTCCGGGACATCCACTCGAAGCGGTCCGCGTGCGTGGAGGGCGTCGAACGCTCCACGGTGGCGGGCAGGTTGAGGATGATCTCGCGGTCGGCGTCGGGCTGCCAGACGTCCATGACGCCCTCGCAGACCTCCAGGGCGAAGTCCAGCTCGGTGTCGGTGAAGATCTCCGGGCTGTACTGGTAGCCGAACACGGTGTCCTGGTCGAGGATCTTGTCGGCGTACTCCATGACCAGGCGCGTGCCGTCGACGGCGATCTGCTTGACGGCGTCGCGGGAGCCGCGGAAGACCACCTCGCGCCAGACCGGCGCGGTGGCGTTGTACAGGTGCACGTTGGCGCGCTTGGCGCCCTTCAGGGACTCCACGGTGCGCTCGATCAGCTCTTCGCGCGCCTGCGTCAGGACGGAGATCGTCACATCGTCGGGGATGGCGTTCTCGTCCTCGATGATGGAGCGCACGAAGTCGAAGTCGGTCTGCCCGGAGGACGGGAAGCCGACCTCGATCTCCTTGTAGCCCATGCGTACCAGCAGGTCGAACATGGCGCGCTTGCGGGTGGGCGACATCGGGTCGATGAGCGCCTGGTTGCCGTCGCGCAGGTCGGTGGACAGCCAGCGGGGGGCGACCGTGATGCGCTGGTCGGGCCAGGTCCGGTCGGGGATGTCCACCTGCTCGTACTTGCCGTACTTGTGGATCGGCATGGAGCTGGGGCGTTGGAAGTTCGGCATGGTGTGCGGGGCTCCTCGGGAGGTCCGGAAGGACGGCCGACGGTCTAGCACAGCACCGAACTCCGCGGGGAGGGGGTCGGCCTGCTACAGGCCCTCGCCGCGGCAGCTAAGGAGAAGCAGCCCGAAACGCATGATGCGAGGCAGCCTAGCCGAGGTCCGCGGAATGCGCGGGCGCGTATCAGTATGCGGGACCGTAGGGACGTAACGGACAAAACGTGCCGTATATCACCTGGAGAGGATGACGTAGGCCCGTATACGTCTATTTCACCAATCATGGTGGCAGCTAGTGACAGCGGCATGACCCAGTGCCACATTGCCGCACATGACCGCCAACCCAGCGGGCTTCGAGCCCGTTTTCTGCACGATCGTGCCACCCATCGTCCTGGACAAGCTCGCCCAGTCCTCGGACCCCGCGCTCTCCCAGGCCGCCCGCCGCACCCTCCAGCGCGACGCCTACGAGCGCACCCAGCGTCGTCTGACCACGGTCATCGGCGCCCCCTCGATCACCGCGCCGAAGGGCGCCGAGGCGGGCAAGCCGCACCGCACCATCCACGACGCCAAGCACAGGACGGACCTGCCCGGCCGCAAGGTGCGCGGCGAGGGCGACAAGCCCGGCAAGGACGCCACCGTCAACCGCGCGTACGCCGGCCTCGGCGCGACCTTCGAGGTGTTCTTCAAGCACTTCGAGCGCGACTCGATCGACGGCGGCGGACTGCCGCTGAACGCCACCGTCCACTACGGCGAGGACTACGGAAACGCCTTCTGGAACGGCGAGCAGATGGTGTTCGGCGACGGGGACAGGGAGATCTTCCTCGACTTCACCATCCCCGTGGACGTCATCGGCCACGAGCTGACCCACGGCGTCGTCCAGTACACCGCGAACCTCACGTACTTCGGCCAGCCCGGGGCCCTCAACGAGTCCATGGCGGACGTCTTCGGCTCGCTGATCAAGCAGTACACCCTCGGCCAGACCGCCGACCAGGCCGACTGGCTGATCGGCGCGGGCCTGCTCGCCGAGCGCGTCACCGGCAAGGCGTTGCGCTCCATGAAGGAGCCCGGCACGGCGTACGACGACGACGTGCTCGGCAAGGACCCGCAGCCCGCCGACATGGACCACTACGTCCGCACCGGCCGCGACAACGGCGGCGTGCACATCAACTCCGGCATCCCCAACCGCGCCTTCTACCTCCTCGCCGACGCCCTCGGCGGGCACGCCTGGGAGCGGGCGGGGCAGATCTGGTACGCCGTCCTGACCGGCGGCGAGCTGGCCCAGGACGCCTCCTTCACGGACTTCGCGAAGCTGACGGTGGCGGCGGCCCGCGCCAAGTACGGCGACGGCGAGGAGCTCAAGGCCGTCCTGGACGCCTGGTCCCAGGTCAAGGTGCCCGCCACCTGATCCGGCCGTGACCGGCGGCCCGTCTGGCGGGCCGCCGGTGCCTGGAGTAGACAGGACCCATGCGTATCCAGGTGAAGCGCACCGGAGGTTTCGCGGGCATCGACCGGCACGCGGAGGTCGACACCACCGCGCGGCCCGATGCCCAGGAGTGGCACGCCCTGGCCGAGCGGGCGGCGGCCGACGGCCGGGGCACGCCCCCCGTGGGGGTGCCCGACGGGTTCAGCTATCAGATCACCCTCGACGACCGGACCGTGTACTGCTCGGACCCCCGGCTCACGGAGGACCAGCGGAAGCTGATCACTCGGGTGCTCAAGGAGGGCTCGTAGCGGTACCGGATGCCGGGAAGCAGCGGTACCTGGCGCCGGGAAACAGCGGCAGCGGGCGCCGGAACGCAGCGATACCAGGCGCCGGGAAACCGTCTGCCGCACGGGCGTTGACTTCCGTACCGGCCGGTACGGATGATCGCGCGCATGGCGACGACGCGCGCACCGCTGCCCCGCTTCCCCCACGACTTCCTCTGGGGGGTGTCCACATCGGCCCACCAGATCGAGGGCGCCGCCGACGAGCGCGGCCCCTCGGTGTGGGACGCCTTCACCGCCCGGCCCGGCACCGTCAAGGACGGCACGACGGCCGCCGTGGCCTGCGACCACGTCCGCCGCTACCGCGAGGACGTCGCCCTGATCCGTGACCTCGGCGTGGGCGCGTACCGCTTCTCCGTGTCCTGGCCGCGGGTGCTGCCGCAGGGCAGCGGCGAGGTCAGCGAGCGGGGCCTGGACTTCTACGACCGGCTCGTGGACGAGCTGTGCGCCGCGGGCATACGTCCCGTGCCGACGCTCTTCCACTGGGACACGCCGCTCGCCGTGGCGGACGCGGGCGGCTGGCTCGTCCGGGACACCGCGCACCGGTTCGCGGAGTACGCCGCCGTGGTGGCCGCCCGCATCGGGGACCGCGTAGCGAAGTGGATCACGCTGAACGAGCCCGCCGAGCACACCCTCCTCGGCCACGCCCTCGGGCAGCACGCCCCCGGCAAGCAGCTCCTCTTCGACGCCCTGCCCGCCGCCCACCACCAGCTCCTCGGCCACGGGCTCGCGGTGCGCGCGCTGCGGGCCGCGGGCGCGGCCGACATCGGGGTGGCGAACTCCCACGGGCCGACCTGGGCCGCCTCCGACGCCGCCGCGGACCGCGAGGCCGCGGACCTCTACGACGTGCTCCTCAACCGGCTGTTCTCCGACCCGCTGATCGCCGGGCGCTACCCGGAAGTGATCGCCGAACTCCTCGGCGCCGAAGTCCCCGACCTGGACGGTGACTTGAAGGTCGTCGCGGAGCCGATCGACTGGTACGGGATCAACTTCTACCAGCCCACGAAGGTGGGGGCGCCCCGCGCGGAGCCCACCCCTACGGAGTTCTCCGGCCTCACCCTGCCGCCCGAACTCCCCTTCTCCCCGCGCCCGATCGACGGCTACCCCACCACGTCCTTCGGCTGGCCCGTCGTCCCCGACGCCCTCACCGAGCTCCTCCTCACCCTCCGCGACCGCTACGCCGACCGGCTCCCGCCCCTCGTCATCACCGAGAACGGCTGCTCCTACGACGGCCTGGACGACCAGGAGCGCATCAGCTACCTCGACGGGCATCTGCGCGCCCTGCACCGCGCCCTGGAGGCCGGGGTCGACGTCCGCGGCTACTTCGTGTGGTCCCTCCTCGACAACTTCGAGTGGGCGGAGGGGTACGCGCAGCGGTTCGGGCTCGTCCATGTGGACTACGCCACGCAGAAGCGGACGCCGAAGGCGTCGTACGGGTGGCTGCGGCAGGAGTTGCTCGCGCAGAACGCCCCAGACCCCGCTCCTCAAACTCCCCCAAGCTCTTAAGGAGCAGGGGGGACCCCCACGAGGGGCTATAGATAGCCCGTCCGGCGTTTGAGGA
>NZ_JBVIXA010000022.1:17229-72133 GCF_055594065.1 Streptomyces sp. NPDC040610 | reverse complement strand
GGTACTGCAGGGGGGACCCTGTGGGAGAGTAGGACGCCGCCGAACTAAATTTAAGGGAAACCCCCGCACCTCACGGTGCGGGGGTTTTCTGCGTTCAGGGGTATTTCCTGCACCCGCACGGGGCATTTCCCGTACTACGACGGGCGCACCAGCTTCGTGTCGTACGCCAGAATGACCGCCTGCACCCGGTCCCGTGCGCCCGTCTTCGCGAGGATGCGGCCCACATGCGTCTTCACCGTCGACTCCGCGAGATGCAGCCGGGCGGCGATCTCCGTGTTCGTCCAGCCTTGGCCGATCACCGTGAGGATGTGGAGCTCGCGTTCCGTCAGGGACGACAGGCGCGGGTGCTTCGAGGGATCGGCGGAGCCGGCCCCGGTGTCCGTTCCTGTCGGGAGCCGGTCCGCGAACGTGTCCAGGAGGCGGCGCGTCAGCCGAGGCGCCACCACCGCGTCCCCCGTGGCCACCGCGCGGACCCCCGAAAGCAGCTCCTCCGGCTGTGCGTCCTTGATGAGGAAGCCCGACGCCCCCGCCCGCAGCCCCGCGTACGCGTACTCGTCCAGGTCGAACGTCGTGAGGATCAGGACCCGCGTACTGGAGCCCGAAGCGACGATCCGGCGCGTGGCCTCGATGCCGTCCATGTCGGGCATCCGCACATCCATCAGGACCACGTCGGGACGCAGCCCGGACGTCATGCGGACCGCGTCCGTGCCGTTGCCGCCCTCGCCCACCACCGTCATGTCGTCCTGGCTCTCCAGGAGCATGCGGAAGCCGAAACGCTGCAAGGGCTGGTCGTCGACTATGAGGACGGTCGTCACTGAGCGGATTCCTTAAGTGGGGTGGGGAGAGGAGCGGTGGCGCGGGGGAGATGGAGTCTGACCTGCCAGCCCGGCTCGGGGTGCGGGCGCGGGCCGGCCTCAAGTGTGCCCGCGTACATGGCGGTTCGTTCCCGCATGCCGGTGAGGCCGCGGCCGCCGTCGGACGGTGGGCCGCCCTGCCCGGTGTCCGTGACCGACACCGACACGCCGTCCGCCGCGTACGAGACCTCGACCGTCGCCGTCGCCCCCGGGCCCGCGTGCTTCATGGTGTTCGTCAGGGCCTCCTGCACCACGCGGTACACGGTGAGTTGCTGGCCCTGGGGCAGGGAGTCGGCGCGGCCGTGGAACGTGCTGCGGACGGGCAGGCCCGCGGAGCGGACGCCGTCGATGAGGCGGTCCAGGTCGGTGAGGGCGGGCTGCGGGGCCAACTCGGCGGTCTCGGCGGCCTCCTCGCGCAGGACGTCCAGGAGGCGGCGCAGCTCGGCGAGGGCCTGGCGGCTCGTGGAGCCGATGGCGTCCAGGGCCTGCGCGGCGCGCTCGGGGGACTTGGTGGCCGCGTACTTGCCGCCGTCGGCGAGGCCGGTGATGACGGACAGGTTGTGGCCGATGATGTCGTGCATCTCGCGGGCGATGCGGGTGCGTTCGGCGGCGGCGGAGAGCCGTGCCTGCTGGTCGCGTTCGACCTCCAGCTGGCGGGCGCGCTCGACGAGGGCGCGGGTGTAGTCCTGGCGGGAGCGCACCGCGATGCCGAGGAGCGCGACGAGGGTGTACGCCCACACCTGCGGGACGATCTGCTGGTCCCAACTGCCCGTCGGGTAGCGGACCGTGCCCACCACCAGGGGCACCAGCATCAGCACGCCCGCCCACCCGAGCGTCTTCAGGGGAAGGCGCAGCGCGATGTTGAACAGGACGATGAGCTGGACCAGGGAGATCTGGAGCATCGCGCCGGACGCGCTGTTGACCACGCCGAACCCCACCATGACGGTGAGGACCGCCATCGGCCGGGTGCGGCGCCACAGCAGCGGCAGCGACATGCCGAGGGTCAGGGCGGCGACGAGCCAGCCGGGGAGGTCCGTGTTGTGCGCGATGTTGCGCCAGCCGCCGCCCACGTAGTCGATGCCTGCCGCCACGACGAAGAAGCCCGTCACGAGCAGGTCCCAGACCAGCGGGCGGCGGCCGTCGAAGGCGCGCGCCCGCTGGGTCAGCCGCTGCACGTGCCGGGTGAGCGGGTGCTGGTCCACGTCTTGGGTCACCGGCTCATCCTCGTACACGTACTGGATCTCGTACATGCGCCCGATCCTCATCTGTCGACTCGGGCCCGGGCTCACACGTCGCGGCGCTTGAGCAGGGCCGATGCCGTCACGAGGATCGCTGCCGCCCACAGGGTGAGGGCGAGGAGGCCCGTGCCCGCGGACACGCTGTTGTCGACGGGGGTGATCGAGCCGAGGGACGCGGAGGCCTGTGCCGGGAAGTACTTGACGGCGGTGTCGACCGCGTCGAGGGGGAGTGTGCCGATGACCTCCGGCAGGACCAGGACGGCGCCGACGAACGCGCCGATGCCGCCGGGCACCGAGCGGAAGAGCGCGCCCATGCCGAGGGCGATCAGGCTGAGCAGTGTGATGGCGGCGGCGCTGCCCGCGAGGGCGCCGAGGACGCCGGAGTCGGTGAGGGACAGTTCCTTGTCGGTGTCGGCGAGCCAGATCTGGGCGATGAGGAACGTGACGACGTTCGTGACGAGGGACAGGGTGAAGGCGACCGTCGCGAAGACCGCGGTCTTGGACCACAGGACGGGCCGGCGGTGCGGGACGGCGGTCAGGGAGGCGCGGATCATGCCGGTCGCGTACTCGCCCGCGGTGACGAGGATGCCGAGGACGGCGAGGCAGATCTGGGAGAGCTGGGTGCCGAAGAGGACGAAGACGACCGTGTCGATGTCGGCGTCGTCGCCGTCGTAGGTGGAGCCCATGGTGATGCCGACGGCGAGGACGAGGGCGGTCGCGGTGATCAGGGTGATCCAGGTGGAGCGCAGCGTCCACAGCTTGTGCCACTCCGAGCGCAGGACGCGGGCGGGGGTGACGCGGTACGGGCTCCGGGTGGGCGCGGGCGCGGGCGGGGTGAGGGTGTCCGTGGTCATGCCGCGGCTCCTTCCAGGGGCGTGACGTACTCGACGGAGTCGTGGGTGAGGTCCATGAAGGCCTGCTCCAGGGACGCGCTGTGCGGGGTGAGTTCGAACAGGGGGATGGCGTGGGCGGCGGCGGTGCGGCCGATGTGTTCGGCGTCGGTGCCGCGGATGTCGAGGGTGCCGGAGGCGCTGCTGGTGATGGTCACGGCGGGGCCCGCGAGGAGTTCGGCGAGGCGGGCGGCGGCGGGGGAGACGACCTTGACGGAGCCGGTGCCCGAGTCCCGTACGAAGCGCTCGACCGTGGTGTCCGCGAGGAGCTTGCCGCGGCCGATGATGATGAGGTGGTCGGCGGTCACGGCCATCTCGCTCATCAGGTGCGAGGAGACGAGGACGGTGCGGCCCTCGGCGGCCTGGGCCTTGAGGAGGTTGCGGATCCACAGGACGCCCTCCGGGTCGAGGCCGTTGACGGGCTCGTCGAGGATGAGGGTCGCGGGGTCGCCGAGCAGGGCGGCCGCGATGCCGAGGCGTTGGCCCATGCCGAGGGAGAAGCCCTTCACGCGGCGGCCCGCGACATCCGTGAGGCCGGTCGTGGCGAGGACGTCCTCGACGCGGGAGCGCGGGAAGCCGTGGGTGTGGGCGAGCGCCATGAGGTGGTGGTACGCGGAGCGTCCCGGGTGGATCGAACGGGCCTCCAGGAGCGCGCCGACCTCGGTGAGGGGCGCGCTGTGCGCGGCGTACGCCCGGCCGCCGATCGTGCAGCGTCCGGCGGTCGGCGCGTCCAGGCCGAGGAGCATGCGCATGGTCGTGGACTTGCCGGCTCCGTTGGGGCCGAGGAAGCCGGTGACGGTGCCGGGGCGGACCTCGAAGGAGAGGTCGTCCACGGCGGTCTTGGGGTTCTTCCCGCCATAGCGTTTGGTGAGTCCGTGTGCCCGAATCATGGCTCGATGGTCGCGTCGGGGCGGGTGCGGGCGCGTCGGACCGGGGTCTCTTCGTCGGGTGGGGAGTAGTACCGGGGTACGACCGCGGGGGCGGTGGCCGCGGGGTGACGGGGCAATTGCGTTGCGCGTGGCGGCCCGTCCGCTCAAGATCGGTGTATGGAACACCTCATACGCCCCGTGCGCGCCGACGAATGGCGACAGGTCCGTGAGCTGCGGCTCCTTGCTCTGCGGGATCCGGCCGCGCCGGTCGCCTTCCTGGAGACGTACGAGAACGCCGCTGCGAAGTCCGACGAGTTCTGGCAGGAGCGGGCCGAGGGTGCCGCGTCCCCGGGCGGCCCGGTGCGGCAGTTCGTCGCGGAGGGTCCGGACGGCGTCTGGGCGGGTTCGGTGACGGTGATGATCGAGGAGCCGGGTACGCAGGGGGTGCTCGGGTCGGGCCCTTCGGTGCGGCAGGCGCATCTCGTGGGGGTCTTCGTCCGGGCCGAGCACCGGGGTACGGGGGTGACCGAGGCGCTGTTCTCGGCGGCCGTCGAGTGGGCCCGGGCCACGGACGGCGAGGGGGCCGGGGTGGAGCGGGTGCGGTTGTTCGTGCACGAGGACAATCCGCGTGCTGAGGCGTTCTACCGGAAGTTCGGGTTCGTGCCCAGCGGGGAGGTCGCCCCCGTGCCCGGGGATCCGGAGGCTCGGGAGCGGGAGATGGTGCTGGGCCGGGCGGCCTGAACACCACATCGCGTCAGATAGAACGCTCGTTTTAGTTGAGGTAGATGGTCCGGGGGGCTCAGCCCGTCAGCTCGTCGTGGGGCCAGCGGGCGCGGCCCTGCTCGCGGGAGCGGAGCAGGGCCAGGGTGGGCATGCCCCGCTCCGGTCCGGTGGCGAGCAGCTCCGGCAGTTGCGGGAGCGGGGCGACCGCGGCGACGTCGTCCAGGACGAGCGTCATTGGTGGGTCGAGCCGACCGGAGGATGACCGTTCGGCCATGCGCCGGCCGTGCTCGACCACGCTGGAGGCGATTGCCGTCAGGAGCGGCATCGCGCCGGGGTTCGTCTTGGGGTCCTCGATCGCCTCACCCACCACAAAAAGCGTGCCCCCTTCATCGATGAAGGAATCCAGAGTGAGGGCGTCAGTTCGGTTCGGCGTGCAGGATTCTCGTACGTTGACCGTGAACAGGGCGGACAGGGCGCGGGCCGTCAACTCCTGGGCGATGTCCCGGCGTTCGGTGTGCGCGGTGAGGGCCGACTCCAGTTCGCCCGCCGCGCCCGAGGCGGCCTTGGGGTGGGTGCGCAGGACGCGGACGGCGTCCTGGACCTGGGTGCCCTGGGCCCAGCGGTGGACGTGCTTGATGTTTCGGCCGTCGATGGCTGCGGCGTGCAGGAAGCTGCGGAGCAGGGTTTCCGCCGTGTCGGCCACCGCGGTGTCCAGCTTGGCGCTGGGCCTTATCGGGGCCAGGAGGGATCTCGCCCGGTGGGCGGCTGTCTGGTTGTCCTCGCAGCCGGTGGTGGGGGGCCAGTGGAGGCGGGCCGGGGTGTCGCACAGGTGCGAGGGGTCGTAGACCAGGACGGGGCCGAGCTTCGCCCGGGCGTCCTTGGTCTCCTCCCACAGGGTGGGGTCCGACGTGATGACCAGGGCTGCGGATTCCGCGTCCGCGATGGCCTGGGCCGCCAGGGGGCGGCGGGTTTCCGGGGTGCCGAGGACCAGGGGGGTACGGGGGGTGGGGACCGTGGGGGTTTTGGCCAGCTCGACTTCGGTGGGCGCCGGGGCGGGGGCTGTCGTCGGGGCACCGTCGGCTTGCGCTGTGGACACCTGGTCCGCCCTCTGAGCGGACCAGGTGTCCACAGCGGGAGTGGGAGCGGGAGCAGGTAGGGCGGTGGGCGCTGGGTTGTCCGTAGCGGGTGTGGACTGGTCCTGCGTGGGAGTCGGCGGGTTTTGGGAGGCGGCTCGGCGGGCTCTGCGTACCGCTCTGTAGCGCGTCACCGTTCCCATGACGAAGATCGTGAGGACGATGAGGATCATCACCTGGCCGATGAGGAAGCCCCAGAGGAGGCCGTAGCCGGAGAGCTGGGTGGCGGGGGTGTCGGGCCAGGCGCCGTGGACGTCGTGGGGTTCCTGGGCGAGGTGGCGTACCGCGGGCGGGGTCTTGCCGAAGGTCACGCCGTCCGGCCAGGAGCCGTGGGCCCACCAGGCCGCGATGCCCGTGGACGACCAGATCAGGACGACCATGCCGAGCACGAAGGCGAGGCCGCCCACGAGCAGGCCGTCCGGCACGCCGCCGCGCCCGCCCGTGCCCTGCCCGGCGGGGCCGTGGCCGTCGGGCCCCTGCCCGTGCCGCTCCTGCCCCATGTCACGCCACCGTCGAGCGGGAGCCGGAGGACCCGGCGGGTCCGTCGCCCATCTGCTGTTCCATGTACGCGGCCCTTTCCTCCGCCTCCCGTTCGGCCGCCGCGAGGGCGTCGTCGGCGAGCAGGTCGCTCGCGGACTCCGTCATGGCGCGGTCGGTGAAGACGAGGGGGCGTTCCGTGTCCGTGATGAGGTGCTTGACCACCTGGACGTTGCCGTTGACGTCCCAGACCGCGATGCCGGGGGTCAGGGTGGGGATGATCTCGACGGCCCAGCGGGGCAGGCCGAGGACGCGGCCGGTGGCGCGGGCCTCGTCGGCCTTCTGGGCGTAGATGGTGCGGGTGGACGCCATCTTGAGGATCGCCGCCGCCTCCTTCGCGGCGGCACCGTCGACGACGTCGGAGAGGTGGTGGACGACCGCGACGAAGGACAGGCCGAGGCGGCGGCCGAACTTCAGGAGGCGCTGGAAGAGCTGCGCGACGAAGGGCGAGTTGATGATGTGCCAGGCCTCCTCGACGAGGAAGATGCGCTTCTTCCGGTCGGGGCGGATCCAGGTGTGCTCCAGCCACACGCCGACGATCGCCATGAGGATGGGCATGGCGATGGAGTTGCGGTCGATGTGGGAGAGGTCGAAGACGATGAGGGGGGCGTCGAGGTCGATGCCGACGGTCGTGGGGCCGTCGAACATGCCGCGCAGGTCGCCGTCCACGAGGCGGTCGAGGACGAGGGCCACGTCCAGGCCCCAGGCCCGGACGTCGTCTATGGCGACGTTCATGGCCTCGGCGGACTCCGGTTCGGGGTGGCGGAGCTGTTCGACGATGTCGGTGAGGACGGGCTGGCGGTCGACGATGGTCTCGTTGACGTAGGCGTGCGCGACCTTGAGGGCGAAGCCGGAGCGCTCGTCGAGGCCGTGGCCCATCGCCACCTCGATGATGGTGCGGAGCAGCGCGAGCTGGCCGGTGGTGGTGATGGCCGGGTCGAGGGGGTTGAGGCGGATGCCCATGTCGAGGGCGGCGGTCGGGTCGAGCCGGATGGGAGTTATGCCCAGCTCCTGGGCGATGAGGTTCCATTCGCCGACGCCGTCCTCGCCCTGCGCGTCCAGGACGACGACCTGGCGGTCCTTGAAGCGGAGCTGGCGCAGGACGTACGTCTTCTCCAGGGCGGACTTGCCGTTGCCGGACTCGCCGAGCACCAGCCAGTGCGGTGCCGGGAGCTGCTGGCCGTACAGCTGGAACGGGTCGTAGATGTAGCCCTTGCCGGAGTACACCTCACGGCCGATGATCACGCCGGAGTCGCCGAGGCCGGGGGCGGCCGTCGGCAGGTAGACCGCCTGGGCCTGGCCCGTCGACGTGCGCACCGGCAGGCGGGTGGTCTCGACCTTCCCGAACAGGAAGGACGTGAACGCGTCCGTGAGGACGGTCAGCGGGTCCCGCATCGCACCTTCACACCCCTACCGTTGAGGTTCATCGCCGGATGCCGGTCGCGAACGGCAGCGTGTTCACAAATGCCCGGTGGTGCTCGCGGTCGCACCACTCCAGCTTCAGATACGACTTTCCGGCCGAAGCCCGGATGGTCCGCTTGTCGCGGGCGAGGGCCTCGGGGGAGCGGGACGACACCGTGATGTAGCCGACCAGGTTGACGCCCGCGGCGCCGCTCGCCAGGTCCTCGCCGCGCTGGTCGAGGCGGGAGTGGGACGCGATGTCGCGGGGGTCGACGGTGCGGTTCATCTTGGCCTGGCGGCTGGCCTCGGCCTCGTCGTTGGTCTTCTCGGTGAGCATCCGCTCGATGGCGACCTCGGTGGGTTCCAGGTCCATGGTGACGGCGACGGTGCGGATGACGTCGGGCGTGTGGACGAGCAGCGGGGCGAGGAAGTTGACGCCGACGGGCGTCATCGGCCACTCCTTCACCCAGGCCGTGGCGTGGCACCAGGGGGCGCGGGTGGTGGACTCGCGGGTCTTCGCCTGGAGGTACGTCGGCTCCATCGCGTCCAGCTCGGCGGGCCAGGCGTTGCGCTTGGTCATGGCCTGGAGGTGGTCGATGGGGTGGTCGGGGTCGTACATGGAGTGCACGAGGGAGGCGAGGCGGCCCTGGCCGAGGGGCTGGCGGACGCGGATGTCGGCTTCCTGGAGGCGGGAGCAGATGTCGGTGAGCTCGCGGGCCATGACGACGGCGAGCCCGGCGTCCTTGTCGAGCTTCTTGCCGCCGTGCGGGCGCGAGGCGCGGGCCATGGCCTGGGCCTCGGCGGCGAGGTCGCGGGAGTAGTGCATGCAGGCGACGAGGTAGGCGCGGTGCTGCTCGCTGCTGGTGGAGACCATCGACTGGAGCTGTTCGTAGCTGTGCTGGAGCCAGGGCAGCGCGCGGTCGTCGCCGCGCGCGGTGACGTCCTTGGCGTGGGCGTCGGGGTCGGCGGGCAGCGTACGGGCCAGCATCTGAATGCGCGTCACGAAGCCGTCGCCGTTGGCGACGTGCTTGAGGAGCGTGCCGAAGCGGTCGACGAGGGCTTCCTGGTCCTCGCTGTCGCGCAGGCCGACGCCGGGGCCCTCGATCTCGATGGCGGCGGTGACGGTGCGCCGGTCGGCGTGCAGGAGGACGGCGATCTCGTCCGGGCCGAAGGGCGCGGCGAGCCAGTTGATGCGGCCGATGCCGGGGGGCGGGCCGATCTCGACCTCGCGCCCGTCGAGGTGGATCCCGGCCTCGGCGACGCCGGAGCGGTAGGCGGTGCCGCGCCGCAGGGAGCGCTTGAAGCTGCGGTTGATCTCGAACCACTTGTAGAAGGTGCGGCCCTTGAAGGGCAGGTACACCGCCGCGATCGCGATCAGGGGGAAGCCCATGAGCAGCAGGATGCGCGGGAAGAGGTAGGGGATGAGGATGCCGCACATCATGCCGAGGAAGGCGCCGCCGATGATCAGGGCGATCTCGCCGGTCTCGCGGTTGCGGCCGATGATGGCGTTCGGCCGGGCGCGGCCGATCAGATAGGTGCGGCGGGGCGTGACCGGTGGGGACACATGGGACTGGGTCGTCAACGCCCTTCACCTCCAGTGCTGTTCGGACCGCCGCGGTTGCCCGCGTGCGGGGTGTTCGACGGGCTTGTACGGGGCGGGGGAGCGGCGGAGGGGACAGTTCCGCCGCCGTTCGGGGAGCCGGAGCGGTGGCCGTGGGTGGACACACCGCTGCCGACGGCGTTGGCCGTGGCGGGCTGGGGCGGGGTGTCGCCGCCGCCCGCCCTGCCGCCGCCGGCCTTGCCGTTGGAGCGGGCGCTGTGGGTGCGGATGCCCTGGGCGACCCAGGCGGCGGGCGAGTTGAGGGCGGTGGCGGCGCGGTTCTCGGCGCCGCGCATCAGGCGGTTGTTGCGGGTGGCCATGATGTCGTCGCCGAAGCCGGGGACGAAGCGGTAGATGGAGGCGCTGGCGAAGATGGCGAGGAGGATGACGGAGAGCCCGGAGACGACGGCGGACAGCGAGTCGGGTCCGTCCTCGCCCTGGAGGGCGCCCGCGATGCCGAGCACGATCACGATGATCGGCTTCACCAGGATGATCGCGACCATCAGGCCCGCCCAGCGGCGGATGCGGCCCCAGGTGTTCTTGTCGACGAGCCCCGAGTAGACGACGGTGCCGAGGAGCGCGCCGACGTACAGCATGGCGGCGCGGATCACCAGCTCCAGGCAGAGGATGCCCGCGGCGGCGATGGACACGGCGGACACGACGATCAGCATGATCGGGCCGCCGCCGATGTCGGTGCCCTTGTCCAGGGCCTGCGAGAACGTGCCGAAGAACTTGTCGGTCTCGCCGCCCACGGACTTGGCGAGCACCTCGGAGATGCCGTCGGTCGCGGACACGACGGTGGCGAGGATCAGCGGGGTGAACGCCGAGGCGAGCACCGTCAGCCACAGGAAGCCGATGGCCTCGGACAGCGCGGTGAGCATGGGGACGCCGCGGATCGCGCGCTTGGCGACCGCGAGCAGCCACACGATCAGCGTCAGGACGGTCGAGGCGGCGAACACCACGGCGTACTGCTGGAGGAACTTCTCGTTGGTGAAGTCCACCGCGGCGGTGTCGTTCACGTACTCCGTGAGCTTGTTGACGATCCAGGACGCGGCGTCGCCGAAGCCGCGGGCGAGGGAGGAGAGCGGGTCGAGCTTGGAGAAGGCGCCGTCGTCGGCGGGGGACCTGGGGGCGCCGCCTCCGCCGCCGCCTCCTCCGCCGCCTTCGCCTTGTTCGCAGTACTTCTTGGCGGGGCCGTGGATCAGGGCGCAGGGGTCGTCGTCGGGCGCGGCCGCGGCGCGCGTGGCGAAGAGGAGCACGGCGGTCTGCACGGCCGCGAGGGCGGCGGTGACTGTGAGGACGGGACGGCGGCGGCTACCGGGCATACGTGAACCCTCCGTACCCTTCGACCGCCTTGGCGATCTCGTCGGAGTTGGACGCGCGGTCGTCGCCCGGGACGGGGGCGGGACCTTCCTTCTGGGAGTGCGTGGTGATCTTCCAGTCGCCGTCGACCCACTGCAGCTTCATGGTGATCGTGAACCAGCTGCTGGTGACGGGCTTGGTGGACTGCTCCCCGGCGAGGCCGAGCAGCCCGCCGCACCAGGCGGCGACGGTGGCCTTGCCGTCGGCGAACTCGGTGACCTTGGTGCCGATCGGGCTGGTGCGGGAGACGAACTGGAAGCCGTTCGGTGTGCTGCCGTCGGCGTTCAGGCCCACGTTCTTGAAGAAGGCAGCTGTGTACGCCTTGTCGAGGTCCGCCTTGAATCTGCCCACGCTGGCCGGGGCCATGATGGCCTTGAGGATGCCGTCCCGCTTGGACTTGTCGAACATCTCGGCGGAGCCGAGCGCGACGGCGTAGTTGGCGGCGGCGCTCTGGGCCCCTTGCTGGGTCTTGGCGTACCCCGAAGCGATGCCGGTCGCACCCTGTCCACTCACCGGCTTCTCCCCGGTAGGCGCCGTAGGAGCCGCCTCCGCCCCCTTGCCACCCCCGCGCCCCCCGTCCCCACCCCCGTCGGACGACGAGTCGTCCCGGTTGGCGAAGGCGATCGCCGCGATGAGGAGGACCACGACGCCGATGACGGTGACGACGCTGCGGGACGGGGAACGTGCGGGTCTGCGGGAGCCGTACCCGTCGGTGCCGCCGCCCTCCGGGAGCCGCGTCCGGGTCTCGCCCGTGCCGCCGAAGAGGTCATCGTCATCGCTCATGCCGCGTACGTCCCCTCAACCTCTTGCTTGACCGCGCTATCCGCCAGGTGCACCCGGTACGACGGTAGCCGGGCCGGCTCCCGCGCGGGCGCGGTGTGGTGACTGGACATCAGGGAGTTGCAACCTCAGCCGGTGGGCGCGTCGGACGGGGGAGAACCCGGTGGCAGCCGGGGAACGGGTGTCAGACCGCCATGCCGTACACGATGGTGAACAGCGTGCCCAGCGAGCCGATGATGAAGACGCCGGTGAGACCGGCGATGATCAGGCCTTTGCCCTGTTCCGCGCTGAAGGTGTCGCGCAGGGCCGTCGCGCCGATGCGTTGTTTGGCGGCGCCCCAGATCGCGATGCCGAGGCACAGCAGGATGGCGACCGCCATCACCACCTCGATCATCACGCGCGCCTCGTTGCCCAGGCTCCCGAAGGGGCCCCAGTCGGGGGCGATCCCACCGATGATGGTGTTGATGTCGCCCTTCTCGGCTGCCATAAGCATGTGTAACTCACCGCCCCTAGTGGGTTGTTCTCGCGCCTCTGCCCGCCTCTGCCTACCCAGTGCAGAGGACGAGGCTCATTCTCGCTGACAATCGGTCCGGCGCGTGCCGCCTTGACGTCATTTGTTGGCCGACTTCGCACGTTTCGTCGTACGCAGCCCGCGTAGGCGTTCGGCGGCGGACGCAGAACGCTATACGAAGGAACGTATGGTCACTCTGTGTATCACGAGGGGTGACGCCGGGCAATGAATGTCCGGCGTGGCCACTGACGTCAACTCAGGCGGGCCCGGGGCGGGGCTTGCAGACGGGGCGTCAGGTGCGGGGCGAGAAGTCGCCGAAGCCGCCGCGGACGACGTAGGCGCAGTCCGTGTAGCGATAGCCGCCCTGGACCTTGGCGCCGTCGCTGTGGTCGCGGACCAGGTTGCCGGCGCCGGTGCCGCGCTTGTAGAGGAAGTGGTACTCGCCGGCGGGCAGTCGCAGGGTCTTCTGCGGGTAGCTCCGGCCGCTGGCCTTGCAGGCCTTGGCGCGTCCTTCGGTCCTGGTGCTGTACGTGGTGCAGCCGAGGCAGGCGCCGAGCTTGATGCTGCCGGTGGCGGGGCCGGTGAAGAGGACCTCGACGGCGCTGGGGCCGTCGTTCTTGATGATGAACTCCTGGCCGGAGCCGGGTCCGCGCTGCGCGGGCAGTTTGCGGCCCGCCTGCGGGCGGGCGGCGGCGACCTCGGCGGCGATGGCGATGGTGCGGGCGCGCTTGCTCCTGCCGCTGTCCTTGTACGTGTCGGCGTAGCCCGAGAGGGTCTTGGCGGCGTCGGTGTAGCGGCCGTCCTTGAAGTCGTCGACGCCGCAGGCGTAGCTGCCGGACTGGATGGTGCTCGCGGTCTTGGCGCGGAGCGAGGCGGCGGTGTCGCCGGGCAGGGTCTCGGCGGTGGTGCGGATGGCGCGCAGCTCGGTGGTGGCCGAGCAGGGGTCGGGGCCCTTCAGCTCGTCGGCGCGCTCGTCGATCGCGGCGCGGATGCCGGGGACGACCTTGGCGGCGGCGTCGGACTTGGGGAAGGTGCTCATCAGCTCCCGCAGGTCGGTGCCGCCGCCGGTCTTGCCGAGCGAGGTCATGCCGCAGGCGTGCAGGGAGTCGGCGAGGCGGTTGTCGGGCCAGGTGGCGAGGCGGCCGAGGCGGTCCTCGCCGAGGCTGTCGGGCAGGGTGCGCAGATACTTCAGCGGCTCGATGGCCTCGCAGTACTGGCGGTCGGCGTAGGGCGCGGCGACGGCTTTGTAGTACGTGTCGAGGCGGTCGGGGACGCGGTCGGCGGCGCGTGAGTCGGCGTGGTCGCGGAGGAGGCCGCGGTAGGTGCCGAGGGCGTCGCGGTACTCGCTCTCGGTGGCCGTGAACGGGCGTCCCTCCTGGGCCTTGACGAGCCGGTCGGCCTTGTCGAGGCGGTCGAGCAGCATCTGTTCGACGGCCTCGTCCTGGGCGGAGTCGTAGGCGAGCGCGCCGGAGGCGGGTACGGCGAGCAGGACGACGCCGAGCCCGGCGGCGAGGGGTGCGCGCAGCCGCCAGCCGATGGGGGCGCGGCGGGCGCGGCGGGCGGCGTCGGCGGCGGCGAGCACCAGCACGACGACGTACCCGAGGAGGGCACCGCCGGGGACGCCGTCGACGTCGGCGGGCAGAGCGACGAGGAGCAGCGCGGCGGTGGCCACCCAGCACAGGGCGGCGGGGATCCAGGCGCGGATCAGCACGTATCCGAGGCCGAGGCCGGTGAGGTTGAGCAGGGCGGCGGCTAGAGGGCGCAGGGGCTCGGGCGGGCCGGGGTCGGGCGCGGGGCTCCTGGGCGTGACCGGGGGTTCGAGGAGTTCGGGGGTGCCGTAGGGCGAGGCGGGTGCGGCGTGAGAGGCGGGCGCGACGGGCGGGGGTTGCTGGGGCGGGCCGTAGGCGGGCGGCGGGCCGTAGGCGGCGGGGGCTGGTGGGACAGGTGGAGCGGTCGGGGCGTACGTGGGTGGTGGTGGCGGTGTGGTGGGCGGCGCGGGCTGGGCGGACTGCGCGGGTGTGGCGGGCGTCGCCGGAGGTGGGCCGAAGCTGCCCTCGGTCCCGTCGGGCCGACGGTCCTCGGGCTCGTCCCTCGGCTCGTCTCTGGGCTCGTCACGCGGTCCATCGGTTGCCAACGTCGGCTCCCCCCAGCCGTAGGACGCACAGCTCCGAACACGGGTGTGCGTACGGGTCGACGCTCCCCATCCCCATGGGTCGACCCAACTCCCCTACATTCCGCCAAAGTTGGCGCTGCGTCAATCGCCCGTCACGGTCGGTTTCCGCTCCGGCGCGCGCCGCCCCGGGCCGGGCGAAAGACGTAGGCCACGTCACCCGGCGGTCGCGTCCCCGCTCCGGGAGCCGACGCGCGCTCCCCCGGGAAACTCCCGTGAGCCGTGGGCTCAAGAGCCCTTCGGCGAGGCCCCCGCCCCTACACTGAGGCCGGGCGGACTCCCGGTGGTGGAAGGGCGGTTGACGGTGCGTAAGGCATGGCTGCTCGCGGGCGTCGCGTTCAGCGGGTCCATGGGATTCATGATGCTGCTCGTCGTCGGGACCTTCGTCGCGGCGGGCAGCCTCGCCGACCAGTCCGGGGGCGGTGGGAACGTCGGGCTCGCCAAGGGGGCCGTGCCCGCCTCGTACCAGCCGCTGGTGCAGAAGTGGGGCAATCTCTGCAAGGCCATCAACCCGGCTCTGCTCGCCGCCCAGCTGTATCAGGAGAGCGGGTTCAACCCGCGGGCGCAGAGCCCGGCGGCGGCGCAGGGGATAGCGCAGTTCATCCCCGGGACCTGGGCCTCGCACGGGCTCGACGGCGACGGCGACGGCGACCGGGACGTGTGGGACCCCAAGGACGCCATCCCGTCGGCGGCCTCGTACGACTGCAAGCTCGCCAAGTACGTGAAGGACGCGCCCGGCGATCCGACGAGGAACATGCTCGCCGCGTACAACGCGGGCGCCTACGCCGTGATCAAGTACGGCGGCGTGCCCCCGTACCGCGAGACGCAGAACTACGTCAAGATCATCACGACCCTGGAGAAGAGTTTCGCCCGGCCCATCGACCGCGTGAACCCCTCCCAGCAGGCGGCGGGCGCCATCTACTACGCGCAGAAGAAGCTCGGCACCGAGTACCTGTGGGGTGGCAACGGAACCGCCGACCAGGGCGGCAAGTTCGACTGCTCCGGGCTCACCCTGGCCGCGTACCGCAGTGTCGGCATCACCCTGCCGCGGGTGGCCAACGACCAGTACAACGCCGGGCCGCACCCCAAGCGCGAGGAGCTGCTCCCCGGTGACCTGGTGTTCTTCTCGGACGACCTCAGCAACTCGCGTGCCATCCGGCACGTGGGGATCTACGTGGGCGGCGGCTACATGATCGACGCCCCCCGGCCCGGCGCGGTGATCCGCTTCGACCCGGTCGATACGCCGGACTACTTCGGGGCCACGCGAGTCACCAAAGATGGCGCAAAAGCGATCCCCGAGGAGCCGGTGGAGAAGCTCGTGGAGCGGCCCGGAGGGAAGGCTGAGAAGGCTGAGAAGCCCGGGAAGGCGGAGGAGGGTCCGGCGGAGGAATCGGGGCGGCCCGGGGAGTCGGACGTGGATCCCGAAGGCGGTCCCGCCGAGGAACCTTCCGGTTCGCCCTCGGGAGGGCCCGCCGCCCGCCCCTCGGGGCGGCCTTCGGACGGGGACGTCGAGGCCTGACCCGGCCCCGCGCCACCGCTCGATCCGGTGCTCGTCCGGCCCTCGGGAGGGGGCGCTCCGGTGCTGAGCGGAGGGCGCGCGCACGGCGCGTGCGCCGCCTGAGCTGGCTTGAACCCTCCGTTGAAGCAACCCCCTGAGCTGCGGCGATGAATCTCTCTTCGATAACGTCTGAGTGATCATTCGGTGGAGAGTGGAACGTATGGAAGGGGACCAGGCGTTCCCTTGTCTGGTACGGCACGTACGCGAAGAACAGCGCGGGGAGCACTGAACCAGCGGCACGACTGCACTGACCACGGGGGTTGATGGAAGGGCGCACGACCACGTGCGCTCGCGAGTGAGAAGACAAGGGGCCACAGCATCATGGCTGGACTCGATGATTCCGGGTCGAACCCCGACGTCAGCCTGCTCTACGACATCAACGGCCTGGCCGAGGACGCCCCCGGCTGGCTCGCGCGGACCATGGAGTTCGTCGGTGAGTACGGACTCCTGCTCGCCCTGGTCCTGCTCGTCGTGTGGTGCTGGTGGGGAGCCCGTCGCCGCCCGGTCCTCGACGACGCGGCCTCGTCCGTCGCCGCCGTCGTGTGGGCGCCGCTCGCCGCCGGTATCGCCGTCCTGGTGAACGTGCCGATAAGGGGCTTCGTGGAACGCCCGCGCCCCTTCGAGGACCACCAGGGCCTTGAGGTCCTGGTCGACGGCAAGACCGACTACTCCTTCGTGAGCGACCACGCGACGCTCGCCATGGCCATCGGCGTCGGCCTCTTCGTCGCCAACCGCAAGTTCGGCGTCGCCGGTATCGCGCTCGCCGTCGCCGAGGGTTTCTGCCGGGTCTTCATGGGCGTGCACTACCCCACCGACGTCGTCGGCGGGTTCGCGCTCGGCACGGCGGTCGCGCTGCTGCTCTCGCCGCTCGCCATGGCCCTGCTGACCCCCGTCGCCAAGGCCGTCGCCCGCTCCGGGAGGGCCTCCCGGCTGGTGTGGCGCGGCTCCGGCGAGGTCGAGCCGGTCGCCGCCCTGGCCGAGCAGGAGCCGGCGCCGGGCGCCGACGAGCGGGACCTGGCGGCCTAGCCGGGGGCAACGCCTGCGGAGCCTGGTCCGGGGCAACGCCTACAGAGCCCGGGGCAACGCCTACAGCGCCTGCGGGAACGAGAAGAAGCGCGTCGGGTCGTACGTCTTCTTCAGCTTCTTCAGGCGCGGCGCCGCCTGCCCGTAGTACGCCTCCCGCCAGTTGGTGAGCGTCGGGTCCGCGTAGTTCTGGTACGCCGCCCCGGACGCGTACCGCCGCATCCCGGTGTGGGCCGAGTTCAGCCAGGACTGCGCGGTGCCGCCGGAGGTGCCCGCGCGCCAGGACACGATGTACTGGGCGAGCATCCGCGAGCGCCGGTGGACGAACGCCGTGGCCGTCGGGTCGACGCGGTTGATGGCGCCGCCGAGCGCGGTCAGGGCGATGCTGCCCGCGGTGCCGCGCTCGCCCCGCACACCCTCGATCTGGTGGAGCAGCGCGCGGATGCCCGCGCTGGAGAGGGAGCGGTCGAAGAAGTCGGAGCGGGCCGCGTACGTCTCCCGGCCGAGCGCGCCGCTCGGCGTGCGGCCCGGCGTCGAGCCCGGCAGATGGCACTGGGCGTCCGAGGCGAACGACGAGCAGCCCGCGTACACCTCCATGGCCTGCTCGTACGAGCGTCGCTTCAGGGAGACGCTGCGCGCCGGGGAGCCCACCTTGTCGGCGAGGCGGTCGACGGCGTTCTGCAGCGAGCCGTAGGTGCCGAGGGAGAACGCGGCGACGGAGATGGTGGGCGTGCCGCCCGGCACCGCCGCGAGGTGCGCCGACGACCAGATCTCGTCCGGCTGCGAAGGTCCCCACTCCTGCCAGGCCTTGAGGACGGCGGCGGCCTTCGACCAGGGCCAGGTCAGATACGCGGAGACGGCCTGCGGGGCGGGGTGGGTGCGGAAGGTCAGCTCGGTGACGATGCCGAACTGGCCGTTGCCCGCGCCGCGCAGCGCCCAGAAGAGATCCTTGTTCTCGCTCCTGCTGGCCCGTATTTGCTTGCCGTCCGCCGTGACGATTGTCGCGCCGGTGAGGCTGTCGCAGGTCAGGCCGTAGGCGCGGGAGACCACGCCGTGGCCGCCGCCGAGGGTGAGGCCGCTGATGCCGACGGTCGGGCAGGAGCCCGCGGGTATGGTGACGCCCTTCGCGGCGAGCGCGCGGTAGACGTCGATGAGCTTGGCGCCGCCGCCGATGGTGGCGGTGGTGCCGCTGGAGCGGACGCGGTTCAGCTTGGAGACGTCGATGACGAGGCGGCCCGTGCCGGAGGACCAACCCGCGTACGAGTGGCCGCCGTTGCGGATGGACACGGGGGTGTCGTGGGCGCGGGCGTAGGCCAGGGTGGTGCGGATGTCGTCGACGCCCGCGACATAGGCGACGGCGGTCGGCTTCAGGTTGTCGAAGCGGGTGTTGTAGAGCTGGCGGGCGGTGGCCCAGGCGGCCTCGTTCGGGCGGATCAGGGTGCCGTCCAGGTCCCGGGCGAGGGCGGCGAGGCTGGCCGGGGCGGAGGCGGCGGCCGTCTTGATGGGCGTGGTGCCGGTGTGCGCCGTTCTCGTCGTGGCGGTGCCGCTCGCCCTGCTGCCGGAGTCCGCGCCGCTGGTGCAGGCGGTGGTGGCCGCCGCGAGTGCGGCGGTCGTCGTTCCGAGGAACGTACGTCGTTGCATGAGGCCCTCCCGTTGCTTCCCGCACAACGAGACGGCGCGGGCGCTTGCGGGGTTCCCGTCGACGGGCGCCGTGAACGTTCCCGTCGCGAACGGTGCCGCCGACGGGCGCCGCGAGCGCGCTACACCGCCTCGGCCATGTGATCGGCGGCGTCCGTGCGGGCCCTGCTGCGCGCTCTTCGGGCCGGGCCGCGCCAGCCACAGGTGCACCGGGCGGCGCAGAACGGGCCGTTCTCGACGGTGGAGGTCCGGTGCGGTTGCGGAGATCGCTGCTCAGCCACCCGACCACGGTACGCCCGCCGGGTGAACCCGTTCCCGCGTGACGACCCCTCGGACCGGTCGTTAGTCGAAACGGCAAGGGGCCGGGTGTTGACGCGGGAAAGGCTGGGGGTCGGCGGGGCGATGGGGCAGCGCGGGCACAAGGGCGGAGCGGCCGCCGCGGGTGCGGCGGCGCTGATGGCGCTGGCCACGGCGTGCGCCGGCGGCGGGGCCGCGGCCAGCGACGACCCGGCGGCGGCCGACCCGGTCGGAGCGGTGCGGGCCGCCCCCGACTCCCTGGTGCGCGCCGGGAGTTCCCGGGCGCGCACCGCCATGGAGATGGCCAGCGGCGGCACCCGCGTGACCGTCATGGGCCGCGGCGGGTACGACTTCCGGCGCCGCGTCGGCCGCCTCGACGTGGTGCTGCCGCAGGACCCCGCCGGTACGTCCGCCGGGCGCAGGCCGCCCGTCACCGAGCTGCTCGCGGGCGGGGACCTGTACATGAAGAACCGGGGCGCGGGCGTGCCCGCCGACAAGTGGGTGCACATCGAGACGGCGTCCCTGTCCGACGGGAACCTCGTCACCGGCGGCGCCACCGACCCGTTCGCCGCGGCCGAACTGCTGCGCGGCGCGGGCGAGGTGACGTATGTGGAGCGGACCCGGCTCGACGGCGTCGACGTGCGGCACTACCGGGGGGTGGTGGATCTGGCCCGGGCCGTGCGGGCGGCCTCGAAGGAGCACCGGCCGGCGCTGCGGGCCGCGGTGGAGAAAGGGTTCAGCAAGGCCGGGGTGCCGTTCGACGCCTACCTCGACGGGCGGGGGCGGCTGCGTGAGGTACGCCACCGCTTCCGGGTCGCGGACGCGACGGTGGCGTCGACGACCTCGCTGTACGGGTACGGGGCGCCGGTGCGGGTGCGGCTCCCCGCGGCCGCCGACATCTTCGTCGGGAAGATCGCCGAGCACTGAGCCGTTGCACGGGTGAGGGGTGGAATATGGTCCGTCCGTGCCATGCGCGGTGCGTAGGCCGCTCCCTACTCTAGGAAGCCGATACCGGCACGAGTTGTGGTCAGGAAGAGGTGGTGAACGTGGCCCCGGTGGGCGGAACGGCAGTTCAGGACCACGTTGCCCTCGCCGAGATCGAGCTGTGCGGAGACCTGATCATCGCGGCGTCCGCCGCGCGCGGTGAGCGGCTCAGCGCCGACCGGATCGACGAGGTGCTCAGGGTCTCCGACGGGGCGGACGGCGGGGCGGCCCGGGACGAGTCCCGGCCCTAGACCCCGGTCGCCGTGTCCGCGGCCGCGCCTCAGGTGCGCAGCATCCTCGCGATGGCCTTCGTCGCCTCCTCGACCTTCGCGTCGATCTCGTCGCCGCCCTTGACCGCCGCGTCCGCGACGCAGTGGCGCAGGTGCTCCTCCAGGAGCTGGAGGGCGAAGGACTGCAGGGCCTTCGTGCCGGCGGAGACCTGGGTGAGTATGTCGATGCAGTAGACGTCCTCCTCGACCATCCGCTGCAGGCCCCTGATCTGGCCCTCGATGCGGCGCAGTCGCTTGAGGTGCTCGTCCTTCTGCTTGTGGTAGCCGTGCGTCTGGTGGGCCTCGCCCGTCGCTGCCGCCTGGTCCTCGCCGGAGGGCGCTTCGGTCGTGGCCGCGGCGGCCGTCTCTGTGGTCGTCATCGCGTCCTCCTGTGCATACCCCTGGTGGGTATAGGGTAGCCGATTCCTCGGGTGGTGTGCTGATCACTGTGCCTGATGGGCGACACTGGGGTCCGGCCGGTTAGCCGTGGCCGGATGATGCGCCTAGCATCAGCCTGACCGCATCCAAAGCACCCCGAGGACCCCACGTGCGATTTCGCCTGACCCCCAGGGAGACGAGCTTCTACGACATGTTCGCCGCATCCGCGGACAACATCGTCACGGGCTCGAAGCTCCTGATGGAACTGCTCGGGGCCGACGCCTCGGCCCGAGCCGAGATCGCTGAGCGTATGCGGGCCGCCGAACACGCGGGGGACGACGCGACGCATGCGATCTTCCACCAGCTGAACTCCTCGTTCATCACGCCGTTCGACCGCGAGGACATCTACTCCCTCGCGTCCTCGCTCGACGACATCATGGACGCCATGGAGGAGGCCGTCGACCTGGTCGTGCTCTACCAGGTCGAGGAGCTCCCCAAGGGTGTGGAGCAGCAGATCGAGGTGCTCGCCCGCGCCGCCGAACTGACGGCCGAGGCCATGCCGCATCTGCGCACCATGGACAACCTCACCGAATACTGGATCGAGGTCAACCGCCTGGAGAACCAGGCCGACCAGATCCACCGCAAGCTGCTCGCCCACCTCTTCAACGGCAAGTACGACGCCATCGAGGTGCTGAAGCTCAAGCAGATCGTCGATGTGCTGGAAGAGGCGGCCGACGCGTTCGAGCACGTCGCCAACACGGTGGAGACCATCGCGGTCAAGGAGTCCTGAGGCACCTCCATGGACACCTTCGCGTTGATCGTGACCATTGGCGTCGCGCTCGGTTTCACGTACACGAATGGCTTTCACGACTCCGCGAACGCCATCGCCACTTCCGTCTCCACGCGGGCGCTTACGCCACGCGCGGCGCTCGCCATGGCCGCGGTCATGAATCTCGCCGGTGCCTTCCTGGGCAGCGGTATCGCCAAGACGGTCAGCGAAGGGCTGATCGAGACGCCGCACGGCACCAAGGGGATGTGGATCCTCTTCGCCGGTCTGGTCGGCGCCATCGTCTGGAACCTCGTCACCTGGTACTTCGGCCTGCCGTCCTCCTCGTCGCACGCGCTGTTCGGCGGTCTGGTGGGCGCGGCGCTCGCGGGCGGCATCGGGGTGATCTGGTCCGGGGTCGTCGAGAAGATCGTCATCCCGATGTTCCTGTCACCCCTTGTCGGCCTGCTGGTCGGCTATCTGGTGATGTGCGCGATCATGTGGATGTTCCGCAAGTCCAACCCGCACAAGGCCAAGCGCGGCTTCCGGATCGCGCAGACCGTCTCGGCGGCCGGCATGGCGCTCGGCCACGGCCTCCAGGACGCGCAGAAGACCATGGGCATCGTGGTGATGGCCCTGGTCATCGCCGATGTCGAGGACGCGGGCGACCCGATCCCGATCTGGGTCAAGATCTCCTGTGCGGTGATGCTGTCGCTCGGTACGTACGCCGGTGGCTGGCGCATCATGCGCACCCTCGGCCGCAAGATCATCGAGCTGGACCCGCCGCAGGGCTTCGCCGCGGAGACCACGGGCGCGGGCATCATGTTCACCACCGCGTTCATGTTCCACGCGCCGATCTCCACGACGCACGTCATCACGTCCGCGATCATGGGTGTGGGTGCGACCAAGCGGGTGAACGCGGTGCGCTGGGGCGTCGCCAAGAACATCATCCTGGGCTGGTTCATCACCATGCCCGCGGCTGCGCTGGTCGCGGCGCTGAGCTTCTGGATCGTGAATCTGGCGTTCCTGTAGGGGCGCGGGATGCGGGAGTGCCCCCGGTCCGGATCGTGGTGATCCGGGCCGGGGGCACTTGTGTGTGCGGTCCTGCTCTCCGCGTACGTCCCTACTTCGCGAAGTACTCGCCGAAGTGGGCGGAGCCGTAGCCGCCGCCGAGGTTGAAGCTCTTGGCGCCGGTGCCGGTCACGCCGGTGGCGTCGGTCTGGAGCTGCCAGACGCGGCCGACGAAGGTGTCCTCGCCCATGCCGCCCACGTACACCTCGGGGGTGCCGTTCTTGTCGCCGTCGACGACGGCGACCGCCTCACCGAAGTGGTCCGACTTCTCCGAGGTGCTGGGGATGCCCTTGGAGTTCTGGGTCAGGACCTTGGCGCCCTTGGTGGTGACGCCGGTCTTGCTGCCGCGCAGCATGGTGACCGACCCGGACACGGCCGTGGCCGGGTCCGTGGCGGACTCCCAGGAGGCGCCGATCAGGAGGTCGCCGTAGCCGTCCTTGTCCAGGTCGCCGATGGTCACGTCGGTGCCCCAGCGGTCGCCCTTCTCGTTGACGCCGGGGACGCCCGGGCTGTCCTGGTCGTAGACGCGGGCGGGCAGGGTCTTGCTGACGCCGTCCGGGCCGCCGTACGTGACGCTGATGCCGCCGTACATCTTGACGTCGGACGCCTGCGGGGTGCCGACGAAGTCCTGGTAGCCGTCGCCGTTCAGGTCGCCGAAGGTGCCGGTGTGGCGGGAGTCGAGTGTGCCGCCGGGGACCAGGCCGTCGCGGGTGCCCTTCAGGACGCGGGCCTCGGATTCCCAGTAGGGCCTGCGGATGGAGCCCGTGACCACCACGTCGTCGATGCCGTCGCCGGTCATGTCGCCGATCTCGGCGCCGCCGAGGGAGAACCCGTCCTCGGCCGCGGTGTCCTTGAAGACGATGTCGGCCGGCTTGCCTGTGGTCCGGCTGATGGGGCCGTACATCATGCCCAGGCCCCACTTGGACTCGCCCTCCCACGGGCCGACCTGGGCGCCGCCGACGATGTCGGCCTTGCCGTCGCCGTTGACGTCGCCGATGCCGTGCCAGGCCGTGCGGAAGGCGGGGGACTCCGCGGAGCTGCCGTCGCCGCCGACGGCCTGGGTGCCGCCGGAGATGCCGTCCTTGCCGCCCCACAGCACGAGCATGTCGCCGCCGTCGCTGATCAGCACGTCGTCGTAGCCGTCGTCGTCGAGGTCGCCGTAGTCGGCCTTGGTGCCCCAGCCGTAGTCCGTCTCCTTGGGCTCGCCCGGGACGCCCGGGGTGGCGCGGCTGATCAGCTGCTGCTTGTCGTGCTTCAGGCCCTCGGCCGAGCCGTAGACGATGGAGACGAGGCCGGCCCGCTTGATGCCGTCGATCTTGGCGCTGGGCGCTCCGACGGCCAGGTCCGGGTAGCCGTCGCCGTTGAAGTCGGCGGCGGGCTTCGTGGCGGCGGCCTTGGCGGGGGCCGCGGGGGCGGCCTGGGCCGGGGCGGTGATGCTCAGCAGGGCCGCGGCACAGGCCGCTGCCGTGAGGTAGGTGGTGCTGCGCAAGATGGGTCCCCCAGGTGGGCGTCAGACCGGGACGGTGTCGCCGGTCATGGTTCCGACGCCGAAGATGACCAACGGGAGAGCCGGATAGTTGGTGTGACGCAGCTAACGGGCCCGCCCCCCGGGAGCCAGGGGGCGGGCCCTTTTCGTCCCTGCGGTGGCACCGCCATGCAGCACCGCGGGGAGTTCTGTCCGGCCGGGAGGCCTAGCCGAAGCGGCCGGAGATGTAGTCCTCGGTCGCCTGGACCGACGGGTTGGAGAAGATGCGCTCCGTCTCGTCGATCTCGATGAGCTTGCCGGGCTGGCCGACGGCCGAGAGGTTGAAGAAGGCCGTGCGGTCCGAGACGCGCGCCGCCTGCTGCATGTTGTGCGTCACGATGACGATCGTGAAGCGCTCCTTCAGCTCGCCGATCAGGTCCTCGATGGCGAGGGTGGAGATCGGGTCGAGCGCCGAGCACGGCTCGTCCATCAGGAGCACCTGCGGCTCGACCGCGATGGCGCGGGCGATGCACAGGCGCTGCTGCTGACCGCCGGAGAGGCCGGAGCCCGGCTTGTTCAGGCGGTCCTTGACCTCGTTCCAGAGGTTGGCGCCCTTGAGGGACTTCTCGACGACGTCGTTCAGCTCGCTCTTCTTGTACGAGCCGTTGAGCTTCAGGCCCGCCGCGACGTTGTCGAAGATCGACATGGTCGGGAAGGGGTTGGGGCGCTGGAAGACCATGCCGATGGTGCGGCGCACGTTCACCGGGTCCACGCCGGAGCCGTACAGGTCGTCGCCGTCGAGGAGCACCTTGCCGTCGACGCGGCCGCCGGGGGTGACCTCGTGCATGCGGTTCAGGGTGCGCAGGAACGTGGACTTGCCGCAGCCGGACGGGCCGATGAAGGCCGTCACGGAGCGCGGCTCCACGGTCATGGAGATGTCTTCGATCGCCTTGTGGGAACCGTAGTAGGCGTTCAGGCCCGATACGTCGATTCGCTTGGCCATGGAGATCACTGCTTCTTTCGAAAGTCTGCTGCGTCGGTCGCTGTATGGCCCCGCTCGGCGCAGCCGAATGCTGTCGCGTCGGAGCCGATGGGTCGCCTCAGCGACCGGTCTTCGGGGCCTTCCAGCGGGCGAGGCCGCGGGCCACGAGGTTGAGGATCATGATGAAGGCGATCAGGGCGAGCGCCGCTGCCCAGGCACGGTCGTAACCGGCGTTCGTGCCGGACGCGTACTGCTGGTAGATGTACAGCGGCAGCGAGCCCTGCGGTCCGTTGAACGGGTCCGTGTTGATGAACGGGTTCGTCCAGACCAGGAGCAGCACGGGCGCGGTCTCGCCGGCGATGCGGGCGACGGCCAGCATGACGCCGGTCGTGATGCCGCCGATCGCGGTGGGCAGGACCACCTTCAGGATGGTGCGCCACTTCGGTACGCCGAGGGCGAGCGATGCCTCGCGCAGCTCGTTCGGGACGAGCTTCAGCATCTCCTCGGTGGAGCGTACGACCACCGGCATCATCAGGATCGAAAGCGCCATGGCGCCGGCCCAGCCGGAGAAGTCGAAGCCCAGGATCAGGATCCAGAAGCTGAGGACGAACAGACCGGCGACGATGGACGGGATGCCCGTCATGACGTCGACGAAGAACGTGACGGCCTTGGCGAGCTTGCCCCGGCCGTACTCGACGAGGTAGATCGCGGTGAGCAGGCCGATCGGCACGGCGATCAGGCAGGCGAGGCCGACCTGCTCCAGGGTGCCGATGATCGCGTGGTAGATGCCGCCACCGGGCTCGTCGTCGGCGACGACGCCCATCGAGTGGCTCAGGAAGTACCCGTCGAAGACCTTCGTGCCGCGCTGGACGGTCTCGAAGATGAGCGAGGCCAGCGGCACGACGGCCAGCAGGAACATGACCCACACCAGCGAGGTGGCGAGGCGGTCCTTGGCCTGGCGGGTGCCCTCGACGGTCGCCGCGAGGAAGTACGAGACGCCGACGAACACGATCGCCGAGATCAGGCCCCACTGGAGGCGGGAGCTGAGGTCGGCCGCGAGGCCGATGCCGCTGCCCACGGCGAGGGAGCCGACGGCGATGACGTAGGGCGCCCAGCGGGGCAGCCGCGCGCCCTGCAGGTCGGAGGGGGCGGGCTTGCCGTCGGGGGTACCGGCGGGCTTGACGGTCGTGGTGCTCATGCGTTGGCCCCCGAGTACTCCTTGCGGCGGGCGATGATCAGCCGGGCCGCGCCGTTGACAAGGAGAGTGATGACGAAGAGGACGAGACCGGAGGCGATGAGGGCGTCCCGGCCGTACTCGCTGGCCTCACTGAACTTGCTGGCGATGTTCTGCGCGAAGGTGCCGCCGCCGTAGTCGAGCACGGAGGCCTGGATCACGAAGGTCGGGGAGAGCACGGTGGCCACGGCGATCGTCTCGCCGAGCGCGCGGCCGAGGCCCAGCATCGAGGCGGAGATGATGCCGGAGCGGCCGAAGGGGAGCACCGACATGCGGATGACCTCCCAGCGCGTGGCGCCGAGGGCGAGCGCGGCCTCCTCGTGCATCTTCGGGACCTGGAGGAAGACCTCGCGGCTCACGTTGGTGATGATCGGCAGGATCATGATCGCGAGCAGGATGCCGACGGTCATCAGGGAGCGCGGGGCGCCGCCCTGGTACTCGAAGATGCCGGTCCAGCCGAAGTAGTCGTCGAGCCAGCTGTAGAGCCCGGTGAGGTTCGGGGCGACCACGAGGGCGCCCCACAGGCCGTACACGATCGAGGGCACGGCGGCCAGCAGGTCGATCACGAAGGCGATGGGGGCGGCGAGCCTGCGCGGCGCGTAGTGCGAGATGAACAGCGCGATGCCGATGGCCACGGGCACGGCGATGGCGAGCGCGATGATCGAGCTCACGATGGTGCCGAAGACCAGGACGGCGATGCCGAAGTAGGGCTTGCCGTCGTGCAGGGAGCCCGCGGGGTCCCACTCGAAGGTGGTGAGGAAGTTGCCCTCGTTGTCCGCGAGCGCGATGGAGGCGCGGTAGGCGAGGAAGGCCGCGACGGCGGCCATGATCAGCAGCAGCGTGATGCCGGAGCCTCGGGAGAGCGCGAGGAAGATCCGGTCACCGGGGCGGGTGGCACCGCGTGCGGCGCGCTTCTGCTCGGTGGTCGTCGGCTTGGCGTCCTCGACGTGCGAGGGCGGGGGAGGCGTGTCGGTGGGTATGTCCATGGGGTTCTCCGGTCTGCGGAGCCGGCCGTACGGTCGGCTCCAGGCGGCGGTGCACCGGACGGCGCGGCCCGCCGGGGAGGCGGGCCGCGCTCAGGTTCAGCTCAGGCCCTTGACGGTCTCGCGGACCTTGGTGATGATCTCGGTCGGCATCGGCGCGTAGGCCTCGTCCTTGAGGACGGACTGGCCGTCCTCGCTGGCGATGTAGTTCAGGAAGGACTTCGTGGTGGCGAGGGTGTCCTTCTTGTTGTTCTTCTCGCAGACGATCTCGTACGTGACCAGGATGATCGGGTACGCGCCCTCGGCCGTGGGCTTGTAGTTCAGCTCCATGGCGAGGTCCTTGCCCTTGCCGACGACCTTGGCCTCGGAGATGGCCTTGGAGGCGTTGTCGACGGTGGCCTTGACCGGCTCCTTGGCGCCCGTCTTGATGTCGACGGTCTTGATGCCCTCCTTGACGTACGACAGCTCCATGTAGGAGATGGCGCCCTCGGTCTGCTTCACCTGCTGGGCCACGCCGGAGGAGCCGCTCGCGGACTGGCCGCCCTTGGCCGCCCAGACCTTGGCGGGCTCGTGCGGCCAGGCGGAGGGCGCGGCGCCCTTCAGGTACTTGGTGAAGTTGTCCGTGGTGCCGGACTCGTCCGAGCGGTGGAAGGCCTGGATCTTGGTGCCGGGGAGCTTGGCGTCGGGGTTGAGCTTCTTGATCGCCTTGTCGTCCCAGGTCTTGATCTTGTCGTTGAAGATGTCGGCGACGGTCTTGGGGTCCAGGACCAGGCTGTCGACGCCGGGGACGTTGTAGCTGATCGCGATCGGGCCGCCGACCATCGGCAGGTCGATGGCCTGGCTGCCCTTGCAGACCTTCTTCGACTCGGCGATCTCCTCCGGCTTCAGGGCCGAGTCGGAGCCCGCGAAGGCGGTCTGGCCCTGGAGGAAGGAGGTGATGCCGGCGCCGGAGCCGTCCGGCTTGTACTGCAGCTGCACTTCCTTGCAGGCCGCGCGGTACTGCTTCACCCAGGCGTCGATCGCGCCCTTCTGCGCGGACGAGCCGGAGGCCATCAGCTGGCCCTTGGCACCCTCGCAGTCGATGTTGCTGTTGGCGGTGGTCTTCTTGCCGCCGTTGCTGCTGCCGTCGTCGTCCGAGCCGCACGCCGTGAGGGCCAGGGCGCCGGAGACGGCGAGAGCACCGAGGGTGAGGGCCCGCCGGTTCATGCGCTGAAGCTTCACTGTCGGGAGTTCCTTCCGGGAGCCGCCGGGCGGCGGCGTGCGAAGTCTGTACGAGTGGCCGTAGGTGGCCGTGGGGCAAAGCTCGCGTTGCCGGGGCGGTCTGTGCGATCGCGCCACGCATCACGTAGGGCCGAAATTAGGCAGATCAGGTGAAGTGACCGATGGCCGTAAATGAACGCGCGGTGAACCTACGAGGACTTTGTGGTTAGGTCACGGTCGTATTACGCGGCGGGGGGCACGACGAGGCGGCGGCACCCCGTGAGTGGGGTGCCGCCGACCTGCGTGTCGTGACTCCACGCGTCCGACCGGGCACTACCGGTATCCGGCGCGGGCCTGTTCCGCACCCTTGCGTCAGGGCTCGTCGACCGGGTGCAGCGTGGTGACCAGGGCGTCCAGGAGCTCCCGGTCGCGGACCTCGGTGAGGCGGGCGCGGGCCTCGGCAGGGGGGAGCCAGCGGACGCGGTCCACCTCGCGGTTCGGCGTGAAGTGGCCGTGGGTGGCCTCGGCGGCCCAGTAGTGGACCACCTTCGGGCGGCCGCCGGTGCGGTAGTGGACCGTGGGCAGGGGCAGGCCCGGGACGCAGTGGTGGCCGGTTTCCTCCCCCACCTCACGCACGGCGCCCTCCAGCGGGGACTCGCCCGGCTTCAGCTTGCCCTTGGGGTGCGACCAGTCGTCGTACTTCGGCCGGTGCACCACGCAGACCTCGAGGCCGCCCGGTACCGGCGCGCGGCGCCACAGCACGCAGCCCGCCGCGCGGATCAGGTCCGGCGGCCTCGTCACGGGGCCGTGACCGCCTCGCGGAGCCAGGCCCGCTGGAAGGCGAACCTCGCCGCCTCTACCTCGTGGCGCTGGTCGGCGTGCAGCACGCCGAGGGCGTACGCGGTGGCCGGGGCGATGCGGGGGGTGCGGGCCGCCGATGCGGCGGCGGCCGCCGCGTCCGCGGCCTCGCGGTGCAGGTCCAGGGCCTGGCCCGCCTGGAGGAGGCGGGGGTCCAGGGGCGCCTCGCCGAGGAGGACCTCCTGGGCGTAGCGGTGCAGGCGCAGCAGCGAGCGGACCTTCAGCCAGGGGGCGTCCTGGGCCTCCGGCGCGGTGTCCGCCGCGAGGCCGTGGACCAGGGCCTCCGCGTTGTACGGGTGGCCCGCCCTGATCAGGGGCAGGGCTGCCACCGCCTCCGCCAGGTGCTGTTCGGCCGTCGCGGCCAGGGGTTTGAGGTCGGCGTCCGGGGCGTCCCGCAGCGGGACCTCGCTGGCGAGTACGGCCACGTTGTCCGCCACCGCGTGGAAGCGGGAGGAGCCGAAGGCCTGGAGCGCGGCGGAGTGGGCCCGGGTGCGGGCCAGGGTGAGCTGGCGCTCCAGGAGCGCGGCGGCCTTGGCTGCGCCTATGGCCAGGGGGCCGGTGGGCTTTTTGGCGGGGCCGGATCCCGGGGTCTGCGCGGGGAGGCCGGGCTGGCGGGGCCGGGACGTTTCGGCACCGTCGGCCTGTGCCTGTGCCTGTGCCCACCCTTCCCCAGGTTCTCGGCTTCGCTCGAACAGGGGAGACCCCAATCGCCCCGCGGAACGCCTGCCCACCGCGGTTGCGGCGGCGGGTGGGAGGTGGCCTGCGGAACGTTTGCCCGCAGCGACCGTGGCGTCCGGGGAGGCCGGGGCCGACGGGCCCGGCAGGGGCGGCGGCGGGGTCGAGAGGCGGTGGAGGGCCGTGAGGAGGCGTTCCAGGCGCGTGGCGTAGGCGTGTTCGCGGGCCAGCGTGCCGGAGAGCCAGGCCAGCTCCGGGCGGAGGGACTCCGTCCACTCCGGGTCGAGGAGGGGCCGGAAGGTGTGCAGCGTGGCGCCGACCCTGCGGGACGCGCGCCGCAGGGCCCGCGCCGCCTCCAGGGACTCCTCGGCGCCCTGCGCGTCCGTGGCGGACTCGCGGTGCAGCCGCAGCGAGCGGAGGAAGTCGGTCGCCTGGTCCTGCAGGTAGACCGACAGCGTCTCGCCCGCCGTCATCTCATGGTGTTGCTGTGCCACGCCGGCGCCTCCGGGCGTCTATGAGCATCTCCTGTACGTTCCGCAGGGGCTGGCCGTCCGGGTCCGTGGCATGCCGCGTCCAGTTGCCGTCCGCCCCCAGGTGCCACGAGGCCGTGGTGTCCGACATGCCGGTCTCAAGGAGCCGGTTCAGGGTCGCCCGGTGCGCCGGGGCCATCACCCTGACCAGGGCCTCGATACGGCGGTCGAGGTTGCGGTGCATCATGTCGGCGCTGCCGATCCACACCTCGGGCTCGCCCCCGTTGCCGAAGGCGAAGATCCGGGAGTGCTCCAGGAAGCGGCCGAGCACGGACCGGACGCGTATGTTCTCGGACAGGCCCGCGACCCCTGGCCGCACCGCGCAGATCCCGCGCACCCACACGTCCACCGTCACCCCGGCCTGCGAGGCCCGGTACAGCGCGTCGATGACGGCCTCGTCCACGATCGAGTTGACCTTGATGCGGACGTAGGCGGGGCGGCCCGCGCGGTGGTGCTGGATCTCCCGGTTGATGCGGGTGATCAGGCCGTCGCGCAGGGACTTGGGGGCGACGAGCAGGCGCCGGTAGGTCTCGCGGCGCGAGTAGCCGGACAGGCGGTTGAAGAGGTCGGAGAGGTCCGCGCCGACTTCCTGGTTGGCGGTGAGCAGCCCCAGGTCCTCGTAGAGGCGGGCGGTCTTGGGGTGGTAGTTGCCGGTGCCCACGTGGGAGTACCGGACAAGGTTGTCACCCTCCTGGCGGACCACGAGCGACAGCTTGCAGTGGGTCTTCAGGCCGACCAGGCCGTACACGACATGGCAGCCCGCCTCCTCCAGCTTGCGCGCCCACTTGATGTTGGCCTGCTCGTCGAAGCGGGCCTTCAGCTCGACCAGGACGAGGACCTGCTTGCCGGACTCGGCGGCGTCGATGAGCGCGTCCACTATCGGGGAGTCGCCCGAGGTGCGGTACAGCGTCTGCTTGATGGCGAGGACGTTCTCGTCGGCGGCGGCCTGTTCCAGGAAGGCCTGCACGGACGTGGAGAACGAGTCGTAGGGGTGGTGCAGGAGCACGTCGTGGTCGCCGCGCAGGGCCGCGAAGATGTCGGGCGCGGACGCCGACTCGACCTCGGCGAGGTCGCGGTGGGTGCCCGCGACGAACTTCGGGTACTTCAGCTCGGGCCGGTCCAGGCCCGCGATGGAGAAGAGGCCGGTGAGGTCGAGGGGGCCCGGCAGCGGGTGCACCTCGGACTCGCCGATCTTCAGCTCCCGCATCAGCAGGTCGAGCACCTTGCGGTCGATGGACTCCTCGACCTCCAGGCGCACCGGCGGCCCGAAGCGGCGCCGCATCAGCTCCTTCTCCAGGGCCTTGAGGAGGTTCTCGGCGTCGTCCTCCTCGACCTCCAGGTCCTCGTTCCTGGTGAGGCGGAACATGTGGTGCTGCTTGATGTTCATGCCCGGGAACAGTTCCTGGAGGTGCTTGGGCGCGGCGATGACGTCCTCTATGGGGACGTAGCGCTGCGGGGACGCCTCAAGGAAGCGGGACAGGAGCGGCGGGACCTTGACGCGCGCGAAGTGCTCGTGTCCCGTGACCGGGTTCTCGATCACCACGGCGAGGTTCAGGGACAGGCCCGAGATGTACGGGAAGGGGTGCGCGGGGTCCACGGCCAGGGGGGTGAGGACCGGGAAGATCCGGTGCATGAAGAGGGTGTAGAGCCGGGACTGCTCCTTGTCGGTCAGCTCGTTCCAGCGCACCACGTGGATGCCCTCGTCGGCGAGCGCCGGGGCGACCTCTTCCTGGTAGCAGGCGGCGTGCCGGGCCATGAGTTCGCGGGAGCGGGACCAGATCAGCTCCAGGACCTCACGGGGCTGCAGGCCTGAGGCCGAACGGGTGGCGACGCCGGTCGCGATGCGCCGCTTCAGGCCCGCCACCCGGACCATGAAGAACTCGTCCAGGTTCGAGGCGAAGATCGCGAGGAAGTTCGCCCGCTCAAGGAGCGGGGTGTTCGGGTCCTCGGCGAGTTCCAGGACGCGTTCGTTGAAGGCGAGCCAGCTGCGCTCCCGGTCCAGGAAGCGGCCCTGTGGCAGCTCCGCGCCGCCGTACCCCGCCTGGGCGTCCTCGTCGTATCCGTCCAGGTCGGCGTCGATGTCGGGGTCCAGATCGGAGACCGTGGCCGCGATGGTGTGCGGCCGGTGGGCGGCCAGGGAGCCGACGGACGGCTGCGCGTGGCGCACCCCGGGGACGTCGGCGTGCTGGCTCTCGGACTGCGCGGTGGGCTCGCTCATGCGCCCATTGTTCCGCGCGCTGCCCGCTCCGGGCGCGCCGAGGGACTCGGGCGCGAGACGGACCTTGCCGTTCTGGCGCGCTCCGTCCGGCGCGGATTCGGGCACGGTGGGGGGCTGCATTGGCTGAGCGTCGCAAGGCTGTCTGAATCAGTGGTTACGCCGACATGACGCCTGGGAGTTCGCATGGATACTCCCAGACGTCTGCACGTGAGGGCGCGCCTCAGGGTGTACGGCGGCGCAGGGCCCGGAAGCAGGCATACACCGCCGTCGCCGCGAGTGCCAGGGCGATCCCGGACTCGACGAGCTGTCCGTGGTGTGTACCGTTCACGACTCCGTGCGGTACATCAGGTCCGTCTCGTGCGTCACGAAGCCGAGGCGCTCGTACACGCTCACCGCCGCCTTGTTGTCCGCGTCGACGTACAGCATCGCCGTCGGCAGCCCGGCCGCCGCGAGGTGCCGCAGGCCGATGGTGGTGAGCGCCTTGCCGAGCCCGCCGCCCTGCGCGCCGGGGCGCACCCCGACGACGTACACCTCGCCGAGCCGCTCCGCCGCGTGCGTCTTCGTCCAGTGGAAGCCGACGAGCTCGCCGTCCGCCTCGCGCTCGGCCAGGAAGAACCCGGCCGGGTCGAACCACGGCTCGGCCTTGCGGTCGTCGAGGTCGCGCTGGGTGAGGGAGCCCTGCTCGGGGTGGTGGGCGAAGGCGTCGGCGTTCACCGCGAGCCACGCGGAGTCGTCCTCGCCGGGGACGAAGGCGCGTACGCGGACACCCTCCGGAAGCACCGGCTCCGGCAGGTCCAGGTCCGCCAACGGGCGCCGCATCTGCCGCAGTTCCCGGAACAGGGTGAGGCCGAGGACCTGGGCCAGGTGGCGCGCCGCGGAGTGCCCGCCGTGCGCCCACACCCGCAGCCGGCGCCCCGACTCCGCGAGCAGCGCGGTGCCGAGCGCCCGTCCGTGCCCGTGCCCGCGGTGCGCCGGGTGCACGACCAGCTCGGCGGCGGGGGCCTCGACGGGGTCGGTGTCCTCCAGCTGGGCGTAGCCGACGAGTTCACCGCCGACAGTGAGCAGCAGATGCCGTACGCCCTCCCGGGTCCCGCCGCGCAACTGCAGCCGCCCCTGCTCGGACACGGCCTGCTGCCCGTCCGTACGAGCCGCCTCCACGAGGAGCCCGAGCACGGCCTCGGCCTGTTCGGCCGTGAGCGCGTCGAGGGTGTCGATCTGGCGGAGGGGGGCGGGGGCCTGGTCGTCAGTCATGGGTCCGAGGGTACGGCGCAGACAAATGGCAACCACCCTGTAACCACCAGGGCCCTGTTGCGCTACGCGCGTTGACCATAGGCTGCCCGACGGCCCAAGTCGTCCCATACGCCCCGGGGGGAACCCGTGTCCGCCATACCGAAGCACCGAAGGCCCAGGCGCCGCGCCACCCGCGTCCTCGCCGTCGCGGCGGGCATCGCCACCGTGGGGGCGCTCGCCGTCGCCCTGCCCGCGAGCGCGGGGCAGGACGCGCGGGACGGCGCAGCGGCCAAGGACAAGAAGCGCACGGTCGACGTGCAGTTGCTGTCCTTCAACGACTTCCACGGCAACCTCCAGGCGCCCGCGGGCTCCTCGGGCCAGGTCACCGAGAAGCAGCCGGACGGGACCGAGAAGAAGATCGACGCGGGCGGCGCCGAGTACCTGGCGACGTCCCTGCGCACGGCCCGCAAGGGCCACCCGTACTCCGTCACCGCCGCGGCCGGCGACCTCATCGGCGGCAGCCCGCTGCTCTCGGGGCTCTTCCACGACGAGCCGACCGTCGAGGCCCTGAACAAGATGGACCTCGACGTCTCCAGCGTCGGCAACCACGAGTTCGACGAGGGCGCGCAGGAACTGGCGCGCATCCAGAACGGCGGCTGCCACCCCAAGGACGGCTGCTACGAGAAGGACAAGCACGGCAAGCCGAAGAAGTTCAAGGGCGCCGACTTCCCCTACCTCACGGCGAACGTCACCAAGGAGAAGACCGGCAAGCCCCTCCTCAAGCCCTACTCGGTGTGGAAGCACAAGGGCGTGAAGATCGGCTTCATCGGGCTGACCCTGGAGGGCACCCCGGACATCGTCTCGGCCGACGGCATCAAGGGCCTGAAGTTCCACGACGAGGTCGAGACGATCAACAAGTACGCGAAGATCCTCGACAAGCAGGGCGTGAAGTCGATCGTCACGCTCATCCACGAGGGAGGCTCCCCGGCGAGCCAGGCGTACAACTACAACTGTGACTCCCCGGGCGCGGGCGACGGCATCTCCGGCCCGATCACCGCGATCGCCAAGGCCGCCTCGCCCAAGGTCGACGCGTTCGTGACCGGCCACACCCACCAGGCGTACGTCTGCACCATCCCGGACCCCTCCGGCAAGCCGCGCATGGTCACATCGGCGTCCTCGTACGGAAAGCTCTACACGGACACCACGCTGACGTACGACCGCCGTACCAAGGACATCGTCCGCACCAGCGTGAAGTCGGCGAACCACGTCGTCAGCCGTACGCAGCGCAAGGCCCGCGACATGAAGCGCCTCATCCGCCGCTGGGACAAGCTGGCCGCGCCCATCGCCAGCAAGCCCGTCGGCTACATCTCCGGCGACATCCCCGGCCGCGGCGCCACCTCGCCCGAGTCCCCGCTCGGCGACCTGATCTCCGACGCGCAGCTCGCGCACGCCAAGTCCCTGGACCCCAAGGCGAGCCTGGCCCTGATGAACCCGGGCGGCATCCGCTCCGACCTCGTCCACAAGGCGAGCGGCAGTGAGGGCGACGGGGTCGTGACGTACGGCGAGGCGTTCACCGTGCAGCCGTTCAGCAACACCGTGAACCTCGTCGACCTCACCGGCGCGCAGCTCCTGACCGCGCTGCGGCAGCAGGTCAGCGGCCCGAACGAGGCCTCGCCGAAGATCCTCCAGGTCTCGGACGGATTCACGTACACACTCGACATGACGAAGTCCGGCGCCGACCGGATCGTCACCGACTCCGTGAAGCTGAACGGCAAGGCGCTCGATGTGAACGCCACCTACCGCGTCGCCCTGAACTCCTTCCTCGCGGGCGGCGGCGACGGCTTCGCCGAACTCGGCAAGGGCGCCAAGCCGCTGGTCGGCGCGGACGACCTGAAGGCGCTCAACGACTACTTCGCCGCCAACTCCTCGGCGGACAAGCCGATCGCGCCGCCGAAGGCGGACCGCATTACCGTTGTGAAGTAGCTCTCCGGCGAACGAGCTTGGGGTGGGGTGTGAACGTATGGTGAGATCATCTGATGCGTTCCCCCCACCGCATGGCCGTTTCTGATCCGTCCCACGCCGAACCGCACGAAGAGACATCCCCCCACAATCCGTACGAAGAGCTCGGCGCCCTCGCGCCCGGCCCCCTGGAGGACTTCCTCCGGGAGGACCCCGACGACGAGAACGCCGCCGACGCTCCCTGGCAGCCGCCCAACCACCGGCGCGGCAGCCGTCGGCGCCGCAACCGGTTCGCCGGGCTCCCGCTGGCCGCGAAGGCCGTCGTCGCCCTCGCCGTCGCCGCCGCGTTCCTGGTCCTCGCCGACCGCTGGGCCCTGCTCTACGCCGAGCACGAGGCCGCCGACAAGCTCAAGGACCAGCTGGACCTGAGCGCGGCCCCCGAAGTCGACATCGAGGGCTTCCCCTTCCTCACCCAGGTCTTCGACCAGCGCCTGGACGAGGTGAAGGTGACCGTCCCCGACGTCGCCGCCGACCGGGTCTCCCTCGCGAAGGTCTCCGCGACCGCCACCGACGTGACCATGAAGGGCGACGGCCCCACCTCCCTGACCGGCGCCGTCATCGGCCGCATGCGCGGCGAGGTGCTCCTCTCCTTCGACGACCTCAACCGTGAACTGGGCGCCTCCCAGGTCACCTTCACCGGTCACGGCCGCGACAAGGTGTACGCCCGCGGCACCCTGCCCGTCGCCGGGCACGACCTGAAGGTCCGCGCCGACGCCCGCATCGAGCGCAACGGCGAGCGCGGTGTCGCCACCGACATCGACCGGATGCGTCTCGACATCGGTGACATGGCGACCTACCGGCCCGGCGCGCGGGAGTCCGAGGGGCTGCACCTCAGCCGCACGGGCGCCCGCCGCGTGGCCGACGAGTCGTCCCAGGCCAAGGCCCTGCTCGCGGTGCCCGAGATCGCCCGGCGGCTGGGGGTGCCGGACGACGCCGTGCGGAAGGCTCTGCGCAGCGACGCCAAGCTCAACGACGTCACCGGGTCGCCGGAGTTCGTCGACGACGTGATGCGGTTGAACCTGATCGATGTGGCGGCTGGGCACCCCGCCCTCCTGAAGCGGCTCGGGCTCGACCCCGCCCTGCTCAAGGGCCTGGACGACCTCACCCGGCCCGTCCTCGTCGACCGCCTGTCCCTGTCCTTCCAACTGCCGAGGCTGCCGGGGGAGGGTGCCATGCGGCTCCAGGGCGTGAAGGTGGAGAAGGACGGGATCCGGGTGGGGGTCGAGGGCTACGGGATCGGGTTCGGGACGTAGGCCCTGCGGGGCATTCCCCAGTCCCACCCCTTCCCGAACCCGGGGGCTGCGCCCCCGGACCCCCGCTGATCGGCGCTCCGCGCCTCGTCCTCAAACGCCGGACGGGCTGAAAGAGGGTGGGTGTCCCGTGCGGGTGGGACGGGCCTCCGCCGGATCGGCGCTCCGCGCCTCGTCCTCAAATGCCGGACGGGCTAGACAGTTGCTGCTGGTTGGCCCGGAAGGTGCAGGGTCGGGCCCCGGTAACCCGCCCGGAGTCGCCTGTCGTGTGTCACCACGATCAGCGTCCCCTCGTACGTCGCGAGTGCCGCCTCCAGGTCCTCCACCAGGGCGGGCGAGACGTGGTTCGTCGGCTCGTCCAGGAGGAGCAGGTCGTACGGGCGTGTGACCAGGCGGGCCAGTTCGAGGCGGCGGCGCTGGCCCGTGGACAGGGTGCCGACCGGGCGGCGCAGGTCCGCCTCCCGGAACAGGCCGAGCGCGAGCAGCTCATCGCCCCGGTCCTCGCCGAAGGCGGCGAGCAGTGAACGTGCGTCCTCCGCGGGGGACAAGGGCGCCGCGACCTGCCGCAGCAGCCCGACCCGGGCGGGCCGTCGCACGCTGGCGCCCGGCCCGGGCTCGACCTCGCCCGCGAGGACCCGCAGCAGCGTGGACTTGCCCGCGCCGTTGGGCCCGGTCACGAGCAGCCGCCCGCCGGCCGGGACGCGCAGGGAGTCCAGGGCGAGCCGCCCCGGCACCCGCAGGTCGGCCACCTCGACCGCGCCGTCGGCCGTCCCCGCGATGCCCGCGTCGAACCGAAGGGGCTGGGGCGGCGCGGACACCGGGTTCTCCGTCAGACGGCCGAGGCGTTCGCGGGCGTTGCGGATGCGGCTCATCGCGCCGTGCGCCCGTGACCGGGCGCGGAAGGCGCCCGCGCCGCTGAAGGCCGCGGGGGCCTTGCGGGGGATCGCGTCGAGGCGTCCGATGCCGGAGTCGGCGAGCCGGGACTGGCGGGCCACCTCGGCGCGCCACTCCTCGTACTCCCGTTCCTGGCGGGCGCGTTCGGCGGCCTTGGCGGTCAGATAGCCCGCGTACCCGTCGCCGTAGCGGCGCACGGATCGGGTGACATGGTCGACCTCCAGGATGGTGTCGGTGACGCGGTCCAGGAAGGTCCGGTCGTGGGTGACGGCGACGAGGGTGCCGCGGTGGGCGCGCAGCCGCTCCTCCAGCCAGGCCACGGCCTCGTCGTCGAGGTCGTTGGTCGGCTCGTCGAGCAGCAGCAGTTCGGGGGCGGCGGCGAGGGTCGCGGCCAGGGCGAGCCGGGAGCGCTGCCCGCCGGAGAGCGTGCCGAGGCGCCGCGAGCGGTCGAGGCCGGTGTGCTCGCCGAGGTGCCGCAGTGCGATGTCGACGCGCCGGTCGGCGCCGTAGCCGCCGCGCGCCTCGAAGCGGGCGACGAGCGCGGCGTAGGCGTCGTACGCGGCCGGGGCGGCGCCGTCCAGGTCCGCGCCCGCGGCCTGGATGCGGCGCTCCAGGGACCGCAGTTCGGCGAGCGCGAGGTCGACGGCGTCGCCGACGCGTGCGGAGTCCGGCAGGTCAAGGGTCTGGGCGAGGTGCCCGGTGCCGCCCGGGGCGACGACGGTGACGGTGCCGTTGTCGGCCCGCTCCCGCCCGGCGAGCAGCCGCAGCAGCGTGGACTTGCCCGAGCCGTTGTCCCCGATGACACCGGCCTTCTCGCCGGGCCGGACGGTGAGCCGGACGCGATCGAGGACGAGGTGGTCGGCGTAGCGCTTGGTGACGTCGGTGAGGGTGAGCTGGGAGAGGGGGGTGGCGGAGGTGGCGGGTGCTGCTGGGGCACGGAACAAGTGGGGCTTCTTTCGCAGGCGACAGTGGATCATGCGAGGCGAGACGTCTCGTCTCGTTTCGCGATGCGCCCACCATAGCCCCCGCCTCGCGGTAACGCAAGACGCAGCGTCTCGTCAGTGGGGGATGCCCTTCGAGGGACCGCTCCTCACGGCGCCGCGGGCGGCGGCGTCCCCGCCCCCGGCAGCCGCACCCTGGCCACCGTGCCGCCACCGTCCGCGGGCCCGAGCGCGACCTCGCCGCCCGCCTGCCGCACGGTCCGCGCCACGATGGACAGGCCGAGCCCGGAGCCCGGCAGGCTGCGGGCGGTGGGGGAGCGCCAGAAGCGGTCGAAGACGTACGGCAGCTCGTCGGCGGGGATGCCGGGCCCGTGGTCACGTACCGTCAACTCGCCGCTCTTGAGCCCGACTTCGATGGCCGTGCCCGCGGGGCCGAACTTCACCGCGTTGTCGAGGACGTTCACGATGGCCCGCTCCAGGGCCGCGGGCTCAGCGCGTACGAACCACGGGGTGAGGTCGGCCTCGAAGGTCAGCTCGGGGCCGCGCAGCCGGGCCCGCTCCAGGGCCGCGTCCACGATCTCGTGCAGGGCGACCACCTGCACCTTGCCGCCGCCCTGGGCCGCGTCGGGACGGGACAGCTCCTGGAGGTCGCCGATGAGCGCGGCCAGCTCGGTCATCTGGGCCTTGACGGAGGCGAGGAGGGCACGGCGGTCGTCGGGCGGGATGGCCCGCCCGGTCTCCTCGCTGCGGGCGAGCAGTTCGATGTTGGTGCGCAGCGAGGTGAGCGGCGTCCGCAGCTCGTGTCCCGCGTCGGCGATGAGCTGCTGCTGGAGGTCGCGGGACGAGGCCAGGGCGGAGGTCATCGCGTTGAAGGACCGGGAGAGCCGGGCGATCTCGTCGTCGCTGTCGTCGTCGGCGGGCAGCCGCAGGTTCAGGTCCTCGGTGCGGGCGACGTGCTCGACGGCGGCGGTGAGTTCGTCGACGGGGCGCAGGCCGGTGCGGGCCACCCAGAGCCCGGCGGCGCCCGCGCCGAGGACGCCCACACCGGCGACGAGGGAGAGGACGAGGACGAGGTTGTTGAGGGTGTCGTTGACCTCGTCGAGGGGGCGGGCCACGGAGACGGCGAGGGACGTGCCCTGCAAGGGGTAGGTGAAGACCCGGTACTTGACGCCGTTGGCCGCGTGGGTGTCGTGGTAGGTCTGCGGCGACTCCTGGCGGGCGACGTCGATGTCGGACCCGCTGATGTCGATCCGCTGCCGCCCCATGATGACGCAGCTGGTGCCGTCCGAGGCGACGACCTGGATGGTCTGCTTGTACAGGTCCGGGTTGTTCGGGAAGGTGCGCAGACACTCCCCGCTCCTGGTGTTGACCTGCTGGATGACGTCGGAGTCCAGCGGGCGATTGCTCCGCAGCGCGTCGTCCAACGAGCTGACCAGCACGTTCCGTACGACGAACCAGCACGCCACCGCGGCCGCCGCGACCGCCACCGCGACCGCCGTCGCGACGAGCAGGGCGAGCCGGGAGCGCAGCGGGAGTGCGCGGAAGCGGCGGACGAACCGGTTCACACGCCGCCGCCGGATCCCGAGGCGTCGGCGCGCAGCACGTACCCCACGCCCCGCACCGTGTGCACGAGACGCGGCTCGCCGCCCGCCTCCGTCTTCCGCCGCAGATACATCACGTACACATCGAGGGAGTTGGAGGACGGCTCGAAGTCGAAGCCCCACACCGCCTTCAGGATCTGCTCGCGCGTCAGGACCTGGCGGGGGTGTGCCAGGAACATCTCCAGGAGCGTGAACTCCGTACGGGTCAGCTCCACCGTGCGCGAGCCGCGCGTGACCTCGCGGGTCGCCAGGTCCATGCGGAGGTCGGCGAAGGTCAGGCCCTCGTCCTCCGCCGCGGTCCGGTCCGACGCCGTCGCGTAGGTGCTGCGGCGCAGCAGGGCGCGGATCCGCGCGAACAGCTCGTCCAGCTCGAACGGCTTGACCAGGTAGTCGTCCGCCCCCGCGTCCAGGCCCGTCACCCGGTCGCCGACCGTGTCCCGCGCGGTCAGCATCAGGATCGGTGTCGTCGAACCGGCCGACCGCAGCCTGCGCGCGGCCGTCAGGCCGTCCATCCGGGGCATCTGGATGTCCAGTACGACCAGGTCGGGGCGGTAGGCCGCGGCCTTCTCCAGCGCGTCGGCGCCGTCCACGGCGACCTCCGTGCCGTAGCCCTCGAACGCGAGGCTGCGCTGCAGGGCCTCGCGCACGGCCGGCTCGTCGTCCACGATCAGGATGCGCTGCTGGGGGTGCGAATCGCCTTCGGCGGGGGTCATGGGGGGGTCGGCCTTCTCGTGGGTGTGGACGGGGTCGGTATCAGCGTCGCATGGGGGTGGGGGTGGGCCCTGCGGGGCATTCCCCAACCCCGCCCCTTCCCGATCCTGGGGCTCCGCCCCAGACCCCGCTCCTCAAACGCCGGAGGGGCTGAAAATCTCGCCGGCGCAGCCGGCTTCCAGCCCGCCCCGGCAAAGTTTTAGCCCGTCCGGCGTTTGAGGACGAGGCGCGGAGCGCCGATACGGGGTCCGGGGCGGAGCCCCGGTTTCGGGAAGGGGCGGGATTGGGGAAAGCCCCGCCAGGGCTCACCCGTCCGCCCCGGCCCGCAGCTTCCCCAGGTCGGCCTTGACCGTGTTGATGGGGATGGCGAATCCAAGCCCCACGCTCCCCGACTCGGACCCCCCACCGGCCCCCGACCCGGAACCCGCCGAGTACATGGCCGAGTTGATCCCGACGATGTTCCCGTCCATGTCGATGAGCGCACCCCCGGAGTTCCCGGGGTTGAGCGACGCGTCGGTCTGCAACGCCTTGTACGTCGTCTTCGAAGACCCCGTGTCCCCGTTGAACTGCTCCCCACCGAACTCGAACGGCCACCCCTCCCCGGGCCCCTGGCCCTGCCCCTGCCCCCGCCCGGGATCGGCGGAGACGGTCACGTCCCGGTCGAGCGCGGAGACGATGCCGCTGGTGACGGTCCCGGTCAGCCCCTCGGGCGAGCCGATGGCGACGACTTCCTGCCCGACCTGTACGTCGTCGGAGTCACCGAGGTTCGCGGCCTTCAGCCCGGACGCCCCCTCCAGCTTGATCAGCGCGAGGTCCTTCTTGCTGTCGGTGCCGACGGTCCTGGCCTTGTAGGTCTTGCCGTCGCTGGTCCGGACGGTGATGTCGGTGGCGCCGGAGATGACGTGGTTGTTGGTGACGATCTCGCCGCCGGAGGTGATGATCACGCCGGACCCGGTGGACTTGCCGGACCCGGTGGTGGCGTTGATCTCGACGATGCTGGGGGAGACGGCGGCGGCGACCCCGGCGACGGTGCCCTTGCTGCCGGCGGAGACGCTGGTCCCGTTGATGTTCCGCGCACCCCCGCTGCCGCTGTCGTCACCGGTCAGCGTCTGGAAGGCGTACGCGGTACCACCACCGACGGCCGCGGCGGCGAGGGCGACGGCGGCGAGGAGGGCGACGGGGCCGCGGGCCCGCCGACGGCCGGAGTGGGCGGGCCCGGCCGGGGTGGGCTCGAAGCCGGGCAGCGGCGGATAGCCGGGCTGCTGCGGGGCCGCTGAGGCGTGCGGGGCCGAGGGGGCCTGCGGGTGCGGGCCGGACGGGTTCTCATCGCTCTGGCGGAAGGGTTCTGTCATGTCTCCGATCGTGTTCCCACCACATGAGAGCCCTCTGAGGACGCCCTGAGAACCCCGACAGAACCGCGTTTGCCCGATATAAAGAAGCCGCACCCACGCCACGAAGACGCCGCGCACGCCCACGAAATCGCCGTGCGTACCCCTGCGAAACCGCCGCGCGCCCCCTCAGGGACCAGCCGCAGCTAAGCCCCGGCCGCAGCCTCACACCCGCACGACTGCCGCACCACAAGCCGCGAAGGAAACACCTTCAGCCGCTCCCGCCGCGACCCGGCCACCCGCAGCCCGTCGTCGAGGACCAGGTCGACCGCCGCGCGGGCCATCGCCGGGCGGTCGGAGGCGACGGTGGTGAGGGGCGGGTCGGTGAGCCCGGCCTCCTTGACGTCGTCGAATCCGGCGACGGCCAGCTCGCCGGGCACGTCGATGCGCAGCTCGCGGGCGGCCCGCAGGATGCCGATGGCCTGGTCGTCCGTGGAGCAGAAGATCGCGGTGGGGCGGTCGGGGCGGGAGAGGAAGCCGAGGGCGAGCTGGTAGGCGTCGTAGCGGTTGTAGGGGGCCTCGAAGAGGCGGCCCTCGACCGGGAGACCGGCCTCGCGCATGGCGCGCCGCCAGCCCTCGACGTGGTCGGAGACGGGGTCGCCGACGGTCGGGGTCTCGGCGGTGCCGCCGACGCAGGCCACGTACGCGTGCCCGTGTTCGAGCAGGTGCCGGGTGGCGAGCTGGGCGCCGCCCACGTCGTCCGTGACGACGGCGACGTCGTCGATGGCCTCGGGCCGCTCGTGCAGGAGCACCACGCGCGCGTCCCAGGCGTCGATCTCGGCGGCGGCCTGGTCGGTCAGGCCGTGGCTGACGAGGATCAGTCCGGAGACCCGCATGCCGAGGAAGGCGCGCAGATAGTGCGTCTCACGTTCTTCGACGTAGTCGGAGTTGCCGACGAGCACCATTTTTCCGCGCTCGGACGCGGCCTGCTCGACGGCGTGGGTCATCTCCGCGAAGAACGGCTGCCGCGCGTCCGGCACGATCATGCCTATGAGGTCCGTGCGCCGGGACGCCATGGCCTGGGCGACCCGGTCCGGGCGGTAGCCCAGCTCCTTGATCGCGGCGAGTACGCGCTCGCGCGTGGCCGGGGCGACCGGCCGGGGTCCGTTGTTGATGACGTAGCTCACGACCGCGGTCGAAGTACCCGCCAGTCGCGCCACATCGTCCCGCGTCACCTTGGCCACGCGCGCAGTCTACGCGGATGGACTCAACCCTGAGCAGGGCGTGCGACGGCTTCCTTCGCCCGTTCGGCGGCTGCCTGCGGCGCCCGCCCCGCGGCGGGCTTCGCGGCGCCCGCCCCGGCGCCGTCGGAGTCGCCCGTGCGCGCCGTCCGCTCGGCCTTCTCCGCGCTGTCCCGCGCCGCCTTCTCGGACCGCTCGGGCTTCTCGGGGACGACGAAGCGGTAGCCGACGTTGCGCACGGTGCCGATCAGCGACTCGTGCTCGACGCCGAGCTTGGCCCGCAGCCGGCGTACGTGCACGTCGACCGTCCGCGTACCGCCGAAGTAGTCGTAGCCCCAGACCTCCTGAAGCAGCTGGGCGCGGGTGAAGACCCGGCCCGGGTGCTGCGCGAGGTACTTGATCAGCTCGAACTCCTTGAAGGTCAGGTCGAGGACCCGGCCCTTCAGCTTCGCGCTGTACGTCGCCTCGTCCACGGACAGGTCGCCGCCCCTGATCTCCATGGGGGAGTCGTCGGCGGTGATCTGCTGGCGGCCCATGGCCAGGCGCAGGCGCGCCTCGACCTCGGCGGGGCCCGCCGTGTCCAGGAGCACGTCGTCGATGCCCCAGTCCGCGGTGACGGCGGCGAGGCCGCCCTCGGTGACGACGAGGATCAGCGGACAGCCGGGTCCGGTGGAGCGCAGGAGCTGGCAGAGGCTGCGGACCTGGGGCAGGTCGCGCCGCCCGTCGATCAGGATGACGTCGGCACCGGGGGTGTCGACGAGCGCCGGGCCCTCGGCGGGGGCGACCCGCACCTGGTGAAGGAGCAGGCCGAGGGCGGGAAGCACCTCCGTCGACGGCTGGAGGGCGTTGGTCAGGAGCAGCAGAGAACTCATCGCGGCCCACCTGCCTGGGTCGTCCGCCGGTTCTTCTGACTGTCGTGCACGTTTCGCTCGCCCATTACGTCGGTTCCTCCTCGGTCCCTGCGAGGACGTATGGCACTGCTTCGTACGTATGGCTCTCGTATGACACTGCTTCGTACGGTTGATACACCTCCCGCGCCCTGGGAAGCGGCCGTGCGCGCCGTTCTTGAGGCTTCGTTTACGGGGCCTTGGTGAGCCTCGTGCGCGAGTCCGCCGGAAAGCACGAAAGGACCCGGGGGCTGCGCTGCCCGGATCCTCTGCGCAGCAGAATAGCCCACATGAGTTCCGGTCCGGCAGGTCAATCGGCGCGATCTTCTGTGCGGCCGATCACTCGCGTTCAACCGCGCGCCACGTCGCGTTCCACGCTTCTTACCGCGGACGGGGTGCGCATCGAAGCCGCGTACGACCCCGGTCCCGGGCCGGTCGGCGGGCCCGCGATCGTGCTCGCGCACGGCTTCTCGGGGGATCTCGGGCGGCCGCACGTGCGCCGGGCCGCGAGGGTGTTCGCGCAGCGTGCGGCCGTGATCACGTTCTCGTTCCGGGGGCACGGCGGGTCCGGTGGGCGCTCCACGGTCGGCGACCGCGAGGTGCTCGACCTCGCGGCGGCCGTGGCGTGGGCGCGCTCGCTCGGGCACACGCGCGTGGTCACGGTCGGTTTCTCCATGGGCGGCTCCGTGGTGCTGCGGCACGCCGCGCTGCACGGGGGGCGCACGGAAGCGCGCGTCGACGCGGTCGTGTCGGTCAGCGCACCGGCCCGGTGGTTCTACCGGGGTACGGCGCCGATGCGGCGGCTGCACTGGGTGGTGACGCGGCGGGCGGGGCGGCTCGTCGGGCGGCTCGGTCTGCGCACCCGGATCCACCCGCACGAGTGGGACCCCGTCCCGCCCTCGCCGACGGAGTCCGTGCCGCTCATCGCCCCGACCCCGCTCCTGATCGTGCACGGCGACCAGGACCCGTACTTCCCCGTCGACCACCCCCGGATGCTGGCCGCCGCCGCGGGCGGGGCGGCCGAGCTGTGGCTGGAACCCGGCATGGGGCACGCGGAGCACGCGGCGGACGACGAACTCCTTGGGCGGATCGGCGCCTGGGCCACGGCATCATGGACGTCGGCAACCGCCGAGTGACTTGAGCGAAAGGAGGGGGCATGGCATCCGGGACGATTCGGTACTGGGCCGCCGCCAAGGCCGCCGCGGGGATCGCCGAGGAGCCGTACGCCGAGGCCACGCTGGCCGAGGCGCTCAGCGCGGCCCGTGCGCGACACCCCGGAGAACTCGACCGCGTGCTGCGGCGCTGCTCGTTCCTCATCGACGGCGACCCCGTCGGTACCCGCGCCCATGAGACGGTACGGCTTGCCGAGGGCGGCACGGTCGAGGTGCTCCCGCCGTTCGCAGGAGGATGACCCGTACGCGATGAGCAACGAACCGTACGACCCTTATCAGCAGTACCCACAGCAGCCGCACCCGCAGGCCCAGCCCCAGCAGTACCAGGGCCAGCAGCCGTACGACCCGCAGTACGGGCAGTACCCGCAGGCGCCCGCCGCCCAGCAGGGGTATCCGCAGGGGCAGGGCGAGTGGGGGTATCAGGAGCCCTACGCGCAGCAGCAGTACGCCACGCAGCAGTGGGAGGGGCAGACCTGGGAGACCCAGGTGTCGGCCCCGCTGCCCGCCGTCGACGTGACCGAGACCGCGTACCTGCCGCCGCAGGCCTACGCGGAGCCGCCGCATGCGTACCAGGCGCAGGCGCCCGGGCCGGACTACCCGGGGTCGCACCAGCAGGAGCCCGGCACCGGGGCTGTGCCCGCGGCCGGGCACGCCCCCGTGGACGAGCCCGAAGCCGGCCCCGACGCCGCCGGGTACGGCCCCGCCACCGTCACCGGCAACCCCCGCATCACCGACGCCCAGCGGGCCAGGGCCGAAGGGCGGTCGCCGATCATAGAGCCGGGGATGCAGCCCGCGCTGCTCACGGCGCTGCTCGGGCTGCTGCTCGCCGGGGGCGCCGCGGCGGGGCAGTACGGGCTGCTCGTACCGCTGGTGATCCTGCAGGGTGTGACGGCCGCCGGATGGTTCCGGCTGAACGGGATGTGGCCCGCCCGGCAGGGCATCGCGCTCGCGTTCCTCGGCGGTGTCGCCGCCGACGTCGCGCTGCTCGCCACCGGCGAGGGCAACGCCCCGGCCGCGATCCTCGGCACCCTCGGCGTGTGGGTGCTGCTCGTCCTGGTGCTGCAGCTGCGCAGCCGCGCCGGTGCCGACGAGCGGATGGCCGGGCTCATGGCCACCCTCGCCTCCAGCGCGCTCGCGATCATCGCGGCCGGGCACCTGGCCGCCGTGGACGACGCCGCGACCGTCGGCGGGGTCGCCGTCGCCGCGGCCGTGCTGGCCCGCGCGCTGCCGCTGCCGACGCCCGCGTCGGTGGTCGTGGCGCTGCTCGCGGCGGCCGGAGCGGGCATCGCGGTCGGCGGGGCCACCACCCTGTTCGACGGCGCCTCCGGCGCGGGCGGCAGCGAGGGCGCCCTGCTCGGGCTCGCCGCGGGCGTCTGCGCCGTGATCGGGCACCGGGTCGCCTCCTACGACTACCCGTCGCGGTTCGTGCACTTCACGGCCGGTGTCGCCCTGCCGCTCGCGGCCGCCGCGCCCGCCGTGTACCTGCTGGGGCGCGCCCTCGGCTGAGTCCGTGCGGGAGCTGCCCGCAGCGTCACAGTCGATCGACAGGTCCCCGGCCGGGCACAGCGGCCGGGGATCCGTCCTTTAGGCTCGCGGCAACGGAACAGCCGAGGCGGGGGACGGGGAACAGCAGGCATGAGCAAGCGCGCGATACGCATTCTTCTGATCGTCGTGGTGGTCCTCGGGGGCCTCTTCGTCGCCGCCGACCGGTTCGCGGTGTCCTTCGCGGAGAGCGAGGCGGCGGAGAAGATCAAGGCCCAGGAGGGCCTGAGCAGCACGCCCGACGTGTCCATCAAGGGCTTCCCGTTCCTCACCCAGGCCCTCGGCGGCAAGCTCGACGACGTCGAGATCGGCATCAAGGACTACGACGCCAAGTCCGACGGCGACACGATCCGCATCGCGAACCTCAACGCCACCGCGCACGGCCTCGACTTCTCCAGCGACTACAGCTCCGCCACCGCCGACTCCGCCGCGGGCGTCGCCCGGATCTCCTACGACGAGCTCCTGAAGGCCGCCAAGGCCGAGCCGGTGAAGCTGCCGCTCGGCGCCACCGGCGAGGTCGTCGGCCTCTCCGACGGCGGCGACGGCAAGGTCAAGGTCGAGGTCGAGGTCAGCAAGGGCGGCACGAAGCTCCCCAAGCCCGTGCACGTGCTCAGCTCCCTGAGCGTCGAGGGCGACACGATCAAGGTGCACGCCGACACGATCCCGGACAGTCTCGAAGTGCTCGGCGTGAAGATCCCGCTGCCCGAGGGCATCGCCCGTGACATCACCGACTTCGAGGAGAAGGTCACCGACCTGCCGGGCGGCATCAAGCTCGACACCGTGCAGGCGGCCCCCGACGGCGTGGACGTGGCCGTGAAGGGCGAGAACGTGGACCTGGTGTCCTGAGCCGCCGCCCCGGTAGTTGTCCGTAGTACGAGACGCGGGCGTCCGTCCCTCAGATGGTGGGCGGGCGCCCTCGGTGCGTCCGGGGCCCGGCGGACCCCGGCGACCGGCCGGAAAGTATTCACCTGACCACATCCTGGACGAAAACGTCTCAGTATCCGACACGCCGGTGACACGGCCACCCCTGCGTCCCTACGATCGGACGCATGCACCGACAGGCGGACCTCACGAAGCGGCGGGCAGTGGACCTGTGCCGCGTCGCCGCCATGCTCTGTCGCACTCTCTGAACCGGACCCTGAACTCCGGTGTTCCCCGGGCCTGTTGACCCCCTCACGGTCACCAGCGCCACCCGTGCCGTATGACCGGCGCCTCCCCGCGTACCCATACGCGCACTTCCCCGCGCAACCCGTGTCATCCCCGCCGCAACTGCCCCGAACTGCCCCGGAGGAGAACAGCATGAGCCGCAGCGACGTCCTGGTAGACGCCGACTGGGTCGAGGCCCACATCGACGACCCGAAGGTCGTGATCGTCGAGGTGGACGAGGACACCTCGGCGTACGACAAGAACCACATCAAGAACGCGATCCGGATCGACTGGACCAAGGACCTCCAGGACCCGGTCCGCCGCGACTTCATCGACCAGGAGGGCTTCGAGAAGCTGCTCTCCGCCAAGGGCATCGCGAACGACTCCACCGTCGTCCTCTACGGCGGCAACAACAACTGGTTCGCCTCCTACGCCTTCTGGTACTTCAAGCTCTACGGCCACCAGGACGTGAAGCTCCTCGACGGCGGCCGCAAGAAGTGGGAGCTGGACTCCCGCGACCTGGTCGACGGAGCGCAGGTGCCGCAGCGCGCCGCCACGTCGTACCGGGCCAAGGCCCAGGACACCTCGATCCGCGCCTTCCGTGACGACGTCGTCGCCGCGATCGGCTCGAAGAACCTCGTCGATGTCCGCTCGCCCGACGAGTTCTCCGGCAAGCTGCTCGCCCCGGCCCACCTCCCGCAGGAGCAGTCGCAGCGCCCCGGCCACGTGCCGAGCGCCCGCAACATCCCGTGGTCGAAGAACGCCAACGACGACGGCACCTTCAAGTCCGACGACGAGCTGAAGGCCCTCTACGAGGACGAGCAGGTCGACCTCGCGAAGGACACCATCGCGTACTGCCGCATCGGCGAGCGCTCCGCCCTGACCTGGTTCGTCCTGCACGAGCTGCTCGGCCAGGAGAACGTCAAGAACTACGACGGCTCCTGGACCGAGTACGGCTCCCTCGTGGGCGTGCCGATCGAGCTCGGCGCCAACAAGTAAGCCCCGACCTTCCCTCATCCCCAGGAGTACCCATGTGTGGAGCCAAGGCCGGCGGCCCTGACGCCTCGACGATCAAGCCCGGTGAGACCACCATCCAGGGCCAGGTGACCCGCGACGGCGAGCCCGTCACCGGTTACGTCCGCCTGCTGGACTCGACCGGCGAGTTCACCGCGGAGGTGCCCACCTCCGCCACGGGACAGTTCCGCTTCTACGCGGCCGAGGGCACGTGGACCGTACGGGCCCTGGTGCCCGGCGGCTCGGCGGACCGCACGGTCGTCGCGCAGACGGGCGGCCTCGCGGAGGTCGCGATCGCTGTCTGAGCAAGCGGGCCGAGGGGCCGCACCCAGGGGTTGGACGCCACGGGGTGCGGCCCTCGGTCGTGCTAGCGGCGGCGCTTGCCGTCGAGCTCGTCCCACCACTCGTCGGACTTCGGGTCCCCCGAGGGGTCGTCCCACCAGCGGTCCTCGGGACCGCGCCGGTTCGCCACCATGGCGGCCACCGGGGGGATCACCATCGCCACGACGCACATCCCGACGGCGACCGGAATCGACCACAGCCGCACAACACCCCAGGCCAGGACGAACAGGGCCAGGCACGTGCCCATCATGGCGAAGTACACATGGCGCCTTCGCGCGTACATACGTCCAGCGTACGGCCGACCTCGCAGAGAGGGGCAGGGCGCGCACGGCTAGAGTGGGATGCGGCTCTGTACCGCCCTACATACCGCTCACCAAGGAGCTTCCGTGCTTGAGGCCTTCTTCTCCGCTCTCCTTGTCCTGGTCTGCGTCGGCGTCCTCGCCTTCGCGGGTCTGACCGTGAAGAAGCTGTACCAGGGCCAGCGCTGACCGCACCCCCCCACCGAGAGACTCCTGAGCACCCCATGATCGAGATCCCGTCCGACCTGCACCGCGACCTCGTCCCCCTCGCCTGGCTCCTGGGCAACTGGGCCGGCGCGGGCGTCACCGACTTCCCCGGCTCCGCCAAGGCGAATTTCGGCCAGGAAGTCTCCTTCTCGCACGACGGGCGGGACTTCCTGGAGTACCAGTCGCACACCTGGGTGCTCGACGCCGAAGGCAACAAGGTCGAGCCGCTGGAGTCCGAGTCGGGCTTCTGGCGCATCGACGAGCAGCGCAAGGTCGAGACCGTCATGGTCCGCCAGGACGGCGTCGTCGAGGTCTGGTACGGCGAGCTGGCCGACCAGAAGCCGCAGATCGACCTGGCCACCGACGCCGTCGCCCGCACCGCCGCCTCCGGCCCGTACAGCGGCGGCAAGCGGCTTTACGGCTATGTGAAGGGCGACCTGATGTGGGTCGGCGAGAAGCAGACCCCCGAGGTGCCGCTGCGGCCGTACATGTCCGCGCAGCTCAAGAAGGTCGTCTCGCCCGAGGACGTCGCCGAGATGGCGCGCAACCTGGGCGACCTGCCCGACGACGGCATCGCTTTCTTCAAGTAGGCCTAGACTTCACGGTGTGGTCAGCACCGACTCCGACTGGAAGAGCGACCTGCGGCAGCGCGGATACCGCCTGACGCCGCAGCGCCAGCTCGTGCTCGAAGCCGTGGACACACTGGAGCACGCGACCCCCGACGACATCCTCTCCGAGGTCCGCAAGACGGCGTCGGGGGTCAACATCTCCACCGTCTACCGCACCCTGGAGCTCCTGGAGGAGCTGGGCCTGGTCAGCCACGCCCACCTCGGCCACGGCGCCCCCACGTACCACCTCGCGGACCGCCACCACCACATCCACCTGGTGTGCCGGGACTGTACGCACGTCATCGAGGCCGACCTGGACGTGGCCGCCGAGTTCACCGCGAAGCTGCGGGGGATGTTCGGGTTCGACACGGACATGAAGCACTTCGCGATCTTCGGGCGCTGCGAGAAGTGCGCCGCGGCCGCCGCCGCGGACTCCGGTGATCGGGAACCGGCCGACCGGGCAGCCGCGGAATAAGCTCCCCGGTCCTCGGGTCGTAGTCTTTGTGAACATGAAGAGCCCCCTGCTTTCGCTGCCCGGCGCCGTCCCCGCCGAGGGCGTGGACGAAGGTGTCGCCGCCCACTACGGCGACCTGTTCCGCGAGCAGCGTGCCCTCGCCGACGGCACCGGACTCGTCGACCTCTCCCACCGCGGCGTCGTCACCGTCACCGGTGCCGACCGGCTGAGCTGGCTGCACCTGCTGCTCACCCAGCACGTCAGCGACCTCCCGGCGGGCCGTGCCACCGAAGCGCTGATCCTCTCCGCCAACGGGCACATCGAGCACGCCCTCTACCTCGTCGACGACGGCGAGACGATGTGGGCGCACGTCGAGCCCGGCACGCAGGACGCGCTCATCGCGTACCTGGAGAGCATGAAGTTCTTCTACCGCGTCGAGGTCGCCGACCGCACCGCCGACATCGCCGTGGTGCACCTGCCCGCCGGGTCCATCGCGGCCGTCCCCGAGGGCGCCGCCGTCCGCGAGACGCCGCACGGCCGGGACGTCTTCCTGCCGCGCGCGGACCTCTCCTCCTACGCCGAGGCGCACGGACCCGTCGCCGGGCTCCTCGCCTACGAGGCGCTCCGCGTCGAGCACCACCGGCCGCGGCTCGCCTTCGAGACCGACCACCGGACCATTCCGCACGAGCTGGGCTGGATCGGCAGCGCCGTCCACCTCCAGAAGGGGTGCTACCGCGGGCAGGAGACCGTCGCCCGCGTCCAGAACCTCGGCAAGCCGCCGCGGCGCCTCGTCTTCCTCCACCTCGACGGCAGCGAGGTGCACCTGCCGGTGCACGGCACGCCCCTCCACCTCGCCGCGGACGGCCCCGAGGGCCGCAAGCTCGGCTTCATCACCACGTCCGTACGCCACCACGAGCTCGGGCCCATCGCCCTCGCCCTCATCAAGCGCAACGTCCCCGTCGACGCGGAACTCCTGGCCGGCACGACGGCCGCCGCCCAGGAAACGGTGGTCGAACCCTGACCTCGGGTCCCGGGCGCCCCGGCGGCACGGTGGAGCGGGTCAGATGTCCAGGAGGACGGTGAAGGGGCCGTCGTTCGTGAGGCCCACGCGCATGTGGGCTCCGAAGCGGCCCGTGGACACCGTGGCGCCGAGGGCGCGGAGCCGCGAGACCACTTCGTCGACGAGCGGCTCGGCCACATCGCCGGGGGCGGCCGCGTTCCAGGTGGGGCGGCGGCCCTTGCGCGCGTCGCCGTAGAGGGTGAACTGGCTGATCACGAGGAGCGGCGCGCCGACGTCCGAGCAGGACTTCTCGTCCGCGAGGATCCGCAGGGACCACAGCTTGCGGGCGAGCTGCCCGGCCTTCTCCTTCGTGTCGGAGTGCGTGACACCGACCAGCACGCACAGCCCTTCACCGACGATCTCCCCGACCGTCTCCCCGTCCACGACGACACTCGCGCCGTCCACCCTCTGCACCACCGCACGCATGGCGCCCATCATGCCCTGCGCGCACGCGCCGTCCGCGCGCCGGTCCAGAACCCCCCATCCGGGGCCGATTGGGGGCACTCACGCACAGAGCGACCACTCGGGGTGGCACGATGCTCACACGCGGTGTACCGCGCCGGCTGAGGGGACGGTAGAGCCACATGAGCACACCCAGTACGCCCAGTATGCCCAGCACGCCATGGTCGCCCGGGGCGTCATGGCCGTCGGGGGCGAGACACCCGGGCGGGACGGCAGGGATGGGCGGGACAGCGGGCATGGGCGGGACAGTGGGGGCAGCAGGGGCACCAGGGGCAGTGGGAGCAGCGGGGATGGTGGGCATGGCCGGGGCCGCCGAGGCGGGCGGCGCGGGCGGTGCGGCGGGCATCGGCGGCACCCACGTCCCGCGCCCCCCGGTCCAGCGCACCGACAGCCCCGTCCTGCCCGACGTGCCCGCGCACGACCTGACCGCCCTGCGCCTGCCGGAGCTGCGCGAGCTGCGCCGCTCCACACAGCAGGACGAGGCGGATCTGAGCTACGTACGACGGCTGCTGCAGGGCCGTATCGACATCCTGCGGGCGGAGACGGCGCGCCGCAGGGTCCCGCGCGCGGTGGGCCGGGGTCCGGAGGCCGCCGCCGGGGCGGAGTCGCCGCTGGTCGTGGACCGGCTCCCGGAGATCCTCACGGACGGCCCGGCCCGGCACCGCTCGTCGGCCCGCCATGTGACGCTCGGCACCCCGCACAGCGAGGAGTACCGGCGCCTGGCCGCCGAGATGCTCGCCGACGTGGAGCTGTCCGACCTGGTGGCCCGCACGGACGAGGAGCTGCACGCGGCGATGGGCCGTCTCGTCCGTTATGAACAGCAGGTTTCCCGGCGGCGTCAGGAGATGCAGCGGACGACGGACGATTGCAGTGCGGAGATCGCCCGCAGGTACCGTGAAGGAGAAGCACAAGTAGACGACCTGCTCGCGTGACCTGCCGGCCCCGGTGGGCGCCGCCGCCCCGCCGGGCCCGGTGACCCCGCAGGACCCGGTGGCCGCCGTCGGCCGTGATCCCGGTGGACGTCCGCGCGCGGCGCCCGCCGAGATCCCGTGATCGTGGTGGACGCCGTGTCCGGTACGGCCGCCGTGATCCTCGGGTCCGGCGTTCCCGTGGGCGGTCCGTCGCACCGCCCGCACCCGGAAGGCCGAAGATGCCGAAGACGACGCCGCCGTCCGCCGTCACCAGTTCCCCCGTCATACCCCCGGTCCTCGCCGAGGTCGTCCGGTCGGGCTTCGTCGAGGGCCACCACCGCGGCAGCCTCGTGCTGCTCGGGGCCGACGGCGATGTGCAGCTCGCGCTCGGCGATGTGACGGCCCCCGTCTTCCCGCGCTCCACCAACAAGCCGATGCAGGCGGCGGCGGTGCTGCGGGCCGGTCTCGACCTGTCCGGCGAGCGCCTGGCCCTGGCCGCCGCCAGCCACTCCGGAGAAACGTTCCACCGGGATCTCGTGCTGAAGATGCTGGCCGAGCACGGGCTGACCCCCGCCGAGCTGCAGTGCCCCGCCGATCTGCCGCTCGACCCCGAGGAGGCCGAGACCTATCTGGCCTCGGGAGCCGTCCGCGACCGGGTCACGATGAACTGCTCCGGCAAGCACGCCGCGATGCTCGCCGTCTGCGCCCTAAACGGCTGGCCCAAGGAGAGCTATCTCGACCCCGGGCACCCCCTCCAGCGCCTGATCCACGACGGCATCGAGGCGGCCGCGGGCGAGCCCGTCGCCGCCGTCGGCACGGACGGCTGCGGCGCGCCCCTGATGGCCATCTCCCTGACCGGCCTCGCCCGCGCCTACCGGCACTTCGTCCTCGCCCCCGAGGGCAGCCCCGAGCGCCGGGTCGCCGACGCCATGCGGGCCCACCCCGAGTACGTCGCCGGTACCCGGCGCCCCGACACCTGGCTGATGCGGGAGGTGCCCGGCGCGCTGTCGAAGATGGGCGCCGAGGCCGTCCAGGCGGTCGCGCTTCCCGACGGCCGGGCCCTCGCCTTCAAGATCGACGACGGCTCGACGCGGGTACTCGGCCCGGTCCTGGCCCGCGCCCTGCGCCTGCTCGGCACCGACGCCCCGATCCTGGACCGGATCGGCAGGGCGCCGCTGCTCGGGGCGGGGCGTGAGGTGGGGGAGATCCGGGCGGTGATCTGAGGCCGGGCGGCGGCCGTCCCGTACGGGGACGTGCCCTCCTGAACGGTTCGGCGGGGTGGTTCCCCCCCCCGTTGGCCCCCCCCCCCCCCCCTTCTGGCCCCGTCCTTGCGTTTTTGGGGGGTTCTGGTGGTCCCTTTCCCCCATTTGGCGACTTTCCACACCCCC
>NZ_JBVIXA010000022.1:0-17219 GCF_055594065.1 Streptomyces sp. NPDC040610 | reverse complement strand
GGGGGGATAGTGGGGGGGGGTCTGGGGTTGGGGGGGTGTCCCTCGGGGAGGGGAATGCCCCTCCGGGGGGGGTGGGGGGGGGTGTCCAAAGGGGGGGGACCCCCCCCCGCCGCTTCTTCGGGGCCCGGGCCTGGCGTTGGCGGGGCCTTGGGTGGGCCCGTGCCCCGGGTGTGACGGCTGACCGAACTCCCGGCTCCCCTCCGGATGAGAGCTCGGTCAGCCCGACTGGCGGGCCGGGCCGGGTCAGCCCGACTGCGCGAGCAGCAGCACGAGGATCAGCGCCCCGATGCCGCCCGCGGTGGTGTTCCTGGCCTTGATCCCGAAGGTGAGCAGAACGAAGGCGATGATGCCCATCGGCCCGTATTTCCACTGGATGGCCTGCTCGAATCCAATGGCGAGGGCGGCGATGACGACGGCGATGAACGGCATGACGGTCCCCCTTCCGGTACAGGGGCGGCGGGCCCCTTAGCCGGCTGCCAACTGGTCGACCCGAACGCCGGGTTCGGCTCCCGGCGGCCTGGGCTGGTGGCCAACCCCCCGAAGAGTCTGACCATGTCGCCCAAGTTGGCTACCAACTCCACCTGAGTTATCTCCGCGATGGCGCGTCTCATAACCACCTTCTCAGCAACTCCCCAAAGATGGCGAGAAGTTGTACTGTTTGGTTGTGAGCCCGGACCAGGCCGCCGTCAACGAGCGGAAGAGGCCGACCATGACTCCGCATCGCTCGCATCACGAGGTGGCGGACGAGCTGCGCGACCGGATCAGGTCCGGGCGACTGCGGCCCGGCCAGCGCATGCCCACGCAGGCGGAGCTCGCGGTGGAGTTCGGCGTGGAGCGCGGTGCCGTACGCCAGGCGCTGCGCATCCTGCAGAGCGAGCAGCTGCTGGCCAACGTTTCCAAGGGCAGTCCCGCCACGGTCGCGGGCCCGTCCGGGCCGCGCCCCGACACGGTCAGGCCCGAGCCCACGATGGTCGGCCTGGCCCCGCGCATCGCCGCGGCCTTCCAGGCGCCGCACGTGGAGATCGACGCGCTGTGCCTGACCTCGATCTCGCTGACGATGGCGATCGGCGAACCACTGCGGCAGATCCACGCCGGACAGCTGAAACCGGCCAAGGTCGATGTGCGGGTGCTGCTGCCGAGCCGCGACATCGACCTCGCCTTCCCCGCTCCGGTGGAGGGCGAGGACGAGGGCGGCCATGTGCACCGCCGCTGGCTCGACCAGCGCAACGCGCAGGGGCAGGTCCTGCGCCACAACCTGCGGACGCTGCGGACGACGCACGGGATCGACGTACGGGTGGAGTTCCGCGCCCTGCCCTTCACCCCGCCGGTCAAGCTCTACCTGCTCAACGGCTCCGAGGCGCTGTTCGCGTACTACACCCTCACCCAGCGCCGGGAGGAGATCGGCCAGGAGTCCCTGGAGATGTGGGACGCGCAGGGAACGCAGTCGATGCTGTTTCCGTTCCACTCGGGGGACGGGCTGCGGGACACGACGTTCGTGGAGCAGTCCCACCTGTGGTTCAACGCGCTCTGGGAGACGATCAGCCAGGACCTGAAGCTGAACCCCGGTCCGTAGGGCGGGCGGCGCACGCCGTGCGTGGCGTCCGGCGCGTCCGCGCGGGCCCGGACCGGCGGTTCAGCCCTCGGGCCTGGTCACAGTGCGGGCCCCGTCACCATCAGGGCGAGCACGACCGCCCCGATGGAGCTGCAGGTGGGGTTCTTCGCCTTGACACCCACGGTCAGCAGCAGCAGACCGATGATGCCGAGGGTTCCGTACTTCCACTGCACGACCTGCTCGATGGTGACGGCGAACACGGCTGCGAGGAGGGCTATGGCGGGCATGATGGTTCCCCCTTCTGCCATCTCGGGCGAGTTGGCAACCAACTCATTGAAGTTGTCCCCACTTGGTAACCCTTCATAAACAACTTTCCGTCAACTCCCCTGAGATGGTGCACAGTTGTATCGTCTCGTCGTGACCAAGGAGAGCGGTGCAGTGAACGGCAGCAGAAGGACCTCACCCCAGGACATCGCCGACGCCCTGCGCGACCGCATCCGCACCGGCACCCTCAAAGCAGGCGACCGCCTCCCCACCCAGGCCCAGATCGCCCAGGAGTTCGGCGTGGAACGCGGCACGGTGCGCCAGGCGCTCCTCTCGCTGCAGCGGGACGGCTTGCTGAACCACATCAGCAGGGGGAGTCCGCCTCGGGTGGCGGGGGAGGGGGTGGCGGCCGGGGCGGCTGGGGTGCAGCCGGAGCCGCAGCCGTCGATGGTGGCGCTGGCTCCGCGGCTCGTGGAGGCGTTCCAGGCGGTGCACGTGCGGATCGACACGGTCTCGTACACCGCGGAGACCCTGATGAACGCCGTCACCGAGCCGATCCGTCAGATCCACCAGGGCCAGCTGCGCCCGAAGGCCATCGACGTCCGCATCCTGCTGCCCAGCAGTGCCATCTCCCTGGCTTTCCCGGTGCCGGTCGAGGCCGAGGACGAGCGGGACCGGCAGCGGCTGCAGCAGCGCTGGCTGGCACAGCGGAACGCGCAGGGGCAGGTCCTTCGGCACAATCTCACCTCGCTGAAGCAGTCGCACGACATCGATGTCCGCGTCACCTTCCGAGCCCTGCCGTTCACGGCCCCCGTGAAGCTCTATCTGCTCAACAAGTCCGAGGCGCTGCTGGCGTACTACACGCTGACGTCCGTGGATGTGCCGCTGGACGTGGACGCCGGTGAGAGCGTGCGCGCGTACGACGCCGGCGGGACGACCACGACCCTCTTCCCCTTCACCGACGGAGCCAGCTCCCGTGACTCGGGCTTCGTCAAAGAATCCCAGAAGTGGTTCGACGCCCTCTGGGAAACGATCACCACTGACCTGACACTCTCTTAGGTGACTCCTGATTCCACGCGACCCGAGGCGAGAGCGACCGAGCCAGTGACAGGTGCGACCGACGATCTGCGAGAACTCATCGACATCGCCCAGTACGTGCTCTTCGACTTCGACGGCCCCGTCTGCCGTCTCTTCGCCGGGCGTTCCGCCGAGAAGGTCGCGGAGGAACAGGTGCGCTGGCTCGAGGAGCAAGGGCTGCACGGGCTGCTCGCCGCGGGCGTGCGCGACCAACCCGATCCGTATGTCGTGCTGCGTGCCGTCGACCGGCGCCACCCCAGGAGCGATCTGGTGGTCGAACTGGAGGCGCGGCTCACATATGAGGAGCAGAAGGCGGTGATCTCCGCCTGGCCCACCGCCTACGCCGACGCGCTGATCCGCACCTGGTGGGCCACCGGCGCCCGGCTGGCCGTCGCCACGAACAACGCGCCGGGGCCGGTGGCCACCTATCTGACCGGCCGGGGGCTCATCGACTGCTTCGCGCCGCACATATACGGCCGTACGCAGAATCTGCGCCTGCTCAAGCCGGACCCGTACTGCGTGAAGCGCGCCGTCGTCGCGATGGGCGCCGACCCGTCCCGCACCCTGATGATCGGCGACGCCGCCACGGACTACCTCGCCGCGCGCGCGGCGGGTGTGCACTTCCTCGGCTACGCCCGCAACGACCGCAAGATGCGCGTGCTCCGGGAAATCGGCGCCGAACGAATAGTGACGTCGCTGAAGCCGCTGCTCGACACGCTCAATGGTGAGACGTGACACGTGCCGCCGCGGGGGCGGACTTCGCCGTGAATTCGTCCCCGACATATTCACCAGCGAGGAAAACACGCAGTAATGGCACAGGCGCGCAAGGTAAGTAAGTGCGAGCGTCCGCATACTGGTCAAGTGGTCAAGTGGGAGCCATCGGGGCGATACCCTCTGCGCTCATGTCGCAACCTCTGTCCGGCGGAGCCGATTTGGCCCCGCCGGCCGTACTCGGCCGGCGCGACCGGCTCATCCGCCGATGGGCCACCGCGCACCGCGAACGCCCTGACGGCGAGGTTGTGACCGGTTATCACAACAGTAACTACATCGTGCCGCTCGGCTGGCGCCTCGCGCTGTTGCTGCGGACCATGCCGTATCGAGCCCGCGTGAAATGCCGTACGCCGCTGCAGGCCGCCGAGGTGGCGCCGCGCATCTGGCCCCGCGAGAGCGAACTGCTCGAGGTGGTCACCCGGCACCTGCCCGAAGTGCCGCGCTGCCTGGTGGACTTCGGTGACTGGTCGATGCATGGCTACCGCGCCGGGCGGCCGCTGACGGAGGTCGACGAGAGTGAACTCCACACCGACGAACTGATGGCCAGGCTCGCCGAGTTCTTCGCGAGCACCGCGGCCGTACCGGAGTCCGAACTTCCGCCGCGACCCGAAGGCTGGCCCGAGAGCGGCGATTCCGACGGCTTTCTCGCCTGGCTGATCGATTTCACCGAGGAGCGGGTGCACCGCGCCAACCGGCAGCGATTCGACGCGTTATTCGAGGACATCGGGATTCGACGGCACGCGATGACCGAGTTCAAGGAGCGGGCCCCGCGTCTGCACGAGCGCCCCTTCTGCCTTCTGCACACGGATGTCCACCGCGCCAATATCGTGATCGATCGTAAGGAAATCGCCGTAATCGACTGGGAGTTGGCCCTGTACGGCGACCCCTTGCACGACCTCGCCACGCACCTGGTGCGGATGGACTACGACAAGGAACAGCACTTTCGGATGCGGAAGCGATGGAAGGAGGCCATGACGGCGGCGGGCAAGGCCGAGCTGACCGCCGAACTCGACGTGGATCTGCCCGTCTATCTGGATTTCGAGTACGCCCAGTCCGTCTTCCCCGACGTCATGCGGGCCGCGCTCGCCCTGCCCGCGCGGGCGCCCTCCGACGCCGACTTCGAGCAGGCCGCGGCCCGGGTCTGCCGGGCCCTGCGGCGGGCGGCCGACCCGCTGCGCCTGGAGAAGGTGCCGGACCAGGCCCATGCGGTCGAGGCCGTGCGGGCCTGGCACGCCGAGGTGCGCGGGCGGGAGGCGGCGCAGCCGAGTCCGGTCGCCTGACCGTCTCCCGGTCTTCCTGAGGGGCCCGCCCACGGGCACCATGAACCCTTGCGTGCTCGTGTCAACTACGCGGTGGGCGGGGGGACTTGATGAGTGGTCGCATGGCGTGGGGGTCCGGCTCCGAGGTCTGGGCGCGGGCGGAGTCCGCCATCACCAAGGCACTGTTCCTCGCCGTGTTCGTCCTCGGCCTCCTCGCTCAGTTCGTCGCCCCCCTCGGCGACGCCCTGGAAGGCAAGGCCTATCTCGGCGGGGCCATCCTCAGCCTCGTCGGGTACGTGCTGTACAGCGAGGTGCGCGGGCTCAACGATGCGCTGCGGCCCGCTGTGCGGCGGGAGGTCGCGGCGAGTGAGCTGCGGGGGTTCTTCGGGGAGGCGCTGGGGCGGGCGGCGCCTCGGATCGATGCGATCGGGTTCACGGGGGAGACCGTCGTCAATGAGCTGGCGCGGTCGTTGGACGGGCTGCACGGTGCGGTGCGGCCGGAGGTGGCGGTGCGGATCCTGGTGCCGGACTTCACGCGGGAGATGGCGATACCGGGCATGCTCGACGCCGACGGCAAGGCGGCGGACGACCCCGACTTCCGGGGGGAGTTGCTGCGGCAGGTGCAGGGGTACGAGCGCGGCATGGAGGTCCTGGCCAGGCGGTTGCGGCACGACCGCAGGGGTGGGCTCGCGGTGGAGTTCCGGGTGCTGCACATCTCCCCGTTCGTGAAGTTCTGCCTCGTCGACAGCGAGCACCTCTTCGACGGCATCTACGACGCCGTCAAGGAGGAGCCGTCCCGGGACCGCCCGGGGCGGCAGGTCCTCGACCTCATGGGGTACGACTCGCTGCTCACCCACTGGCACATCGACGCCGGCGCGGCGGCGCGCGAGAAGATCGTGCGAAGGCAGGAGTTGTTCGAGACCCTGTGGCGCGTCGCCCGCCCCCTCACCCCACCCGCCTCCTGAACAGCACCTCCGCCAGCCCCACCGACCCCGCCAGAATCCCCGCGCACCACGCGAGGGCCAGCCAGGGCGTGCTGCCGGCGGGCTGGTCGAGGAGGAGGGCGCGCAGGGAGTCGACGACCGTCGTGACCGGCTGGTGGTCGGAGAACGCGGCGAGCCAGGCCGGCATCGAGTCGGTGGGGACGAAGGCGCTGCTGGGGTAGGGCAGGAAGCTCACGAAGAAGGTGTAACCGTTCGCGGCCTCGGGGGACTTGGCGAGCAGGCCCACCGCCGCCGACAGCCAGGACAGGGCCAGGACGAAGGCCAGGAGGAGGGCGGCCGCGGCCAGCCAGCCCGCCGGTGTCGCCGTCGGGCGGAAGCCGATCGCGAAGGCCAGGGTCAGGACGAGCGCGGTCGCCAGGAGGTTGCGGGCCACCGAGGCCAGGACGTGGCCCGCCAGGATCGCCGTGCCGCCGACGTCCAGGGAGCGGAAGCGGTCGATGATGCCGCCCTTGAGGTCCTCCGTGACGGCCACCGCCGTGCTGGACGAGCCGAATCCGGCGCACAGGAGCAGGACGCCGGGGACCACGTACGTGACGTAGCGGGTGTCGGTGCCGGTGTTGATCGCCCCGCCGAAGAAGTACACGAAGATCAGGAGCAGGAGTACGGGCAGGGCGAGAGCCGTGATCAGCGCGTCCACGTTCCGGCGGCTCAGGCGCAGGGAACGGCCGGTCATGGTGAGGGAGTTCGACGTCAGGCCGGTCAGCAGGCCGTTCGGCGGGGCTTCAGGCACGGGTGGGCTCCTTCGCGGGCGCGGTGGGGGGCGTGGGCGCCGTCAGCGTCAGGAACACCTCGTCCAGGCTCGCCGTGCGCAGCGCGAAGCGCGCCACGTCCGTGCCGGTGGGGTCCAGTTCGTCGAGGAGCGCGCGTACGTGGCGTGCGGTGCCGTCGGTCGGGAGGCCCAGGGTGCGGGTGCGCGGGTCGTGGTGGGAGGCGTGCGGGGCCTGCGCGTGGACGCGGAGGTAGGCGTCGGACGTGGTCAGGGTGAGGTCGAGGCGGTGGCCCGCCACCCGGGACTTGAGCTCCGCCGGGGTGCCCTCCGCCACGATCACCCCGCCGTGCAGGACGGCGACGCGGTCGGCCAGTTGGTCGGCCTCCTCCAGATACTGCGTGGTGAGGAAGACCGTGGTGCCGCGCGCGGCCAGGTCGCCCACGACGTCCCACAACGCGCGGCGGCTGCGCGGGTCCAGGCCCGTCGTCGGCTCGTCCAGGAAGATCACCTCGGGCTCGCCGACCAGCCCCGCGGCGAGGTCCACGCGCCGCCGCATGCCGCCCGAGTACGTCCTGACCAGGCGGTCGCCCGCATCCGACAGGCCGAAGCGGGCGAGGAGTTCGTCCGTCCTCGCCCGGGCGGCGGCCCGGCGGAGGCCCGCGAGGCGCGCCATCATCCGCAGGTTCTCGGCCCCGGTCTGCGCCTCGTCGACCGCCGCGAACTGCCCGGTCAGGCTGATCGCCCGGCGCACCTCGCGGCGCCGCGCCCGGATGTCGTACCCGGCGACCCTCGCCGTGCCCGCGTCCGGCTCCGTGAGCGTGGCGAGGATCCGGACGGCGGTCGTCTTGCCCGCGCCGTTCGGGCCGAGGAGGGCGAAGACGGTGCCGGGCGGTACGCGCAGGTCGATGCCTCGCAGGACGGGGACGGGGGTGGTGGCGCCGGTTCCTCCGTAGGACTTGGTGAGACCGGTGGCCTCGATCGCGGCGGGGGCGGCCCCCTCCGTGGCGGCGGTGGTCCCGCCCGTTCCGGAGGTGGTCACCTCCGCGGCGGCAGTCGTGTTGGCGGCTTCGGCGGCTGCTGGCATCGCCCCTCCCCAGGGTGCGGACATGTACTGCGTAAGGCATACGCATTACTGTGTAAGGGTTACGCAGAACTACGATGGCCGTCAAGCGAAGGCGCGGAGAGGGTGAGGAGGCCGGGGAGATGGCGGCGGACGGCGGCGGTGGCACGGGTCTGCCCGGGGGGTCGGGGACGGGGTCGGAAGCCGGTCCGCCCGAGGGGTCGGGGGCGGCGTCGGAGACCGGTCTGCCCGTGAGTCTCGAAACCGCCTGGGGCCTGCGCGAGCGCCCCTCCAAGGGCCCCCGCCCCGGTCTCAGCCTCGACCGCATCGTCCGCGCGGGCATCGGCGTCGCGGCCGCCGAGGGCATCGGCGCCGTCTCCATGGGGCGGGTCGCCAAGGAGCTTGGCGTCTCGACGATGTCCCTGTACCGGTACGTCTCCGCCAGGGACGAGCTGTACGTCCTGATGGAGGACGCCGCCGCGGGCCCCCCGCCCCCGATGCCCGCCGACGTCACGGGCTGGCGCGCCGGGCTGGAGTGGTGGGCGCGTGCCCAGCGCGAGGTGTTCCACCGGAACCTGTGGCTCCTGCGGATCCCGATCTCCTCGCCGCCCGCCTCGCCGCACGCGCTCCAGTGGATGGAGCGCGGGCTCGCCCCCCTGGCCGACACCGGTCTGGACGAAGGCCGGAAGATCTCCGTGATCATGCTGATCGGCGGCTACGTCCGCAACGAGGCGACCCTGATGGCCGATCTGGACGCCGCCATGACCGCCCGTGGCCTCGCCCCCGACGAGGTCATGCGCCGCTACGAACGCACGGTCGACGCCCTCACCGCCCCCGATCCCGGCCGCTATCCGGCCCTGCGGCACCTCCTCGCCTCCGGCGCCCTCGGCGCGCCGGACGACTCGCCGGACGCGGAGTTCGAGTTCGGCCTGGGGTGTCTGCTCGACGGGGTGGAGGTCCTCGTGGGGTCGGGGGGCGGGGTGTCGGGGGGCGGGGCTACGCGTACTGCGTGAGGCCCGAACTCAGCTGGTCGAAGGCCTGGTTCGCCGCGCGCACGGCGTCCGTGTGTACGTCCGCAGCCGGCTCGCCCGCGGCCACGCGGCGCCAGTTCTCCAGGGCGAGGACCCGCTGTGCGGCGAGGATCTGGGCGGCGGCGAGGCGTGCGGTCAGGTGGGCGGCGGGGGGCGGCTCGGCCGCCGGTCCCGGGGTCGGCCCGGGTGTCGGCCCGCCCAGTGCCCCCGCGAGGGCGCGCTCGGCCCGCTCCTGGTAGCCATAGAGCCGTGCCACCAATGACGGCGTGCCGTACAGGAGTTGGTGGAAGGCCAGGACCTCGGGCGCGTCGTTGAGGCCGGTGACCGGGTCGTGCCGGGTCAGGCCCGCCAGGAAGTGGGCGCGCAGCGCGGCCAGCGGGGAGTGGCCCCGCGGGCGTCCGGCGACGATCCGCGCCGCCTCGTCCTCGTGGTCGGCGAACCGGTGCAGGACCAGGTCCTCCTTGGCCGGGAAGTACCGGAAGAGCGTCGGCTTGGAGATCTCCGCCGCTGCTGCCACCTCCGCGACGGACACCTTGTCGAAGCCGCGCTCCAGGAACAGCGCGATGGCCGCGTCGGAGACGGCCTCGTACGTCCGCCGCTTCTTGAGCTGCCGCAGGCCCACGGGCTCCTTGGGCGGGCCCACCTGCTGCGGGGCCGCGGGCTTCGTCACGTCGTCCGTCATGCACGGCAGCGTACCGCAGAGCGAGTCTCGGTAATAAATGCTACTCGGTAACGTTTTCTTGTACGCTCGACGGCATGACGGCACCCGGCACCTCCCTCGACACCCCCGCCCTCGACGCCGCGCTCGCGCGGGAGCGGCGGTACCACGACCTCTGCCGCGCCGCCCTCGCCGCGATGGTCGACGGCGCCCAGGAGCACGTCATCACCGGTGAGCACGTCGCCGCGTCCGGGGCGGACGCCGAAGTGCTCGGCTACCAGCTGCGCAGCCGGGCCAAGGAGATGCGCGAACTCCCCGACGCCCCGCTGTTCTTCGGCGCCCTCGACTTCGACGCCGACGCGGCCGAGGCCGGGGACCACCGCGGCCAGCGCTACCACGTCGGCCGCCTGCGCATCACCGAGGACCCCGCGGCCCCGCCCCTCGTCGTCGACTGGCGTGCCCCCGTCTCGCGCGCCTTCTACCAGGCGGGCGCCCGCGACCCGCAGGGCGTCGCCGTACGCCGCCGCTTCGGCTGGGCGCCGGGCAGCGCGGGCGACTCGGCCGACCTGACGGGGCTTGAGGACGAGCATCTGATGGCGGGGGAGGGCGGGCGCCTCGGGGCGGGGGCGGAGGCCGGGCACCCCACGGCGGCGCAGGCCGGGCACCCCACAGTCGCGGAAGGGCCGGACGGCACCGGCACCCGCCCCCGCAGCCGCATCCTCACCGGCGAGATCGAGCGCCCCCGCGTCGGCCCCATGCGCGACATCGCCGCCACCATCCAGCCCGAGCAGGACGACCTGGTCCGGGCCGCGCTCACCGACTCCGTCTGCGTCCAGGGCGCCCCGGGCACCGGCAAGACGGCCGTCGGCCTGCACCGCGCCGCGTACCTGCTGTACACGCACCCGCAGCGGATCCGCCGCTCCGGCCTCCTCATCCTCGGCCCCAACCGCACCTTCCTGCGCTACATCGCCGAGGTCCTGCCCGCCCTCGGCGAGACCGGCGTGCGCCAGTCCACCGTCCGGGACGAGATCGCCCGGCAGCCGGTGCGGGGCGCGGACGGGCCCGGCGCGGCGGTCGTCAAGCACGACGCCCGGATGGCCGAGGTGCTGCGGCGCGCGCTGTACGCCCGGGTGCGGCCCGGCGGCGCCGAGCCGCTCGCGGTGCCGGACGGCTCGTACCGCTGGCGGGTCCCGGCCGGTGACCTCGACCGGATCGTCGCGGACGTACGCGCGGAGGAACCGCCGTACGGGACCGGCCGTGAGCGCGTGCGCACCCGCGTCGTGCGCCACATCCAGGAGCAGGCCGAGCGGCGCGCGGGCCCCGTCGGCAACGCCTGGCTGCAGAGGATCTCCCGCGCCAGGGCCGTCTCCGCCTTCGTCGACGCGGTGTGGCCGAAGGCGCGGCCGGAGGAGGTGCTCGCCGAACTCCTGGCGGACGCCGGCGTGTTGGCGTCGGCCGCGGACGGGGTCCTCGGCGAGGCGGAGCAGCGGGCGATCCTCTGGGACCGGGCCCCGCGCTCGTACAAGTCCGCGAAGTGGTCGGACGCCGACCTCGTGCTGCTCGACGAACTCGCGGGCCTCGTCGAGCGGCCCGCGGGCTACGGCCACATCGTCGTCGACGAGGCACAGGACCTCTCGCCCATGGAGTGCCGCGCCATCGCCCGCCGCGCCGACTTCGGCTCGCTCACCGTGCTCGGCGACCTCGCCCAGGGGACCACGCCGTGGGCGGCCCGCGACTGGCACGGCCTGCTCGCCCACCTGGGCAAGCCCGACACCCCCGTGACCCCGCTGACCACCGGTTTCCGCGTCCCGCAGGCGATCGTCACGCTCGCCAACCGGCTGCTCGACGGCCTCGGCGTCGACGTGCCGCCCGCCCGGTCCCTGCGCGGGGACGGCGACCTCGTCGTGCACCGCGTACGCGACGTGGCCGCCGCCACCGTCGACGCGGTGCGCGGCGCCCTGGCCCACGAGGGCTCGGTCGGCGTCATCGCCGCCGACACCGCCGTCGCGGGGCTGCGGGCCGCGCTGACGGCGGCGGGCGTCGAGGCGGCGGGCCCCGACGAGCTGGGCGCCCGCGTCACGGTCGTGCCCGCCTCGGTCGCCAAGGGCCTGGAGTACGACCATGTGGTCGCCGTCGAACCGGCGGACATCGTGGCGGCGGAGGAGCGCGGGGCGCACCGGCTGTACGTGGTGCTGACCAGGGCGGTGTCGCGGCTTGATGTGGTGTGCGGGAAGGGGCTGCCCTGGGGGGCGGCCTAGGGCACGCCCGCGGGGTCGGCCCCCGCCCGCGCGCGTTCCGCCCTGCGGCCGAGGGGCCCGCCGGTTATGTTGGCGCGATGGAGGACCACCCGGCATGAGCCCCCGCAACCCCCACTCCGACACCCTCACCGCGGCCGACGTCGACGGGCGGTACGTCCTGCGGATGGAGCGGCGCCTGGACCATGCGCCCACGAAGGTCTGGGCCGCGCTGGCCCGGCCCGAGCAGCTGGCGCTGTGGTTTCCGGCGGAGGTGCGGGGGGAGTTGGTGGCGGGGGGTGCGGTGGAGTTCGTGTTTCCCGGGGAGGCTGGTGGGTCGGGGGAGTCCGGTGGGTCTGGCGAGGCCGATGGGGTCGAGCCCGGCACGACCGGGGTGGTGACCGACGTCGACGAGCCGCGGCTGTTCGCCTTCACGTGGGGCGAGGACCACCTGCGCTGGGAGATCGCCCCGGACCCGGAGACCGGCGGTTCGCTGCTCACCCTCGTCCACACCTTCGGCGACCGGTACGGCGCACCGAGCTTCGGCGCGGGCTGGCACCTGTGCGTCACGGCGCTCGGCGCCCTGCTGGACGGCGAGGCGCCAGGACCCGCCCTGGACACGGTGGACAAGGGGGAGTTGCACGAGGCCTATCTGGAGCAGTTCGACCTGGGCGGTGGGGAGATCACCGGCGCCGGGGTCGTGCGCTTCGAGCGGCAGTTGGTACGGGGTGCGGAGGCCGTGTGGGCCGAACTCGCCCAGGGCGCGGGCGTGGTGGAGGGCGAGGCCGCGCCCGCAGGGTTCGCCGCCGAGGGAGTGCCCGCGGGCGCGGTCACGGAGGTGCGGGCGCCCGCGCTCTGCGTGTACGCGTGCCCGGCGGGCGGCTCGGTCAGGTGGGAGCTCGGGGCGGGTACGGGGTACGGGGCGCGGCTCGTCCTCACGCATACGGGGGCCGCGGACGCGGGGGTGGCGTCGGAGGCTTGGCACGCGCGGCTGGAGCTGTTGGCGGGGCGGCTGTTGGAGGGGTAGGGCTTTGGCGTTGTGCTGGCGTTGTGCTGGCGGGGCGGCGGGGCGGCGGGGCCGCGGGGTTTGCGACTGTTCGGGTCCGCCGTGGTTCACGTGGCGCTGTGCGGGTTCGGCGCCGTTCGCGCTGAACGTATGGGTTCGCCGCCCTTCACCCCGCCCCATGCGGGTTCGCCGCCGTCCCCTCCGTGCTCAGGAGCACCACCGTCGCCCTGGCTCCCAGGCCCAGCTCCGCCCGGCGTTCCCGCGCCCCCGCCCCGGTCAGCGCCGCCCGTGCCCCCGCCAACGCGGCCGCCCCGCACGGCCCCGACGACACCCCGAGCGCCCCCAAGTCCCGGCCCGCCGCCAGCGCCTCGGCGTCGGGCACCGCCACCGCCGCGTCCAGGCCGTCCCGCAGTACCGGCCAGGCGAGGCCGGACAGCGTGCCGCAGTTCAGCCCGGCCATCACCGTCTCCCCGGCCGCCACGGTCACCGACTCGCCCCGGGCCAGACTGGCGAGCCCCGGCGCGGCCTCCGTCGGCTCCACGGCGAGCAGCGCCGGGCCCCGCGCGCCCCGGCTCCGGTAGTGCGTGACGGCCGCCTGCGCCAGCGAACCCACCCCCACCGGCACGGCCACCAGGTCGGGCGCACCGGCGCCCGCGTCGGCCAACTGCTCGTCCACCTCGGCGAACAGCGTGGAGTACCCCTCCACGATCCGCGCGGGCACCTCCTCGTACCCCTCCCACGCCGTGTCCTGCACCAGCACCGAACCCTCCGCCCGCGCCGCCGCCGCGGCCTCCCGCACCGCCCGGTCGTAGTCCCCGGCGACCCGCGTCACCCGCGCGCCCTCGCCCTCGATCGCGGCCGCCGCCCCGGGGTGCACCCCCTGCGACACGAACACATGGGCCCGCTGGCCCAGTTGGCGCGCGATCCGGGCCACCGCGCGCCCGTGGTTGCCGTCCGTCGCCGTGACCAGCTCCACGGGGGTGTCCGACGCCCGCTCCGCGAGGACGCGGTGCACCGCCCAGGACGCGCCGAGCGCCTTGAACGCGGGCAGGCCGAGCCGCGCCGACTCGTCCTTGACGAAGACCCGGCCGACGCCCAACTCGGCTGCCAGTGCGGGGAGTTCGGTGAGGGGAGTGGGTGCGTACTCGGGGAGGGCGGCGTGGAAGGCGCGGACCTCGGCGGGCGCGGGGGCGCAGGTCCACTCGCGGGCGGCGGGGTGTGCGTACCAGGGGGGTGGGGTGGTGGGGGTCGTGGTGCCGGAGGTGGTGGCGGTTTCGGTGGTGTCGGTGTCGGTGTCGGTGTCGGTGGTCGTGGCGCGGGACTCGGTGGCGGGGCCTGTGTCAGTCATGGGACAACCCTGCGGCGCCCCGCACTCTTCGGTCCAGCTCATCTTTCCGACGTATATTCATCGGTGGATCAGAAGGGTTCCGGGAGCCGTGGCGGGCGGCCGAGCCAACTGGCCGCCGAGCCGCCGAGCTGCCGGGCGCCGACCAGGTGAAAGCCGCCGAGGGCCGACCCGGTGAACGCTGCCGGGTGCCGACCCGGTGAAAGGGGCGCCGCCGCCATGTACGACCTCCACCGCCTCCGCCTCCTCCGCGAGCTGAAGCACCGCGGCACCCTCGCGGCCGTCGCCGCCGCCCTCTCGTACAGCCCCTCGACCGTCTCCCAGCAGCTCTCGCAGCTGGAGGCCGAAGCGGGGGTGCCGCTGCTCGAACCGGTCGGGCGGCGGGTGCGGCTCACCGCGCAGGCCGAGATTCTCGTCGCCCACACCGAGGCCGTGCTCGAACGCCTCGAACGGGCCGAGGCCGACATCGCCGCGTCCCTGCCCGGCCTCACCGGGACGGTGCGCGTCGCCGCCTTCCAGACCGCCGCCCTCGCGCTCGTCCCGGACGCGCTGACCCGGCTGCGCGCCGCCCACCCCGGACTGCGCCCGCACGTCACGCAGTTGGAACCGGAGGCCGCCCTGCCCGCCCTGCTCGCCCGGGACTTCGACCTGGTCGTCACGGAGGAGTACCCGGGCGGGGCGGGCCCAAGGGACGCGGCGCTCGAACGGGCCGACCTGTGCGCCGACCCGATGCGGCTCGCCCTGCCGCGCCCCGTCCCCGAGGGCGCCGACGCCGACGACCCGGTCGCGGCCCTGCGGGCGCTCGCCGGGCTGCCCTGGGTGATGGAGCCCGAGGGCACCGCGGCCCGGCGCTGGGCGACGACCGTGTGCCGCGCCGCCGGGTTCGAGCCCGACGTGCGGTTCGAGTCCCCCGACCTGCTGCTGCACCTGCGGCTCGTGGAGCGCGGCCACGCGGTCGCGCTGCTCCCGGACCTGGTGTGGGGCGGCGGGGCGCCGACGGTCGCGCTGCGGGCGCTGCCGCCGGGGCAGCACGCGCGCACGCTGTTCACGGTCGTACGTCGTGGCCGGGGGCGGCACCCGGCGGTGGCCGCGGTCCGGGACGCCCTGCGCGACGCGACGCGGACCGCGTAGCCCGCCGCCCATCCGCGCTGCCTGCCCGCCGGGCCACCCGCACCCCCTGCCCGCCGGGCCGGGCCCGAGTCCCCGCCGGTCCGGCCCGCACCCCCTCCTGCCCGCCCGGCCCGCCTCATCACTTGCCCGACCTCCCCCTCCCGCCCCATGGCGCCCCACCCGGCACCTCCGTGGCACCGCGACGGCGCCACCCCCTCCCCGTACGCCCTCCCGGCAGCCGCCCACGCCCCGCCTTGACGCCTTTCTGGCGCGGCGGCGGCCACGCTCAGTAAACCGGCACCCGAGGGAAAACCCCAGCTCACAGGGGCTACTGCGGCGCACCCAGACGCGCTGTGCGCCGCAGCTCACCCCCTGTGGCACCACCTGGGTGCCAAGCAGGGTTGCACTGGCGCCATAGTGATGCCATGCTGGCGTCATGGACAGCACGGCTCCAGGGGCTGAGAACGCCGGCCCGCCGGAGTGACGCAGGACAACTCATCCGCCCGCTGTGACCAGCGGGTCCGCACACCTCAGCCAGACAGGACGGCCATGCCTACTTTCGACACTCCCGAGCCCCTCTCAGCCCTCATCGAGTTCGAGATCGGAACCGCCCGCATCTCCGCCGGAAAGCGCCTCGACACCGTCGTGTCGGTGCTCCCGAGCGACGGCCGCGAGGACGTCGACGTGAAGGCCGCGGAGCAGGTCCAGGTCACGTGCAACAACGGCCGCCTGGTGGTCAAGGGCCCCAAGAAGCGCTCGCTGTTCGGCAAGGCCGGCTCGATCGAGGTCAGCGTCGAGCTGCCGGCCGGGTCGGACGTCCAGGGCCTCTCGCCCGCCGGGATCTTCAGCACCGAAGGCCGCCTCGGCGACTGCCGGTTCGAGTCCGCCGCCGGTGACATCCACGTCGCGGAGGTCGGCGCCGCCTTCCTCCGGTCCGACCACGGCGACGTCCGCGTGGACCGCGCCACCGGCGACGTGGAGATCGACGCGGCGGGCCGCATCGACCTCGGCAACATCGCGGGCGCCGCCAACATCCGCAACCGCAAGGGCGACACCACGCTCGGCGAGGTCACCGGCGAGCTGCGCGTCAACTCCTCCAACGGCCGCATCTCCGTCGGCGTCGCCCACGCCGGAGTCGACGCCAAGTCGGACAACGGCACCATCAAGCTCGGCGAGGTGGCCCGCGGCCAGATCACCCTCCAGACCGCCGACGGCGACCTGGAGGTCGGCATCCGCGAGTCCAGCGCCGCCTGGCTCGAGGTGAACTCCCAGGCGGGCACGGTCCACAACTCGATCGGTTCGACCGACGGCCCCGGCCCGGACGCGGAGACCGTCCAGGTGCGCGCCCGCACCGGCCTCGGCGACATCGTGATCCGCCGCGCCTGACCGCACCCGCACCCGCAAGGACGCGTGACACGCAGAGACCGGCCTCGCATCAGCTACGGAAAGAAGAAGGAGGCGGCACGATGACTGCCACCACCGGTTTGACCGCCCCGCCGAAGGGGATCACCGCCCAGGGGCTGCGCAAGTCGTACGGCGAGAAGGTCGTACTCGACGGGATCGACCTGCAGGTCTCTGAGGGCACGATCTTCGCCCTGCTGGGCCCGAACGGCGCGGGCAAGACCACCACCGTCCAGATCCTCTCCACCCTCATCTCGGCTGACGACGGGGACGCCCGGGTCGCGGGGCACCACCTGGCGCAGGACCCGGACGCCGTCCGCGGCTCCATCGGCGTCACCGGTCAGTTCGCCGCCGTCGACGGCCTGCTCACCGCCGAGGAGAACCTCTTCCTCATCGCGGACCTGCTGCACCTCGACCGGGCCGAGGGCAGGCGCCGCGCCGCCGAACTCCTGGCCCGCTTCGACCTCACCGATGTCGCCAAGAAGCCCGCGTCGGCGTTCTCCGGCGGTATGCGCCGCAAGCTCGACCTGGCCATGACCCTCGTCGGCAGGCCCAGCATCATCTTCCTGGACGAGCCGACGACGGGCCTCGACCCGCGCAGCCGCCGCACGATGTGGGACATGATCCGCGACCTCGTCGCGAACGGCACCACGATCTTCCTCACCACGCAGTACCTGGAAGAGGCCGACCAGTTGGCCGATCGCATCGCGGTCCTCGACGGCGGCAAGATCGTGGCCG
>NZ_JBVIXA010000021.1:100665-103919 GCF_055594065.1 Streptomyces sp. NPDC040610 | reverse complement strand
GGCAACGACGCCTGGATCGCCCTGGCCTGGCTCTTCGGTCTGTCCATCGTCGGCTACCTGTGGGCCAAGGCCTCCTTCAACAAGGACGCCAAGCGGTAGGAGCGAAGCTCCCCCTGAACTGAGGGTCTCGGAGTCGGCGGACTCCGAGACCCTCGCCTATTCGCCCTGCGCCCGGGGCATCCGAAGGCCCCGGGCGCTCAGCGCCGCACCGGCCGCCCCGGCAGCGCCCCCGCCACCACCTCCCCGTCCGCCACCACCGGCACCCCGCCGACCAGCACATGGGCGAACCCCACCGACGGCAGGGTGCTGTCGGCGTACGTGGCCCGGTCGCCGACCGCCGCGAGGTCGAAGACGGCGAGGTCGGCGTCGCAGCCGACCTGGACGCGCCCCTTGTGGCGCAGCGCGGGCACGCCGGACTCCAGGACGCGCGCGGGCAGCAGCGTGGCGCGGCCGACGGCGTCCAGGAGGTCGAGGGCGCCGAGTTCGCGGACGTAGCGGCGCAGCATCCTGGCGAACGTGCCCGCGGTGCGCGGGTGGGTGACCGCGGCGCCCGGCGGCAGCGGCCACGCCAGTGGGTCCGGCGCCGGACCGGTCCAGGTCAGCGGCATCGCGTCGGAGCCGATGACCGTCGCGGGGTGCAGCAGGGCCCGGTCGATGAACGCCCGGTCGTGTGCGTCGGCCTCGTCGAGGAAGTGCAGGACGGCGAGGGCGCCCGGGTCGGCGGCGCGCAGCTCGCGCAGCCGACCGGCGTCGCGGACCCGCTCGCCCGTCGCCGCGAGGACCACGTCCGTGACGTCGAGCCCGGCCGCGGGCAGCAGCTCCGGCGCGAGGAACGAGGCGCCGACGGCGGTCATGCCCGCGCCGTACGGATACGCCTCCGTGGAGACCCGGCCGCCCTCGGCCCGGGTCCGGTCCATGAGGGCGAGGACCCGGTCGGTGTGCCGCCGGGACGTCGACGTCACATGGCAGTAGTGGGCGTGCACACCGGTCTCGCCCGCCGCCCGCGCGATCTCCTCGGCGCCGTCGACGGGAGTGTCCGCGACCTGCTCGACGAGGTTCCTGGCGTGCGTGAAGGTCGGCAGCCCGGCGAGCGCGGCGAGGCGGGCCACGGCCAGGTACTCCTCGGGCCGGATGCGGGGCGCGTAGCCGACGATGAGGCCGATGCCGAGGGCGCCGTCGGCGAGGTCGCGGCGCAACAGCTCAAGGAGCGCCTCCTCCTGGGGCCGGGTGGCCTCGCGCTGCCAGGCCGCGTCGCCCAGGTGGTCCAGGGCGGCCGTCGCGCCGCCGCCGTGCGGGAGCGCGCCGACGGCGGCCATGCGGGCCTGCGCCCAGGAGGCGGAGAAGCCGTAGTTGAGCGGGCGGCCCTCGACGGCGGCCTGCCGGTAGGCCTCCGCGACGGGGGAGAGGCCGAGTTCGAGTTCCAGGGCCGTCGTCACCCCGTCGAGGGCTTGCAGGCGGTGGCCGGGCACGGTGTGCGAGTGGCTGTGCAGGTCGATGAAGCCCGGGGCGACGACCAGGCCCGTCACGTCGAGCGTCCGGCGTGCGGCCAGGCGCCACGGCGGTTGCGGGGAGGCCTCGGGCGCGGGGGCGGCCGGGGCCGTCGGCGAGACCGCCGAGATCGTCCCCGCGGTCACGGCCACGTCGGCGATCGCGTCGAGACCGGTCTCCGGATCGAGGACCCGGCCCCCGCGCAGGACCAGGTCGTGAAGGTGTCCGGGCGGTGCGGCGGGAGAAGTCATACGGCCACGCTAGGGCCTGTCCGCCGGGCCGGAGTCGATCGCACGGGGTCCGACTCCCCACTCTCGGCCGCGCTTCGAGCCGAGGATGCTTCATCCGAGGACATGAGGCCATGGAGACATGGGGCCATGAGGACATGGGGCCATCCGGCGCCTCACGATCGACCGGGAAGCAGCCAGGGGATCATGGACCAGGGATCAGGGGGCGAAATGACCTTTCCATGCGCGACGGTTGACGAAAAGATGTCGTACAGAAGAAGTACGAGCAAACGACAGGTGTCCGAATCGCGGCGCGTGTCAGGACGTGCCGGGGGGTACTGAGGGCTCATGCGAGTGAGCGTGCTGGATGTGGGATCGCGCACGGTGCGCCTGGTGGTGGCGGATGCCATGGGCGGGGCGCCGCTGCCCGTGCACACCGCGAAGTGGCGGCTACGCCTCGGCGAGCGGGTGGAGCCCGGCGGACCGCTGGACGAGGACGCCGTGAGGCATCTCGTGCGCGCCGTCGACGAGGCCGCGGTGACGGCCGAACGGTGGGGCGCCGCCGAGCCGTTGGCCTTCGCGACCGCGGTGGTGCGGGACGCGCCGAACCGCCTCGACGTCCTGCACGCCGTCCGGGCGAGCACCGGTGTCGGTCTGTGCACCCTGCCCGGTGAGCTGGAGGCGGAGCTGACGTTCCTCGGCGCGCGGCGGTGGCTCGGCTGGCAGGCGGGGCCGCTCGTCCTGTTCGACATCGGCGGCGGCTCACTGGAGGTGGCGTACGGGCGCGGGCGGCTGCCGGACTTCGTGGCGAGCCTGCCGCTCGGCGCGAACAGGCTGACGCACGAGTTCCTGCACGACGCGGACCCGCCGTCCCCGCAGGCGCTCAAGGCGCTGCGGCGCCGGGTCCGCCATCAGCTGCGGGACGTGGCCGCGCGGATCCGCTGGGAGGGGCCCCGCACGGCCGTCGCCACCTCGCGGACGTTCCAGCAGCTGGCCCGGCTGACCGGTGAAGTCCCAGGCCGCCACGGCCTGTTCGCGTCCCGCCGCCTCGAGCGGTCCGCGCTGCGCCGGGCCAAGGAGCGGCTCGCGCTGCTGCCCGCGGCCGAGCGCGCCGGGCTTCCGGGGATCTCGGCGCCGCGGGCGGCCCAGAGTCTGGCCGGGGCGGTCGTCGGGCACACGGCCATGAAACTCATGGGCGTCAAATCGGCGGACATCTGCCCCTGGGCGGTCCGCGAGGGCATCCTGCTGCGCCACATCGAGGAGGGCGCCCAGTGGTGGGCGGGCGTGACGAGGGAGCTCACGGACGGCGAGAGTCGCCGCCGGACGAGCAGAGGGTCACTGCGGGTCGCCTCGTCCTGACCCGCGCCCCGGCCTGCTGATCCGCGCCTCGCCCCGCCCCGTGCCTCGCCCCGGCGTGCGGTGGGGGGGGGGGGGGGGGGGGGGGGGGGGAGGAGAGGGGGGGGGGGGAGGGGGGGGGGGGGGGGAGAGGGGAGGGGGAAGCGGAAGGGAAGGGAGGGGGCGGGACGGGGGGCGGATCAC
>NZ_JBVIXA010000021.1:0-100655 GCF_055594065.1 Streptomyces sp. NPDC040610 | reverse complement strand
TCCCCTCTTCCCCCCCCCCCCCCCCCCCCTTCTCCCCCCCCCCCCCCCCCCCCCTTTCCCCCCCCTTCGTTTGTTTTCTTTCCCTCCTTCTCCCCCCAACCCCCCCACCGGGGTCAGGTCGAGGTCCTGCTGAGCCCGCCCGCGCGGGCCCCCTTCCCGGACCGCTTGGGGCCGCCGTTCCCGTTGCCCTTCTCGGGCCCGTTCCCGTTCGTGCCGCCCGCCGCGGGCACCGCCACCGGTTCGTCGGCGCCCGCCACCGGCTCGACCTCCCGGGCCTGCGCCTCCGCCCGTGCCTCCGCCTTCAACCGGTCCCGCATCTGCAGGTACTTGGCGTTCATCTCGTCGACGGCGATGAACTTGTTCACCCCGCGCTCGCTGACCTTCGGCTCCTGGCGGGCCATGATGTCGTTGTCCTGCTGGTCCTGGACGTACTGCTCCATCATCAGCGAGAGCCGCAGGACCAGCGGCCGCAGCGGCTTGATGGGCACCATCCACTTGAGCAGCGGGTACTCGTAGAGGCGCATGATCGCCTGGGTGTGGTGCTCGTCGATGGGCACGAGCCAGGTCGTGACCTCCAGAAGGCCCTGGCGCACATGCGTCATGCACGGGGCCTGGTAGATGAGGTCGAAGTGCCAGGTGTTGGAGGGGTTGCCCTCCTCGCACTGGTCGAAGGTGTTGCGGATGATCGTGCCCTCGACGTCCACGCGATGGTTGACGATCTTGTTGGCGGCGATGTAGCGCTCGCGGCCGTCCGTCCACAGCTTCTTCCAACTGCCGTACATGAACGTGTAGTCGATGATGTTCGCCCAGTGGTCCCGGTGCACGAACGTCACGTGGTAGAACTCGAGCAGGCTCTCGATGTAGCGCGTGTAGTGGACCGGGCGGCTGAAGGTGATGGTCTCGTACGCCCGCGGGTGCTCGGCGAGTTCATGGGGCAGCTCGATGTCGGGGAGCTGCGTGCGCTTGTCGCCCCACCACAGCCACACCAGGTCGTACTTCTCCCGCACCTCGTAGGTGTCGACCCGCAGCGACGCCGGGATGCGGCCCTCCGAGCCGAGCGCGGGCACCAGCCTGCACGCCCCGTCGGTGCCGAACCGGAAACCGTGGTACGGACAGGCCACCGAATTGCCCACCAGGCGGCCTTCGGAGAGGTTCGCGCCCTTGTGGGGGCAGCGCGCCGACTGGCAGACGAGGTTGCCGCGCAGGTCGCGCCAGAGCACCAGCTCCTCGCCCATGCGGCGCACGCCGGTGGGCGCGTCACGTTTGACGTCCTCGGTCCTGAGAATCGGATACCACTGATTCGGGATCATCTGGAACTTCCTGCCTTCCTCGGGAAAGTCCTGCCTTCCTCGGGCGGTGCGGCGGGCTCAGCCCTCCACGACCTCGACGACACCCGTGTCGCCGTCGACCATGACCATGTCGCCGGTGTTGATCACCTGCGTCGCGTACTTGGTGTTGACCACCGAGGGCACGTTGAACTCCCGCGACACGATGGAGCTGTGCGAGAGCATCGACCCGATGTCGGTGACGACGCCGCCGGCGATGGCGAACAGCGGCGTCCAGGACGCGTCGGTGTGCCGGGTCACGAGGATCTCGCCCGCCTGGAACTCGTCGGCCTGCCACACCAGGTCCTCGACGATGCGGGCCCGGCCGACGATCCGCCCCGGGCTGGAGCCGAGCCCGTCCAGGCGCGCCCCGTCCTTCACGGGCCGCACCGCGCGGGTGCCGTCGTGCTCGCCGACGAAGGTGAGCGGCGGCTCCGGCAGCCGGTTGTGGTACTCGTGCACGCGCCGCCGCTCCTCGATGGCGGCCCGCGGGAACGCCTCGCGCGCGGGCAGCTCACCGGCCAAGTAGCCGCGTACGTCGGCGAAGTCCAGGAAGGCCACCTCGTCCAGGCAGTGCAGCACCCCCTCGTCGACAAGCCGCCGCCCCACCTCGTACACGACGTTCCTGACCAGCCAGATCGACGTGATCATCGACATGCGCGTGGCCTCGCGCAGCTCGCTGCACAGGGCGTACATCGAGATGACGCCCTCGACGGTGGTGCGCCGCGGCAGCGGCAGCTTCTTCAGGACCGCCCGGACGTCGCCCTCCTGGCGGGCACGGCTGCGGCCCATGATGTCGTCGGCGGTGAAGCCGTCGGCGGCGTAGCGGCGGATCATCTGGAAGACATACGACGGGTCGTCGATCCAGCGCTGATGGGTGAGCTCCATCTCCTGGCGCCCCCGGGTGCCGTTGGCGCGCAGGAACGGCTCCAGCTGCGACTGCCAGAAGGCCTCGCCGTCGGGGTCCGCGCGCAGCCGGTCCGCGACCTCGTCGAGGGGTGCCGCCTCGATGATCTCCATGACCCGGGGCCTGGCCTTCGCGGCCTGCGCGACGCTCCAGATCTCCTGTGCCGACGCGACCGTGCGCAGGCTGGACATGTCCGTCTTGATGCGGTTCTGCAGGTTGTCGCCCGCGGCGCCGAGCCACTTGGCGCACAGCTCGGTCAGGACGCCGTAGAACCCGAACGCGTTGATGTAGTACGGCATGTAGCCGACGTGCGCGTCGTGGAAGTAGTCCAGGTAGCGGCCGAGTTCGGCGTGCAGCTCGCGGCGGCCCATGCGGCTGAGGTCCAGGCGCCGGGCACGGTCGAACTCGTACAGTCGACTTTCGGCCATGTCCCGGGCGCGGTCCTTCATCACCAGCATCTCGTTGGCCGTGGCCCGCAGCCAGTGCGTCGTCGAGAGCAGGTCCTCCAGGCCGCCGGGGAACGTCCCGAAGGGGTTCTTGTACGTGGCCAGGTCCACCTCCTCGCTGACGAAGCGGCGGGTGAAGTGGCGCTGGTCGCGGGTGGGCAGGGCCTGGCCGAGGAGGTACGCGGTGTAGGAGATGTTCAGATAGACATGGCCCTGGAAGAAGCCCATGTGCAGGCCGACGTCGCCGGTGTCGCGCACGCCGAGCGCCGCCGCGCAGTCGCCGTGGACGTGGTCCTGGTAGTGCCGGGCGAAGCTCAGGCCGAGCGGGGACATCAGACCGACGAAGATCTCCCCGATGTCCATCCGCGACCACAGGGTGCCGTGCCGCACGGCGTCCGGCTGCTGCTCCAACAGGTCCGGCAGATAGGGGCTGCGGGCGCCGTCGGAGGTCTCGGTCCTCGGGCGGGTGGTGATCGGGCGGGCCTGGAGGAGGTGCAGCGTGCCGTCGCGCACGGCCCACTCGATGTCCTGCTCCGCGCCGTGGCGGTCCCGGATCTCCAGGGCGATCCGGGCGAGCGCCGCGAGCTGGTCCCGGGTCAGGCAGGGCGCGTCCCGGTCGGCGGCGTCGACCTTCGTCATGCCGATGCGTCCTGGCGCGAGCGGCGCGCACTTGGTGACCTTGTACCGCACGCGTTCCTCGACGACGTCGAGCGTACGGTCGTCCACCACGAAGAAGTCGCTGGAGACCCTGCCCGACACCAGGCCCTCGCCGAGCCCGCAACAGGCCTCCACCACAAGCCGGTTGGGCCTGCCGCCGACCGGGTCGACGGTGAACAGCACCCCGCTGACGTCGGCGGGCACCATCTCCTGCACCACGACGGCGATGGAGCCCGCCGGGCCGCCGCCCGCACGGTAGGCCGCCGCCCGGTCCGACCACAGCGAGGCCCAGCAGACCCGGACCGCGTCGAGCAGCGCCGCGTCGCCCGACACGTCGAGGACCGTGTCGTGCTGGCCCGCGAAGGACCGCTCGGCGGAGTCCTCGCGCGGCGCGGAGGAGCGCACCGCGACCCGGGGGCGGCCCAGGTCCTCGTACGCCGCGAGGATCGTGCGGGCGACCGGCTCCGGGATGTCGCGGGCCAGGACCGCCTCGCGGACGGTGAGGGCGGGTTCGCCGCGGGCCTCGGCGGCGCGGATCTCGGCGCCGAGGCCGCTCTCGCGCAGGAAGACGTCGAAGAGGGCCGTGGTGAGGCAGAACGCGGGCGGCACCGGAAGCCCCGCGGCCGTCAGCTCGTCCAGCCGGGCCGCCTTGCCGCCCAGCTCGGCGGGGGTGGCGGCGTGCGGACGGCCGAGCACGGCGACGAGGCCGGAGTGCGGAGCGGGGGTCGGGGTGGTGGTCTTCTCGGTGGCGGGTGCGGCGTCGGCTGCCTCGTCCGTGGCGGTGGTGTCCGCGGCCTCGGGGGCGGGGGCGGAATCGGTGGTCGCCTTCGTCGTCATGACGCGGCCTCCTCGGCGGTGGTGGGGGAGCCGGAGCGGGCCGGGGGCAGTGCGGCGGGCCCGGCCCCGGGGTTGATGCCGACGAACGAGCGGAACGCCTGGCCGGGCAGGAGCCGGGTGGCCCGCACCTCGGTGAAGCCCGCATCCCGCAACTGGCCGAGCAGTTCCTCGGCCAGCGGCAGCGGGCCGCCGAAACCGGCGTACTCGAACCAGAGGTTGAGCACGTCGAGGCCCAGCGGGCCGCCGCCCCGGCACGAGGAGGTGAGCAGCAGGGTGCCGCCGGGGGCGAGGAAGGACCGGGCGCGGGCCAGGACCTCGGCGCGCTCCTCCTGCGGGAAGTAGTAGATGTTGTTGTGCAGTGTCACCACGTCGAACTGCGGTTGCAGGTCCAGGGTGCGCAGATCGCCGCTGCGGGTCTCGACGCGGTCGGCGAGGCCCCACTGCGCCATGTTCTTCGCGGCCTGCCCCGCGACCTCCGGCTGGAGGTCGACGGCCAGCGCCGTCAGGCGCGGGTTGAGCCCGGCCGCGTACCGGACGTACGCGCCGCTGCCGCAGCCGACCTCCAGGAGCCGCACCGGCGCGGTGCGCGACAGCGTCCGGCTGATGGCCTCCTCCACGAAGCCGCGCACCACCAGCGTGGAGCGGGCGATGACCAGGCCGTCCTGGTCGGACAGCTCGAAGCGGCCGCCGTCCTTGAGCATGCGCGGGGCGTCACGGAGCGCGGGCACATGGAAGCGCAGCAGCTCTTCGAGTGCTCCCGCGACGGCGTCGTTGTTGACCTGCGCGAGCGCCTTGGCCGTGCGGCTGCGCAGGCGGTAGCAGCCTTCGCTCCGGTCGAGCTCGCCGAGTCGCACGCCGACGTCGAGCCAGGCGCGCAGCCGGTGCCGGTCCTCGGGCCCGCTCTCCAGGTGCTCGGCCAGGCTCTCCAGGTCGCACGGGCGAGCCGCCAGGCAGCCGAGGACGCCGGAGCCCGCCGCCGCGGCGAGGAACGACGCCCGATACAGGGGCGTGAACAGCGTCCGGTTGAGGACGAGGAGCAGCGGAAGCCGGGGATCGGCGACGATCCGCGCCATCGCGGCAAGGTCGGTGAACGGCTCCTGTGCCCGGGCCTTGACGGCCCTGGCCAGCCTCAGTAGGTCCATGCGGGTTCCCTCTCCTCGGTGGTGCGGGTGAGTTCGGCGCGCAGCTCACGAAGGAGCGGAAGCCGTGCGGGTCCGGTCAGATAGAAGTGGCCGCCCGCCACCCTGCGGTGCAGCAGCGAGGCGCTGGTGTACGCCCGCCACGCCTCGACGCGGTCCGGCGGCGCCACCGGGTCCCGGGCGGCGGAGAACGCCGTCATCGGGCAGTCGAGCGGTCGCCGCGGTCGCCAGCGGTAGCGGGCGCACAGCGTCAGGTCGGCGCGCAGCACCGGCAGCCTGCGCTCCAGGTAGGAGCCGCCCACCCGGTCGTCGGGATCCAGGGCGCCGAGGTCCCGCACGAGGCGGCGCAGGTCGTCGTCGCCCAGCGCCTGGTCGTCGGGGCCGCCGTACAGGTGCGGTGACCTGCTTCCGGACACGAACAGGTGCGTGGGGCCGGGGCGTTCGCGCGCCCGCAGCTCGCAGGCGACCTCGTACGCCAGGAGCGCGCCCATGCTGTGCCCGAACAGGGCGTAGTCGTCGACGTGTCCGGCCGCCACGAGCGCGTCGGTCACATCGCGGGCCAGCGGCGCCATGTCGGTGTACGGCGCCTCCCCGAGCCGCAGGCCGCGCCCCGGGAGCAGCACCGGCACGACCGTCACGCCGGGGCCGAGCAGGTGCGGCCAGTCGCGGTACACGGACGGGGTGCCGCCCGCGTAGCTGAAGCAGATCAGGCGGGGCCGGGGGCCGGGGGCGTCCGGCGCGGGCGCGGGGGCGGGCCCGGCGGTGGGCGGCGCGCCGGGACCGGCGTCGGCTCCTGGCGGGGGCCCGAAGCCGGGGCCCGCGAACCAGGCTCGGGTCGGTGCCTGCGGCCGTTCGGTGAGGTGCACAGCGGGTTCCTCTCGGGCTCGGGCCGGTCGGGGCGGGGGGCGAGGCGGGGCGGGGTGGGTCTCAGCGGGGGACGCGGGCACGCCCCTCGGGCGAGTCCAGCCAGGCGAGCGTGAGCCGCACCCCCTCCTCGAAGCCCACCTCGCCCTTGAAGCCGAGGTCGTCGCGGGCCCGGTCGACGGCGTACGACTGGTCGCGGTCGAAGAGGTGCACCGCGTGCCGGGTCAGGACCGGGCGTGCCTTGATCCGCAGCGCCCCGTACAGGCCCTCCGACAGCGTCGCCACACCGCGTGCCACGGGCGCGGGCAGGCTCAGCGAGGGCGACTTCACACCGAGGCCGCGGGCCAGCGCCTCGACGTACGCCCGCCAGGTCGTGCGGTCGGGATCGCGCAGGTTGTACGTGCGGCCCGCGGCGGCCTCGGACGCGCAGGCGGCGATCATCGCGTCGGCCGCGTTGGTGACGTACAGCAGCCCGGCCGGTACGTCGCCGCCGCGGATGTACACCATCTGGCGGCTGAGGAGCAGCGTCGCGATCTCGATGACGAAGTCCTTGCTGCGCGGCCCGTACACGCTGACCGGCCGCACCACGGTCAGCGGCAGCCCGGCGCGCGCGGCCGTCTCGCGCACGGCCTGCTCGCCGAGGAGCTTGCTGCGGTTGTACGGCAGGCCGATGTCGCGCGGCGGGGTGTCCTCGTCGCAGGGGCGCACCGGGTAGCCGTAGACGTCGGTGGTGCTGACGTGCAGGAAACGCTCGACGGTGCCCGCGTGCCGGGCCGCGTCGACGAGGTTGCGGCTGCCGTCGACGTTGACCCGCTGGAAGTCCGCCCACGGGCCCCAGTCGGCGGACAGGCCCGCGCAGTTGTACACGTGCCGCACCCCGGCCGCCGCCCGCCGCAGGCTGTCCGGATCGCCGAGGTCCCCGACGGCCACGTCGACGTCGAGCCCCGCGAACGCCGAGCGGTCGCTGCCCTCGCGGACCAGGACCCGCACGCGGTGGCCGCGTTCGGCGAGGCGGCGGGTGAGGTGGCCGCCGATGAAGCCGCCGGCGCCCGCCACCAGGACGTCGGGGGCGGAGGAGGCGGGCCCGGGGGCGGGGGAGGGGGCGGTGCCCGGCTCGGCCCCGGTGACCGGCGTCGACTCGCGCGGCGCCGCCTCGTGGTCCGGCTCGGCCTCGTGGTCGGGCTGCGCCTCGCGGCGCGCCGCCGTCCCGTTGTGCCCCGCCGTCCGCGAGGTCCCGTTCGTCTGCTTGCGTGTCGCCATGGCTCGCCCCAACAGGTCCAGTGCGCGGTCGAGTTCGTGCTCGGTGTGGTCGGCGTTGATGAAGAAGCGCAGGCGGCACTCGTCGCGCGGGACGGCGGGGTGGCCGATCGGCATCACGTTCACACCGAGGCGGAGCAGCGCGTTGGAGAGCGCCATGGTCTCCTCCCAGCCGCCGATGACGACCGGGATCACCGCGGACGCCCGCGACACGCCGATGTCGTATCCGCGGGCGCGGGCCTCGTCGCGGAAGTGCTCGGCGAGGTGCCGCAGGCGCGCCACGCGCTCCGGCTCGTCCCGCACGACCCGCAGCGCCTCCAGGGCGGCGGCCGTGTTGGCGGGCGATATGCCGGTGCTGAAGATGTGCAGCGGTGCGGTGAACTTCAGGTACTCGACGAGGGGGCGGCGCGCCGCCACATAGCCGCCGAGGCTGCCGACGGCCTTGCTGAGCGTGCCCATCCACAGGTCGACGTCGGCGCGGTCGACGCCGAAGTACTCGCCGATGCCGCGCCCGGTGCGGCCGAGCACCCCGAGCGAGTGGGCCTCGTCGACCATCAGCATCGCGCCGTGCCGCCGCTTCACGTCGATGAACCGGGGCAGGTCGGGCAGGTCCCCGTCCTGGCTGTACGCGCCCTCGACGAGGACGAGCGCGCGGCGTGCCCGCGCCCGGCCCGCGGTGAGCAGCCGGTCGAGGGCGCGCCAGTCGTTGTGCGGGAACGGCCTGCGCCGGGCGCCGGACAGGACGCTGCCGCGCACCGCGCTGTCGTGGATCCACTCGTCGTGCAGGATCAGGTCCTCGGGGCCGAAGAGGTGCCCGATGGTCGCGACGTTCGTGGCGTGCCCGCCCGCGAACACGATCGCGGCCTCGGTGCCGAGGAACGCGGCGATCTCGGCGTCGAGCCGGTGGTGCAGCGGCGTCTCGCCGAACAGCAGCGGCGTCGCCGAGCAGGACGTGCCGTACCGGTCGACGGCGGCGCGCGCCGCCGCGCGGACCCGTGGATGGTGGGACAGCGCGAGGTAGTTGAAGGCGGCGAAGTTGAGGACGGGGCGGCCGTCCACGCAGGACCGGCCGCTGTTGAACCCCTCGTGCGTGCGCCCGTACGGGTTGTCGCCGTCGGCCGTCGCCTGCCGCAGGCGCCCCTGCAGTTCGCGGTATTCCGGCCACTCCTCGAAGACACGCTCCTGCCGCACGGCGGGTGCGGTCTCGACGCCGGGCCCGGGGGCCACGCCCACCTCGGCGACTGCGGTCGTCTCGTCGGCCACGGGCACGGCGCCCGCGAGGACGTCGGCGAGCTGCTCCACCGTGGGGTCCTCGGGCAGCCGCTCCCGGTTGCCGTTCAGCTGCCCGGGGAATCGCCGCGTCAGGGCCCGTTCCAGCTCGGCGCGCATCAGCGAGTCGAAGCCGAGGTCCGCGCCGAGCCGGGCGTCACGCGCGATCTGCGCGACGGCGTACCCGCAGACGCGTGACACCTGCGCGAACACGTCCTGCCGTCCGGTGCGGGGGTGGTCGGCCGCCGGAGGGGTGGGAGGCGCCGGTCGCGGTACGTCCATGGGCTCTCGCGGTACGGAGGCGGGCTCCTGCGTCGCGTGGGCAGGCTCTCGCGGTACGCGGGCGGGGCCCTGCGCGTGCTCCTCCGTGGACGCGTCCGTCGCGGCGGCGGGCTCTGCCCCGGACGCCGTCCCGGTCGGCGTGAACCAGTAAGGCTCCCGCTCCCACACCGCGTGCGGCACCGGCACCCGAGGCGCCCGCCGCCCCGCGTCGAGCGCCGCCCAGTCCACCGCCCCGCCCGCGCAGTGCAGCCGCCCGAGGGACGTGAGGAGCGTCTCCCAGTCGCCCGTCGCGCCGGGCACGGCCCCGCCCCGGCCCCGGCGCAGCGACGGCAGCCACAGGGCGGGGCGCGCGTCGGGCCCGGCGTCGGCCGGAGTCGTCGCGCGGCCCAGGCCCAGCAGCGTCGGGTGCGGGCCCATCTCGACGTACGCGGTGCAGCCGAGGCGCCGCAGGGTCGCAAGGCCGTCGGCGAAGCGCACGGTGCCGAGCAGATGGTCCACCAGGGCGTCGGCGTCGATCCGGCCGACCGGCTCCCCGGTGGCGTCCGACACCCAGGTGATGACGGGCTCGGCGAAGCGCACGGAGCGGGCGGCCGCGCGCAGCGGCTCGGCGGCGCCCGCCATCAGTGGCGAGTGGAAGGCGCCGGAGACCGCGAGCGGCTTGACGACGACCGACCGCTCCGCGAGGTCCGCGCGGGCCCGCTCGACCTCCGCCCGGTCCCCGGAGAGCACCAGGTGGGTGGGCGCGTTGACGGCGGCCACGGCCAACGACCCGTACCGCGACGCCACTTCTCGTACCGTCTCCGCGTCCCCGACGCACGCGATCATCGTGCCGTCGCCCGGCTGCTCGTCCATGAGCCGCCCCCGGATCGCGGCGAGCGTGAGGGCGTCCTCGAAGGTCAGCGCGCCGGACACGCACGCGGCTGCGTACGCGCCCACGCTGTGTCCGAGCACGGCCGAGGGGCGCACGCCGAGGGACTGCCACAGCTCGGCGAGCGCGATCTCCAGGGCGACGAGGGCGGGTTGGCAGTACCGCGTGGCGCGCAGCCGGTCCGTGCCGTCCGGTGCGAACAGGACCTCGGTCAGGGGGGTGCCGAGGTGCGGCCGCAGCACGCCGTCCGCGCGGTCGATGGCGCGGGCGAACGGCTCGTGCGTGTCGTACAGGCCCTTGCCCATGCCCGGGTACTGCGTGCCCTGGCCGCTGAACAGGAACGCCGTGCGCGGCTCGGGCCCGTGCCCGGCGGCGGCGCGCACCACGGCCGTCGAGGCCTCGCCCCGGGACAGCGCGTCGAGCCCGGCGTCGAGCGCCGCCGCGGACCCGCCGACGACGACCGCGCGGTGCGTGAGCACGGCCCGGCCGGTGTGCGCGGCGCGGCACAGGTCGGCGAGGGGCGCGTCGGGGTGGGCGGCCAGGTGGGTGCGCCAGCGCCGGGCCAGGGTGGTCAGGGCGGTCGGTGTGTGGCCCGACAGGCGCAGGGCGTGCACCGGACGCGCGGGCGGGTCGGGTGCGGGGTCGGGGGCGGGCGGGGACTCCAGGACGACGTGGGCGTTCGCCCCGCCGAAGCCGAAGGAGCTGACGGCGGCGCGGGCCGGGCCCGCGCCGGGCAGCCGTGTCAGGCGGGTCGGTACGTCCAACCCCGCTCCGTTCCAGTCGAGTTGGCGGTTCGGTGTGGTCAGGTGCAGCGTCGGCGGCACCTCGCGCTCGCGGACGACGAGCGCCGCCTTGATGAGGCCCGCGACGCCCGCGGCCGCCTCCAGGTGCCCGATGTTGGTCTTGACGGAGCCGACCAGGCAGCGGGCGCCGTCCGGACGGCCCATGCCGTACGCGGCCGCGAGGCCCTCCCACTCGACCGGGTCGCCGAGCGGCGTACCGGTGCCGTGCGCCTCGACGTAGTCGATCTCCTTGCCGCTCAACCCGGCCCGTGCCAGGGCCTGTTCGACGACGGCGCGCTGCGCGGAGCCCTTCGGCGCGGTCAGGCCGTTGGCGCGCCCGCCGTGCCCGGTGGCCGAGCCCCTGATCACCGCGTGCACGCGGTCGCCGTCGGCGAGGGCCGCCGAAAGGGGCTTGAGCAGGACCAACCCCGCGCCCTCGCCCCGCACATAGCCGCCCGCCGCGTCGTCGAACGTACGGCAGCGCCCGTCCGCCGCCAGCATCCCGCCGTCCGCGAACGCCACGGACAGACCGGGCGTCAGCATCAGGTTCACCCCGCCCGCGAGCGCCGCCCCGCACTCGCCCCGGCGCAGGCTGTCGCACGCCAGATGGACGGCCGTCAGGGACGAGGAGCACGCCGTGTCCAGGGCGAGGCTCGGGCCGCGCAGGTCGAGGGTGTAGGACAGCCGGTTGGCGGCGACGGAGTGCGCGTTGCCGGTGGCGCCGTGCACGTCGACCGTGTCGAGGCGGCCCATCTGGAGCTCGGCGTAGTCGTGGCTGCTGATGCCGACGAACACGCCGGTGGCGGAGCCCGCGTACGACGTCGGGTCGTGGCCCGCGTCCTCCAGCGTTCCCCAGGCCGTCTCCAGGAGCAGCCGCTGCTGCGGGTCCATGCGGACCGCTTCCCGCGCCGAGAGCCCGAAGAAGCGGGCGTCGAACTCCTCGACGCCGTCGACGAACCCGCCGAAGTCCGGGGCCGCCACCCGCGCGGCGTCCCACCGGCCGCGCGGCACCTCGGTGATCGCGTCGCGGCCGTCGCGCAGCAGGCGCCAGTAGCTGTCCGGGTCGGGCGCGCCGGGGAAGCGGCAGCCGATCCCGACGACGGCGATCGGCTCGTGCGCGTCGCCGGGACCGGACGTAACGGCGGCGGGCGTGGCGACCGTCGTCGTGCCCGCCGCGCCGAGGTGGGCGGCGATCGCGCGGATCGTCGGATGGTCGAAGACCACGGACGCGGGGATCTCACGGCCGGTACGGGCACTCAGCTCCGCCAGGACCGCCACGGCCTGCCTGGAGTCGAGACCGAGCGAGGCGAGCGGCCGGGACGGGTCGACGGCCGTCGCGGCGAGCCCCAGCCGCTCGGCGACCCGGGCCGTCAGCCACGCCTCGACGGAGTCCGGGTCCCAGGTCCCGTCGGCGGGTACCCGCTCGGCGAGCAGCCCGGTCAGCGTGTCGACCCGCGGCCGTACGAGCAGCTCCCCGACCGGGACCGGCACACCGAGGCGCCGCTCCAACTCCCGTACGACGAGCAGCAGCCGGGGATGGTCGAGGCCCAGGTCGGCGAACGTACGGGTGGCGGCGCCGGAGACGTCGGGGACGTACGCGCGCAACACCTCCTCGACCGCCGCGTCCACCGACTGCCCCCGCCCCAGCGGCGCGGCCGGGACCGGCGTGTCGCGGGCGACGCTGGCCGCCACCACCTTGAGGCCCAGGCCGAGGAAGTCCGCGCGGCACGCCTGGCGTTGGATCTTCCCGCTGGTGGTCCGGTGCACCGTGGACCGCTTGAGCAGCACGACGGCGTGCGGCGTCACCTCGTGCTCGTCGGCCACCGCCGAGCGCAGCCGGGCGAGCAGGCCCGGCGCGTCGGCGGCCCGACGGCCGTCGATCTCGTACGCCACCACCAGCTGCTCCACGCCGTCCACCTCGACGGCGAACGCGGCGCCGCAGCCCGCGCGGACGGCCGGGTCGGCCTGCTCCACGGTCAGTTCGATGTCGTGGGGGTAGTGGTTGCGGCCCTGCACGATGACGACGTCCTTGGTGCGGCCGACGACGTGCAGCTGGCCGTCGCGCAGGAAGCCCAGGTCGCCGGTGCGCAGATACGGCGTGTCGGGCTCGCCCTCCAGACGGGCGCCGAAGGTGTCCGCGGTGGCCTCGGGGCGGCGCCAGTAGCCACGCGCCACGCTGGCGCCCGTGAGCCATACCTCGCCGATCGTGCCCTCGCCGGGGACCCGCCGCCGCGCTGCCGCGTCCACGACCGCCACGTCCACGCTGTCGACGGCGGGCCCGCAGGCCACGACCCGCGTGCCCCGGCCCCCGGCGGCCTTCCCGGCGTCGGTGGCCTCGGTGGCGACGCCCGCGCCGAGCGCCGCCGCGTCGAACTCCCCGACGGCGGGCGGCTCGTGGGCGCGCACGCCCGTCACCATCAGGGTGGCCTCCGCCAGGCCGTAGCAGGGCAGCAGCGCGCCCCGCCGGAACCCGCAGGCGCCGAACCGCTCGACGAACCGGTCCAGGGTGTCGGCGCGCACCGGCTCCGCGCCGTTCAGGGCGAGCCGCCAGTGCCGCAGGTCGAGCCGGTCGCGCTCCTCGTCGGTGATCCTGCGGACGCAGGCCTCGAAGCCGAAGTTGGGGGCGACGCTGGTCGACGCGCCCGTGTCGGAGAGGGCACGCAGCCACAGCAGGGGGCGGCGCACGAACGACATCGGCGCCATCAGGTGCGCGGGGAACCCGCCGTACAGCGGCGACAGGATGCCGCCGATCAGGCCCATGTCGTGGTACGGCGGCAGCCACGACACCATCTGCGAGTCCGCGTCGTGCGCCAGCCTGCGGTGGATGGCGGCGAGGTTGTGCAGCAGATTGCTGTGGCTGACCATGACGCCCTTGGGGGCGGACGTCGAGCCGGAGGTGTACTGGAGGAAGGCGAGGGAGTCGCCGGTGAGGTCCGGCGCCCGCCAGTCGCCCGCCTCCGCGGTGTCCCCGCCCCCGTCGCCGCCCGCCTCCGCGCCGTCGGCCGCCCCGGACCCGCCCCCCGTCACCAGCCACCGCAGCCCGGCGAGCCCGAGCGCGGCGAGGTCGTCCTTCCGGTCGCCCGCGAACCGCGAGAGGCCGCCCGTGGTGAGCGCGTGCGTGGCCCGCGCGTCCCGGGCGATGGCGGCGAGCCGGGGCATGGTCTGCCCGAACCTGCGGGTGTCCGGGGGATAGGCGGGGACGGCGATGGCCCCCGCGTACAGGCAGCCGAGGAAACCGGCGATGTAGTCGAGGCCGGGCGGGTGCAGGAGCAGCACCGGTTCGCCCGTCGCGCCCTCGCGCCGGAGCAGGGCGGCGACGTGCCGGGCCCGCAGGTCGAGGTCGGCGTACGTCCAGGAGCGTTCGCCGGGCCCCGGGTCGGCCGTGCCGCCCCGCACCGGGGTCTCGGAGCCGCCGAGGAAGCGGTAGGCGAGCGCGTCCGGGCGCTGTGCCGCGTGGTGGCGCAGAAGGGCGACGAGGGTCTGCGGCTCGCCGCCGCGTCCGTGGGTCTCGGTCGGGCCTTGGGTCATGTACGTCTCCGTCACTTGCCGGGCACGGCACGCGGGGCGGGGCCGGGCGCGGGCCGGGGTGTGGGCGCCGGGCGAGGGGTGGACGCCGGTCCGCCGAGGCGCCGGTAGTCGGTCTTGCCGTTGGCGTTGTGCGGCAGCTCGTCCAGGCAGGTGGCCGTGCGCGGCAGCATGTAGCGCGGCAGATAGCGCGCGCAGTGCCGCTTCAGCTCGATGAGGCCGGGCCGGGGCGTCTCGCCGTTGAGGGTGAAGTAGAGGGCGATGGCGGTGTCGGGGCCGCCGGTGTCGGCGACGACGGCGGCGTGCGCGATGCCGGGGTGGCGCAGCACGGCCGCCTCGATCTCGCCGAGTTCCACGCGGTGGCCCGCGAGTTTCACCATGCGGTCCTTGCGGCCCCGGTACACCAGGGCGCGGCCGCCGTGGCGCACGTCGTGGCTCACCAGGTCGCCGGTGGCGTGCCGGCCCCCGCGGTGTCCGGCCGCGGCGGGCTCGGCCTCCCCGCGCCAGTAGCCGGGGGTGACGCAGTCGCCCTCGACGACGAGTTCACCGAACGCGTCCGGGCCGGTCAGGGCGCGTCCTTCGGCGTCGACGACGGACACCTTGGCGCCGGGCAGGGGGGTGCCGATGGGGACGGGTTCGTGGCGGTCCAGGTCCTCGGGGCGCACCCGGTGGTAGGTGCAGACGTTGGTCTCCGTCGGCCCGTACAGGTTGTAGAGCGCGGTGTCCGGCGTCAACTGCTGTGCCAGGGCGCGCAGATGGGGGATCGGGAACACCTCGCCCGCGAACAGGACGTACCGCAGTCCCCGCGCGATGTCGGGGGTGAGCGCGCCCGACACGGTGAGCAGCCGCAGCACGGACGGCACCGAGTACCAGACGCTGACGCCGTGGTCCCGGATCCCGGCGGCGAGCGCGGCCACGTCGCGGGCCTGCCCGTCCGGCACGATCCACAGGCCCGCGCCCGCCGAGAGGGCGGTGAACAGGTCGAACGTCGACAGGTCGAAGTTGAACGAGGCGTGGTTGGCGAACACGTCACCGGCCCCGACGTCCAGCTCCTCGCGCGCCCACCGGATGAAGCACGCCAGGTTCCGGTAGCTGATCCGCACGCCCTTGGGGGTGCCGGTCGACCCGGAGGTGTACAGGAGCGCGGCGAGGTCGTCGCGGTCCAGGGGCGGAAGGAGGACGACGTGGCCCGCGGCGCCCGCGGTGAAGGCGGACCAGGAGACGGCGGGTCGGACGGGGGCCGGGTGGTGGACGGGGGCCGGGTGGCGCGGGCGGATCTGATCCGGCGTGACCTGACCCTCGCCCCCACCCTCGTACTCGTCCACGAGCACGATCACCCGTACTGAATCCGGTAGTTGACGCTCCATCAGCATGTCCAGGCGACGGCTGTCCGTGACCAGCGCGACCGGCTCCGCGTCCCCGAGGATGGTCTCCACGCGGGCCACCGGCTGCCCGCCGTCCAGCGGCACGTACGCGCAGCCCGCGTGCAGGGCGCCGAGGATCGCCTCGGCGTAGCGCGGCTGCTTGTCCGTCCAGATGGCGACCCGGTCGCCGACCTCGGCGCCCAGGCCGAGCAGTCCGGCGGCGACGGCGGCGACCTGCCCGGCGAGCTCGCCGTACGTGCGGGTGTCGGGCCCGACGAAGGCGAGCCGCGCGGACTGTTCGGCGCTCGGCGGCCACGGCTTGCGGATCAGCGCGACGTCCGACAGCTCCGACAGGTCAGGTGGTCCGGACAGCCCCGAGGGATCGGGCGTGCGGGGCTCCTGGGGCGGCTTGGTCATCGCGCTCACCCGGCCGACGGCAGGACGCCGGTCTCGCGGGCCGCGTCGACGAAGACGCCCGCGGCGGTCTCCAGGTCCTCGCGGGTGTGCTCGCAGGTGACACTGACCCGCAGCCGCGCGTCGCCGAGCGGCACGCCGGGGAACACCACCGTCTGACAGAACAGACCGCGGGCCCGCACGGCCCGGCCCATCTCCAGGGCCCGCCGCTCGTCGCCGATGACCAGCGGCAGGATGGCGCTCTCGGTGTGCTCCAGGTCGAAGCCCGCGTCGGCGAGCAGACGGCGCAGGAAGCGGATGTTCTCCCAGAGCCGGGTGATCCGCTCCGGCTCCGCCTCGATCAGGTCGAGGGAGGCGATGAGACCGGCGGCGACCCCGGCGGGGATGTTGGCGGCGAAGACGTAGGAGTGGGCGTAGAAGCGCAGGTACTCGACGACGTCCTCGTCGCCGACGACGAAACCGCCCATGCCCGCGAGGGACTTGCTCATCGTGCCGAGCTCCAGATCGACCTCGCCCTTGAGGCCGAAGTGCTCGGCGGTGCCCGACCCGCGCGCGCCGAGCACCCCCGTCGCGTGCGCGTCGTCGATCATGACGCGGGCGCCGTACTCCTTGCCGAGCCGGACGATCTCGGGCAGGTCGCAGATGTCGCCGTGCATGCTGAACACGCCGTCCGCGACGATGAGTTTGCCCGCGGTCCGGTCGTCGCAGCGCTTGAGGATGCGCTCCAGGTCTGCCATGTCGTTGTGCTGGTAGATCTTGCGGACCGCGCCGGAGAGCCGGGCGCCGTCGACGATGCTCATATGGTTGAGCTTGTCGACGATCAGCGTGTCGTAGCTCTTGACCAGCGCGGAGATGGTGCCGAGGTTGGCGGCGTACCCGCCCGGATAGACGATGCACGCCGGGTGGCCCTTGAACGCGGCAAGGCGCCGCTCCAGCTCCTTGTGCAGCATGTTCGTGCCGCCGATGAAGCGCGACCCGGTGTGCGTGGCGCCGAAGGCGCGGGTGGCCTCGCAGACCGCCTCGATGACCTTCGGGTGGTTGGCGACGCCCAGGTAGTTGTTGGAGGCGAACATCAGGAACTCGCGCTTGCGGCCGGTGAGTTCGTCGAGAATGAGGGCGCGGCTGCCGCAGCGGGAGTGCAGCGGCATCCCGTACCAGTACAGGTGCTCGGCCTCGCGGCCGCGCAGATGGCTCCGGAAGCTGCGGGTCTTGGCGAAGAGGTCGCCGTCGCGGCCCTCCACGAAGTCCTTCATGGAGCGGCTGTCCCAGGAGGCGGCGCGATCCGGGGCGCCGGTGCCGGTAGCTGTGCCCATGGCTGCGCCCGCTCCGTCGCCGCCGGTGTCGCGGTACGCCCGCAGCTCGGCGATCAGGTCGCGCAGGGACGGCGCGGTCAGGGTGCCCGCGAGGTCGTCGGGCAGGCCGAGGTCGCGGGCGCAGTCGGCGACGATCGACACCAGGACCACCGAGTCGATGCCCAGCTCGCCCTCGAAGTCGGCGTCCAGGGGCAGTTGTTCGCGCCGGTACTGGGTGTGGTGCATGGCGGCGCGGAGGACGGCCGCGAGGACGGGGTCCTCGGGGGCGGGTGCCGGTGCGGACTCGGCGGCGGGGGAGGGAGTGGCGCCGGGCGCCCGGCCCGCGGCCGCGAGCGCCTCCTCGACGGCGGCCGTCAGCTCGCGGATCGTGTGCAGGCCTTCGGGCAGCGGCGAGCCGAGCGCGAAGCGCTCCGTGACCAGGGCGAGGATCGACGCGTGGATGACGGAGTCGATGCCGAGGTCGGCCTCGAAGTGGCTCTCGGGCAGCAGGTACGACTCGTCGTACAGCGTCCGGGAGGCGACGATGTCCACGATGGCGCGCCGCACGGCGGCGCCCTCGTGGCCCTTCGCGGTGGCAGTGGTGGCATCGGTCATCGCACGCCCTCCCCTTGGGCCCGCAGCCGTTCGACGAGTGCGGCGATCGTGTCGACGGATCGGAAGTTCGCCGGGGAGATCTCCCGCAGCGGCACGGTGATGCGGAAGTCGCTCTGCAGGTAGTGCACGAGGTCGAAGATCCCGGCCGAGTCGATGATGTTCAGTTCGGCTATGGGCAGTTGGGCGTCGAGGCCTTCGGTGTCGCCGTCGAGCCAGACGTCGGCGATGTAGTTGATGATCGACTGCTCGGTGGTCATGGCCGCCCTACGCTCGCTCTCCGGTGGCCGACGCAGCGGGGGCGCTCGGGCTCGGCACGCGCAGCCCGTCCTCGATCAGCCCGGCCACCGCCGCGACCGTGTCGCCCGGCGTCGCCGCGTCCTCGGCGACGGCGACCCGGAACTCGGACTGGATGACGAGGAGCAGCTCGACGAGGAACAGCGAGTCCATGTCGAGCTCTTCGAACTTGGTGTCGGGGCCGATCTCCGAGCGGTCCACCTCGAACCGGTCGACCAGCAGCTCGACCAGCCTGTCGTACGTCTCGCTCATGCGGTTCTCCTCAGATGTGGTCAAGGCGTGGCCAGGTCAGCACCGTCGACCCCCAGGTCAGGCCCCCGCCGAAAGCGGTGAGCAGCACCCGGTCGCCCGCCCGCAGGACGCCGTCGGCGTGGGCCTGGTCCAGGGCGAGGGGGATGGACGCGGCGGCGGTGTTGCCGACGTCGGCGATATTGCTGAAGCAGCGCGGCCGCGGGACGCCCACCTCGTCGGCCACGTGGTTGGTGATGCGCAGGTTGGCCTGGTGGCCGACCAGGTGGTCGACGTCCGCCGGTGTCCACCCGGCACGGTCCAGGACGGCCCGCGCGGAGGCGGACATGCGCTGCACGGCGTGCCGGAAGACCTCCTTGCCGTCCATCGTGAAATAGCGGTCGCCGGCCTGCGGGGAGCGGCCCGACAGACGCTGGCGCGAGCCGCCCGCGGGCACCGTGATCAGGTCCTCGCGGCCGCCGTCGCTGCCCAGGTCGAACGGGCCGAGCGCGCCCGGCTCCGCGGGTTCGCCCGCGCGCAGCACCACCGCGCCCGCGCCGTCGCCGAAGATCACCGAGGTGGAGCGGTCGTCCGGGTCGAGCAGCGTGGAGAACGTCTCCGCGCCGATCACCAGGACCCGGTCGGCGGCGCCGGTCGCGATGAGCCCGGCCGCCGTGGCGAGGGCGTACACGAAGCCCGTGCACACCGCCGAGACGTCGAAGGCGGCGGTCCCGGTCAGGCCGAGGCGGGCCGCGACGACGGGCGCGGTCGCCGGGCAGGGCCGGTCCGGAGTGGTGGTGGCGAGCAGCACGGCGTCGACGACGGGCGTGCCGGACGACTTCAGGGCCTTGGCGCCCGCGCCGACCGCGAGATCGGAGGTGGCGGTGCCCGGCGCGGCGAAGTACCGCTGCCGGATCCCGGTGCGGGAGCGGATCCACGCGTCGGAGCTGTCGAGGCGCGCGGCCAGCTCGTCGTTGCTGACGGCGGTCGGCGGCAGACAGCCGCCGACCCCGGTGAGCACCGCGGCACGGGTCGGCGACGGTCGGCTCGGTGGGGGTGCGGTCACGCGTGCTCCTCGGTCTCCCGGACGGCAGGACGTGGGTGCGGCTACCGAGTCTCGCGGGGCGGGCTGACGGGAAGAGGCCGCGCGTGCTGACGGCTCGCTGACCGCCCGCTGATCGCCCCCGGAGGCGCGGCGGCGGGCGGCCCCGGGGCCCGCGGGGTCAGCCATCGGTCAGCGTCCGGCGCGGCGGGCGGTCAGGCGCGGCCCGCAGACTCGACCCCAGGCGACCGGAGAGGTGGGGCGCATTCGATGAGCGCGATGTACGGCAGGTTGGTCGGTCCGCTGGTCGACCGTTTCGACGCGGACCCCGCGGAGCTCGCTCCCGACACCACGTTCGCGGACCTCGACATGGACTCGCTCCACCTGCTCGAACTGTTCCTCGTCGTCCACGCCGAACTGGGCGTGGCCGTGGGCGAGCACGCGGCGACACCCAGGGCCACGATCGGGGCGGTGGCGGAGATGCTGACGCGGAAGGCGGATCCGGTACGGGGAGGGGCTTGGGCACGAGGACGGGCCCCGGTACGAGCCGCGGTTTCGGTACGACCCCGGGACTCTGTACGGCCCCCCGACTTTGAACGACGACCGGCTCCCGCACAGCCATCGACTCCCGCACAGCCATCGGCCCCTGTACGGGTATCGGCGCAGGAACAGGCACCCGCACCGGCGCGGACCCCACGACCGGCACCGGCGCCCGCCCCGCCCTCGGCGGCCGACCGCACCAGCCCGACCCCCACCCCGCCCGCCGCGTCCACCCCCGCCTCATGACGCGCCCCGCACCCGCGCGCGGCCCTGACGACATCGCCGTCACCGGCCTCGGGCTCGTCACCGCCGCGGGCATCGGCGTGGCCGACACCTGGGCCGGGGTGTGCCGGGGGCGGTCCGAGGCGGCGACCGACCCGGGGCTCGCCGGGCTGCCGGTGGACATCTCCTGCACGGTGCCGGGCTTCAGCGCTCGGCGGCACGTCGGCCGACGCAGCGCGTTGACGCAGGACCGGTTCAGTCAGCTGTCCGTCGCCGCCGCCCGCGAGGCCGTCGCGGACAGCGGGCTCGACCCGGGCACGTGGGACGGGGCCCGCGTCGGCGTCGTCGTCGGCTGCGGCCTCGGCGGCGTGGCGACCTGGGAGGCCCAGCACCGCCGCCTGCTCGACCAAGGACCGCAGGCGGTGTCGGCGCTCCTGATCCCCATGCTCGTACCGAACATGGTCGCCGGGCACCTCGCCATGGACCTGCGCGCGACCGGACCGAACCTGGTGACCGCGACGGCCTGCGCGTCCGGCGCGACCGCCATCGGCACGGCGCTGCACCTGCTGCGCGACGGCAGCTGCGACGTGGTGGTCGCGGGCGGCGGCGAGGCCGGGGTGACGCCCCTGATGGTCACCGGCTTCGCGCAGATGGGCGCGCTGTCCCGGCGGCTCGACGAACCCGCCGCCGCCTCCCGGCCGTTCGACCGGGACCGGGACGGGTTCGTCATCGGCGAGGGCAGCGGCATGCTCGTCCTGGAGCGCGCGGCGGACGCCCGGGCGCGCGGCGCCACCGTGCGGGCCCGCGTCGCCGGGTACGGCGCGTCGGCCGACGCGCACCACATGACCGCGCCCGACCCGCGCGGCACCGGCGTGCTGCACGCGCTGCGCACGGCGCTCGCGCGGGCGGGCGTCGTGCCGGACGAGGTCGACCACGTCAACGCGCACGGCACCTCGACGCCCCTGAACGACGCGGCCGAGGCGGCGGTGCTGCGCAAGTTCCTCGGCGCGGGCGCCGCGGTCACCTCCACCAAGGGGGTGCTCGGCCACACCCTGGGCGCGGCAGGGGCGATCGAGGCCGCGCTGACCGTCCTCGCCGTCCAGCACGGCACGGTGCCGCCGACCGCCAACCTCCACGACCAGGACCCCGACATCGACCTCGACATCGTCTCCGGGGCCGCGCGCACCCGGAAGCTGGACGTCGCGGTCAGCAACTCCTTCGGCTTCGGCGGCCAGAACGCCGTCCTGGTGGTGACCGCGCCATGAGCCGGGGCGCACCCGTCCCGCACGGGGGCGGCGGCGAACCCGACGGCCGCGCCAGGGGCACCCCCGTACTCCCGCCGCCGCCCATCTCCCCAACCGCCCCCGCACCCCCTGCCCGGCACCCCGGACCCGAGCCCCGCCCCACGGCGGCGCCGGTCCGCCGAGAGTGAGGCACCCATGACCCTCACGGTCCCGCACACCGCGCTGGCCCACCTGGAGGAACAGGTCCAGGACGCGCTGCGCCGAGCCGACGACAGCGCACTCGACGTGCTGGGCTACGGCGAGATCACCCTCGTGCTCCGGCTCCGCACCGACGCGGGCTCCTTCGCCTGCAAACGGCTGCCCGCCTTCCCCGACCGGGACCGCTTCGAGCGCTACCGGCACTCGCTCGACGCGTATCTGCGCCGACTCGCCGACGGGGGCCTGACCGTCGCGCCCACCGAGGTCTGGCACACGACCGGGCCTTCCGGGCGGATCACGGCGTACTGCGTGCAGCGCGAACTCCCGCCGGAGCGGCTCTGCTCCCGCCTGCTGCACACCGAGGACGAGGCGTGGGCGAAGAACTTCTTCGCCCGCTTCCTCGACCGCGTCGACACCGCCGTGCACCCCACGCTCGGCCTGGACGCGCAGGCCTCCAACTGGGTCGACCTCGAAGGCGAGTTGACGTATCTGGACGTCACCACACCGCTGATGCGCGACGGTCGCGGCCGTGAACTCCTCGACGTGCGGCTCTTCTTCACCTCGCTGCCGTGGATCCTGCGCGACGTCGTCCGCGTCTGTGTGGCCAAGTCGATCTTCGACAAGTTCTACGCGACGCGCGGCGTGCTCCTGGACTTCCTCGGCAACCTCCACAAGGAACGCCTCGACGCGCTCGTCCCCGCGTTCCTGGAGCAGGCCAACGCCCGCCTCGCCGAGCCGATCACGGCCGCCGAGGTCGCCGCGTACTACCGCGACGACGCCCGGATGTGGGAGCTGATCCAGCGCCTGCGCGCCGCCGACCGCCTCTGGCACCGCAAGATCCGGCGCAGGCCCTACCCCTTCCTGCTGCCGCCGCCCGTGGATCGCTGACGCCCGGACAGCCGAGCCCGCGCGATCGACGTCCGCTCACCTGCCCCTGTGTGGAGCCGAGGAGAACACGACGATGACCACAGACCGGGCCCCGGCCCCCGGCGTCCCCGCCGCGCCCACGACCAGTGCCTCCGCTGCCTCCACTGACTCCGCCGACTCCACCGCTTTCGCCGACGCCCTGCGGGAGGCGGCCCGGATCGCCGTGCTCAGCCCCTCGTCCCACAACTGCCAGCCGTGGGCGGTGGCGTGGGCCAGGAGCGAGGGGTCCCGTGCGGCCGCCGCGCGGGTGCTGGACGGGGAGGCCGGGGTGCCCGCGACGTACCAGTACCTCGTCCTCGGGCTCGACCGGAGCCGGGAGCTGCGGTCGCTGCCCGCCCACGCCGTCGAGATGCTGCTCAGCTGCGGCCTGTACTGGCAGCTCCTGCTCCGGGCCCTGGAGGCGCAGGGCTGGTCGGTGGACGCCCTGCGCTTCGCGGACGGCCCGTTGGCCCCGGGGGTGGCGCGCGGGGTCGAACTGCCCGGGACCACGTGGCCCCGGTCGTGGACGGGGCTGTGCGTGGCGCGGCTGCGTGGGCGGGTGGGGGCGGGGGCGGAGGCCGGTGTCGAAGCGCGGGGCGCGGTCGGTGCGGAAGCCCGGGGTGGTGCCGGGGCCGGAAAGGAACTCCGGGACGGGGCCGGAGTCGGGGCCGACGCCGGTCCCACGAACGATGCCGGGCCCACGGTCCACGCCGGGCCCACGACCGGTGTCGGATCCACGATCGGCGCCGGGGTCGGAGGCGAAGTCGGCCCCGGCGTCCGGGACGGCGGCGCGGAGCTGCGTACCCTGCGCGCCGCCGCCCGCGCCCGCCGCACCAACCGCGCCCCCTACCTTCCGCAGCCCGTCCGGCCCGCACTCCTGGACGGCCTGCTCGCCCCGTCGGGGTGCGCGGCGGCACGCGGCGCGGACGTCACCGTGCGGCATCTGACGTCCGGCGCCGACCGCACGGCGTTCGCCGACTTCGTGGCCGAGCACGGCGGCCGCGACTTCAGCCACCGCGAGGCCTGGCGCGAGACGTATGCGTTCCTGCGGGCCGACCGGGCCGAAGCCGACGCGCGCGGCGACGGGTTCGCCCTGGACCAGCTGTTCGGGCCGCTGTCGTGGCCGAGCAGGCACGCCCTGCGCGCCGCCCTCGCGCCCGCGACGATGCGGCTGCTCGGCCCCGTCGGCTACGACCGCTTCGTCGGCCGCCGCCTGGCCCACGGCCTCGCCAGGATGGTGCGGCCCACGCCCGTCGTGGTCGCCATGAGCTTCGACCGGACGGAGCCGACGCTCGCCGACGCCGTCAAGGGCGGAGCACGGCTGGCCGATTACTGGCTGTGCGCGACCACCGCCGGGCTCGCCCTGCACCCCGTGAGCGTCGTGCTCCAGCACGAAGACCTGCGGACGGCCTTCCAGTCGAGCCTCCGGATTCCGGGCCGCGCGTTCTTCGTGAGCCGCCTCGGTTGGCCCGTCACCGAGTTCCCGTGCTCCCCACGCCGCCCAGCCGACGCACATCTGCGGAGGATCTGACTTTCCCGTCGCGCCGTTTCGAGCCATTCTCATGGTTCTCTAAACAATCCTCGACCAGAGGACAGTTGCGCCCGCATAATGTTGCAGTGCGGACGGCATATTCCGCACCCGTGAGTCTGCCCGGATACGCCGCGAGATGGGGTGTACGGACGGAGAAAGCGCATATTCGAACAGTGGCCGGACGCGTTTACGGGCAGCAGCGACGAGGGGTACCCGAAGGCACATGGTCGTGTCATTCAAAGGGGGGCGGCGAGATGGGGAACTGCTGCAAGGGGCACCTGCCGGAAGTCACTCGCGGGCCGGGGAAGCCGGCCCGCTCGGGCGTGATGTCGTGACGGGCGGGACGAGAAGGACAGGAGGGACGGTCCGGTGCGACCGGCGTGGGCACGGCCCGCGGCCGGGCGAGACGCGGTGAGGCGGCGATCCATGAAGATCCGCGTCCTGGTGTGCTGCGACGAGTCGATCATGTCCGCGGCGATGCGCGCGCTGCTCGATCAGCAGCCCGACTTCGAGGTGCTCGGATTCACCACCGGACGTGAATCCGCCCTGGCCGTGGCCGAGTTGACGCCCCACGTCATGATCGTGGTGGCGCCGGCGCTCGGCCTCGACGACAGCCGTGAGCTGGCGGAGCTCGCCGCCCTGACGAAGATAGTCCTGATCGCCAAGGCCGAGTCCGCGCACCGTTCCGTCGAGGCCCTGTGCGTCGGAGTCAGAGCGGTCCTCGCCCCGGACTCCTCCGCGGACGACCTGATCCATGTGCTGCGCACGGTGAGCGCGGGCGCCTCCATGGTGATGCCGGCCGCCGCCCGGCGCAGCCTCCAGGGGTTGCCCCGGCAGGGGCGTGCGCACGGGACCGGGCGCAGGGCCGCCGACCTCACGCCGCGCGAGTCCGAGGTGATCGTGCTGCTCGCCCAGGGGAAGTCCAACGCGGAAGTCGCCGAGAAACTCTCGGTGTCCCTCGCGACCGTCCGGTCCCATGTTCACCATGTGCTCCGGAAGATGGGCGTGAGCACACGCGCCCAGGCAGTCGCCATCGCCTATGAAACCGGTTTGATGGCGGCAATTGGGCGGACCGCTGAATTCCGTGGCCAAGAGGGATGACCAAGAGGGATGAGCGGGCCCCGACCGGGAATGCCGACGCTCCCTGATTCCGTATCGCAAAATTATCGGGGCCGGTATCCGGACCCCACTCGATCGCCGCTCAACTCGGCCACCACCGTGGCCATCTTCTCGAATTCGGCGACCAGTTCGCGGAATGTGTCGGACCGCATATCGCGTTCGAAGTCCGTTCGGTCGGTCACTTCGATGATCTCGAAGTACTCTCCGGGCGCCGCGGCCCCGGCGTCCGTGACGCGCTGCACGGCGAACGCCACCACCCCCGGCAGCCGCGGACAGGCCGCGTAGTCGACGTCCCGGACCCAGGACTCGAACCGCTCCGGGTCCACGCCATCGAGCAGCCGGATGTGATGCACGATGACGGTGGTGGCGGCGGGCGCGTCGGCGCCGCCGTCCCGCGCGGTGCCGGATGTGGTGAGCGACATGGTGAAGGACGTCCCGTCGGTCGGAGGGGTGTGGCCCGTGCGGTCGGCCGGAGGGCGGTGCCCGCACGGTCAGTGCTTGCCTCAGGTGGTGCTCGTACGTCAGTGCCTGCCGCCCGCGCGGCGGTTGCCGCCGAGGCCCAGGGCGCGGGCGATGTTGTTCTTCTGGATCTCGTTGGTCCCGGAGAAGATGCGCGCGGGCAGCGCGTCCCGCAGCAGCGTCTCGGCGTCGCCGCCCGCGAGGACACCGAGCGCGCCCCGCAGTTGGACCGCGTCGAGGCCGATCCGTACGGCCGCCTCGCTGACGGCGAGCTTCGCGAGCGCGGGCGCGACCTCGTCCTCGCTGCCCCGCGCGAGGCCCCGGGCCGCCTTGTGGAGCAGCAGCCGCGCCGACTCCAGGGCCAGCGTCATGTCGACGACGCGATGGCTCACCGCCTGGAAGCCGCCGATGGGCACACCGAACTGCTCGCGCTCCTTGACGTACGCGACCGTGGACTCCAGCACGCGCCGCATCGCGCCGAGATACGCCGCGAACAGACAGGTGCGCTCCCACTTCATGGAGCCCGCGAACACGCTGGCCCCCGCCCCCTCGGCGCCGAGGACATGGCTCGCGGGCACCACGCACCCGTCCAGGCGCACATCGGCCGTCGGCGAGCCGCGCAGCCCCACCTTGTCGTACGCGGGCCCGACCGTGAGCCCCGGCGTGTCCGCCTCGACGACGAACGCCGTCAGGCCGAAGAAGCCGCCGCCGGGCGCGGTCGCCGCCTGCACCACGAACACGTCCGCGACGGGCGCGTTCGTCGTGAACGCCTTGGCGCCGTCGAGGACGTAGTGGTCGCCCTCGCGCACCGCCCGCGTCCGCAGCGCGAGCGTGTCCGAACCGGCCTCCGGCTCCGTGATGGCGTGCGCCGCGATCCGCTCGCCCGAGCACAGCGCGGGCAGCCACCGCTGCTTCTGCCGCTCCGTGCCGAACTCCACGACCGGCATCACCGCGGCGAACAGATGCGCCGCGACGGAGAACGCGAACCCGGTGTCCGGCGAGCCGTAGCCGAGCGCCTCCAGGACGGCCGCCGCCGTCACCGGGTCGAGGCCGCTGCCGCCGTACGCCGCGGGCACCACGCTGCCGACGAGGCCCTGCCCGCCCGCGAGCAGCCAGCGGCGCCGGAACTCGGCGGGGTCGAACGGGTCCGGTACGTCGCGGAGTTCGCGCCGCGCGAAGGCCTCGACCATGCGGCACATCTCCACGGCGTCGGCCTCGGCGTAGGTGTCGATGTCGGCGCCGGTGGCGGCGGATGTGTCGGCGTCGGCGCCGAAGACGAAGGTCATCGCGGTCCGGACCCTTCCTCGCGGTGCTCCTCTACGAGCACGTGGTAGTTGATGCCGCCGGTGCCGAAGGAGCTGACGGCCGCACGCCGCGGCCTGCCCGGCGGTCGGGTCCACGGCTGGGCCTCGGTCAGGATCTCCGCGGGGATGGCGGTGAGCCCGAGGGCCGGATTGAGCGTGCGCAGCAGCGTGTTGGGCGGCAGCGTCCCGGCACGCAGGGCCAGTAGCGTGCGCAGCAGACCGGCGCTGCCCGCCGCCGCGAAGGTGTGCCCGAAGAACGACTTCGCCGAGCCGATGCGCAGCGGTTCGGCCCGCGGCCCGCCCGCGTACAGGCGCGCCGCCGCGGCGATCTCGACGCGGTCGCCGACCTTGGTGCCGGTGCCGTGCGCCTCCAGGTAGTCGACCGTGCAGGGCTCGAAGTCGACCTGGGCGAAGGCCCGTTGCATGGCGCGCACCTGGCCCGCGACGTCCGGCGCGATGAGCGACTTGGCGTCGTTGGACGCGCCGACGGCACGGATCACTCCGTGCACGGTGTCGCCGTCGCGCCGCGCGTCGTCGTACCGCTTCAGCAGGAAGAGCCCGCAGCCGTCGCCCGGTGTGAACCCGTCGGCGCCCGCGTCGAACGGCGCGTTCCTGCTGTGCGACAGCAGGCCGAGCGCCGAGCACAGCACCATGTCCCGTATGTTGCAGGCGAGTTCGACGCCGCCCGCGACCGCGTAGTCCGCCGTGCCCGCGCGCAGCGCGCCGACGGCGATGTCGAGTGCGGCGAGCGACGACGCGCAGGCCGCCTCCACCGCGAGCGGCACCGCGTCGAGCCCGTACTCGTTCGCGAGCAGCGCGGCGACCCCGCTGGCCAGGCAGCCGTCGAGGAGCGCGGGCGGCAGGCCGTCGGCGACCCTGCCGGTGCGCTCCCGCAGCCGTTCCAGGAGCCGCTTGCGCCCCAGCGCGGAGAGCCCGGCGAGTGCCGGGAGCCCCACGATCGTGTCGTCGAGGCCGTCCAGGACGAGACCCGCGTGGGCGCGCCGCTCCCGCGTGAGCCCCAGCGTGCCGCCGACCGCGACCACGCCGCGCCCGTCGAGCACGCGGCGCGGCGCGAACAGCTCCGCCGCGACGGCGAGCGCGAGCCGCTGCGCGCCGTCGAGCGCCGCGTACCGGGGCGGGAGCACCGCCAGGTCCTCCGGTGGCTCGTCGGGCACCGGGACATGACCGCCCTGGTCGGTGTACGAGTGGGTGAGGCTGAGCGCGCCGGGGGAGTGGTACAGCTCCCGGTCGAGCACCGCCTCAGGCACGGGCCCGATCCGGGTCCGCCCCGAGGACACGACACGCCAGAACCCGGCCGCGTCCGAGGCCCCGGCGAACCGCCCACCGAGCCCGACCACCGCGACCGGCACGGCCCGCGTGGCGGCGGCCCAGGCCCGGCGCGTACGCCCCCGGGGGCCCGCGCGGTCCCCGTCCCGCCGCCCGCCCGCCCCCGGGCCGGGGTGCTCCTCCAGTACGAGATGGCTGAACGTGCCGGTGAGGGACGCTCCCTGGACCACGGCGCGGCGCGGCACGTCGGCCCGCACACCCGTGGACCAGGGCGCGCCCGGCTCCGGCGCGTGAGTTGCCGCTCCGCCCAACTCCGTTCCCATGGCGGCCGGTTGCTCTGGACAGTGCCCCCGATGCAGGGCCAGGGCGACCTTCACGAGGGAGGCAAGCCCCGCGTGCGCGAAGGCGCGGCCGTCGCCGGTGCCGAGGGTGATGGGGGGTGGGGTGGGGTGGGGGGAGGCGGCTGCGGGTTCAGGTCCGGGCCCCATGGCGACAGCGGAGTCCACGTACTCGACGTACTGCACCGTGTCCGGGTCGACCCCGGCCGCCCGCAGCGACGCGGCGGTCGCGCGCTGCCGCAGCTCGGCGGAGCGGGAAGGGCGGAAGCAGCCGGGCCGCGGGTCGTGGTGCAGGGTGCAGTCGAGGATCGTGGCGTAGACGCGGTCCTGGTCCCGGACGGCGTCCGAGAGCCGCTTGAGGAGGACGGCGCCGACGCCTTCGGTGAGTGGGGGAGGCGAGGCGCTCTGCGGTTCGGCGCCGGTGGGTGGGGGAGCTTCGGCGTCGTGGGGGGCGTCGGCGGGGGGTGGGGCTTCGGTGCCGTAGGGCTGTCCTACGCCGGGCGGAACTCCGGTGCCTGGCGAAAGTCCCTCGCCGGACGGCACCCCGTCCCCGGCCGACCACTCCGCCCCAGACGGCACTCCCGCACCGGCAGACGACCCCGCACCGGATCCCTGCCTCCCACCGAATACCGGCCCCCCACCGACCCGCCCCTTGGCCCCCAACGCCCACCCCACATACGGACTCTCCTCCCGCTGCCCCGTCAGCACGAGCACCGCGTCCGACCCCTCCGCCCGCAACTGCTCCAGCGCGTGGGCGAGGGCCACGAACGACGTGGCCTCCGCGGACTCCACGGCGAGGGTGCGGCCGCGGAGCTTGAAGGCCGCCGCGATCCGCGCCGGGATCGTGCTCGCCATCTCGCCGACCCGGTCGTGCGGCGACCCGCCGAGCCGCCGGGTGAGCAGCCCGCGCAGCTCGTCCCCGGCGCGTGCGGCGCTGTCCGGGTCGGCGCCCGCGGCGACGGCCGCGCGCTCCACCTCGCGGGCGTACCGGGGCAGTTCGACCCGCAGGGCGTTCGCGTGCTGCCGGTCGAGGGCGAAGCACAGGCCGGCGACGACGTCGGTGCGCTCGGCGGGCAGCGGCCGCGCCGGGTGGCCCGCGTCGGCCAGGCACCGGCGGGCCGCCTCCAGCATCAGCAACTGCATCCGGTTCATGGACCTGGCCTGAAGGGGCGGGATGCCGAACCGGGCGACGTCCACCACGACGTCGTCGAGGGTGCCCGGGTCGAGCGTCGCGACGCCCACGATGGCGACGGGCTCCGCGGGCCGGGCGGGGGCGGCGCGGGGAGGTTGCGGATCGGAGGTCGTCACGCGGCTGCTCCTGCGGTCGGCGAACCAGATGTCTTACCCGGCGATGAGTTCTTGGTGAGCGTGCGAGGAAATGCGTTTCGAGGCCGCATTCGAATAAGTGGGGCGGCTGGTGCGTAACCGGCTTCGAGGAAGTCGCCGCGATTCACGTGGCCGCTGTGGCGGTTGAAAGGGAAAGCGCCGGATCCTGCGACAGGATTTCCGTGTGGCGCCGCTGGAGCACGATTCCCGGTTGCACCCCGAGCTCCTCGTCGAGGCGCCGCCGCGTCACATGGAACAGCTCCAGGGCCTCGGCCTGCCGCCCGGTGCGGTACAGGCCGAGCATCAGGAGCTCGCAGAAGCGCTCGCGCAACGGGTGCTGGGCGACCAGGCGGCGCAGCTCGGCCACCGCGCGGGCGGCGTCGCCGACCGCGAGCCGGGCCCTGATCAGGTCCTCCCGGACCGTCAGGCGCCGCTCGTCGAAGAGCGCGGCCGCGCCCCGGCAGCGCAGCCCGTCGCCCGCGTCGAGCAGCGCGGGCCCCCGCCACAGCTCAAGGGCTGCCTGGAGCAGCTCGATCGCGCGCTCGGGGGCCAGGGGCAGCGCCGCCGCGCCGCGCGTGGCCAGGTCGAGGAAGCGGTCGCCGTCGACGCAGCCGGGCGGCACGTCGAGCAGATAGCCGCCGCGCACGGCGCGCAGGACGGTCGCGCCGCGGCGGCACGGATGGCGGCCGTCGAGCACCTTGCGCAGCCGGGTGGCGTGCGCCTGGAGGGCGTTGCGGGTGTTGCCGAGCGGCTGGCCCGCCCACAGCTCGTCGGCGAGGTCCCCGTGCGCGACCGCGCGGCCTGCGTCGAGGGCGAGCGTGGCCAGCATGGCCCGTACCTTGTTGGCCTGGATTCCGTGGAGTTTCCCGTCCGAGACGACGGATAGGGGCCCCAGGATATTGATGTGCATGATGTTCCCCCCGGTGGCGGCAAACGGCATCACTGGACGACAAAGGGCAGCGCTGGCCGCTCGGAGAGAACAGAGTGCAAGTCCCCCTTTGGCCCCCTCTTGGCCCTGTTCTTTCGACTCGGAACGAGTTTTGCAGGGGTGATGTCCGGATGTCATCGATCACCTGACGGGTTTCGGTCGCGCGGGTCCCGATCAATTTCCGGATATCCGCCTCCACCATCCGTGGAGACGGGTGCCACGGCCCTCCACGGATGGCGACGGCCCTCCACGGATGACTGACGGCCGCCCGCCGACGGCGGCACTGGACAGGCGACTGAACGAGCGTTTAGTCTGCTGTACATGCGTTCAATGCCCGAGGATCGCACCACACGGGCGGTCATCAGAGACGAGGCCCTGCGCCTCTTCGCCGTGCACGGCCCCGACGTGGTGACCGTCCGCCAGATCGCCACCGCGGCCGGGGTCTCGCCAGGCCTCGTGGTGCACCACTTCCGCTCCAAGGACGGCCTGCGCCAAGAGGTCGACCAGTACGTCATCACCGTCTTCGAGGGCATGCTCAGCGAGCTGACCGGCGAGAACGGCACGGAGCTGCTCGAGGAGTCGACGACCGCGGCCCGTTCCCTCGGCGAGGTCTTCCTGCGCCACCTGCCGGTCGGCTCACCGCTGCCCGGCTATCTGCGCAGGCTCCTGTTGTCCGACACGGAGGCGGGCCGCGGCCTGTTCCGGCGGCTGTACGCGATGAGCAGGGAGACGCTGGACGACCTCGCCGAGTCGGGCGCCGCCGCCAGGGGCGACGACCCGCAGGTCCGCGCGGCGCTGCTGCTGGTCAACGACCTCTCGGTGTTCCTGCTGCGCGACCAGCTCACCGGGGTACTCGGCGTCGACCCGCTGTCGGCGGCGGGCCTCGCCCGCTGGGGCCCGGAGCTCCTGAGCATCTACGCGGGCGGGCTGAACGCGACTCCCCAGGCACCGGAAGCAGAAGGAGGCCAGGCATGACCGCACGCCCCGAGCCCGCACTCACCGCCCGGGACATCCACAAGGCCTACGGCCGACATCAGGTGCTGCGCGGCGTGGACCTCACGGTCGAGCCCGGGCAACTGGTCGCCGTGGTCGGCGAGAACGGCTCCGGCAAGTCGACGCTCCTGAAGTCGATCGCGGGCACGCTGCACGTCGACAAGGGCGAGGTCACCCTCAGCGGCGCCCTCGGCTACTGCCCGCAGGACCCCGTCCTCAACGCCAACCTCACCGTCGACCAGCACCTGCGCTACTTCGCCGCCGCCCACCGCCTGACCAGCCTGGACCGCGCGGACGAACTGGTGCGCCTGCTCGGCTACGAGAAGTACCGCGACACCGCGGCGGGCGACCTGTCCGGCGGCACCCGCCAGAAGCTCAACCTGACGCTCGCGCTCCTGCACGACCCGGACGTCCTGCTCCTCGACGAGCCGTACCAGGGCTTCGACTGGGAGACGTACCTGCGCTTCTGGGACCTCGTCGACCAACTGCACGAGCGGGACAAGGCCGTCGTCGTCATCACCCACCTCGTCTTCGAGCAGGAGCGCTTCGACGTCCTCGCCGACCTCGTCGACGGCCGCCTCACGCCGCGCGACGCGACCGTGAAGGAGCCCAGCCATGCCGGCGCCTGACACCCTCACGGGCACCCCGCTGCACGCCCAGTTCCCGACCGCGCTGCGATTCTCCGTACGCGAACAGAGCCGCAACCGCCTCGCCGCGCTGCTCCTGCTCCTGTTCGTGCCGCTCTGGTATCTGCTGATGACGTCCATCGCGGGCGACAAGGGCCTGGACTTCAAGCTGTACGCGACGGGCGAGATGCTCGGCGTCAGCGGCAAGCACATCACGCTGATCACCGCCGGGATGAACTCCCTCACGATGATCTCAGGATTCGTCGTCTTCGACGCCGTCCGCAAGGCCCTGGCCTTCGACAAGCGCCTCGCCTTCGCCGGGTTCGGCCAGTCCACCCTCATCGGCGCCAAGATGCTCGCCATCGGCATCGTCGCGGGCACCATCGCGCTCTACACCGCCCTGGCCCTGCTGCTCTACTGGCGCCCCGGGTTCACCGGCTGGGCGACGATCCTCGCCGGGTTCGCCACCATGACCCTCACCTACGGCTCGCTCGGCCTGCTGCTCGGCGTCCTGGTCAAGAACGACCTGGAGGGCTTCTTCCTCATCATCATGGGCGGCCTCACCGACACGTTCCTGCAGAACCCGCTCGGCAACCCGGCCGCCAACAAGCCGGTCCTGCAGTACTTCCCCTCCTTCGGGCCGATGCAGTTCTCCGTGGGCGGCTCGCTCGGCGACACCGTCCTGTGGCGCTATCTCGGCCTCGGCCTGATCTGGGCCGCGTCCTTCGCCGTCATCGGCCTGATCGTGTTCCACTTCAGGACCCGGAGCCGCCGCCCCACGGGCTGACGGCCCCGGATCCCGGACGGGACACGGCGGCTACTGCGCCGGGGCGCCCTGGCCGGACTGGCCGAGCCGCCGCAGCGACGCCACCAACTGGTCCACTTCGTCCGAGGTGTTGTACAGCGCGAACGAGGCGCGGGCCGCGGACTCCAGGCCGTAGTGCGCGAGCGCGGGCTGCGCGCAGTGGTGGCCCGCGCGGACCGCGATCCCGTCCCGGTCGAGCCAGTCCGCGATCGACCCCGGATCGTGGCCCGCCATCGTGAAGGTCATCACCGCGATCCGCTCGGCCGCCGACCCGATCACCTCCAGGCCCGGCACGGTCGCCATCGCCTGCATCGCGTACGCCATGAGTTCCTGCTCGTACGCCGCCACGGCGCTCTGGTCGAAGCCCCGCAGCCAGTCGATCGCCGCCAACAGGCCGACCACACCCGAGATATGACCGGTCCCGGCCTCCATCATGTGCGGCATCGCCGCGAACGTCGTCCGCTCGAAGCTCACCGACTCGATCATGTTGCCGCCGCCCTGCCACGGCTTCATCTCCGCCATGGCCTCCGGCGTCGCGTACAGCGCTCCGATGCCCGTGGGCGCGAACAGCTTGTGCCCGGAGAAGGCGTAGAAGTCCGCGCCCAACTCCGTGACGTCCACCGGCATGTGGGCCACCGCCTGCGCGCCGTCCACCAGGACCTTCGCGCCGTAGCGGTGCGCCAGCGCCGTCATCTCGGCCACCGGCGGCACCGTACCGAGCACGTTCGAGGCCTGGCTGACCACGACCATCTGGGTGCGCGCGGACAGCAGGTCGGCGTACGCGGCCTGGTCGATCTCCCCGTCCGGCGTCAGCGGCACGGGGACGACCCGCGCCCGCGTCTCCTCGGCGATCAACTGCCAGGGGACGATGTCCGAGTGGTGCTCCAGGACGGGCACGAGGATGTCGTCCCCCGGGCCGAGACGGTCCCGGCCCCAGCTCTGCGCCACCAGGTTGATCGCCTCGGTGGTGCCCCGCACGAACATGATCGTGTCGGGCGAGGGCGCCCCCAGGAACTGGGCGACCGCGTTGCGCCCCGCCTCGTACAGCTCCGTGGCCTCGCGCGCCATGGTGTGCGCGCCGCGGTGGATGTTGGAGTTGGCCGCGCTGTAGTACGCGCTGACGGCCTCGATCACCTGCCGGGGCTTCTGCGTGGTCGCCCCGTTGTCGAGCCAGACGAGCGGATGCCCGTTGACGGTGCGGTGCAGAATCGGCACGTCCTTGCGGGCGGCCTCGGGGGAGAAGGTGCCGGGGGGTGTCGCGGCGAGGCCGGAGAGGTCGGCCGGGGGTGCGGCGGGCGCACTCGCGGTTCCCGTGGGCGTCTCGGCGGGGGCCGCGAGCGCTGGGGCCGCCGTGGGTACTTCCGCGGGGGCGGGGGCCGTCGCCGCGGGCACGCCGGTCGTGGGCACCGCCGGGGTCGTCGTCGTGGGCACCGCCCCGGGCGCGGGCGTGGCGGGCACCCCCGGCATCGCGGGCACCGTCGGAGTCGCCGGGATCCCGGCTGCCGAGGTGGCCGTCGGCGACGGCACCTGCTCAGGGGAACGCAGCAGCGCCCTGAGATCAGGAGTAGTCATGGTAGTTGTTCACCTCGACGTTCTGGAGCACCGCGATGGCGTCCTCGACGAGCACCGCCGTATTGAAGTACGCCGTCATCAGGTACGAGCTGATGCCCTTCTGGTCGGTGCCCATGTTCCGCATGGACAGACCGGGTTCGACCTCGTCGGCGACCTCGGAGGGCCGCAGCCCGACCACGCCCCGGTCGGCCTCGCCCATCCGCATGAGCAGGATCTCCGTGGTGCCGAGGGCCGCGCCCGAACCGTTGCCGCTCACGCCGTTGCTGAACGGCACCTTGTCCGACGGAAGCAGCGGCACCCCGCGCCAGGTCAGCAGCGGGCTGCCGAAGCGGCTGTCCGTCACCGGGGGCACACCCCGCCGCGTACATTCACGCCCGAACGCGGCGATGGCCTTGGGGTGCGCGAGGAAGAAGCTGGGCTGCTTCCACACCTTCGAGAGCAGCTCGTCGAGGTCGTCGGGGGTCGGCGAACCGGTGCGCGTCTGGACCCGCTGGCCCGGCGCCACGCTGTGGAAGAGGCCGAACTCCGGGTGGTTGAGCAGCGCCGCCTCCTGCCGCTCGCGCAGCGCCTCGATGGTGAGCAGCGCCTGCTGGCGGGTCTGGTCGACGTCGCCGCTGTAGACGTCGTGGACGCGGGTGTGGACGCGCAGGATCGTCTGCGCGAGCGTCATGTGGTACTCGCGGGGCGCGTCCTCGTAGTCGACGTAGGTGGCCGGCAGGTCGGGCTCGCCGACGTGGCCGGAGGTGAGCTCGACCGGGACCTCGGCGCCGGGCCGGACGCCGTTGCCGGAGACGTACGCGGTCATCGACGTGCGGACCCGCTCGTCGCGGTCGGCGAGCGCGGCGAGGGCGCTGCGCTCGGCGCACAGGGCGGTGCCGGGGGTGAGGGCCTTGACGCGGTACGGCGTCTGCTCCTCGCGGGTCCAGGCGCCGAGGTCGAAGAACTGGCCGTCACCGATGACCTCGATCAGCTGTTCCTCGCCGTAGCGCCCGGTCACCCGCTTCTCGGCGCGGCCCTGCACGATGATCCACAGCCGCTCGGCGGGGTCGCCCTCCTGGGCGAGGACCTGCCCGGCCTCGAAGCTGACCTCGCTGAAGGCGCCCGCGAGCTCGCTGAGGCAGGACTCCTCGGCGTCCCGCAGATACGGCAGTTCGCGCAGGTCGCCGGGTATGACGCGGGCGGAGCCGCCGTCGTTGTGGGTGCTGATCCGGTCGTCGCCGAGCACGAAGGTGCGGCGCCGGTTCACGCGGTACACACCGGACTTGAGGTCGACCCAGGGCAGGGCGCGCAGCAGATAGCGCGGTGTGGTGCCGCGCATCTGCGGCGCGGTCTTGGTGGCGGTCGCGAGTTGCCGTGCTGAATCCGGAGAGAGCGAAAGGCGATCGTTCACGGTCATGGGAGCCTCCTCGAAGACGGGCAGGGGCCGATCGTCTTCGTGCGGTTCCGTGACCACAAGGCGTATCTTTTCAACTACTTTTCGCAATCGGCCGGAAATGACCGATCAGGGATCCGGGGGCGAGGATTCCGGCGCCGTACGGCGGGGGTGTGGCCCGCGGCCCCGGATCGAGGTGACTGCCCGCCCGTCATATGCGACTGGTTTTGCTCCCCTACGGGCAGTTCGTGACCCCCCAACGCCCCCTTATGCAAGGGCTTTCGCGCCCGTACGAGAGGTCGTATCCGAGATCAGATCCGACCGTCGTCCCGGGCCTTCGACGGAACAGCCGCCGCGTCACGCTGTGCCGATTCCCTCTGGTGGGGGATGAGCGCGGGAAGCTCGCCCTGGCGCACGGTCACCGTGCGCGTCGGGGCGGGGACGGGGATGCCCTCGGCGCGGTAGCGCCGGTGGAGCCGCTTGATGAACTCGTGCTTGATCCGGTACTGATCGCTGAACTCGCCGACGCCGAGGATCACCGTGAAGCCGATGCGGGAGTCCCCGAACGTGTGGAAGCGGATGGCCGCCTCGTGATCCGGCACGGCGCCGGTGATGTCCTTCATCACCTCGTCGACGACCTCGACGGTGACCTGCTCGACCCGGTCGAGGTCGGCGTCGTAGCCGACGCCCGCCTGCACCATGATCGACAGCTCCTGCTCGGGACGGCTGTAGTTGGTCATGTTGGTGCCCGCGAGCTTGGCGTTCGGGATGATGACGAGGTTGTTGGAGAGGTTGCGCACCGAGGTGTTGCGCCAGTTGATGTCGACGACATAGCCCTCCTCGCCGCTGGTCAGCTCGATGTAGTCGCCCGGCTGCACGGTCTTCGCGGCGAGGATGTGCACGCCCGCGAACAGGTTCGCGAGGGTGTCCTGGAGGGCGAGCGCGACCGCGAGACCGCCCACGCCGAGGGCGGTGAGCAGCGGCGCGATGGAGACGCCGAGCGTCTGCAGCACCACCAGGCAGCCGATGGCGAGCACCACGACCCGGCTGATGTTGACGAATATGGTCGCCGAGCCGGCCACGCCGGAGCGCGACTGGGCGAGCGACTTGACGAGCCCCGCGACGATCCGGGCCGCGGTGACCGTGGCCGCGAGAATGAGCAGCGCCGACAGGACGAGGGTGACGGTCCGTCCGGTACGCGGCGTCAGCGGCAGCGCGGCCGCCGCCGCGGCGAGCCCGCCCGCGATCGCCGCGCACGGCACGAGCGCACGGGCGGCATCGACGATGACGTCGTCCCCGCCCCACCGCGTGCGGCTGGCCCGCTCCCCGAGCCAGCGCAGCGTCGTCCGCGACAGCAGGGCCGCGGCGAGCCCGCAGAGCACCGCTGTCCCGGCGATCGTCCAGTCGTGCAAGGTGAGGGCTCGGTCCATCAATGGGCTCCCGTGGTCGGCCGGTTGGCTCGTGTCCAGCGGGCGTACACACTGCCGCACCCGGTGACACGGCCGCCCATCCTGCCCTACTCGCCGGAGGCCTTCGCACCGGGCCCCACCTGCGATCTTCGTACCCGGATCGGGCCTTCGCCCCCGTCGTGGGCGGCCCGGTACTCGCTCGGCGACATCCCGTACGCGGTGCGGAAGAGGCGGCAGAAGTGGGCGTGGTTGGTGAAGCCCCAGCGGGCGGCGATGGTCTGGATGGTGCGGGCGCTCTGCGCGGGGTCCGTGAGGGTGCGTCGGCAGCGCTCCAGCCGTGTGCGTCGGATCAGGGCCGCGGGGGCCAGGCCCGCTGCGGCCAGGACCTGTTGGAGGCGGCGCAGGGAGATGTGATGGGCGTCGGCGACGGCCTGTGGGGAGAGGTCGGGGTCGCCGAGGTGCTGGTGGACGTAGGACTGGACGCGGGCGAGCAGGGCCTGTTGATGGCTCTCGGGCGGGAGTGTGTGCAGGGTGTGGAGCTCATGGGCCAGCAGGGTGGTCAGGAGTTCCAGGGCGGTGTCGAGGAGACGCAGGAGGTCGATGTCCCGGTAGCGGGAGCCCGCGCTGAGGGCCTCGTGCACACAGTGAATGAGCACCGCGCCGATGCCCGTGTTCCCGGGAAGGCGCTGAGCCAGCAGCGGGGCCACGTCCGCCGCCGGGAACGGCAGGAGGGCCTTGGGCAGGACGAGGCCCTCGTGCGTGCCGGTGGTGTGCCGTGCCCGGAACGGTTGTGAGGAGTCGATGAGGACCATGTCACCGGCCCTGAGGAGGGTTTCCTGGCCCCCTTGGTCGACTCGGGCGACACCGGTGCGCGTGATGTCGAGCACGTACTGCTCCGGATCGGACCTGTGGACGAGCTTCTGGGTGCGCTCCGCGCGGAACGACCGCACCGTCGACGTGGTCCCCTGGAGGGTGTGCGAGCCTCGGGTCAGGGACGACGCCTGGAATCCGGCCTCGTCGTCACAGCGCACGTGTGCGGGAACGACGACCCGGCTGGCCATTTCGTGCCAGCCCGCGAACCGGTCTTCCGGGGGCAGGCCCTCGGTCGTGAAGAATGTCTCGATCACTTGTCCCTGCCTTCCGCCGCGGTGGATCAGGAGGCGGGGCGCCGGGCCGCGCGCGATGCCCCGAAGCGCCACGATGCGGCCAGGGAACTGTGCGCGTCTTGGGTAAACCTGCAATTTCCTGGCCAGGCGGCCTGGGAGGGGCACGCGCGGCGGTCGTGCGACGGTCGTTCGGGGCTGTCGCTGTCGCTGTCGCTGTCGCTGTCGCTGTCGCTGTCGCTGTCGCTGTCGCTGTCGCTGTCGCTGTCGCTGGGGCGCCGCGAGCCTGTCGCCCGGGAAGAGGTGACCGCCCCCTCACCCCACCAACCGCAGCGCCCCCTCCGCCACCCCCACCCGCACGCTCTGCCCCCAGCCGAGGCCGAGGGCGTCGGACTCCATGCCGTCGCCGAAGGCCACCAGATGGTCCGACTCGGCGGTGAGCCACAGGCGTTGGCCGGTGGTCAGTTCGCCGTGGACGAGGGAGGTGCCGGTCGTGGGGGACGGCCAGGCCTCCCGTACGAACCAGAGCAGGCGCGCCTCGTGCGGCTCCGGCGGGCGCGGGCCGCCCCCGGCCTGCCGCCGCAGCGAGCCCAGCCAGCCGGTGGCGCCCGTGCCGGTGCCGACCACCACCCCGGAGGACGCCTGGGCCTCCGCGCCCTCGGGGGCCGTGCCGCAGCTGAGGCGGTAGCGGGCCGTCTGGTGCCCGGCGGCGCCGACGTAGATCTCGTTCAGCGCGCACAGCCGCTGGCCGTCGTCGGTCACCGCCTCGACCATGGTGAGCTCGTCGGCCCCGGCCGCCCCCGCCGCCGCGTGCGGAAGGAGCTTGGCCGCGTCGGCCGCCCGGTGCCGCACCAGCACCCCGGGGTTGCGCCCCGGCTCGGTGTCGACGCCCACGACGGGCTGGCCCGACAGATACTTGGCGGCGTTGGCCACGAGCCCGTCCTGCCCCACCACGACCACCACGTCCTCCGGCCCGAACAGGAACCGGTCCAGATCGCCCCGCTCCACCCGCGCGGTCCGCCACCTGAGCGGCACCGCGGCCGCCACGTCGGCGAGCGCACGCTGCGCCCGCCGGTGCCGCCCGGCCACCTCGTCGATGGTCCGGCCGCGCGAGGACAGGAAGAACGCGGCCTGCCCGTGCGTGCCGTGCCGGGCGAGCAACTCCTCGTACTCGGTGGTGCGGTGGACGAGGACGGCGCGTGGGGCGAGGGTCATGACCGCCGCCCTCCGCCCGGGCCACCGCCGCCGTGCGCGCCCCGCGCGCCCGGATCGCCCCCGGCACCGGTGCCTCTACCGGCGTCCGCACCGGTGCCTGTACCGGCGTCGGCCCCGGCCGAGGCACCCGCACCCGTGCCCGCCTCGGCACCCGCGCCCGTGCCCGCCGACGCGCCCGCACCCCCCTCGGCCACCCCGGCACCCCCACCGCGCCCCAGCCTCCCCAGCAGCCCCGTCACCACGTCCGGCGTGAGCGTCAGGCTCTCGATGCGCGGCACGTTCTCGGCGAGCCGCGTCGCCGCCAGGGCGTGCAGCGTCGCCGGGGCGGCGCTCGCGTGGGCCGTCAGCCAGGACCGCTGTGCGGCGGCGCGCGCCTCGCCGACGGTCCGGGCCGCCTCGGCCTCGGCCTGGGCGAGCGCCACCGTGCGGGCGGCCTCGGCCTCGGTGCGGACGGCGTCCGCGGCGGCCTTCTCCTCGGCCTCGCGCCGCGCGTTGGTACCGCGCCGGGCCACCAACTCCTCCTCCTGGCGGGCGAGTTCGATGCGGCTTGCCAGCTCGTTCTCGGCGATGGCGCGCTCACGCTCCACCGCCACGGCCCGGCGCTCGAACGTGGCGCTGTCCGCGTCCTGCTGGATGCGCTCGCGGGCCGGGGTGCGCAGCGCGCGTTCCACCTCCGGCTCGGGCCGGATCGCCACCACGCGTACGGCGACGACCTCGATGCCGGTGGCGGGCAGTCGCGGCTCGGAGCCGAGCCCCGAGCGGACCCGGTCCCGTACCGCCGCGACGCCCTCCGCGAGCGCGGCCGAGAGCGGCATCCGGGCGAGGACGTCCAGGGCGTGCTGCTGGGCCGACTCGGTGAGCAGCGTGGACAGTTGCTCCAGGGGCGCCGACCGCCAGACCCCGGTGTCGGGGTCGACGGAGAAGTCGAGGCGGGCGGCGGCCGCCGCCGGGTCGCTGATCCGGTAGGTCACCGCGGCCTGGACCGTGACGTCCTGGAAGTCGGCGGTGCGCGCGTGGAAGGCGACCGCCAACTCCCGGTCGTCGACGGGTACTTCGGACAGCGCGGCGCTCAGCGGCCGGAACCAGAAGCTCAGCCCGGTCCCGTCGTGGGCGAGCTTGCCGTTCCTGTGGTGGCGGATGTGGGCGGTCGGCGCGGACCGCAGATGGCGCAGGCCCAGGCGCCGGGTGATGTCGGCCATGGTGGAACCCCTCCCGTTTTTCGTCACCTGGACGATATTGGGTCGGCGCGCTTATCGTCAAGGCGACTAAAAGGGTGGGGTTCCGCTCGGCCTCACCGCTTCCGCGCCACCCCCGCGTACAACGGCACCTCCGTCCCGTCCCGCACCTCCGCAACGCCCAGCTCCGGGCGCCAGTCCGGCGGCCACACCAGGCCGGGCTCCAGGAGGTCGAAGCCGTCGAAGAGGCGCAGGACCTCGGCCCGGGAGCGCGGGACCAGCGTGACGCCGCCCGCCTTGTACATCCGCACGGCGCGGTCGGTGCGCTCGGGGATCCAGTCGCCCGCCATCTGCGAGAGCACCAGGTGGCTGCCCGGCGCGAGGGCCTCGACGAGTCGGGCGACGATCTCCGATGCCCCGTCGTCGTCGCTGACGAAGTGCAGGAGGGCGATCAGGGAGAGGGCGATCGGCTCGTCGAAGTCCAGGACGGACGTGGCGAGTTCCAGGATCCGGTCGGGCTCGCGGACGTCCGCCTGGAGGAAGGTGCTCACGCCCGTCGCGGTCCCGGCCATCAGCGGCTCGGCGTGCGCGAGGACGATCGGGTCGTTGTCCACGTACACGACGCGCGCGTCGGGCGCGGCGGACTGCGCGACGCGGTGCAGGTTCGGCTCGGTCGGTATGCCACTGCCGAGGTCGAGGAACTGGCGTATTCCGGCCGTGCCCGCGAGGTGTCGGGTGGCGCGCTGCATGAACCAACGGTTGTGTTGTGCGCAGTACTTGGTGCTCGCGTCCAGCGCGACCAGTTGCCGCCCCAGCTCCGCGTCCGCCGCGTAGTGGTCCGTCCCGCCGAGGAACCAGTCGTAGACGCGGGCAGGGTGCGGGGTGCCCGTGTCGAGTCCTTCGGCGGCGGGCGGGACTGCGGTCATGGGGCAACTCCTCGGTCGGGGACGGTGGTTCGGGCCGCGCGGGCCCGGCCAGGAGACGGTAGCGGGCAAGCGTCCGTGACCGTACGGGAATCGGCTGCGCGCGAGGCCTTCCCGGCGGCCGATCTTTATGAAACTCTCCTACCAAATCTTGACGGGAGCTTCGCCACGACCCCTCAATGGGGCTGTACTTGGGCTGGCTCACCACATCTTCCGGGGTGCAGAACTGATGCGAAAACGGACGCGCGGCCACGACCTGGCCGCCCTGCGCCGACTCAACACCACCGTCGTCCTGCGTGCCCTGCACCGCCGCAGCCCCCAGACCCTCGCCGAACTCGCCGCGGGCACCGGCCTGTCCCGGCCCACCGTGGACGCGGCCCTGGAGGAGCTCACCGCGCAGGGGTGGGTCACCGAGGCCGACGCGGGGGAGCGGGTGCGGGGGCGCCCGGCGCGGCGGTTCCGGTTCCGGGGCGAGTCCGGGTACGTGCTCGGGGCCGACATCGGGCTGCACAAGATGGTGCTGCTCCTCGCCGACCTCGGCGGCAACGTCCTAGCCGCCGAACGCGCCGACATCGACCCGGAACTGGGCGGCGGCCCCCGCCTCGCCCTCCTCCAGGACGGCCTCGACGCCTTCCTCGACGCCCACACCGTACGCCGCGACCTCGTCCTCGCCCGCTGCGTCGGCGTGCCCGGCGTGGTGGACGCGAGCGGCCACATCACTTCCGTCGTGGTGCCCGAGTGGTCCGGGGTCGACCTCGGCCGCCTCCTCGCCGACGGCGAGACGGGTCACACGCTCGTCGAGAACGACGTGAACCTCGCCGTGCTCGCCGAGCGCTGGCAGGGCGCCGCGACCCTCGCCGGGGACGTGGTCTGCGTCCTGACCGGCCACCGCGTCGCCTGCAGCCTCACCATCGGCGGGCGGCTGCACCGCGGCGGCCGGGGCGGCGCGGGCGAACTCGGCCTGCTGCCGCTGCTCGGCATGGACAGCGCGCAGGAGGCCCTGGCCTGGAAGGACGGGCAGCGCGACGGCGAGTCCGAGGTGGCCGCGCTCGCCCGCGCGGCCGACGCCGCGGACCCGCGCGCCCTCGACGCCATAGCGGACTTCGCCGACCGCATCACCCCCGGCATCGCCGCCCTCGCCCTCGCCCTCGACCCCGAACTCGTCGTCCTCACCGGCGGCGCCACCCCCCTCGGCGCCCACCTCGTGCCGCTCCTGGAGGAACGGCTGCGGCCCCTGACGCTGCACGTGCCCCGGATCGCGCTCAGCTCTCTGGGCGAGCGCGGCGTCGCCCTCGGCGCGGTGCGCAAGGCCCTCGACCGCGTCGAGGAGGAGCTGCTCGCCGACCCGGTCGGCTGACCGCCCCGCCGTGCCCCGCCCGGGCCCGGCACCGGCGACCCCCACCCACCCCCAACACAAGCGGAGGCGCGTGATGCGCAGGAGGACCCTCCTCTGCTCAGGCCTGGCCGCGGCGTCGGCACCGGTGCTCGCCGCCTGCTCGGACGAGGGCGGCGGCGCCGACGGCGGCGGCCGCACCACCGTCTCGTACGGCATGTGGGACCCCGCCCAGGTCCCGGGCATGAAGAAGATCATCGCGGCGTTCGAAAAGGAGCACCCGGACATCTCGGTGCGCATCGAGCTGACCCCGTGGGCGAGCTACTGGACCACCCTCAAGACCTCGATGCGCGGCGGCACCGCCCCCGACGTGTTCTGGATGAACGCCGTCAACTTCCAGCTGTACGCGGCCCACGACGTCCTGGAGCCGCTGTCCGAGCACATCGACAAGGACCGCACCCCGGTCGGGCGCCACCCCGAGCAGCTCGTGCGGCTCTACGCGTACGACGGCGTCCAGTACGGCCTGCCGAAGGACTTCGACACCGTCGGCCTCTGGTACAACAAGGCCCTCTTCGACAAGGCGGGCATCAAGTACCCCGACGCCAACTGGACCTGGGACGACCTGCGGGATGCCGCCGCCGAACTCACCGATCCGCATGAGCGGGTGCACGGCTTCTGCTCCGAGATGCACCGTCAGTTCGTGCTCTATCCCGCCATCTTCGGCGCGGGCGGCCATGTGCTGCGCGACGGCCACTCCGGTTTCGGTGACGAGCGCTCCATCGAGGGGCTGCGCTTCTTGACCGACATGATCGACCGCGGCTGGTCGCCGCCGCAGAGCGCCATGGTGGAGAGCACCGCCCGGGTGCGCTACTGGTCGGAGAAGGCGGCCATGGTGTACGACCTGTCCGCGATGGCCGGGCAGATGTACGCGGTGCCCGCCCTGAAGGACCACGGCGGGGTCACCGCGCTGCCCAAGGGCCGCGAGCGGGCCACCGTCATCCACGGCCTCGCCAACGTGATCTCCGCGAAGAGCGACAAGAAGGCCGCCGCCTGGAAGTTCGTGCACTTCATGGCGGGCCGCCGGGCTGCCGGGATCCAGGCGGAGTCCGGCGTCACGATCTCCAGTTACGCGGGCACGCAGGACGCCTGGCTGAAGTCCATGCCGGAGTTCGACCTGCAGCACTTCCTCGACATGGAGAAGTACGCCACCCCGTACCCGAGCTCGAAGAACACGGCCGTCTGGGAGAACCTCCAATACCCCCTCCTCGGCGCCGCGTTCAGCGGCAAGGGAGGGATCGAGGACGCCGCCCGCACGCTCGGGAAGCAGATGGACCGGGCCCTGAAGGAGGAGCGGAGCTGATGAGTCTCTTTCCCGCCACGGCGGCCGCGAAGTCGGCCGGACGCCGGGCCCCGAAGTCCGAGGCGCGGCCCGCCTCGCGCGGGCAGCGGGCCGCGTACGGCTTCATCGCGCCGCTCGGCATCGGCTTCGCCGTCTTCTACTTCTGGCCGATGATCCAGACCTTCTACTTCAGCTTCACCGAGTTCGGCCCCTTCGGCGGCCACACCTGGACCGGCACCGACAACTACGCGCGCGTGCTGCGGGACGTCACCGTCTGGCAGGCACTCGGCAACACCCTCATCTACTGCGGCATCGGGCTGATCGCGCTGCCCCTCGCCATCGTCGTGGCCGCGCTCCTCAACCGGCGCGGGCTGCGCGGCGTCGCCGTCTACCGCGCCCTGTACTTCGTGCCGTTCGTGACCCTGCCCGTCGCCGTCGGCCTGGTCTGGAACTGGCTCTACAACGGCGACTTCGGGCTCCTGAACGAGATCCTCGGGTGGTTCGGCGTCGACCGGCACTACTGGGTCTCCGACCCCTCGACGGCCGTGCTCGCCATCGGCGCCGTCATGGTCTGGTCGACCACCGGCTACTACTTGATCATCTTCATGGCGGGCATCAAGGCGATCCCGCGGGACTACTACGAGGCCGCGGAGCTGGACGGGGCCGGGCCGCTGCGCCGCTTCTTCACCATCACGCTGCCGCTGCTCAGCCCCACGCTGTTCTTCGCCTCCGTCATCTGCATGATCCAGTCCCTGCAGACCTTCGACCTGATCTACATCATGATGGGCGAGAAGAACCCCGCGGTCGGCGACACCCAGTCGGTCGTCGGCCTCTTCTACAAATGGGCGTTCATCGAGAACGCCCAGGGCGCCGCGGCCGCCCTCGCCTTCCTGCTGATGCTGCTCATCGCGGGCCTCACCTATCTGCAGTTCCGGCTCCAGCGGAAGTGGGTGCACTATGGCTGACCGCCGACGCCTCGACATGGGCTCCGTGGCGACCCACCTGGTCCTGTCGCTCGGTGCCGTCGTGATGGTCTTCCCGTTCCTCTGGCAGGCCCTCACCGCGCTCAAGTCGCTCGCCGAGGTCTCCCGCGTCCCGCCCACGTTCCTGCCCGACGAGTGGAACTGGTCGAGCTTCGACGAGGTCTTCACCGCGCTGCCGTTCCGCGAGATGCTCACCAACAGCGCCCTCGCCACCGCCGGACGCACGGCGGGCCAGCTCGTGTTCTGCTCGCTGGCCGCCTACGCCTTCGCACGCATGCGATTCCGCGGCCGCGACCTGCTGTTCGGGCTCTTCCTGTCCGTCCTGATGGTGCCGAGCTCGCTGCTCGTGCTGCCCCAGTACGACATCATCCAGCAGTTCGGGCTGCTCAACTCCACGCCCGCGCTGTTCCTGCCCGGCATGTTCAGCGCCTTCGGCACCTTCCTGCTGCGGCAGGCGTTCCTCGCGCTGCCCAAGGAACTGGAGGAGGCCGCGCGCATCGACGGCGCGGGCTCCTTCCGCATCTTCTGGTCGATCATGCTGCCGCTGATCCGGCCCGCGCTCGCCGCGCTCGCCGTCATCACGGCCATGACCGCCTGGAACGACCTGCTGTGGCCCCTCATCGTCAACACCGACCCCGAGACCATGCCGATCAGCGCGGGCCTGACGTCCCTGAAAGGCCAGTACGAGACCAACTACCCGGTGATGATGGCCGGTTCGCTCATCGCGAGCCTGCCCATGCTGCTCGTCTACGTCCTCCTCCAGCGGCACTTCGTACAGAGCGTCGCCTTCTCCGGCTCCAAGGGCTGACCGCACACCGACGCACAGAGAAAGGCCAGATCCTCCATGCCACCGCTTCACATCGGCCTGCTCGGCGCGGGCGGCATCGCCCGCGCACATCTGCCCGGCTGGCTGGCACTGGGCGCGCGGGTCAGCGTCCACACCCAGGACGGCTCCGCGGACAAGCTCGCCGCCGAGTACGCGGCGCGCGGCCACGACGTCACCGCCGTGCCCGCGCTCGACGACCTCCTCGCCGACTGCCGCGCCGTCGACATCTGCACCCCCACCCCCACCCACAAGGACCTCGCCCTCGCCGCGATCGCCGCGGGTCGGCACGTCGTCTGCGAGAAGCCGCTCGCGCTGACCGTCGCCGACGCCGAGGGCATCGCGGCCGCCGCCGACACCGCGGGCGTCCGCCTCCACCCGGCGCACGTGGTGCGCTACTTCCCGGCGTACGCGGCCATGCGGGACGCCGTCGTCCGCGGTGAACTCGGCGCGCTCGCCGTGCTCCGCCTCACCCGGGGCGGGGCGCGGCCGCAGTGGGCGCCCTGGTTCGGCGACCCCGCCCAGTCCGGCGGCGTGATCATGGACCTGATGGTGCACGACATCGACATCGCCCGCTGGGTCGCGGGCGACGTGGTGCGCGTGCACGCCCAGACGCGCGGCGTCGAACACGCCACGGGCGCACCGGCCGGCGTCGTCACCGCCACGGCCGTCCTCACCCACGCCTCCGGTGCCGTCAGCCACGTCAGCGGCCTGTGGGGGCTGCCCGACCAGCAGTTCCGTACGACGTTCCGGATCGCGGGCGCCGACGGGCTGCTGCGCCACGACTCCACCGCCGTGCCCGGCTTCCGCATCACCGCGCAGGGCGAGCGCGCCGCCAACGAGGGCATCCCGTCGAGCCCCATGACGGAGAGCCCCTACCTCACCGAACTCCGCGAGTTCGCCGCGTCCTGGGACGACGCGGGGATCCGGCCGCGGGTCAGCGCCCGCGACGGCATCGAGGCGGTGCGGGTCGCGCGCGCGGCCGTGGAGTCGAGCCGCACGGGCCGCGCCGTCGAACTGTCCGCCGCCCCGGTGGCGAGCCCGCCACCTACCCCGAGCGCCGAGCACGAGGAGTCCGCCCGATGAAGGTCGCCGTCCTTTCCTTCGCCCATGTCCACGCGGCGGCCTATCTGACCCTGCTGCGCGACCTGCCCGGCGTGGAGGTCATCGGCAGCGACCCCGACACCGCGTTCGCCGCGCCCGGCGAGACCCGGGGCCGAGCCTTCGCCGAGGGCCACGGCGTCCCGTACGCGGACACGTACGAGGACGCCTTCGCCTGGGGGCCGGACGCCGTGATCGTCTGCGCCGAGAACGCCCGGCACCGCCCCCTGGTCGAGCTGGCCGCCGCGCACCGCGTCGACGTCCTGTGCGAGAAGCCGCTGGCGACCACCGTCGCGGACGGCGAGGCGATGGTCGCCGCGTGCCGGGCGGCCGGGGTGCGGCTCGCGGTCGCCTTCCCGGTGCGGTTCAGCCCGGCCTACGCGGCCGTCAAACGCGCCGTGGCCGCCGGTGACACCGGCCGCGTCCTGACGGTGTCCGGCGCCAACAACGGCCATATGCCGACCCGCGCCCGCCGCTGGTTCGCCGACCCCGAACTCGCGGGCGGCGGCGCCCTGATGGACCACACCGTCCACATCGCCGACCTCCTCGACGACCTGTTCGCGGCCCGCGCGGTGGAGGTCTACGCGCAGACCAACAACCTCCTGTACGAGGACGAGGTGACCGCCGAGACCAGCGGCCTCGTCACCGTGGTGTACGACAACGGCACCGTCGCCACCATCGACTGCTCCTGGTCCCATCCGCGCTCCCACCCCGCCTGGGGCGGCCTGGAGATGACCCTCGTCGGCGAGCACGCCACGCTGGAGATGGACGCCTTCGACCAGAAGGTGCACGGCCACAGCGAACGCCACGGCCGCGCCCTGGAACTCCCCTTCGGCGTCGACCTGGACGCGGCGATGCTGCGCGCCTTCCTGTACGGCCCCGGGCCGGACGGCATGGACGTCGCCGACGGCGAGGGCGGGCTGCGGACGCTGCGGATCGTGGCGGCGGGGTACGCCTCGGCGCGGACCGGGGTGCCGGTGGCCGTGTCCCGCGGGGGCGAGGGGAACCGCGCGACCAGCCACGACGGGCCCGCGGGCGAGTGACGGCACCTGGCGGAAGCCACAGCGAAGCGCCTGGCCGCGGGCGTGGCTTTCGTCAGGCCCGGGCGGGGGTCAGCCGCAGGCGCGGTGGGCGTGGGTCTGGGCCGCGTACCTGTTCCGTTCCGGCTCGGAGAGCTCGCGCGGACGCGTCGCGCACAGCTGCGCCGCGGTCCGCTCGGCGTCGGTGTTCCACAGCACCGCCCTGCCGTCCACGGCCGCGGAGGCCAGCCGGGTGCCGTCGGGGCTGAAGCCGAGGCTGCGCACCTGCCGCGCGTGGCCGGTGAGGGTGGCGAGCCGGCGGCGCGCGGGCAGGTCCCACAGCACGACGGCGGTGTCGGCGTTGGCCGCGGCCAGCGTGCGGCCGTCGGGGCTGAACGCCACGGCGAGGCCCGAGGAGTCGCCGGTGAAGGTGGCGCGCCGGGAGCCGCCCGCGGTGTCCCACAGGATGACCTTGTGGTCGAGCGCGGCGGTGGCGAGGGTACGGCCGTCGGGGCTGAACGCGAGTGCCCGCAGCGAACCGGTGTGCCGGGCGAGGGTGAGGCGGCGGGTGCGCGAAGGCACGTCCCACAGCAGGGCCCTGCCGTCGTGCCCCGCCGAGGCGAGGGTCCTGCCGTCCGGGCTGAACGCGACCGCGTAGACACCCCACTTGGCCTCGGCGCCCAGCGGGTCGTCCGTCGGGGACCTGCCCTTGCGGGCGCCCTGGGGCAGGACGGCCAGGCGCTTGCGGCGCGCGAGGTCCCACAGCATCACGGTGTCGTCGGCGCCCGCCGTGGCCAGCGTGCGGCCGTCGGGGCTGAAGACGACATCCAGGACGCGGTCGCTGTGCCCGGTGAGGCGGGCCAGCGGTTTGGCGGGGGCGGCCGTGCGCCAGAGGGTGAGGGTGTAGTCCTTGGCGCGGGGCGGGTGCACATCGGTGCCCGTGGCGGTGGCGAGGGTGCGGCCGTCCGGGCTGAACGCCACCGAAGTGACCGGTCCCGTACGCCCGTTGAGCGTCGCTCTGCGCGTTCCGCGGCGCAGGTCCCAGAGCACGGCGGTGCCGTCGTCGCTCGCCGTGGCCAGGGTGCGGCCGTCCGGGCTGAACACGGCCTTGTTGACCCGGTCGCGGTGCCCGGACAGGGCGGTCCGCGACGGGTCCCACAGCGTGATGGCCCCGTTCTCGCCGCTCGACGCGAGCAGCGGCCGGGGCCCGGGGGCGAACGCCAGGCTGTAGACGTTCGTGCCGTGCCCGGTCAGCGTGGCGGTACGGGTGCGGCGCACCGGGTCCCAGAGCACGACGGTGCGGTCGAGCCCGGCCGTCGCGAGCGTACGGCCGTCCGGGCTGAACGCGAGGGCCCGCACGGCACCGGAGTGGCCGGTGAGCGTGGCCGCACGGGTGCCGCGTCCGACGCGCCACAGGATCACCGTGTGATCGCCGGATCCCGTGGCGAGGGTGCGGCCGTCCGGACTGAAGCCGATGCCCTTGACCGCGTCCTCGTGCCCGGAGAGCACCGCACGCCGCTTCGCGCTCGCCGCGTCCCAGAGCATGGCATCGCGGTCCTCCCCGGCCGTGGCGACGGTGCGCCCGTCGGGACTGAACACGACGGTGTTGACGCTGCCCGCATGGCCACGGAGGGTGCCGCGCTTGCGGATCGGCGGGTCTGGGGCGGGGTGACCCTGGGGCGGACGGGCTCGGGCTGTGGGGGTGGGGGCCGGGGAGTCTTGGCGTGGCTGGTCGTGTGTGGTGCGGGTGTTGTCCGGGTGGGCCTGACGTGGCTGGGCGTAGGGCGTGTGGGGTCGGGGTGGTCGGTTCGGGGACGGCCGGTTGGGGGGCGGGTGGGTGCCCAGGTCCCACAGGGCCGCCGTGCCGTCCACGCCTGCCGTGGCCAAGGTGTGGCCGTCGGGGCTGAAGGCCAGGGACTTGACCGGTCCGGTGTGGCCGTCGACGGTCGCCAGGCGCCGGTGCGAGGTGGCGTCCCAGAGCAGTACCCGGCCGTCGTCGCCCCCGGTGGCGAGGGTGCGGCCGTCGGGGCTGAACGCCACGGTGCGCAGCCAGGTGTGATGTCCCGTCAGGGCGGCCTCGCGGGTGCGCCGCCTGGGATCCCACAGGATGATCCGGCGGTCGCGGCTGACGGAGGCGAGGGTGCCGTCCGGGGCGAACGCCACCTCGGACACGGCGTCGTCGTGGCCGGTCAGCTCCCCCTGGTGGTAGCGGAAGGTGGACATGGCCAGGAGGGCGCCGCGGGCCTCGGGCGTCGGCGCCGTGCGGTAGGCCTCGACGGCGAGGAGCCCCGCGACGGCGGGACGGCTCGGCGCCAGGCTGACGGCCTGCGCGGCCAGTTGCCGGGACGTGGCCCGCTGCCGGGCGCGCTCGGCGTCCTCGCGCTGGTCGACGGCGAGCACGCTGACACCGGTGACCAGGAGCAACAGCACGGCGAGGCCCATCGCGGAGTAGCGGACGTACCGGCTGCGGCGGGCGGCCGCACGGCGCTCGGCGTCGCGCGCCGCGAGCCCGGCGGCCAGGAACTCCCGCTCGGCGGCCGTGAAGTCGTCCTGACCGCCCGGCACACAGAACCGCTCCTCGGCCGCGCTCAGCCGCGTGCCCCGGTACACCGCGCCGGAGTCACGGTCCAGCTCCTCCCACAGCGCGGCGGCCTCGGTCAGGCGCCGGTGCGCCACAAGCCGTTCCCGGTCGGCCTGGATCCAGGCGCGCAGCCGCGGCCACGCGGTGATCAGGGCCTCGTGCGCCAGGTCGACGGAACCGGCGTCCAGCGTGATCAGCCGCGCCCGGACCAGCCGGTCGAGCACCGCGTCCGTGTCGGCGGGGTCCCCGTGCTCGAACTCGGCGCGGTCCACGGGGCGGCGGGTGTCCTGGGCGCCCTCGCCCGGGGTGATCAGGCGCAGCAGGACGCGCCGGGCCAGCTCGGCCCGGTCCGGTGTGAACCCGCTGTGGACGCGTTCGGCGGTCTGGGCGATCGCGCCGTGCAGCCCGCCCGCGGCGAGGTGGGCGTCCAGGGTCAGGGCGCGGCCGCGGCGCCGCCGCCAGGTCTCGAGCAGGACGTGGGACAGCAGCGGCAGGCCGCCCGGCTCGTCGGCGGTCTCCTCGACGAGCCGTGCGGTGAGGGCCCGCTCGACGACGAGGCCCGCCGCGGCCGCGGGCCGGACGATGGCCGCGCGCAGCTCGGCCCGCGTCATCGGGCCGATGGGCAGGCTCGCCTCCCGTACGACCGCGGCGAGGCCCGGGTGCTCCAGACAGCGGGAGTAGAAGTCGGCCCGCGCCCCGAGGACCACGCGCAGCCGCTCGTCGCCTCCGGTCAGCAGCAGATCGATGAACGCGGCCCGCTCCCGCGGGTCCCGGCAGAGCGTGAACGTCTCCTCGAACTGGTCCACGACCACCCAGGTCTCACCCGGCCCCGGGGCGGGGACGAACAGCTTCCCGTGCTCGTGCACGGGCCGGGCCCCGGGCGTGAGGATCCGGATCGCGGCCGGCGGCTCCTCCTCGGCGCCGCGCAGCCGGGGGATGAGTCCGGCCCGCAGCAGCGACGACTTGCCGCTGCCCGAGGGGCCGAGGACGATGACGTGCCGGTGCTCCCGGACGAGGCGGATCAGCTCGTCGGTGAGCCGCTCGCGGCCGAAGAACCGTTCGCTGTCGTCGACTTCGAAGCGCGCGAGGCCCCGGTAGGGTGGCTCGGCCGTGTCCTCGCCCTCCTCGGGCGGCCGGGCGCTCTCCTGTAGATGGGCCGCCCGCCGGGCCCGCTCCCACTCGGCCACGTCACCGCCGCACGCCTTCACGTACGCGGCGAGCACGGCGGGCGACGGCAGCCGCTCGCCGGACGCCGCGGCGGCCAGCGTGGTCACCGAGAACTCCGTCCGCCGCGCCATCGCCCGGTAGGTCGGCGTCCCCGCGTCCCGCCGCAGCTCGCGCAGCGCGCACGCGAACCGCTGCACCGGACCCGCCGCCGGATCGAGCGGATTCTCCCGACGCCCCATGCGGCGCCCACCCCCATCGGCCCTGTCTCGCGCATCGGTCCTGTCTCGCGGGCCCCCACCCGACCACGACGTCCCACGTCCCAAAAGCCGCTCCCCGGCCATTCCCCGACCTGCGGGGACGCACGGGGTTTTGTTCGGAAGCACGGAACGGGGCTGCTGAACAATCCGGCGGCCGCTGGACTCTGACCCGGGTTCGACGCATCCGGCGAACCCACGCACCAAGGCATCGGAGCAACGAGGCGCCGGGACCGGCGGAATCGACCGATCCGTCGGACGCGGCGCAAAGGAATCGACTGAACCACACAACGGGAGAAGCATGCTCAAGCACAGGAAGATCGTGACGGCCCTCGCGGCCACCGGACTGACCCTCGGGCTCGTCGGCGGCCTGCAGGCGACCGCGCAGGCGGACCCGCCGTCCCGAGGGAGCGCCAACCTCGCCGAATTCGAGGGCAGGAAGATCGATCTGTCCCAGGACTGGGGGGCGGCCAAGGCGTGTGTGGTGTGGCGGGGCCAGGACACGGTCTCGTGCTTCCGCACGGTGGCCGAGCGTGACGCACACGCGGCGAAGCTGTCGGCACGGCAGACACCGGCGGTCGCGGCGGCGTCCTGCGCGAGGCCGCTGCACGTGTACGAGCACAACAACGGCCGCGGCCGCGACCTGAAGTTCTACGACAGGGGCGGGGCCTACCAGAACCTCGACCGCTACAACTTCAACGACAAGACGTCGTCGTACCGCACCGGCAGCTGCAAGGCACACCTGGCGGAGCACAACAACGGCCGCGGCTACTGGTATCCGGGGAACACCAACGCCAACCACTACGAGAAGGCCATGCGCAGCGGCTGGAACGACCGGGTCAGCTCGGTCCTGAACTACTGAGGACCAGCACAGTCTGAGGACCAGCACAGTCTGAGGACCAGCACAGTCTGAGCATCAGGAAAGCGAAGGCCGACAGCTCGGGGGATCCGCTCTACGGGGGGCCGATCCGCTGAGCACGGAGCACCGGCCTCGGCGCGCAGCCGGGCAACCGTCAAAGGCGACGGCCCCGGCTGCGCGCTGCCGCGCTGTCCGGAAACCCGCCCCCGGCCCGCGCCCTAGCCCCCGAAGACGCGCCCTAGCCCCCGAAGAGCTGCGTCCAGTACGTCCCCGCCGAACCCCCGCCCGCGAAGCCCACGCCGAGGTGGGTGAAGGCGGGCTTGAGGATGTTCGCGCGGTGGCCGGGGCTGTTCATCCAGCCCTCGACGACCTCCGCGGCCGAGCGCTGGCCGCACGCGATGTTCTCGCCGACCGCGCGGTGCGCGCTGCCCCCGGCGGCGGCGCGGTGCCAGGGCTCGCTGCCGTCCGGGGCGGTGTGGGAGTAGAAGGCGCGGGCGACCATGTCGGCGCTGTGGGCCTGGGCGGCGGCGGTCAGGCGCGGGTCGGGGGCGAGGGGCCGCAGCCCGGCCGCAGTCCGGTGGGCGTTGGTGCGGGCCAGGACGTCGGCCGCCGTCCTGGCCAGGCCCTGCGGGGAGTACGGCTCGGCCCACAGCGCCGTCCAGAAGACGTCCCCGGAGCGTGCGTGCGGGACGGACGCCATCCCGACGTGGCTGTAGGCGCGCTCCAGGACCGTCTGCCGGGAGCGGTCGTCGCCCAGGCAGTAGTCGAGGAAGTCGGCAGGGGTGCGCGGGCCCGACACGAGGTGCTCGCCGATCGCCAGGTACGCGAAGCCTCCCGCGGTGACGCGTTGGTGCAGCGAGACGCCGTCCGGGCCCTCGGAGCCGAGCCTGCCGCGCGCCGCCATCGCGGCGGCGTGGGCACGGGCGGCCTCGGTGAGGCGGGCGTCGGACCGCACGGGCGGGACACCGGCGCGGGCGCGCGCGGAGTTCACGAGGGTGAGGAAGAGGTCGGCCGTCGGGGGTGGTGGGGCGGGCGCAGGAGGCGGTGTGTCGTCGGCCACATCCAGGCCGAAGTCCCTGGCCACACCGGCAAGCCCGTCCGCGTACCCCTGTCCGAGCGCGCGCAGCTTCCAGCCCGTGCCGCGGCGGTAGATCTCGGCGAGAAGCAGCACCGTCTCGTGCTGCGCGCGCGGGGGCGTGAAGCGGGCGACGGCCTCCCCGCGCACGCTGCTGACCTGGAGGGCTATCGCGGGCAGGCGTCCGAGCGCGGTGCCGGGCTCGGCGGGGCTGACGACGACGGTGACCCGGCTCGCCCCCGGGCGCAGGCGGCGCGCGTCGACCGTGACCGTGTCGCCGCTGAGGCGGGCGCCGGACGCGGCGGGCTGGTTGTAGAAGACGAAGTCGGCGTCGCCCGCGACCTTGCCGCTGTCGCCCGTGATCAGCACGGACAGGTCGAAGGGCCCGGGCACGCGGAGCGTGAGGGGGCCGTCCGGCAGGGGCAGATTGCCTCCCGCCACCAGATCGTTCATGGGCTCCCCCCGCGGGTCGGCCGCCGCGGCCCCCGTGACCACGTGCGGTGACTTGGAGAACGCGCAGGCCGGGCGGCCGGGTTCCCGGGATCCGCCCCCTCGGACCAGAGGCGGAGGACGGCCGGGACCGGAGGCGGATTCGGAGACGGGAGCGGCGGTATTAGCGTGGACCTTGCGCACGGTGATCCCGGGCGTGGCCGTAAAACCGGACGTAAATAGACAAACAACGTCAAAGCTCTACAGGATCCGAGGTGCCCGCCCCATGCCCAGGCGTACGGAGCTGATCGAAGGACTCATGCAGCGGCACTCCCAGGTGCCGCGCGAGGCCGTGATCAAGGAGGACCTGCTGCGCGGCGGGATCGCCTTCGACGAGTCGGCGCTCAGTGACAGCGCCAATGAGGCCTCCGGCGACATCAAGCCGAAGTCGTACTTCATCTTCTCCTTCGACCACGGCACCCTGCCCGAGCTGGGCGAGGCCGCGCTGCGCCGCCCGCCGGAGGAGATCGTCCTCACCGGCGGCCCCTACGAGCTGCGCCGCACGGTGGTGTCGGTGCGGGTGAACCCGTCCTCGCCGTACCGCGTGGCCGCCGACGCCGACGGACTGCTCGGCCTCTACCTGGACGGCCAGCGCATCTCCGACGTGGGCCTGCCGCCGATGCCGGACTACTACCGGCACAAGCTCGCGAACGGCAAGTCCGTCATGGAGGTCGCCCCGACCATCCAGTGGGGCTACCTGGTCTACCTCACGGTCTTCCGCGTCTGCCAGTACTTCGGCGCCAAGGAGGAGTGCCAGTACTGCGACATCAACCACAACTGGCGCCAGCACAAGGCCGCGGGCCGCCCCTACACGGGCGTCAAGCCCGTCGAGGAGGTCCTGGAGGCGCTGGAGATCATCGACAAGTACGACACCGCGAAGACCTCCACGGCGTACACCCTCACCGGCGGCGCGGTCACCTCGACGATCGGCGGCAAGGACGAGGCCGACTTCTACGGCCAGTACGCGAAGGCCATCGAGGAGCGCTTCCCCGGCCGCTGGATCGGCAAGGTCGTCGCGCAGGCGCTGCCCAAGGAGGACGTGCAGCGCTTCCACGACTACGGCGTGCGGATCTACCACCCCAACTACGAGGTGTGGGACCCGTATCTGTTCGAGCGCTACTGCCCCGGCAAGGAGCGCTACGTCGGCCGCGACGAGTGGCACCGGCGCATCCTGGACTCCGCCGAGGTGTTCGGGCCGCGCAACGTCATCCCCAACTTCGTCGCGGGCGTCGAGATGGCCGAGCCCTTCGGGTTCAAGACCGTCGACGAGGCCATCGACTCCACCGTCGAGGGCCTGCGCTACTTCATGGCGCACGGCATCACGCCCCGGTTCACCACCTGGTGCCCGGAGCCGACGACGCCGCTCGGCAAGGCCAACCCCCTGGGCGCGCCCCTGGAGTACCACGTGCGGCTGCTCCAGGAGTACCGCGCGACGATGGAGGAGTTCGGCCTGTCCTCGCCGCCCGGATACGGCCCCGCGGGCCCCGGCAACGCCGTCTTCTCGGTGAGCAGCTTCATGGACAGCCTCCCCGCGTGACCCCCGTTCCGACGACCCCGGGCGGAGGCCCCATGCAAGAGCACGTCACCGTCGTCACCGGCGGCACCCGAGGCATCGGCGCCGCCGTCGCCCTGCGGCTCGCGCAGGACGGCCACGACGTCGCCGTCGGCTACCGCTCGGACGAGCAGGCCGCCGAGCGCACGGCGGCGGCCGTCCGCGCGACCGGCCGCCGCTGTGTCGCCATCCGCCTGGACACGACGGACGAGAAGGACGTGGACCGGCTCTTCGAGACCGCCGCGGCCCAACTCGGCACCGTCACGGGCCTGGTGAACAACGCGGGCGTCAGCGGCCCGAACGGCCCCCTCGCCGAGGCCGACGCCGAGGGCATGCGCCGCGCCATCGACGTGAACGTCCTCGGCTATCTGCTCTGCGCCCGCCGAGCGGTGCGCGACATGACCCGCACCGGCGGCGGCGCGATCGTGAACATCTCCTCCGGCGCGGCCACCCTCGGCAGCCCCGGCCAGTACGTCCACTACGCCGCCACCAAGGCCGCGACGGACACCATGACCGTGGGCCTCGCCAAGGAGGTCGCCCCGCTCGGCATCCGCGTCAACTGCGTGGCCCCGGGCGTCATCTGGACCGAGTTCCACGAGGACCCCGAGCGCCCGGCGAAGCTCGCCGCCACCATCCCCATGGGCCGCTCGGGACGGCCCGATGAGATCTCCGGCGCCGTCGCGTGGCTCCTGTCGGACGACGCGTCGTACACGACGGGCGCGGTCCTGCGCGTCGCGGGCGGAATGTGAGGCGGCACATCCCATGATCACGGAGACCGAGCAGCTCACCGACGCCGTCGTGCTGCGCCCCGCGTCCCTCGACGACGCGGATGCGCTGGCCCGTGCCGTCCGCCGCAGCCGCGAGCACCTCAGCCCCTGGGACCCGGAGCGCCCCGAGTCCTTCTACACCACCGCGGGCCAGGCGGAGCGGCTGCGCGCCCAGGCGGAGAAGAGCGCGGCGGGCCTGGTGGCGGCGTGGCTGCTGTGGGACGAGGGCGCGGAAGAGGTCGCGGGCGCCGTCACGCTCTCGCACATCGCCCCGGCCCCGCTCCTCAGCGCCAACCTGGGCTACTGGATCGACGTCACCTATGCCGGGCGCGGCCTCGCCACCGCCGCCGCGACCGCCGTGTGCCGGGCCGCCGACGAGCGCCTCGGCCTGCACCGCGTGGAGGCCGGGACGCTCCTGGACAACACGGCGTCGCAGCGGGTCCTCGCCAAGTGCGGCTTCGAGGAGTTCGGCGTCGCCCGTCAGTACCTGCACATCAATGGCGCCTGGCGCGACCACCGGCTCTTCCAACGGATTCTCAACGACCGCACCCCTTAAGGGTATTGGTACGTACCAACCTCCGGTGCCAGACTGCCCCCAGGGTGAAAGCCCGATGGGGAGGGGTCATGTCCGTCGGCATGTCGGAGACGGTTGAGTCGGGTTGGGCCGAGTTCGGGCGGCAGCTGCGCTTCCACCGCCGACGAGCCGGTCTCACCCAGTTGCAGCTCGGCAGGAGGGTGGGGTACCACCACACCTTCATCAGCAGACTCGAAGGGGGGCTGCGGGAGCCGCCCTTCGACCTGGTGTGCCGACTGGACACCGTCCTGGAGACCGGCGGCCGGCTCGCCGCGGCCCTCGCGACGCCGCGTCAGGTGCCGCGGGCGCCCGGCCGGAGCCCGGCGGCCCCCACGCTGTTCTCCCCGATCCCCGGAGCGGACTCACCCGGCGACGAGGCGCCCCCGGTCTTTCCTTCGTGGCCCGCACGCCTTCCGGCCGAGGGACTCGCCTGCCCGCTGCACGGCACGGTGGGGTGCGCGGTGCCCGACCAGAGCGAGGCGGCGGTCCTGCTCAAGGGGGCGAGCGGGCCCTTCGACGGCGTCGGCGAGGCGGCCGGCGCGGAGTCGGACCTGCTGCACGGCCTCACCGCCGTCCTCGCCTGCCTGGTCCGCGAGCCCTTCGTCCACCTGACCGACGTCTGCGCGGCGACCGTGGAACGGCTGCTTCGCGGTGTGGTGCGCTGGGCCGAGGCGGTCGACTCCACGGGCCGGCTTCCGTACGGGCAGTTACGGCTTGCCGCTCAGTACGCCCAGGTCGCCGGGCGCCTGCGGATGGAGCGGGGGCAGAGCGGTGTCGCCATGGCCTGGTTCGGGCAGGGCCTGCGGTGGGCGGACGCCGCCCAGGACGCCGGGGCCCGGGCGACCCTCCTGAGCGATGTGTGCACCCTCGTCCGGCTCGACGGCGATGCCACCTCGATGCTCGTGTACGCGGAGGCGATCGGCGCGGTCGACGCCAAGCGGCGCTGGATGGCGATGCTCGGGGACCTCTATCAGGCGCGTGCGTACGCGCTCGGTCAGGACGCCGTCGAGTGCCGGCGCCACATCACGATGGCCCGGCGCAGGTTCGCGCGCCTGGACGACCGGGACCGCCTGGAAGCACCCTGGCTCGGCGGTGCCGAAGGCGTGCTGCGCCTCGAGTCGGCGATCGGGGGCGCGCTGCGCGACCTCTCGGTGGCGACCGGTGACCGCGCGGTGGCCCGGCGTGCGATCGAGGCCACCGCGCAGTCGTGTGCGCTGCTTCCGCCGCTGATGCGCACCACCCGGGTGCTGCTCACCCTGCGGCTCGCGGACAGTTGGGCGTGCGCCGGTGACCAGGTCGCGGCGGTCGCCCTGGCCGAGCCGGTCCTCTCCGAGGCCATGCGCTCCCGCGAATTGGTGATCACCGCCGAGCTGCGCGGGCTGCGGAGCAGGCTCGGCGGGCGCTGGAGCGAGCTGCCGGAGGTCCGGGAGCACCGGGAGAGGCTGCGGGACGCCTCGGAGTGAGCCGGGGCCCGTCCTCGCGGGCGGACTTGCCAGATCTTGCCAGCGCGTGCGGGGCGGTCGGAATTCATTGACCGCCGCCCGGTCCGGTGTGAGGGTTCCGCCAACCCCATCTGTGTCATGTCACGGTCAGTTGAACGTGAGAGCGGTACCGGGCGTCGGGGGATCCCCGCCTCCGGATCTCGCCGGCTGGACGGGGCCTCCACACCTCTCACAAGGAGCCGCGATGCCCAGAAAGACCACAGCGGCCGGGATAACCCTGGCCCTGGTACTAGGAGGGGTGGTGGCGCCGGCGACCATCGCCTCGGCCACGGCGCGCACCTCGCCTCCCGAAGGCAGGCCGGACCCCCTCGCGAAGGCCGTCGCCGCCGCGGACCAGGCGGCGCGCAGCGGCCTCGACGCGCTCGCCAAGGGGCCCGAGGAGCAGTACGACCGGCAGCAGGTCACCCGCTTCGGCAAGGGCCTGTACTCCGTCGCCTACGAACGCACCTACCGGGGACTGCCGGTGGTGGGCGGCGACGCCGTCGTCCTCGCCGACGGCAAGGGCAAGGTGCGGTCCGTCCACGCCGCCACCGACGCCCGGATCTCCGTCACCACCAAGGCGCAGGTGAAGGCCGCGCAAGCCGTCAAGGCCAGCCGCGCCAGACTCGCGTCCGTCAAGAAGGTCGACTCCAGACGCCTGGTCGTCCGGGTCAAGGACGACGCCCCCACCCTCGCCTGGGAGACCGTGCTGACCGGCCGCACCAAGGCGGGCGACCCCAGCAAGCTGCACGTCTTCGTCAACGCCCGCACCGGCAAGGTCGTCGACACCTACGACGACGTGCGCGCGGGCACCGGACGCAGCAAGTGGAACGGCCCGAGCCCGCTGGCCATCGACACCTCCCGGTCGGGCAACAACTACGTGCTGCGCGACACCACCCGCCCCGGACTCCAGTGCTCGGACTACAGCGGCGGCCTGTTCACCAAGGCCACCGACGACTGGGGCACCGGCGACCCCAAGAGCAAGGAAACCGGCTGCGTCGACGTCATGTTCGCGGCGCAGAAGCAGTGGAACATGTTCAAGGAGTGGTTCGGCCGCAACGGCCACGACGGCAACGGCCGGAGCTGGCCGGTGCGCGTGGGCCTCAACGAGCTCAACGCCTACTGGGACGGCTCCACGGTCACCATCGGCCGCAACACGGCCAACGAGTGGATCGCCGGAATGGACGTCGTCGCCCACGAGTTCGGCCACGGCCTGGACTCCAACACCCCCGGCGGGGCGAACAACGAGCGCGGCCTCGGCGAGGCGACCGGCGACATCATGGGCGCCCTGACCGAGGCGTACTCCGCCCAGTCCGCCCCGTACGACACCCCCGACTTCACCGTCGGTGAAATGGTCAACCTCCAGGGCCGCGGCCCGATCCGCAACATGTACGACCCGAGCCGGATCAACAACGACCCCAACTGCTACTCCGCGTCCATTCCCGGGACCGAGGAGCACAAGGCGGCCGGGCCGATGAACCACTGGTTCTATCTCCTTGCCGAGGGCTCCAACCCCGGCGGCGGCAAGCCCTCGAGCCCCACCTGCAACAGCAAGGCCGTGACCGGCGTGGGCATCCAGAACGCCGGCAAGATCTTCTACGGGGCCATGCTGCTCAAGACCAGCGGCATGACGTACAAGCGCTATCGCACCGCCACCCTGACCTCGGCGAAGAACCTGGACGCGAGCTGCGGCCTGTTCGAGGCCACCAAGGCGGCCTGGGACGCCATCAGCATCCCCACCCAGAGCGGTGACCCCACCTGCACCGGGCAGCAGAACGACTTCTCCCTCGGGCTCAACCCGTCCTCGGGGAAGGTCGACCCGGGCGCCACGGTCAACGCCACGGTCACCACGACGACCGTCACCGGCAGCGCCCAGCAGATCACGCTGACCGCGTCCGGCGCCCCGACCGGCGTCGACGTCTCGTTCACCCCCGGGACCGTCACCTCCGGCACCGACGCCACCATGAAGGTCACCGCCGCGCAGTCCGCGAAGGCCGGCACCTATCCGCTCACCGTCACGGGCACCGCGGGAACCAAGACCCACACCGCCCAGTACACGCTGACGGTCGGAGGCGGCGGCAACCCGACGCAGCCGCCGGACGTCGACGTGGCCAAGGTGCGCGAGCACCTGACCCAGTTCAACACCATCGCCTCGCAGAACGGCGGCAACCGCCGCGCCACCGGGGCCGGTTACCGGGCCTCGCTCGCCTACGTCAAGGGCAAGCTCCAGGCCGCCGGTTACACCGTCACCGAGCAGACTTGCGCCTCCGGCTGCACCGCGGGCGCGGGCAACAACCTGATCGCCGAGTGGCCGCAGGGCGACGCCGACAACGTCTACATGTTCGGCGCGCACCTCGACGGCGTGGCCGCCGGACCCGGCATCAACGACAACGGCTCCGGCTCGGGCACCCTCCTGGAGGCGGCCCTCTCCCTGGCGCAGAACAACCCGACCATGAAGAACCGGGTCCGCTTCGCCTGGTGGACCGACGAGGAGCAGGGCCTGAACGGCTCCGACTACTACGCCCGTTCGCTCTCCGGCACGGAGCGCGCCAAGATCAAGGCGTACTACAACTTCGACATGGTCGGCTCGACCAACGCCGGCTACTTCATCAACAACGTGAACTCCGCGGCCTCGGCGCCGATGCGGGAGTACTGGACGTCGCTCAACCTCGCCCCGCAGGAGAACGTCGAGGGCCGGGGCCGCTCCGACGACTACTCCTTCCAGCAGGTCGGCATCCCCACGTCCGGCTATGCCACCGGCGCGTCGGCCACCAAGTCCGCGGCCGAGGCCGCGAAGTGGGGCGGCACCGCGGGCCGCGCCTACGACTCCTGCTACCACTCCGCCTGCGACACCACCAGCAACATCAACGCGACCGCTCTGGACCGCAGCGCGGACGGCGTGGCGTACACGATCTGGAAGACGTCGGTGAGCGACACGCCCGCCCCGGCGGACGACTTCTCGATCTCCGCCAACCCGGCCTCGGGCACGATCGAGCCCGGCTCGTCCGCCAAGGTCACCGTCAACACCACCACCACGGCCGGTGAGCCGCAGAAGGTGGCGCTCTCGGCCTCGGGCGCCCCGGCAGGCGTCAGCGTGTCCGTCAGCCCGGACTCCGTGACCTCCGGCGAGTCCGCGACCGCCTCGGTCGAGGTCGCCGCGGGCACGGCCCAGGGCACCTACACCCTCACCATCACGGGCGCGGGCAAGACCAGCCACGCCACCACCTACACCCTCACCGTGCCCGGCGACGGCGGTGGCGAGACCACCTGGAAGCTGGGGGAGACCTACGCGGCCGGTGACGTGGTGACGTACGAGGGCGTCCGCTACCGCTGCATCCAGGGGCACACGGCCTACCCGGGCTGGGAGCCCCCGAACGTCCCCGCCCTGTGGGAGGCCATCTGAGCGTCCTGAGTCACGAGGGGTCCTGACAGTGTGAAGGGGCGGTCCACCCGGTGGACCGCCCCTTTCATCCGGTGCCGTGCCGTACGGCCGCCCCGGTCAGACGATGTCCTCCGCGATCTCCGCCTGCTCCTTGTCCGTGCCGTACGCCGACGGGGTGCTGTAGGAGCGCCGCGCCACGAACCACCAGACGGTGGCGAGGACCAGGACCACGGCCAGGGCGATCGACGCGTAGTTCATCGACTCGACGTTCACCGGCGAGGCCTGCGGAAGGCAGAACAGGACGGTCACGAAGCCGACCCAGCACACCGCGATCCAGCCGACGGGCTTGCTCCACTTGCCGAGGTTCCACGGGCCCGGCTGGAAGCGGTCGCCCGCCCGCAGGCGCAGGAGCACCGGAATCGCGTACGCGGGTGTGATGCCGATGACGTTGATGGCCGTGACCGCGCCGTACGCCGTCTTGGAGTACAGCGAGGGCAGCGCGATGACGGCGGCGAGGGCCACCGAGAGCCACACCGCGGGCACCGGCGTCTGCGTCTTGGGGCTGACCTTGCGCCAGAGCTTGGAGCCGGGCAGGGCGTTGTCACGGCTGAACGCGAACACCATGCGGCTGGCCGCGGCCGTCTCGGCGTTGCCGCAGAACAGCTGCGCCACGATCACGATGAGCATCAGGGCGGTGGCGCCGGACGTGCCGAGCCCGTCGATGAAGATCTGCGCCGGGGGCACGCCGGTCGCGCTCTCCTGGGTGCCGACGTAGTCCTGGATCGCGAAGGTGAGACCGGCGAGCAGCACGAAACCGGCGATCCAGGAGACCCAGATGGCCCGCACGATGCCCCGGGCCGCCGTCACCGAGGCGTTGGAGGTCTCCTCCGAGAGGTGCGCCGACGCGTCGTACCCGGAGAACGTGTACTGCGCGAGGAGCAGGCCGATCATCGCCACGTACAGCGGGCTCGACCAGCCCGTGTCGTTGACGAACTCGCCGAAGACGAACGACGGCGACTGGTGGCTGTCGGGGACGATCGCGAGGACACCGACGATCACCGCGACGCCGGCCAGGTGCCACCACACGGAGATGGAGTTGAAGAGGCTGACCAGACGCACGTTGAAGAGGTTCAGGAGCGCGTGCAGGAGCAGGATGCACAGGAAGATCACGAAGGTGGACCCGGCCGTCGGCGTGAAGTCCGTGTGCATGCTCAGCAGGGCGCCGCTGAACAGCGCGGCGCCGTAGTCGATGCCCGCGATCGCGCCGAGCAGGCCGAGCAGGTTCAGCCACCCCGTGTACCAGCCCCAGCGGCGCCCGCCGAGCCGGTCCGCCATGTAGTAGAGCGCACCCGACGTCGGGTAGGCGCTGGTGACCTCCGCGAGGGCGAGACCCACGAACAGCACCATCAGGCCGACGCCCGCCCAGCCCCACATCATCACCGCGGGGCCACCGGTGCCGAGACCGAACCCGTACAGCGTCATGCAGCCGGACAGGATGGATATGACGGAGAAGCTGATGGCGAAGTTGCCGAACCCGCCCATGCGGCGGGCCAGGACGGGCTGGTAGCCGAGCTCTCGGAGCCGTTGTTCCTCGTCCGGGAGCGCTGGCGCCGGGACGGAGCTCGACACGGTGGTGCGGGACACTGGTGAACCTCCGGGGGATGAGCGGGGGGTGCGGGGGCGCGGGGGGTGTGGGGTCTCTGCGAGCGCGGGGGGACGGCGGGGGGGGGAGGAGGGGGGAGGGTGATCAGCCGTGCGGGCCCGTGCCCGGGCCGCGCGCCGTGTGGTAGCAGCGCGCGCGGGCCTGGACGAAGGCCTCCGCGGCCGCGTCCGCGTCACCGGGCGCGTGTGTGCGGTACGTCCACGGCACGGTCGTGTAGAAGGGGTCGAGCGCCTCGAACACCCGGACCGCGTCGTGGAACTGGTGGGCTCCCCACAGCGCGTGCGCCAGATGGTTCAGATCGAGCAGCGACGTCGACTCCGGCCGCGCGTGGTCGAACCACAGCTGGAGCGCCCTGAGCGTGCTGCGCGTGGCGTCCTCCCCGACCCAGTGCAGATCGAGGGCGCGCTCGTTGCCGCCCTCGCGGCGGTAGCGCTCCACGCGCGCGTACAGCGGCAGGACGTGCAGCGCCGAGCCCGCGGGGGCCGCCGCGGACGCCCAGTGCACGAAGTTGACCGCCTCGGTCAGCGGCGCTCCGGGCCTGCGGCGGTACGCGAACTGGAGCATGCGGTGGTACGCCTCGCGGTTGCCGGGGTCGCGCTTGTCGGCCTCGGCGAGGATGTGCCAGGGGCCGGGGAAGAGCATCGGCTCGGGCGCGGCCACGCGGTGCTCGTCCCACCGCTGGCCCTCGTCGAGCTGGGCGAGGGCGAGCAGGCAGATCCACGGGACGGGGTCCTCCGGCGTGGTCTGCGAGGCGATGCGGCAGGCCTCGTTGGCCTCCCGCCACAGCTCGTTGGTGTGGCGGTGGCCCGCGCGGTGCGCGCGCAGGGCGCGCTCCACCGTGACACGGGTGTGCAGCACCGTCGCGGCGACGCTGCGCGGCTCCTCGGCGAGCCAGGCGCGCACCACGTCGGAACCGGCGACGGCCGCGGCCAGGATCTGCGTGCGTTGCGTCCACAGCCCCCAGTCGGGGGTGTCGGTGAGCAGGTTCCTCGTCGACACCCAGCGGCCTGCCTTGAGGTCCTGGAGCACGGCACGCAGGGGAGCGTCGTGGCCGGCCGGGTGGTACACCGGGCGGGCTAACGGCATCGGCATGGGTCCTCTGGGCTCTGGCTGAGCGGGTGGGGGGTGTTCCGCGACGGACGAAAGGGTGAACGGGGAGTGAACGCACCGTAGGAGGTGGAGGGGCGGGTGATGAGGAGTGAGGAAGGGGTGTACGGGTCGGTGAAGTGGTGTGCGAGTTACGGACGTTGTTCGGCGGTCAGTGTAGAGCGGAGTCTTCCGATTACCGGCCGGTCCTCGGATCTTTCTTGACCAAGTTGTGTCAACGCGGCGCGCCGGTGTGAACGTTGGGTTCTTTGTTGCTCAACAACAGCACGGATTGCGGCATTTGACGCAGGGGCCGACCCTTGACGGCCCCGCGCCCGCTGTAGCAGGCTTCCGCGGTGATCACGACTGACCGCGGCCCGCGCCCCGCAGCCCGCCCGCCCCGCCGCCGCGGAGCGCGCCGATGACCGGCCCGGTGCTCGCCGTCGACCAGGGCACCTCCGGCACCAAGGCGCTCGTCGTCTGCCCCGAGCGCGGCGTGATCGGCTCCGGCACCGCACCCGTACGCCCCCGCCATCTGCCCGGCGGCCGCGTCGAGGTCACGCCCGCCGACCTGCTCACCTCCGTGCTCGACGCCGGCCGCGAGGCGCTCGCGCGGGCGGGCGAGCCGGTCGCCGCCGTGGGCCTCGCCAACCAGGGCGAGACGGTGCTCGCCTGGGACCCGGATTCCGGCGAGCCCCTGACCGACGCCCTGGTGTGGCAGGACCGGCGCGCCGACGAGCTGTGCACGGAACTCGCCGGGCACGCAGACGAGTTGAAGTCGCTCACCGGCCTGCCGCTCGACCCCTACTTCGCCGCCCCCAAGATGGCGTGGATACGCCGCCACCTCACCCGGCGCGGCGTGGTCACGACCAGCGACGCCTGGCTCGTGCACCGCCTCACCGGCGCCTTCGTCACCGACGCGGCCACCGCGGGCCGCACCCAGCTCCTCGACCTGGACTCCGCCACCTGGTCCGAACGCGCCCTCGACGTCTTCGGACTCGGCGCCGAACGGCTGCCGCGCGTCGTCGACGCCGCCGAACCGGTCGGCACCACCACGGCGTTCGGCGCCGAGATCCCGCTGACCGGGCTCCTCGTCGACCAGCAGGCGGCGCTCCTCGCCCAGGACGTCACCGAGCCCGGCAGTGCCAAGTGCACCTACGGCACCGGGGCGTTCCTTCTCGCCCAGACCGGCGCCCGCCCGCGCCGGGGCGACTCGGGGCTGGTCGCGTGCGTCGCCTGGCGCCTGGGCGGCCGCAGCAGCTACTGCCTCGACGGGCAGGTCTACACCGCCGCGTCCGCCGTGCGCTGGCTCACCGACCTCGGCGTCATCGGCGGCGCCGAGGACATCGACCCGATCGGCTCGGCCGTCCCCGACACCGGTGGCGTCACCTTCGTGCCCGCACTCGCCGGGCTCGCGGCGCCCTGGTGGCGCGGCGACCTGCGCGGCTCCCTGACCGGGCTCGGCCTGGACACCACGGCCGGGCACCTGGTGCGGGCGCTGTGCGAGGGCATCGCGGCGCAGGTCGCCGAACTCGCCGACGCGGTGGCAGCCGACCTCGGCGAGCCGCTGCGGAGCCTGCGCGTCGACGGCGGCCTGACCCGCTCCGACCTGCTCATGCAGACCCAGGCCGACCTGCTCCAACTGCCCGTGGAGGTCTCGGCGCTCCCCGACGTCACGGCCCTCGGCGTGGGCGCGGTCGCCCGCCTCGGCCTCGACCCGGCGCTCACCCTGCGCGACGTCGTGCCGGACTGGCGCCCGGCCGCCGTCTACGAACCCCGCGTCGGCGCCGACGAGGCGGCCGCCCGCCGCGCGGCGTTCCGCGCGCAGGTGGCGGTCCTGACGGAACGCACACCGTCGTGAGCGGGGCCGGGGCGCCAGGGCGCGGCGGACCCGGCCGCGTCACCCGTGTCGGAACCCTGCCGCCCGGGCCCGCCGCACCGGGTCCGGGGGTGGGCCCGGGGTCAGGATCGGCGTCTGCGTCGGCGCATGAGCCGTACGAGCCGTACGACGTCACCGTCATCGGCGCCGGAGTCGTCGGCACCGCCATCGCCCGCGAACTGGCCCGCCACCCGCTGCGCGTCGCCGTGGTGGAGGCGGCCGACGACGTGGGCGAGGGCACCTCCAAGGCCAACACCGCCATCCTGCACACCGGGTTCGACGCCGTGCCGGGCTCCCTGGAGGCCCGCCTGGTCCGGGAGGGGCAGCGCCGCCTCGCCGCGTACGCCGCCGAGTGCGGCATCCCCGTGGAGCGGGTCGGCGCGCTCCTGGTCGCCTGGGACGAGGAGCAGCTAGCCGCCCTGCCCGCCCTGCGGGCCAAGGCCGAGCGCAACGGCTACGACCGGACGGTCCTCCTCGACGCCGCCGAGCTGCGGGCCCGTGAGCCGCGGCTCGGCCCCGGCGCCCTCGGGGCCCTCGAAGTGCCGGACGAGAGCATCATCTGCCCCTGGACGACCCCCCTGGCGTACGCCACCCAGGCCGTGCGCTCCGGCGTGGACCTGCACCTCGACTGCCGTCTGACGGACGCCGGTGCGGACGCGCCCGGCGACGGCCCCCGCGTGCTCACCACGAGCCGCGGCGAGCTGCGCACCCGCTACCTCGTCAACGCCGCGGGCCTGCACGCCGACACCGTCGACCGCATGCTCGGCCACGACACGTTCACGGTCACCCCGCGCCGCGGCCAGCTCATCGTCTTCGACAAGCTCGCCCGCGACCTCGTGCACCACATCCTGCTGCCGGTGCCGACGGCGCTCGGCAAGGGCGTCCTCGTCGCCCCGACGGTGTACGGCAACGTGCTTCTCGGTCCCACGGCGGAAGACCTGGACGACAAGCGGGCCACCGGCACCACCGCCGACGGGCTCGCCTCGCTGCGTGAGCGGGGCGCGCGCATCCTGCCGGACCTCCTGGACGAGGACGTCACCGCCGCCTACGCGGGGCTGCGCGCGGCGACCGAGGACGACGACTACCGGATCCGCCCCTGGCCCGAGCAGCGCTACGTCACCGTCGGCGGCATCCGCTCCACCGGCCTGACCGCGTCCATGGCCATCGCCGCGCATGTCACCGGCCTGCTCGCCGACTGCGGCCTGGACCTGGGCGAGCCGGGGGACCTCGCGCCCGTCACGATGCCCAACATCGGCGAGCGCTTCCCGCGCCCCTACCAGCGGGCCGACCTGATCGCGGCGGACCCCGCGTACGGCACCCTCGTCTGCCACTGCGAGCGCGTCACCCGCGGCGAGATCCGCGACGCGCTCGCCAGTACCCTGCCGCCCGCCTCCGTCGACGGGCTGCGCCGCCGCACCCGCGCCCGCGGCGGCCGCTGCCAGGGCTTCTACTGCGGCGCCGCGGTCCGAGCCCTGCTCGAAGGACACGACCGGGCGGAGGCATCGCGATGAGGCACGAGCGCAGCGTGGACGTGCTGATCGTGGGCGCCGGACCCGCGGGGCTCGCGGCTGCCGCCGGGCTCGCGGCGGCGGGCGTGGGCCGCGTCGAGGTCCTGGAGCGCGAGGAGCAGGCGGGCGGCGTGCCCCGCCACTGCCACCACGGCGGCTTCGGCGCCCGCACGTTCGCCGGGCTGACCGGCCCCGGCACGAGCGGGCCGCGGTACGCGCGCGCCCGCGTCGACGAGGCCCGTCGTGCGGGCGCGCGCGTGCGCACCGGCGTCACCGCCACCGGCTGGGCGGGCCCCCTCGGCCTCGACACGACCTCGGCCCTCGGCCTGGAACGCCTCACCGCGCGGGCCGTCGTCCTCGCCACCGGCGCCCGCGAACGCCCCCGCGCCGCCCGCCTCGTGCCCGGCGGCCGCGCCCCTGGCGTCTACACCACCGGCGAACTCCAGCAGGCCGTCCACCTGTACGGCCAGCACATCGGCACCCGGGCCGTGGTCGTGGGCGCCGAGCCCGTCGCGTACGCGGCGCTGGACACACTGCGGCGCGCGGGTGTCGCCGTGGTCGCCCAGGTGACGGCGGAGGCCCGGCACCGCTCCACGCCCTGGCGCGCCGCCGAGTCCCGGCTGCGCCACGGCGTCCCGCTGCTCACCGGTGCGGAGGTCACCGAACTCGTCGGCGGGGGACGGATTTCCGCCGTGCGGCTGCGGCATCGCACCGGGCTCCTCGCTCACCTTCCGTGCGACACCGTCGTGTTCACGGGTGACTTCGTGCCCGATCACGAACTGGCGCGCCGGGGCGGGGTGCCGCTCGCCCCCGGCACGCGGGGACCGGCGGTGGACGCGGACTTCCGTACGGGGATCCCCGGTGTCTTCGCGGTCGGAAATGTGGCGCACGCCGTCGAGCCCGCCGCGGCGGTGGCCGCGGAGGGGTGGCGCGCCGCGGCGTCGGTGCGCCGATATCTGCTGTCCGGGCAGTGGTCGCGCGGGGTGTGAGGGCCCCCGGCGCCTTCCTGGCCGAATCACCGTGATCGATCTGAAGAATCGTTATTCGGCGGTGTGAGGGAAAAGGTTGTTTCTTCAAGCGCGTTGCTGACTTGAATTGCGCGCCCCGGCTTTTCTGTTCGGCGCGTAAATGCGTGCGGGTCTGATCGAATCGCGCGGCGCCCGTGCCCGGGCCGGTGATCCATGGGAGGTAATCCCAAGATCCGCAACAAGGTTGCGTAACGTTCCACCGTATCCCGGGCCCCAGGGGGCGTGGAACCGCGTCTTTGCGCCATCAGGACAGCTCGTTGGCAAAAGCGCGCAAAAGGAGTGCGGCAAAGAGTAACGCGCGGTCATAGTGGGGAATGTCCCCCTCTCTTTACTCATGCGGCACACACGAAAAGTCCAGGCGCGGCTCGGCCAACCTGGACCAGGGGTGTGGACGTCATTCCGACCAGTAGTGGGGGGAAACGGTGGCCATGGGAAAACAGTGTTGCCAGGGGGAGAGTGTGATGTCTGTGAAAACTGTTACGCATTTGACCGGTGAGTTGTCATTCCACGTCCTCGGGCCCCTCGCGGTGTGGTCGCCCACGGGCCCCTTGCCCCTCGGCCCGGCGCGACAACGTGCCGTGCTGTCAACTCTGTTGCTGGCGCCGGGGCAAGTGGTGGGCGCGGAGCGGCTCACCGAGGCGATCTGGCCTGCCGGACCGCCTGGCAACGTGGTTGCCAGCCTGCACAGCTACGTCTCCCATCTGCGCCGTCAACTGGAACCTGACTGCCCGCCCCGGGGACGCAACCGGATCCTGCGCAGGGAGGCGCACGGATACGTCCTCGCCGTGTCACGGGACCGCGTCGACGCCTGCCGCTTCGAGAGCCAACTGCGCACCGGACGCGGGCTCCTGCGCGACGGCAGGTACGCGGAGGCCAGCCGTGCCCTCGGCGCGGCCCTGGCACTGTGGCGCGGCGCGCCCCACGCGGAACTCGGCGACTACGAACCGGCCGTGCGCGAGGCGGCCCGCCTGGAGGAACTGCGCCTCATGACCTGGGAGGCGCAGTGGGAGGCCGAGCTGGCCTGGGGGCGGGACAACGGCACCGCGGTGGCCGAACTCGCCGCGCTCAGCGCGCGGTACCCCAACCGGGAACGGCTCGGCTGGCTCCTGATGGTCGCGCTGTGCGAGGTGGGCCGCCAGGCGGAGGCGGTGCGGGTCTACCACCGCATCCGCCGGGCGCTCGCGCAGGAGCTGGGTGTGGACCCGGGACGGGAGCTGCGGGTGCTGTTCACGCGGATCCTCCGTGACGAGTCCGTCGGACGGATGTGCCTGCAGCACTGACGGCGCCCGCCGGGACAGGGCCGGGCGTCGTCAGTTGATGCGCCGGTCCTGACCGATCCAGTACGGCTCCCTGAGCCTGCCCTTCTGCACCTTGCCGTTGGTGGTGCGGGGCAGGGCGTCCGCGAAGTCCACGGACGTGGGCGCCTTGTAGCGGGCCAGGTGCCGCTTGCAGTGGGCGATCAGCTCGTCCTCGGCGGCCGCCGCCCCCTCGGCGGGCACCACCACCGCCTTCACGGTCTCGCCCCAGCGCTCGTCCGGCACCCCGATCACGGCGGCCTCGGCGACCGCCGGATGGGCGAGGAGGCAGTCCTCGACCTCCACCGACGACACGCTCTCGCCCCCGGTGACGATGACGTCCTTGAGCCGGTCGAACAGGACGAGATGCCCCTCGTCGTCGAACTCCCCCACGTCACCGGTGCGGAACCACCCCTCCTCCAGCGCCGCCGCGTCGGCCTCCGGGTCCTGCCAGTAGCCGTCGAGCACCATGTTCGAGCGGGCGAGGACCTCACCCCGCTCCCCGGTGCGCAGCCGGACGCCGAGCGCCGGCGCCCCCGCCCTCGTCAGGCCCCCGCTCCCGGGCGCGCCCGGCGGACGCCGGTTGAAGGTCAGCATCGTCGTCTCCGTCAGGCCGTACACCTGGTGGAACTCCCAGCCCAGCTCGTGCTCCACCTGGCGGACCAGGCGGTCGCTGACGGGCGCGCCCGCGCACACCACGCGCACGCTGCCCCGGCCGGGCACCTCGCCCGGCCAGTCCCGCGCCGCCCGCAGCACGGCGTCCCACACGGCGGGCGCCCCGAACGCGAGGGTCACCCCGTGCTCCTCGACCCGCCGCAGGATCTGCGCACCGTCGATCCGGCGCTGCAGCACCTGCTTCGCGCCGAGCCCCGCGAGCAGGAACGGCACCCCCCAGCCGTTGCAGTGGAACGTGGGCAGGGTGTGCAGATACACGTCCTGCTCCCAGATCCGGGCGTGCACGCCGAACGTCATCGCGTTCAGCCAGATGTTGCGGTGGGTCAGGGCGACGCCCTTGGGGCGCGCGGACGTCCCCGACGTGTAGTTGAGGGTCGCGACGGCGTTCTCGTCGGGCCGCGACCACGGGCGCGGCGCCACGTCGTACCGCATGACCTGTGTGTCGGTCTGCTCGCCGAGCACGAAGCGCTTCGGCCCCTCGACCGAGCCCAGCGCGGCCTCGACGTCGGGGTCGACGAACACGACGGAGGCGTCGCACTGCCGCAGGATGTACGCGATCTCCTCGGGCGTGAGCCGGTAGTTCACCGGGACGCAGATCCGGCCGCTCGCCGGGATCGCGTAGAGCAGTTCGAGGAGCCGGGCCGAGTTGGGGCTGACGACGGCGACGCGCTCGCCCGTGCCGACGCCGAGCGCGTCGAGCCCCGCCTGCCAGGCCCGCACCCGCCGCAGCAACGCGCCGTACGTCGTCGTCGGCACCGGGCGGGACGGCTGGTCCGGCTCGTCGACGAGCGCGACGCGGGCGGCGGCGGCCGACTCCGCGCGGTCCAGGAAGTCGGCCATGGTGAGCGGAACGAGCATGGGACGTCCTCACGGTGGCGTCGCCCGGCGCGGCGCCGGGGACTGGGGATACGGACGACGAAGAAGGTCGAGAGCGAGCTCCGGGACAAGGACGGGGCAGGGACGGGGCAGGGCGTCCGGGCCCGCGTCACCGCGGCGCTCGCCTCATCGTGGCATCCCGCGTCCGCATCCTGAAGTCCGTCCGGGCCGTCCCCAAGTCGCCTTCAAGAAACCGCCAAGTGCGGCCGGTGACGATGCAGCCGCATCACGGACCACGAGGCCGGGAGGGCTGATGCGTGAGGAGTCGGGCGTGGTGACCACCTGGGCGGCCAGAGGGTGGGCCGAGGAGGACGGCGTCGGCAGCGCGACCCTGCGCCGACTCGTGGCCGCCTGGCCGCGGCGGGCCGCGGTCACGACCAGCCCCGGCGCCCTCGACGAGACGGCCGGGTACGACGCCGGGCTGCCGGACTACCCGCTGCGGATGGTGCCGTTCGCCGAGCACCCCCGGTTCCTCGCGGCCGCCCCCGAGCGCCGCGAGCGGGTCCTGACGGGCCTGTGGATCGGCTACAACGAACGCGTCATCGCCACCGAGCACCTCATCGCGGAGCCCGCGTTCGACCTCGTCATGCGCGGCGTCTTCCCCGGCAGCGACCACCCGTTGATGCGCCAGGGCGTGCAGCAGGCCGTCGTCGACGAGAGCTTCCACACGTACATGCACATGCTCGCCATCTCCCGCACCCGGGAGCTGCGCGGTGTGCGCAGCCGGCCCGAGCAGCCCGAACTCGTCACCTACCGGCGGCTGCGCGCGGTGCTCGCGCGGATGCCGGAGCAGTGGGAGCGGGACGTCGCCGTCCTGGTGTGGGGCGCGGTCGCGGAGACCTGCATCAACTCCCTGCTCGCGCTGCTCGCCAGGGACGACTCGATCCAGCCCATGCACTCCCTGATCACCACGCTGCACCTGCGGGACGAGACGGCGCACGGATCGGTCGTCATCGAGGTCGTCCGGGAGCTGTACGCCCGGATGAACGCAGGGCAGCGCGCCACCCTGACGCGCTGTCTGCCGCTCGCCCTGGAGGCGTTCGCCGAGCAGGACCTCTCCACGCTCCGGCTCGAACTGGTCACCGCGGGCATCGAGGGCGCCGACGAGATCGTGGCCGACCTGCGCGCGACGCCGTCCGGGCGGCGGCTCGTCCGCGACTTCTCCGGCGCCCAGCGGATGGCCGAGGAGCTGGGCATCGCCGACGCGGTCGACTTCGACTTCCCCGAACGGCCCGAGTGGTCGCCCGGCGTGGGGCGGCAGCGATGAGGCTCCCGGACTCCACCCCGCACCGCCGCCACGGCGCAGAAAGGTGACCCGATGATCGTTGCCCGCCTCCATCCCGACGTGCTGCTCGACGAGCGGAGCCGACTGACCTCCGCGTGGCGCCACCGCGGCCACCGGTCGTTCCACTGCCGGGCCGGACGCCACACCCTGGTCACCTTCCCCGACCTCGCCGCGGCCTCGCCGGAGGGCCGGGAGTTCGTGGACCTGCTGCGCGCCACCAGCGCGGTCGAGTCGGTCGTCGACAGCACCGACGCGCCGCCGCTCGGCAGCCTCGCCGCCACGGGCGAGCCGAGCGCCGTGCGCGTGTCGGACGACTGCACCGTGGGCGGCGGGCGCTTCACCTGGATCGCCGGGCCGTGCGCGGTGGAGTGCGAGGCCCAGCTCCTCGGCGTGGCGCGGGCGGTGCGCGAGCGGGGCGCGCACCTGCTGCGGGGCGGCGCGTTCAAGCCCCGCACCTCGCCGTACGCGTTCCAGGGCATCGGCAAGGACGGCCTCGACCTGCTCCGGGAGGCGTCCGCGGAGACCGGGCTCGGCGTCGTCACCGAGGTCGTCGACGCCGCGCACGTCGAGGCCGTCGCCGAAGTCGCGCACGTCCTGCAGATCGGCGCCCGCAACGCGCAGAACTTCGCGCTGCTCCACGAAGTGGCGCTCACCGGCCGTCCGGTGCTGCTCAAGCGCGGCTTCGGCTGCACGGTCCCGGAGTGGCTGAACGGTGCCGAGTACCTGCTCGCCGCGGGCAACGGCAGGGTGCTGCTCTGCGAACGCGGCGTCCGCGCCCACGGCGACTCGACCCGGTTCACCCTGGACATCAGCGCCGTGCCGCTGGCGAAGCGGCTCAGCCACCTCCCGGTGATCGTCGACCCCAGCCACGCGTGCGGCCGCAGCGACCTGGTGGCCCCGCTGGCCGCGGCCGCCGCTGCCGCCGGGGCCGACGGCGTCATGGTCGACGTCGACGGGGCGGGGAACACCGCGCTGTGCGACGGCGAACAGGCCATCACACCGGACGCGTTCGGGGCGCTCGTCGAGCGGACCGGCCGGATGCTGCACAGCCTCGCCCCGGCGGAGCCGGACGCGGCGCGGGCGCTGGCGGGGAGATGAGCCCTGCGGCCGTCGGGGCCGCCGCGCGCGCCCCGCACGGCGCGCGCACCCCGATGACGCGCACGTCTCCGATGACGCCTACGCCGACTGTGCCGATCACCCTGACCACTCCGACTGTGCCGACCACCCTGACCACGCCGCCCACGCAGACGACAACGCCGCCCGGCACGACGGGGGAGAGGACGTCCCGTCGCGCCGTCGCACCCGTTCCCGGCCGCCGTACCCCGCCAGGAAGGAAGCAATGATGGAGTGGACCGAGGGACGCGACCGGCCGCTGCGGGAGCGCCTCGCCGCCGCGCGCGACGCGGAGCGGCGCCGGATCCTCGTCGACCTGATCCGCACGCACGCCTCCGCCGCCCTGGACCGCGCCGATCAGGTGCCGCTCGACCCCGGCCGGGCCTTCGGCGCCCAGGGCGTCCGGGGGCGGGCCGCGGCCCGGCTGCGGGAGCGGCTGAGCGAGGCCACGGGCGGCGCGCTCTCGGCGACCGCCCTCTTCGACCACCCGACGCCCGGCGCGCTCGCCGAGCACCTGTGCGCCCTGCTGCTCGGTGAGGGTGCCGCCGCCGGCGCGGGGGCGGGGACCGGCACGCGGGCCACGCGGAAGGGCCGCGAGGGCCGGGGACGTGAGGACGAGCCGATCGCGATCGTCGGCATGGGCTGCCGACTGCCCGGCGACGTGGCGTCGCCGGACGACCTGTGGCGCCTGGTGCGCTCGGAGACGGACGCGATCTCCGAGTTCCCGACCGACCGCGGCTGGACCGTCTCGTACGACCCGGACCCCGACCACATCGGCACCACATGCACCCGGCACGCCGGATTCCTCTACGACGCGGCCGACTTCGACGCCGGGTTCTTCGCGATCAGTCCGGGCGAGGCCGTCACCATCGACCCGCAGCACCGGCTGCTCCTGGAGACGTCCTGGGAGGCCGTCGAACGGGCGCGGATCGACCCGTCCACGCTGCGCGGCAGCAGGACCGGCGTGTTCGTCGGCATCATGTACAGCGAGTACGGCGCCCGCATCCGGCACGTGCCGCCGAGCGCCGAGGGCTATCGCGTCGTGGGCAGCATGCCCAGCGTCGCCTCCGGGCGCCTCGCCTACACCCTCGGCCTCGAAGGCCCGGCCGTCACCGTCGACACGGCCTGCTCCTCCTCGCTCGTGGCCGTGCACCTGGCCGCCCAGTCGCTGCGCGAGGGCGAGTGCACGCTCGCCGTGGCCGGTGGTGTCACCGTGATGGCCACGCCCTGGGGCTATGTCGAGTTCAGCAGGCAGCGCGGGCTCGCGCCGGACGGACGCTGCCGGTCGTTCTCCGCCGACGCCGCCGGAAGCAGCTGGTCCGAGGGCGTCGGCGTGCTGCTCCTGGAACGGCTCAGCGACGCCGAGCGCAACGGGCACCGCGTCCTTGCCGTGGTGCGGGGCTCCGCGGTCAACCAGGACGGCGCGTCGAACGGCCTGACGGCGCCCAACGGCCCCGCCCAGCAGCGGGTGATCCGCCAGGCCCTGGCACACGCGGGCCTGGGCCCGGCGGACGTGGACTGCGTGGACGCGCACGGCGCAGGCACCCAGCTGGGGGACCCGATCGAGGCGCAGGCGCTGCTCGCCACGTACGGTCAGGACCGGCCGGAGGACCGGCCGCTGTGGCTGGGCTCGCTGAAGTCCAACGTCGGCCACACCCAGGCCGCGGCGGGGGTGGCGGGCGTCATCAAGATGGTGATGGCGATGCGCCACGCCGAACTGCCGCGCAGCCTGCACATCGTGGAGCCGACGCCGCACGTGGACTGGTCGTCGGGCGCGGTCCGGCTCCTCACCGAGGCCACCCCCTGGCCGCAGGTCGACCGGCCGCGCCGCACGGCGGTCTCCTCGTTCGGCGTGGGCGGTACGAACGCGCACATCATCCTGGAGCAGGCGCCGCCGGAGGCCGAGGGGGGCCGGAGGGCGGGGGCGGGCAATGGCGCGCTGGGCGCTGCGGGCGCGGTGGACCCGGAGGGCGCACGTGCCACGGAGCGCGTGGAGCACGCGGAACACCCGGGCCACGCAGACCACTTGAGCCCCACACCACACGTGCCGCACACACGTCACGAAGGCCCGACGGAGCACACGGCAGACCTCACCGACGCCGGGCCCCGTCCCCTGCCCTGGCTCGTCTCCGGCGCCGGGGCCGCGGGCCTGCGCGCCCAGGCGCGGCGCGTGGCGGAGTTCCTCGCGGCGGACCCCGACGCGCCGGACGCGGACCTGGCGTACTCGTTGGCGCGTTCGCGGGCGGCCCTCGCGGACCGGGCCGTCGTCGTGGCCGCGGGCCGGGCCGGGGCCCTGGACGGCCTCGCCGCGCTCGCGGACGGCGACCACGGCCCGCACACGGCGCTCGGGACGGCCACGGCACGGGACCGGGTCGCGTTCGTGTTCCCCGGGCAGGGCTCGCAGTGGCCGGGCATGGCGGCCGGACTGATGCGTACGTCACCGGTGTTCCGGGAGTCGATCGAGGCCTGCGCCGAGCGGCTCGCGCCGCACGTCGACTGGTCGCTGACGAAGGTGCTGCGGGGCGAGTCCGGCGCGCCGACGCTGGACCGCGTCGACGTGGTGCAGCCCGCGCTGTTCGCGGTGATGGTCTCCCTCGCCGCGCTGTGGCGGTCCTTCGGCGTGGAACCGGCCGCGGTCGTCGGGCACTCGCAGGGCGAGATCGCGGCGGCCCATGTCGCGGGCGCGCTCTCCCTGGACGACGCGGCGCGCGTCGTCGCCGTCCGCAGCCGGGCCCTGCGGGCCCTGGCGGGGCGGGGCGGCATGGTCTCGGTCGTCGCCCCCGTCGACGAGGTGCGCCGGAGCCTCGATCCGTGGGGCGGCGCCGTGTCCGTGGCGGCGGTCAACGGTCCGCGGTCCGTGGTGATCTCCGGGGAACCGGCGGCGCTGGAGGCGGCCATGGCCGCGTTCGACGCGAACGGTGTGCGCGCCCGGCGGATCGACGTGGACTACGCGTCGCACTCGGCGCAGATCGACGAGATCCGCGCGACCCTCCTGACGGCGCTGTCCGGCGTCCGGCCGGGCCCGGCGACCGTGCCGTTCTACTCGACGGTGTCCGGCGAACCGGTCGACACGACGGCCCTGGACGCCGCGTACTGGGTGCGCAATCTCCGCGAGACCGTCCAGTTCCACCGCACGGTGGAGCGGCTTCTCGACGACGGCCACAGCACGTACATCGAGATGAGCCCGCACCCCGTGCTCACCGTCGCTGTCGAGGAGACCGCGGCCGCGGTGGGCCCCGAGCGCGCCGGTGACGTCCGAGTCGTCGAGTCGCTGCGGCGCAACGAGGGCGACCTGGCGCGGCTGCTCACCGCGGTCGGCGAGGCCCACGTCCACGGTGTCGCCGTCGACTGGCAGGAGGTGTTCGGCCCCGCGGGGCCCCGCCTGACGGACGTGCCGACGTACGCCTTCCAGCGGTCCCGCTACTGGCTGGAGGACGCGGCCGCGCCGGAGGCCGACGTGTCGACGGCCGGACTGGACGGCGTCGACCACCCGCTGCTCGGCGCCGCCGTCCCGCTCGCGGACGGGACCGGGGGCATGCTCTGCACCGGGACGCTGTCCGCGCGGACCCACCCCTGGCTCGCCGACCACGCCGTCGCGGACATCCTCGTCGTACCGGGCACGGCACTGGTGGAGGCGGCGCTGCAAGCGGGGGCGCAGGCGGGCTGCGACGTCCTCGAAGAGCTGGTCCTCGAAGCCCCCTTGATCCTCCCGGAGGAGGGCACGGTCCGCCTCCAGCTCGCCGTCGGCGGACCGGACGACTCCGGGCGGCGCGGCCTCACCCTGCACTCCCGTACGGGCGACGCCCCTGCCGACGCGCCCTGGACCCGGCACGCCGAGGGCACCCTGACACGCGGCGGCCAGCACACGCCGAAGCCGCCGCGACAGTGGCCGCCCACCGGCGCGCGGGAGATCGAACTCGACGACTGCTACCGGGAGTTGGCCAAGGCTGGGCTGCACTACGGTGGCGCGTTCCAGGGGCTGGTGCGCTGCTGGCACGTCGACGAGGACGAGGGTGACGGCGCGGGTGTCGGCAGCGGCGCGGGTGCCGGTGCGGACCGCGGGCTGTACGCCGAAGTCGAACTCCCCGCGTGCGCGGGCGGCGCCGACCGCTACGCGCTGCACCCCGCCCTCTTCGACGCCGCCCTGCACGCCGCGGCCCTCGTGGCGCGGCCCGGCTCGGCCCCGGGCGAGAGCGTGACCCGGCTGCCGTTCTCCTGGAGCGGCGTGACCGTGCACGCCACCGGTGCCACCCGGCTGCGCGCCCACCTCCGCTTCACCGGACCCGGCGCCCTGTCGGTCACCGCCACGGACCCCGCGGGACACCCGGTCGTGACGGTCGAGAGTCTCGGCATGCGACCGGTGGCCGCCGAATCGCTGCGCCGGGCCGCGGCCACCGCAGACGCCTCGCTGCTTCGCCTGGAGTGGCGGCCCGCGGCACCGCCCGCGCCGCGCGGCCCGGAACCGGCGCAGTGGGCGTGGGTCGGGGCCGGAGCCGCCGACGCGCAGGACGCGCTCGCGGCCCGGGGCGTCCAGTGCTCCCGCCACCCCGACCCGGCGGCGCTGCGCGCCCACTTGGACACCGGCGGCGGCGCCCCCGAAGTCCTCGTGCTCGCGGAGCTGCCGGAGGGCGCGGCGGCCGGGGGCCTCGCGGCGGCACGGGAGCGCGCGGCGGCGACCCGGGATCGTACGGCCGCTCAGGACCGCACGGACACCCGGCACCACCCGCCCGCCCCGGACCCCGACGACCCGCCCACCGCCGCCCACCGCGCCGTCCACCGCGTCCTCGCCGCCCTCCAGGACTGGCTCGCCGACGAACGCCTGGCGGACACCCTCCTCGTCGTCCTCACCCGGGGAGCGGTCGCCCCGGCCCCCGGCGCGCCGCCCGACCCCGCCCTCGCGGCGGTGTGGGGCCTCGTCGCCTCGGCGCAGTCGGAGCACCCGGGCCGCGTCCGCCTGGTCGACCTCGACGGCCTCGACGCCTCCCGGTCCGCGCTCGTCGACGCGGTGTCCGGTGAGGCGGCCCAAGTCGCCGTGCGTGACGGTTCGTTGCTCGTGCCGCGGCTCGCGCGCCTCGCGGCGGCCGCGTCCGGCGGCGGTGCGGGCTGGCGCACGGACGGCACGGTCCTGGTGACCGGCGGCCTCGGCACGCTGGGCCGCCTCGTGCTGCGGCACCTGGTGGTGACGCACGGGGTGCGGCGCCTCGTCGTGGTGTCGCGGTCGGGCGAATCGGCCGCGGGTGCCGCCGAGTTCGTACGGGAACTGCGCGCCGACGGCGTGGACCTCCGGGTGGTGCCGGGCGACGCGGGGGACCGGACCGTGCTGGCGGGGGCCCTGGAGTCGATCCCGGCCGAGCATCCCCTGACGGCCGTGGTGCACCTGGCCGGAGTGCTGGACGACGGTCTCCTCCAGGACCAGACGCCCGAGCGCGTCGACCGGGTGCTGCGCCCCAAGGCGGACGCGGCCTGGCATCTGCACGAGCTGACGGCGGGCACGGACGTGGCGTTCGTCGCGTTCTCGTCCGTGTCGAGCGTCCTCGGACCCGCGGGGCAGGCCGGGTACGCGGCGGCCAACGCGTTCGTGGACGCGCTGATGGCGGCGCGCCGGGACGCGGGGCTCACGGGCGTGTCGCTCGGCTGGGGGCTGTGGGAAGCCCGGTCGGCGCTGACGGCGGGCCTCGGCGGGGCGGACCTGCGGCGGATGGCCCGGTCGGGCGTCAAACCGCTCGCCGACGACCAGGGGCTCGCCCTGCTCGACCTCGCCCGCGCCACCGGCGAACCCGTCGTCTTCCCCCTGCGCCTGGACACGACGGGCCTGCGCGGCGGCCCGGGCGGCGACGGCGACGTACCGACCCTGCTGCGCGGACTCGCCCCCGCGCCCGTCCGCCGCGCCGCCGTCGGCACCGCCGACACCGCGGCCGAGCCCGACGGCGACGCCCTGGCCACCCGCCTCGCGCAGCTCCCCGAGGGGGAACAGGACGCCCTCCTCCTGGACTTGGTGCGTACGCACGTCGCGGCCGTCCTCGGCTACGACGACCCGCTGACCGTCGGCGAACGGCGCCCGTTCGCCGACATCGGGTTCGACTCCCTGCGCGCCCTGCAACTGCGCAACCGCCTCGGCGGCGCCACCGCCCTGCGCCTGACGCCCACCCTGGTCTTCGACTACCCGACGCCGCTCGCCCTCGGCCAGCACCTGCGCACCCTGCTCCTTCCGGACGCGCCAACGCCAACGCCACTGACCGGCCCGGACATGGCCCCTGCGGGAGCACCCGCCCCGCAGCGGCCCGACGAAGTGCCGGACCGGCTCCGCTCGGCCTCACGGGAGGAGGTCTTCGACTACATCGACAACCTGCTCGGCGAGTAGGCCGTCTCCGGCGCGCCGAACCGGAACGATCCGGTCCCGCTCGAACCTGACAAGGAACCGCTCGATGCGTGCGCTGCTGATCGACAACTACGACTCCTACACCTACAACCTGTTCCAGCTCCTCGCCCGGGTGTACGGCAAGGAGCCGACCGTCCTGGTCAACGACGACCCGTCCTGGTCGCGGCAGGACCCGGCGGCGTTCGACTGCGTGGTGATCTCGCCCGGCCCCGGCCGCCCCCAGCGCCCCACCGACCTCGGCTTCTGCCAGGGCCTCCTGGACCGCTGGCGGGACGTGCCGGTCCTCGGGGTGTGCCTGGGCCACCAGGCCATCGCCCACCACTACGGCGGGCGGGTGGTCCCCGGAGTGCCCCGGCACGGCCATCTGACCCGGGTCAGGCACGGTGGCGAGGACCTGTTCGACGGCTTGCCGCAGCACTTCACGGCGGTGCGCTACCACTCGCTGCGCGTCACCGAGCCCCTGCCGCCCGCCCTGCGCGCCACCGCCTGGGCGGAGGACGGGACCGTCATGGCCCTGCGCCACGACGACCTGCCGCGCTGGGGCCTGCAGTTCCACCCGGAGTCCGTGGCGAGCGAGTGGGGCGCCCAGCTCCTGCGGAACTTCGCCGAACTCATAGGCGGCCACTACGCCGCCCCGCCACCGGAGTACGCGCCCTGGGCCCGCCCGCCCGAGACCGCCAGGGCGGCGCGCCTCGACCTGACCGTCGAGGTCGTCGACCGGGCCGTGGACACCGCGGCGCTGTTCACCACGCTGTTCTCCGGGAGCGAGCACGCCTTCTGGCTCGACAGCAGCGCCCCCGGCGTCGGCGGGGCCCGCTTCTCCTTCCTCGGCGACGACTCCGGCCCCCTCGCCGAGACCCTGACGTACCGGACCGGCGAGAACGCGGTCACGGTCCGCGACGCCACCGGCGAACACACCGAGGACGGCACGATCTTCGACGTGCTCCAGGACCGTCTGCGCGCCCGCCCGGTCGGCGCGACGGACCTCCCCTTCGACCTCAACGGCGGCTACGTCGGCTACTTCGGGTACGAGCTGAAGGCCGAGTGCGGCAGCCCCAACGTCCACCGCGCCGAGACACCGGACGCCGTGTGGATGTTCGCCGACCGGCTGATCGCGGTGGACCACCAGGAGGACCGCACCTACGTCCTGGCCCTGAGCGGCCCCCACGCCGACGAGGCGGCGCCCGCCCGCTCCTGGGTGAACCGTACGGCCCGGCACGCCCGCGACCTGCCGGACGCCGCTCCCGCCAACGCCCCCGGCCCGGCGTCCGCGGCACCGGAGGGCGGGGCCGTCCTCGCCCGCGCCCGGGCCGACTACGTCGACGACATCGAGGACTGCCTCAGGCAACTGCGCGGCGGCGAGAGCTACGAGATCTGCCTGACCAACCGGATGCGGCTCCCCGCCCTGCCCGACCCGCTCGACTACCACCTGCTGCTGCGGCGCCTCAACCCCGCGCCCTACAGCGCCTATCTGCGCCTCGGCGCGGTCGGCGTCGTCTGCTCGTCCCCGGAGCGGTTCCTGCGCGTCGACCGCGACGGAACCGTGGAGAGCAAGCCGATCAAGGGCACGGCGCCCCGCGGGGCGGACCCGGCCAGCGACGAGCGGCTGCGCCGGTCCCTGGCCGCCTCGGCCAAGACCCGCGCCGAGAACCTCATGATCGTCGACCTGCTCCGCAACGACCTGGGCCGGGTGTGCGAGGTGGGCTCCGTCGACGTACCCGCGTACATGGTGACCGAGTCGTACGCGACCGTGCACCAGCTCGTCACGACGGTCCGCGGCCGGCTGCGGCGCGACGTGGACCCGGTCGCCTGCGTTCGCGCGTGCTTTCCCGGCGGCTCCATGACGGGCGCCCCGAAGCTGCGCACGATGGCCATCATCGACCGCCTCGAGCAGGAGGCGCGGGGCATCTACTCGGGCACCATCGGCTACTTCGGGCTCTGTGGCGGCGCGGACCTCAACATCGTCATCCGCACCGCCGTGACCTCCGGCACCGGCACGGTGATCGGCGCGGGCGGCGCGATCGTCCTCGACTCCGACCCGGCCGACGAGTTCGACGAAGTACTCCTCAAGGGGCGGGCGTTGGTGCGGGCGCACGCGCTGCTGACCGGGACCGCGGAGGGGGAGGGGGAGCCGCGTGACGGGTGAACGTGCGGCGGCGAGGGCGTCGGCGTCGAGCGTGACGGTGACTGACGCTGTGGCGAAGGCGACGGGTGCACCGGCATCGGCGACTGACAGTGGATTGCGGGTGCCTGATGCCCTGACAGGTGATGCGGGGAAAGCCGCAGGGCCTGTCGGCCCGGTGGTCGCGCGGCTCGACGGCAGTCCCGCCACCGTCGACGACCTGTCGGCCCTCGCCCTCTACAACTACGGCCACTTCACCACCCTCCGCGTCGAGCACGGGCGCGTCCGCGGGCTCGGCCTCCATCTGCGGCGCCTCGCCGACGACTGCCGGACGCTGTTCGCCGCGGAGCTGGACACGGGCGCGGTGCGGGCGTCGCTGCGGCGCGTCGCCGACCGGAGTGCGGGGCCCTTGACGGTGCGGGTGACCGTGTGCGCGCCCGAGATGAGCCTGGACTGCCCCGACGCCCTGACCCCGGTCGCACTGATCAGTACGCGTCCCGCGCCCCCTGACGTACCGCATCCGCTGCGCCTTGCCACCGCCGCCCACGTCCGTGACCTGCCCGGGGTGAAGCACACCGGTCTGTTCGGCACGCTGCGGCTGCGCCGGGACGCCCGGCGGCGGGGCTTCGACGACGCCCTGCTGCTCGACCACGACGACCGCGTCCAGGAAGGCACCACCTTCAACGTGTGCTGCTGGGACGGAACCCGGCTCCTGTGGCCCCGGGCGAGCTGCCTGCCCGGCGTCACCGCGCGCCTCCTGCGCGAGGCGGCCGCCGCCGGGGGCGTACCGGCCGTCGACGCACCCGTCACCCGGCGCGAACTCGGCGCCCTGCGCGGCGTGTTCGCCACCAACGCGGCCTTCGGCGTGCGGCCGGTCGCCGCCGTCGACGACATGGCCCTTCCCGTGGACCCCGAACTCGCCCGGACCCTCCGGTCCTTGTACGCCGACGTGCCCGCCGAACCCCTGTGACCCGAGCCCAAGATCCAAGCCGACTTCAAGAAGGCACCAAGAGTCACTGAACAGAATGCGGTGCGGCAGCGCACCCGCCTTTTCGCCGAGGGAAGGACCGAGTATGTCGACCGTCGCAGAGTCCGGGACGTCGTGGCAGGATCTGCCGTTCCTGGACATCACCGTGCCGGATTTCGCCTGGGACTCGCCCGAGGTGGCCGAGGCCAGGGAGCGGTCCTGGGTCGCGGGCACCCCGCTGGGACTGCTCGTCCTGCGGTACGCCGAGGCCCACAGCCTCTCCCGCGACCCGCGCCTCGTCTCGGGCTTCCGTGACGTCGTGGACCTCGTCGGACCCTCCGACGGCCTCGTGCGCGCATTCATGCGCGACTTCATGCAGAGCCTGGAGGGCCCCGACCACCGCAGGCTGCGCGGCCTGGTCACGCACGCGTTCACGGCCCGCCGCATCACCGCGCTGCGGCCCTTCATCCGGGCCACCGCGGAGCGCCTCGCCGACGAACTCGCCGCCGGGGGAGAGCGCGACTTCGTGGCCGCGTTCGCCGACCCGCTGCCCGCGGCCGTCGTCTGCGAACTCCTCGGCTTCCCGGCCGAGGACCACGCGGTCGTCGGCCGCTGGTGCAAGAACACCAACCTGGTCCTCGCGCTCGGCCCCGACCAGAGCAGGGTCGGCGAGGTCGAGGAGGGCCTCGCGGGGATGTACGACTACTTCGAGACCGTGATCCAGAAGCGCAAGGCGGACCTCGGCGACGACCTGTTCTCCGACATCCTGCGCGCCCAGCAGGAGGACGGCGCCCTCGACGACAGCGAGCTGCGCACCCTCATCGCGACCCTGCTCGTCGCCGGGTACCAGACCACGAGCCACCAACTGGGCCACGCCATGGTGGCGTTCGCCGCGCACCCCGAGCAGTGGCCGCTGCTGCGGCAGCGGCCCGAACTGGTCACCCAGGCCGTCGAGGAAGTGCTGCGCTGGTGCCCCACCACGACGGTCGTGGCCACCAAGTCGGCGGCCGAGGACTTCTCCGTCAACGATCTGCGCATCCAGGCGGGCACCCCCGTCTGGCTGTGCGCGCACTCGGCGCAGCGCGACCCGCTGGTGTTCCGGGGCGGCGACGCCTTCGACATCACCGTGAAGCGGGAGGCGTCCCCGCTGGCCTTCGGCGGCGGCGCGCACTACTGCCTGGGGGCGGCCCTGGCCCGCGTCGAACTCGCCGAGGCCTTCGAGGTGCTCGCGGCCCGCCTCGGCCCGCCCGAGGTCGCCGGACCGATCACCTGGCGGCCCTCGACGGGGGTCTCCGGGCCGGACGTCCTGCCGCTGCGCTTCGGCGCCGCGGCCACCGCATGACCCCACCCGGCCCGGCGCCATCGGCCGACCCCGGCGAGCCCGCCAGGTCCCCCCTCTTCGCGGGAAGGGCAGCACGTTCGACATGACCCACGGCACCGGCACCACCCAGGGCACCGACACCGGCCCCGGCACCGGGACGGGCACCGCCCCCGGCACGGGCACCGCCCGCGGCACCGCTCACGGCGACGACCGGACGCTGGACTATCTCAAGCGTCTCTCCGCCGAACTGGGCAGGACCCGCGAGCGGCTGCGGCTCGCCGAGGCGGCGGCCCGTGAGCCCGTCGCGCTGGTGTCGATGGCCTGCCGCTTCCCGGGCGGCGTCACGTCGCCCGAGGACCTGTGGCGGCTCGTCGCCGCGGGCCGGGACGGGGTCGGCGCGCTGCCCGCCGACCGGGGCTGGGACGTCGAGGGGCTCTACCACCCGGACCCCGACCGGGTGGGCACCTGCTACACGCGCGAAGGCGGGTTCCTCGCCGACATCGCCTCGTTCGACGCGGCCCTGTTCGAGATCAGCCCGCGCGAGAGCCTGGTGACGGACCCTCAGCAGCGGCTGCTCCTCGAAGTCTCCTGGGAGGCGTTCGAGCGGGCCGGCCTCGCCCCCGCCGCGGTGCGCGGCAGCCGCACCGGCGTCTTCACCGGGATGATGGGGCAGGACTACACGGCGCGGCTTCCCGGCACGCACACGGAGTACGAGGGTCAGTTGGAGACCGGCCGCGCGGCGAGCGTCGCCTCCGGCCGCGTGGCCTACACCTTCGGGCTCGAAGGCCCCGCGGTCACCCTCGACACGGCCTGCTCCTCGTCCCTGGTGGCCCTGCACCTCGCCGTCCAGGCGCTGCGCGGCCAGGAGTGCGACCTCGCCCTGGCCGGCGGGGTCACGCTGATGTCGAGCCCGGCGACCCTCCTCGAATTCAGCAGGCAGCGCGTGCTCTCGCCCGACGGCCGGTGCAAGGCCTTCGCCGGACAGGCCGACGGCACGGGGCTCGCCGAGGGCGTGGGCGTGGTCCTCCTGGAACGCCTGTCGGACGCACGGCGGCTCGGCCACCCCGTCCTCGCCGTCGTCAGCGGCAGCGCCGTCAACCAGGACGGCGCCTCGAACGGGATGACCGCGCCCAACGGCCCCGCGCAGCAACGCGTCATCCGCGCCGCCCTCGCGAACGCCGGACTCACCGCGGCCGACGTCGATGCGGTCGAGGCCCACGGCACGGGCACCCGTCTCGGCGACCCCATCGAGGCCCAGGCGATCCTCGCGACGTACGGGCAGGGGCATGACGCCGAACGCCCCCTGTGGCTCGGGTCGTTGAAGTCCAACATCGGCCACACCCAGGCCGCCGCCGGGATCGCGGGCGTCATGAAGACCGTCCTCGCACTCCGCGCGGGCCTGCTGCCACCGACCCTGCACGTCGACACCCCGACCCCACACGTCGACTGGTCCGCCGCCACCGTACGCCTCCTGACCGAGCCCCGCCCCTGGCCGGACACCGACGGCCGCCCCCGACGGGCGGGCGTGTCGTCATTCGGCATCAGCGGCACGAATGCGCACGTCATCGTGGAGGCCGGGGATGGTGTCGGGGCGGGGGAAGAGGGTTTGGGGGGCGATGGGGGGCTGTTGGGGGAGGGGGGCCCGGCGACCCCGGCAAGCACGCCCCCCTGCCCCGTCCCCTGGGTGCTCTCCGCAGGGACCCCCGAGGCGCTGCGCGCACAGGCTGTCCGGCTTCTGGAGCATCTTGAGGCTCGCCCCGGACTGCGTGTGGGCGATGTCGCCCATTCGCTGGCGACCACGCGTGCGTCGCTCGCGCACCGGGCTGTCGCCGTCGGCAGGGAGCGCGGTGAACTGCTGCGTGCCGTCGCGGCGCTGGCCGGTGGGGAGGCCTGTGCGGAACTGGTCGAGGGGGTGGCGCGTGATCCGGGGCGGACGGTCTTCGTGTTCCCCGGGCAGGGGTCCCAGTGGGCCGGGATGGCCGCGGAGCTCTGGGACACGTCCGAGGTGTTCCGTGAGCGGATGGAGGCGTGCGCGGCGGCCCTCGACCCGTACGTCGACTGGTCGCTGCCCGATCTGGTGCGCGGTCATGGCGACGACGGCGCCGAGGACCGCGTCGATGTCGTCCAGCCGGTCCTGTGGGCGGTGATGGTGTCGCTGGCGGAGCTGTGGCGGTCGTACGGGGTGGAGCCCGCCGCCGTGGTGGGGCACTCGCAGGGCGAGATCGCGGCGGCGTGCGTGGCGGGTGCGCTGTCCCTCGACGACGGTGCCCGGGTCGTCGCCCTGAGGTCCCGGCTGGTCGCCGAACGCCTCGCCGGGGCGGGCGGCATGGTGTCCGTGACGGCCCCGGTGGCCGACGTCCGGGCACGCCTCGCGGAGTTCGGCGACCGGCTCGCGCTCGCCGCCGTGAACGGCCCGTCGTCCGTCGTGCTCTCGGGCGACCCGGCGGCGCTCGACGAACTGATGGGCGCCTGCGAGCGGGACGGCGTCCGCGTCCGGCGCGTCGCCGTCGACTACGCCTCCCACTCCCCGCAGGTGGAACTCCTGCGCACGGACCTGCTCGACGCCCTGGCACCGATCCGCCCGGGCGCGGGCTCGCTGCCCCTGTACTCGACGGTCACCGGCGCCGTCGTGGCGGGCACCGAGCTGACCGCCGAGTACTGGTACCGCAATCTGCGCCGCACCGTCCGGCTCTCCGACGCCGTGGAGCGGCTCGCCACCACCGGACACGGCACGTTCGTGGAGTGCAGCCCGCACCCGGTGCTCGCCCTCGGCCTGACGTCGACGCTCGGCGACCTGGGCCGGGACGCCCTCGTGGCGGGCACGCTGCACCGCGACGACGGCGGCCTCGACCGCTTCCTGCGCTCCCTCGGCGAGGTGTACGCGGGCGGCCGGTCCCCGGACTGGGAGCAGGTCTTCGCCGGGGCGGACGTGCGGCGGGTGCCGCTGCCCACGTACGCCTTCGACCGCCGGCGCTACTGGCTCGACCCCGCACCGCCCACCGGCGACGTCGGCTCGGTCGGCCTGAGCCCGCTCGACCACCCGTGGTGGGGCGCCGCCACCGACCTGCCCGACTCCGGCGGCGTCCTCCTCACCGGGCGGCTGTCCCGCACCACCCACCCCTGGCTCGGCGACCACGCGGTCGACGACGTGGTCCTGCTGCCCGGGACGGCCTTCCTGGAACTGGCAGTCCAGGCCGCCGAGCGGGTGGGCTGCGACGGCGTGGCCGAGCTGACCCTGGAAGCGCCCCTGGTCCTGCCCGCGCGCGGCGGCGTCCAACTGCGGGCCGTGGTCGGCCCCGCCGACGCGGCCGGGGACCGCCCCCTCACCGTCCACACCCGCCCCGAGGACGCCCCGGACACGCCCTGGACCAGGCAGGCCGGTGGCTCGCTCACCCGGACCGCCTCCCGCCACGGCGGCGTCCCCCTGACCACCTGGCCCCCGCCCGACGCCGAACCCCTGCCCGTGGCGGGCGTGTACGAGGACCTGGCCGAGCTGTCCCTGCGGTACGGCCCCGACTTCCGTGGCCTGCGGGCCGCCTGGCGCCAGGACGACGAGATCTACGCCGAGGTCGTGCTCCCGGGGGACGGCGACGCGGACGGGTTCGCCGTTCACCCCGCGCTCCTGGACGCCGCGATGCACGCGGCGGCCGCCTTCGACGGCGTGACGCGGGCGGCGGGCGACGGTGCCGGAGAGGGCCGGGGGGACGCGGGCTCCGGGCCTCGACTGCCGTTCTCCTGGTCCGGTGTACGGATCCACGCGGTCGGCGCGACCCGGCTGCGCGTACGGATCACGCCGGTGGGCCCCGACGCCGTCGCGCTGGAGGCCGCCGACGCGACCGGCGCGCCTGTCGTGTCCGTGGAGTCCCTGTCCCTGCGCCCGGTGACGCCCGACCGGCTGCGGTCCGCCGCCCCGGACCCGACGGACTCCCTCTTCGCCGTCCACTGGGTGCCCGCCCCGGCCGGTGCGGCCGCGTCCGGCCCGCCCCGGACGTGGGCGGTCCTCGACGGCGCCGAGGCGATCGCCCCGGCGCTCGAAGCGACCGGCGCCGAGGTGCGCAGGGAGCCCGAACTCGTCTCGGTGACCGCCGCGCAGGACGTACCGGACGCGGTGCTCGTGGCACTCCCGGCCCCGGCACGGGACGACATGGGCGACCTGCCAGGGGCCACCCGGGACGCCGTCGTCGGGGCGCTGACACTGACGCAGCGGTGGCTCGCCGACGACCGCGCCTCGTCCGCCCGCCTCGTGGTGCTGACCCGCGGCGCCGTGGCGGTACGCGACGACGAGACGGCCGACCCGGCCCTCGCCGCGGTCTGGGGCCTGCTGCGCTCGGCACGGGCGGAGAACCCCGACCGGTTCGTCCTGGTCGACTGGGACGGCCAGGAACGTTCGGCCGAGGCGCTGCCCACCGTCGTGGGCGGCGACGAGCCGGAGGTGGCGCTGCGGGGTGGGGAGGTGTGCGTACCGAGGCTGCAGCGGGTGCGGGCTTCCGGCGGCGGAGGCGACAACAGGCCCCGGGGCGACGGCGACGGCGGCCCCCGGCCCGGCGGCGACGGCGCCAACAGCCCCTGGCCCAACGGCGGCACCAGCGACGGCGGCGCCCCCGGCGGCACCGCCCCCTTCCGTCCCGGTGGCACCGTCCTCGTGACCGGCGCGTCCGGGGTCCTCGGCCGCCTCGTCGCCCGCCATCTGGTCGAGGCGCACGGCGTACGCCGGCTGCTGCTGGTGAGCCGCCGTGGCGCGGACGCGCCCGGAGCCGCCGAACTCACCGGGGACCTCGCGGACTTGGGGGCGTCGGCGTGCTGGGCGGCCTGCGACGTGGGGGACCGCGCGGCCCTGGCGAAGGTCCTCGCGGAGGTGCCCGCGGAGCACGCGCTGTGCGGGGTGGTGCACGCGGGCGGCGTGCTGGACGACGGCGTCGTACCGTCGCTGTCGGCGGAGCGGATCGACACGGTGTTCCGGCCGAAGGTCGACGCGGTGGTCAACCTGCACGAGCTGACCCGCGAGGCGGACCTCTCCGCGTTCGTCGTGTTCTCCTCGGCCGCGGGCACGTTCGCCACCGCGGGCCAGGGCGGCTACGCGGCGGCCAACGCCTTCCTCGACGCCTTCGCCCGGGCCCGGCGCGCGCACGGGCTGCCCGCGCTCTCCCTGGCCTGGGGGCTGTGGGCCGAGGCCAGCGCGATGACCGGCGGAATGTCGGACACCGACCGCGACCGGCTGCGCCGCGCCGGGGTGAGCGGTCTGTCCGCCGAGGAGGGCCTCGCCCTGCTCGACGCGGGCCTCACCGCCGGACCGCCCGTCGTCGTCCCGGCCCGTCTGGACCTGGCCGCCGTACGGGCCGGGGCCGCCACCGCGGGCGTACCCGCACTGCTGCGCGCCCTGGTGCGGCCACCGGCGCGCCGTGCCGCGGCGGGCGCCGACGGGGACTCCGCCCTCGCGCGTGAACTCGCCGACCTCGCCCCGCAGGACCGCGCCCCGCGGGTCCTCGACGTGGTGCGCGCCCAGGCCGCGGCCGTCCTCGGCCACACCGGCCCGGCCGCCGTCGAACCCGGGCGCGCCTTCAAGGAGTTGGGCTTCGACTCGCTCACCGCCGTCGAACTGCGCAACCGGCTTTCGCGGGCGACCGGCCTCAGGCTGCCCGCCACGCTCGTCTTCGACCACCCAACGCCGCAGGAACTCGCCGCGCACGTCCACGGGCGGCTCACCGGCCAGGACCGGCCCGAGCGGCCGACGGTACGCGGTGCGGCCCGGGCCGACGAGCCGATCGCCGTCGTCGGCATGGCCTGCCGGTTCCCGGGTGGTGTCGGCTCGCCCGAGGACCTGTGGCGGCTGGTGGACCGGGGCGCCGACGCCATCTCCGCGTTCCCCACCGACCGGGGCTGGTCCCTCGACCCCGGCGGCTTCGCGACCGAAGGCGGATTCCTGCGGGACGCCGCACAGTTCGACCCCGAGTTCTTCGGCATCAGCCCGCGGGAGGCGGTGGCGATGGACCCGCAGCAGCGGCTCCTCCTCGAAGTCTCCTGGGAGGCGCTGGAACGCGCGGGCCTCGACCCGACGGCCCTGCGCGGCAGCCGCGCCGGGGTCTTCGCGGGGCTGATGTACCACGACTACACGACGCGGCTCGGGACCATCACGGACGACATCGCCGGGTACCTCGGCACGGGCGGGTCCGGCAGCGTCGCCACCGGCCGCATCGCCTACACCTTCGGGTTCGAGGGCCCCGCCGTCACCGTCGACACGGCCTGCTCGTCGTCGCTCGTGGCCCTGCACCTGGCCGCGCAGGCGCTGCGCGGCGGGGACTGCGACCTCGCGCTCGCGGGCGGCGTCACCGTGATGTGCTCGCCGAACGCCTTCACCGAGTTCAGCAGGCAGGGCGCGCTCGCCGCCGACGCCCGCTGCAAGCCGTTCGCGGCGGCGGCCGACGGCACGGTGTGGGGCGAGGGCGCCGGAGTCCTCCTCGTCGAGCGCCTCTCCGACGCCCGTCGCAAGGGCCACCGCGTGCTCGCGGTCGTCCGCGGCTCGGCCGTCAACCAGGACGGCGCCAGCAACGGCCTGACCGCCCCCAACGGCCCCGCCCAGGAACGCGTCATCACCCAGGCCCTCGCCGGTGCCGGGCTCACGCCGTCCGACGTGGACGCCGTCGAGGCCCACGGCACCGGCACCACCCTGGGCGACCCCATCGAGGCCCAGGCGATCCTCGCCACCTACGGACAACAGCGCCCGGCGGACCGGCCGTTGTGGCTCGGCTCCGTCAAGTCCAACCTCGGCCACACCCAGGCGGCGGCGGGCGTCGCAGGCGTCATCAAGATGGTCATGGCCCTGCGCCACGCCGTCCTCCCCCGCACACTCCACGTGGACGCGCCCTCCCCCCACGTCGACTGGTCGTCCGGCGCCGTGGAACTCCTCACCGAGTCCCGCCCGTGGCCCGACGCGGGGCGGCCCCGAAGGGCAGGGGTCTCGTCGTTCGGCATCAGCGGCACGAATGCGCATGTGGTGCTGGAGCAGGCGCCCGTGGGGGTGAGCGGGGGCGGCACGGAGGCGACCGCCCCGGTGCTGGGCGCCGATGCCGCGAAGGCGGGCACGGGGTCGGGCGCCAGGGATTCGAAGGCGCACGTGGTGCCGGGCGCGGCCGGTTCGGCGGCGGCTCCGGCGCCGGACGCCGATGCCTCGGAGGCCGCTGTGGTGGCGAGTGCCGGGCGGTTCGGGGTGTCCGGAGGGCCGGATGCCGTGCGCTCCGACGCGGCCACCGCGTCCGACGCCGAGCGTTCCGAGGCGCCCGAGTCGTCCGACGCCGGGTGCTCCGGGGTGCCCGAGTCGTCCGACGCCGACCGCTCCAGGGCACCCGAACCCTCCGGCGCCACGCCGTCCGGGATGCCCGAGCCGTCCGACCCCGAGCACCCCCGCGTGCCCGAGCAACCCGCCCCCGCTCCGGCGCAGCCATCCGCTGCGACCGAGCCCGGCAGCTCAACACCACGCGTACAGGCAGCCCTTGACGACCTCCCATCCCAACCAGTCACCACTCCCGTGCCGTTGACGCTTTCCGCGAGAAGCGACTCCGCCCTGCGGGCCCAGGCGGCCGCCCTTCGCGAGCGGTTCCTCGGTGACGCGGCGCTCGACCCCGTCGACGTGGCGCACTCGCTGCGGACGACCCGCGCCGCGCTGGAGCACCGGGCCGTGGTCCTCGGCGGTGACCGGGACGCGCTGCTGGCCGCTCTCGCCGCCGTCGCGGAAGGGCGCGAGACGCCCGCCGCCGTCGAGGCGATGGCCGGGGAGCCCGGCAGGACGGTGTTCGTGTTCCCCGGGCAGGGTGCCCAATGGGCGGGCATGGCAGCCGAGTTGTGGGACGCCGTGCCCGTCTTCCGGGCCCGGCTGACCGAGTGTGCCGACGCGCTGGCCGCGTACACCGACTGGTCCGTGGTGGACGTCGTCCGGGGCCGGGACGCCGGGGTGGACCCGGAGCGGGTGGACGTGGTGCAGCCCGCGCTGTGGGCGGTGATGGTGTCGCTGGCGGAGCTGTGGCGGTCGTACGGGGTGGAGCCCGCCGCCGTGGTGGGGCACTCGCAGGGCGAGATCGCGGCGGCGTGCGTGGCGGGTGCGCTGTCCCTCGACGACGGCGCGCGCGTGGTCGCGCTGCGCAGCCGGGCCCTGACGGCGATCGCGGGACACGGCGGCATGGTCTCGCTGGCGCTGGGCGCCGCCGAGGCCGAGAACCTGGTGGCCGCCCGGGACGGGCGGATCTCCCTCGCGGCGGTCAACGGGCCCGCGTCGGTGGTGGTGTCGGGCGGCTCGGCCGCGCTGGCCGACCTCCTGGCCCACTGCGAGCGCACCGGACTCTGGGCGCGCCGCATCCCCGTGGACTACGCCTCCCACTCGCCGCACGTCGAAGCGGTCCGCGAACGGATCGCCCAGGACCTCGCGGGCATCCGCCCTCGCACGGGCCGCGTCGCCTTCATGTCGACGCTGACGGGCGCCTTCCTGGACACCGGCGGCCTCGACGCCGACTACTGGTACCGCAATCTGCGCGAGTCCGTACGGTTCGAGCCCGCCGTACGGGAACTGCTCGCCCAGGGCTTCGGCGCCTTCGTCGAGTCCAGCCCCCACCCGATGCTCACGATGGGCCTGCGGGAGGTCCTGGCGGAGCGACCCGGCGGCCCCGGCGTGGCCGTGGCGTCGCTGCGGCGCGACCAGGGCGGCCCGGAGCGCTTCGTGACCTCCGTCGCCGAGGCGTACGCCCACGGGGTCGCCGTCGACTGGTCCGCGGCCTGGACGGGCCGCACGCCCCGCGTCGTGGACCTGCCGACGTACCCCTTCCAGCGGCGCAGGTTCTGGCTCGACGCCCCCGCCGGGGCCGGTGACGTGACCGCCGCGGGCCTCGGCCGCCCCGACCACCCGCTCCTCGGCGCCCGCGTCGACCTCGCCGACTCCACGGAGGCCGTGCTCACCGCGCGCTGGTCCCTGGACGCCCACCCATGGCTCGCCGACCACGCCGTCGGGGACACCGTCGTCGTACCCGGCACCGCCTTCCTGGAACTGGCCGCCCTCGCGGGCGCCGAGACCGGCTGCCCGCACATCCGCGAGCTGATCCAGGAACAGCCCCTGGTCCTCACCGAAGGGGGCGCGACGCGGATCCAGGTGCGGGTGGGGCCGCCCGACGAGGAGGGCACGCGGACGCTCGGCGTGTACGCGCGCCCCGACGGCCCTGACGGCGCAGCCCCGCAGGACCCCTGGTCGTGCCACGCCCGCGGCGTGCTCACCGCGGCGGACACCGCGGCCCCGGCCGCCCTCGACGGCGCCTGGCCGCCCCCGGGAGCCGTCCCCGTCGACCTGTCCGACTTCTACGCGCGCCTGGAGGAGATCGGCCTCTCCTACGGCCCCGCCTTCCACGGCCTGCACACCGCGTGGCGCCTCGGCGACGAGATCCTCGCCGAGGCCGCGCTGCCGGACGACCACCACGCCGAAGCGGCCCGGTACCACGCCCACCCCGCGCTCCTCGACGCGGCGCTGCACTCCTGCCTGCTCCGCACCCGGGACGACGGCTCCGACGGCACCGGCGGCGCGGCCATGCCGTTCGCCTGGAACGACGTCGCCCTGCACGCCCCGTGCGGCCCGGAAGTGCGCGTCCGGGTGTCCCCGGGCGCGGCCCAGGACGTGTCGGTGGTCGTGGCGGACGCCGACGGCACGCCCGCGGTGACCGTGCGCTCGCTGGCGGCCCGCCCGGTCCCGCCCGAGCAACTGCGCGGTTCCGGCGGCCGCCACGACTCGCTGTTCCGGCTCACCTGGACGGCGGCGCCCGCCGCACCCGCGCCGAGCACGAGCACCTGGGCCGTGCTCGGGGGCGACGACCTGGGGCTGCCCCCGGACGTCGGACGCTTCGTGGACCTGCCCGCGTACCGCGCGGCGATCGGGTCCGGCGCGGCAGTGCCCGATGTCGTACTCGTCCGGCTCGGCACGGGCGTGGAGGACGGCTCGTACGGTCCGGGAGACACCGCGCACGGCTCGCACGGTCCAGGAGCTGCCTCGTACGGGCCGGACCACGGCCCGTACGAGCCGGTGCGCGCACGGGAGTCGACCTGCCGCGCCCTCGACCTGCTGCGGGCCTGGCTCGCCGAGGATGCCGGGAGCGCGGCGCGGCTCGTCCTGGTCACGCGCGGCGCCGTCGCCACGCCCGACGACGTGACCGACGGGGACCCGGCCGCCGCGGCGGTGTGGGGCCTGGTGCGCTCGGCCCAGGCGGAGCACCCGGGACGGTTCGTCCTGGCCGACCTCGACCCGCGCCCGGAGTCCACGGCCGCGCTCGGCACGGCCCTCGCCGCGGCCTCGGCCCTGGACGAGCCTCAACTCGCGGTCCGCGCGGGCCGGATCCTCCTGCCCCGACTGGAACGCGCGCCACTGGCCAGGGACATGACCCCGGCGCACGGCGCGACCGCGAGGCAGGACACGACCGCCGCACGAGACACGACCACAGCGCAGGGCACCACCGCGGCGCAGGGCACCACCGCGGCCCCGGCCAACGGCACGGCCCCGGACACCCCCACCCCATGGGACCCCGACGGCACCGTCCTCCTCACCGGAGCCGCCGGAACCCTCGGGCGTGCTCTCGCTCGGCACCTGGTCGTCACGCACGGCGCCCGCCGTCTGCTCCTGGTGGGCCGACGCGGCGGCGACACCGCCGAGGGCCCGCGGCTGACCGCCGAACTGGCCGCGCACGGCGCGGAGGTGACCTGGGCCGCCTGCGACGTCGGCGACCGCGACGCGGTGGCCGCGCTCCTGGAGTCGGTGCCCGCCGCGCACCCCCTCACGGCCGTCGTGCACGCGGCCGGTGCCCTCGACGACGGCGTGCTCCCGGCGCTGACCCCGGAACGGGTCGACCGGGTGTTCCGGCCCAAGGCGGACGGAGCGTGGCACCTGGACGAGCTGACCCGGACGGCGCCCCTGGCCGCGTTCGTGGTGTTCTCCTCGGCCGCGGCCACCCTGGGCAGCGCGGGCCAGGGCAACTACGCCGCCGCCAACGCCTGCGTGGACGCGCTGGTACGCCGTCGGCGCCGCGCGGGGCTGCCCGCTCTGTCGCTCGGCTGGGGGCTGTGGGCCGAGAGCAGCGACCTGACGGCGGGGCTCGACCGGGCCGACGAGGCCCGCCTCGCCCGCTCCGGCGTCCAGGGCCTGACGACCGCGGACGGCCTCGCCCTCTTCGACGCCGCCCGTGACCTGGACGAACCCCTGCTGCTGCCCATGCGGCTCGACCTGGCCGCGCTCCGCGCGCGCGGCGACGCACTGCCGCCGATGCTGCGCGGCCTGGTGCGCGCCCCGGCGCGGCGCGGCGGCTCGGGGAGTACGGGCGCGGCCGCGCTGCGGCGGCGCCTGGCCGCCCTGCCCCCGGCCGAGCGGAACCGGCAACTGCTCGACGTGGTCCACTCCGAGACCGCCACCGTCCTCGGCTACCCGAGCGCGTCGGCGGTGGGGCGGGACCGGGCCTTCAAGGACCTCGGTTTCGACTCGCTGACCGCCGTCGAACTGCGCAACCGGCTCACCGCCGCGACCGGCCTGCGGCTGCCGCCGACGCTGGTCTTCGACCACCCCACGCCCACGGCCCTCGCCGGGCACCTCGCCGCGGAACTCGCCCCCGCGGACGCGGAGTCCGACACCCGGCGCGACACCGAGCGGCAGGTACGCGAGGCCCTCGCCGTCATCCCGCTGCCCCGGCTGCGCGACGCGGGCCTCCTCGACACCCTCCTGGAACTGGCGGGCCGCCCCACGGGCGCCACGCCGCCACCGGGCGGCGACGGCGAGGGCGACGGAGCCGGACCGGTGGCCGGCTCGATCGACCGGATGGACGCCGAGGGGCTGCTGGCCCTGGCGCTCAGCACCAGCGCGTACGACGGCCACGACGAGAGCGACGGCGGCAACGGCCACGGCCCCGGCCGGGACCACGTCGCGCACGCCAAGACGGAGGACCACGATGCCGGTAGGTGACGAGAGGCTCGTCGAGGCGCTGCGGGCCTCCCTGAAGGAGGTCGAGTCGCTGCGGGCCCGCACTCGCGAGCTGACGGCTGCCGCCCACGAGCCGGTGGCGATCGTGGCGATGGGCTGCCGCTTCCCCGGAGGCGTCCGCTCCGCCGAGGACCTGTGGGACCTGGTGGCCTCCGGCACCGACGCGATCGGGGCCTTCCCCGCCGACCGCGGCTGGGACACCGAGGCGCTCTTCGACCCGGACCCCGACCGGCCGGGCCGGACGTACGCGGTCGAAGGGGCCTTCCTCGACGACGCGGCGGAGTTCGACGCGGACCTGTTCGGCATCAGCCCGCGCGAGGCGGCCGCGATGGACCCCCAGCAGCGGCTGCTCCTGGAGACCGCGTGGGAGACGTTCGAACGCGCCGGAGTCGACCCCGGCGCCCTGAAGGGCGAGCCCGTCGGCGCCTTCGTCGGCTCGGTCCTCATGACCAGCGGCGGCGGCACCGGAACCGGCGACGGAACCGAGGGGCACCAGCTCACCGGCGGCGCCGCCAGTGTCCTGTCGGGCCGTCTCGCCTACACCTTCGGCCTGGAGGGCCCGGCGATCACCGTCGACACCGCGTGCTCGGCGTCCCTCGCGGCGGTGCACCTCGCCGTGCAGGCGCTGCGGCAGGGCGAGTGCACCCTGGCCCTGGCCGGCGGCGCCGCCGTGATGTCGACGCCCGGGATCTTCGTGGAGTTCAGCCGTCAGCGGGGGCTGGCGGCCGACGGCCGGTGCAAGGCGTTCGCTGCGTCGGCGGACGGCACGGGGTGGGGCGAGGGCGTGGGTCTCGTCCTGTTGGAGCGGTTGTCGGACGCGCGGCGCAACGGTCATCCGGTGCTCGCCGTCGTACGGGGTTCCGCAGTGAACCAGGACGGCGCGTCCAACGGTCTGACAGCACCCAACGGACCGTCGCAACAGCGCGTCATCCGGCAGGCGTTGGCGTCCGCACGGCTCTCGGCGGACCTGGTCGACGCGGTGGAGGCGCACGGCACGGGCACCTCGCTCGGTGACCCCATCGAGGCACAGGCGTTGCTGGCCACGTACGGTCAGGAGCGCGCCGCCGACCGGCCGTTGTGGCTCGGCTCCATCAAGTCGAACATCGGGCACACCCAGGGCGCGGCGGGCGTCGCCGGGCTGATCAAGATGGTCATGTCGATGCGGCACGGCGTACTCCCGAGGACGCTGCACGTCGACGAGCCCACGCCGCACGTCGACTGGTCGTCCGGAGCGGTGCGGCTGCTCACCGAGGGCCGGGACTGGCCGGAGACAGGGCGCCCGCGCCGCGCGGGCGTGTCCTCCTTCGGCATCAGCGGCACCAACGCCCACGTGATCCTGGAACAGGCCCCCCGGAGGGACGGCGCCGACATCCTGGAACAGGCCTCCCGGAGGGACGGCGCCGACCCGGCCCGGACCGGCCCCCCGGGGACCCCCGTGCCCCTCGTGGTCTCGGCGCGCGGAGAGCGGGCCCTGCACGAGCAGGCCGAGCGCCTCGCCGCCCACGTCCGCTCCCGGCCCGACGCCCGCCCGGCGGACGTCGGCCGGGCCCTCGCCACCTCCCGGGCCGCCCTCGACCGGCGGGCCGTGGTGTGGGCCGCCGACCGGGACGCGATGCTGGCCGGTCTCACGGCGCTCGCCGAGGACCGCTCCGCGCCCGGCCTCGTGCGGGGCGCGGCCGCGGACGGCGGACAGGCGTTCCTCTTCGCCGGGCAGGGCAGCCAGCGCCCGGGCATGGGACGCGAACTGGCCGCCGTGTTCCCGGTGTTCGCCGACGCGCTCGATTCCGTCGCGGACCACCTGGACCCGCACCTCGACCAGCCCCTGCGGGACGTCCTGTTCGCCGCCGAGGGGACGCCGACGGCGGCGCTCCTTGAGCAGACCGCGTACACCCAGCCGGGCCTCTTCGCGTACGAAGTGGCGCTGTACCGGCTGCTCACGCACTGGGGACTCACCCCCGGCCTGCTGCTCGGGCACTCCGTCGGCGAGCTGACGGCCGCGCACGTCGCGGGCGTCCTGTCCCTCGCCGACGCGTGCGCGCTCGTCGCCGCGCGGGGCCGCCTCATGCAGGACCTGCCCGGCGGCGGCGCGATGGTCGCGGTGCGGGCGACCGAGGCGGAGATCCTGCCGGACGTGACGGCGCGCGCCGACGAGATGGCGATCGCCGCCGTCAACGGACCCGCCTCGGTCGTCGTGTCCGGCACCGAGAGCGCGGTCGTCGAACTCGCCGAGCGCTGGCGGGACAAGGGCCGCAAGACGCGCCGACTGCGCGTGAGCCACGCCTTCCACTCCCCGCACACGGACGCGATGCTCGACGAGTTCGGCCAGGTCGCGGGGAAGCTCACCTTCCACCCGCCCCGCGTCCCGATCGTCTCGGACGTCACCGGGGACATCGCCCCCGCGGCCGAGCTGTGCTCGCCGGAGTACTGGGTGCGGCACGCCCGGGCGACCGTGCGCTTCCACGACGGGGTGCGTCGGCTCGTCGCGGCGGGGGCGCGGACGTTCGTGGAGGTCGGGCCGTCCGGGACGCTCACGGCGATGGCCCAGGACTGCCTCGCCGAGCAACCGCCGGGCACCGGGCCGGTGTTGATCGCGGCGGCGGGGGGGGGGGGGGGGGGGGGGGGGGGGGGGGGGGGGGGGGGGGGGGGGGGGGGGGGGGGGGGGGGGGGGGGGGGGGGGGGGGGGGGGGGGGG
>NZ_JBVIXA010000020.1:2946-118735 GCF_055594065.1 Streptomyces sp. NPDC040610 | reverse complement strand
GTGAGGCCCTTGACGTGGGCTTCGTAGATGACGGTCTCGTTGTACGGAGTGCGTGGCGGGCGGTCGTCGCCCCAGTCGAAGTACGGGTTGACCACCACGGACGTCATCATGTGCGGCGCCGAGTCCAGGTCGTTGCGCCGGTATCGGGAGAACCCCATCTCGTGGCCGAACAGAGCCGGTTGCCAGTCCAATGTCCCGGAAACGGCCATGGCGTACGGGTCGAGCAGGAGTTTCGCAGGGTTGCAGTAGGTCCCCCGGAACGGGTCCCACGGCCCATGTACACGGAAGCCGTACCGCTGGCCCGGCGTCACGCCGGGCAGATGGGCGTGGCGTACCAATGCGTCGGACTCGCGCAGCTCGACGGCGGTCTCCGAGCCGTCGTCGTGCAGCAGACACAGCTCCAATCGGTCGGCGGCCTCGGAGAAGACCGCGAAATTGGTGCCCACGCCGTCGTACGTGGCGCCGAGCGGGTACGCCTGCCCAGGCCAGACCTGCATCCTCGCCCCTCTCCGAGAACGTGGTCCCCCGCACTGCGGGGGTAGGACAAAGACGCCACCGCGGGGCATCCGGCGAAAGGGGCCGAACGGCCCTGCCTGACCGGTCACACCGGAACCAGGGCGGGGCCGGAACAGGGCCGTGCGGCGTTGCACCGGCTACCTCATGGCCCCTGCCTTGGGCCTCAGGTGCGCACGAGCATGGAATCCGCAAGGGCCACGGCACTTCGAGAGAGCCGGTGAGCCTGCGGACGGCAACGTGTCCCGATGCGGAGGCGAGTGATGACGACGGTGGCTCCGAAAGACGTGGCGGCGCTTGGGGGCGAGTGGCGCGGCTTCACGGGCGAGCGGTGGCGGGCGCACGTCGACGTGCGTGACTTCATCCAGGCCAACTACCTTCCGTACGAAGGCGACGCGGCCTTCCTCGCGGGCCCGACAAGCCGCACGCGCGCCGTCTGGGAGAAGGTGAGCGCGCTGTTCCCGGAGGAGCGCCGCAAAGGGATCCTGGACGTCGACACCGCCATACCCTCGACGATCACCGCGCACGCGCCCGGGTACATCGACCGGGACCGGGAGCTCATCGTCGGTCTGCAGACAGACGCACCGCTGAAGCGCGCGATCATGCCGAACGGCGGCCTCCGCATGGTCGAAACCAGCCTGCGGGCCTACGGATACCGGCCCGACCCGTTCGTCACGAGAGTGTTCGGCACCTACCGCAAGACCCACAACGACGGCGTCTTCGACGCCTACACGCCCACCATCCGCGCCGCCCGCAAGGCCGGAATCATCACGGGCCTGCCGGACGCCTACGGCCGCGGCCGGATCATCGGCGACTACCGGCGGGTCGCGCTGTACGGCACGGACCGGCTGATCGCCGCGAAGCGTGCCGAGCTCGCCCAGCTGGACGCCCGCTCGTCCACGGAAGACGTGATCCGAGATCGCGAGGAACTCGCCGAGCAGATCAAGGCGTTGCGGGAACTGGCCCAGATGGCGGCCTCCTACGGCTGCGATGTCACAGGCCCCGCCGCCACCGCCCACGAAGCCGTGCAATGGCTGTACCTCGGCTACCTCGCCGCCGTGAAGGAGCAGAACGGTGCCGCGATGTCACTGGGCCGCACCTCGACCTTCCTGGACGTCTACCTCCAGCGGGATCTGGACGAGGGCACCATCGACGAGCGCCGCGCCCAGGAGCTCATCGACGACTTCGTGATCAAGCTCCGGATCGTGCGGTTCCTGCGCACACCCGAGTACGACGCCCTGTTCTCCGGCGATCCGACCTGGGTGACGGAGTCCATCGGCGGCATCGGCTCGGACGGCCGTCCGCTGGTCACCCGCACCTCCTTCCGCTTCCTGCAGACCCTCCACAACCTCGGCCCCGCGCCCGAGCCCAACCTCACCGTGCTGTGGTCGCACCGACTGCCCTCGGGCTTCAAGGAGTTCTGCGCCCGCGTGTCCATCGACACCAGCGCGGTCCAGTACGAGTCCGACGAGCTGACACGGCCGCACACCGGCGACGACACCGCCATCGCGTGCTGCGTCTCGGCCATGGAGGTGGGCCGGCAGATGCAGTTCTTCGGAGCGCGCGTCAACCTCGCCAAGGCCCTGCTGTACGCGATCAACGGCGGCCGGGACGAACTGTCCGGCGAGCAGATCACGCCCGAGGCACCCGCGCTGAGCGGCACGTACCTGGAGTACGCGGAGCTGTCTGCGGCCTACGACCGGATGCTCGACTGGCTGGCGCAGACGTATGTGGACGCGCTCAACGTCATCCACTTCATGCACGACAAGTACGCCTACGAACGCATCGAGATGGCGCTCCACGACCACCCGGTACATCGCTTCATGGCCTGCGGGATCGCCGGGCTCTCGGTGGCCGTCGACAGCCTCTCCGCCGTGAAGTACGCCCGAGTGAAGGTGATCCGCGACGAGACCGGACTGGCCGTCGACTACGAGACCGAGGGCGAGTACCCGGCTTACGGCAACAACGACGACCGCGCGGACGCGATCGCCGTCGACCTCGTCGAGACGTTCATGGCGAAGGTGCGCAAGCACCCCACCTACCGCAACGCCGAACACACCCAGTCCGTACTGACGATCACCTCCAACGTCGTCTACGGCAAGCACACCGGCAACACCCCCGACGGACGCCGCACCGGGCAGCCCTTCGCACCCGGCGCCAACCCGATGAACGGACGGGACCGGCACGGGGTGGTCGCCTCGGCGCTGTCCGTGGCGAAGATTCCCTACGAGCAGGCCCGCGACGGCATCTCGCTGACCACCACGATCACCCCCGAGGGCCTGGGCCACCACCCCGACGACCGGCCCGGCAACCTGATCGGCGTCCTCGACGCCTACGTGCTCTCCGGCGGCTTCCACATGAACGTCAACGTCCTGGACCGGGCCACGCTCGAAGACGCCATGAAGCACCCCGAGAAGTACCCGGACCTGACCATCCGCGTCTCCGGATACGCCGTCAACTTCGTCCGCCTGACGCGCGAGCAGCAACTCGACGTGATCAGCCGCACCTTCCACGGAGCGCTGTGAACACCGCGACCGACCAGGTGACGGGGCGCATCCACTCCTGGGACCTGTCCACCGGCGTGGACGGCCCCGGCACCCGGTTCGTGCTGTTCGTCAACGGGTGCCCGCTGCGCTGCCTCTACTGCGCCAACCCCGACACGTGGCGTCTGCGCGACGGGCGCCCGGTCACCTCCGGCGAGGTGATGACGGAGATCGCCAAGTACCGCACGTTCGTCACCACCGCCGGGGGAGGGGTGACTCTCACGGGCGGTGAGCCGCTGCTCCAGCCCGCCTTCACCGCTGCCGTGCTGCGCCGATGCAAGGAGGCCGGGCTGCACACCGCCCTGGACACCTCCGGCTTCCTCGGTGCCCGCGCCGACGACGCCCTGCTCGCCGACACCGATCTGGTGCTCCTGGACATCAAGTCCTTCGACACCGCCACCTACCGGAGTCTGACAGGAGGCGAGCTCGCCCCCACCCTCACCTTCGCCACCCGCCTGGACCGGCTCGGCGTCCCTGTTTGGATCCGCTACGTCCTGGTCCCGGGCCGGACCGACGACGCGTCCCCGATCGACGGCCTCGGCGCCTTCCTCGCCGGTCTCGACAACGTCGAACGCGTCGACGTCCTGCCGTTCCACAAGCTCGGCGCCCACAAGTACGAAGCACTCGGCATCCCTTTTCCGCTGCGCGGCACGCCCGGCCCCGGACCCGACCTCGTCGAGCGGGTGCGCCGGCAGTTCCGTGGGCATGGATTGCGGGCGTACTGATCCCGGGGGAGTGAGCCGCGTCCGGTGAGAGGTCTGTGCTGCCTCGCGCCGGACGTCGTACGGGGCGGTGTCACCGCTGTCGCCCAGGCCCGTTCGTCCGTAGGCGATGGCCGCGTCGATTTCATCCACGGCGGCCTCGACCGCATCGACGAGCTTTCAGCGATGTCACCGGCTCACCGGCCGCAACCGAGGACCTGGAGAAGGGCCTCACCGTGCTCGCCCGGCAGTTCGTCACCGCCCTCCCCGGCCCCGCCTGCTCCAACTGCGACGACTGGTCATCTGCGGGCCGGGTGCCGTACTCGATGGACCGCGGGCGGACCGTCGTCCTACGGCTGCGTTGCGGCGTCCGCTCCGTAGAAGGCCGCACGCATCATCTCCTGCATGTCGTCGAGCATCGGCATACGGGGGTTGGCGGGCGCGCACTGGTCCTCGTAGGCGTTGAGGGCCTGCTGGGGGAGGGCGTCGAGGAATGCGTGCTCGTCGATGCCGAGTGACTGGAACGACGGCTCGATGCCCACGGTGTCGCGCAGGCGTTCCACGGCGCGGGCAAGCGATTCCACACCCTCTCGCGGGGTGGTCGCGGGCAGGCCGAGCGTGCGGGCCACGTCCTGGAAGCGTTCGGGGGCGCGGTAGTTCTCGTACTTCGGCCACCCCGTGAGCTTCGAGGGGACCGTGCCGTTGTAGCGGATGACGTGAGGCAGCAGGATCGCGTTGGTGCGGCCGTGCGCGACGTGGAAGGTGGCTCCCAGCGTGTGGGACATGGCGTGGACGATGCCGAGGAAGGCGTTGCCGAAGGCCATGCCCGCGATGGTGCCGGCGTTGTGCATCTTCTCCCGGGCCTCCGGCCGGTCCGCCCGCTCGTTCACCGCGGCCCCGATGTTCTCGAAGGCCATCCGGATCGCGTGCAGGGCCAGGCCGTCGGTGAAGTCGTTGGCGTACACCGACACGTATGCCTCGATGGCGTGGGTCAGGGCGTCGAAGCCGCTGTCCGCAGCCAGCGCCGGGGGCAGTTGGGCGGTGAGCAGGGGGTCGACGATGGCCACGCTGGGTGTGAGGGCGTAGTCGGCCAAGGGGTACTTCTTGCCGGTGGCCGGATCGGATATCACCGCGAAGGGTGTGACCTCGGCGCCGGTGCCGGAGGTGGTGGGTATGCACACCAGGCGGGCGAGGGCGCCGAGGACGGGGAAACGGAAGGCACGTTTGCGGATGTCGGAGAACTTGTGCCGCATGTCGGCGAAGTCGACCTCCGGCTGCTCGTACAGCAGCCACATCACCTTGGCGGCGTCCATGGGAGAGCCGCCGCCCAGCGCGATGATGGTGTCGGGGCGGAAGTCCCGCATGAGGCCGGCCCCGTGCTGGACGGAGTCGATGCTCGGCTCCGGTTGGACGGTGTCGATGACCTGTACGGTGACCGGCTCGCGGCGCCGCTGCAGGACACGCGTGACGCGGTCGACGAAGCCCAGGCGGGTCATGGTCGCGTCGGTGACGATCGTGACGCGGTGGACGGCCGGCATGTCGGCGAGGTAGCGGATGGCCTGCGGCTCGAAGTAGATCTTCGGCGGGACCTTGAACCACTGCATGTTGTTGCGGCGCTTGGTGAGCCGCTTGACGTTCAGCAGTTGAACGGCGGAGACGTTGTTCGACACCGAGGTACTGCCCCACGAGCCGCAGCCCAGCGTCAGCGACGGCAGGAGGTTGTTGTAGATGCCGCCGATGGCACCCTGCGACGAGGGGGCGTTCACGATGACCCGCACGGTCTTCAGCTGCCTGCCGTAAGCCTCCGCCAGCGCCGGGTCGCCGGTGTGGATGACGGCGCTGTGCCCCTGGCCGTGGAAGGCGACCATGTCCGAGGCCAGGGCGAAGCCCTGCTGCTCCGAGCCGGCGCGCAGAACCGCGAGTACCGGACAGAGCTTCTCTCGCGTGAGCGGCTCCTCCTGTCCGACCCGGTCGGCCTCGACCAGGATGAGCGAGGTGTCGTCCGGCACGGAGAAGCCCGCCTGCTGGGCGATCCAGGCCGGGCTCTGGCCGACGGCCGCGGCGTTGACCTTGGGTTCGCAGCCCGATCCCGAGGCACCGACAGGGAAGAGATAGGCCTCCAGCTTCACCTTCTCCTCGGCCGTGGCCAGATGGGCGTGCAGGATGCGGAACTCGGCCAGGGCCGCGTCGTAGATCTCGTCGTCCAGGATGACGGCCTGTTCGGAGGCGCAGATCATGCCGTTGTCGAACGCCTTCGACAACACGAGGTCGTTGACGGCCCGGGGCAGCGGCGCGCTCTTGTGCACGTAAGCGGGTACGTTGCCCGCCCCCACGCCCAGGGCGGGCTTGCCCGCCGAATAAGCGGCCTTGACCATGGAGTTGCCGCCCGTTGCGAGGATCAGCGCAACGCCCGGGTGGTGCATCAGGGTGTCGGTCGCCTCGATGGACGGCGACTCGATCCACTGGACGCAGTGCTCCGGGGCGCCTGCGGCGACGGCGGCGTCGCGTACGATCCGGGCCGCCTCGGCGCTGCACCGCTGGGCGGCGGGGTGGAAGGCGAAGACGACCGGGTTGCGGGTCTTCAGAGCCAGGAGCGCCTTGAAGACGGTGGTGGACGTGGGATTGGTGACCGGGGTGATGGCACACACCACGCCCACGGGCTCCGCGATCTCGACAATGTCCTCTAGGTCGTCGCGGGCGATCTCCCCGACGGTCTTCATCGGGCCCATGCTGTGCGTGACGTGCTCGCAGGCGAACATGTTCTTGACGGCCTTGTCCTCGAAGACACCGCGCCGGGTCTCCTCGACCGCGAGGCGCGCCAGCGCGGTGTGCTGGTCCAGCGCGGCGACCGAGGCCTTGTTCACGATGTGGTCGACCTGCTCCTGGGTGAGGGACTCGTAGTCGGCGAGTGCCTTGAGCCCGGCCGTCACCAGCAGGTCCACCGCGACAGCGGTGTCCGTGGGCGTGTCGGCGGCCGGGGCGGCGCCGCGGCGCTCGTGGTTCACAGTCATGAGGGGCCTCCGTCGTCGAGAGCTGCATCCGGGGGGCGTGGGCGTCTGGTGTCTCGGGGCCGAAGCCGCCCCATCACGAGCGTGGCGTGGTGCCGGTCGTGGACCCAGATGCCGTTGGGCACCGGGGAGAGGCCGGGAGGTACCGGTGTCCGGGGCCGGGCGGCCCTCTCGCGGCGGAGGATCGGGCCCGTCGCGAGCACCGACGACGTCCAGGGCCTCTCACCTGCTGTCGGACGTCTCCGTGGCGGTGAGCGCGGCCCGTCCGGCTTCAAGGCGGGCCACCGGGACCCGGAACGGGGAGCAGGAGACGTAGTCGAGGCCCGCGGCGTGGAAGAAGTGGACCGACGCGGGGTCACCGCCGTGTTCACCGCAGACCCCGATCTTCAGATCGGGCCGCGCCGCACGGCCTTCGGCGACAGCGATCCGGACGAGTCGGCCCACGCCCTCAGGGTCGATCGTCTCGAACGGGGACACCTTGAAGATGCCCTTGTCCAGGTAGGCGGAGAAGAACGCCGCCTCGACGTCGTCGCGAGAGAAGCCCCAGGTGGTCTGGGTGAGGTCGTTCGTCCCGAAGGAGAAGAACTCCGCCTCCTGTGCGATCCGGCCCGCCGTGAGGGCGGCCCTGGGCAGCTCGATCATCGTGCCGACCGGGCAGTGGACAGCGATGCCCGAAGCCTCGGAGACAGCGGCGAGCGTCTCCTCCACTTCCTCGCGCACCAGGCGCAGTTCTTCGACCGTGTCGATCAGCGGCACCATGATCTCCGCTCGAGGATCTCCGCCCGCCCGCTTGCGTTCCACGATCGCTTCCGCGAGGGCCCGGACCTGCATCGCGGTCAGCCCCGGTGCCACCAGGCCGAGGCGCACGCCGCGCAGACCGAGCATCGGGTTCTCCTCGTGCATCCGGTTCACGGCCTCCAGCAGTTCGGCGTCGTGGGCGCTGGGCGGGGTGCCCCGGGCCTCGGCGGCGGCCAGGCGCACGGACAGGTCGGTGCGGTCGGGCAGGAACTCGTGCAGCGGCGGGTCGAGCAGGCGGATCGTGACGGGCAGGCCGTCCATCGCCTCCAGGATGCCGACGAAGTCCTGCCGCTGCAGAGGCAGCAGCGCGTCCAGCGCCCGGACGCGGCCTGAGTCGGTGTGGGCGAGAATCATCGCCTCGACCAGCTTCCTGCGGTCGCCGAGGAACATGTGCTCGGTGCGGCAGAGCCCGATTCCCTCGGCGCCGAACCGACGGGCGCGGGCGGCGTCCTCCGGGGTGTCGGCGTTCGCCCGGACCCCCAGGCGCCGCACGCCGTCGGCCCGGCCGAGGGCACGGGCGACGGCGTCGACCAGCCCGTCGGAGCGCTCACCCGTCTCGAAGTACCGCATGACCACGGAGTCGACCAGCGGTGCCGCCCCGGCGTACACGGTCCCGGTGGAACCGTCGACGGAGATGACCGTGCCCTCCTCGATGGTGATGCCGCCCGCGGTGGTGCAGCGGCGCCCCGGCGGATCGATGACGAGGTCTTCGGCGCCGCACACACAGACCTTGCCCATGCCGCGGGCGACCACGGCCGCGTGGCTCGTCTTGCCGCCCCGGCTGGTGAGCACCGCCTGGGCCGCCACCATTCCGGGCAGATCGTCCGGCGTGGTCTCCTGCCGTACGAGGACGACCTTCTCCCCGGCGGCGGCCCGGCGGACCGCCTCGGCGCAGTCGAACACCGCGGTGCCGACGGCCGCACCCGGCGAGGCCGGAATGCCGTGCGCCAGCGTGACTCCGACGGCAGCGGTGTCGAACTGCGGGAACATCAACCGGGCGGCGTCGTCGCCGCTGACGCGGGCCAACGCCTCGTCATGGGTGATCAGACCTTCGTCGGCCAGCTCGGCGGCGATGGCGAACGCGGCCTCGGCGGTGCGTTTGCCCACCCGGGTCTGGAGCATCCACAGGGTGCCGCGCTCGATGGTGAACTCGATGTCGCACAGGTCCCGGTAATGGGCCTCCAAGGTCCTCAGGTGGTCGCTCAGCTGGGCGTACGAGGTGGGATCGATGCGCTCCAGGTCGGCCAGTGGGACGGTGTTGCGGATGCCCGCGACGACGTCCTCGCCCTGCGCGTTCGGCAGATAGTCGCCGTAGGGGCGGCGGCGCCCGGTTGCCGGATCGCGGGTGAAGGCGACGCCGCTGCCCGAGTCCCGGCCGAGGTTGCCGAAGACCATGCGTTGTACGTTGACCGCGGTGCCCAGCGTGTCGGGGATGTGCTCGCGCCGACGGTACAGGCGCGCCCGTTGGCCGTTCCAGGACTCGAAGACGGCTCGGATCGACCGGCGCAGTTGCTCGGTGGGGTCCTGCGGGAAGTCCTCGCCGGTCTCCCCGGTGATCAGGTTCTTGTAGGTCTCGACGAGCCGGGCGAAGTCCGGCGCCTCCAGTTGCAGATCGTCCGGGCAGTGCAGGGACTCCTTCAGGCGGGCGAGAGCCGCCTCGAACAGCGAGGGATCGACACCCATCACCGTGCTGCCGAACATCTGGACGAGGCGGCGGTAGGAGTCCCAGGCGAAGCGTTCACTCCCCGACACCTTGGCCAGTCCTCCCACGGAGTCGTCGGAGAGCCCGATGTCGAGGATCGTCTCCATCATGCCGGGCATGGAGAAGCGTGCTCCGGAGCGGACGGAGAGCAACAGCGGATCGTCCGGCTGCCCGAGCCGACGGCCCGCCGACCGCTCCAGGGCACTGAGCCGTACGGCGATCTCGTCGGCCAGGCCGTCCGGCTCGGCTCCCGTGGACAGGAAGGCACGGCAGGCCTCGGTGGTGACGGTGAATCCCGGCGGTACGGGAAGGCCCATGCGGGTCATCTCTGCCAGGTTCGCGCCTTTGCCGCCGAGAAGATCGGCCATGTCACGACTGCCCTCTGCGAACTCGTACACGTATGGAGCCATAGCGGTGTGCACTTCCTTCGGTGTCTCGGGGAACGGGCGGGCTGAGGCCGCTCGCCGTCCGGTGTGCTCGGGCGACGGACAAGGAGCGCCGAACAGGCTGTTCGCGGCGTCGAGAAGACGACGGCCGGCTCGGCCCGGAGCCGGTCGGTGCGCATGCACGGGCCGCGGCTCGTGCGTCGAGTGAACTCAGCGCCGTGGATCCAGTGTCCGTCGCGTCCTCGCGGTGCGGCAGGTACCGGCCGGTCTCCGGGCCGGGTCCGTCCGGCCCCGTCGCAGGCGGAATCCGGCCGCCCGGCGATGCGTATCGGAGGCCGTCAGTCGTGCGGGACGACGGCCACGGGAGCGGTGGCGTGGTGCAGCACGGCATGCGCGACCGGTCCGATGCGCATGCCGAGCGTGCGACGGTGCACCTTGCGGCCGACCACCACCAGAGAGGCCCGGGCGGCGGCTGACACGACGACGCCAGAGGCGTGCGACAGCTCGACGGTGTGCATCACCGCCACGTTCGGGTACTTCTCGCGCCACGGCTTCAAGACGTCCGTGAGCGCCTTCTCGGCCTGCCCGGTGATCCCGCCCTCCTGCCCGGCCGGCCGCCCGACGGCAGGCCCGTATCCGTACAGCGGCGGCAGGTCGGGCGCGTGGACCACATGCAGGGCGACCCCGCGGGCGGTGGCCGCGCCGAAAGCGAATTCGAGGAGCGGCGGCGGTACCTCACCTGGTTCCCGCAGACCGACGAACCCAGCACGAGCATGTCGGCTGCCTCCGACTCGGCCAGCAGTACGGTGGGGGCTGCGTCGGAGACGAGCTCCGTGCTGACGGTCAGGCCCGGATGCCGGTCGCACACCAGGTCCTTTGCCTCCTCCAGGACGCTCAGGGCCCAGTGCTTCTGGGTGTCCAGATCCTCCGTGACGGGCACGTCCTGCTGACGTCAGATCCAGGTCGGCACCAGCCGCAGGGGAAGGCCACGGCGCTGGGCCTCGCGCGCGGCCCATTCTGCGGCGGTCAGGCTTTCGGGGGAGCCGTCCAGACCGGCGGTGACGGGTCGCATCAGGGAGACCTCCGTGGTCTTGGGGTACGCGGGAGTGCTCCGAGCCTCGTCATGCCGAGCCCGCGGCTGAAGGGGCCGATGGTCCCGACCTCGGGCGTTCGGTCCTGGGACGAGGAGGTTCGCGGTGGCGCATGGCGCTGGAGGTGACCGTCGCACCGGGCTCGGCGTCGAACTGTGAGGTCCGGCAAGGTGGGCAGTCTCGCCGACGGCGGGGGCCTGTGAGCAGGCCAGGACCTGCGGGCCATGACGCACCACGGACTCGCCCCGGGCTTTCGACGCGCAGCACACCAGATCGCGGAGACTTCCGTACACGGCGAGCGGTAATGGATATTGTGGCTGGAGCAGTGATGGGGGAGGCTGCCAATGAAATGCCCTGCATGCAAGTCCAAGAATACAGATGGCGGAGATCTGGTAAATGCAGCAGTGGCGATTTCTGACTTGGCGTCACCATGGCGATGGGTAAAGAGGGTATACGGCGAGTTGGCATACGACGAGGATGCAGCCTTTTTCAAGTGCGGCGACTGCGGGGCAAGATTCGTCAAATGCGGAGACTGTGGAAAGAAGTGGACCGTTAAGATGGTGAGGCTGGGAGATGTGCTCCCGTGCCCTCGATGCGGTGAAGTAAACCGTCTTCTGTAGCGATCGGAGGGTGAGCCTTGGTGATCTGCGGTCCGGACCGTTCGGGACGACGGGGCGCGTTGACGAGGTGCCGCACGAGCCCCGAAGAGCCGTCGTGCGTCAACTCGCCTGCGGTCAGGGCTATGTGGCCTGTCCCTCAAGGCCCGCTCTCTGCCTTGAGGGCCTGGGCGGAGACGTATATGCCAGAGATCGACCGCTGCAATCAGCTCGCCGACGAGACACTCCCCAAGGAGGGCGTGGATCTAGGGAATGGATTGAACGTCCTGTTCACCGCCACTCGTTGATGAGTGCACCGCCCGCTGTCGCCCCGGCCCCGGTGCACGTCGGTGTGCGCCCGCTCGCCGTTTCCTTGAGCGGGCGCGGGCGGATTGGATGACGGGGTCTCGGTTCGGTGAGGTGAAGGGGTGCGACGGGGCGCCGTTGCCTGCCCCTGAGCTGCCGCCGGTGGCGCTGAAGCCGCGGGGGGGGTGCGCTGAGCTGAGCAGGTGTGGCGCAAGCCGCGGCTCGTGGCGCAGCAAGGTGCTCGCAGTCGCCCGGCACACGCAGGTTTCTCTGATTGTGGCGGACAGCAGGCTGTGTGTTCCCGCCCTCGTCGGGCTTCCCGGATCGTACGTGGGTACGCCTTCGAGGCGCTGGCAGCGGCGAACCGTGCGGCTCTGCGCGGTTACGCACGGCGCCCTACGCTGGGGTTGTCGACAATCTGGGACAGTTCCCCCTCTACGGAGTGCGCGTGATGGGCGTGGCACAGCATCCACTGGCGGTCCTGCGGGCGTCCGTCGGCCTGTCGCATGCCGCCTACGCGCAGGTGGTCGCCGATACCCACGCGGCGATGGGGTTCGGGCCCCTGGTCGCGCGCCGGGAGAAGGTGTCGCGCTGGGAATCGGGGCGGACCGTGCCGTCGCCGACCGCGCAGCTCGCCATCGCGCGCATCCACGGTGTGGCCGAAGCCGAGGTGCTGCGTCTCGGGTGGCCGATGTGGCTGACGGCGGCCGCCCCGGGACGGTCAGCGGCCGACGGGCCTTGGTCTCCGCAGGGCGCGGTCGACGCCGCGCGTGATGTCGCCGGTATCGCCGACGACGGGGGTGCCTTCCCGCTGGTCCTCGCGTTGAGAGGCTCGGCGCTCCAGGCGCAGCTCAAGGAGGCGCTGGCCGCTCTGGAGCACCCGCGACCGGCACCCACCCACGACGGCCATGCCGTTCCGCCCGAATCGCTGGACTGGATCGAAAGCCGGGTAGGGGCCCTGGAGCGGCAGGAGGCGGGCTCCCCGGCCACGCCGGGTGCCTTCTACCACGCCGCACGTGCGGAGTACCGGCTGGTCACCGGACTGCTCACCGGCGCGGGCTACGACCGGCGGGCCGGTGCGCGGCTGCTCTACCTTGTGGCGCGGACCGGCCGACTCTGCGCCTGCCTCAGTACGTGCCTGGGCGACTTCGCCACCGCGGAATCTCACAGCCTGGCCGCGCTGCGGGCCGCGACCGCCGTCGGGGCGTGGCGCCAGAGCGTCGTCTGCCTGGCGGATCTGGGCGGGCTCCATGCCGTGGCCGGGACACCGAAAGACGCCCTGTCGGTACTGGGCGCCGCACGGAGCGCCGCGCCGGAGCTTCCTCCGCGTCTGGCGGCGCTGGTGGACAGCTGGGAAGCGCTGGCCTTGTCCCGTAGGGGAGAGAAGTCGTCCGGCGTCGGGCTCCTGGAGCGGGCGGGCCACGAGCTGAGCAACAGTCACGGGCAGCCCGCCGTGGCGGACGGTCTCCCGGTCAGGGACCTCGACGACATGCGTCTCAGGCTCTGTACGGGCCTGTCCTTGCTGCATCAGGACCAGCCCCGTGAAGCACTGAAGTGGCTCCTTCCGCTCACCGACGCGAAGGCCGCGGCCGGCCCGGACGGACCGGTCCCTTCGCCTTTCATCATCCAGCAGGAGCAAGCTGAACTGCGGGTTTGGTCGGCCCTGCTTCCGGATCCACATCGGTCTCTTCGGGCGTCTCCACCTCCTCCGGCGCGTCGGAGGGCGCGGCGGCGGGCGGCTCGAATTCTGCGATTTCAGCGGCGCTCAGAGACTTTCCAGTCTCCGGGAAGATGTTCTTTCCGTCCTCGGCTAACGTCGCGGCTCCAACGGCAGCGCCAAGCATTCTGGGTCTGCTGTTCGGTGAACGCTTCATCTCTTGACAGGTAATTCTCTCTGGGATGTAGGTGGGTAACGGGCATGAGTGCATTGCAGACTTCATGCCCCCAGATTCCCTCGTGCCGGACGAAGTGCACGGTTCGAATGCGTGCTGGGCGCCGCCCTGCCTGGCTTTCGTGATCATTGTGGAAGTGGCCGCTCGGGGCCATCCGCCTTCCGGCTGGACCTGAACCATCCGACCGGATGGAACTCCGCTGCCATTCGCCCCCGGGACCTCCTCTTGGTACCTGGCCGATGACGGATGCCGCGCCGTCGTGGCGACGGCGAGCGACACAAGAAACCCAACACCGTCGAACGAGCCATCACCCGGATCAGGGGCTTCTGCGCCGTCGCCACTCGCTACGGTGCAGCAGGCCCCCGACGGACAGCGGCTGGCCGCTCTGGTGTCGGAGGTCGACGCAGGGCGGCTGACGCTGCGTGTCGCCGAAGCCTTCGCTCTGGCCGACGCGCCCGCGGTGTACGAGCGGTTCAGCGAGGGCGGATACGGCTCAGATGCGTCGGCTTAGTGGATGGAGGAGCCGATGCCGATGCCTCCGTCGACGTCGAGCACCACGCCGGTGATGTAGCGGGCGCCCGGCGAGCACAGGAACACGGCGGCTTCGGCGATGTCGGTGGAGGCGCCGGTGTGACGCATGGGGATCCTGGCCGTGAGCGTGTCGCGGGCCCGGTCGTCCATCGAGGCCAGCATGGGAGTCTCGATGAGGCCGGGCGCGATCGCGTTGACGGTGATGCCCTGCCGTGCCGTCTCCAGCGCCAGGGCGCGGGTCAGCCCGACCACACCGGCCTTCGCCGCGACGTAGTTGGCCTGGCCGAAGTTGCCGCGCCACGACATCGAGGAGAACGACAGGACGCGGCCGTAGCGGCGGCGTCGCATGACGGGGAGGACGGCCCGGATTCCGTAGAAGACCCCTGTCGCGTTCACGCCCAGGACGTCGTCCCAGTCCTCGTCGCTGATGTTCTCGGCCCGGTTGTCACGGATGATGCCCGCGTTGTTGACGAGTACGTCGATGCGGCCGTGGGCCCCGTCGACGTCCGCGATCCAGTCGGTGACCTCGGACGAGGAGGACACGTCCACCTCGGCGGCCCGCCCTGGACGGGAGAGCCCGGCCGCGGCCTTGGCGACGGCGGGCCCGTCGCGGTCGGCCAGCGCCACGGTGGCGCCCTCGGCGGCGAAGCGCTCCGCCATGGCCAGCCCGAGCCCTTGAGCGGCTCCGGTGATCGCGACGATCTGGTCCTGGTATCTGTTCACGGTCGGGGCACCTCCGCGTGGCCGCCCAGGAAGGCGCGCAGCGTGTCGGCGACGGGGACGGAGTCCCAGTGCGCGGCGAACGTGGCCAGTTCGGCTTCCGTCCCCGCTCCGGCGGGGACGGACTCGGTGTCGCCCAGCAGTTGTTTGACACGGGCCTGGGCGGGCCCTGCCGCTGCCGCCAATTCTTCGGCGACGTCCTGGACGGCGCTCTCCAGACGGGCGGCGGGAACGGTCGCGTGGAGCCAGCCGCCGAACAGGGCCTCCCGGGCGGGAACCAGCCGCCCCGTCAGCATCAGATAGCGGGCCGCGTTGGCACCCAGACGGCGGGGCAGCCGGACGCTCGCGCCTCCCGCCGGGAGCAGCTGGTTGCGCACATGGCCGTCGCCGATCAGCGCGTCGTCCGCGGCGACCACCACGTCGCAGGCGAGGGCCAGTTCCAGTCCTCCGGCGACCGCGTGTCCGTGGATCGCGGCGACGACGGGAAGACGCGAGGTCTCGATCCGCGTGAGGAGCGCCGACACCTGGGAGAGGAACGCCATGGGGTGGTGCCCCGACGCGGCGACGTCCGCCAGGTGGCCCAGGTCCGCCCCGGCGCAGAAGCTCCGCCCCTGCCCGGCGATCGCCAGGACCGCGGTGCCCGCATCGGCTTCGGCCTGACGAAGAGCCCGGTCGAGGCCTTCGATGAGCGTGGGGTCGAGGGCGTTGCGCCGGTGCGGCCTGTTCAGGCGGAGCCAGCGCACCGCGCCGCGCTGCTGTACGAGGAGACAGTCGTTCACGTCGTCACCTCCCTGCCGGCGCCGTGCGGGGCGCGTCGGCGCCGCAGGACGCTGCGCTGGATCTTGCCGCTGGGGGTCTTGGGCAGGCTGTCGAGGAAGTGCACGGCGCGGGGATAGGCGTGGGCCGCGTACCGCTGCTTCACCCACTCCTGGAGCTCCGCGCCCAGTTCGGGGGTGCCGGTGGTGTCCGCGCCGGGCACGACGTAGACCTCCAGGACTTCGCCGCGCACCTCGTCCGGCGCGCCGACGGCCGCGCATTCGGCGACGCCGGGGTGCTGCAGCAGCACGGACTCGACGTCGAAGGGGCCGATGCGGTAGCCGGCCATGAGGATCACGTCGTCGTCGCGTGCGGCGAAGAAGAAGTCGCCGTCGTCGTCCATGTGCCCCAGATCGCCGGTGAGGTAGGCCGTGCCGTCCGCGGTGAACCTCTCCGTGCGGTGCTCCGCGCCCTGGTAGCCGTCGAAGGTCATCAGAGGGCTGTTGCGCACGTCGACCGCGATGCGCCCCACGACTCCGGCCTCGACCGGCTCGTCGGACACGCGGTCCAGCACCTTCAGCTGCCAGCCGGGCAGACAGCGGCCCATGGAACGCGGTTTGACCGGCCGGGCCAGCGCCGGATGCCAGCAGTCGGCGAGCACCATGCCCAGCTCGGTCTGCCCGAAGTGGTCGCGCACGCGGACGCCGAGCTCGCGCCGGGCCCAGGCGGAGACCTCCGGGGTCAGGGGTTCCCCGGCGCTGGAGGCGCAGCGCAGTCGTACTCCGTCAGGAACGGGGCCGGAGGCGCGCAGCGCGCGGTAGACCGTCGGGGCCGCGGCGAAGTTCGTCACCGCCTGGTCCCTCAGGACGGACCAGGTTCTGGCCGTGTCGAAGGGGCCGGACAGCAGCACACTGTGGAGCCCGGCCGCCAGTGGTCCGCCCACCGCGTTGGAAAGGCCGTAGGCCCAGCCGCGCACCAGTAGACGTCGTCGCGGGTGAGGCCCAGGCCGTGTTCGAGGTAGTTCAGCCAGGTGGCGATGTGCGCGACGGGTTGGACGACACTCTTGGGGGCGCCGGTGGTGCCGGAGGTGAACATGTGGATCAGCGGACGGCCGCCGCCCCTGGGGCGCTCCGGAAGGGCCGCCGGGTCCGCGGCTCGTCGCAGTGCGGCCAGGTCGTACTCGCCGGGACCCACCTCGTCCGCGGCGGTCACGGTGAGCCAGGGGCGCTCGGCGGGCAGGTCCGGGCCGGGCCGGAGCTTGGTGCGATGCTCGGCGTCCGTGACGATGACGCGCGCCTGGCTCCGGGCCATGCGGGTGCCGATGGCCTGGGGGCCGAAAGCGGTGAACAGCGGTACGTAGACCGCGCCGAGCCGCCAGATGCCCAGCAGCACGGAGACGAGGTCGACGCTCTTCCCCATGAGTGTGGCGACCCGGTCTCCGGCGCCCACACCCAGCCCGGACAGGGCCGCCGCGCACTCCGTCGAGCGTCTTCGCAGCTCTCCGAAGGTGACCTCACGGGCCGTGAGGTCTTCCGCGATCACGGTGAAGGCCGGCGCGTCGGACGGATGCCGGTCGCAGAGCAGCCAGGCCACATCCGCGTCGGCGCCGGAGTACTCGCTGATCAGCTGTGACGTCACCCTTTGAAGGTCGGTCATGACAACTCCAGGGTACTTTTCGGAGTACGGAAGTACTGTCCTAATTGTCCCACGGGGGCCGACGGGACGCAGCCCGACCGGTGGCGGCACCGGCAGTCCTGGATCGGGCCGTGCCAGACTGGCCCCGTGACGGCCACACCCGAGATGCGCGACCGGCGCCCCCGTCGGACGCCACGTCGCAGAGTCGTGGACACCGCGCGCCGGGAGGATCTGCTGCGCAAGGCCGAGGCGGTCATCCTGGCCGAGGGCTTCACCACGGTGACGATGGACGACCTCGCCCAGCGGCTGGGTTGCTCGAAGGCGACGCTGTACAGCCTGGCCGCCACCAAGGAACAGCTGGTACTGGCCGTCACGCGCACCTTCTTCAAAGAGGCCACGGCGGAGATCGAACGGGCCATCGAGGCCGAGGCCGACCCCCGGCAGCGGATCCGTACCTACCTCGCGGGTGTCGGCACCGCCATGCGACGGCACTCCCACGCCTTCTACGACGACATGGTCGGCTACGAACCCACCGCGCACATCTACCGCCAGAACTCGGCGGCCGCGGCGCAGCGCGTCCGCGATCTGGTCGACGCGGGCGTGCGGGTCGGCGCCTTCCGCGAGCTCAACGGCCATTTCGCCGCCCAGGTGGTGGGTGTGGTCATCGACGCGGTCCAGTCCGGCGCGCTCCTGGAGAAGACCGGCCTCTCCGCGGGAGACGCCTGCTCCGAACTCGGGGATCTGCTGCTCGACGGCCTGCGCCCGGCGTGAGGGCAGGGCCGTGGCCCTGGGGAAGCGCCGGTCTCGCTCGTACGGTCCTGCCGGGTGGCGGCCCGCGCCGCGAGGAACCCAGGATCGGGGGTGCAGGAGTGGCTCACCGGCGAATCGGAGCGTTCGATGTCCCCTTTGGCGAAGCCGGGCCACCATCGGTGGGTTGTGGTCCTCGCGGCTGCCATCAGCTTCTTCGCCTTCACCGTGACGTCGCCCGCCGCCGGGCAGGCCGCCGCTCCCGCGCGAGAGAGCGGACCGGCCGTCTCGTCGCTCGTCCCTGAAGAGTTTCCTTCGGTCGCCGGACAGGCGCCGGTCCCGCCGGCACGGGACGCCTTCTACCGGCCGCCCGTACCGCTTCCCCAGGGCGAGCCGGGAGACGTGATCCGTTACCGGAAGTCCACGGTGAAACTCGGGCCGCTGCCCTTCCCGGTGCACGCCTGGCAGATGCTGTACCTGACCGAATCGGCGACCGGTGAACGGATCGCCGTGTCGGGCACAGTGATCGTGCCCGCCCTGCCGCATACGGGGAACCGGCCGCTGGTCGCCTATCCGCCCGGGACACAGGGCCAGGCCGCGAACAGCATGCTGGGGTACCAACTCCGCCTGGGCACGGAGTACGAGGAGATCGGCTCCCTGCCGCCCGCGCTCGGCCTGGGCTGGGCCTTCGCCATGACCGACTATCAAGGTGCCGGTCAGGACGGCAGACACGTCTACCTCGTACCACCGGCCCTCGGCCGTCAGGCGCTGGACTCGGCACGAGCGGCGCAGCGACTGCCCGGTACCGGGCTGGCGCCCACCACCCCGGTGGGCCTGTGGGGATACTCGGAAGGCGGTGTCGCCGCGCTGGCGGCGGCGGAGCTCCACCCTGACTACGCACCGGATCTGAAGGTCGTGGGCACCGCTGTGGGCGGCAGCGCGATCAAGAACCTGGAGGCGCTGCTGCGCTACGAGGAGGGCACACCGGTCTTCGGCGTATCGCTGGCCACCATCCAGGGCTTCCACAACGCCTATCCCGAACTGCCCTACGACGAGCTGATGACGGCGAAGGGCCGTGAGTTGTACCGACGGATCGACCGCTCCGGACTGCTCGACCTCGTCTTCGGATTCCCGTTCCTGCGGTTCGAGGACGCGTTCAGCCGCAGCCCTCTGCAAGACCCTCGCTGGAAGGCGAAGTTCAAGGAGGTCGAGTACGGGCACAGGAAGCCCGACATGCCCCTCTTCGTCTACCACGGGACCGCCGATCAGATCGTCTCCTCCGCGGGCGTGCAGATTCTGCGGACGGCCTACTGCCGCAAGGGCGTCCCCGTCGACACCCTGACCATGCCTCTGGTCGACCACTTCGGGGGGTACCTGGTGGGCGGACCGCCGGCCGTGGCCTGGCTGACAGCACGGTTCGCGGGTCGGCCCGCAGGGCGGGGCGACTGTCCCTGACCGCCTCTCGGTGGCGATGGCGTTCCCACGGGCGAAGCCGGTGGCTCCCCCCGCCCGTGCTCACCGCTCCGGGTCGCTCCGGCAGGGGATCGTCAGTTCGGCCCAGCAGTCCTTGCCGTCCTCGGTGCACGTCGCACCGCTGCGGACGGCCAGGGCTTCGACAAGGGCGAGTCCCCTGCCTGACTCCTGTTCGGCGTGCGCGGGCGTCCGTCGGCGGCCGTGGGCGAGGTCGCCGTGGTCGGACACGTCGATCCGGAGTCGGCGGTGGCCCGGTTTCCCGCTGACGTGCAGGGCGACGCCTACGCGGCTTCCTCCGGAGTGCAGTACGGCGTTGGTGACGAGTTCGGAGACGACGAGCTCGACGTCCGCGGCCGTCACGTCGTCGAGGGCGGACTCCCAGGCCCGTAGCTGCCGCAGCACGCGACGGCGGGCGGGGGCCACTTCACGGGCGGTGGCGGGCAGGTCGAAGCGGGCGGTGGACATGATCGGCCTTCCCGTGTGAGGGGGTGGAGGGCGCGTTCCAACGTTACGGTCGACACAGCCGGGACTCCTGACCCTTTTGTCTTGATTTGTCGGTCGGTGGTCGGTGGTGGCTCTCATCGATGGTTCATCGTGTCCGGCCTGCCGGAGCGCGGGCGGAGGGAGGACCCCTCAGTGAACGGCTGTGGCGGCCGCTGGCGGATCCGGCTGTGCGACGTCGTCCTGGCCCTGGGCGCGGCCGTGTACCAGGTGCGGGACCTGCTCCTGCGGTCCGCCGGGGACTGGCGGTTGGACGGGGCGCGCTGGGGCGATGTCGCGGTGTGGATCGCGCTGAGTGCCCTGCTCCTGCTGCGCAGGCGTTGGCCCCTCGCGGTCGCCGTCCTTGCCGTCGCGGCCGACCTGGTCAGTTTCTACCCCGCCGCCGAGGCCGTGGCCATGTTCACCGTCGGGACCAGCGTCCGCTCACGGAGGATGCAGGGCGCGGTCCTGGCGGCGTCCGGCGTCTCGCACGCTCTGGTGTACTGGTACGGGCACGGGTCGACGATGGCCCAGCTCTTCCCGCACTACATCGTGTTCTCCGTGACCCCCCTGCTGCTGGGACTCTTCATCGCCGGGCGGCAGGAGCGGCTGGAGTACATGGAGCGTGAACGCGTGCTCCTCGACGAGCGGGCCACGGCGCAGGAGCGCCGCCGGATCGGCCGGGAGATGCACGACGTGGTCGCTCACGGGGTGAGTCACATGGTGTTCCGGGCGGGCGCCCTGCAGATGGCGGCGGAGAACCGCCGGGCCGAGTGGGCCGTCGAAGAGGCACTGACGCTGCAGGCGCTCGGCCGGGGCGTCCTGGGCGAGCTGCGCACCGCGCTCGGACTGCTCAAGGACACGGGACGGGGTGAGCGGATGCCGCTGCCGACCGTGGAGGACCTCCCCGCGCTGCTGGCCCACGCCAGGGAGAGCGGCCTGGCGGTGCGGCTGCACCAGGAGGGCGGCCTCGCCTCGCTGGAGCCGCAGTACGGACGGACCGTCTACCGGGTGGTCCAGGAAGCCCTCACCAACGTCGTCAAGCACGCGCCCGGCGCCGCGACGACCGTGGACATCATCCGCGCCGAGCACCGGCTCACCGTACGGGTCGTCAACCTTCCTCCCGGTCCGCGCGCCGACAGTCCGACGACGCTGCCCGCGGGCGGCCACGGCCTGCTGGGCATGCGCGAGCGTGTCACGCTCCTGAGAGGAACCCTCCAGGCCGCCCCGACCCCCGACGGCGGTTTCCGCATCGAAGCACTGATTCCCCTGCCGCCCCTCACCGGCCTGCGGCAGCCGCCCAGCACGGAGACCGAGCCATGATCCGCGTACTCATCGCCGACGACGAGGCGCTCATCCGCAGTGGACTGGAACTCATCCTCGGCCTGCAGGACGACATCGACGTCGTGGGAGTGGTCGAGGACGGCGACGCCGCCGTGACGGCCGCGCGTGAACTCGCCCCCGACGTCGTCCTCCTCGACATCCGTATGCCCGGCACCGACGGCATCGCGGCGGCCAGGGCGATCGGCGCGCTGCCGTCGCCGCCCACCGTGATCGTTCTGACCACCTTCGCCGTCGACGACTACATCGACGAGGCGCTGCGCGCGGGGGCGGCGGGCTTCCTCCTCAAGGACACCCCGCCCAAGGACCTCGTCGAGGGCATCCGGATCGTGGCGCGCGGCGACGCGGTCCTGTCCCCGGCCGTCACCCGCTCCGTCATCGACGCCCGGCGTGCCCGGCCCGTCGCCCCCGCCGCCGAGCAGCGGCACGCGAAGGAGCTGGAGCGCCTGACCGGCCGGGAACGGCAGGTTCTGGTGCTGCTCGCCCGCGGCCTGCCGAACGCGGAGATCGCCGCGGCCCTCCACATGGGGGAGGGGACGGTGAAGGGGCACGTCAGCCGGATGATGGCGAAGATCGGCGCCGCCAACCGGGTCCAGGCGGCCCGGATGGCCTTCGAGGCCGGACTCGCACCCGCCGACGAGGCGGAGCCCGAATCCCCGGCTCCCTGAGCGGCTCCTCGGCGGGCGGGGCGGCCCGGCTCAGCGCGACCGGGGCCGGGGCGCCCGTGCGCGGGGATGGTTCTGCGCGTGCCACACCGCGGTGACGACGAGGGCGCAGCCGACGTACTGCAAGGGCGCGGGACGTTCACCGATCGCGATGCCGAGTCCCATGGCCATGACGGGGTGCAGCAGGAGCAGGGCGGCGGCGGTGTTGGGGCTGAGCCGGGGCAGGGCGGGCGTGATGATCAGCCAGGCGGCGACCTGGCCGATGAGGGCCAGGGCGGCGAGCCAGCCCCAGGCGCTCGGGGTGGTGGGCAGGTCGATGCCGGTCCAGAGTCCGCCGAAGACGGCCGCGGCGATCGCGGCGGTGAGCGTGGAGGTGAAGACGGGGTGGACGGTGTGCTGGTGTCCGCCTCCGAGACGGATGAGATAGAGGTAGCCGGCGTACGCGCATCCGGCGATGCTCCCGTAGAGCGCCCCGCGCAGCGGATCGCTCGCCTCCTGGGGCGCGCCGACGGCCCCGCTGGCGAGAGCCACGCCGGTGAGCATGAACGGGACGGTCAGCAGGAAGCGCCGGGTGAGGGGCGTCTTGGAGAACGCCCGGGCCAGCAGGGGGAAGACGATGACCTGGATGTTGATGAGGACGGTCGCGATGGAGGCGCCCACCTGCTGGATGGCCGCGGCCCACAGGACGTAGTCGATGCCCAGGAGCAGTCCCGCCGCGGCGTCGCTCGCCAGGAGCTGGAAGGGGCGGCCGCCGAGGCGGTTGTACTCGCGGACGGCGAGGGGGCCGAGGACCGTCAGGGCGATGGCGCACCGCAGGAACGCGGCCGTGCCCGCGCTGGTTCCGGACAGCTTCACGAACACGGCGGAGGAGGCGATGCACAGCCCTCCGATGATCATCATCAGTACCGGACTCGTGCCGCCGGCCGGTCCGGTGCGGTGGTGCGTGGTCTGCCGCGGGTGGGGTGCGGTCGCCTTTCCGGTATCCATGCTGACCACTGTGAACCACGCAAATGATAAGGAAAAGCGATGTTTTGTCAGCAGTATTCGGTAGCATGGGTTATGTGATCAATCTTGAACGGCTGCGTGCTCTGGCAGCGGTCTTCGCCCACGGGTCCATCGCGCGAGCGGCACAGGCGCTTCATGTGACGCCTTCGGGGGTCTCCCAGCAGCTCAGCCGACTGGAGAAGGAAGCAGGCCACCAGCTGCTGGAACCACACGGGCGCGGCGTCCGGCTCACCCACGCCGGACGTCTGCTGGCCGCGCACGCGGCCGCGGTCATGGCGGAGGTGGCCGCGGCCGAGGCCGATCTGGCCGACCTGGACGACGAGGTCGTCGGCCCCTTGAGGATCGGCGCGGTCAGCAGCGCGATCCGCGCCCTCCTCCCCGACGTGCTGGCCTCGCTGACCGCACAGCACCCCCGGCTCACACCGATGGTCAAGGACGGCGAGGTCCTCGACATGATGCCCGCCCTCCTGACGGACGACCTCGATCTGCTGCTGGTGGAGAGCTGGAGCAACCGCCCCGTCCGGCTGCCCGCCGGAGTCACGGTGCGGACCCTGCGCACCGAGGACGTGTGCGTGGCCGTCGGCGAGCGGCACCCGCTGGCCGACCGCCCCGCCCTGGAGGCGCACGAGCTGGAAGGCCTGAACTGGGCCAGCTGCCCGCAAGGCACCGAATCGTACGAAGCCCTGGTGCAGGCCCTGCGCGGTCACGGGATCGAGCCGGAGATCCGTTACCTCGTCGCCGACTACACCACCCAACTCGCCCTGGTCGCAGCCCATCTGACGGCGGCTCTGGTCCCGTCCATGGCGCAAAGCCCAGCGCCCCCCGGCGTGCGGTTCCTGGCACTGCGCCCCGCTCTGCGGCGCGAGGTGCAGCTCGTCCGGCGCGGCGGCAGACAGAGCCCTCCCGTCCGCGCCTGCCTCGACGCCCTCGTCCCCGACGGATTCGCGCAAACCGCGCCCTGACCTCCGAGACGCCCTCCACCGGGTGCCATTGGTTGTCATCCTTCGGCACTGGTGGGCCCATCCGCCGCCCGGCAGCCTTTCGAGCGGAGCCGCACCACACCGGACGCGGCCCACCATCCAGCGGATGAGGTGAGGCAGTCATGCCCTGCGAGAGGAACACGGAGCAGCCGGACTTCGGGATCATCGCCACCATTTCCCTCCCACCCGAGAGCCTGGTCCCCGACCCCGTGACCGGCGCGTCGGGCCCTCAGGAGTACGACCGCTACTTCCGTATCGACCGAGTGCCCGGCGGGCTCCAGGAGTGGTCGAGGACCTGCGTCACCCTCACCCAGAAGGTCCTCGACGACCTCCGCGAGAACGGCGGCGGCCTGGACGACCGCGACGAGAGGGATCTGCTGAAGGGATTCCTCGTCCTGACGCAGACCACCCTGGACCGCTGGGCAACAGCAGCCACCACCCCGGACCGCTCGGCGACGGCAGCCGATGAGGACGGCGCCGAGAGGCCGGACAGCCGGTGAGCGGCTGCCCCGGCGGCGCCGTGCCCACACCTGGCCAGGCGCGGGCCGTACTGCGGTGGAAGCTGGGACATCACCTCTTCCACGTCCAGCTGATCGCCATGAACAGCCTGCTCGCCGAAGTGCCCCACGCCCTGGACACCCGCGCCTGGCCGCACGCCGTGACGCTGCTGCGCCGCCTGACCGTGCTCTACGACGCGGCGAGCGCCGCCATGCGCTACGCGGCGGACTTCCCCACCCGGCAGTACACCGAGTTGATCCGCCCCTCCATGGCACCGCCGATGCTCAGCCCCGGATTCTCCGGCGAATCCAACCGGGACCACACGCACATGGTGGAGCGCGTGCGCACCGTGCGGACCCGGATCCGCCAAGAGGCGGCCGCGGGCGTGATCCCCTCGACGGTGGTCCAAGAGGCGCAGGCCCTGTTCAAGGCCCAGGCCCGCAACCGCAGGCAGCACATGCTCATCTGCGAACGCTTCGTGCCCGGCGGCACATCACAGCTCCAGGAGTTCTTCGACCGGCAGCAGGAGGCCGAAACATCATGATCACAGTGATCGAGACGTGGTACCTCAACGACGAAGCGACCGGCGACGCCCTGTACGCCATGCAGGAGATGGACGACCTCACCGGCCCCGCCGCCCACGGGAATTCCGGCTGGTCGGGCCACGCCCGCTTCTACCAGAGGGCCGCCGAGCCCTCCCAGGTCCTCATGGTCTACCCGTGGTCGGACCGCGCCTCCCACGACCGGCTCCGGAGCGCCGAGGAAGCGAACCTCCAGGACTTCTACGCACGCCGCTGCTCGCGGCCGCGCCACATCGAGATCCTGACGGAACTCGACGTCGACGTCGACGACGACCACCCCGGGCACTGAACGGACGAAGGAGCCCGCACGATGACGGCGACACCGTCCCCCCGGGGAGACTGGGAACCGGCCGAACTCGAACACAACGGCCGCGCCCTCCTCGCCCGTATCAGAACGCACCTGGAGTCGATACGCGAACAACCCGTCACCACCGCCATCGGCGCCGACGCGCTCCTGGAGATGTTCACCGGTCCGGTGCCGGAGCACCCCGAACCCTTCCTCGACGTCCTGGATGACACCTGGGCCAAGGTCGTGCCGCATCTGACCCAGTGGCATCACCCCTCCTTCCACGCCTACTTCAGCCACAGCACGAGCGGCCCGGGCATCCTCGGTGAACTCCTCACCGCCACCTTGAACGTGAACGGCATGCTCTGGCAGAGCGCACCCGCCGCCGCGGCCGTCGAGAAGACCGTTCTCGCCTGGATCGCCGAGATGACCGGCTACCCACCGGACGCGGACGCCGTCCTGGTCACCGGCGCCTCACTCGCCACCTTCTACGCTCTCGCCGCGGCCCGCGACGCCCTCACCGGCCTGAAGGTGCGCGAAGGCGGCATGGCGGGCGGCCCCCGACTGCGCCTGTACACATCGGACCAGGCCCACAGCTCCGTGGAGAAGGCCGCCATCGCCCTCGGCGTCGGCACCGACAATGTCGTACTCCTGGCCACCGGCGACGACGGCCGGATGCCGCCGGCCGCGCTGGAACGCGCCATCCGCCACGACATCGACCACGGCATGCGGCCCTTCGCTGTCGTCGCGACCGTCGGCACCACGGCGACCGGGGCGATCGACCCACTGCCGCAGATCGCCCAGGTGTGCCGCGCCTTCGGCGTCTGGCTCCACGTGGACGCCGCCTATGGCGGGCTGTGGAGGCTGGCCGACACCCTCCGTCCCCACCTGGAGAACCTGCGGGTGGCGGACTCGATGGTGGTCAACGCGCACAAGGTCCTCTTCTGCCCCATGGAAGCCAGCGCCCTGTACTGCAGACACCCCCGGGCGCTCGAGAACACCTTCCGCCTGGTCCCCGAATACCTGCGCGTGCCCGACGACGCGGGAGCCGTCGACTACATGAACCACAGCCTCCAACTGGGCCGCCAGTTCCGTGCTCTGAAGATCTGGTGGACCATCCGCACCTTCGGCCGCACCGGCCTCGCCGAGCGCCTCACCCACAGCGTGGAACTCGCCGACTGGCTGCGCGCCCAGGCGGAGCGGCACCCGTCCTGGGACCTGCCGGCCCCGTCCGTCCTGCCCCTGGTCTGTCTGCGCTACCAGCCCGACCGATGGCCGCACCCCGCCATGTCGACCGCCGAACGCAGCCAGTGGACCGACACCCTCAACGAGGAGATCCTCCACGCCGTCACCGCCTCCCGCACCGCGCTCATCTCCCACGCCGTCACCACCAGCGGCTACGTCCTGCGTGTCTCCATCGGCAACATCCAGACGACCAGGGACGACATCGAACACCTGTGGAACCTCCTGAACACCGTGGCCGCCGACTGCCAGGACCGACTCCTCGCCCAGCACTCCGCGGACCACCACGCAAAGCCCCAGTCCTGACGACCCCAGTCCTGACGAAAGGAATGACCACGATGGACGCCTCTGCCCATACCGCCGGACGGGAGAGTCTGCGTCAGCGTCTGGCCAAGCTCGGCGCGGAGCCCCGCTGGAACACCGGCGACGGCCCCTGGTCCCCTCGGCCCCCTTCGCTGCCTGCCCTGTGGAAATACGCGGAACTACGCCCACTGGCCCTGGAGTCCATCGGGTACGCGCGCGCCGACGACGCGGCTCTGCGCGTCATCTCCCTCATCAACCCCGGCGACACGACGACGGCCACGGTGAACTCGCCGCACGGCAGCCCGGCCACCGTCGGCCACCTCTACAGCGGCCTCCAGCTCCAGAACCCCTCCGAATCCATGACCGCACACCGCCACGCCGCATCCGCGCTGCGGTTCGTCGTCGAAGGCCACGGGGCATGGACCGTCGTCAACGGCGAGCGCCTAGAAGTCCGTCCCAAAGACATCGTCATCACACCCGGCGGCACCTGGCACGAACACGGCACCGACTCCGGCGACACCCCTGTCATCTGGCAGGACGGCACCGACGACCCCCTCGTCAACACCCTTGACGCGAACTTCTTCGAACTCCACCCCGAGCGCCACCAGGCACGCGGCCATCCGGTCAACTCCTCCCTCCTGGAGTACGGCAGCGGCATCCTCCAACCCGACGGCCGCCGTGACAGCTCCCTGAGCCCCCTGCTCCTCTACCCCTGGCGCAAGACCTACGGCGCGCTGCTGGCCTGCGCGGAGGCCAGGAGAGGCTCCCCGTACGACGGAACCCTCATGGAATGCGTCAACCCCGCCACCGGCGGACCGGTCACGCCGACCCTCGCCGCCCACCTCCAGCTCCTGCGCCCCGGCGAGCACACCCGCGCCCACCGCCACACCGGCTCCGTCGTCTACCACGCCGTCCACGGCCGAGGCCACTGCGTCGTAGCCGGTCAGCGCCTGAGGTGGCAGGCCGGGGACATCTTCTGCGTCCCCTCCTGGGCATGGCACGAACACTCCAACGAGGACCCCACACACGACGCCGTCCTGTTCTCGTTCAACGACTTCCCCACCATGCGCCACCTCGGCCTCTTCCGGGAGGAGGCCCTCGACACCCGCCACGGCCACCAGGAACAGACGGGACAGGACGCCCGCTGAAGCCGACTCGAGTCGGCCGTGATTCCAGTCCGGCGGTGATCTCCAGGGACGCCGGTGCCGCGATCACGCGGGCCATGTCCCGCGTCAGCCCGTGAACCCCGGCACCACCAGACCGGACTCGTACGCGATCACCACCGCGTGGGTGCGGTTCTGCGCGCCGAGCTTGGTCAGCACGTTTCCGACGTGCGTCTTCACCGTCTCCAGGCTCACCGAGAGCGACGCGGCGATCTCCGGGTTGGACAGGCCCGTGGCCATCGAGCGCAGCACCTCCTCCTCCCGCCCCGTCAGCGCCGCCTTCGGCAACGCCTCGGCGGAACCGAGCGGGCGGGCCGCGACCATTCGGCGCAGTGCCGCGGGGAAGAGGATCGCCTCGCCCGCCGCCACCACCCGTACCGCCTCCGCGATCTGGCCGACCGGAAGCCGCTTGAGCACGAACCCGCTGGCTCCCGCGCTGAGCGCGGCGGTGACGTAGTCGTCGTTCTCGAAGGTGGTGATCACGACGACTTTCGGCGGTCGGCCCGCATCGGTCGCATTGGCCGCATCGGTCGTGCCGCCCGCACCAGTCGTCCCAGCCGCCCCGTCCGGATCCACCGAACCTGCCGAACCCGCCGAATCCGCCGACCCGGCGAGGAGTTGCCGGGTCGCCTCGATCCCGTTGCGGCGCGGCATCCGCACGTCCATCAGGACCACGTCCGGCCGCAGCAGCCGCGCCTGCTCGACCGCCTCGACGCCGTCGGCGGCCTCGCCGATCACCGTGATCCCCGGCCGGGCCGCGAGCAAGGTGCGCAGACCGCTGCGGGTCACCTCGTCGTCGTCCGCGATCAGGAGGGTGACGGGGGAGACGGGGGTGACGGGGGAAGGGGAGGGGCCGGGGTGCGTGCCGGAGCCGCTCATGCCGGACGCGCTCATGCCGACAACCGTACGGGCAGCCGCACCGCCAGCCGCCAGTGCCCCGGCCCGTCCGGGCCCGCCTCGATCTCGCCGTGCAGCAGCCGCACGCGCTCGGCGAGGCCGGGCAGGCCGTGCCCGGACGTCGGGAAGGCGCCCGGGCCCCTGCCGGGACTCGTACTCGACCCCGTCCGATTGACCACGCCGAGCTCCAGCGCGTCCGGCGCGGCCGCCACGCGCACCTGGATCGGACCGCCGGACCCGTGCCGCAGCGCGTTCGTCAGCCCCTCCTGCAGGATCCGGTACGCCGCCCTGGAGAGCGTCCCCCGCACCTGGGCAGGCTCGCCCGAGATCTCCGGCTCCACCACCGCGCCCGCGTGCCGCAACCGGTCGAAGAGTTCGGGCAGGTCCGCCAGGGTCCGGGTGGGCGCCGTCTCCGCCTTCTGCTCGCGCAGCACTCCCAGTACGTAGTCCAGGTCCTCCAGCGCGGCCCGGGACGAGTCCTCGATGCTGCGCAGCGCGGCCTGTGCGGCCACCGGGTCGGCGGAGAGCACTTCGCCCGCCACCGCGGCCTGGATCGTGGTCGCCGTCAACGTGTGGCCGATCGAGTCGTGCAGCTCGTGGGCGAGCCTGTTGCGTTCGGCCAGCGCCTGCTCGCGCTCCGCCGCCAGGGCGAGCCGCTCCGCCGACGACGGCCCAAGGAGCCTGGGCGCCAGCCACCGCAGCACTCTCGTCACCACCGCGCACACCACCGCCGCGAGGAACAGGCAGCAGAGCGCCACCACCCAGCTCCAGGCCCCGTCCACCCACACCGACCGGCCGAAGAGACTCAGCCCCGTCTCGGCGCCGAGCGGCAGGGCCAGGCCCGCGAGGAGCAGCAGCCCGCTCGTCAGCGCCCCGGTCCACCCCAGCGCCACGTGCAGCACCAGCCAGAGCGGCGTCCGCCAGCGGTCGGTGCCCGAGGACGCCACGGCCGCCGGGTCCGGCAACGACACCTTCAGCAGCCGACGGGCGAAGGCGATCAACGCCCGCCGCGTGCTGCGGACAAGACCGACCGAGCCGATCGCCGCCGCCCACAGCAGCAGGCCAGCCACCAGCAGCACGCCGTAGGGAACGGATGGCAGTACGAGCGTCGGCAGCATCGCGAAAGGCAGCAACGGAAGGCTCGCCAAAGCGCCGCAATAGGCGAACAGCATGCCCGAATACGTGGAGCCGCTCAGCAGCGGCCGGATTCCCCTGATCATGATTCGGCCAGTATGACCGGGTCGCTCCACGGCGGCCTCCCCCGATCGAGGGAGCCCCATTTCCCGCCTTACCGCGATGTGCGTACCGGGCTCCGGAAGTCAGGATCGTGCCCTGACCAGTTGACCGGAGGACGGCCGATGAACACGCAATCCAAGAGCACGCCAGTGATACAGACAGTGTCGACAGCACCGACAGTGGCGAATCACACAACGGACCCGTATTTCCCCGGCCCCCTGGGCTCCAGCCGTGCCGTACGGCCTCCGGCCGGCCGGAACGGCGCGGCCGGGCCCGCCGTGGTCCTCGGCATCGTCAGCCTGAGCACTTCGATCTTCTTCATCGGCGGTCTGCTCGGCGTGATCGGCCTGGTCGTGGGCATCGTCGCCCTGGCGAAGGCGGGGCCGACCGGCACCGGCCGCGGCAAGGCCATCACCGGCCTCGTGGCGTCGGCCCTCGCGATCGTGGTGGCCGTCCTGGCCGCCGTCTTCATGGTCTGGTACGCCAACGAGACCCAGGAGTGCTACCAGCCCGACAGCTTCCACCAGTACACGCAATGCGTCCGCCAGCAGCTCTCCGGTGAGTGACCGGCGACCAGGAAAGAGGACGAGTACCCCTGTGCGCAACGTGCGAAATGGGCGAGCAGTCGCCCTCCTGGCCATCGGTATCGCGGCGACTTTCGTCCCGGCGCTGACACCCCAGACGACCTTTCCCCCGACTTCTTCAGCTTCTTCGACTTCTTCAGCTTTCTCGGCCTCATCGACTTCCTCGACTTCTTCGACTTCCTCGGCCCGGGCCTCCGCGTCCAAGGACGCGCTGCGGAAATACACGCGGCAGAAGCCCCGTTGGCAGCGCTGCGACGCGAAAGGCCCCGCCTCCTTTCAGTGCGCGACCGTCCAAGTGCCCCTCAACTACGACGATCCCGACGGGACGCGGATCGGCATCGCGATATCCCGGCTGAGGGCAGGCAGTGTGAAGGAGCGCCGCGGGGTTCTGCTGCTCAATCCGGGCGGCCCCGGAGGGCCGGGGCTGAATCTGCCGGTCGGACCGGAGCTGAGCTTCTCCCCGGCGGTGAAGAGGCAGTACGACCTCATCGGATTCGACCCGAGGGGCGTCGGGCAGAGCTCACCCGTCGGCTGCGGTCTGACGCGCGAGGAGCAGGACGCGGAGCCCGCGTACCGGGCCGGGACCTTCGCGAAGGACGTGCGGCGGGCACGCGCGGTGGCCGCCAAGTGCCGGGCCCGGGAGGGCGACAGGCTGCGGCACCTCACCACCCGCAACACCGCACGCGACATGGACGTCGTCCGTGCCGTGCTGGGCGAGAAGAAGATCTCCTACCTCGGCTTCTCGTACGGCACCTACCTCGGCGCCGTCTACACGCAGATGTTCCCCCGGCGCGCCGACCGGTTCGTACTGGACAGTGCGGTGGCCCCGGCGCAGTACGGGCGTGGCATGTTCCGGAGCATGGCGAAGGCGACCGAGCCCGCCTTCACGCGATGGAGCGCATGGACCGCCCGGCGACACACGACGTACCACCTGGGCCGCACCCCTGCCGAGGTCCGCGAGACCTTCTGGGACCTGGTCGCCCGGGCCGACCGCAGCCCCATCGACGACAACGGCACCCCCCTCACCGGCGACGGCATCCGCGCCGGGCGCGCCAAGTTCTTCCGCGCCAAGGGGGCCGCCGAATGGGTAGCCGGGCTGAAGCGCGCGGCCGGGGGCGGGAAGCCGAACCCGTCCGGCACGCCCCAGTCGGCCCCGGCCCCCGCCCTGTCCGCGTTCGCCCGCGACGTTCCCCCGGACAACGAGGCCGCGAGCGCCTGGGCCGTCCTGTGTGCCGACACCGGCGCATCGTGGCCGCGCGATCCCGAGCGGTACCGCAGGGACGCCATCCGCGACAAGGCCCGGTATCCGCTGTACGGCGACTTCGCGTCCACCATCAAGCCGTGCGCCTTCTGGACGCCGGGCAGCGAGCCCGCGACCACGGTGGGCCACAGCAGCAGAGTGCTGATCGTGCAGAACGAGTGGGACTCCCAGACGCCCCTGGCCGCCGGCCGGGCCATGCACCGGGCCCTGCGCGGCTCCCGCATGGTCACTGTCGCCGGGGGAGAGGGGCACATCGTCCACGGCACCAACTCCTGCGCGGACAGGAGCGCCACGGTCTACCTGACCACGGGCAGGCTCCCCGCGACGGACGTGACCTGCCGGGCGTCTGCCGGGCAGTAGGCGGATCCGGCGTTCGGCCGGGGGCGGGATCGTCGTGTCCCGGCCGCGACCGGCCCCACGAGGGGATCGTCCGCCACGCGGCGGCCCGCCGGGCGGAGGCGCCGCCCGGCGGGCCGCGGGCGCGCCACTGCTGGGACCGGCCGCCCGGGCTCTCGGCGGCCCGCGCGATGACGGCGGCCACGACGGCCGGGCGGGAGACGTAGACGGCGTGGCTGCCCGGGGTCTCGGAGACGACCGCGCCTGCCCGCTCGGACATGGCCCGCTGGGCGGGCGGCGGGATCATCCGGTCGTCGGTGGCGACCAGGTACCAGGAGGGCTTGGACTGGCAGGCCGGTTCGGAGACCGCCCCGCCGAGCGCGTCGACGCCCCACGGGACCTGGGAGTCGGCCATGAACGCGGCCTGCTTCTCGGGTACGTCGGCGGCGAACGACGCCGCGAACTTGTCCCGGTCCAGGAACAGGAAGCCGTCCTGGGGCGGCAGGATCGGCGGGACCGGAGCGCCGGGCGGAGGGTCGGCTGTGGATCACGACGCTGGGCGTCGTCCCCGAGCTCTCGTCGTCCATCGGGGCGAGCCCGGCGCGGTACTGGTCGAGCGCCTCGGCGTGGCGCCCCTGGCTGTCCGAGCAGGAGCAATGCTCCCGCGGTGTACTCGAGCGACCAGGCGACTTGTGCGGTGGAGCCGCCCCGGGTGGCCAGTTCCAGAGCCTCGTCCGCGTACCCGAGCACGGACCGAGGATCCGCCGGTGGCACCGAGTGGCCCCAGGCCAGATAGTTCAGCTGAGTCGCCTGCTGCGCCAGGCCCCCCAGAGCGGCGGCGGCCCGCGCACCGAGGGTGAAGACCTCACGCCAGTCGCCGATGGCGTCTGGACCGTTTGGCGCAACCATCCGCGCAGGTGGGCCGCCGGTCGGACCAACGGCGGTGCCCGTCCTGGCCGAGGGGTGGGTTCAGCCGCGGAGGAGTTCGGCGACGTGGGCGTAGGAGTCGTCCGCGTAGCCGGCCGCCATGCCCCGGTGGGCGATGTCATGGGCGGCGGAGATCACCGTGCTGTCGACGCCGCGGCTGCGCGAGGCGTCGAGGACATGGGACATGATCGCCGCCGCCGAGCGGAGGTTGGAGCCCCCGGCGGGGTAGCTGCCGGAGTCGACCTGCTCGGCGAACGCGTCGATCACATCGGGCAGGAGACCGGCGACTCCCTTGGCGTAGGGGGCCAGTTCGGCGGCGGTGACGCCTTCGGACCCGGCGAGGGCGAAGGCGTGGACGACGCCGCTCAGTGCCGTCCAGAAGATGTCGAGCAGCGCGACGTCGTGCGCTCCCGCGCGGCCCGGGTCGGCGCCCAGGTGCACGCAGGTGCCGCCGATGGCCTGGAGGGTGGCCTGGTGGCGCTCGTACAGGTCGGCCGGGCCGCTGTGAAGAACCAGGGTGGACGGACCGCCGACGAGATACGTCGGAACCATGATCGCGCCGTCGAGATAGCCGATGCCGTGCGCGTCCGCCCACGCGGCGGTGGCGCGCGCGTCGTCGGGGGTACCGGCGGTGAGGTTGACCAGGGTGCGGCCCTTGAGCGCGGCGGCGTGCGGGGTGACGACCGCGCGGACGGCTTCGTGGTCCAGTACGCAGATCACCACGAGGTCGCTCGCCGCGATCGCCTCCGCGGCGGTCGCGGTCTCGACGGCGCCGCTTTCGATCAGGCCGTCCGCCCGGCCAGGGGTACGGTTCCAGACGGTCGCGGGATGGCCCGCGGCCAGGAACGCGGAGGCCAGGGCCCGGCCCATCGGGCCCAGGCCGAGAACGGTGACGGGGGAAGCGGACATGGGGAACGCGGGCATGGGGAACTCCGAGGTCGTGACGGTGACCGATCCGCACACATGCGGGATGGGTGTGGCCGTCGGGGTGTTCGAGGGCAAGTGGAAGTCGTTCGTGATGTGGGCGCTCTCCGAGCGTCCGCGCCGCTTCGGTGAGACCAGGCGGCTGGTCACCGGCATCAGCGAGAAGGTGCTGGCCCAGCAGCTCCGGGAGTTGGAGGCCGACGGGATCGTGCACCGGGAGGACTACGGCGAGGTGCCGCCCCGGGTCGAGTACTCACTGACCGAGCGGGGCCTTCACCTCTACGAACTGCTGGAACTGCTCTCGGCCTGGGGTCGGGACCACCTGGCCGCGAGGACAGGGGCGGAATCGGACGACGGTCTTGGCGCGCTCCGACAAGACTTCCCGGTCACCGGTCCTTGATCAAGTACGTACCTTCAGGTACGTGCCGACCGGCCCCTCCCGGGGACACCGAGAGCGCCCGGGTCGCCGTCGCGCGCCGCCTCCCACGTCCCGGCCCCGCACGGTTACAGTTTCTTGCCCCCACAACATCATCAACTCCCCCCACACGACTGCACCTTGTACTCACGTACACCCGTCCGTAGTTCCACCGGAAGGAAATGCCAGCCGTGTCTCAGCACCACCGCCTCAGACCCGCAGCCGTCGTCTCCGCGGCCGCTGTCGTCGTCCTCGCGCTCGGGTTCACCGGCACTGCCCACGCCGTCATACCCGGCACGGCCGCCAGCTCCGCGGGCCGTGCCGGCGACGACCCGGACCAGCCCGACAACCCCCTCTACGACGCTCCCGAGAGCTTCCAGGTAGCATCCGGGCGTGAGGCCGTCTCCCTGTCCTGGAGCAAGCTCTCCGCGGCCACCGCCTACGAGGTGTACCGCGCCGAAGCCGAGGGAACCGGACCGGACGAGGTCGGCCCCTACACGCTGCTCGCCACCGTGAGCACGGATGCGTACGTCGATGACGACGCCGACAGCGACGTCGAGTATGCCTACAAGGTCCGCGCCCTGGACGGCGCCGGTCACGTCTCGCCCTACACCGAGCCCCGCCGCGGCACCCGGGACACCGTCGCGCCGTTCGCGCCGCGGGACCTCACCCTCGCCCGCGAGGACGAGCGCGGTGTGACGCTGACGTGGCGCAGCGGTGACTCGGACGCGGTGAAGTACGTGGTGTACCGCGCAGAGAGCCCCAACGCCCCCCGCACGAAGATCGGTACGACGACATCGCTCACCTTCCGTGACACGAAGGGCGAGCCGGGGCTCACGTACGCGTACGAAGTGAGGGGAGTCGACGCCGTCGGCAACGAGTCCGGGGCGTCGAATGTCGTGGCGGGCACCAAGTCGGTCACCTCCGCCACCGCGCCCAAGGCCCCCGCCGTCAGCGACGCCACCCTGGTGGGCAAGCGGCTCACGCTGTCGTGGTCGCAGAGCCCGCACGTACCGGTCTCCTCCTACACCGTGTACCGCTCCAAGACCACCCCGGTCGACATCACCGCCCCGAACAACCGCCTGGCCACCACGACGGACACCAAGTACACCGCCACGGTGACCGGGGACGAGGGCGAGCGGGACTACTACTACGCGGTCGTCGCCACGTCCAAGCACTCCGTCGCCTCACCCGCCTCCACATCGGTCAAGCCGACGTACAAGGACCCGCAGCCGCCCCGCGCCACGGAGTTCTACGACGTCGTGCCGGGCGCGGGCAGCATCCGGCTCGCATGGTTCTCCGCCCCGCACGGCAGCGGGGAGCCCCCCGTGACCGGCTACCGGGTCTACCGCTCCACCAAGCCCCACATCACCAAGGAAAACGCCGAGTTCAGCCACGAGGTCACATCCGGTGCGGAGTACGTGGACCGTGATCTGACGAGCGGCACGACGTACTACTACGCGGTCGCCTCCCTCGACGAGGACGGCCGTGAGTCCGCGCTCTCCCCCGAGGTATCGGCGACGCCTTCCGGCTGAGGGACGAGGGGCCGGGAGGCTGCTGTCCTCCTGGCCCCTGAGCTGCCCAGGTGCGCCGGGAAGTGTCGCGGCCAACGGCGACCTCGACACCAATCGGTCGAGGACGTCGGCCAGGCCGGGGCCACGGCTGTCACCGAAGGCTGCCTCGACCCGGCGGCGGTGGAACGACCGGACGGTGCCCTCTGACCCAGAGCAGCAGGACCACCGAGCACACGGCGGCGGACGCGCACCACGTCGAGATGTACTCCTGGCGCCACAGGACGACGGACACCGCGGCTCCGACGGCGACCAGGACGCCGAACAGGACGAGGCCCCGGTCGCCGGACAGGAGCAGGCAGCCGATGGTGGCGAAGAGGTAGCCGAGGACGATCAGCTCCGGCTGGGGCAGTCCCAGGGAGTAGCCGACGGTGTGTCCGCGGATCTCGGCTGTCACGGTGCGGGTCGCCAGCGCGTAGGCGAGTGCCGCCGCCGTCGCGGTCCCCGCTGCCAGGGGGAGGAGCAGGCGGCGGCGGGCGCTCGGTGGCGCGGCGCACAGGACGGCCGCCGGTACCCACAGTGCGAGGAGTGGGAGGGCGATGACGGCCCAGGCGAGAGTGGTGGGCCCGGTGCCGCCGTTGTTGCGCCAGACGGCGGCCTCGATGATCTGGTGTGCGCCCAGGAGGAGCGGCAGCGCGGCCAGAGGCAGGTCACGGGGGTGTCGGGCCGCCAGAGTCACCGAGGCGACCCCCACGGCCGCGATGCCCACGCCCGCCACGAGGTCGGCCGTCGCGCTCCAGCACATGACAGCAACGCTACGGCCGACGTGGCGTCGGAGCGCGCCGGGATTCCCCGGGGCGGGCGGTGTCCGCTGCCGGTCCAGCCTCGGTCGGTGGGGGCTCGTCCGAGGCGCGGGTGCGGGCGGACGGGAACAGTCACTCCGCCCGAGCCCCGCCCGAGCCCCGCGCTCCGTCAGACGGACCAGGGGTGCGGTCAGTCGGGCGGGGCGAGGGCGAGGGCGCAGGCGACGCCGGTGTCCAGGTCGGTGTCGTAGCCGGACTGGAACGCGCGCTTGTAGGCGTGGTCGCCGAGGGCCTGCCGGAGCCGCTGTTCGCAGGCCTCGCGGGCGGCGATCAGCGCGGGAACGCCGGCCTGTGGTCGGCCGAGGGTGTCCCAGAGCTGCTGGGCCAGGCCGAGCAGCCAGGCCGCGTGATCGGCCCGGCCTGCGACGGCAGCGGCCTGGGCCAGCACATCGAGGGCCATGCCGCTGCCCACGCCGTCACGCAGCCGGTACTTGATCCGCAGGGCTGTACGGGCGGGATCCAGGGCGGCCAGGTGCCGCCCGCGGGCCATCTCGGCCTGGGCGCGGACGATTTCGCCCCAGGAACGCAAGAAGTGCTCGCCGTGCCGCGCGCAGGCGGCGCTCAGGTCGTCCAGCAGGGCGATGGCCTCCTCGAAGCGGCCCGCGGCCATGTGCGCGTGGCCGCCCATCACCAGGGCGAACAAGGGCACGTACGTGAGCGGCCGTTCACGCCACGGCGTGTTGAGGAGGCTCTGGGCCAGGGCGAGCATCTGTGCCGGGTCGGCACGCAGCGCCGCCGCCCGCAGCTCGGTCACCATGGCGATGGTCTGTTCCCGCTCGCCGAGGGACGCGGCGATGGCGGTGCACTCGGCGGCGCGGGCCTCGATCGCGGTGCGGTCGCCGAGGACCAGGAGCGCCTGGCTGCAGGCGAACAGGGCCTTCACCCGGGCCGGACCGGGATCGGTGTCGACGGCCAGCGCCCGGTCCAGGAAGTGCCTGCCCTCCTGGGGAAAGCCGCAGCCGTACCAGAAGAACCACAGGGACCCGGCCAGTTCCAGCGCTCCCTGGCCTCCCGGCCGGGCCAGGGAGAACTCCAGCGCGGCGCGCAGGTTGTCGTGCTCGGCGGTCATCCGGTCGTACCAGGCGAACTGATCGGGCCCGATCCAGGTGGCGTCTCCGTCCTCGGCCAGGCGCAGGTAGTGGTCCCGGTGCCGACGGCGCAGCGCGTCCTGCTCACCCAGAGCGTGCAGCCAGTGGGTGCCGTACTCCCGGATGGTGTCCAGCATCCGGTACCGCTCCCCGTCCCCGGTGGGCACCCAGGTCAGGATCGACTTCTCCACCAGGGCGGCCAGCAGAGCGGGGACCTGCTCGCCGGGCAGATGCTCGTCGGTGCACACCTGCCGGGCCGTCGCGGCGTCGAAACTGCCGGCGAACACCGACAGCCGCGCCCAGGCCAGGCGTTCGGCCGGGGTGCACAGCTGGTGGCTCCAGCCGATCGCGGTGCGCAGCGCCTGATGCCAGGCGGGGTCGGCCTCGTAGTCCTCGTGCTCGGTGTGGCCGAGAACCGTATAGCGGTCGGCCAGTCGGCGGTTGAGCTCGGCCGGCGGCAGCTCGCGCAGGCGGGCCGCGGCCAGTTCCAGGGCCAGCGGCAGCCCCTCCAGACGGCGGCACAGCGCGGCCAGGTCGGCGCGGTTGGCAGGGGTGACGGCGAAGCCGGGCACGGCCTCGGCGGCCCGGTCGGCCAACAGCACCACCGCGTCCGCCGCCTCGTCGTCGTCCTCGGGCACCGGGAGCGGGTCGAGGGTGAGGACCTCCTCGACGTGCAGGCCGAGCGGGCGGCGGCTGGTCGCAAGGATCCGTAGCCCCGGAGCGGCGGTCAGCAGCGCCGCCACCGCCTCCCGGCAGTCCTCGATGAGGTGTTCGCAGGTGTCGAGGACCAGCAGCACCTCCCGGCCGGCCAGGTGCTCGGCGACCACCTCCAGCATGGGCCGGGTGGTCTGGTCGGCCAGCCGCAGCGCCTCGCAGATCGCGTACGGCAGCACTTGGCTCGCCTCGACCAGCGGGGACAGCCCCACCCACCACACCCCGTCCGCGAAGCGTGGCTGCAACTCGGCCGCGGCCTGTCGGGCAAGGCGGGTCTTGCCCACGCCACCGACCCCGGTCACGGTCACCAGCCGCGCCCGCCCGCACCACCGCGCCACCTCCGCCAGCTCCGCCCGCCGCCCGACCAGACGGCGATCCTCTTCCGGCAGATTTCCCACCCGTCGCTCTGTCGCCACCGCGACCGCCCCCTTCGTCATTCCGCCGTGGTTGCGCGTCCGGATCCCGCCGTGGTTTCGCGTCCGCGAGTCTCGGTGCTAGCAGCCCGCCCGGCCGACCCGCAGGGTTTCGGCCAATTCGCCCAGGAACCGCCGTCAGGAATGGGACACTCCTCATTCGCCTTCGTGCCCGCACCGGTGCGGGTGGAAAGGCGTCCGTCCCGGGGGAGGCATGCTGGTGCGCGCGGACCGTGGCCGACCACTGCCGGAGTCCACGGCCCAGGCGTCCCTCGCCCTGGCCGTCCGCTCCTGCCCCACCGACGGCGCCCGAACCGGCGGCGACCTGCACGACGCCGTCCCCCTGCCGTCCGGATCCCGCCTGGTCCTCGGGGACGTCAAGGGCCACGGTCCCGCTGCCGCCCCACTGGCCGCCGCCGCCCTCGCCGCCTTCCGGGACACCGCGACCACCGAGGAGGACCCCGTCCGCCTCGCCCACACCCTCGACACCCGCCTCACCCCCGCCCTGGGCGCGGAGGACTTCATCACCCTGCTCCTGGCCGACGTCCGCCCCGGAGAGGTCCGCCTCGTCAACTGCGGCCACCCGCCACCCCTGCGCATCGACCGCCGCCTCACGCCCCTGCGCCCCCTCCGTCCCTCCCCGCCCCTGGGACTCGCCCCTGAGCCAGGAATCCACCGCGTCCAATTCCTACCCCATCAACGCCTGTTGCTCTACACCGACGGCCTCACGGAAGCCCGCAACACCGACGGCATCCCCTTCCCCCTCGACCGTCGCACCCTGGCAGCCCTGAACGCCCCCACCCTCGACCAGGCCCTCGACCGCCTCCTGGCCCTCCTCCACGGACACACCGGGCAGACCGCACCGGCGGACGACCTCACCCTGCTCCTCGTACAGCAGGCCCCACCACCCGCCCCGCCCCACCGGGCGCCCCTCACACCGGCGGATGAGTATTGACACATCGACCTCGTTGTGCGAGGCGGCATTTCGTGCCCTCCTCCACAGGCCCATACGGTCGGATTCATGGAGCGGAAATTTTCGACGGCCGAACAACTCGCGGCTGACTTGCGTGCTGGTGAAGTGACCTCTGCGGAACTGACCGACGAGGCGATCGCCCGTATCGAACGCGACGACGAAGCGATCAACGCGATCTGTGTGCCGGACTTCGACCGTGCACGGGCCGCCGCGCGCGATGCCGACCAGGCGCGCGCCCGCGGCGAGGAACGGCCCCTGCTGGGCATTCCGGTGACGGTCAAGGAGTCGTACGACATGGCGGGGCTGCCCACGACCTGGGGTCTGCCGCCGCACCGGGACTTCGTGCCCGCCGAGGACGCGGTGCAGGTGTCGCGGCTGAAGGCCGCGGGCGCGGTGGTGCTCGGGAAGACCAACGTGCCCTTGGGGCTGCAAGACATCCAGAGCTTCAACGACATCTACGGCACCACCAACAACCCGTGGGACCACCGGCGTACGTCGGGCGGATCCTCCGGCGGCTCGGCGGCGGCCCTGGCGTCCGGATTCGGCGCGCTGTCCATCGGCTCCGACATCGCCGGTTCGTTGCGCACCCCCGCGCACTTCTGCGGCATCTACGCGCACAAGCCGACACTCGGCCTGGTGGCGACCCGGGGCATGGTCCCGCCGCCCGGGCCCGCCCTGCCGGTCGAGCAGGACCTCGCCGTGGCCGGTCCGATGGCGCGCACCGCTCGCGACCTCACGCTCCTGCTCGACGTGATGGCCGGACCGGACCCGCTGACGCTCGGTGCGGCGTACCACCTGACGCTGCCGCCCGCGCGCCACGAACAGTTCCGCGACTTCCGGGTCCTGGTCCTCGACGAGCACCCGTTCATTCCGACCGGGTCCGCCGTGCGGGCGGGCGTGGGCCGGGTGGCCGACGCGCTCGTCGACGGCGGCGCCCGCGTCGTACGGCACAGTCCGCTGCTGCCCGATCTGGCCGAAGCCGCCATGCTCTACAGGCAGTTGCTGTTCTCGGGCTCCGTCGCACGTTTTCCTGTCGAAGCGTACGAGCAGTTGCAGGCCGGCGCCGCCGCACTGAGCGCGGACGACCAGAGTCTCGATGCGGCGCTGCTGCGCGGCATGGTGCTCAGCCACCGCGACTGGATCGAGACGAACAACCGTCGCGAGCTCCACCGCCATGGCTGGCGGCAGTTCTTCGCCGAGTTCGACGCCGTGGTGTGTCCCATCACGCCCACTCCCGCGTTCCCGCACGACCACAACCCCGACCTGGTGAAACGTCGGATCGACATCGACGGCGTCGAGTATCCGTACTTCGACCAGCTCGTCTGGGCCGGTCTGGCCACGATGCCCGGTCTGCCCGCCACGGCCGTACCGGCGGGCCGGTCGCCCGAGGGGCTGCCGGTGGGGGTGCAGCTCATCGGCCCGATGTTCGAGGACCGCACCCCGCTGCGGCTGGCCGAACTGCTCGAGCAGAGGATCGGGGGTTTCCAGGCGCCGAAGTAGGGCGTACTGGCTGGGTGTCCCTCGAGGGTGCGGTGGTTCGTCCAGGGGGTGCACAGCGACGGCGATCTTGCCTCGAGGAAGTGGTGCGTCGCGTTCACGCCCCACGCGGCGAGCGGGTTCTGAGGTTCGGGGATGTCCACGATGGACACCACGCGGCCTCGATCGGCGAGGACACCCGGGCTGCGGGCGAGGGTGTTCTCACCCACCGTGTTCAGTACGACGTCCACCCCGCCCGGTGCACGTACCTGCGGCACGTAGTCACCGGCTGAGAAGCCGATCGCGATGTCGGCTCCAAGGCCGGTGACGAACTCGTGATTCCTTGCCCGTGCGGTCGTCTCCACCTCGGCTCCCAGCGGGTAGGTCCAGGGGGGTACGGACGTGGCCGGCACGCGCACCAGCACCTGGCCGGGTCCGGGCGTGGCTTTGGCGGCTCCGGTGTGGCGAACGCGGTGTCCGCGGCACCGAAGGGGCAGTCCGCCACCTCGCAGGACCTCGCGTCGACGAGATCGCCGGGACTCGTCTGCGCGTCGAAGGGGAGTGCGAGACGGCATGGGAATACATTCTGGGCAAAGGGTGATGAGGGGCGCAATGGCGGCAAAGTGTGGTTCGCTGCCGTGTTGGGCTGCTCACGTGCCCGATCAGCAGGGAAACGCGACGTGCAGAGCAGCCACCTCGCTCGTCCTCGCCGACCTGGCACTTGGCATGCGGAGCAGACCGCCGGCAGCGGTTGGTCGAACGCACGTCGGAGCCGGCCCGGGCTGGGAGGACGGAGTCGGTTCAGTGCGCGTCGGGAGCCCATGACCTCTTCCTGAAACGGAGAGCACCGTTGCGTAACCGCATGCCCACCCGCCTGGCCGCTGCCTCGATCGTGCCGCTAGCCCTGCTCGGCGCGACGGTCACCACCGCATCCGGCACCCCCACCGTGAATCCTGCCGCCGCGAAGGCCGCGTTCGGGCTCGACGCGACCAGCTACCGCGACGTGACGGGCATGGCCCCCCTGGCCGCGGACGTGGAGAGCGAGGGCTTCAGTGTGCGCACCGCGCCGTCCGGGGAGACCGCCGTCGTGGACAGCTCCATGGCGTCCGACGGGGCCATCAGTGCCGCGAACCCCGGCTTCGTGGATCTGGCGTGGGAGACGTACTCGGGCAAGGCCCGCTACACGGTGGTGCGCGGTGACACCGTGCTCGCGGAGTTGCCTGCAGGATCGACCGGCTTCCGCGACTCCACGGTGGTGCCGGGCGCGAAGTACCAGTACCGGATCGTGCCGCAGCTGGTGGGCGACACCGCGCGGGCCCGCACCGTCGGCCTGCAAGTGACCGTCCCCGCTCCCCGGAGGGGCCAGTCGGAACTCACGGCGATGCGCACGTCGGCCACGGCGCGCGCGGAGGCCGCCGCGGCGGCGGCCACCACGACCCTGACGTGGGTGACGTTCATCGCGCAGAAGCGGCTGGACGCCCCGCTGATCGCGGGAAAGCCCGCGTGCACCTACGGCAAGGGTTACGCCTTCGGCGGCGACAACCGCAGCTTCGACTGGCGCAGCTCCAGCTACCGCACGGCCGCCAACGCGTTGATCACCTGGAAGGGCAGCAAGGTTCAGGGGTCCACGGGCATCGGCGCCACGCACGTGTACAACAAGAAGACCGGCAAGCTCGCGGCCAAGCGGACCGCGTCCGGCAGCAAGATGCAGGTCCGCAGGCTGGGCGGCGGCTCGGGATACGTGGACATCCGCATGGTGACGCACGCCACCAACCCGTTCTGCAGCAAGAATCTCCCCAACGCGATCGACGGAGCCCTGCAGTTCAAGGTCCGTTCCAACGGCAACTGGGAGATCCGCTCCGGTACCCACCGGCAGATGCCCAGCCACCACATCTACATCTACAACGGCGGCCGGGTGACCGATGTGTACAAGCGCAAGGCCGCCAGCCCCTGGTGCCTGTCGGGGTCGGGCCCGGCGGGATGCCAACTGGCCAACCTGACCGGCTACCAAGGCCGCTACAAGTAAGCCCCCGCTACAAGCAGGCGCCCGGCTACATGTGAGTACCGGGCTCACCTCCTGCGGCGGCTCCCGCCCTCCTCGCGGGGCCGCCGCTGCTGTGACGGGCCCTGACGCCTGCGCTCCGCCGCCGACGGACGCGAACCGTGCGGGCGGGCGGACCGCCGCACACACTGATCCATCAGCCCATCAACGGAAGAGCGTGACATGACTGTCACCTGGCGCAGCGCGGTCGCCTACGCGCTGATCGTCACCATCGGATCCTGGATGACCGGCGCCGTAGTCGATCTCGCCTGGTCGGCGGCTGCGGACAGCCTCGACTCCTGGGTGTCGCTCTGGCCGGGGAACCCCCTGACCTACGTGTTCCTGGCCGTGACCACGCTCACCCTCACCCTGACGCGCCGCTTCACCGCCCCCATGCCGCTGTGGCGCGTCCCGCTCATCGACGGGGGCGCCTACCTGCTGGTTCTGCTGCTGTGGGGCGGCCTCTCCGCGTGGCGGGACGGAGCTGCCGTGCCGGTCGACGACGCGTTCGTCACGGCGGGCTTCGCCCTGCTCACCCTCCAGCTGCCGTGCGCGTGGCTGTTGAGCTTCTGGCGCGCTCGACACCTGCGCGTCGTCCTGGACCAGGACGACGGCGGCACGCAGGCCACCCGGGCGGCCGGACAGTGACTGTCGTCAGGCCGTCACCGTCGGCGCGGGGGTCTGTGCGGCAAGATGCTCGCCGACCCGGTCATGCAAAGATCCTGTGGTAGAGCCACTTGATGCCGTCCCATGCCAGGTCGGCACTCTTGATTGATGCCGACAGCCACCCGAAGCCCGCAGCGTCCAGCCAGGCGCAGAAGGTATCGAGGGCCCTCGCGTTTTCTTGGATCAGGGATCCACTTGCCCTTGAGGCGGCCCGGATCAGTCGGCCCAGCTCGGCGTCAGTCAGACTGTCGATGTTCGGCATGGGTTCCTCTCAGTCATTGGTTCGCGCATCGAGTTGCTCCATCACCTGACCTCGGATCCCCTCGGGGATGAAGTCGAACGGCCCGAAGGCTTTGATGGGATCAAAGGTCCAAGCGCGTTTCCCGTCGGGGCAGGATGCGATCAACCCGGAAAACAGCTCCTGAAGTCCGTAGAGGTTGCCCGCGGAATACGGGTACATCTCTACGGTTCGCCCCAGGGTCGCCGAGAGCTTCGCGGATCGATCCTGTGCGATCTCCGCGATGGTCTTCTCTTGGTCGTCGCTGGGCAGATTGAGGCGGTAATTCCAGTTCATCGGGTCGACGAGATCGATCTGATTCAGCCCGAATACGATCTTCTCGTGGTGACCGGCCAGGAGTTGCAGATAGCCTTGGTCCAGCGCGATCGCGCGCTGGCGTGCGGCCATCACCCACAGCACGATGTCGCAGCGGCCCAGGTGGGTCCGGTACATGTCGAGGTAGTCGGGATCGCGCGCCAAGTCCTCTCCGAGCCCCGGCGCATCGACGACGCAAAGCTTCAGACTGTCATCTGTGATCGATGTGGGTGTCGCCGTTACGTTCAGGTCGACGTTCAGGAACTCTTTGGTACAGGCCACCGAGTGGCTGATCGGCAGATTCGTCTTGAACATCGCATTGATCGTCGAGGACTTTCCCGTCCCTGAGGCTCCGATGACTCCGATGGTGGGAGGGTGGCCACGAAGGTAGGCCACCATGGCGTTGCTTACGCGCTTCGTGGCCTCCAGAGGTACTGTGGCTTCGAGTTTTTCGGCCATGTGCTCTCGCATGGTCTTCTGCTTGCTACCTCGATGTGTCATGGCATCCTCGTCGTCGATTTCATCGATGCAGGTAGGACGCTGGGATTTCGTGCCCAGCTCCGATGGTGGCGCGGATATGCAGGCGTCAGGCCACTGAATGTCCGCGCCGGTCTCTTGTGCGCTGACGCTGTACGCCGCACCTCCAGGCACCGACCGCCTCACTCCCGTACCAATTCGTGGTTCTGGTCGGCGGATACCGCGGCCGCCCCGTCCGTCGCGTGAGCGCTGCCCGGGGTGAAACGGATGAGCGCCTCCCGCCGCGTGACATCAAGTACTGTGCGGCGCCCGGCCCTTGCTCCGCCTGAGGCGTCTGTCCCGATTGCCTCGGGCTCATTGCCCGGACGTGGAAGGACACGTCGTATGGCCTTCGGGACGTGGAGAGCGGGACGCTGGGCCCATGGCTGCGCGCACGGTTGCCTGGGTGGTGGTGCTCTCCAGCGCCGCCATACTGGCGTGCGCGGGCTGGATCTCGACGCTTCCCCATGCCGATCGTCTGGGAGACAGCGTCTACTTCGTGTGGGTCGTCGGCGGCGCGAGTCTGGAGTGGCAGCTGGCCGGTGCCGTGCTCATCGGGCTGCGCCCTCGTAACGTGCTGGGGTGGTTGTTCCTCGGCGCGGGGGCTTCTTCCCTGTGGCAGGTGGGCCTCGCGGGCTACGGCGGCTACGGCGTCGCGGTGGCGCAACCCCAGTGGCCGGGCGCGCAGTTGGCCGCAGCGGTCGGCAGCGTGTTGTGGGTCCCCTCCATGCTTCTCACGCCGACGATCGTGCTGGCCTTGTACCCGAACGGGCGCCTGCCGAGCCGGTGGTGGCGGTGGCCGGTGGCCGGAGCTGCCACCGTGATGGTGCTGACGGTGTGCGCCGCGGCGTTCGACCCGCGGGCCTACGACGACGTCGCCCCTGGGCACGCTCCCGCGGTCGCGCTCCCTCCAGAGGTGCTGGCGTGGCTGATGCTGGGCGTCTGCCTGCCGCTGCTTGTGCTTTCGACCCTGGCCATCTGGGCGGGCACCATCGTTCGCCTCGCCCGCGCCCGGTCGCCCGAGCGACAGCAACTGGCCTGGTTCGTCTGCGGAGTGGGGCCCTTGCTCGTCGTCATGTTCAACGACGTGCCCAAGCCCGTCACCGCAACGAGCGTGTATCTCGTTCCGGTGGTCGTGGCGGTCGGGGTGCTGCGCTACCGGCTGCTCGGCATCGAGACGGTGCTGCGTCGCGGTCTCGTCTACGGGACGCTGACCATCACGGTGATCGCGGTCTATCTGGCGGCAACCGCGGTGGTCGGCTCGGCCCTGGACCGTCGCCCACTGCCCGGGGTCGTGGCGGCTGCCCTGGTGGCGGTGCTGCTGGCGCCGGCGCGGGATCGGCTCCAGCGTGCAGCGGACCGTCTGGTGTACGGCGCTCGCCGGGACCCGCTGCGTGCGATCACGCGGCTCGGCGACGAGGTGGCCACCGCAGGCCAGTTGGACCTGCTGTCGGCCGCGCTCAAGGTCGTCATGAACGCTCTCCGTGCCCCCGCTGCCCTCGTGGTGGCACCGGACGGCCGGGTGGTGAACGCGCAGGGGGAGATGACGGTCCCCGGCCCGGAGATGCCCCTGCGAGTCGGCGGCCGGGACGTCGGCACGCTCACCCTGGCCGCCCGAGGACCGGCAGAGCGCTACAACGATGCCGAGACTCGGTTGCTGACCGCGATGGCCTTGCAGATCGCCGTGCTCGTACGGGCGTTGGAACTCACCGAAGCCCTCGAAGCCGAACGCGACCGCGTGGTGGCGGCCACCCGCGCCGAACGCGACCGTCTCCGCCACGACCTGCACGACGGCCTCGGCCCCTCACTGTCCGGCATGGGCTTGGGCCTGCAGGCCCTCGCCGACGCGCTGGCCGCCGGTGACACGCCCACATGCGCCGCTCTGCTGGCCCGGGTCCGTATCGAGGCCACCACCTCCATCGGGGAGATCCGCCGCATCATCGACGCCCTCCGCCCGACCGTCCTCGACGCACGGGGACTGGCCGACGCCGTGCGCGAGCACGCCCGGACGGTGGCGCTGACCGTGCCCGTCGATGTCACCGCCGCGGAACTGCCCACCCTGCCGCCGGACGTGGAGACCGCCTCCTACCGCATCATCACGGAAGCCCTGACCAACACGGCCCGGCACGCGCACGCCCGCCACGCCCTCGTCACCCTCGCGGCCGACGACGGCTCACTGCGGATCGTCGTCAGCGACGACGGCACCGGCATCGGCGCGGCAGCCACGGGCATCGGGCTGACCTCGATGCGCCGACGGGCCGAAGAGCTCCACGGCGACCTCGCCGTGCACTCCACGAAGGCCGGAACCACCATCGTCGCCACCCTGCCCTTGGAGGGCCCGTGACCACCACCACTCCGGTCCGGGTGGTCATCGCCGATGATCACCCCATGTTCCGCTACGGCCTCAAAGCCGTACTCGCCGCGGCCCAGGAGGTGGAGGTCGTCGGCGAGGCCGCCACCGGCGAAGAACTGCTCAGGGTGGTCGAACAGACGTCACCCGACGTCGTCCTCACCGACCTGGCCATGCCCGGCCTCGACGGCATCGCCGCCACGCGGGCCATCCTCCACCGGCACAGCGGCACAGGCGTCCTCGTCCTGACCATGCACGAAGACGACGAGGCGCTGTTCGGCGCCTTGCGCGCCGGGGCCCTCGGATACCTGCTCAAGGGCGCCGACCGGGCGGAAATCATCCGCGCGATCCTGGCCGTCGCATCCGGGGAAGCACTGTACGGCGCCACCGTCGCCCGCAGGATCGTCAACTTCTTCACCGATGCGCAACAGCAGTACGCCGCCCAGGTCTTCCCCGAACTCACCAGTCGCGAAAGGGACGTTCTCGCTCTGGTGGCCGTCGGCTACGGGAACCACGAGATCGCCCGTCGACTCGGCCTGTCCGAAAAGACGGTCCGCAACCACGTGTCCGCCATCACCGCGAAGCTGCAGGTCCATGACCGGGCCGCCGCCGTTGCCGCGGCCCGCGACGCCGGATTGGGCGAAGGAAGCCCTCCGCGAGGCTGAACGGCAGGAACGCCCGCCTGCCGGGAAGCGTTTCGTACGTGGTCCGGTCGGCCGGGACGGTCATGTGCGTCGTGCCGCGATGACCGCGTGGCGGCCTTAGAGGCTGCGGTGTCCGCAGGTAGGATCCAGCGCAGCGCACGCCGGGGGCGACGTGCCGAGCGCCCGGGGGGAAGACGGGGCCGGGCCCGCCGTACCGCATGCGTGCTTGAAGGCATCAACGGGGTGGGGCGGAAGATGTTCACCGGGGACACCGGGCTGCGGTTCGCGCTGCTCGGTCGGCTGCGCGCGTGGCGTGGCGACAGGGAGTGGGAGCTCGGCTCCCCGCAGCAGCAGGCGTTCCGCGCGGTGCTGCTGCGTCAGAAGCAGACTGCCCCACAGCGCCGCCACGACGAGACCCGCGCCCACGCCCCTGCCGTGCTCGGCTCCGCTCTTGGCGGACTCGGGGACCATGGCGGCGCCCGGGCGTACCGGTGTACCGCGCACGGGATCTGTGCCCGCCCGGGCGTGCCGGAGGCCGACGACCTCCTCGCCCCGCTCGGCGCCGAGCCCGGGCGCCGGTGCGGGGCTGAACCGGCACCGTTCGCCTGACGAGAGCGGCCCGCTCTCCTCGCGTGCCGAACCCGTCACGCCGGAACCGGCGCCAGGGGCGGCCCTCCGTCCCGTGACCTCTCGTCAGAGCGCCTTCGCGTCAAAGGCCGCACGCCACCTGGTCCTGACGCCACCCGGTCCTCACCTCGCCTGGCCCGCACGCCACCTTGTCCTCACTCCACACGGTCCTCACGTCATTCGGAGACATCCCATGCCCTCCACCGCCTCGCCCGGCCACTTCCCCGGCGCCGAATCCGGGCGAACCGCCGCCTGCCGCTTCAGCGTTCTCGGTCCCCTTCGCCTGTACGACGGGTCGGCCGATGTGCCCGTCGGCGCGCCCCAGTCGCAGGCGGTGCTCGCGGCCCTGCTGCTCCGGGCGCGTACCCCCGTGTCCGCACGGGAACTGATCGCCGCGGTCTGGGGCGACGAGGCCCCGCCCGGCGCGCTGGGATCGCTGCGCACCCACGTCTTCACCCTGCGGCGACTCCTCGAGCCCGGCCGGGCACCCCGCGCCACCGCGCGCACGCTGCTGACGGCGGGCGACGGCTACACCTTGTGCGTCGCCCCGGAGGACGTCGACCTGACGGTCTTCGAGGTCCGTACGGCCGAGGCACGGCGGGCCCGGGCCGCCGGCCGGCCCGAACAGGCACGGTCACTGCTCGTCTCCGCGCTGGACCTGTGGCGCGGCAGGCCTCTCGCCGGTGTGCCAGGGCCGTACGCCGAGGCCCAGCGCACCCGCATCGAGGAGCTGTGCCTGTCGGCGGTCGAGGCCCGCTGGGAGGTGGAGATCGCACTCGGCGGGCACGACAACGCGCTCGGCCCGCTGCGCGTGCTCGCCGCCGAACACCCGTGGCGCGAGCGGGTCCACGAGCTGCTGATGACAGCGCTGCACCACGCCGGACGGCAGGCGGACGCACTCGACGTCCACGCGCGCGTCCGCCGCGCACTCGCCGAGGAGCTGGGCATCCGCCCGGGGCCCGGCCTGGAACGGCTCCAGCACCAGATCCTCACCGCGGGACCGGGGCGGCAGGCGGGTGACACCGCCGGGCTCCGCGCTCCGGACCGGCCCTACGGGGCGGCTCGACTGCCCCAGGACACCGCCGACTTCACGGGCCGGGGCGACGAGGCCGACCGGCTGTGTGCCGCACTGGAGAGGGGCGGGATCGTCGCCGTCAGCTCCATCAGCGGGATGGGTGGCATCGGCAAGACCGCCCTGGCCGTCCACGTGGCCCGGCGGATGCGCCACCGCTTCCCGGACGGGCAGCTCTACGCGGACCTGAGGGGAACCGATCCCCGTCCCGCGGAGCCCATGGAGGTCCTTGGCCGCTTCCTGTGCGTCCTCGGCGTCCGCGCCGGCCACCTCCCGACGCTTCCCGAGGAGCGGGCCGCCCTCTACCGCTCCATGCTCGCCACCCGCCGGGTGCTCGTCGTCCTCGACAACGCCCGCGACCCGGCCCAGGTGCGCGACCTGCTGCCCGGAGCGCCCGGCAGCGCGGTGCTGCTCACCAGCCGCTCCCGGCTCGTCGGCCTGACCGGGTCCACCCTGGTGGACCTGCGGCCCATGGCGCGGGCGGAGGCCCTGGAACTGCTGACCCGGATCGTCGGCGAACCGAGCGTGTCCGCCGAGCCGGAGGCCGCCGCCGAAGTGCTCGACGCCTGCGGCCATCTGCCGCTCGCCATCCGCATCGTGGCCTCCCGCCTCGCCGCCCGGCCGGACCACACGCTCGCGGAGACCGCCGCGCTCCTCGCGGACGAGCGGCGCCGCCTCGGCGCGCTGCGGGCGGAGGACACCGCCGTGGAGACGACCTTCCGGCTCGGCATGGAACTCCTCGACGCCGAGCACGTCCGCGCCTTCCGTCTCCTGTCCCTGCCCGAGATGCCCGAACTGGGCGTGCCCGTCGCCGCGGCGCTGCTCGCCCGGCCGGAGCGGGAGGCGGAGGAGCTGTGCGAGTCCCTCGTCGACCTGAGCCTGCTCGAGTCGGTCGCCCCCGGCCGCTACCGCTACCACGACCTGCTCCGGCTCTTCGCCCGTGAGACCGCATGCGCCGAAGTGCCGGACCACGAGCGAACCGCCGCACTCACCCGCCTCCTTGAGTTCCGCCTCGCCACCGCCCTGGGCGCCCACCGGGCATCGCTGCCCGACGACGTGTTCCCCGGGCACGTGGCCCCGCTGCGTTTGGAGGGCCAGGACTTCACCGGCCCGCAGGAGGCCGCCGCCTGGCTGCTCGACGAGCAGACGTCTCTCCTGGGGCTCATCGAGCAGGCGGCGGACGACGCCTCCCTGTCGCTGACCGTCTGCGCGGACCTGCTCCTCGCCGCGGACCCGCTCGGCCGCCTCGGCGCACAGCCCTACGGCATCGAACGCGCCGCCCGGACCCTCGCCGAAGCCGCGCGCGCCGCGGGCCACCGCACCGCGGAAGCACGCGCCCTGTACATGTTGGGCAGCTCCGTGCAGCACCGCTTCGCCATGCGGCTCGGCGCCCCCTCCCTGGACCGGGCCATCGAGCTGTGCCGGGAGGCCGGGGACCGGACGCTGCTCGCCCACGTCCTGATCACACGCGGCGGAGGCGCCCTCGCCCTGCGCGACTTCACCACCGCGTACGCCCTGCTGAGCGAGGCCCTGACCCACTGCAGGGCCCTGGCCAGCCGCGGCATCGAGGCGTACGCGCTCGGCTTCCTCGGCCTGGCCCTGCTGGCCACAGGCCGGGCCGAGGAGGGGCTCGCGCACTGCCGCGAGGCCGTCGCCGTCACCCGGGCGACCGGGGACGTCGCCGGTCAGGCCAACGCGCTGCACAACCTCGGCCAGGTCTGCCTGCGGACCGGGCGGACGTCCGAGGCCTTCGACAACCTGCACGAGAGCCTGCGCCTGTGGTGTGCGACGGGCTCCCGCTTCCGCGAGGGCCTCCTGCTCGGCGCGATCGCCCAGGCCCACAACGTCTCGGGACGGCCCGTGGAGGCCGCCGAACACGCCGCGCGGGCACGGGACATCGCCGAGGCGCGCGGCGACGCGGGCATCCTCGCCCGCGCCCTCGCGCAACTCGGCCACGCCCACCGGGCCCAGGGCGACACCGAACGGGCCCAGGAGCACTACCGCCGTGCGCAGAGCGTCTTCCGCGAGCTCGGCCTGCCCGACGCGGACGACATCGCGGGGCACCTCAGGGAGCTCTGACGCACGGCGGTCGACAACAAAGCCCGAGCCCTCGGCCGGGGCGAGTGGCTTCTAGCCCTGGCCGGTGTCCCACTTCCAGACCTGGGACGCCGTGAAGTTGCAGGTGTAGAGCTGCACCGGGGTGCTGTCCCCCGGGTTCCCGCCGGTGACGTCCAGGCACTTGCTCGACTGCGGGTTGATGAGGACGTCGCCCTGGTAGCGGACCCACTTCTGGGCGCCCGAGCCGTTGCAGTCCCACAGCTGTACGGGGGTCCGGTCGGCGGTGCCGCCGGACGCGACGTCCAGACACTTGCCGAACGCGGTCATCGTGGCGCCGACCTCACCGGGCTGCTCGTTGTAGGTCCATCTCTGGGACTCGGTGCCGTTGCAGGTGTAGATCTGCACGGGGGTGCCATTGCCCGTGCCACTGCCGCGGACATCGAGGCACTTGCCTCCGAGCCCGACGACCTGGCCCTGCAACTGAGCCGCCTGCGCCATGGACGGCGTGGCGATGACGACACCTGCCGCGGCCAGGGCCAGCGTGCCCCACAGCTGCGGCTTCCTCGGCGACTTCTTCATGGTGGCCCGTCCTCTTCCTCGCTTCACGGCCCGGCACTGCTGTCCGGGTCCTTGTCCCGAGGAAACTAGGAACAGGCGATCAACAGCAGATCAACGCCCGCTGCACACCACTTGCGCCGCTCGTGTACCAGCCGCCGCCCGCGTCCTTGACCTGCCAGAACTGGTCGGGGTCGGTCATGAGACGAGCAGGCGCAGGCCCAGATCCGCGGCCTCCAGGTCGGCGAGGTCGCTGTTGCGGTCGGCCCAGCGGCCGGAGCGCAGGTCGTCGCGGAGGCTCCGTACCGCCCGTTGTTCGGGCTCCGGTCCGACCCTCGTCCAGACCGACATCGCGCGGCGCACGTGCTCCTCCAGGTACGCCTCGGGGCGGCGCCAGTACGCCTCGAACAGGCCGTCGGCGCAGTCCCACGGGACGGGCACCGGCTCGGCGCGGGCGCCGATCGCGTCGGCCATCACGGCGAGCGAGGGGAAGTCCGCGAGGACGTCGGTGAACTCGGGCAGGTAGTCGCGGGTGAGCCAGAACCGGTCCTGCCAGCGGGGCTCGTCGGTGTCGAACGTGAGCACCACCACGCGGCGGGCCACGCGCCGCATCTCGCGCAGCCCCGCTATCGGATCCCCCCAGTGGTGAACGGTGGAGACGGCCATCGCGACGTCGAAGGACCGGTCCTCGAACGGCAGGCTCTCCGCGGCGGCGGCCACGCACGGCGCCGAGTCGGCGGGCCGCTGCCCCCGCATGACCGCCGATGGCTCGACCGCGGTCACGTCGCGGTCGGCGGGCTCGTAGGATCCGGTGCCGGCCCCGACGTTCAGCACCGTCCGCGCGTCCCCGAGCGCGTCCCAGATCTGTGCGGCGATCCGCGGCTCGGTACTCCGGGTCGCGGTGTAGGCGCCTCCGATCGCGTCGTACAGCCGTGCACCGAGTATTTCCAGTTGCTCCTCCGGCGTCACCTTCCGTCCCTTCGCCCGTGCGTCGAGTTCCTTGTCGATGGCCGTCACCATGGCGTCGGCGCGATCACGCCGCTCAAGGAGCAGGCCGCGCAGTCGGCGCAGGTGCGCGACCGCGTCGGTGGTCGGGTCGTCGACGAGTTCCGCCACCTCCCGCAGGCCGAAGCCCAGCCGCCGGTACGCCAGCACCTCCCGCAGTCGCTCCATGTCGTCCGCCGAGTAGGCCCGGTAGCCGGCGCCGGTCCGCGCCGACGGACGGACCAGCCCGATCTCGTCGTAGTGATGCAGTGTGCGGACGCTGACGTCGGCCAGGTCGGCCACGCGTCCCACAGTCCAGTGATCTTCCACGGCACCGACTATGCGGCCTGACGCCACGTGAGGGTCAAGAGCCTCCCGCGCGGGACGACTCGCGGGATCACGCGGGATCACGCGGGACGACTCTAGGGGTCAGCTGTCGCCGACTTCGCGTGCCACCCGCTCCAGTCGGCGCCGGTAGTCCTCCCACCACGCCGCATCACCCGCTGGCAGGTTGTCCTTGCCCGGCAGCCACCCGGCGGAGCCGTCGATGAGTTCGCGCAGGACATCGGCGTGCCCGGCGTGCCGATGGGTCTCGGCGATCAGGCGGACGATCACGTGGTGCAGTGTCACCTCCCGGTGTTCCTCGGGCCACCACGGGACATGCCCGACCGCGTCGAGCGCGAGCGTCTCCATCGTGGTGTCGGAGTGTTTCCAGGCCTCTCGGTACAGCTCGACGATCTCCGCACGCGACTCCTCCGCGGTGGCCCACATGTCCGCGTTGTCCTCGGCGTTCTCCGTGTACCACCAGGGCGGGCGCTCCTTGTCGAAGTACGGCCGTCCGAACGTGTCGCCGAGGTACCCCAACTCCACCGACGCGACGTGTTTGACCAGCCCCAACAAGTTGGTGCCTGTCGGGGTGAGCGGGCGGCGGACGTCGTACTCGGAGAGCCCGTCCAGCTTCCACAGCAAGGCTTCGCGGGCGTCCTGCAGATAACGGAGAAGGTCTGCTTTCGGGTCTGATGGCAGCATGCCGGGGAGTGTGCCACCTGGCACTGACATCGAGCACCGAGTTGTACGGGTCACACGGCGGGGAGCGATTCCCCGCCATGATGGGAGGCGTTCCGCCCGCCCCCTCGGCGCCCAACTGACCTTCGTGCGCCGCATCCCCGGCACGGCATGGGCATGATGCGTCGCCAGATGTTGGCCGAAGGCAGCCCCTGTGAGGCAAAGGCCCCTGAGCGGCGTGTTTGCATGTGTTGATGATCGTTAACACGCAGGAAACAGCCGCGCCGCGGACGTACGTGGACCGCATTCTGGAGCACTGGTACGAGGACGAGGGCGCCGAGGCGCTCGTCCAGGGGACGCAGCGGCTGACCAGAGGGGAGGCCCGGCGGCGGCTGTTCGGGCTGGGGCACGCGCTGCGTGGGCAGGGCCTCGGGCCCGGCGACGGCGTGGGGCTGTTCCTGGCGAACCGCGTGGACTCCGTCCTGGTGCAGCTCGCGGTCCATCTCATCGGCTGCCGCGTCGTGTTCCTGCCGCCCGAGCCGGGGCCCGGTGAACTCGCCGCGCTGGTCGAGCAGTCCGGGGCGCGCGCCGTGGTCACCGATCCGCTCTTCTCACGACGGGCCGCCGACGCGGCCGGGCGCAGCGTCCACGCACCCGCGCTGCTCAGCCTCGGACCCTGTGAGCAGGAGTGCGCCGACCTGCTGTCCCTGGCGGCCGACTGCCCCACGACGCGTCCCGAGGACGTGCCCGACCCGCGACCGGACGAGGCCGTCACCGTCCTCTACACCGGTGGCACCCTGGGCCGCCCCAAGCTCGCCGCCCACAGCCACCGGCTCTACGACACCCTCCTGGGTCTGGTCGACGACGACCCGCAGGGCACCGCGTTCTTCCCGGCCATGAACGCGGCCACGGACAGGGTGCTCACCGCCACGCTGCTCACGCACGGCAGCGGCCATCTCACCTCGATCCAGGCGCTGGTGACGGGGTCCGCCCTCGTCGTGCTGCCCGAGTTCGAACCGGGCGCGGCGCTGACGGCGCTGCGCGAGGAGCGGATCACCGCCACCATGTTCGTCCCGCCGATGCTGTACGCCCTGCTCGACCACCCGGAGTGCGTGCCGGGCGTCCTCCCGGCGCTGCGGCGGATCGTCGTCGGTGGCGCGGCCTCGTCGCCCAGTCGGCTGCAGCAGGCCGTCGAGGTCTTCGGGCCGGTGCTCAGCCAGGGCTACGGGCAGTCGGAGGCGCTCGGCATCGCCTCGTTCGGCGCGCAGGAGCTGGCCTCGCAGGGGGCCCGGCGGCCCGAGCTCTGGCGCAGCTGCGGTCGTGCGATATCCGGCACCGAGATCGAGATCCGCGACGCCGACAGTGCGGCGGCGCTGCCCGTCCGAGGGGTCGGTGAAGTCTGTGTCCGCGGCGAGACGGTGATGCTCGGCTACTACGAGGACCCGGAGCGCACGGCGGCCGCGCTGCACGACGGCTGGCTGCGCACCGGGGACATCGGCTACCTCGACGCCGAGGGCCACCTCTATCTCGTCGACCGGGCCAAGGACATCATCGTCACCGGCAGCACCAGCGACAACGTCTACTCCAGGGTCCTGGAGGACTTCCTGCTCACCCTGCCCGGCGTACGCAACGCGGCGGCGCTGGGCGTGCCGGACGAGGAGTACGGGGAGGCCGTACAGATATTCCTGGCCACGGCCGCGGACGCGGATGTCGTCCCGGAGGTGGTCGGCGCGGCGGTGACGGCCGAGCTGGGGGAGCTGTACACGCCCCGGAAGACGGTCCTCCTCGACGAGCTGCCGACGACCAAGGTCGGCAAGGTGGACAAGAAGGCGTTGCGGGCCGCGTGGACGAGCGGGGCGACGGGCACGGCGTAGGAGCCGGTGCTTCGCGCTGAACGCGGCGGCCGCCGGGTCCGACGAGCCCCACCGGAACTGCCGTTGAGCCTCTGGGCGTCTCGGTCCTGGAACACATGACTGAATGGGGCAGGTGGGGATGGAGTCGCTCGCGGATCTGCTGGGGGAGTTGAAGGAGCGGTCCGGGCTCAGTTTCGAAGTGCTGGCCAAGCGGCTTCACATCAGTGCGTCGACGCTGCACCGGTACTGCAACGGGGAGGCGGTGCCCACCGAGTTCGCGCTGGTGGAACGCCTGGCCCGGATCTGCGGGGCGACGCCGCAGGAACTGGTCGAGGTCCACCGGCGGTGGGTCCTGGCGGACGAGTACCGCGGGCGGAGAGCGGAGCCCGCGGTGCTGGTCGGCCCCGCGACGTCGGCGGCTCCTGCTCCGGAGCCCGACCCGAAGGCCGAGCCGGAGCCCGACCCGAAGCCGGAACCCGGGCCCGAGGCCGAGACCCTGTCCGGCCCGGGCTCCGCGCCCCTCCCGCCGCCCCGGCCCCCGGCGCGCAGGCGGCGCACCCTCGCCGTCGCGGCCGGCGTCGCCGCAGTCGTCGCCATGGGCTCCATCGCCCTCGCCACGAACGGCAGCCGTGACGGCGCCCCCGACAGCGGCAAGCACCGGCGGATCGCCGGTCCCACGGCCCCGCCGGACCTGAGCCCGTCACCGTCCGACGGGCCGGGAAAGAGCGCCGCCAAGGACAAGCCCCACGCCAAGGACGAGTCCCACGGGCCGGACGAGCCCAAGGGCAACGACAGACCTCAGCGCAAGGGCAAGTCCCCTGGGCCGCACAGGAAGGGCACCCCTTCCGCCTCGACCTCCCGGAAGGGGAGCCCGCCGCCCGGCGTCTCCCACGGCGACGGCAAGGGCCCCGGGGCCGACGGCACGGAGGGCGAGGCCCCCGGCGAGGCCCTGACGGCACGCACCAGGCCGTACGCCTACGAATACGAAGACGACTGCGTCGAGAGCTTCCTGGTGAACCGCGCGCCGGACAAGGTGCCCGCGATGCCCGCGTGGCAGGACGTGCCCGCCTGGGTGGGCGAACTGGGCGCCGTCCCGGCCCGCGAGCAGTACGTCGAGGTCACCGTGCAGGGCACGGGCAGGGAACCGGTCGTCGTGAAGGCCATGAACGTCCGCGTGCAGTCCACCGGGACGCCGCCGGCCTGGAACAACTTCCTCATCGGGAACGGCTGCGGCGAGACGGTGGAGACCAAGTACTTCTCCGTCGACCTCGATGACGCGGCACCACGCCTCACCCCCAGGGCGGGCCAGGACGACTTCCCGTACAGAGTCAGCGAGAGCGATCCGCTGGTCTTCTACGTCACCGCCCAGGCCAAGAAGCACGACGTCCGCTGGTACTTGGAGGTGGAGTGGTCCCAGGGCGCCCGGCACGGGACGCTCCGCATCGACGACCAGGGCAAGGCGTTCCGCACCAGTGGCGTGAAGGGGCGCCCCACGTACAAGTGGGGAGGTTCGGACGAGTGGATCAGGGACACTCCCGGCCCGGGGGACAGTGCGGTGGCGGAGGGGCACGCGGGCTGACGGCCTGTTGCCGAGCCACCGGGGTGCCCGAGTAGGGTCGGAGGCCGCGTGACGGCTGACGGCTGCTGCGTCCTGGCCTCCCGGTCCTTGCGAGGGCAGATGCCCATGGGCCCTTCCCGGCCCCACCCGGGAAGAGCCCAGGCACGCGCGTACGGGAGGGCCCCGTGCGCGCCGGGCACCGGGATGCGGCTCCCGACGTCTCACGGGCAGTACTGCGGGCCCCCGGGCCCGTACCCCCCACACAAAGAGTCGCGCGTGCGCGGCCGCAGATCAGGAGCACCAGTGCAGGGCATCCCCCACATAGCCAGCACACCGCACGACGGGCGATCGTCGCCCGTACCCCCTGCGCGGGGGGCGCGGCCCACGGGCCGCGACATGACACCGCGCGTGCCGTACGAGGCCGTTGTGCCCCATGAGGCGCCGGTGGCGCGGCATCCCCGTGCCGCCGACGAGCCGCACATCCCCGTGTTCATCGACGAGTCGGGCTGGCGCCGACGGGCACTGCAAGGCGTCGCGGTGGCCGTGAGCTGCGCCTGCGTCGGATACCTGTTGTTCGTCGGCACACTGATGAGCGGGCTGCTGCGGCCCGCCGCCACGCATCCGCCGAGCACCGACGGGTCGGTGCCCGCCGGTCCGGACACCGGCAAGCGGGCCCAGGGCCCCGGCGCACCCGGGCGAACCGACCCCCACGCGGACCGCGACAAGCACCGCCGCCCGTCCACCGGCAGATCCGTCGCACCCCCGGCCGGAGGCCCGGGGCAGTGAGGCGCGGCGCCGCTGTCCGCCGCCCGCCGCGCGGACACTGGCTCGTGCTCCTCCTGGTCCTCCTCGTGGTCGCCGTCACCCTCCTCTTCGAAGGCTGGACGACCCACCAGGTCGACGCCGCCCGCACCAAGCCGCCGTGCACCCGGCCGATCCCGCGCGAGGCGGACGACGGGAAGCCGCTGCTGCGCTTCGGCCCCAAGGGCGTCACCACCGCTTCCATGCCACCGGGGACCGTCGCGCTCACCTTCGACGGCGGGCCCGACCCGGTGTGGACGCCGCGCCTGCTCGACCTGCTGCGCAGACACCAGGCGCGGGCGACCTTCTTCGTCTACGGCAAGGACGCGGCCCGGCACCCGAAGCTGATGCGGCGGATCCTGTACGAGGGGCACGAGATCGGCTCGTACACCTACAGCGGCGGCGACCTCGGCGTCGCCTCGCCGCTGCGCGCCCGCCTCGAACTGTCTCTCACCCAGACCGCGCTCGCGGGCGCGGCAGGAGTCAACACCACCCTGCTGCGGCTGCCGCACACCACGGCCGCGGACACGCTCTGCGGCCCCCAGTGGCCCGCGGCGAAGCGCGCGGCGGAGCAGGGGTACCTCGTGGTCGCGTCGGACTACAAGGACCGCAAGCCGTGGCGGGGCCTTGTGTCGCAGCACAGCCAGACGGACCTGGGCTACCGCGAGGCGGAGGACCTGCTGAAGGACCGCCGAGTGCGGCGGTTCACCACCATCAGCGGCGGGCTCGGACGGCCCTCCTTCGTCAACGGGGTCCCGGTCGCCGACGAGGTCAAGGGCGCGGGCCTGATCTGGTCGAAGAAGCTCGGGCAGGCCTTCCTCACCGTGATGGTGTGGACGCTGACCCTCGCGGGCACCCTCGGCGTCCTGCGGATGGTCCTGTTCGCGGTGTTCGCCCGGCTCCACGTGCGCAGGCTGCACCGGTACCGGCCCGGCGCGCCACGCCTTCGCGAGGTGCGGGACCCGGTGACGGTGCTCGTGCCCGCGTACAACGAGGAGGCCGGTATCGCCTCCACCGTGTACTCGCTGCTCGCCTCCACCCACCCGCACTTCCAGATCATCGTGATCGACGACGGCTCCACCGACGCCACCGCCGACATCGCCGAGTCCATCGCCGACGCCGACCCGCGCGTGACGGTGATCCGGCAGCCCAACGGCGGCAAGCCCAGCGCCCTCAACACCGGCCTGGCGCACGCCCGGTACGACATCGTCGTCATGGTCGACGCGGACACCATCTTCGAACCCGAGGCCCTGGCCCGGCTCGTCCAGCCGCTCGCCCACCCGGCGGTCGGCGCGGTCAGCGGCAACACGAAGGTCGGCAACCGGCGCAGCCTGATGGGCAAGTGGCAGCACCTGGAGTACGTACTCGGCTTCAACCTCGACCGGCGCATGTTCGAGGTCCTGGAGTGCATGCCGACGGTGCCGGGGGCGATCGGCGCCTTCCGCAGGGACGCGCTGATGGGCGTCGGCGGGGTCAGCGACGAGACCCTCGCCGAGGACACCGACCTCACGATGGCGCTCTGGCGGGCCGGTTGGCGGGTCGTCTACGAGCAGTCGGCGGTCGCCTGGACCGAAGTGCCCGGCACCCTGCGGCAGTTGTGGCGCCAGCGCTACCGCTGGTGCTACGGCACCCTTCAGTCGATGTGGAAGCACCGGCGCGCGGTCGTGGAGGTCGGCCCCGCCGGACGCTTCGGCCGTCGGGTGCTGCTCTACGTCACGCTGTTCCAGATCGTGCTTCCGCTGTGCGCGCCGGTCGTCGACATGTTCGCGCTGTTCGGGGCGCTGTTCCGCGACCCCGTGGAGGCCGCCCTCGTCTGGTTCGGGTTCCTGTCCGTCCAGCTGGTCACCGCCGCGTACGCGCTGCGGCTCGACCGGGAACGGCTGCGCGTGCTGTGGGTGCTTCCGCTCCAGCAGTTCGTCTACCGGCAGTTGATGTACCTGGTGGTCATCCACTCCGTCACCACGGCCCTGCTCGGCACCCGCCTGAAGTGGCACAACATGAAGCGCGCCGGGACCGCCGACCCGTATCTGCTCGACGCGCCCGCGCCGCCCGAAGAGGCGCGGCAGAGCCTGCAAGGGAGTCGACCATGACAGATCCGCTTGCCGCGCGTGAGCGGTTCGCCGAGCGCCCCAGCTCCCACTACGGTCCCCGGCGCGCCCACGCCCGGCAGTCGAAGGTGAAGCGCAGGAGGCTGCGGAGGGCGCTGCTCGTCCTGCTGGCGGTCGTGGCCGTCGTGGCGGGAGGCGCGTACGGCTGGGCCGAGACCCGGCTCCGGCGCGACGTCGACCTCGGCGCCTACGGGGACCGGCCGCCGCCCGGCAAGGGCACCAACTACCTCATCGTGGGCTCCGACAGCCGCGACGGGCTCTCCGAGGGCGATGTGCGGGACCTGCACGCGGGCGGGGGCGGCGGGCGCCGCACCGACTCGATGATGCTGCTCCACACCGGGGCACACGGCACCAGCATGGTCAGCCTGCCGCGCGACTCCTGGGTCACCGTGCCCGGCCGCCTCGACACCCTCACCGGCAAGACGAAGCGCCCCGAGGGCGACAAGCTGAACGCCGCCTTCGCCTACGGCGGCCCCGAACTCCTGGCCCACACCGTCGAGAAGAACACCGGCCTGCGCATCGACCACTACGCGGAGATCGGCTTCGCCGGGTTCGTGAACATCGTCGACGCCATCGGAGGCGTACGGATGTGCCTGGACCGGGACATCAAGGACAAGAAGTCGGGCGCCGACCTGCGCAAGGGCTGCCAGACCCTGAACGGCAGGCAGGCACTCGCCTTCGTACGCCAGCGGCACCAGGAGAGGGAGGGCGATCTGGGCCGCTCCAAGAACCAGCAGAAGTTCCTGTCGACCCTCGCCCACCAGGCCGCCCGCCCCGACACGCTCTTCGACCCCACGGAGATCGGACCCGCCCTCCAGGCCGGGCTCGACACCCTCATCGTCGACAAGGACATGAGCCTGCCCGACCTCGCCACGATGTTCCGCGCCGTGCAGGGCGTCGCGGGCGGCCGGGGCAAGCAGATCAACGTCCCCGTGTCGGGCATCGGCGTCCCCACGCCCAAGGGCAACGTACTGAAGTGGGACCCCGAGCGGTCGGCCCGCCTCTTCGCCGACCTGCGGCACGACCGGCCGGTGACGGAGACGGGGGAGACGTCCCGGGAGCGCGAGCGGGAGAGGGCCCGCCCGCCGGGCTGACCCTCCAGGGGGCGCCGCCTCACGATTCGAGGGGGTACCTCGTCGTACTGCATGAGACCGCGGTCATCAGCCCGCTGTGGCCCCGTTCGACGCAGGAGGTACTCATGAAGATTGTCGTGGCAGGCGCCGGATACGCCGGGACACTGGCGGCGAACCGGCTGGCCAAGAAGGTGCCGGGGGTGGAGATCACCGTGATCAATCCGCGGGCGGACTTCGTCGAGCGGGTGCGGCTGCACCAGCACGTCGCCGGAACCGGGAAGGTCGCGACGCCGCTCGCACGGATGCTGCGGGTCGGCGTCGCGGCGCGGCTGGCGGCCGTGGAGAAGGTCGGGGACGGCGGTGTGACCCTGGACACCGGGGAGTTCGTCGACTTCGACTATCTGGTGCTGGCCGTGGGATCCACGGTGTCGCCGCTGCCGGGCACGGTTCCGGTGGGGACGTGGGAGGGCGCGGAGTACGCCCGCGCGGCGCTCGCGCAGCTTCCCCGGGGCGCCACGGTGACGGTCGTCGGTACGGGAGCGACCGGCATCGAGACGGCCGCCGAGATCGCCGAGGGGCGGCCCGACCTGGGCGTGCGCCTGGTGGGAAACCGGCTCGCGGCCACCTTCTCCGACGGCGCCCGGCGTCGTGTACGCGCCGGTCTCGAACGGCTGGGGGTCTCGGTGATCGAGGACACCGTGACGGAAGTGCTGCGGGGGCAGGGGGAGGACGGGGCTGACGGGCAGCGGCTGCGACTGGGGGCGGCGGGCTCGGGCGGAGCCGTCAGTTCCGATCTGACGCTGTGGGCCGTTCTCGGCAGCATCCCCGACCTGGCCGGGCGCAGCGGCCTGGAGGTCGACGAGCGGGGCCGCGCCGTCGTCGACGAGCATCTGCGCAGTGTGAGCGATCCGCGGATCTTCGTGGTGGGCGACTGCGCCGCCGTGCCCGGCTCCCGGGCCGCCTGCCAGACCGCGGGACCGCAGGGCGCCCACGCCGCCGACACGCTGGCCCGCGTGATCAAGGGCCGCAGGCTCACGCCGTACTCCATGGGGTACTTCGGCACGGGGCTCGCCCTCGGCCGCCGGGACGCCGTGATCCAGCTGTCCCGGCGCGACGACAGCGCACGGCGGCAGTATCTCGCGGGCCGTTCCGCGGTCGTGGTCAAGGAAGGCGCGACCTTGGGGGCGAAGTACGGGGCTCGTACCGCCACCATCGCCTGGTTGCGCGGGGCGAACTGATCGCCCCGTAGCACGGGACGCCACGGATTCCCGAGCGAGTCCGTGACACCAAGTCCGTGACACCAAGTCCATGAAACCGAGTTCATGACGCATGAACCGTGACGCATGAAATGTGACACATGAAAGGGGTCTGCCATGTCGTGTTCGCGTGTGCCGCATCCACGCGAAGGAGGCCGGGCGCTCGTGGTCGGTCTCGGGATCGCGGGCATCGCCACCGCCGTACGGCTGCGGCAGGTCGGTTGGGATCCCGTCGTGGTCGAGCGGGCGTCCGCCCGGCGGTCGGGCGGGTACTACATCGCGCTGTTCGGCTCGGGAGTCGCCTCGGCGCGACGGCTCGGCGTGCTGGAGCGGATCGGCGACCGGGGCGGCCCGCGGATCGCTCTGTACGACGTCGACCGGAGCGGCAACCGCCGCCCCCGAGTGAACCTGGGATCCCTGGAGGGAGGCCCTCGCCCCCTGCTGCGCGGCGATGTGGAACAAGGGTTGTTCGCGGCGCTGCCGGACGACGTGGAGATCCGCTACGCCACCGTGCCCACCCGCGTCGACCAGGACGAGTCCGGCGTACGGGTCACGCTGCACGACACCGCGGCCGACACCACCGTCGACGAGCGCTTCGACCTGGTGGTGGGCGCGGACGGCATGCGCTCCACGGTGCGAGGGCTGGCCTTCGGCCCCCGGCGGTATCTGCACCCGCTGAACTACATGATCGGCGTCACCCTCCTGGACGGGCCGGTCGACGGATTCGGCCTGTCCGAGGGCCTCATCCTCGCCGAGCCGGGACGCTCGGCCTGGGCTTTCCCCTTCGCCGACCGGGCACCGAGCCTGCTGTTCTCGTGCCGCACCCGAGACGTCGACGCCGAGTTCAGCCGTCCCCCGATCCAGTCCATCCGCGCCGCGTTCGGACCCGAGCCGACCGGTCCGCTCCTGGAAGGCCTGCTGGCCCGCTACGAGCAGGCGCATGACGCCCTGTTCGACTCGGTGCAGCAGGTGCGCATGCCCAGCTGGCACCGCGGCCGGGTCGTCCTGGTCGGTGACGCCGCCTGGTGCATGACCCTGTACTCGGGCATGGGGGTCTCCAGCGGCATCGCCGGTGGGGAACTGCTCGGCACCATGCTTCAGCGCCACCGGGGCGACGTGCCCGCCGCGCTCGGGGCCTGGGAGGCGCGGATGCGGCCGTTCATCCGCACCCAGCAGGACAGCGCACTGGTCTCCGGGCGGCGGATGTTCACCCCGCTGGACCGCAAGGAGCTGATCGTGCGTGCCGGGCTGAGCCGCCTGATGCGCGCGCCCGGCCTCGGCAAGGCGGTGTGCAGAAAGCTGCTCGACAGCAAAGACATGCGGGCGAAGAACGCCGACGTCGCGGCGCCCTGGGCGTAGGCGGCGGACGGAGCGGCGCTACTGCGGCACCAGGAACTCCCGCAGGTCCACGACCCCGTAGCCCGCCGCCCCGATCGCGTCGAGGATCCGGGGCAGCGCCTGGGCGTCGAGCACGACCCCGCCAGTGCTGCTGCCCACGTGCATCTGGATGATCGCGCCGGGTGCGAGGGCGGCGACGACCCGCTCGACCACCCGCTCCACGGTCATGCCGCGGCCCGGATCGCCGCGTCGGCGCGGAGCACCTCCCGCTCGCGTTCGGCGGCGCTCAGGCCGTCGAAGTACGGGTGGCTGTAGGAGTGGTTGCCGAGGCCGTGCTCGGCGCCCATGGCCCGCACCGCCGAGGGGTGGGCCTCGGCGTACCTCCCGGTGGGGAAGAACGTCGCCGCCAGGTGTCGGCGCCGCAGCTCGGCCAGGACGACGTCGACGCCGCTGTCGTCCCACGCCGCGTTGAAGGTCAGCGCCACCGCCTCGCGTGCCGTGGGCAGTCGGCGGATCTCCCTGCCAAGGAGTGCGGCGGGCGGGCGCGGGCGTGCCGCCGTGGCCCGTCCTGCCGCAAGGGGCACGAGGCCTGCGGTCGCCAATAGGCCTGCGAGGACGGCCCGTCGTGTGGAGTCCATGGCTCGCGAGTCTGCGGGAGCGGGCCCTGCCGCTGCCGCATGCCATGCCGCGCAACCGTGTGGTCCCGGCAGTGCCTCTGAGAGGGCAGTGCCGTGGACATCCTGGTGTCCCGCCACCAGGACGCCTCAATGCGGCTCCGCCGTCGGAGAGTTGGGTGCGTGCGCGACGCCACTGGGCGCGTACGCCTGGACACGGGGCGCCGCGGGTCCGTTGACTTCTCTCAGCGACGGGACGCTCACCGCTCGTCGGGGACGGGCGGGTGCGGGCCCGGCACAGCCACGCCTCCCCGCGCCGCCGCACTCGTCCACGCCCACGACCGGACGGAGTCCCCGTACGCCCTCTTCCGCATCCCCGACCGGACCGGAGCCATGAGCACACCCATCGGCAGCCCGCTGCCCCACATGCGCGCCTACATCCTCAGCCCCTGGCTGACGCCGCTTCCGACGGGTGTCGTCGGTGAGTTGTACATCGCGGGGCAGCTGGCCCGCGGCTACCTCGGCCAAGCGGGCCTGACCGCCCAGCGGTTCGTCGCCGACCCGTTCGGCCCGCCCGGCTCCCGCCTGTACCGCACCGGCGACCTCGCCCGCTGGAACGACGACGGGCACCTGGAGTACGCGGGCCGCGCCGACACCCAGATCAAGATCCGCGGCTTCCGCGTCGAACCCGGCGAGGTCGAGGCGGCCCTCACTGCCCACCCCGATGTCCAGCAGGCGGCCGTCGTCGCCCGGGACACGCCCACGGGGAAGCAACTCGTGGCGTACGTGACGGGTGCGGGCGTCGATGCCGGGGCGCTGCGCGCGTACGCGTCCGGCAAGCTGCCCGACTTCATGGTCCCGTCGGCCTGCGCGGTCCTGGAGCGGATCCCGCTCGCCCCCAACGGCAAGCTGGACCGCGCCGCCCTGCCCGCGCCCGACCCCACCGGCGGCGCCGCTTACCGGGCCCCGCGCACCGCGGCCGAGGGGACGCTGTGCGCCCTGTTCGCGGAGGTCCTCGGCGTGGCACGGGTCGGCGTCGACGACGACTTCTTCGCACTGGGCGGCCACTCGCTGCTGAGCGTGCGGCTGCTGGCCCGCGTGGACGCCGAGTTCGGCGTGTGCGTCGCGCTGCGGGACTTCCTCACCGGCTCACGGCCGGGCGACCTCGCCGGGATCGTCGCGGACTCGGCGGCGGGCCGCGCGACGGACGCCCCCGCCGTGGTGCCGTGCTCCGAGGCACGGCTCACCCCGGGCCTGCGCTTCCCGGACGCCGGAGGCTTCGGCGCACCCCCGCGCCAGGTGCTGCTCACCGGCGCCACCGGGTTCGTCGGCGCCTTCCTGCTGCGCGAGCTCCGCACCCGGACCGACGCCGAGGTGCACTGCCTGGTGCGCGCGGAGACGGAGCGGGCCGGGCGGGCCCGTCTGCACGCCGTCCTCGACTCCTACGGCATCGACCCGGACATCGGCTCCGCGCGCGTGCACATCGTGCTCGGCGACCTCGCGCGCGAGGGCCTCGGCGTCGACGCGGCCCACTGGGGGCGGCTGCGGACCGAGGTCGACACGATCGTCCACGCGGGCGCGCACGTCCACCACTTGTCGTCGTACGAGCGTCTGAAGGCGGCGAACGTGGGAGGCACCCGGACCCTGCTGCGGTTCGCGGCCGAGGGCAGGCCCAAGCGCTTCCACCACGTCTCCACGCTGGGCGTCTTCGGCGCTGCGGACGCCGCTCGGCTGCTCACCGAGGACTCGCCGGTCGCGCGGGCCCGGCACCTGTCCGCCGACGGCTACGGGGCGAGCAAGTGGGTGGCCGACGTGATGGTGCAGGACGCCGTCGCCCGCGGCGCGTCGGCCCGCGTGTACCGGCTCGGGCGGATCTGGGCCGAGTCGGAGCGGGGCGCCATCAACCCGGACGACATGTTCTGCCGCCTCCTGGCCAGCTGCGCCGCCCTGGGCTGCTATCCGCGGGACGCGGCGCTGCGGGCCGAGCTGCTGCCCGTCGACGTCGCGGCCCGCGCCCTGGTGGCCCTCGCCCGCACCGCCGACGGCCCGGACCCTGCCGTCGTGCACCATCTGCACCACCCCCGGCGGACCGGCGTGGGCGCGTTCCTGCGGGTGCTCGACGAGCGGCGCGGCGGCCGGTCGGAGCCGGTGGGCCTCGGCGTGTGGCTGCGCCGCCTCAGGAAGGCGGGCGAGGCCGGGCGCGACCTGCCGTTCCTGCCGTACCTGGAGGTGTTCCGGCAGTTCGAGGACGGCCCCGGGGACACGGCGGACCTGCCGTGCGACACATGGCGCAACGAGCGGACGCTGGCTGCCCTGGAGCGGATCGGCGTGACCTTCCCCGAGGTTGACGCGCGGATGATCCAGGACTTCTGGCGGCATCTGGAGGAGGTCGGGGAGATCGACCGAGGTGGCGGGGCGTGAGCGGAGGCGCTGCCCGGTCGGAACCCTGCCCTCCGCTCCTCCTCGCCGCATGCGCTGCTGGCGCGGACTCGCGGGTCGAATGGCCGATAGGCATACCTGTATGACTCGTTGGAGTGACAGTGCCGAGGGTTCGGTTTTCTGGTTCCTGGGGCGGGCATCCCGTGGGCGGCACGCTGTCGACGCGCGACTCGGCCCACGCGGCTCGGCATCCGGCGCCAAGAGGCTCGCCAGGGGGTGACTGGATGCGCAGGGGGGACAGGCGCCGGTTTCGGCAGGACCCACTCGAATACCTCGAAGACCTCCGTCGGCGCAGTACGACGGGTCTGATCCCGCTTCCCCAGGGTGGCTGGTGCGTCAGCGACGCGGAGCTGGCACAAACGTTGCTGCGCGGCCCGGAGTACAACACGGGCAGGTCCGGCTTCTTCGGCGAACTGCTGCCCACCCGCGGCGCGCAGATCGAGGTCGGCCACGCGGTACGCGACCTGATCCGGGCAGGCGTCCCGCACTACCGCGCCGCCCTGACCGGGGCGGTGGCCGACCTCCCGTCTGTCGGCCGCTGGCCCGACGCCGGGACGCGGCTGGTCCACCGGGGCCTTGAGGACCTCCTGCTGCACCCCGAAACCCCGGCCCGTACACGCAAGTTGATGCGCCGGGCCGCGCTCGGCGGCGTAGCGGTCCGCGCGCCGCACGTGTGGCAGCGGGCCCGGGCGGAGGTGCTGCGCCCCCAGCTGGTCGCCGCCCTCACCGAGGAAGTGGGACAGCGCAGGGCGGACCCGGTGAGCGAGCCGCGGGACGTGCTGGACGCCGTACTCGGCGCGTGCCCGTCCGAGAAGACGGACGACCGGACCGTGGCCGAGCTGCAACTGATGATGTTCCGGGCGGTCCTGGCCCCCCTCAGCGCCTCGCTGGCCTGGTCGGTGCTCCTCGCCTGTCTGCACCACCAGGCGGCCTCGCCCTGGCCGTGGCCCGCCGACGACATCGTGCGCGAAGCGCTGAGGCACCGCCCGATGGCCTGGATGCTCGGCCGTGTCCTCCCCGACGCCGTCAAGCTCGGCGGCACCGCCTTCGAAGCGGGCGACCTCGTGTCCGTCAGCCCGTACCTGCTGCACCACGACGCCCACCACTGGACCGACCCCGACGCGTTCCTGCCCGAACGCTGGGCCGGAACGACCGCGCGGCACGGCCCCTACATCCCCTTCGGCGCGGGCCCCTTCACCTGCGCCGGTGCGGCGGTCGCGCACACGCTGATCACCGAGTCGCTGACCGCCCTGTCCCGCGACACGCACCTGACCGTCACGGGCGGCGACACCCGCCCGACCATGGCCGAGGGCAACGTCCCACGGCCGTTCACGCTCCGCCGCACCCCGAAGCCACCTGCCGAGGACGACACCGGACACGACACAGGAGGGAGGTGAACAGCAATGGCCGCGATGCGTCGCATCTTCACCAACCAGCCGGCCCGCCGCTGGTACTGGTACTGACTTTGACAGTGCCACCACCGGCCCGGACGTCGCCCAGACGTCCGGGCCACCCGGGCGACGCCCCCCACGCCCGCGGGGCGCCCGCTCAGCCGCCCAGACACCACTCGACGAACACCGCGATGCTGGGGTCCACGCGCCCCTGCTCGTCCGCCACCGCCGCCGTGCAGAAGAACCGGACCTCGCCGAACTCCAGGCCCATCGCCTTCACCAGATTCCACAACCCCAGCCGCTCGCACAGCCACTCCCGGACGGCGTCGCTGTCGTCCGGGCGGTCGGGCAGCAGCGCGGGCTGACCGGCCAGCAGATCCCGCTTGCTGACGGCGACGGCGAGCCGAGCCTTGCCCAGACGGGTGCCCATGGTGCCGATCGTCTGCACCGACGGCGAGAACACATCCTCCGGGTCGACCGTCGAGGCCAGCGTGCGGTCCACCTTCGGGCCCTCCGGGGCGAGGCGCGTCCAGAACGCGTCGACAGCCATCGGGTCGAGGACGAAGACGAAGGTGCGGGCGTCGCGGACGTAGCGCAGCGCGTCGGTCTCCTCGCGGTTCACGAACCGCTCACCGGCCGTGTCGAAGAGGTGCACAAGGCGCTCGGCGCGGCCGTCGCCGAGCACGAACGAATGAGCCCGGGGCAGTGCCTTCTGTGTGGGGCGGGTGTGGCCCTGGATCTCCAGGACCTCGTTCAGGACCCGCTGGTTCGCGGTCGACTCGGGGTCGGCGAGCCGGACCGCCCGGCCGCCGTTCGCCGCCGCGTCCTCCAGCGACTTCACCATCGCCGCCATCAGCTGCGTCTTGCCCGCCGCCCGGCCGCCGACCAGCGGCAGGATCAGCTCGGGCATGTGCCCGGCGTCCGGGTTCATCGGCTTGCCGCAGTGCTCGTGCACGCAGAAACCGCCGAGGCGGGCGCCCCGGCTCATGAACAGCAGCAGGGTCGGCATCCGATCGCCGCAGGCGCACCGGCGCCGGAAGAGGCCGAAGGTGCCCGGGCGGATGTCCGCGTGCCGCCGCCGACAGGTCGTGCCGGGGCAGTCGTACGCCGGGTGGGGGACGCGCTCGAAGCAGCTCGGGCACAGCATGCCCCGCGGCAGCCCGCGCAGGCCCATCACCGCACGGTCGGCGGCCCGCAGGGTGAGCGCGGTCAGCCGGGCACCCACGGTCAGCAGGCCCACGACGAGCGCCTGGACGCCGAAGAGCACGCCCCACAGCGGCAGCGTGAAGGCGGCGCCGAGGCCGAGGCCCAGATAGAGGGTCAGGCCGTACGGGATCGAGACGGCCCGGTGCACGGTCGGCGCGGTGAACTGGTGGTCGGTCACCCGGCGGTAGGAGTCGTTGACCGAGCGGACGAACAACCGCCTGCCCTGGGTGAGGAGTTGACGCAGATCGCGGACGGCGGGGCCGAAGAAGTAGTTGCGGTGGGCCAGTTCGTCGGCGGGGCGGTACGGCGGGATCGTCACGAACTCGGGGGTGCGCAGACGCAGCACGCCATGCAGCAACTGGACGTAGCGCCACAGCATCTCACTGACCAGCGCGGCCCCGCGCAGCACCGCGATCAGCGGAACGACGAACAGGTAGAGCAGCAGCAGGACCAGGTAGAGCGCGGGGATGACGATGAAGGTCAGGATCTCGTCCATCCAGGAATCACCCCTCTTCCGGCCCGGGGGCGTCCGACGAGCGCCGCTGGGTGAACCTGCGGCTCCACTTCTTCACACGGCCCAGGCGGTTCTCGGCGTACTCCTGATAGGTGTCGGCGAGCCCTGTGTCGTAGGGGCGGATCGCGCGGGCCAGGCGGTCCAGCTCCGCGGTCGGCCAGTGCAGGGCGATGTGGTGGCGCAGCGCCCGGACGAGTTCCAGCTGCGCGTGCGGCAGTCGGGCGCGTGCGTCGTTGATCGCGACCACTCCGGTGACATGGCTGAACAGCACCTCGTCGGGGCGGCCCGAGGCGACCGCGGCCTTCTGCACGGCGCGCAGATAGCCGTCGGCCAGGGTGTAACCGAACTCCCCGATCTCCGTGCGCAGCCGTGCCGGGTCGGCGGGCAGCGGCAGCATGGCGGGGACGAGGCGGTGGCGCTTCAGGGCCAGGGGCGCCGCCCAGAGGTCGATCTGCGGGATCCGGAACGCGCGGGCCAGCGCGGTGGCCTCGGTGGCCTCGCGCAGGGTCGCGTCCAACCGGAGGGTGACCTGCACGCACTCCTGGGTGACGGGCCGCAGCCAGGCGTAGCGGCCGGGCGCGGAGAGCGTGTCGCACAGGTCCAGGCAGGCCCGCAGGGCCCGCTCGTCGCGGATCTTCTGCTTCACCGCGCGGTCGAACCACTCTCCGACCGCCTCGGTCACCGGCTCGTCCGACGGCAGCCGGTGGGCGATCTCGATGGCCTCCTCGTGCGTCCAGGTCGGCGACGGCTGTCGCCACAGCCCCCGCAGCAGCTCCGCGTCCGGCGAGGCCTCCTCGCGCGCCGCCAGGATCTGGAACAGCAGCTCGATCGTGCGGGCGGGCTGCCGCTCGGCCTGCGCCACCCAGTAGTGCTCAAGGAGCCGCTTGCGCCCGCCGAGGTCCCGCTCGACCAGCAGATCGGCGGGGAACTGGGTGAACAACTGCTCCTGACCGCCCCGCTCGTCCAGGACCTCCTGCACCGCCGTCGTCAGCGCCGCCCTGAACTCCGGGAGGGCGTTCACGAGGCGGGCACACTCCTCGCGCAGTCCGCGGCCCGCGTCGCTGGAGCCGAGCAGGGCGCGGGCCAGGTCCAGGCTCTGGGCCGCGAGCAGCTCCGGTGCCGGGGCGAGCCGCGCGCCCACCGCCCACAGCAGCAGCCGTACCCGCTGACGGCTGGTGGTGGCCTCGTCGAGCAGCCGCTGCCACAGGTCCGTGGCCCGCCGCGCCTCGGCGGGACGGGTGATCGGCACCGGGCCCCGCGCGTTCTCCACGCAGGTCATGTAGGCGCGGATCCGGGACTGGTGGAGCTTGCCCTCCAACTCCTGGTGCAGCGCCGTGTCGCCGCCCGCGTCGGCGGCCGCGCTCAGCCGCGCGAGCTGGTCGTCGTCCAGGTCCCGGTGCCGGTGGTGGATGTCCGCCGCCACCGCCGCCCGGCGCGGCCCGAGATGACCGGCGTCGGGCAGCCAGTCGATCACCGCGCGGACGTCGGCGTCGGTCAACTCGATGCCGCCCGCGGCCGCGGCCGCCGCCACCGGGGCGTGCCAGTCGCCGAGCGCCCGCTCCTGGCCGTGCGTGTACTCGGCCGACCAGGACCACACCGAGCGGATCGAGCCGACGCCGATCCGGGTCAGCAGGTGGATCAGATGGTGGGTCGGCACCACGTCGGGGAAGCGGCCCGAAGGGAAGTCGAAGACGGTGTACGACTCCTCGTCGTCGGGCCCGAAGCCGGGCTGCGCCTCGGGCACCGTGCCGATCAGGTGCAGTCGGCTGCGGGTGGGCCGCAGGAGATAGGTGGCGAAGGTGAGGGTGCGGGCCAGCGGGGGCGGCAGGAGGTAGGAGACGGCCGCGAACCAGTGGGCGATCCGGTCCGTCGTCTCGTCGACCACGACGACCGAGCCGTCCTCCGCGAGCGCCGTGAACACCGCCGCGAGCAGGGCGGGGAGTTGCCCGGCACCCGGGTGCGCGCGAAGGAACGCGTGCGCCGAGCGCGGGGACAGCGGGCCGCGCGGCAGGGGCGCGGGCAGCTCCGGGATCTCGGTGCTGTCGGCGACCCGGGTGGTCCACACCGGGGAGTCCCACAGCTCGATGGGGAGCGGCCCGCCGCCTCGCGCGCCGTCGCCCTCGGTGTGCAGGGCGTGGGCGAAGTAGTTGCCGAAGCGCCGCGCCGAGTCCCGGCCGACGTACCGCACGCACAGGGTGGTGGCGCCGCCCCGGCGGTCCCGGGTGTGGCACAGGTTCACGGGGCAGCGGGCCAGCAGCTCCGGGGCGTCCGACTCCAGCAGGGAGCGCGGCGGTTCGTACCCGGCGAGGCTCTCCACGCGGTGCCGGGTCTCGGCCGAGACCTGCTCGCTGACCGCGTTGAACTGGAAGCCGGACGAACCGCTGAGCCCGTGCTCGCAGGAGGTGTAGTAGAGCTGCTGGAAGCCGCTCATCCGCGGCCCGCCTTCGGCACCGAACCGAACTCGCTCAGCAGCCACAGCAGCGGGTCCGCGACGCGGTAGGGCTGGATGCCGGTGGCGGCGACCCGGGCCTCGGGGGTGGCGCTGCGGCCCAGCGCGGAGACGCCGAAGTAGCGGTAGCGGGCGAAGGTGTTCTCCAGCGACTGGTCGATGGGCACGCCGTCCCACTGCTTGAGCAGCTGGCGCACCTCCTCGTGGACGCTGAGGCTGTCGCCGACGTCGAAGCGGCCGCGCGCGGGCGCGTGCGAGCGCAGCGGGCTGCCGCTCTCCAGCAGGTGCCAGAAGGCGTCCATCTTCGAGAAGACCACCGCGATCGGGGTGTTGATCTTCGCCGCCTTGCCGCCCTGTGCGGCGAGCAGCATGCCGCTCACCCGGCTCAGTACGTTGATCGGCGGGTCGATGCCGTCGGTGCCCGGCAGGGCCGTCCCGGGTGCCGCGTTGTCCCGGGCGCCCGGCATCTGCAGCGGGTCGAGCAGCAGGACGATGCCGTCCGCGTTCGTCAGATAGCGGGTGTTCAGCTCCACGCTCTCGCGGCTGTTGAAGTCCTCGCCCGCCGTGTCGAAGAACGAGAGCACGCTGTGCCGCGGCCGCTTCCTGAAGAGCACCTTGCGGCGCAGGCCGAACCTGAACACCAGTGGGTCCACGCGGTTGGCGTTGGTCGTCGCGGTCTGGGTCGGCGGGAACATCTGCCGGTCGCGGTAGAGCCGGTCCTCGTAGTCCGAGCTGTAGCGGCGCATGGTGGTGTCGTCCAGGCCCATCAGCGAGGCCTCGTAGGCCTCGCCGACCTGGTTGCGCATCTCGTGCAGGAGCACGGTCATAAAGATCGTCTTGCCGGAGGAGCGCGCGCCCACCATCGCGATCAGCCGGTTCTCCACCATCCCGAACTGCACGGGCAGGTTGACGTGGCAGACCGGGCACACGCGGTAGTTCGTCTCGCCGTCGCAGTCCGGGCACACCGCCGTCGACTTGCGGCCGTCGGCGGCGAAGTCCGGGCCCACGTCGTGGCTCGGGCGCCTGCCGAAGCGTTCGTCGAGCACCGGGTCGCGGCGCTGCTGGCACTGCTTGCCGGTGCGGCTGAGCCGACCGGTGCAGCGGAACCGGATCTCGCGCGGGGCGAAAGCCTCGTAGCAGTAGGGGCAGGTGAGTCGTCTGGCCATTCAAGTCACTCGCAGCCGGTGCAGCGCCGTGGGGCGCAGGTCGATGTCGGAGTCGGGGCCGGGGGCGTCCGCCGGGAAGCAGACGAGCCAGGAGGGGCCCCGGGTGCTCGGGAAGGGGAACTTCACGACGAGCGGGGCACCGGCGGGCAGGCGTTGGGCGGGGACCTCGTGCAGGACGGCGCCCTCGGCCGTGCTGGTGGGGCGGTAGCGGCCGAGGCCGTGCACGACCCGGACCGTGGGGAGGTCGCAGCCGGTGCGGGTGGTGAAGGTGACGGTCGCGACGCGGGTGCCGTTGAGGCGGCGGCGCAGGGTGGGTTCGTACTCGACGATGGGCGGTTCGGCCGGGATCCGCAGCGAGGCGGCGCCCTCGGTGTCGACGCCGGGGGCGGGGACCTGGGCCTCGACGGTGAGGGTGACGGCGCCACGGCCCAGGCGGAGGTCCAGGCCGCCGTCGTGTTCGTAGACCCGGCGCTGACAGCGGATGTCGCCGTCGCGGGGGCCGTCGCCGACGGCGGTCACGTCCTCACGGCGCCAGCGGACCCGGGCGGTCAGGGCGGCGTCGGGCCAGGCCCAGAGGACCAGGAGGTGGTCGTCGCGGCGGATGGCCTGGAGTTGGGTCACGGGGACGGAACGCCGGCGGGGCGCCTCCGGGGACGGGGGCGGTTGGGGTGGGGGTTCGGCTGCGGCTTCTGAGGGTGGGGCCGGGGTTGGGTCGGGGGTGGTTTCGGTTTGTGGTTGGCTGCGGGGTGGTGGGGGCTGGTCGCGCAGTTCCCCGCGCCCCTGGGAGACCGTCGGTTCGCTGTCGGCCGGTGGGAGGTCCTCGCGGCCCTTCAGCGCGTTCACGGGTGGGATGCTGTGTGGTTCGGGGTCTTCCGCCGGCGTGGGCCAGACTCCCGGTTCCGGGTCCTCCAGGGGAGGGGGGAAGCCGGTGCTCGCCGGTGCCGGGCCGGTGGCGACGCGCAGGAGGCCGAAGTCCTCCAGGAGCAACAGACCGTGCACGACGGCCAGTTCAGGTGTACGGCAGCGGACCGTGAGGCCCTGGGCCTCGGGGAGGCTCTCGATGTCCGTGCGGCGGGCGGGCGTGGTGTACAGGTCACCGGAGAGGAGTACGGCGTCCGGGGCGGCGGTCGCCAGTTCCCGGGCCAGCGCCGCCAGGGCGTGGTCGTCGGCCAGTTGTTCCGTGCGCGTGGTGACGACGCGCACCGTCAGGTCCGGGGTGATGGCGAGGACCGTGAGGTCCACCGCTGTCCCGGTCTGGTCGGCCACCAGGACCGTGCGGTGCACGCCCTCGGCTATCGCGCCGTAGTGCAGGGCCGCCGCGACCGGCTCCGGGACGATCCTGCTGACGCGCAGGCCGACGTCCTCGGCGGCGCGTCGCAGCCGGGCCTCGGCCTGGCGGTCGGCGGACGCGGGCAGGGCGACGACCGCCTCCTCGTCCGTGGCTCCGGCGCCGAGCGCGGTCAGTGCGGCGGCGGGGTCGGCGACTGCGTCCACTCCGGACAGGTCCGTCACCGTCACGGTGGGGCGGCCCTCCGGGCCGAGTCGGCCGACGCGGGCGAGGCGGGGACCGATGGCGATGCCGAGCATGTGATCAGCCGTTCCCTTCCTCGGCCCTGACCGGCGGTTCCTCGGCCTTGGGCGGCGGTTCCTCGGCCCTGACCCACGGCGTGCCGCCGGCGTCGACGCCGAGTCGGATCCGGCTGCCCGGGGTCGGGCGGCGGGCCAGGAAGTGGGTGACCACGGCGGCCCGCAGCCGCTCCAGCTCGTTGCGGATCTGGCGGCCGCCGTACGCCTGGTGCTCCGGGTCGCTCATCCGCTCGGTGATCCAGGGGTGCAGGCTGTCCGGGTCGGGGACGAGCTCGACCTGGTGGCGTTCGCGGACGGACTCGGTGAGCTGGCCGAGCAGCCGGTCGGCGATCCGCACGATGTGCTCGCGGCGCAGCATGTCGAAGACGACCACGCCCGGCTTGAGCCGACCGTAGATCTCCGGTCGCCCGATCGCCCGGAACTTCTCCTCGACGGCCCGGGTGAAGTGCGCCTCCAGGGTCGCGTACGGCACGTCCTCGTCGCCGTCGGACAACAGGCCCTGGACCGCGTCCGCGCCGGTGTTGGAGGTGAAGATGATCAGGCACTGGGAGAAGTACGCGGTCTGGCCGCGGCCGTCGGTGAGGCGGCCGTCCTCCAGGATCTGAAGGAACTTGTCCAGGACCCGCGGGTGCGCCTTCTCGATCTCGTCGAAGAGAAGCACGCTGAACGGCCGTTCCTGGACGCGGCGGGTCAGCTCGCCGCCCTGCTCGTGGCCGATGTAGCCGGGCGGCGCGCCCGCGAGCCGCTCGGCCGCGTGTTCCTGCTGGTACTCGCTCATGTCGAAGCGTGCGTACGCGCTCTGGTCGCCGAACATCAACTCGGCGACCGCCTTGGCGAGTTCGGTCTTGCCGACGCCGGTCGGGCCGACGAAGAAGAAGGCGCCCCGGGGCCGCGCGGTGCCGGAGCCGCCGAAGTCGACGCCCACGAAGGCGGCTTGGAGCGCGGCGGCCACCGCGTCGACGGCCGTGGACTGGCCGACCACCCGATCCCCGAGGGCGTCGGCGGCCCGGGCGACGGTCTCCCGGTCCAGCTGGGTCCAGGGGTCGACGCTCACGTTGAGCCGGTGCAGCTCCAGGAGCTTGTCCGGTTTCTGTACGGGCGCGTCGCGCAGCCACGAGGTCCGGGCGAGCGCGTCGATGTCCCAGCCGCGCATGCCGTCGGTCGCGCCGACGAGGGCCTCCAGGTCGTGCCGGGTGGCGTCCGGTGCGCCGTTGAAGTCACCGCGCAGCCAGCTCAGCCACAGGCGGCGCTCGCTCGGGTCCGGCGGGCCGACGTGCAGGGTGGCGATCCGGGGGTCCTCCAGGTGGAACCAGCCGGGCAGCCGGCCGACGTCGCCCACCGCGCACAGGACGGCGTTGCGGGCGTGCGGGCGGCGTCCCGCCAGGGCCGAGCGCGCGGGCACGGCGTCCGTCATCGCGGCGCGCAGTCGGAGGTAACCGGCGTTCGACTCGGGCTGGCCGGGCGGGAGATGGTGGTCGACGTCCTGGAAGACGAAGGCCGTGGCCGCGTCGGGGGAGGCGGCGAGCCGGTGCGCGACGGCGACGGCGTCGTCGAAGGAGCGCGGCGGGGCGGCCTGGCGCGGGGCGAGCAGGCTGGACCGGTCCCGGCGGCGTTCGACGCCGCGCTGGGTGCGCGGGTCGGCCCGTGGCCGGTCGTCCTCGGGGGCGGCCGAGTCGGCTGGCTGCCGGTGGCCGACAGGTGTGTCCGAGTCGGTCCGCTGCCGGTCGCCCCCGGATGGCTGTCGGCCGGCCCCGGCTGTACGAGAGTTGGGCCGCCGGTCGTCCTCGCCTGCGCGCGCGTCGGCCCGCCGGTCGCCCCCGGGCGTGCCCGGTTCCTCGTTCCTCGCGGCGCCGCCCGGCCGGTTCGCCGCCAGTTCGGCGAAGCGTTCCGCGTGGCCCGGCAGCGGGAAGGTGAGCCCGGCCACCGGGTCCCACCAGCCCACCACGTCGGCGCCGCGCACTTCGAGCACTCCGGCGACCAGCTCACGGAAGGAGGCGGGCCGGTCCTCGAACCACCAGCGATCCCGGATCTGCCCGCTGATGACCACCTGACGGCCGCGCCGCAGCTCCCAGCCGAGCGATACCGCCCACAGGGGCATCATGCCGTCGGCGGTGACGGGCCCCGCACCGCCGTCGTCCTTGCTGAAGTCGAGCGCGCTCACGGGGCCGTCCACCTCCAGGAGGTGTCCCGGGGCAGCGGTTTGGCGCGTCGGCCCGGCGGCTTGCCGTCCCAGGTCAGCTCGCCCGGTACGAAGCCGTCGTCGCCGCCCAGCGCCTCGTGCACCCGCTCCAGGAGCGCCTCGGTGGTGTCGCACACCGCCTCGTCGCGCGGGGCGTGCAGCGTCACGTCCGGCTCGCCCTCCACGCGGTAGACGAGGACGGGCGTGCCGTCGTCGCCGACGCCGACCGTGGTCTCGTACGTCGCCCCGGTCGGCCGCGTGAAGTGCAGCCGGAAGCTGCCGCCCTCGTCCGCACCGCCCTCGAAGGCGAACCCTTCGCCGGTCATCGCGTCCCGGAGCGCCGCCACCAGGTCCCGGCTCCGCTGATACGCCAGCTCCAGCTCGTCCAGGCGGCGCTCGGCTTCGGGGAGTCGGCCCTCCAGCTCGGCCACGGCCGTCAGGGCCCCGGTCGCCGAACGCGCGGTCAGCGCCTCGGTGGCGGCGCGCAGGGCGTCCCCGATCTCGTCGGCGAGGCCGGGATCGCCGAGTTCGTCGGCGGTGTCGAGGACGCCCTGGGCCGCCGGGCGCACGACGTCGAGCCGCTCGGCGGCCTCGGCGAGGGCCAGCTCCAGGGCCGCCGCGGCGGATGCGGCGGCCTCGGCGCGCTGCCGCTCCGCCACCTCGCGTTCCTGCTCCACCGCCTCCCGCTCCCGCTCCGCCCGGGCGTCCCGTTCGGCGGCCGCCCGTGCCTCCGCGACCGTCGCCGCATGCCGGGCGATGGCGTGCTCGACCGTGCCGAGCAGGGCGTCGAAACGGACCTGCCGGTCCGGACCGGCGGCCGCGCGCAGCTGGTCGAGCAGCTCCGTGCAGCGCCTGTGCCCGTCCGCGTCGAGGGCGGCGCCGTCCGGGCCGGTCGCGGCGAACCCGCGCTCCAGGTCGGCGAGGACGGCCGCGGGGTCGTCCGCAGGGCCGTCGGCCGCTGTCGGGCGCAGGCTCACGACCCGGCCGCGCAGGCGCTCCACCGCGTCCCCGACCTGCTCCCCACGGGCGACCCGCCCCCGCAGCTCGGCCAACTCCCTCTCCAGTGAGGCGACATCGGCCCGAGCCCCGGACCGCTGCGCCTCCTCGATGAGCTGCCGCACCTCGTCGAGGCCGCGTTCGTCGGCCCGGTTCTGCTCCGCCCGGGCGCGGGCAAGCCGGGCGCCGCGCTCGGCCTCCCGTCGGTCGGCCAACTCGGCGTCCCTGCGGGCCAGTTCGGCTCGCCGGGCCGCCAGCTGGGCCCGCTGGGCGGCACGCTTGCGTTCCCTGGCCCGGCGCTCCTCGGCCCGGCGCTGGCGCTCGGCCGCCTCGCGTTGGGCGTACAGCACGCCGATACGGACGCTGCTGTACTTCGGTGATCCGCTCATCGTTCCCTCCGTGCCTCGGTGTGCAGCACGAACCCCCGCGCCGCGAGCCGGTCCTCAAGTCTTCTCCGGAATCCGGGAGTCGGCGGCACCCCGGCCCAGGAGAGCGATCCGTCCGATGCCACGGACAGTTCGACCCCGGCGGTCGTGTCCGGCTCGGCCAGGCTCCGGGCGTAGCGGTCGGTGAGCGGGATCAGCCGCTGGTTGTCCGAACCGCGCCAGCGCAGACTGCCGTGCCGCGCCGCCACGTAGGGCCCGTCGACCAGCAGGTCGAGCCGCTCCAGCAGGGCGAGCCCGTCCGGCCCGCCGCGCCGCAGCGCCTCGTGCCGGAAGCCGGAGTACGCCATCGCGCCGAAGTCGGGCCGCCGCTCCCGTACCGCGTCGAGCAGCTCGGCCAGGGCCCCGGCCTGACTGAACGGCTCGCCGCCGGAGAAGGTGACACCCTCGATGTCGTCCAAGTGGCAGAGCCAGTGGGCGAGTTCGGCCACCGTGTGGCTGGTGCCGCCCTCGAAGGGCAGGGTCTCCGCCGCCACGCAGCCCTGACAGCGCAGCGGGCAGCCCTGCACCCAGACGACCGCCCGGCTGCCGGGGCCGAGGACCGTGCAGCGGTCCAGCGTCCGGGCGACGGATATCTGTGTCCCCTCGCGTGGGCCGAGCCGTGGGTGGGGGAGGGGTGTCACGCTTCCTCCTGCGGCTTGTCGGGGTCGGGGTAGCTGTCGGAGCCCTGCTCGGCCTGGTCGCACCACGGGCACCACGGCCGTTCCACGGTGTGGACGTGGCGGGCGTTCACCGCGCACACGCGCAGTCGGCCGGGGGCCAGTTCGGCCGCGAGCGCCTCGGCCCACACGACCGCCGTCGGGCGGCGGGCCGCGTCCGTGAACGCCGTCCGGAACAGCTCCACGAGCCGCCTCGGCAGCAGGTCGGCGGGCGGCACGGAGCGGGGCAGCAGCACCGACCCGCGGTCCACGATCCGGCAGCGGCCGTGGAGGACGTTGTCGTCGTACGACCGGTAGTCGCCGCCGTCCGCCGGGTGACCGGCGAAGGGGTGCAGCCCGGCCAGGAGCAGTTGGTGCACCAGGACGGCCAGGGCGAAGTCGTCGGACGCGGTGTCCGGCGGCGTGCCGGTGGCCGCGCCGAGGCGTTCGGGGGCCGTGTAGCCGGGGGTGCGCATCCGGCCGGGGAACAGCTCGCGGCCGTCCGTGAACTGCCAGGAGTCGACGTCCGCCATGCCGACCCGGCCGCTCTCGCCGACCCACAGGTTGTCGGTCTTGAGGTCGCCCACCACATAGCCCTCGGCGTGCAGTTCGCCGAGGAGCCGGGCGAGGGCGAGGGCGGCGCGCAGGGCGGTCGCCCAGGTCGCCAGGGGCAGGAAGGCGCGCCGGGCGGAGGCGCTGAGGAGATGGCTGAACGGCTGGTAGGCGTGCCGCATGTCGGGCATCACGTAGCCGTCGACGCGATCCGCGGCGGCGCTGTCGGCCGTGCGCACCGGGACCAGCGGCCAGGCGAGGCGCACGGGGGTGCCGGAGAGCAGGCCGACGGTGCGGGGTTCGCGGCGCTGGCGCACCAGGCGGGCGACGCGGCGCCGGTAGGCCTCGGGGTCGGGCGGGTCGGGGACGAGCTTCGCCACGAGGGGGCGGGCGTCGTCGACGCCGTACACGAACCCCTCCGAGCCGCTGCCGATCTGCTCGGTGAGGCGCCATGTGTGTCCGTGGCCGGACACCACTGTCAGTCCCACGCTCACCCCCCTTCGACGAGAGCACACAGGATGGTCAGATCGTCACCGGTCCGCCCGGCCTCCGGCCCGGAGAGGCGACGGCGCAGGGGCTCGGCGTCCCCGTGGTTCTCGCGGAGCGTGGCGGCGAGGCCGAGGAAGAAGCCCCCGGCCGGTAACGGCCCGGCGTCCGGAGGGAGTTGGTGGACGGCGGGGTGGTCGAGGGTGAGGGCGGCGCAGCCGTCGGTGGCCAGGACCACACCGGCGAGGTCCGGCTCCCAGACGACGAAGGTGCGCACGCGCAGGGCCGCGCCGGGGGAGGAGAGGAAGGGGGCGGGCGCGGTGGGCGGGGGCAGTACCAAGTGGCAGCGGTCGTCGCGGGTCAGCAGGGTGCCGAAGCCGTCGCCCAGCGAGACGAAGGCGGCCCAGGGCGGTGCCACGACCGCGGCGGTGAGGGTGGCCGCCAGCGCACTGGGGTCCGCCGTGCCCGTGTTGGCGCCAAGGGTCCCCGAGGCCGCGCCCGGGCTCGGTGAATTGGTCTCCGCGCCCAGCGCTCCGGGCAGCGGGCCGGGGTCCGCCGCGCCCGTGTCCGCGCCAAGGGCCCCCGAGGCCGCGCCCGGGCCCGCTGAACCGGTCCCCGCACCCAGGACTCCCGCCGCACCGCCGAGGCCCGCTGCACCCGCACCCGCACCCGTACCCGCCACCGCACCGAATCCCACCGATCCCGCCCCCGCACCAGGCACCCCCGCCCCCGCACCGGACCCCACCGCACCCGCACCCCCGCCCAGCACCCCCGCCACCCCGCGCAGATACTCCTCGACCACCCGCGCCCCGCGCTCCGCGATCCACCGGGTCCACGCCTCCGGCGTCGCCTCCGCGCCCGGTATGTCCTCCGCCAGCAGGCGGCAGGCCGCGTCGACCGCGAGGTGGGCGCCCAGGGCGCTGCGGTCGCGGCTGCCCGCGCCGTCGGACACCGCGAGGACCGCCGTGTCGCCCAGGTCGACGGCCTTGAACGCGTCCTGGCAGCCCTGGGCGTTCGCGAGATGGGCGGTGCCCTGGACGGAGGCGCCCGCGATGATCACCGGAGGTCCCTCTCCAGGCGGTCCATCCGGGCGAGCCGGGCGGCGCGGTCGTTGACCTGCTGGTGGATGAGGTCCGCGTCCTGGTCCGGGCTGCTGTCGTCCGTGCTCTGGAACAGCAGGTCGAGGATCCGGCCGAAGTCCAGGTCCGCCAAGGGGGACGTGGCCTTCGGCGCGAGGACCCGGAGCATCGGCAGATCCGCGCCGTGCACCCCGATCACCTGGAAGACCCACTCGCCCCGCACCTCGCCCTGGCGCACCCGCCCCGCCGTGCCCTCCAGGGCCGTCGCGTCAAGGGGGCGGCCCCGGGCGTCGCTCGGCGCGCCGTCCGTCAGGACCCACACGAAGGGGCGCCGGACCGGAACCCGCTGCCGTTGCAGGGCGCGGTAGCGGGCGCGGGCCAGTTCCAGGGCCGTCTCCACGGCTTCCGTGAGCCGGGTGAGGCCCTCGGCGCGCAGCGTGGGCGGGTGCATGCTGTCGACCGGGACGAAGAGCCGGTCGGCGGCGGCCTCCTCGACCGGGACCAGGCGGCCCGGCCCCGGGTCGTAGACGCGAACGGCCGAGTCGAAGGTGAGGAGGCAGACCTCGACGCGGGTGCGCAGGCGCTCCTGCGCGCGGACCCCGTCGAACCAGCGGTTCAGCGCGTGATTCAGCTCGTCGATCCGCGGATGCTCCTCGGGGCGCCCCATGGAGGCGGAGGTGTCGAGGAGAAGGAGCACGGGCTGCCGCTCCTCGTACCCGCTCCCGAACCCGATGCCGTCGACGCTCATACGGCCGTCCCCTCCGTGTGGTCGGCGTGGGCCACGAGCCGCCGCCGTTCGGGATCGTGGCGCACGGTGACGTCCGTGCCCGGCGGCAGCCCCGGCGGCTCGGGCACCATGCGCAGCAGGACACCGTCGACGAGTACGTACGTGTCCGGGGCGGGCCAGGTCACGGTGCGGCCCGCGCGGCCGTGCGCCCATGCAGCCATCCCCCCGGTCATAGGGTCACGGTAGGTGGCGTCGTCCCCAACATGCGTGGTCCTTACGTGAATTGACACCGCGTCGATATCGGTGGCCGCGGAGGTGCGGGCCGCCGGGGTAGGCTCCCCCGATGTGTTTTCCCCCGGCGGCCCGCCTCCTCAGTGAAGCGGACCGGCCGGGCGCGGACTGGTCGTGACCCGGTCGGGTCCTGGCCGGGCGGCGGGCCGGATGGTGGGCCGGGTTCCGGGTGCCGGGTGCCAGCCTCAGCGCCGCAGCGGCTCCTTGATCGCCGAACGCAGCGGTTCGAGGAGCTGGTTGGTCTCCTTGATGCCCTCCGGCGAGCCGAGGTCCGGGATGCCGCGGTGCGGCAGCGCTTCGAGGGGACCGTCCGCGCGGTCCGCGAGCCGGTCCCCGAAGAGCACCAGGGCCCGCTGCGACGGATTGCGCCGCGACTCCCAGATCATCCCCATGGCCTCGGGCGCCTGGGCCCGGATCTCCCGCGCCCAGAGCCGCGTGCGCGCGTAGTGCTCCGGACCCTCGCTCTCCAGCAGGAGGTTGTCCTGGCAGACGGCGGCGAGGGCCGCTCCGGAGCGCAGCGAGACCAGCCGCAGCTCGCACCGGGTCCGCACCGCGTTCAGCGACTTGCCCCGTACCCACCGCCAGGGGATCAGCCGCATGCTGGTCTCCTGGTCGAAGGTGACCGAGCGCAGCAGGGTCTCGGCGAGCGCGGTCTCGGGGTCCGTCGCGGCGTACAGACAGGGATAGGGGTCCTCCGGCGTGCCGTGGAAGCGGCCGGGCGCGGGGTCCTCGGCGTCGAACGGCTTGAACTGCTCGGCCGCGAACCGGGACGAGTGCATCCGCCACAGATGCGCACCGGCGGGCAGCATCTCCCAGTGCGGCTGGAAGCGGTACGCGGAGGGCGCCACGGTGGTGTCGTGCATCAGCTTCCCTCCGCCAACGCCACGGCCGCGCCCACCAGTTCGCGGTCCGGCCGGATGCCGAGGAGGGCGGCGGGCGGACCTCCGCCCAGCCAGGGATTGCCGCTCAGCCACCAGTCGGCGGCGCCCCACGGGTCCGCGTCGGCGAGCAGCACCCGGTTGACCTCGAGGACGACCGCGTACGGCGCGCCGCCGCCGGGCTCGAACTGGAACTCCGGGTAGCGGTCGCCCCGTTCGGGGTCGTCGAGCCGGATCAGCTCGGGGGGCGGGGGCGCGCCGCCGTACCGGGTGCGAACCTCGGTGGCCGACAGGGCGGGCGCGCGCAGCAGCCGGTCCTCGGCGGCGGCGATGATGGCCGCGGTGTCGGGGGGCGGATCCGGGTCGGGCGTGATCCGGGCAAGGAGCGTCCGCGACCGCAGGACGGCGAGGTGGCCGACCGGTGCCGGGCCGACGAGCCGTACGGAGTCCAGGGCCTCGCGGACGGGATGGTCGAACGGCAGCGGCACCAGGGACAGGCGTACGGCCTGGAAGGCCCGGCGCGCGGCCCTGGTGTCGCTCGTCGGGGTGTCGGCGAGCGCGCGCAGGCGGGTGAGCAGCAGCTCGTACTGCTCGTCGGTCAGCCGGTCGCGGAGGCTGTCCAGGTACGCGTCGACGAGACCGAGCACCTTCTCCCCGCTGTCCTCTCCCCGGTTCATACGCTCTCCTCGCCCCGGCCGGGATGGCCCTGATGGATGAACGCGGCCCAGACGGCGGGCCGTTGGAGGTCGGTGCGGCCGACGTCCCCTCGCAGCTCGGCGCTCAGGCAGCCCGGATCCCGCCGCTCCGGGTCGAGCATCCACAACTGCGCGGCCCGCAGCGCGTCGACCGGGCTGAGCCCGGCCCGCAGATGGTGGTGGAAGACCGTCATGAGCAGCATCGACGCACCGTCGCGCGCGGTCCACCGCGACCCCACGACATCGCGTGCGCCGCCCGAGACGAACGCCGTGGTGAGGGTCAGGGCCTCGTCGTGGTCGCGGGTGCTCAGGTCGGTCTCGCAGGCGCTCAGGACGATCAACGGGCCGTCCGGGGCGTCCTGTTCGGCGGGCTGTGGGCGGTCGAGGAGGCGCGTCACGGTGAGCCGGCCGACGTCCTCGCCCGGTTCGGTGGGGGCGAGGTGCAGGGCCGACTCCGTGGGTCGTGTGCCCGCCATGCCGTGCGTGGCGAGATGGACCATCGAGTGGTCCTGGCCGAGGAGGGCGAGCAGCTGTTCGGGGGTGCCGGTCGGTACCGAGTCGGGCGGGAGCGTGGCGAATTCGCCGTACAGCCGCGCCCCCGGGTAGAAGGCGTTGCGCAGCTCCATGACCTCGAGCTCGGCGTACGTCAGCGAGATGCTCGGGTCGGCCACCATGGCGGGGGCCGAGATGGGGTCGCGCGGCGCGCGTTTCGTCGTCCGCAGGAACTGGCTGCCGGAGGCCGCGTAGCTGATCACCAGGGCCTGGCAGAGGTAGTCGTGGGGGGCGTCCGCGGGGAATCGGGCCGCGTGCCAGGGCACGAGCCCGAGGCGGCCGCAGGGGACCAGGACGACCCGGGGAGCGCGGTGTTCGGCCGCGTCCCGCGGGAGGTGTTCCGCGAGGCCGGGCAGGACATGGGCGAACACCTCGTACGCCCAGTCGCAGAGGTCGGCCAGGGCCTCCTCCCAGGCGTGTTCCGCCGCTGCGTCGACGTGGTCCGGGGGGCGGGCCGCGGCCGCGTCCAAGTACCGCTCCAGCGGGGCGCTCCGCGCCGCGGAGAGCGCGGGCAGCGGGCCGACGCCGACACCGATCTCGGGGCCCACCGCAAGCACCATGCCGGGGGCCTCGCCGTCGCTGCCGGGCACCAGATAGATGAGGGCGTCCGCGCCGGCCTCGCCCACGCCGTCCGCGAGTTCGCGCAGGGTGGGGGTGGCGAACAGCCCGCCCTCCTGCCGGTAGCCGAGGGCTTCCAGGGCCTGGCGGCGCAGGGTGCTCGGGAGCTCGGCGGGCAGCTCGGCGCTGTCGGCGGCGCCGGACTTCCGCCAGGCGGCGGCGAGTTCGGGATGCCCGCGCTCCCTGAGGAGTTCCGGTACGGCCCGGGTGGTGGCCGCCGCCCGCAGCACCAGCGCCCTGCCCAGCTCCAGGGCGGTCACCGCATCCGGCACCCGCTCGTGTGCGGCGGCCCACAGGGCGGCCCGCAGACAGAGGGAGGCGCCGGTGCGGGCGGTCGTCAGCCGGTGTTCGGCGCCGTGCTGGAGGAGGACGTCGGCGGCGAGGGTGGCCATGGCCTCGTTCGCCGTGTCGGTGACGGCGTCCGCGTCGGACTCGCTGTGCTCCCGGTGCCAGCGGGCGCGGTAGGAATCGGCGAGCGACCACAGGGAGTCGGCGGCGACGCGCGGGGCACGGCCGTGCCGGATGTGCTCGCGGAGCCGTTCCAGGGCGGTGATGGCGGCATCGAGGTCAGCCGGGTCCTTGGTGAAGTCGTAGCGCATGCGGAGGCGGGTCGCGGCGGAGTGCAACTGGTCGGCGGGCGCGTCCGGCGGTGGCACCTCCCGGTCCGGGACGTCGCTGCTTTCGCTGCTTTCGCCGCTTTCGCCGCTGAGCAACGAACGCATGGCCGCGGCGTCGGGCGCGATGGCCGCGAGCACGTCGTCCCCGATCGGGAGCTTGCTGTTCCCCGCGGCCGCCCTGCCCTCGTCGAGGTCCGCGAGGCCGCCCAGGAGCAGCTCCTTGTCCCGGGTGCACCGGCCGAGCGTCATGCGGGCCATGGCGCGGGTGAGGACGGCCACCGCGCGCAGGGCGTTGTCCTCGGGAACGATGTCCGCGAAGGCCTCGGCCCTGGCCAGCAGGGCCCGGAGCCGGTCCACGTCCTCGGTCTGCCCGGCGGTGCGGGCCTCGGCCATCAGCTCCATCGCGTCGGCCATGACCGGGAAGAGGTCGGCCATGGGGATCTGGCTCTCCGCCTTGCGCCGCAAGAAGCCGGTGACCGTCCGGGTGTGGGCGAGGCCGAGGGCCTGGTCCTGAAGGGTGCCGCCGGCACCGTCGCTGACGCCGAGCAGCAGCGCCATCAGCCCGTCGAGGGCGTCCTTGTCCGGCATGTCGTCCGGCAGCCCGTCCCGGGCGGCACGCAGCCGACCGAGCTGCTGATTGAGGGCGGCCGGGTCGCCGCCACCGGCATGGTTCACGAAGTCCACGGACGTGGTCTGGACGGCCTGCCAGGCGGCGAGGAGCCGACGGACTTCGTCGGGGGTGCGGGGCGCGGCCGGGGGATCGCCGTCGGCCGGGGCGGGGGCGGTGTCCGAGAGGCCCGGGGCGTCGGCGGCGGAGGTCCGGGTACGGGCGTTGTCCTCGGCAGCAGGGGGCGGAGTGTCGGCGGCAGGGCCCGCGGTGGCGTGCGTGGCGCTCGTGCCCGCGTCGGTACGGTGCGCCGTGCCCGCGTCGGTACGGTGCGCTGTGCCCGGACCGGCCTTCGGACCCGCGCCACCGGTCATCGTCGTCAGCAGGTTCATCATCGTCTGCCGCAGCTGGTCGGTGCCCGGGAGCCCGTCGTCGGGCACGAGGCTCGTGAACAGCTCGCTGAGCCCGGCGGCCGAGGGCTGGGCATGGAGGCAGCGCACCTGCCGCAACTGCCCCAAGGTCTCCGGCGGCAGCGGGAGTTCGGCCGCCTCGGTCACCAGCTCATGGACCTCTGCCGCGAAGGCGGTCATCCCGCTCGGCCCGTTCCGCATGATCATGTCGAACAGGGCGGTCGCGTCCGGCTCGGGCGCGAGCCCGCCCAGCATCTCCTGCAGCGGCATCGCGTGCGTCAGCAGGAACAGCGCGGCCCACCGCCGGTCCTCGGCGCGGGCCGCGGCTCCGATCGGCGTCGCCGGGTCCCGTGCGGCCCGCAGCAGCGTGTGCGCCCGCTCCCGGTCCCCGGGGGTACCGCCCCCGGCGGTGTGGCGCAAGGTGAGGGCGCCGCCGAGCCAGACGGTCACCGAGCCGCGCAGCTCCGGATCGTGGTCCAACAGGTGGGAGAGCGCGTCGAGTTCCGCGATCGACTCGTCGTGGGCGCGCGTCGGTACGGCGACCGTGGGCGGCGTCGGCAGCAGCGCCTTCGCCCGCTCGACGGCCTCACCGGCCCAGGCCCGCACGGCCTGGACGCCACCGCTCTCCTCTTCTTCCCCCCACCGGCACTCCTCACGTCCTGATGATCCCAACAGACCGTTTCGGCCTCCATGATGACGAGATGTCAGCCGTGGCGAAGCCCGATCGCCGAGCTTTTCGTCCGGCGCCCGATCAACGCCCGGAACTCGCCCGGAACGCGCCCGGACCGGTTCGGGCGGGGCGTGGTTCGGGGGCGGTGGAGGGGCCCGGCCGGGACGGCCCGGAGGCTCCGAGGTCCGCGCGCATCCCCCTGCGCAGCTCTCGCAGCCGCTCCCACAGTGCGTCGATCTCCTCCTGTGCGGCGTCGAGTGAGTCGCCCGGCCGGGGAACGCCGTCGTCCAGGCGCCGGAGCCTGCCGTAGAGGGCGCCGAGCGCGTGGGTGGCCTCTCCGGCGAGGGCGAGTACCGGGTCGGGCAGCCGCATCTGGGCCTCCGCGTACACGTCCCGGTGCAGGTCCCGGGCCTCGGTGAGGCGTTGTCGTGCCGCGCGTGGATCCTCCGCGCGGGCCAGGGTGTGGAACTGGTCGGTGAGGGCGGCCAGGTACTGCCGCGACGCGGTGTTGAGCGCGATGCAGCAGGCGCGGCGTTCCTCGGTCTCCCTGGCCCAGGCCTGGGTCCGCTCGGCCCGCTCCTGTTCGCGCTGTCGACTGCGCTCGGCCGCGCGCTGGGTGAGCAGGGCCGACAGCAGGGTGCCGAGCACGCCGACGACCGCCACGATCGGCGCACCCGCACCAGCGATGTCCATCGCCCTCACCCCCGTGTCGCCGCACACCTCCAGCGAACCGGCGCCGTCCGTCCCGCGGAACCCCACGCCCGAGGACCACCCGACCTTCGCCCGGGTCCCGCCCGGCCGGCACGAACGGCGAGGCGTGGTCCGAGGACCCGCGTCTCCTCGGTGCCGACCGTCACCGGCCCTGCCCGGCGGGCGTGCCGTCCGTTCCGGCGAGGGTGGAACGCAGGGTCTCGGTCCACCAGTGGAGCGTGCGGTCGCGCGCGGCCGCGTCCAGTCCGACGCTCCTGCGGAACTCGGCGCCGAACAGGGGCTCCATCGCGACGGCTTGATGCAGTGCGGCCACCGTGAGCTGGACGGTCTCGCGGGCCGGGGGTGTCCGGCCGGTGTCGGCGCAGACGGCCCGCGCCTGCGCGTGCAGGCGGTCAACGATCTCGTCGAGCAGTCCGCTTCCGGTGTCCCGCCAGCCCGACTGGTGCAGCGCGAGGGCCAGTTCGGCGTAGCCGTCGGTGTAGGGCGCGGACAGCGCCCGCACCAGGTCGGCCGGGTCGGCGGGCCCGTCGGTCCAGGTGTCCAGGGCGGCGCGCAGCCCGGACTTGAGCTTCTTCCCGCCGAAGCGCAGCAGCGCCGACAGCAACTGCTCGCGGTTGCCGAAGTGGTGGTTGACCGCGGCGTCGGACACCCCGACCGCGGCGGCCACGGCCCGCACCTGCACGGCCGCCGGGCCACCCGCGGCGAGCAGCTCGCCCGCGGCCTCCAGGATCAGTCGCTTGGCCTCGTCGGGGGTACGTCGTCTACGGGTAGCCACCTCGCAAGCTTACCTTGACGGCCCAAGGTAAGAGGCTTACCTTGGAGCCTCAAGGTAAGGGGGTGCCGCGGTGAACGAGCAGACCTCGGTCCCGTCGATGACCGATCTCGCGGCGTCGCTGGGCGTACGGATCCACGATCCGGCACCGCCGCGCGACCTCTTCCACTCCCGCGCGGGCTGCCGCCTGCACGGATTCGACTGGGGCGGCCCCGGCCCCGAAGTGCTGCTGTTGCACGGCGGCGGACTGAACGCCCACACCTGGGACTTCGTCTGCCTCGGCCTGCGCGGCGCCGCGCGGCTCGTGGCACTGGACCTGCGCGGCCACGGCGACAGCGACTGGTCCGACGACTACCGGATCGGCGCGATGGCCGAGGACGTGGTCGCCGCGGCCGACCACCTCGGCTTCGACCGGGTGCGCCTGGTCGGCATGTCGCTCGGTGGCGTGGTCGCCGCCCACGTCGCCGCCGCGCACCCCGGCCGCGTCGAGCGCCTGGCGCTGATCGACGTCGCACCCGGCGTCGACTTCGAGAGCACGAAGCGGGTTCGGACCTTCATGGCCGGTCTCGGCCCGGTGGACGCACTCGACGCCGTGGTGGACGCCGCCCTGCGCGTCAATCCGCGGGCCGACCGAGGGCGCGTCACGTACCGGATGCGCGCGCTGTTCCGCCGCGCGCCCGGCGGTGCGTGGGTGCCGAAGGGCGATCCGCGTCCGCCCGACTTCCCCGCCATCCTCGCCGCCATCGACCGGCTCGCCGCCCAGCTCACCGGCCTGCCGGTGCTCCTCGTGCGCGGCGGGCACAGCAAGGTGCTCCCGCAGTCCACCGCCGAACGCCTCGTCGAGCGCGTACCCGACGGCGAACTCGTGGTGGTGCCGGACGCGGGTCACAACGTGCAGGAGGACAACCCCGCCGCGCTGATCACCGCGCTCCGCGCGTTCCTGACGCGCTGACGTCAGGGACTCCGGACACCGAGCCGCACGCCAGCCACCGAGGGCCACGCCGGACCCCGAGCTGTGGCACACCGGACTCCCGGCGGCGAACCGCTGTCAGCGACCTCGTGCGCGTCAGTGATCCACCCTGACCGCCTCGATGACACACATGGGGCCCGCCGTCTCGACGGTGCGGGTCAGTTCGAATCCCGCGCCCGCGAGCAGACCGCGCCAGTCCTCCAAGGTGCGCTCGCGCCCGTCGAGCATGCCCATCATGGTCAGGTCCAGCATGGTCGCGATCTCGGGTGCGGGGCCGCGGCCGAGGACGGTCTCGACGAGCAGGAGCCGGGCGCCGGGGGCCGCCGCCTCGTGGACGCGCTCCAGGATCCGGGTGCTCTGCTCGTCGTTCCAGTCGTGGAGGATGAAGCAGGCGAGATACGCGTCGGCGCCCTCCGGGACGGCCTGGAAGAAGTCGCCGCCCCGGCTGTCGACGCGGTCGGCGACCCCGGCCCGGCTCAGGGTGGCGTGCGCGGCCCGTACGACATGAGGCAGGTCGAAGACGGTGCCGCGCAGGTGCGGGTGGCGCCCCGCGAGGGTGGCGAGGCCCGTGCCGTCGGCTCCGCCGATGTCGACCAGGTGGCCGACGCCGGTCAGGTCGAGGGCGTCGATCGCGTCCCGGCGGACGGCCCGCATCAGGTCGCCCATGGCGGAGCTGAACCCCGCGACCCGGTCCGGGTCCTCCCCGAGCCAGTCGAAGAACGGCCTGCCCAACTCCCTTTCCGCGGCGGGCACTCCGTCGTGCAGCGTGGACCACAGCCGGCCGAAGGGCCGGTAGTGGGTCTCCATCCACATGAGGGCGACGTCGCGGACGGACTCGTCGGTGTCGCTGCGCAGGGTGTGCCCGAGCGCCCCGAGGGCCACGGAGTCCCGCTCCTCGTCGTAGGCGAAGACCTGCTCGGCGGCGAGGGTCCGCAGGAGTCGGCGCAGCAGGTCGGGCCGGAGCCCCGTGGCCTCGGCCACCGCGCCGACCGGCCGGGGCCCGCCGACCAGCTCGTCGGCGATCCCGGCGCGGGCCGCGACGTACAGGGCCTGCGAGATCTGGAAGCCGCCGAGCAGCCGCAGTATGGCGACGGCGGGGGTGCGGGTGGTCGTGCCGGGGGCGGATGCGCTCGTCGCAGTCATGATCACATCCCTACCCGGCGGGACCGCGCATGCCTCGACAGGAAGCCCCTTCCCCGCGGTCGCCCACCACGATCGGCCGCATCACGCCCGCCGCCCCCTCACCTCCGCGCGCGGTGACCGAGGCGGTTCACAGGCCCGCGCGGGTGAACATCAGATGCGTGACTCTGCTGGGCGTGGAGACGGCCTCGACCTCGTAGTCCCTCTCCAGGCCCTCGAGGCCGTCCCAGAGGCGCACGCCCCGGCCGAGCAGGATCGGGACCACCACGAGGTGCATGTGGTCGACGAGACCGGCGGCGAGGAAGTCGCGGATCATGGTGGGGCCGCCGCCGAGGCGCACGTCCAGGCCGCCCGCGGCCTCGCGGGCCGTCTCGAGGGCCTCGGCGGGCGAGGCGTCGATGAAGTGGAACGTCGTGCCGCCCTCCATCTCGATCGAGGGCCGCGTGTGATGGGTGAGGACGAAGACCGGCGTGTGGAACGGCGGGTTGGAGCCCCACCAGCCCTTCCACTGCGGGTCCTCGTGCCAGCCGGGGTGGCCGAACTTCCCGGCCCCCATGATCTCGGCGCCGATCCCGGGAGCGAACTGCCGCACGAGGGCGTCGTCGACGCCGCCCGTGCCGCCCGTCCGGCCCAGCATCCGGCGGCCCCACCGGGTGGCGAACATCCAGTCGTGCAGCCGTTCCCCGGCGTGGCCGAACGGCGCGTCGAGGCTCTGGCCCTCACCGGTCGCGAAACCGTCGAGGGAGAGGGAGACGTGCTGGACGCGGGTGAGTGACATGGCGGGTGGTTCCTTTCCCGTTCTGCGTTCGGTTCCTGTCCTGCGGTCGGGCGCAAGGGATTCCTGACCGTGGGCCGGTCGAGTTCCCATGGTCGGCGGAGTCCCGCGGTCGGGGGTGGCGGCGGGGCGGCGCGGCGGTTACTTCGGCGGGTTGAGCTTCCGGAAGTACGTCCAACTGGTCTCGTTCGGCTCGCTCCACTCACGCGGGGCATGGGCGAACTTCGGCTGGTGATCCGCGATGTAGGCGCGGGTGCGCTCGGGGACCTCGGTGTACGAGGCGAGCTTGCGGCCCCGGCAGTGGAAGGTGAGACCGCCGGGGCGCTGCCCCCGGGCCATCCAGGGGAGCCACGGGGACATCCGGCTCCACGACATGGTGGCCGGGACGCTGGGCGCCGGGCCCGCGAGGTCGGCGCGGTCGGCGAAGAACTGGAAGAGCTCAAGGGCCTTGTACGTGTCACCGGCCGAGTGCTCGGGATACTGGGCCACCGGCAGGGGCGAGGGGTAGGACAGCGGGATCTCCAGGCTGAAGCAGACCTGGCCGCCGAGCTCGGTCGTCGGTATCGGGAAGGGGCGCCACCTCTGGTTCGCCGGGTCGTTCCAGATGTGCGTCACCGGAAGGTCCTGCCAGGTCTCCAGGATCTCGCGGGTGCCGGGGTCAAGGAAGAAGGCCGCCTCGCGGGTGAGCAGTTGATACGCGTCGGGACCGGCCTCGGCGTCCTGGACCAGGCGGGCGACATTGAGCCCTTCGAAGCCGAACACGCGCTGGTACGGCTCGTCGGGCGCCCAGGAGTACACATCCCCGGACCACCAGTACGTGACCTCCTCGCCGTCGAGCGAGGCGCGGGTGCGGGCGAAGGAACGGAGCAGCTCTGCGGGAGTCGTCATACGGACCACTCTGCGTGGTCACGGCCGGGCGGGCGCAGCCGGGGCGCGATCGGCCGGAAAGAGTCGGCAAGATCCGCGGCACCCGGCGCACGCGCGGGGGTGCGCGCCCCGGGCCGACACTTGCCGCCCCGGCCGGTCGCGCGCCCGGTCCGGGGCCGATTTCCGGGCCAAGGCCCCCGACTCCATGAGAAGGTGACTTCTTTGAGGCCGAAGCCGGCGGTTTGCTGATCCCCCTTGGGGTGGAAGGGTTCTGACCTGGGAAACACAAGCGTTCACGGACCATACTGGTCGGGCCCCGATCACCCACAGAACGATTTCATGGCCAAAAACACCACCTCATCGACCACTGCCCCCGACACCGCGTGGCTGGGGCGCGGGCGCCACCTAGGGCCCGAGCCCGAGCAGGACGTCCGGCGCAACCTGATCGCCCTCAAGGCGGCCGGGGTGCTCGACGACTTCCTGGACCTCGAACCGGCCGAGGCCGCCCGCGCCACCGTGCTGCACCCCCGGGACGAGTCCGCCGACGCCGGCCCCCTCGCCCGGCGTCTCTTCGAGGCCCGCTGGCGCGTGGACGACGACGTCACGGTGCGCGCCCAGCTCACCACGTACGACCCGGAGAGCCGCCGCAAGGACGGCGACGGCGTCACCTGGATCCTCGCCGCCGAGGCGGACCGGGCGTGGGACGCGCGCTGGCCCTCGCCCGCCACCATGTTCTGGCCCGACAGCGAGCAGGTCCCCTGGGACCACGACACGGTGCCGGACGTACGGCTGCGGGCGGCGAACCACCTGCCGAAGGACGACGACGAGCTGCGCCGCCGACTGCGGGACTGCACCCGGCAGAGCTGGTTCGTCCACGTCGTGGTGCACGAGGCGATGACGCCGGACACGGTCGGGCAGCAGCCGATCACGACGTTCCTGCCGCCGGGACTGCGGCACCGGGTGATCGAGCACCGGGGCACGCCCGAGCAGGCGCAGATCGCCGACTTCGCGATGAAGCGGGAGCTGGGCGTGCGGATGCCGCGCGGCGGCGCCGTCGTCCTGTCCACGGAGCCGCCGAGCGAGGACTACGACGCCGACCGCTTCACGGTGCGCAGCGTCTTCCTCGACGGCTCGGAGCCGACCGAACTCCTCGACCGCATCCAGGAGTTCGCCGCCCTGCCGCGGCCGCTGCCCGCCGAGGCCGAGCGGGCCCTGACGCGACTGCGCCAGGGCTGGCACCTGCTCACCCCGGACGAGGAGCTGGTGCACGCCCAGGGCATGGTCACCAAGTACGCCGAGGCGCTTGACGCCATGACGAAGTCCCGTGACCTGTACCGCGAGGCGGCCGAGGCCGCACAGGCGGCGCTGGCCGAGGTGACCGGCGGCGACGGCGCGGCCCTGCCGCCCGGCGCGGGCGCCGCCAAGACGGACGGCTCGCCGCTGAAGGCCCTCTCGAAGGCGTTCGGGCGCTTCCGGGACCCGAAGAAGTAGGGCCTGCCGCCCCGGGCGGCCGGTGTCAGGGCGCGTTCGCTCCCGTCAGGAGCGGTGAGTACGACGGCCGCACCGGCGGCAACGGCGGGTTGAGCGCCGTGTGTTCGGCGGCCGCGTGGACGACGCGGCCGCCCACCATGGTCAGGACCGACGCCATCTCCGGGATGCGCTCCGCGGGCACGGTGAGGTAGTCCTCGCGGAGCACGGCGAGGTCGGCGTACCGGCCGGGGGAGAGGGTGCCCTTGTCCCGGTCCTCGTCGGCGAGGGCGGCGCTGCCCCGGGTCAGCAGGCGCAGCGCGGTGATCCGGTCGAGCCGGTGCTCCGGCGGGTGCAGCACCTGCCCGCCGACGCTGCGCCCCGTCACCAGCCAGTGCAGCGCGATCCAGACGTTGTCGCTCGCCACCCGGGTCGCGTCGGTGCCGAGACCCACCGGGACGCCCGCCCGCAGCATGCGGCGGACGGGCGGGGTGTGCGCGGTGGCCGCGGCGCCGTAGCGCTCCATGAAGGTCTCGCCCTGGAAGGCCATGCGGTGCTGCACGGCGATCCGGCCGCCGAGGCGGGCGACGCGGTCGATGCTGCGAGCGCTGATCGTCTCGGCGTGGTCGAGGATGAACGGGACGTCCGGGCCGCCCCGCCCGTGGACGTCCTCGATGACGTCGAGGAACCTCCTGATCGACTCCTCGTACGTGGCGTGCAGCCGGAACGGCCAGCGCCGCTCGCCCAGGAACGCGAGGACATCGCGGAGTTGGGCCTCCATCGTGCCGGGCAGCCGGGGGCGCGGCTCCTCGAAGTTCTCGAAGTCGGCGGCCGAGTAGGCGAGCATCTCCCCGGCGCCGAGCATGCGCAGCATGCCGTCACCGTCGCCCGGTGAGACCAGCTCCGCCATGCGCCGGAAGTCCGCGAGCTCGTCGCCCGGCCGCTGGGTGAACACGTGGTAGCCGATCCTGACGGTGAGCTGCCCGGCGCGGTGCAGCCGGCGCACCACCTCGTAGTCGTCGGGGAACGTCTGGTGGCCGCCGCCTGCGTCCATGACGCCGGTGACGCCCCGGGCGTTGAGGTGGCGCAGATAGTGCCGGGTCGAGACCGACTGGTCCGCGGGGGACAGACCGGGCAGCCGGGCGAGGGTCCCGTACAGGAGGGTGGCGCTCGGCTTGGCGATCAGGAGCCCGGTCGGGTCGCCCGCCGCGTCGTGCTCGATCTCCGAACCGGGCGGCGCCGGGGTCGACTTGGTGAAGCCGAGGATCCGCAGCGCCGTGCGGTTCAGGAGGGCGCGGTCGTACAGGTGGAGCAGGAGGACGGGCCGGTCGGGCACCGCGGCGTTGAGCTCGGCGAGCGTCGGCAGCCGGCCGTCCGTGAACTGGTGCCGGGTGAAGCCGCCGACCACCCGCACCCACTGGGGCGGCGGTGTGCGCTCGGCCTGGTGGCGGATCAGGCGCAGCGCCTCGGCGACCGACCGGACCCCGGCGAGCGACAGCTCCTGGGTGTAGCTGAGCCCCTGCCGGATGAGGTGGGTGTGCGAATCGGTGAGCCCGGGGACGACGCGGCGGCCGTGCAGGTCGATCAGCCGGGTGCGGTCCCCGGCGAGAGGGCGGATCCGGTCGTCGGGGCCCGTGGCCAGGACTCTGTCTCCGCGTACGGCGAGGGCGGTGGTCTCGGGGCGGCGTGGATCGAGCGTGGTGACACGGCCGTTGTACAGGACCGTGTCGGCGACGGGGCGTGTGCCCCGGTCGCGGGCCGAGGCCGTGGCCGGGGTGAGGAGGGGGACGGCGGTGGTGGCCGCTGCGGCCGCGAGTGCGGTGAGGGTCTGCCTGCGGGTGGTGTGCGGGGCGGGCGGGGGCGTGGTGCGGGACGGGGCGTGTGCCGGGACGGGCGACGGGTCGGGGGACGGGATGGATCCCACCTGGGTACCTCCTGGTTGCTGGGGGCCTCGGCGGTAGGGAAGCCCGGTGCTGGACGCCGGGCGGTACGGAATCCCGGCGCTGGACGCCGGGCGGTGCGCGAGGCCCGGTTCCGGGGTGCGGGGCGGTGGCGAAGGCCCGGCGTCGACGTCAGCCAAACCCGGGGCCGCCGCCGCGAGCCATAACGCTTCCGTTCCTGACCGATGCGCGAACGTGCGTGGTCGCAGGGCCCTCGCTAACCGACCGCTAACCATCGGTGGGATCTGCTTGGCATCGACCTACCGGGGCGGTGAGCGCCCCGGCAGCAGAGAGGATCCACCCGATGAAGCACATGTCCCGTCGTCGCGCACTGCCGGTCGCATCGGCCGCCCTGGCCGTGGTGGCCGGGCTCGCCGTCACCGCCGGCGCGACGGCCGCCGTCCCCACGACGTCCGAAGCCCGCACCACCTCCGAGGGCGCCACCGTCCGGGACACCACCGCCCCGGACCCGGCCGCGCGTACCAGGGCCGCCCTCATCCACGCCCTCCCCGGCGACCAGGTGTTCCCCGAGAGCGTCGCCGTCGACCCGGTCACCGGACGCTTCTACGTCGGCTCGGTCAAGGACGGCACCCTCTACACGGGCCGCGTCGGCGCCCCCGGCGACCTGCGGGTCTTCTCGCCCGCGGGAGCCGACGGCCGCACTATCGCGACGGGCCTCGCGTTCGCCGACGGGCGGCTGGTCGTCGCCGGTCGGCAGACCGGGCAGATCTTCGTGTACGACACCGGGACGGCCCGGCTCGTGAGCCGCCTCGACACCGGACTTCGCGCCGGGCAGACGTTCCTCAACGACGTCGCCCTCGCACCCGACGGCAGCGCCTACGTCACGGACTCGGTCGCGCCCGTGCTCTGGCGGGCCAAGCCCCGGGGCACCGGCTACGTCCTGGAGAAGTTCATGGACTTCACGGGCACCGCCGTCCAGTACGTCTCCGCGCCGGGCGCCCCCGGCATCAACGTCAACGGGATCGCCGCCGACCCCTCGGGCCGCTACCTCGTGATCGGCAAGCGCAACGAGAACGCCCTGTACCGCGTGGACCTCAAGCAGCGCCGGGTCGCCCCGGTGGCCATGCCGTCCGGCACGCTGAGCACGCCCGACGGACTGGTGCTGCGTGGCAGGACCCTGTACGTCGTACAGAACCTGCCCGGCTCGGTGAAGAGCCTGTCCCTCGCCGCCGACTTCGGCTCGGCGCGCGCCGTGAAGGACACGCCGCACTCGACGTTCGCGTTCCCGACCGGGGCGGCGGTCCACCAGGGGCGGCTGCTCGTCGTCAACTCGCAGTTCAACACCCTGGGCAGCCCGGCGGCCGTGAGCGGCACTACCCCGCCGAAGCTCCCGTTCTGGGTGTCCGAGCTGCGCGTACCGGCGCCGTGACCGACGTCCCGCCGGTCGGCGCCGACCTGCCCCGGGTGCCGTACCACCCGGGGCGGGGGTGACACTGCACCATGCGCATTCTCGTCGTGGAAGACGAATCCGACCTGGCCGAAGGCATCGCCGACGGCCTGCGCGGTGACGGTTACGCGGTCGACATCGCCCTGGACGGCGGCACCGCCCTCGACCAGCTCGCCCACACCCCGTACGACCTGGTGTGCCTGGACGTCCTGCTGCCCGACGTGCGCGGCGACGAGGTGTGCCGACGACTGAAGGCGGGCGGGGCGACGGCGCCGTCGGCCCGGGTCGCCCCGCGCGTCCTGATGCTGACCGCCCTCGACGCGGTCGGGAGCAGGATCCACGGCCTGGACTCCGGGGCGGACGACTACCTGGTCAAGCCCTTCGACTTCGACGAGCTGGCCGCCCGGATCCGGGCCCTGCTGCGCCGGGACGGCGGCCGCTCCGGCGCCGTCCTCAGCTGCGGGGACCTGGTCCTCGACACGGCAGGGGGCGAGGCGTTCCGCGACGGCAGGCCGCTCGGGCTCAGCCGCAAGGAGTTCGCGCTCCTGCGGTACTTCATGACCCACCCGGACCGCGCGATTCCCGCCGAGGAACTCATCGACCACGTGTGGGACGCGCACCTCGACCCGTTCAGCCAGATCGTGAAGGTCGCCGTGCTCGGGCTGCGGCGCAAGCTCGCCGCGGACGGCGCTCCTCAGCCCCTCGTCACCGTCCGCGGGCTCGGCTACCTCCTCAGGAGTACCCCATGACCCCGGCCCCGCCGCGGCGGCTGCACTCGGCCCGCAACCGGCTCGCGTTCGTGTACTCGTCGGTCGTCTTCGGTCTCGCCGCCGTGCTCGTGACCGCGCTGTACTTCATCTGCGGGGCGGCGCTCACCCGGCGCTCCCTGTCCGACGAGGTGGCCCGCACCGGGGGAGTCGTCACCGGCGGGCACTTCGCCCGGGTCGACGCGGACCCGGCCTCCCTCGTGCCGTTCGAGGCCGCCGCCAACCGCGCCACCCTGGCGACGCTGCGGGAACTGCTCGCCTGGAGCCTCCTCGGGCTGTTCCTGGTGAGCGTGTTCGTGGGGCGGCTCATCGCGGGGCGGGTGCTCGCGCCGGTCGACCGGCTGATCTCCACCACCCGCCAGATCCAGGCCACCGACCTGACCCGCCGCATCCGGCACAAGGGCGCCGACGACGAGCTGAAGCGCCTCGCCGACACGATCGACGACATGCTCGACCGGCTCGACACGGCGTTCACCTCGCAGCAGCGGTTCGTGGCCGACGCCAGCCACGAACTGCGCACGCCCCTGGCGATCGTGCGCACCAACCTGGACGTCGCCGTGCGCGACCTGCCGTCCGGCGCACCCGCCCGCCGGTCCCTGGAACGCGTCGACCGCGCGACCCAGCGCATGACGGCGTTGGTCAACGACCTGCTCGCGCTGGCACGCTGGGAGTCGCGGCACCAGGGCCACCAGCTCGTCGACGTCGCCGCGCTCAACCGGCAGATACGCGAGGAGAGCCGCGCCCTCGCCCCGCCGGGAACCGACGTCACCCTCACCGGATCGGACGACGGCACGACGCTGCCGGTCCTCGGCGACCCGCTCGCCCTCCAGCGCGCCATCGGCAACCTCGTGGACAACGCCCTGCGGCACGCGGACCCCGGCACCGCCGTGCGCCTGACCGGCACGGAGGCCGACGGGCACGTCCGCGTCACCGTCCACAACGAAGGCCCCGCCATCCCGGCGGCGGACCAGAACCACCTGTTCGACCGTTTCTGGCGCGGCGAGCGGCGCGCCGACCGCCCCGGCTCCGGACTCGGCCTCGCGATCGTGCAGGGCGTGGTCACCGCCCACGGGGGCACGGTCACCGTCCGCTCGGAACCCGGGGCCGGGACGGCGTTCACGATCACGCTGCCGGGTGCGGGCCGTGCGCAGAACCCGCCGAGTCCACCGAGCCCGCCAAGTCCCCCTTTCCATGAGGGCGTTCCCGAAGGAGTACGCCGGTCATGACCCACCGGGCGGATCTCGGCACCCTGCGCAGCTTCCTCGCCGTCTACCGGTCGGGCGGCGTCGCCAAGGCGGCCGACGTACTCGGACTTTCGCAGCCTGCCGTGTCACGGCACGTCAAGGCCCTGGAGCGGCTCGCGGGCCGGGCCCTCTTCGAGCGGTCGGGCCGGGGCATCGCGCCCACCGAGGACGCGCATCTGCTGGCCAACCGGATCGCCGGGCACCTGGACGCGCTCGACGGGGCGCTCGACGTCATGGCTCCGGGCACCGCCGACAGCGCCACGCCGGTGCTCCTGGGCGCGCCCGCCGACCTCCTGGAGGCGCAGGTGCTGCCCCGCCTGGCCCCGCTCCTGGCCGCCGGGGCAGGCACGCTCCACTGCCGCATCGGGCTCTCGCCCGAGCTGACCGAAGCCCTCCTCCAGGACGAGCTGGACCTTGCCGTGGTGACGAAGATCGAGGGAGCGCCCACCCGGAGTCTGTATCTACGACACCTCTGCGACGAGGAGTTCGTGCTGATCGGCCGCCCCGGCGACCCGCCCTACCACGGCCCGCGGGACCCCCGCCCCTTCGTCGGCTACTCCCGCGCTATGCCCATGGCCCGCCGCTACTTCCGCTCCTGCTGGGACACGCTCCCGCCGGAACCGGTCCTCACCGTCGCCGACATGCGCGCGGTCGTCGCCGCGATCCGGGCGGGCGCGGGACTCGGCGTCGTCCCCCGGTACCTGGCCCAAGCAGGCCTGGAGACAGGGGAACTGACGCTCCTTCACCGACCCGAGCGTCCCGTCGGGAACGCGATCTACCTGGCGGCCCGGCGCGGCAGGGAGCAACTGCCGCGCGTGCGGGTGGTGTTCGAGCGCCTCTGTCAGGCGGTACCGGCCCAGACGCCGGGTGTGCGGTCGGACCAGGGTGCGGCTCCTTCGAGTTGCGAGGCGAGCCGGAACAGGGTGTCCTCGCGGCCGTAGGCGGCGGCGAACTGCAGGCCTATGGGCAGGCCCGTGGTGGGGTCGGCCGCCAGGGGGACGGACATGGCGGGGGTTCCGGCGACGTTGAAGGCCGCGGTGAAGGGGGAGCGGTCGAAGAGCCGGTCGACCCAGTCGAGGCCGTCAAGCTCCTCGACACCTTCGGCGAACACGCCCAGAAGCGGCGGGAGTTCGGGCAGGGTCGGGGTGAGCAGCACGTCGTACCGGTCGAAGCGGCGGCCGATGGCGCGGGCGACGGTGTTGCGCACGGCGAGCGCGCCGACGAAGTCCGCGCCGGAGACCCGGCGGCCCCAGGTGTGGCTGGCGAGCATCTCGGGCTGGACGGTGGACGCGTCGACGGGCCGGTCGAAGGCGGCGGCCAGGGAGTCGATCCAGGGGACCAGGTTCGCCGTCCAGAGCCGGGCGTTGGCCAGGACGAACTCGTCCCAGCTCACGCCGATGTCGAGGGTGGCCTCCTCGACGTGGTGGCCGAGCGAGGTGAGGAGTTCCGCGGTGCGGGACACGGCGTCGAGGACCGGGGCCGCGGTGCGGCGGCGGCCGTCGCCCTGGGTGAGGACGCCGACGCGCAGGCGGCCCGGGGCGCGGGTGATCTCCTCGGCGTAGGGGCGCTCCGGCTCCGCGGCGACGTACGGGTCACCGCTCTCCGGGCCCCGGATCGCGTCGAGCAGCGCCGCGCTGTCCCGTACCGTACGGCTGACGCAGCCCTGGACGGCCAGGCCGTTGAAGATCTCGTCGACATCGGGGCCCATGGACACCCGGCCACGGGTCGGCTTCAGGCCGAACAGGCCGGTGCTCGCCGCCGGAACGCGGATCGAGCCCGCCGCGTCCGTGGCGTGCGCGACCGGGACGACGCCCGCGGCGACGGCGGCCGCCGAACCTCCGCTGGAGCCGCCCGGCGAGCGGTCGGGGTCCCAGGGGTTGCGGGTCGGCCCGTACAGGTCGGCCTCGGTGGTGATGCTGTAGGCGAACTCCGGGGTCGTGGTGCGGCCGAAGGTCGCGAGACCGGCCGCGCGGAAGCGCCGCATCAGGTACGAGTCAGCGGCGGCGACGTTGCCCTCGGCGAGGCGGCTGCCCAGCTCCGTCCGCTTCCCGGCCAGGGTGACGCCCAGGTCCTTGAGCAGGAAGGGCACTCCAGCCAGCGGCGCCCCGGCCGACGTGCTTCCCGCCGTCGGCGTCGCCTCGCCGGGCGCCTCGCCCCCCTCTGCGGGCCAGGTCTCCACCACCGCGTTGAGCAGGGGGTTGACGGCGGCGACCGCCTCCAGCGCGACGCTCTCCAGCTCGGCGCCGGTCACCTCGCCGCGGGCGACCAACTCGGCGAGCCCGACGGCGTCATGCGTCACGTACTCCGACAGTTTCATGTGAACCCCTCCGACCTTCGAAACCGATGGGTCCCGGCTGATACCGATCGGTATCGCCCGGGACTGCTCGGTACCGTAACATGAGGGTGGTGCGGCCTGGACGGCCGGAATGGCGCGGGAGGATGGGGCATGACGGACACGGTGCGGCCGGGCCGGGCGGAGCGGGTGGCCAAGCTGCCGCCCCGCGAGCGCATCCTCGACGCGGCCGAGGAGCTGTTCGGCTCCGAGGGCATCAGGGGCGTCGGCGTGCAGGCCGTCGCGGACCGGGCCGGGACCACGAAGGCCGCCCTGTATCGGCACTTCGGCACCAAGGACGCGCTGGTGGCGGAGTGGCTGCTCATCGTCGCCGCCGAGTACGCCGACGCCTTCGACCGCATCGAGGAGCGGTGGGGGGACGACCCCCGGGCACAGATCAGGGGCGTGGCCGCGTTCGTCGCCGACGGCCTGTCGGCGATCTCGCACCGCGGCTGCCCCTTCGTCAACTCCCTCGCCGAGCTGCCCGACGCGACCCACCCGGCGCGTCAGGTGATCGAGGCGCACAAGGCACGGCAACTGCGCCGCCTCACCGCCATGTGCGTCGCGGCCGGTCTCAGCGATCCCGAGGGCGCCGCCGCGGAGATCACCTTCGCGCTGGAGGGGGCGCAGGTCAGTGTGCAGAACGGGAGCGTGGAGCGCGTCGGTGAGCGGGTGGTCGCGTTCGTCGACGCGGTGATCGCCTGGCACGGGGGCTGAGCGAGGGCTTGGCGCCGGGCCTCGGTGGTGGGGTGGCGCGGGGTGCGCTCAGTGGGGCCCTGCGCCCCCCGGTGCTCTCCCGGACGGCCTTCGCCCAAGTGCGTAATGCCGAGGCAAAATTGACCGGTTCCGCGGAGACGGGTCCCGTGCGTTTCGCCCTGTTCGCCTTCCGGCGCCGCGTGGTCTCGTTTCCGTGACCGCCGCACTGGGAGGAAACATGGCCATGGGACGGCAACACGGGAGCCGCCACACGACGGCCGTTCGGGTCGCACAGGTCTCGCCGGTGAGGCTGGACGCAGTCGGCGGCCGACCGCCGCGGCGTCGTCCCCGGATCGATGCCAAGCAGCGGCTGGTCCTGCGGATCAAGGCGCGCGCCGAGGCGGTACCCAGGCTCCGGCACAACCTCGCCGGTGTCCTCGGCGGCTGGGGGCTCGGACACGCGGTCGACGACACGCTCCTCGTTGCCGGGGAACTGGTCGTCCATACGCTCGCGTGTGGGCCCCGGGAGCTCGAGTTGACGGTCAGCCACGGCCGCGGCCGACTGCTCGTCGAGGTCGCCTCGCTCGCTCCGACCAGGCCGCCCCGCAACCTGGCGGGGGTCATGTTCGGCGGCTGCGGCCACGTCATCGTGCAAGCCCTCTCCGTGGACTGGGGCTGGGTGCCCCACCAGGGCGGCAGGTGCGTGTGGGCCCTGCTCGCCGTGCACCGTGCGCCCACACACCCCCACTCCGCCGCACGCGCGCCCCGCGTCGCTCCCGCGGTCCTCGGCCCCTTGCCCGCACCCGGCCTGAGCGCGCTCATCGACCGGGTCCTGGGGACCTGGAACACGAGGCGGCCGGAGACCCTTCCCCGGGTGGCCGACGCTCAGCAGGCCGCTCACCTGCTCATGGTTCACCTGCGGCCCCTGATGGAGGACGTCGGCGAGCGCGCGTCGCGCCTTTCCAGGTCGGCGGCGGCACGTCAGGCCTCCGAGCAGGCCCTCGCCGAGGCCCGGCGGCGCCTGGAGTGGCCCTCGGGCATGGATCAGCTGGCCGCGGTCGGTCATGCCCAGCGGCTCGCCCGTTCCGCCCGGTGCCTGCTCCGCGTCCGCTTCGACCTCGACCAGGCGCGGAGACTGCTGTGATCCTTCCCGCGGGGCCTATTTCCGTGCGGTCAGGGTGTTCCGTGCGGTCAGGGTGGCGTGCAGCCGACGGGCCGGCTGGAGGAGGGCGCCGGTCCTGGTCGCGGGCTCACCGGCCCTGCCGGGCCCGCCGGGCTCGCAGTCCAGGGTGAAGCGCTGGGCGAGCGTGGCGAGGACGAGGGCCGCCTCGACCTGGGCGAAGCGCGCGCCCGGGCAGGCGCGTTGACCGCCGCCGAAGGGGAACCACACGTGGTCGCGTACGGGAGCGGGGGTGTCGGCCAGCCAGCGCTGGGGGCGGAAGGCGTCCGGTTCGGGATACCAGCGCGGGTCCCGGTGGGCGGCCCACATGCTGCACCAGACCAGGGTCCCGGCCGGGACCGCGGTGCCGCCGAGCGTCGCGCCCGGCCGGGCCGTGGCCTTGACCGCCCAGGCGGGCGGATACAGGCGCAGGGCCTCCTGGACGATGTGCCGGGTCCAGTCGAGCCGTTCGTAGTCCGCGATGGCCGGGGGCCGTCCGCCGAGCACCCGGTCGAGTTCCTCGTCGAGGCGCTCCCGGCTGTGGGGGTGCGCGGACAGCAGGTGCCAGGTCCAGGTCAGCAGCGTGGAGGTGGTCTCGTGGCCGCCGATCCACAGCGTCGCCGCCTCGTCCCGCACCTCGACGTCCGTCAAGGCACGGCCGTCGTCGTCCCGGGCGGCGAGCAGTCTGCTGACGATGTCGTCGCGCGGCGGTGCGCCGCGCTCCAGCTCGGCCCTGCGGGCGCCGACCAGCCGGTGGATCTCGGCGTCCAGGACCCGTACCGCGGCGAGCAGCCTGAGGCGTCCCGGGGTGCGGGCCCAGGACGGCAGGAAGAGACCGAGGCCTCTGAGCTCGGCGGAGACCTGCCGCTGGCCCACCGCCATGGCGTCGCCGAGCACACGGGCGCGCGGGCCGAGGTCGTCGCCGAACAGCGTGCGCAGCACGATCCGCTGGGTCAGCTCGGCCATCTCCCGCTGTACGTCGACGCGTTCGCCCCCGCGCCAACGGTCGGCGAGCGCCGTGGCGCACTCGACCATGTGCGGGGCGTACCCGCGTACTTGACGGGGACGCAGGACGGGCTGGACCAGCCTCCGCTTGCGCCGCCACTGCGATCCGTGACTCATCAGGACGCTGTCTCCGAGGACCTGCTTGATGGGCCAGGTGAGGACCGTCGACTCATACCCGTGCCCGACGCCGCCCAGCAGTTCGGCGATGTGCGCGGGGTGGGAGACGAGCAGACAGCGTCTGCGGCCGAGCGACCACGTCACGGAGTCGCCGAACTCCTCGCGCAGCCGCACGAAGAAGGCCTGGGGATCTTTGCCGAACTCGGGCAGGCTGCCGAGCAACGGCAGCCCTCGCGGGCCGGGCACGGGGCAGAGGGGGGTGGGGTCCGAAGTCAACGGGCGGTCCTTCGTGCGGGAGGGACCTGCGGCGCGTTCGCGCGGCAGGTCGATGCGGCATGCGGTGGGACAGGTCGATACGGCAGGTTGATGCACCGGCGCGGCGGTAGCAGGTAAGAGGGCGGAAGGAGGTCGGAGGTACGGGGCAGGGGGAGCAGCACAGCACCGGTGCGGCGCCGGAACAGCGCGGAGCGCCGGGAGTCCCACGTATGAGGGAGCGTGCCCGGAGCGCGGCCGAGGCGCGGCCGTCGCCCACGGGGTCGTACACACCATCGGACGAACCGCCCCGTCCACGCCTCGCGCTCCGGCGCGATGCGCCCTCCCGGGATGGTGTGATGGGCCTACAGTCCCGTCATGGCCCGCAGTGACGTCTCGGCCCGTGTGCCCAATCAGGACCTCGCCGACTGGCTGGCCGAACACAGCCTGACGGAAGCGGAGTTCGCCGACCGGATCAACCTTCAGACGGCCGCGCTGACCGGGCACCCCGGCAACACCACCGACCGCACCGTGCGACGCTGGCTGTCCGGCGAGGTGCGATGGCCCCAGGCCAAGCAGCGCGAGGCCCTGACCCGGCTGACCGGACGAGGCCCCGAAGACCTCGGCTTCACCCCGAGAAGCACCGTGCCGCCGCCGCGATCGGCCCTCTCCCAGGGGCAGCACAGGCGGGTCGGCGTGAGTGACGTCCGGCGGCTCGCCGCGTCCCTGACCGGCATCGTGGCCGCGGACGACCGTTTCGGCGGCACCACTGCCGTGGAGGAGCGCGCCGCACACCTGGCCCGGGAGGTGCTCGCCCTCCAGCAGCACGGCAGCGCGAGCGGGCGCGTGCGGAACATGCTCTACTCACTCGCCGCCGCATCCATGTGCTCGGCGCTGTGGGCGGCCACCGAGGGCCACCGGCTCGATGCCGCGCACCGATACCTGCACGAATCGGTGACCCTGGCCGGGCTGTCCGCCGATCCGGCGGTGCAGTTCCGGGTCTGGGGAAGCGCGGCGGTGCTGTACCGCCGCTGCGGCCGGGGCACCGACGCCCTGGCCGCCATCGATGTGACCCGCTCCCTGCCGATCGTCCGCCGTGACCCGGTGTACGCCTCGCTCGCGCACGCGCACACCGCCGCCCAGTACGCCACCATCGGTGACCGCGCGGCCGTGCAGCGCGGCATCGACCGCGCGCAGAGCGCTCTCGACCGCGCCGAACCCACGCGGCCCAGGCCGTCGTGGATGCTGTTCCACGACCAGGCCCAGCTGGATTTCTTCGCTCTCATAGCCGAGTCCCACCTGGGCCAATGGGCACAGGCCGAGGCACACGCGCACCGCTCCCTCGCCCTCCTGCGCCCCGGCCTCGTACGCAACCGCCACCGCACCCTCCTGTTCCTGGCCCGGGTGCAGCTCGAACAGGGTGACCTCGAAGCGGCCGTGGCCTCCGTCCACGCCGTACCGCGAGAGGAGTGGCACGGGCGCACCGGTCGGCTCGTCACGGCGTTGCACACCCGCGTGACGGCGATCGACCCGAGGATGTGGCCGACCGGGCGATGAGGCACCGCCCTCGCACCCCCATCGGTCCGGATGGTGGACGGATTCCGCGAATTTTGACCTCAGTTTGGTCTAGACCTTGACAGGTCCAGACCATTTTCGCTTGAGTCGCGGCACCCCCGATGGCGGGGCGGGAGACGACTTCCGCCCTGCCCGTAAGGAGAGTTGGCATGATCAGACGCATCACCAGCTTCATGGCCGCGGTGGCCACGATCGGCGCGTTGATCGTCCTGGGTCCGGGTGCCGCCTCGGCGTCCGCTGCCGAGTGCGCCGCGCCGTGGAACTCCTCGTCCGTGTACACGGGCGGCAAGTCGGCCTCGTACAACGGACGCAACTGGACCGCCAAGTGGTGGACGCAGAACGAGACTCCGGGCCGCGCCGACGTCTGGGCGGACCAGGGCGCCTGCGGTGGTGGGACGGACCCGGGCAACCCCGACCCGTCCGGCTTCATCGTCAGCGAGTCGCAGTTCAACAAGATGTTCCCGAGCCGGAATCCCTTCTACACGTACAAGGGTCTGACCGACGCGCTCGGCGCCTACCCGGGCTTCACGAACACCGGCAGCGACACCGTCAAGCGGCAGGAGGCGGCGGCGTTCCTCGCCAACGTCAGCCATGAGACGGGCGGACTGGTGCACATCGTCGAGCAGAACCAGGCGAACTACCCGCACTACTGCGACAAGACCCAGCCCTACGGCTGTCCCGCCGGGCAGGCCGCCTACTACGGCCGCGGCCCCATCCAGCTCAGCTGGAACTTCAACTACAAGGCCGCGGGCGACGCACTCGGCATCGACCTGCTGAACAACCCGTACCTGGTGGAGCAGAACCCGGCCATCGCCTGGAAGACGGGCCTTTGGTACTGGAACACCCAGAACGGCCCCGGCACCATGACCCCGCACAACGCCATGGTCAACGGCGCCGGATTCGGCGAGACCATCCGCTCCATCAACGGCGCCCTGGAGTGCAACGGCGGCAACCCCGCCCAGGTCCAGAGCCGCATCAACAAGTACAAGGCCTTCACGTCGATCCTCGGCACGACGCCGGGCTCCAACCTGAGCTGCTGACGTCCCGGCCGCGCGATCCGTCCCCGCGCGCGGCACCGTGCCGGGCGGGCCCGACCTCACGGGCCCGCCCGGCACCCGCTCAGGCGCCGGGGCCCGTGCCGAGGTCCCGCGCGCAGCGGAAGCCGGTGTGGCCGCCCCCGCCGTCGACGGCGTCGGCCGTGCGGGCGGCGACCCGGTAGCGGTTGCAGTACGAGTCGTGGCACAGGTGGGAGCCGCCGCGGACGACCTTGACGGTGCCGGTGGGCGGGCCCTCGGGGTTGTGGGCGGGGCGTGCGGCGGCGTGGTCGGTGGACCACCAGTCGGCGCACCACTCCCAGACGTTGCCGGACATGTTGTACAGCCCGAAGCCGTTCGGTGCGAAGGCGTCGACAGGCGCGGTGCCGCGGTAGCCGTCGGCGGCGGTGTTCTTCGTGGGGAAGGCGCCGCGCCAGATGTTGCAGCGGTGCTCCCCGCCCGGGTCCAGCTCGTCGCCCCAGGGGTAGCGCCGCTGTTCCAGGCCGCCCCGCGCCGCGTACTCCCACTCGGCCTCGGTCGGCAGCCGCTTGCCCGCCCACCGCGCGTACGCCCGCGCGTCGTTCCAGGACGCGTGCACCACCGGATGGCCGCCGCGCCCCTCGGCCGAACTGCCCGGCCCCTCCGGGTGACGCCAGCTCGCGCCCTCCACCCCGCACCACCACGGCGTGTGCTCGGGCCGCGGCGAGACGCGCCGCAGCTCGGCGCGGAGGAAGCCCGCGAAGACGTACGACCAGCCGATCCGCTCGGCGTCGGTGACATACCCGGTCGCCGCGGCGAAGGCCGCGAAGTCGTCGTTGCTCACGGCGTACGCGTCGAGCCGGAAGGCGTCCACACGGACCGGCCGCACCGGACCCTCACCGTCCTCCGGGAACCCCTCGGCGTCCTCCGCCCCCATCAGGAACTCGCCTCCCGGCAAGGTGATCATGCGGTCCGGAGCGTTGGGGACCGCCGAGGAGCGGGCGGGCGGCGGCACGGCGGGTGCGGGGAGTCGGGCGGCCGCGTCCCGCGGGGCGGCGGCGTCTCGGAGTGCGGCGGCACCCCGCGGGGCGCAGCAACTGCGGGGACGCGGCTCTGGGGCAGGCATGGAGTCCTCCTACGGCGGTGGTGATCCCCCAGTGTGCTGCGCGTGGTTCCCGGTGAACCGGCCGGAGTCCCGTAGGCCGGGCGGGACCAGTGCGCGTACGAGGGTCAGCTCCACGCGCGCCGTTCCTGGCGGTGGGGGTCGTCGACCTGGGTCCATTCGGCGGCGATCCGCATCGTTGCCCTGCGCTCGTTGTCGTACGGGTCCCAGCCGGGGTCGCCGGTCGTGGCGAAGCGGATCCAGGCCGCGTGCATGCGGGCGGCGAGGTCCGCGGGCGGCCTGACCGGGCCGAGCAGGGCGGTGGGGCCATGGAGTCGGGGGAGGTGCGCGAGATCGAAGACGAAGGGCAGCTCGACCGCGTGGGTGGCGCCGAGCTGTCCGTCCAGGGCGTGCGAGCGCCAGGCGAACTCGTAGCTGTACGTGGCGGACTCGGGGTGGGCCGCGTGCGCTGCGGCGAGGGCCCGGCTGCCCGCGCCGAACAGCGCGTCGCCCATGACGGCGGACCGCAACTCGGCGAAGGACGCCTCGGGGCGTGCCTTCCGGTAGGTCTCGACGAGCCGCCGCGCATCGTGGTGCGAGCGCGCCGCCGCGTCGTCGACGTCCTCGGCGGTCGAGGTGGCGTACTTGCCCACGGGGACCAGGTAGAGGTTGCCCTCCTCGGCGTTGGTCCCGATGAGCAGGTCGACGCCGGCGCCGGGACCGGCGGCGACGGACGCGGCGGGCTGCGTGTCGAGAACCAGGCTGAAGGGGCTGAGCCCGATCAGCGGGTCGCGGTGCGTGTCGGTCCGCAGGTCGATGCCGACGAGCTGGGAGGCGGCCTCGACCAGGCGGTCGTCGGAGATCTCCGCGAAGGCGTCCACGTGGGGCACGGCGCCCAGACGCCGGGCCGCCGCCTCGGTGACGCGGGCGGCCTGCTCGGTGGTGAACGCCCCCAGACCGCTGCCGCTTTGGACGATCGCCCGGCGGAAGAGGCCGGTGGCCTCGGGGGCGGCGAGGGCGCCGCCGACGAGGGTCGCCCCGGCCGACTGGCCGAAGAGGGTGACGCGGCGCGGGTCGCCGCCGAAGGAGGCGATGTTCTCCCGGACCCAGCGCAGCGCGGCGACGACATCGAGCAGGCCGCGGTTGGCGGGCGCGCCGGGGAGGTCGAGGAACCCGGCGATGCCGAGCCGGTAGTTGAGGGTGACGAGGACGACGCCGTCGCGGGCGAAGGCCGACCCGTCGTACAGCGCGGACCGCGTCGATCCGGCGACGAATCCGCCGCCGTGGACGAACACCATGACGGGCAGGTCGCCGCCGCCGACGGCGGGCGTCCAGACGTTGACCGTGAGGTAGTCGTCGCCGCGGCTCCAACCGGTGCCGAAGTAGGGGGACATGTCCACGGTGCCGAGTGCGCGCGGGGACTGCGGGGCGTTGGGCCCGGGCACGGTGGCGTCCCGTACGCCGTCCCACGGCTCGTGCGGCCGGGGCGGCGCGAACCGGGCGGCGCCGTGGGGCGGGGCGGCGTAGGGGATGTCGAGGAAGGCGGTGATGTCGTCCTGGCGCAGGCCGCGTACGGCCCCTTGGGCCGTGGTCACGACGGGGTCGGGGTGGTGGTTCACGAGGGTGCCTCTCCGGGTCTCAGGCCTGCTCGGGGTACGGGGCGAAGGAGGCCCAGCCCTTGATGGCGAACTTGTCGGCCTCGCGCGTCACTTCGGCGGCGCCATGGCCGCCCAGGTGCGCGGGGATCAGGAGTGCGTTGTTGTCGGCCGCCCAGCCGAGGACCTTGCGGCGGGTGGCGCGGGCGCCCGCCGGGTCCTCGCAGAAGCAGCTGTTGGCGTCCGGCTCAAGGACCTGCACCGGGCTGTGCAGCAGGTCGCCGACGAAGACCGCCCGGTCCGTCCCGGAGGCGAGGGTCAGTACGGCGGAGCCGGGGGTGTGCCCGGGAGCCGCGTCCAGACGGAGGTCGCCGTCGATATGGTGATGGTTCTCCCACAGCAGCGTCTGACCGGCCTCGTGCACCGGGGCCACGCTGTCCTCGAAGACGTTCTGGTTGCCGCGGCCGAGCAGCGGCTTGTGGCCGTTCTCGGGATTCCAGAAGTCGAAGTCGTCCTTCGCCATCAGATAGGTGGCGTTGGGAAATGTGGGCACCCAGCGCCGGCCTTCCAGGTAGGTGTTCCAGCCGACGTGGTCGACATGGAGATGCGTGTTGATGACGATGTCCACGTCCTCGGGCCGCACACCGGCCCGGGCGAGGTTGGCCAGGAAGTCCGTTTCGAGACGGCTCCAGACCGGTGCGTACGGGCGCTCCTTGTGATTTCCCACCCCGGTGTCCACAAGAATGGTCCTGCCCTCGCTGCGCAGCAGCCAGGTCTGGATCGCGGAATTCACCATCTGGGTATCGGCGTCCAGGAAATGCGGGGCCAGCCAGGAAGCGCCGTCGTCCCACACTCCTTTCGGGCTTTCCGGGAAGAAAGTTTCGGGCGTCATGTCGACGGAGCCGAAGTATTCCCAGATCCGGGTGATGGTGACGTCGCCGAGCTTGATTGTTTCCATGCGGGGTCCTTGGGAATTCGGGGGATTTCCTGGAACCGTACGATCGGCTCCGGCGTACGCGGTATGCGTCAGGTGACTGCACCTGCGCGAGGTGACCGCGCCCGCGCGGACGGCCCGACCACTGCGCACGGCCGCTTGTAGCCTGGGCGGGCGAGGCAGGGGGACTCCTGCCGGGGGAGCGACAATTCCGGGAGACTCCGTGGACGAGCACACCGGCGGCCTCGGCGCGATGACGGGAGGGCGGCCGGCTCCGGAGCCGGGGGAGCCGATCCTCGGCCGAGACACGGAATTGGCGCGCCTCTTCCGTGCCGTGGACCCGGCGTCGGCCGACCCGGTGCTGATGCTGGTCGGTGACGTGGGCACGGGAAAGAGCGCGCTGCTCGACCGTGCGGTGCGGCGGGCCGCGGCCGGAGGTGCCCGCGTCCTGCGTGCCGAGGGCAGCGAGGCGGAGTCGAGCCTGGCGTACTCCGCGCTGCATCAGTTGCTGCGGCCGCTGGCGGCCGAGGTGGACGAACTCCCGGAGAGGCAGCGCGCGGCGCTGCATGCGGCGTTCGGCGCGGGGCAGGAAGCGCTGCACTCCGTCGTCGGCACGGGTCAGGAGCCGGAGCACGCCGCCTTCGGCACGCAGCAGGACACGGCCCGGGACCCGGCCGCACCCGATCTCATGCTGATCGGAGTCGCCGTCCTGAGCCTGCTGTCCGCCCTGGGCGAGCACCGTCCCGTACTCGTGGTCCTGGACGACGCGCAGTGGTGCGACCGCGCTTCCCTGGACGCCCTGTCCTTCGCCGCCAGACGGCTGGAAGGCGAACCGGTCACGATGCTGATCGGGGCGCGTACCGACATCCTGACCGGGGCGCGTACCGACATCCTGACCGGGGCCCGTACCGACAGGCTGATCGGGACCGGTACCGACGCGCCCCTTCCGGGATTCGACCGTCGCCTGCCGACGCTCACCCTGGGACCGCTCGACAAGGCCGCCGCGGACCGGCTCCTCGACCTGCAGCCGCAACGCCCCACCGGCCCCACCAGGACACGGATCCTCGACCAGGCGGGCGGCAACCCCCTTGCGCTGGTGGAACTGACGAGGGCGGCCACCGCACCCGACACCGCCGCCGCGCTGCCGTCCGCGGGGCCGCTCCCGCTCACCGCCCACCTGGAGCGGATCTTCGCCGCCCGCAGGACCGGCCTCCCCGCCGCCACCTCGCGGGCCCTGCTGCTCCTGGCCGCCATGGACAGCGGCGACTCCGCGCTCGCCACCCTGGCCGGGCTGCCGCACGCCGAGGACGAGGTCTGGCTGCCCGCCGAGCAGGCCGGGCTCGTCCGGCGGACGGGCCGGGACGTCCGGTTCCGCCACCCGCTGGTCCGGTCCGCCGTGTATCACTCCGCGGCCCCGGGTGCCCGGCGCGAGGCCCACCTCGCGCTCGCCGAGATGCTGCGGGACGAGCCGGACCGGCGTGCCTGGCATCGGGCCGCCGCCTGCCCGGGCCCGGACGCGGCCGTGTCGGCGGACCTGGAGCGGACCGCAGCCCGGGCCCTTCGGCGCGGCGGCCACGCGGCGGCGGCCAAGGCCCTGCAGCGCGCAGCGGACCTCGCGCCGCGGCGCGAGGACAGTGCCCGGCTGCTGGTCGAAGCCGCTGCGGCGGCCGTGTTCACCGGCGACATCGCCTGGGTCGAGGAACTGACCGCCGGGGCCCGCGCGCGCACGGACGACGCGGCGCTCCTGACCGCCGCGGCCGTGCAGGCCGGACGCCTCGCGGTCCTGACCGTCCGGCACGCCGTGGTGTTCTCCCGACTGGCCGACGCGGCCGAGCAGTTGACGCCCGCACAGCCCGCCGCCGCGCTTGACCTGCTGTCCGGCGCCGCCGTGGTCTCCTTCTACTCCGGCGAGGACGCCCAGCGTCACCGCGTACAGGATCTCCTGAGGAGCCTTCCGGAGGACGCCTCGCACACGGGCGTACGCACCTGGGTGCGAGCTGTGGCGGACCCCTTCACCGATCGGGCCGAACTCCTGCGCCTGCTCCCGCAGTTGACCGCCGAGGCGCGGACCCGGCCCGAGCGGCTCACCACCGTCGGGATCCTGGCGTGGCTCCTGGACGAGACCCCGCAGGCCGTCCGGGCCTTCGACGAGGCCTTCGACCGCTGGGAGTCGCAAGGAGCGCTGCCGGAGGGCCTGGGCGGCGCCGTCGCCTGGGCCTATGTGGAACGAGGGCGGTGGGACCAGGCCCGCGCGGCCTGCGCCCGTACCGCCGAGGTCGGCCGGGCGGCGGGCCTCGACCACGCCGTGGCCTGCGCGGCCGCCGTCGACGCCACGGTGCTGGCACTCCAGGGAGACACGACGGCGGCCCGCGCCCGGGCCGAGGAGGCACTCGCTCTGATCGATCCGCTGGAGAGCCGCTCGGTCCACGTCTACGTCCGCCGTGCGCTCGGTGCCGCGGCGGTCGCGACAGGCGCCTACGAGGCCGCGTACGACCAACTCCGCATGGCCTTCACGGCAGTCGGCGCGCCCGTCCACCACCACGCCTCCTACCCGGCCCTCGCGGATCTGGCCGCCGCCGCTGTGCGCTGCGGCCGCCGCGCGGAGGCCGCAGCGATCGTCGAGCGTGCGGCACGCGCCCTCGCGGACGACGCCTCGCCTCGTCTGCGGGCGCTGATCAGCCGGGCCCGTGGCCTGCTGGCGGACCCCGAGGACGCCGAGCCGCACTTCAGGGCGGCCCTGGCGGACCCGGTGCCGGCACGCTGGCCCTTCGAGTACGCCCAGACCCTGCTCGACCTCGCGGAGTGGCTGCGACGGCGGAGGCGCGTCGCGGAGGCGCGGGGCCCGCTCACCGAGGCCCTGGAGACCTTCCGCCGCCTGGGCGCCCACCCGTGGAGCGAGCGCGCCCGGGCCGAGTCGCGCGCCGCCGGCCTCGACGTCACGGACCCGGCCCCCGACGCGCTGGCCGAACTCTCCCCGCAGCAGCGGCAGATCGTCCAGCTTGCCGCCCGCGGGCTGACCAACCGCGAGATCGGCGAGAAGCTCTTCCTCTCCCCGCGCACGGTCGGCTCGCACCTCTACCGCAGCTTCCCCAAACTGGGCATCACCGCCCGCGCCCAGCTGCGCGACCTCATCGAGGGCCCCATCGGGACGGTCGGCCACCAGTAGGGAGGGGCAGCCCCCGGAAGGTCCGGGTACGCCAGGAGGTCCGGCCGGATCTAGGCTCCTCGTATGAAAGCCCCCGCCCCACCCGCACGCCGCCTCGCCCTGGCCGCCGCCGCTCTCCTCGCCGTCGCCGCCGTCATCCTTGGCGTGACCCTCACCAGCGGCGACGGCTCGGACAGCGGCGGCCGGGACGGCGGGGGGGAGAGAACGGGGGAAGAGGGGGGCGGGGGGGGGGGGCAGAGCGGGCCAGAAGGCAAAGGCGAGAAAGGCGGCGGTGCCGCCGAGAGAGCCGGGAAGCCCGGAAAGGTGCCGTGTGACGGACGG
>NZ_JBVIXA010000020.1:0-2936 GCF_055594065.1 Streptomyces sp. NPDC040610 | reverse complement strand
CTCCCCTCTCCCCCCCTCCTTCCTTTTTTATCCCCCCCACACCGCCTGCAGTTTGCCTGCCGGGTTGCTGCGGTCCCCGCCCCCCCCCTCCCCCCCCTCCCCCCCCCCCCGCCGAGCAGCGCCGCCGGGCGGACCAGCTCGTGAGCGTCTTCGAGAACGGCACCACCAAGATCCAGTACGCGTACGCGGAGAACCTCGACGACGGCCGGGGCGTCACCGCGGGCCGGGCGGGCTTCACCACGAACGACGGCGACGCCCTGGAGGTGGTGCGCGCCTACACCGACAAGAAGCCGGACAACCCGCTCGCCCGCTTCATCCCCGCACTCCGGCGCCTGGCCGACGGGGAAGGCGCGGAGTCCTCGGAATCCTCGGACGGGGCGGACCCGGGCGATTCCGGCGGTCCCCGCCCCCTGTCCGACACCGCCTACATCGCCGCGTGGAAGCGCGCCGCCGCCGACCCCGTGTTCCGCGAGGTGCAGGACGCCCAGGTCGACGACCGCTACTTCACCCCCGCCCTGCGGGCCGCCGACAAGGTCGGCCTCCGCAGCCCGCTGGCCGTCGCCGAGCTGTACGACGCCTCGATCCAGCACGGGAACGGCTCCGACGGGGACGGCCTGCCCGCCCTGGTCCGGCGGACGACGGCGAAGGTCGGCACCCCCGCCGAGGCGGGCGAGAAGGCGTGGCTGGACGCGTTCTTCGACGTACGCGTCCACGACCTGACCCACCCCGTGAACGCCGACACGGCCGACGAGTGGCGCACGTCCGTCGACCGTGTCGAAGCGCTGCGGCGGCTCGCCAAGAGTGGTCATCGGGAGCTGGACGGCCCGTTCACCGTCACTGCCTTCGGCAGCCGCTACGCCATCCGCTGACCGGCAGCCGCTACTCCATTCGCTGATCGGCAGCTGCTATTCCGCTCGCTGACCGGCCGTCGCTGTCCCATCAGCTGACCGGCGACCGCGGGGCCGTTAGCCGACCGCCCCCGCTGGGCTCTCAACTGACCTGCGGTCGCTGGGCCGTCGGCCGGGTGGGAGTGCCGGAGAGCAGCGAGGCGACATGCGCCAGGCTGTCCGGGGCGTGCGGCGGCTCCCACCACACCAGATGGGCTGCCGCCTCGGCCGCCGGTTCGAGGACCTCCCACGCCTCGGCGATCAGCCCGTCGTCGAACCGCCAGATGTCGACGCCCGTGATCTCGGCGCCCGTGCCGGGACGGTGGCGCCGGGAGTGCATCACGACATGGTCGCCGTCGGCCAGCATGTGCAGGATGTCGACCTCCATGTCCCCGAGCGGCGACGCCCGTACGGCGGCGAGCCACTCCGCCTTCGTACGGGACGTCGCGTCCGGCCGATGATGGACGAAGTCGTCGCTCAGCACCCTCGCGAGCGCGTCGACGTCGCCCGTGCCGACCAGATCCGCCAGGGCCTGCTGGACGACGAGCTTGTTGTCCGTGTGCTGCTTGTCCGCGTGCTGCTTGTTCGTGTTCTGCGTGGTCATGGCCGCAGTGTTGCCACCGTCGCGCGGGCTGTCGATGAACTGCGATGTCATGGCGGGTGGCGCCACCGGGACGTAGCCTCGGTGATCGTGTACACGGTCGGGGAACTCCTGCGGCAATGGCGGCGGCGTCGGCAACTGAGCCAGCTCGATCTGGCGCTCGCCGCCGACGTCTCGGCGCGGCACGTCAGCCTCGTCGAGACCGGCAAGTCCCACCCGAGCGCCGACATGGTCCTCAGGCTCGCGGACCAGCTCGACGTGCCGCTGCGCGAGCGCAACCGGCTGCTGCTCGCCGCCGGGTTCGCGCCCCGGTACGCCGAGCGCCCGCTCGGCGACGACGCGCTGGCGGCTGCACGGGACGCGGTCGAGCGGGTGCTGCGCGCGCACGAGCCGTACCCGGCACTGGTCTTCGACCGCCGCTGGAACATCCTGATGACCAACCGCGCCGTCGACCCGTTCTTCGCGGGCGTCGCCCCCGAACTCCTGCGCCCGCCCGCCAACTTGCTCCGCCTCGGCCTCGACCCGCGCGGCCTCGCCCAGTACGTCGTCAACCTGGCCGACGTACGCGCGGTGTTCCGCACCCGCGTCACCCGTCAGCTCGCCGCCGCCCCCGACGCCGAACTCACCGCGCTCTACGAGGAGTTGCTGGCCCCCGAAGCCGAGGAGGCGGGCCCGCACGTCGAGTCCGACGTCCTGATCCCGATGATCATCCGCTTCGACGGCCGCGAACTGCGCCTCTTCTCGACCATCACCACCTTCGGCACGCCCATGGACATCACCTTGGACGAGGTCGCGATCGAGTCGTACTACCCGGCGGACGCGGAGAGCGCCGCGTACTTCACGGCGCCGGGGGCCGGGAGTCAGAGCCTGGGCGCCGGCCGGCGGACGGTGCGCAGCCCCACCGCGTCCTGCTGCTCCACATCGCTGTCCGCGAGCACGTGGACGGGCACGAACACGACGGCCCAGTAGAACCCGAACAGCCAGCGCCCCAGCAGCCGTCCGAGCCCCGGCCGACCGCCGTCGGCGACCCGGACGATCCGCAGCCCGCACAGCAGCTTGCCCAGACTGGCCCGGGCGACCACGCCGAGCAGGACGTGATTGACGAAGGACACACCGAACAGCGCGCCGACCGCCCCGCCCCACACGGCGGGCGACCCCGGCCGCAGCTCGACCACCCCGTCCACGACCTCGACCCCCGCCGCGGCTCCGGCGGCGAGGCCGCACACCAGGGCGAGCAGCGCGTCGACGACCGCCGCGGTGGACCCGCGTGCCGCGGAGGGGGCCGCGTGCGCCGCCGGGGCGGTCGACCGGACGTGGCTGTCGTTCAAGTGGAACTCCCGGTGGGGCGAGCGGCTTAGACGTCATCTCATTTGGTGAGTCTGCGGTAGCAGATGAGGGTGCAGGCGATGCTGGTGAAGGCCAGGAAGTGCTCGGCTTTGCGCTCGTAG
>NZ_JBVIXA010000019.1:0-152239 GCF_055594065.1 Streptomyces sp. NPDC040610 | reverse complement strand
CCCCCCCCCCCCCCCCCCCCCCCCCCCCCCCCCCCCCCCCCCCCCCCCCCCCCCCCCCCCCCCCCCCCCCCCCCCCCCCCCCCCCCCCGCCGTCGCGACGCGACGACGATCTTCCTTGCCGCGGGCGCCACGGCGCTTCGTCAGTGCACCCCGGCCGCGGAGGGCCCCGCGGACGAGGAGTGCGTGCGCTGTTCGGCGATCTCCCCGCCGGGCTCCATGGGCGCGGTGACCTCGTCGTCCTCGCTGCCCTTGCCGGTGTGGTTGAACAGCAGGTTCAGGACGACCGCGGCGACGCAGCCGGTGGAGATGCCGGAGTCCAGGATGATCTTCGCGGTCTCCGGGAACGCGTGGTAGAACTCCGGCGCGGAGATGGGGATCAGGCCCACCGCGAGGGAGACGGCGACGATCAGGACGTTGTTGTCCTTCTCCAGGCCCGCCTTGACGAGGGTCTGGATGCCGCTCGCGGCGACCGAGCCGAACAGGACGACGCCCGCGCCGCCGAGCACCGGCCGGGGCACGACCGCGATCAGCGAGGCCGCCATCGGACACAGGCCCATCAGGACGAGGAAGCCGCCGCCGGTCGCGACGACGTACCGGCTGCGGATCTTCGTCATCGCGACCAGGCCGATGTTCTGCGCGAAGGCGCTGCACATGAAGCCGTTGAAGAGCGGGCTGACGGCGGAGCCGAGGGTGTCGGCGCGCAGGCCCGCGGCGATGGTCTTCTCGTCGGCGGGGCGGTCCACGATCTCACCGAGGGCGAGCATGTCGGCCGTCGACTCGGTCATGGAGACGACCATGACGACACAGAGCGAGACGATCGCGGCGGCGGCGAACTGCGGGGCGCCGAAGTGGAACGGCGTCGGGAAGCCGACCACGTCCGCGTCGGCGACCGGCCCGAAGTCCGTGACGTCGAAGGGGATCGCGACGAGCGTGCCGATCACGAGGCCGAGCAGCACCGCGATCTGCTTCACGAAGCCGCGCGTGAAGCGGCGGAGCAGAAGGACGATCACGAGGGTGACGCCCGCGAGGGAGAGGTACTTGGTCGAGCCGTAGTCGTCGGCCGCCGGGTTCGGGCCCTGCATCCAGCCGAAGGCGACCGGCATCAGGGAGATGCCGATGAGGGTGATGACCGTACCCGTCACCACCGGCGGGAAGAAGCGGACCATCTTCGAGAAGAACGGCGCGGCGATGAAGCCGAGCAGGCCCGCGACGATCACCGCGCCGAAGATGATGGGCAGCGCGTCGTCCTTGTCCTTGGTGGAGTCGACGACGGCGAGCATGGGCGCGACACCGGCGAAGGTGACGCCGTTGACGAAGGGCAGGCGGGCGCCGATCTTCCAGATGCCGAGCGTCTGGAGGAAGGTCGCGAGTCCGGCGGTGAACAGACAGGCGCCGGTGAGGAAGGTGAGTTCCTTCGCCGAGAGGCCGACGGCCGCGCCGACGATGAGCGGCGGCGCGACGACGCCCGCGTACATGGCGGCGACGTGCTGCAGGCCCGTGGTGGCCATCTTCAGCGCGGGCAGCTTCTCGTCGACGGGGTGCACGTCGGCTGTCGTGCCGTCGGGGCGTGGGGTCCCGTCGGGCTGTGGGGTGGTGCCTTGCTTGGTGAACCTGGGCTTGGTCGCCACTGCGGCTCCTCCGTTTGTTTTCCTGTGCCGGCTGCGGACCGGCACGCGCTTCTGGGAGGTGGTGCGTGATGCAAGGACTTGCTCGTTATGCGGTTGTTGAAGCGCCCAGGTAGTACTGACCGCCCCGGCGACGTGAAGCTTTGGGCCACGTTCCGGGGCGGCACTCGAGCAGCCCGCTCGGCTGCTCGAGTCCGGTCGGGGGCCGTCCCCCCCGACCGGAGATCCAGGGGTCAGCTCCCCGCGGCGATGCGCGCGAGTCGCTGCGCCTCGTCCCGCGTGACGCGGGCGATGGCGTCCTCGTCGACGTGGAGCAGTCGTCCGTTCTCGACGACCGGCTCGCCGTTCACGAGGGAGAGGGTCACCGGCGCGGCCGCGCCGAAGACGATGGCGGTGACCGGGTCGGCGATCGAGGAGTGCCCGATGCCGTCGATCTTCCACAGGACCAGGTCGGCGAGCTTGCCCGCCTCCAGGGAGCCGATCTGGCTCGCCCGGCCGAGGACCTGGGCACCGCCGTACGTCCCGAGGCGCAGGGCCTGACGGGCGTTCAGGGCGGCTTCCTTGTGGGCGCCCAGGCGGTTGATGAGGAGCGCGTTGCGCAGTTCGGTGTGCAGTTCGCCGGACTCGTTGGACGCGGTGCCGTCCACGCCGAGGCCGACGGGGACGCCCGCGGCGAGCATGTCGGGCACGCGGGCGATGCCGGCGGCGAGGCGGGCGTTGGAGGAGGGGCAGTGGGCGACGCCGGTGCCGGTGCGCGCGAACGCCTCGATGTCGGAGTCGTTCATGTGGACGCAGTGCGCCATCCACACGTCCTCACCGAGCCAGCCGGTGGACGCGAAGTAGTCGGTCGGGCCCAGGCCGAACAGCTCGTGGCAGAACTTCTCCTCCTCGACCGTCTCGCTGCCGTGGGTGTGCAGCCGTACGCCGAGGCGGCGCGCCAACTCGGCGCCCTGCTTCATGAGTTCGGTGGAGACGGAGAACGGCGAGCAGGGGGCGACGGCCACCTGCGTCATGGCGCCGAAGGAGGCGTCGTGGTGCTTGTTGACCGTCTCCTCGGTGGCGGCGAGCGCGCCTTCGAGGGTCTCGACGGCGAAGTCCGGCGGCAGGCCGCCGTCCTTCTCGCTGCGGTCCATGGAGCCGCGCGCCAGGGTGAAGCGCACGCCCATCTCGCGGGCCGCCCCGATGATGGCGCCGGACAGGTCGCCGGAGCCCTTGGGGTAGACGTAGTGGTGGTCCATGGCGGTGGTGACGCCGCCGCGGGCCATCATGCCGAGGGAGCCCTGCGCGGCGGCGCGGACCATGTCCTCGTCGATGCGGGCCCACGTCGGGTACAGCGCCACCAGCCAGTTGAAGAGGTTGTGGTCGGTGGCGAGGCCCCGGGTGATCCACTGGTAGAAGTGGTGGTGGGTGTTGACCAGGCCGGGGGTGGCCAGGTGGCCGGTGCCGTCCACTCGGCGTACGACGTTCTCCAGGCCCTCGGGGGCCTTCCCCGCGCCGATCGACTCGATCGTGTCGCCCGCGACGACCACGTACCCCGAGGCGTACTCGGTGTCGTCGGCGTCCACGGTCGCGATGGCGCAGTTCTCGATGACGATGCGCTCGACGGCGCCGCCGGGGGTTGCCGATGCTGCCATGGTGCTTCCTTCTCGTGGGAGTGGCGATGAGGGCACGGCATGACCCTAGGGAGATTTGAGTGCCGGGGCCGCGTTGTGCGCGCTGCCACGGGTGCCGAGGTGGTGGAAGAACAGGTTGAGCGAGACCGCGACGAGCGCGCCCGCGCTGATGCCGGAGCCGAGGACGGTCTGGGCCCACGCGGGGAAGTCCGCGTAGAAGGTGGGCGCGGCGAGCGGGATGATGCCCGCTCCGAGCGACACGGCCACCAGGATGATGTTGGAGCTGTCGTCCAGGCCCGCCTCGGAGAGCGTACGGATGCCGCTGACCGCAATGGAGCCGAAGAGGACGATGCCCGCGCCGCCGAGCACCGGCATCGGTACGAGGCTGACGACCGCGCCGAGCGCCGGGAAGGCGCCGAGCACGATGAGCGCCCCGCCCGCGACGGCGACGACATAGCGGCTGCGGACCCGGGTCAGGGAGACGACGCCGACGTTCTGCGCGAAGGCGGAGGTCGGGAAGCCGCCGAAGACGGGGCCGACCAGGGTGGCGATGCCGTCGGTGCGCAGGCCCCGGGTGATGGTCCCGCCGTCCGTCCTGCGCTCGCAGATCTCGCCGAGGGCGAGCATCCCGGCGCTGGACTCCGTCATCAGGACGAGCATCACGATGCACAGGGAGAGGATCGCGGCGGGCTGGAACTCGGGGGCGCCGAAGGCGAACGGCTCGGGCACGGCGGCGACGGGCGCGGACTTCAGGGCGGCGAAGTCGGCCATCCCGAACGGGATCGCGGCGAGCGTGCCGATGAACAGGCCCATGAGCAGGGCGACTTGCTTGAGGAAGCCGCGGGCGAAGCGCTGGAAGAGCAGGATCACCACGAGCGTGAAACCGGCGAGCGCGAGGAAGCGCATGTCGCCGAAGTCGGCGGCCTCCCTGTCGCCGCCCTGCGCCCAGGTGACGGGCACGGGCATCAGCGTCACGCCGATGAGCGTGATGACGACGCCGGTGACGAGCGGCGGGAAGAAGCGCAGAAGCCGCCCGAAGAAGGGTCCGACGGCAAGACAGAACACGCCCGCGACCATCACCGCGCCGTAGATCGCGGGGAGTTGGTGTCCCGTCGCGCTGTTCTCGGCGATGGCGAGGATGGGCGCGATGCCCGCGGAGGACGCGGCGTTCACGAACGGCAGGCGGTTGCCCACGACGCCTTTGACGCCGAGGGTCTGGAGCAGGGTGGCCAGCCCGGCGATGAGCAGGCCGGCCGCGATGAGCCGGGTCTGGGCGGCGGTGTCGAGGCCGACGGCCTGGCCGATGATGAGCGGAGGGGTGACGACGCCCGCGTACATGGCGGCGATGTGCTGGAGCGCGGCGGGGACGAGCCGCGAGGGGTGGAGCTTCTCGTCCACCGGGTGACACTCGTCCACCGGCTGACGCTCGTTCACCGGCTGACAGACGGGAGTTGACTCACCGTCAGGTATTGCGGGCTGTGCCATGGCTGTCGTTCCCTCCGGTGTGGCGCGCCCCGGCGCATCGGTGCCGGGGCGCGCGTCCCGCGTCAGAGGTTGGTCATGTCGACCGGGATCCTCGCCTCGGTGCCGTCGCGCAGGATGGTGGCCTCGATGAGGCCGTAGGGCCGGTCGGCCGCGTAGTAGACCGCGCCGTCCTTGGCGTCGTTGTCCAGACCGCAGAAGGACAGGTCCTGGCGGAAGTGGTGCTTGTTGGGCGCGGAGAAGCGGATCTCGTCGATCTCGCCACGGTTGTTCAGGACCCGCGTGCCCATCTGGTACAGCGTCTGCTGGAGCGAGAGGGAGTAGGTCTCCACGAAGGCCTGCAGGATGTGCTTCTTGGCCTGCTCGTAGGACTTCTCCCAGTTCGGCATGCGCTGCTCGTCACTGGTCCAGTTGTGCCGCCACCACGTCGAGAGGGACGTGGCGAGGATGCGGTCGTAGTCCTCCTTGAGCGTCGTGTACTTGTCCTTGATGTAGCCCCAGAACTCGGAGTTCGTGGAGTTCATCACGGTCAGGTCCTTCAGACCGCTCAGGATCTCGAAGTGCCCTCCCCCGTCACCGTCGGCGGTGTAGGTGATCTGGGCGAGCCGCGTCTCCTGCCCCTTGCGCACGAAGGAGTGCTTGACCTCGTCGGCGCCTATGAACTGGGAGTGGGAGTCGGAGGCTGAGATGCGCTCCCAGGCGTACTCCTCGATGCGGATGCGCGCCCGGTGGATGGAGGGCTGGCTGTCCACGAAGTGCCGCGCGAGGTGGATGCCGTACTGCTCGGCGGACTCGATGCCGTATTCCTTGGCGAACGCGAAGCAGGTGTTCTTCGTGGTGTCCGTCGGCAGGCAGTTGGCGTTCGAGCCGCTGTAGTGCACGTCGTCCAGGTCGCCGGAGAGGGCGACGGAGACGTTGAGGTCCTTGATGTGGTGGGTGTCGCCGTCCCGCGTGATCTTGACGACCCGGTTCTCGGCCTTGCCGTACTGGTTCTGCCCCAGGATCACAGGGCGGGCCCGGCGGGAATCGTCTGTCATGTCTGCTAGCTCCCTCGGTAAACGGAGTAGCCGAACGGGTTGAGCAGCAGCGGTACGTGATAGTGCTCGCCCGGTACGACGGCGAACGTGATCGCCACCTCGGGGAAGAACACTCCGCTCGCACCGCTGTCCCGATTCGCGGGGGCGTCCTGCTGCGCCTCGGCTTGCTTGGCTTGCTTGCTCAGGAAGTACGCCTCGACGGCGAAGTCGAGCCGTACGTGGGTGGTGCCCACCGGCAGCGCCGGCAGGTCCTTGCAGCGCCCGTCCGCGTCGGTGGCCGAGCCGCCGAGCGCGGTCCAGTCCGCGTCGTCGCCACCGCGGGCGGCGAGCGTGATGGCGACGCCCTCGGCGGGGCGGCCGACGCTGGTGTCCAGGATGTGCGTGGACACGGATGCGGTGGTGTCGGTGCTCATGCGGGGTCCTCCTCCAGGAGACGGGCCAGGCGGATGCGGTTGATCTTGCCGAGTTCGGCGCGGACGATCTCCCGCTCCTGCTCGGGCGAGTTGCCGATCCGGTCCCGGACCGCGTCCCGCATCTGCTCGCCGGTCCTGCCGGTGGCGCAGATGAGGAAGACGTGGCCGAACTTGTCCTGGTAGGCCAGGTTGAGGTCGAGCATCTCGGCCTTGAGCTCCTCGGACGCCCCGGCCATGCCCCGCTGCTCGCGGGACGAGGTCGGGTCCCCCGGCTTCGGGCGCCCGATGGGCGGGTGCCCCGCCATCGCCTCGGCCAGGTCGTCGGCGGTCAGCTCGGCCATGGCGGCGTCGCTGGCTGCGTAGAGGGCGTCGGCGGTGGTGAAGGGGCGCTGGGCGAGCAGCTCGCTCCCCCAGGCCGAGGAGGCGCAGGCCTCGTGGAGCTCGGCGGTGGCCGCCGGCTCCGGCAGGGCGTTGAACCGGGCCAGGCCCGGTGTCGTACGGGAAGTCACGGGGTGCCTCCGTGGCCATGTGCTGGACGGGCTGCGGAACAGCTAAGACCTTCAACAACATCCCGTCAACAGTTTGTTGAAATCATTTGAACAAAGAAGCCGCCACCCCGCGATACGGGTGACGGCTCGGCCGCGCAGTGTGACGACGGGGTCGCCCCACCGCGGGAAATCACTTGTCCTTCGCGGCGTTTTCCCTGTTCAGGTAGTTGTAGACGGTGAAGCGGCTGACCCCGAGCGCACCCGCCACGGTCTCCACGCCATGGCGCACGGAGAACGCGCCACGGGCCTCGAGTATCCGCACGACCTCCTGCTTGGCCTTGCGGTCGAGCTCCGCGAGGGGCATGCCGCGCTTGCGCTCCAGGGCGAGCAGGATGTGGTCGAGCGAGTCGGCAAGCTGTGGAAGGCGCACCGCGAGCACGTCCTCGCCCTCCCAGGCGAGCACCACATCGTCCGGACCCGCCTGGTCCGGCGGCAGCATCTCCCCGCCCATGGCGTCCACCAGCGGCTTGACCGCGGTCGCGAAGGGGTCGTCCCCGAAGGCGGTCACCGGGCGACCTCCCCCGGCTCGGGCTCCGCGATCACATTGACCTGGAGCGAGACGCGGGTGGCACCGGCGCCCAGGGACCGGCGCAGCATCGCGTCGACGGCCGTCAGGACCGCGTCGACGTCGCCCTCGGCGGTGTTGCCGAAGGGGCCGACGTCCACGGCGTCGAGGTCGGCGCCCTGGATGACGTCGCGGGCGGCCAGGGCGTGGGGCGGCGCCTCGTCGAGGTCGAAGGGCTCGGTCGTGAACTCCACTCTCAATCGCACGGCGCCAACTTAACGCGGCATCCCGCCCGCCAGGCGACCCCGCCCGATTTTCCGGTGGAGCCCCGTGGTGGCTTTTCCGGCGGAGCCCCTTGACAGCTTCCGCGGATCGGATGCAACCTTCCATCAAGCAGAAATGAACTTCCGCAATACGGAAGGAGCGCGGAAGCCCCATGGGATACTCCGACCAGCGCTTCAATGTGAACCTGTCGATCCTCTTCACCGAGCTCCCGCTCCTGGAGCGGCCCGCGGCCGCCGCGAAGGCCGGCTTCGGCGCGGTCGAGCTGTGGTGGCCCTGGGTCGACGCCCCCACCCCCGAGCGGTCCGAGCTGGACGCCCTGAAGAAGGCGATCGAGGACGCGGGCGTGCGGTTGGTGGGCCTGAACTTCTACGCCGGACAACTGCCGGGCCCCGACCGCGGCGCCCTGTCGATCCCCGGCGAGGAGAGCGAGAGGTTCCGTGCGAACCTCGCGGTGGCGGCGGACTTCGCGAAGTCGCTCGGCTGCACGGCGCTGAACGCCCTGTACGGCAACCGCGTCGACGGCGTGGACCCGGCGGTCCAGGACGAACTCGCCCTGGAGAACCTGGTGTTGGCGGCTCGTGAGGCCTCTCGCGTGGGCGCGACGCTGTTGATCGAGGCGCTCAACGCCGTGGAGTCGCCGCTCTGCCCGATCGTCAGCGCGCCCAAGGCCGTCGAGATCGTGGACAAGGTGAACGCGGCGACCGGCCTCGGCAACGCCAAGTTCCTCCTCGACCTGTACCACCTCTCCATGAACGGGGAGGACCTGCCCTCGGTCATCGAGCGGTACGCCGCCAAGACCGGGCACGTGCAGATCGCGGACAACCCCGGGCGCGGCGCGCCCGGCACCGGCTCGCTCCCCCTCGAGAGCCTGCTCGACCAGCTCAAGAAGGCCGGTTACGAGGGGTGGGTCGGCCTGGAGTACAAGGCGGGCGACCGCCCGAGCGCCGAGGCCTTCGACTGGCTGCCCGCCGAGGCCCGCGCCGCGCGCTGAGCGCCAACCCACCGACGTACGAAAGCAGTTAGAGAGGCACCCTCATGAGCAACCTCCCCAAGGTCGCCTGGATCGGACTCGGCATCATGGGATCGCCCATGTCCGAGAACCTGATCAAGGCGGGGTACTCCGTCACCGGCTTCACGCTGGAGCAGGACAAGCTGGACCGCCTCGCCGCGGCGGGCGGAACCGCCGCGAAGTCGATCGCCGAGGCCGTCGGGGACGCCGACGTGATCGTCACGATGGTGCCCGCGTCGCCGCAGGTCGAGGCCATCGCGTACGGCCCGGACGGCATCCTGGAGAACGCGAGGTCCGGCGCGCTGCTCGTCGACATGTCGTCGATCACGCCGCAGACCTCCGTCGACCTGGCGAAGGCCGCCAAGGACAAGGGCATCCGCGTCCTGGACGCCCCGGTGTCCGGTGGCGAGGCCGGTGCCATCGAGGCCGTGCTCTCCATCATGGTCGGCGGCGAGCAGGCCGACTTCGACGCGGCCAAGCCGCTCCTCGACGCGCTCGGCAAGACCATCGTGCTGTGCGGCCCGCACGGCTCCGGCCAGACGGTGAAGGCCGCGAACCAGCTGATCGTCGCCGTCAACATCCAGGCGTGCGCCGAGGCCGTGGTCTTCCTGGAGAAGTCGGGCGTGGACCTGTCCGCGGCCCTGGACGTCCTCAATGGCGGCCTCGCCGGTTCGACCGTCCTGACCCGCAAGAAGGACAACTTCCTGAACCGGGACTTCAAGCCGGGCTTCCGCATCGACCTGCACCACAAGGACATGGGCATCGTCACGGACGCCGCCCGCAACGTCGGCGCGGCCCTGCCCGTCGGTGCCGTCGTCGCCCAGCTCGTCGCCAGCCTGCGCGCACAGGGCGACGGCGGCCTCGACCACTCCGCGCTGCTCCGCTCCGTCGAGCGCCTCTCCGGCGCCCGGCTCTGACCGCGGGCCGCAGGCCGTAGAGCACCCCAGACTTCCGGGCCGCGGTGGCGTTGACACCTGTCCTGTCGCGCCCAGACGCCGCCGCGGCCCGGAACCCTCACCCTTCTCACCAACTTCAACAAACTGTTGACGCAGCAGCTCAGGGGTCCTTACGCTCCCCATCACGTCAGCAGCCACAGCACGGAAGGCCGACCCACCACCATGTCGCAGCGTGTGCTCACGACCGAGTCCGGCGCTCCTGTCGCCGACAACCAGAACTCCGCCTCCGCCGGTGTCGGCGGCCCGCTGCTCCTCCAGGACCAGCACCTGTTGGAGAAGCTCGCCCGCTTCAACCGCGAGCGGATCCCGGAGCGCGTCGTGCACGCCCGCGGCTCGGGCGCCTACGGCTACTTCGAGGTGACCGACGACGTCACCGCGTACACCTCCGCCGCCTTCCTCGGCGAGGTGGGCAAGCGCACGGAGACCTTCCTGCGGTTCTCCACCGTGGCCGACAGCCTCGGCGGCGCGGACGCCGTCCGCGACCCGCGCGGCTTCGCGGTGAAGTTCTACACCGAGGAGGGCAACTACGACCTCGTCGGCAACAACACGCCGGTCTTCTTCATCAAGGACCCGCTGAAGTTCCCCGACTTCATCCACTCGCAGAAGCGCGACCCGTTCACGGGCAAGCAGGAGCCGGACAACGTCTGGGACTTCTGGGCGCACGCCCCCGAGGCCACGCACCAGGTGACCTGGCTGATGGGCGACCGCGGCATCCCGGCGTCGTACCGCCACATGAACGGCTACGGCTCGCACACCTACCAGTGGACGAACGCCCAGGGCGAGGCCTTCTTCGTCAAGTACCACTTCAAGACCAACCAGGGCATCCGCTGCCTCTCCGCCGAGCAGGGCGCCGAGCTCGCCGGCAAGGACGCCAACTCCCACCAGACGGACCTGCTCCAGGCCATCGAGCGGGGCGTGAACCCGTCCTGGACCCTGCACGTGCAGATCATGCCGGCGGCGGACGCGGCGAACTACCGCTTCAACCCGTTCGACCTCACCAAGGTGTGGCCGCACAGCGACTACCCGCTGCGGCGCGTGGGCCGCCTGGTCCTGGACCGCAACCCCGACAACGTCTTCGCCGAGGTCGAGCAGTCCGCGTTCTCGCCGAACAACTTCGTGCCGGGCATCGGCCCCTCGCCGGACAAGATGCTCCAGGGCCGCCTGTTCGCGTACGCCGACGCGCACCGCTACCGCCTGGGCGTCAACCACACCCAGCTCGCCGTGAACGCCCCGAAGGCTGTCCCCGGAGGCACCGCCGACAACTACGGCCGCGACGGCCTCATGGCCACCAACGCCTACGGCCGCGACCGCAGGAACTACGAGCCGAACTCCTACGACGGCCCCACCGAGACCGGCAAGCCCCTGTCGGCCCCGCTGGCCGTGAGCGGCCACACCGGCACGCACGAGGCCCCGGCCCACACCAAGGACGACGACTTCTACCAGGCGGGCGAGCTGTACCGGCTGATGTCGGCCGAGGAGAAGTCCCGCCTGGTCGCGAACATCGCGGGCGGTCTCTCGCAGGTCTCCCGCGACGACGTCATCGAGAAGAACCTCGCCCACTTCCACGCCGCCGACGCCGACTACGGCAAGCGTGTCGAGGAAGCGGTCCGCGCCCTGCGCGACGACTGAGGTCCACCAACCCCAAGGCTGCGCGGGGGACTTGACGGGAGGTCGGTCCCCCTGCGCGGAGACCCGCACCGCCGTGGACCCGGATGAGGGGTGGTCCCACGGCGGGCGGGACGACGAGGACCGCGGCGGCTCGGGCGAGCCAGTGCGGTGGTGAAGGTCTTCCGGCACGCCTTCGACCTGAGAAGGCGCCGCCCGGGGGCTGTCGCCCGTGCCGCCGCGGTCCCGGCACCCCAGATTCCGCCCGGCGGCGCGTATGCATGTTCCGCCAGTCGCACGCCGTCGGGCGGCAGCAACTCCCGAACCCCCGGGGCGCATCGCGCCCCGGGGGCCTCGCCGTCCCCGGGGGCTCAGCGCACCTTCTCCCCCGCCGCCAGCGTCGCCACCATCCGCTCCAGGCGCGCCGCCCGCGTGCGCTCCGTCCGCGCCGTCTGCAAGCGCAGGATCACCAGGAACCGGTCCGTCCTGCCGAGCCCGTCGTACGTCCGGGCGGCCCGGGGTTCGGCGGCCAGCGCGGCCGCGAGGTCGTCGGGGACGCTCGCCTCGGCCTGCGGGTCGTACGCGGCGTCCCAGCGGCCGTCCGCCTTCGCCGCCGCGATCTCGGCGAGGCCGCGCGGACGCATCCGGCCCGCGGCGATCAGCGCCTCCACCCGGTCGATGTTCCGCTTCGACCAGGTGCCGCGCGGGCGGCGCGGGGTGATCTTCTGAAGGAAGTACGTGTCGTCGTGGCGGCGGCGCTGGCCGTCGATCCACCCGAAGCACAGCTCCAGGTCGATCACCTCGTCGGTCGTCACGGAGGCCACCCCCGACGCCTTCTTGGCCAGCTTGAGCCAGATGCCGGGGCTGTCCTCGTGATGCGCCTCCAGCCACTCCTCCAGAGCGCTCCGGTCGGCGAACGTGCGGACGGGGAGTCCGTCGAACGTCTCCATGGCAGAACTCCTTCGCTCCGTACGCACCTCACGCCACGGTATACGGCCCGCTCCCCCGCACGGCGGAGACGGTTCGGCGCCCGGGCTGACGCTCCGCGTCCACGGCGGCGGAAGAGTAACTGTCATGACGACGACAGCAGTTCACGAGGGCGGCATCCGCACGAGCGGGGACACGGGGTGGGGCCTGGCCACCGGCACCGAGCGCCCCGTCCCCCGCTGGGCCGAGCGCGTCGCCCACCTCATCCCCCTGGTCCTGCTCGCCCAGTGCGTGTGGCGGCTGCCCTTCGCCTTCGGGTTCGACATGGGCACCGGCACCGGCTCGATCGGCGGCCTGTGGGTCTCGGTGCCGTACATCTTCACGCTGAGCCTGCTCACCGAGGCCCTCGCCCTGCTGAGCTTCGGGCTCGTGCGGGGCTGGGGCGAGGTGGTGCCGGGCTGGGTCCCGCTGGTGGGCGGGCGGCCGCTGAACCGCTGGGTCGCGGTGGTGCCCGCGACGCTCGGCGGCCTCGGCGCGACGGCCCTGTTCGGGCCCTTCACCCTGGGCGCCCTCGGCATCGGCTTCTCCTTCGGGGAGTACGACAGCGCCTTCTGGGAGTTCCTGTTCCGGGCCTGCGTCCTGCCGGTCGGCCTGTGGGGCCCGCTGGTCCTGGCCCTGACCGTGCACTACTTCGTACGCCGCCGCCCGTCCGCCACGAGGGCCGCGAGCCCCGCCGTGAACACGTCCACGGAGAACGCGAACCGCGTGTCGGCGTCGTCCTGAGCCAGCTCCGCGAGCCGCGCCAGCTGCGGCAGGCCGTCGGCGTCGGCGGTACGCAGCCACGGCGGCGGGTGGGCCGCCAGGTCGGCCGGGTCCAACCCGGCGGGCGGGCGGTCCCGCAGGACGTCCTCGAACTCCACGAAGCCCACGACCAGGCGGATCGTCTCCATGCAGGCGCGGTAGGCGTCCGCGAGGCCGAGGCCGACCGCCTCGAAGAAGCCGATCAGGGCGTCCACGTTGCGGAGCATCACCGGGTGCGTGGCCAGGGTGATGTTCTCGCTCAGGGCCAGGGTGGTCATGCCGGGGTGGCGGCGGTAGTGGGCGCGCAGGTCGGCGCAGAAGGCGCGCAGGTCGGCCCGCCAGGTCTCCGGGGACGGGTCCAGGGCCGGTGGCCGCCAGGCTTCCTGGAACACCTCGGCGGCGACGGCGATCAGGTCGCGGCGGTCGTCGACGTAGTGGTACAGGGCGCGTGGGGAGACGCCCAGTTCGGCCGCGAGGGAACGCATCGTGAGGGCGGCGGCGCCGTGCCGCCCCAGGAACGCGAGAGCCGCCTCGCCGACGCCCTGCCGGGTCAGGGTCGCCCGGCCCTTCCGGTGGGTGGGCCGTTGCCGTGTGGTGCCGCTCATCCCCTGAGGCTAGCGCCCGCTTTTCTCGGTGGCGGCTCCACTCCCCTCACCGGCGGCTCCGCTCCCCCTCGATGGCCGCTCCGCTCCCGGAGACCCGGCGCCCGCCCCCCTTCGAGGCCACCCCCGCTTGAACTTCACACATGTTGACTTTAAGGAGTCCGAGCGCCAGGGTGGCCCAAGTAAGGATTGCCTCACCTCGCTTGGAGTCGTCGATGCCCCGTCTCTCCGGGCTCGCCATGGACCTCGGCCCGCTGCGCCAAAGCCGCGATTTCCGGCTGCTGTACGCGGGTTTCCTCGGCGCCCTGATCGGCACCCTGATGACCGGGGTCGCGGTGGCGGTGCAGGTGTACGACCTCACCGGCTCGTCCCTGCACATCGGGCTCGTCAGCCTCGCCCGCGCGCTGCCCATGGTCGCGGGCGTCCTCGTCGGGGGCGTCCTGGCCGACCGGATGGACCGACGCACCCTGATGATCGCCACACGGCTCCCGCTGACCCTCGTCGCGGGCGCGCTCGCCGCCAACGCCCTCGCCCCGGAGCCCCAGTTGTGGCTGATCTACGCGGCCACCGCCACGACGGGCCTGTTGGCGGGCCTCGGCGGCCCCGCCATGCTGGCCGCGATCCCGGCCCTCGCGGGCACCGGCCGCCTCGCCGCCGCGGGCGCGCTGCTCTCCGGCTCCACCCAACTCGCCGCGCTCATCGGCCCCGCGGTGGGCGGCGCGCTCATCGCGGGCCCCGGCCTCGCCGCGTGCTACGCCGTCGACGCGGCGGGCTTCCTGGTGTTCACGGCCGCGCTGTTCTTCGTCCGGCCGCTGCCGGCGCCCGCGGACGGCGGCGCGTCCGGCAAGGGGGTACGGCGGGCGTTCGGCTCGCTCGCGGACGGGTTCCGGTTCGTGCGGCGGCACCGGCTCGTCCTCGGGCTGCTCCTGGTCGACGCGGCGGCGATGGTCTTCACCATGCCGCAGGCGCTGTACCCGGCCCTGGCCGACGAGCGGTTCGGGGGTGGCGCGGCCGTCGTCGGCCTGCTCTACGCGGCGCCCGCGTGCGGGGCCCTGGTGGGCGCGGCGACCAGCGGGTGGACGGCCCGCGCGGGCGGGCACGCGCTGATCGGCGCGGTGCTGCTGTGGGGCGCCGCCCTCACCGGCTTCGGCGCCGGCTCCTGGCTGCCGCTCGCGCTGGTGCTCCTGGTCCTCGCGGGCTTCGGCGACCTGATCTCCGAGACGCTGCGCTCGGCGCTGCTCCAGCACGGCACACCGGACGAACTGCGGGGCCGGGTCAGCGGGTTGTGGATGGCACAGGCGACGGTGTCGCCCGCGCTCGGCAACGCGGCGGTCGGCTTCCTCGCCGAACTGACCAGCGCGGGCACGGCGGTGACGATCGGCGGCCTTGTCTGCGTCGGAGCCACGGTGGTGGTGGCGGGGGCGTTCCCGTCACTGCGGCAGGCGCGGCTCGGCTCCGCCCCGGCGGACGGCGGCGTACGCGAGGAGGCCCCCGCCCCGGAGCCGAACTCCGGTGCGGGGGCCTCCTCTTGAGGGACCGGTTCACCTCCGACCAGGTGACCGGTGCGCCGCGACGTACTACGCCTTGAGCGTCTTGATGGAGCTCGGCGCGTGCCACGGCTCCGTGGCGATCTCCTCGAACTCGGTGACATCGCTGATGTCGGCCGTGCGGCTCATGGAGATGTTGGTGATGCGCTCCAGGATCGCCTCCACGACGACCGGCACGCGGTACTCCTGCGCCAGCTTCTTGGCCTGCTCGAAGGCGGCGCCGAGCTCGGCCGGGTCGGTGACGCGGATGGCCTTGCAGCCGAGGCCCTCGGCGACCTTGACGTGGTCGACGCCGTAGACGCCCAGCTCCGGGGAGTTGAGGTTCTCGAACTCCAGGTTGACCTGGAAGTTGATGTCCAGGCCGATCTGGGCCTGGCGGATCAGGCCCAGGTAGGAGTTGTTCACGAGGACGTGGACGTAGGGGATGCGGTGCTGGGCGCCGACGGCCAGTTCCTCGATCATGAACTGGAAGTCGTAGTCGCCGGAGAGCGCGACGACCTGGGCGTCCGGGTCGGCCGTGGCGACGCCGAGGGCGGCCGGGATCGTCCAGCCGAGGGGGCCCGCCTGGCCGCAGTTGATCCAGTGCCGCGGCTTGTAGACGTGCAGCATCTGGGCACCGGCGATCTGGGAGAGGCCGATGGTGGAGACGTACCGGGTCTCCGGGCCGAAGGCCTTGTTCATCTCCTCGTACACGCGCTGCGGCTTGATCGGGATGTCGTCGAAGTGCGTGCGGCGAAGCAGCGTGGACTTGTGCTCCTGGCCCCGGGCGATCCAGGCGCCCCGGTCGGGCAGTTCGCCCGCGGCCTTCAGCTCCTTGGCGACCTCGACGAAGAGCTCCAGCGCCGCCTTGGCGTCGGAGGCGATGCCGTAGTCCGGCGCGAAGATCTTGCCGATCTGGGTCGGCTCGATGTCGACGTGGACGAACTTCCGGCCCTCGCGGTACACGTCCAGCTTGTAGCCGGTGTGGCGGTTGGCCCAGCGGTTGCCGATGCCGAGGACGAAGTCGGACTCCAGGAAGGTCGCGTTGCCGTAGCGGTGCGAGGTCTGCAGGCCGACCATGCCCGCGTTCAGCTCGTGGTCGTCGGGGACGGTGCCCCAGCCCATCAGGGTGGGGATGACCGGAGTGCCCGTCAGTTCGGCAAATTCCACGAGGAGTTCGGACGCGTCGGCGTTGATGATGCCGCCGCCCGCGACGATCAGCGGCCGCTCGGAGTTCACGAGCATGCCGATGGCCTTCTCGATCTGGGCGCGGCTCGCGACGGGCTTGTAGACCGGCAGCGGCTGGTACGTCTCCGGGTCGAACTCGATCTCGGTGAGCTGGACGTCGATGGGCAGGTCGATGAGGACCGGGCCCGGACGGCCGGAGCGCATCAGGTGGAAGGCCTGCTGGAAGACGCCGGGGACCTGCGCGGCCTCCAGGACCGTGACGGCCATCTTCGTCACCGGCTTGGCGATGGAGGCGATGTCGACGGCCTGGAAGTCCTCCTTGTGGATCACGCTCGTGGGCGCCTGGCCCGTGATGCACAGGATCGGGATCGAGTCACCGATCGCGGAGTAGAGGCCGGTGATCATGTCGGTGCCCGCGGGGCCCGACGTGCCGATGCAGACACCGATGTTGCCCGGGTGGGTGCGGGTGTACCCCTCGGCCATGTGCGAGGCGCCCTCGACGTGGCGGGCGAGCGTGTGATCGACGCCGCCGCCCTCCTTGAGCGCCTTGTAGAAGGGGTTGATCGCGGCCCCCGGCACACCGAACGCGTGGGTGACGCCCTCGCGCTTGAGGATCTCGACTGCCGCGCGGGCAGCGGTCATACGAGCCATTGAGTTCTCCTGCTTCGGCTGACGAAGCCACGGCCACCGTCGCGCCCCGCGATGAGCCGTGCCTTCCGGTGCTGCTTCCGCGCCGTGGCCCGCCTTCCGGCTACTTCCACATTGCGGAAATTATGTTCTGCTATATGGAAGCAATGTAAGGGGGTGCGTCAGGGCCGTCAAGGGATTCCGGGGTACGCGGGGCAGGCGGGGGCACGCCTCCAGCTCAAAATGGCGTATCGGCGCGGTCGCCTTCCGTACGACGATGAGCTCCGTACGATGGGGAGCTTCGGCGGCGGACGGGCGGCGGAGCGGACGGGCGGCGGTGAGGGCCATGGCGAAGGACGGCGTTCTGGTGCGGTGTCCGGTGTGCCGCCATGAACAGGCCTACGCTCCCCCGGCGTTCCCCTGCGTCTGCGGCAAACCCGTCGTACCCCCCGTCCGGCACGGCCCGGCCGTCCCGCTCACCCATCGGACCGGCGCGGACGCCTGGGTGACGGTGCGGTGCGCGGCCTGCGGGCGCACGGCGGACTGGCCGCGGCCGGAGCTGGGGTGCGCGTGCGGGACGGTGCTGCGGGTGGCGGTGGCGTCGCACGAGGAAGACGGGGCGGACGAGGGCGCCGGGGCGGCCGGGGGCGCGGCGAGCGGACCCTCAGCGAACAGTGGCGACGAGCCAGGCGACGAGCCCGCGCCGAACAGTGGCGAGGAGCCCGCGACGCACAGCGGCGGCGACCCCGCGCAGCCCGAGGCGGGCGGCCACCCCTCCCTCACCCCCTCCCACATCCCGCTGCCGCGGACCGCGCCCACACCCCGGCCCGCCTTCCGCCCCCTGCCCGTCCGCAGCGCCGGGGACGCGGTGACCACGGCGGCGCTGTATCTGCGCTGGCTCGGCTACGAGGACGTGCGCGAGGCAGGACCCGACGAGGAGCGCCCGCCGTCGGGCACGCGGCTCGCGGCACTCGGTGTGCTCGCGCAGGTCGAGCCCGCCGTGCGGGAGACATCGCTGCGGGACGTCGAGTGCGCCTGGCTCACCGCCATGGCGTACTCGGCGACGTGCGTGTGCTTCGCGCTGTGCGACTTCACGCCCGCGGCCCGCGACCGCGCCGACGAACTGGCCGTGGCGCTGTTCCGCATCGACCTGTCGGGCACGCCGGAGCCCTTGAACGGCGCGGCGGACGAACTGGCGGCGACGGGCGCCTGACCTCGCGGACCGGGGCGCACCCGGCACCCCGCATGCACCCGGCACCCGCACCAGGACGCCCGCGCCGCACACCAGCTCAGCCGAACCGCTCCCGCAGCTCCACCTTCCGCACCTTCCCCGACACCGTCATCGGGAAGCTCTCCAGGATCCGCAGCCCCGCCGGGACCTTGTAGTGGGCGAGCCTGCCCGCGCAGAAGCCGTGCAGTTCCTCCAGCGTCAGTGTCTCCTCGGGGTCGCGCAGGATGACGCAGGCCAGCGGCACCTCTCCGTACCGCTCGTCCGGCACGCCGACCACCTGTACGTCCGCGATCTTCGGGTGGGCGTACAGGAACTCCTCGATCTCGCGCGGGTAGATGTTCTCGCCACCCCGGATGATCATGTCCTTGATGCGCCCGACGATCTGGACGTAGCCGTCCTCGCGCATCACCGCGAGGTCACCCGTGTGCATCCAGCGCCCGGAGTCGATGACCTCGGCGGTGCGCTCCGGCTCCTGCCAGTAGCCGAGCATGACGCTGTATCCGCGTGTGCACAGCTCGCCGGACTCCCCGCGCGGCAGCGTCACCCCGCTCACCGGGTCGACGACCTTCACCTCGATGTGCGGCAGCACCCGGCCCACCGTGCCGGTGCGGCGCTCCAGGTCGTCGTCCATGCGGGTCTGGAGGGAGACGGGCGAGGTCTCGGTCATGCCGTAGCAGATGGAGACCTCCGCCATGTGCATCTCGGCGACGACCCGCTTCATGACCTCGACGGGGCACGGCGACCCGGCCATGATGCCGGTGCGCAGCGACGACAGGTCGTAGGTGGCGAAGTCGGCGAGGTTGAGCTCGGCGATGAACATCGTCGGCACGCCGTACAGCGACGTGCAGCGCTCGCGCTCGACGGCGTGCAGGGTCGCCACGGGGTCGAACGACGGCGCCGGGATCACGACGCAGGCGCCGTGCGAGGTGGCGCCGAGGTTGCCCATGACCATGCCGAAGCAGTGGTAGAAGGGCACGGGCAGGCACACCCGGTCCTGTTCGCCGTAGCCGATGGTGCGCCCCACCCAGTATCCGTTGTTGAGGATGTTGTGGTGGGAGAGCGTGGCCCCCTTCGGGAAGCCCGTGGTGCCGGACGTGTATTGGATGTTGACCGGGTCGTCGCAGCTCAACTCGGCCTCGCGCGCGGCGAGTTCGACCGGGTCGACGGACCGACCCGCGGCCAGGAGCGCGTCCCACGACGGGTCGGCGATGTAGTGCGCGGCCCGCAGGTCCGGACACTCGCCCCGGACCTCCTCGACCATCGCCCGGTAGTCGCTGGCCTTGTGCTCACGGGTGGCGACGAGCAGCGAGACGCCCGACTGCTTGAGGACGTAGGCGAGTTCGTGCGCGCGGTACGCCGGGTTGATGGTCACCATGATCGCGCCGACGCGCGCCGTGGCGTACTGCACGAGCACCCACTCGGCGCAGCTGACCGCCCAGATGCCGACCCGGTCGCCCTTGCCCACCCCGGAGCCGATCAGACCGAGCGCCAACTCCTCTACGGCAGCGCCGAATTCGGCGTACGTCCAGCGGGCGCCCGCCGCGACGTCGACGAGCGCGTCGCGGTCGGGCCAGGCGGCGACGGCACGGGCGAGGTTCTGCCCGATGGTGTCGCCGAGGAGGGGGGTCTTGCTGGTGCCGTGCGCGTACGAAAGCGCCGCGGCGCCGCCCTCGCCCGTGGCGTTCACCGTCGCGCTCACCGGAAGTCCTCCTCGCGGTACTCGGCGCCGGACCCCTTGGCCGTCGCCTCCCGCAGCTCGATGCGGCGGATCTTGCCCGACACGGTCTTGGGCAGCGCGCCGAACTCCAGGCGGCGCACCCGCTTGTAGGGCGCGAGCACCGACCGGGAGTGCTCGAACAGCAACTTGGCCGTGTCCGGGCCCGGTTGATAGCCCTCGGCGAGCACCACATACGCCTTCGGCACGGCCAGACGTACCGGATCCGGGGCGGGCACGACCGCCGCCTCGGCCACCGCCTCGTGCTCCAGGAGCGCGCTCTCCAGCTCGAACGGGGAGATCTTGTAGTCGGACGCCTTGAAGACGTCGTCGCTCCGGCCGACGTAGGTGAGGTATCCGTCGGCGCTCCGCGCGCCGATGTCGCCGGTGCGGTAGTAGCCGTCCGCCATGGCCTCGGCGGTGCGCTCCGGGTCGCCGTGGTAGCCCGTCATCAGGCCGACCGGGCGCGCCGACAGGTCGAGTGCGATCTCGCCCTCGGTGGCGCCCGGCGCCCCGGTGACCGGGTCGAGCAGTTCGACGGCGAAGCCGGGCGTGGGGCGTCCCATCGAGCCGGGGCGCAGCTCCTGGCCGGGGGTGTTGGCGACCTGCACGGCCGTCTCGGTCTGCCCGAAGCCGTCCCGGATGGTCACGCCCCAGTCGCGCCGCACCTGCTCGATGACCTCGGGGTTCAGCGGCTCCCCCGCGGCGACGACCTCGCGCGGCGGCGTCCGCAGCTGGGTGAGGTCGGCCTGGATGAGCATCCGCCACACGGTGGGCGGCGCGCAGAAGCTGGTGACTCCCGCCCGGTCCATCTCCCGCATGAGACGGCCCGCGTCGAAGCGCGTGTAGTTGTGGATGAAGACGGTCGCCTCCGCGTTCCACGGTGCGAAGAGGTTCGACCAGGCGTGCTTGGCCCAGCCGGGCGAGGAGATGTTCAGATGCACGTCGCCGGGCTTGAGGCCGATCCAGTACATCGTCGCCAAGTGGCCCACGGGGTACGACACATGGGTGTGCTCGACGAGCTTGGGCCGGGCGGTGGTGCCCGAGGTGAAGTACAGCATCAGGGGGTCGTCGGCGCGGGTGACGCCGTCGGGGGTGAAGTCGGCGGGGGCGGTGTCGACGCCGTCGTAGGGGATCCAGCCGTCGGGACTCTCGGTGAACGCGGCCACCGCTGTGGCTTCCCGGCCGTCCTGGGTGCCGACCACGATCCGGGTGTACTCCCCCGGCACGTCCGCGAACTTCGCGACGTCCTCGCCCCGCACCACCACGTGCCGGGCCCGGCCGCGCTCGATGCGGTCGCGCAGGTCGGCGGCGCCGAGCAGCGGCGTCGCCGGGATCACCACGGCCCGCAGCTTCATCGCGGCGAGCGCGACCTCCCACAGCTCGGCCTGGTTGCCCAGCATCACGACGATGCGGTCCCCGGCGCGGACGCCGAGCCCGCGCAGCCAGTTGGCGGCCCGAGCGGAGCGCCGCGCCAGCTCCGCGAACGAGAGGCGGGCCTCCTCGCCGTCCTCCTCGACGATGTGCAGCGCCGTGCGGTCGTTGCCGTCGGCGATGACGTCGAACCAGTCGAGCGCCCAGTTGAAGTGCGCGGGCCGGGGCCAGACGAAACCCTCGTACGCGGCCCGGTAGTCCTCCCGGTGACGCAGGAGGAAGTCCCGCGCCGCACGGAACTCCTCCGTGCCGCCACCCGCTCCGGTCGCCGTCATCCGCACCCCTCGCATTCCGCTCGCATTCCGCTTACCGCCGCTCGTCCGTACCATCGTGTAATTCGTGATGCAGGTCTCACTACCCCCGAACGGGGGTGGTGTCCCGCGAGGGCGGCGGACATCAGGGGCACGGGGCCGAAAGCTGAGGGAGCGGGCGCGTGGGTGCTGCGGACGACGGCGAGGCGGCGGACGTACGGGCCGCGCTGCTGCGGCTGCGTCGCGGGACGGGACTTCCTGTGGCCTTCGGCGGCCTCGTGACCGGCGCGGACGGCGCCGCGCGGGTACGGATCGCCGAACTCAGCGGCACCGCCACGCACTCCCTGAACGGCCTCGCGATCCACGTGGGCACCGGCCTGGGCGGCAAGGCGGTCGCCCTGGCCCGCCCCTGCGCCGTCGCGGACTACAGCGCGTCCCGGCAGATCAGCCACGAGTACGACACCGCCGTCGCGCTGGAGGGCCTGCGGGCGGTGCTCGCGGTGCCGCTGGTGGTACGCCGCCGGGTGCGCGGCCTGCTGTACGGCGCCCTGCGCACCGCGCAGCCCCTCGGCGACCGGGCGCTCGCGGCGGCCGTGGCGGCGGCCCGGGACCTCGAACAGGCCCTCGTCGTACGGGACGAGGCGGCCGCGATGCTGGCGGCGGCCCGGGAGGCGGTCGCGGAGATGCCCGGGCGGGGGTACGGCTCCGGGGACGCGGCCTGGGAGCGCGTGCGGGAGGCGCACGGGGCGCTGCGCGCGCTGGCCGCACGCATCGGTGATCCCGCGCTGCGGGCGGAACTCCTCGCGGTGTGCGGGACGCTGACGGACGCGGCCGCCGACTCCCCCGGGCCGGACCCCGGCCCCGGCGTCCGGCTCGCCCCGCGCGAACTGGACGTGCTGGCCTGCGTGGCCGGAGGCGTCACCAACGCGGCGGCCGCCGAACGCCTCGGCCTGCGCCCCGAGACGGTCAAGGGCTATCTGCGGTCGGCGATGCGGAAGCTCGGCACGCACACGCGGTGGGAGGCGGTGGTGGCGGCGCGGCGGGCGGGGGTGCTGCCGTAGTGGCCGCAGGGGACCGTGCGGGCCGTGCGGACCGTGCGGCCCCTGGCGGATCGGCGCCCTCTGTGCCGATTCCGCTGCCGGATCCCGGCGACGCGGGGTTCAATGACGCGTACACGACCGTGCAGGACCGGCACGGTCCGCCGCGGGCCGCCCGACGCGGACGACCACAGGGCACCCGCGCGCCGGCAGGCGCAGAGCAGGGGGATGAGGCCCGCATGGTGTCCACCGACAGGTTCCTGGCCTTCGCCGCGATGTCGGCGCTGGTGATCGTGATCCCGGGGCCGAGCGTCCTGTTCGTGGTGGGCCGCGCCCTGGCGCACGGCCGTCGCACCGCCTTGGCGACGGTCCTCGGCAATGTCGCGGGCTCGTACCTCATGATCGTGGCGGTCTCCTTCGGCCTGGGCTCGGTCCTGGAGCGCTCGGCCGCGGTGTTCCTGGCGGTGAAGCTCGCGGGCGCGGCGTACCTGGTGTTCCTCGGCGTGCAGGCGTTCCGGCACCGCAAGGCGATGAAGGCGGCGGCGATCGGCGCGGCGGGCGCGGGCGGGCGGCCCGCGCGCGGCGACGTCCGCACCGTCCTCGACGGCCTCCTCGTCGGTCTGACCAACCCGAAGGGCATCGTGTTCGCGGCGGCGGTGCTGCCGCAGTTCGTCGACCACGCGGCGGGCCACGTCCCCGTGCAGATGCTGCTGCTCGGCCTGGTCCCGATCGGCATCGGCCTGGTCACGGACACCCTGTGGGGCCTGACTGCGTCGGCGGCACGCACCTGGTTCGCGCGGTCGGACCGCAGGCTGGCGATGATCGGCGGGGCGGGTGGCTGCACGATGATCGGGCTCGGGGTGACGGTGGCCCTGACGGGCAGAGCGGACTGAGACAGCCTCTCCCTCCCCCCGCTCACTCACTTCTGGACGACGGCCCCGAACCCGATGTCGTACGAAGGGGCGTCGCCCGCGAGGAGCCGTGCCGTCAGCTCCGCCTCCGCCGCGACCTCCCCGCGCTGGGCCTTGGTGAGCTTCCCGAACGGCTCGACGGTGAGCCGCACGGCGCCGTCCTTGGCCTCCTCCAGGCGCCAGAGCCCGGCGAGATACCCGTCCACCAGGAAGGTGCAGTGGGCCTGGTTGCCGGTCCAGGTGCGGTCCTTGTGGGCGAGCGCCACGACACGGGTGCGGTCGGCATGGGACAGCAGGAGGTTGTCGAACTCGGGCAGGAAGCGGGGCGGGGCCGGGGTCTCGGGGTCGGGGCGGGGCGCGTCGGGCAGGTCGAACAGCTCGACGCCGTGCTCGTCGCGGAAGGTGCGGAGCCCGGGCCGCAGCCGCTCGAAGGCGTCGCGGAGCCGGGTCAGACCGGCCCAGGTCTGCATGTCCTTGACGGAGGCGGGCCCGAAGGCGGCGAGGTAGCGCAGGACGGTGTCGTCGGGCGCGGGGTCCTCGGCGAGGGGGCGGCCGAGCCAGTGCTCGGCGGTGGTGAGGGCGACCTGCCCGCTGCGGCGCCACAGGCCGCGCGGGGTCACCTGGATGAGGGGAAGGCGGGCGCGGGCGGCGATGCCGAGGGACTGCGGGTCGGCGTCCGGCCAGTGGCGAAGGAGTTCGGCGCGGATCTGGGCGAGGGTGCGGGGCTCCTCCTCGACGTACGCCCGGGTGAGGGCGGCGAGCCGGTCCAGGTCCACGCCGGTCAGACCGCCCCGGAACATCCGCAGCTCACGGTCGATGGCGGCCTGGGTGAGCGGCCGCAGGGTGAGGAGGTCGTCGGCGGTGAGGGTGTGCACGGTGGACCGCATGGTGACGGCACGGACCGCGGCGCGCTCCGCCATGAGCCCCGACAGCTCCATCGGGTCGAACTCCGCGAGGCGCGCGGCGAGCGCGTAGTACGGCGGCTTCACGTTCTGCGCCTGCAGCCCGACGAGGTGGGCGAGGGCCGCGCCCGCGGCCATCGGGGCCCGCTCCAGGAGGAGCTGGCGGGCGAGGGTGGCACGGTTGAGGGCCTGGCGGGTGAGGACGGGGGCGGCGGCCGGGGTCTTCGTCATGCTCCGCACGCTAGCGGGGCTTGCGGACAGATACGGTCCGCAAGGGGCGCGCCGAACGCGACTGCTCACGCCGCGGGCGCGGTACGAGTGCCGCCTGCCACCTATCGTCCGCCACCTGCCGCCTACCGCCCGCCGTCCGCCACCTGCCACCTGTTGCCCGCCACCGCCACGCACCGACTCCGGCCGCGCCCGTGACGCCCACCGCCCCCACCACCACCCACGACCCCCTACCCACCATCCCCCTACCGACGGCTGTCACACCCACGCCATCTGCCGCATATATCCTGCTCCGGGCATGTCCGGGACAGAATCCACACGTGCCGGGCCGAAGTCGGACGACCACGGGAAGGGCTGCCGGTGACTCCGGAGCGACGACCTCACCGCCCGCAGCAGCCGCGCAAGCACGCGTGGCGGCGGGCGTCCTCCCAGTCCGCGCAGGGCACGCCGCCACCTGCCGACGCGTCGAACCACCACCCGGAACGGGACCCCGCACCGACGGCGCCGGCCGACCCGAGCGTCGTGGAGGCGGCGCTGTACCGCGACGGCGTGCGCGTCTCCTCCCCCGGCTCGCTCGCCGACACGTTCCGCGAGCTGCGCGCCCAGCCCGACGGCATGGCGTGGATCGGCCTGGCCCGCCCGACGGAGCAGGAACTCCTGTCGCTGGCGGCCGAGTTCGACTTGCACGAGCTGGCGGTCGAGGACGCGATGGAGGCGCACCAGCGCCCGAAGCTGGAGCGGTACGGCGAGACGCTGTTCGTCGTGCTGCGGGCGGCCCGCTACCTGGACGCCCCCGAGGAGGTCGACTTCGGCGAGCTGCACGTGTTCGTGGGCGCGGACTTCGTGATCACGGTCAGGCACGGCGCGGCCCCCGACCTGTCGGCGGTACGCCGCCGCATGGAGAAGACCCCGGAACTGCTGCGCCTGGGCCCGGAGGCGGTCCTGTACGCGATCCTGGACGCGGTCGTCGACGGCTACGCCCCCGTCGTGTCCGGCGTCCAGAACGACATCGACGAGATCGAGACGGAGGTGTTCGGCGGCGACCCGACGGTCTCCCGCCGCATCTACGAACTCTCCCGCGAGGTCGTCGAGTTCCAGCGCGCGACGCGCCCCCTGGTGAGCATGCTGCACGCCCTGATGGCGGGCTTCGCGAAGTACGGCACGGACGAGGAACTCCAGCGCTACCTCCGCGACGTGGCCGACCACGTCACCCACACCAGCGAACGCGTGGACGGCTTCCGCCAGGCCCTCGCCGACATCCTCACCGTCAACACCACGCTGGTCACACAGCAACAGAACGCGGAGATGCGGGCCCTGGCCGAGGCAGGCTTCGAACAGAACGAGGAGATCAAAAAAATCTCCTCCTGGGCCGCCATCCTCTTCGCCCCCACCCTCGTCGGCACGATCTACGGCATGAACTTCGACGCCATGCCGGAGCTGAACTGGGCCTTCGGCTACCCCTTCGCGATCCTGCTGATGGCGGTGGTCTGCGTGAGCCTGTACTTCATCTTCAAGCGACGGGACTGGCTCTGAGGGCAAGCGATCACTCGTGGGCACCGTCCTGCGATTCGCTCTCGCATCTACGCCCTAGGGCCTGCGTGAGGGCCTGCCCTGCTGCCTGAATGCCTCAGGGCTCTGCCGAACTCCCCGGTCCAGGGCCGTCATTCCGGGACCGCCGCCTGTTCGAAGCGAAGGTAGCGTTCGACGGAGCGGGCAAGGACCTCGTTGCCGTCCGAGGTGACGACCCGGTGCCACCAGGCGCCGTAGATCCGCTCGAAGCGGTAGCCGGCGAGCAGGTCCGCCGCCGCGCGGACCGCGTGCGGGCGCTCCGGGATGTGGTTGGCGTAGCTGTACATGAGGGTCACCCAGCGGTTGTCCGGGCAGACGTTGACCACGTCGCCCGTGAACAGCGCTCCGTCACCCGCGCTCCAGTGCAGGACCGCGCTGCCAGGGAAGTGCACGCCCGGGTTGATCAGGGTCACCTCGTCGGTGAGCCGGAGCGTGCCACCGCTCCAGAACCGCACGGCCGGGTCCGGCCGGCCCACCCACTGCCGGTCGGCTTCGTGCAGGTGGACCGGCGCGTCGAAGGCGTGCGCCCACTCCACCATCGAGGAGTAGAAGTGCGGGTGGCTGATCGCGATGTGGTCGATGCCGCCGAGTTCCTCGACGGCCCGCACCATCGTGTCGTCGAGGTACGGCACGCAGTCCCACAGCACGTTCCCTGCGGCGGTACGAAGCAGCAGGGCCCGCTGGCCGATGGCGAACTGCGGGGTGACGCCGATGCCGAGCACGTCGGGCCCCTGCTCCTCGAAGAGTCCGCTGTGGCCCTCCTCGCGCATTCCGGCCAGCGTCGTCCACTGCTGGCCGCCCCGGCCCACGTACTGCCGCTCGTCCAGACAGACCGGACAGTCCGGACGGGCGGCGGCGTACTGGGTGCCGCACGTGCGGCAGATCGGGGGTGTGAGGGCGGGTGCGGGGGTGGGGGCAGAGGTGTCACTCACAGCTGTCTCCGGTCGGTTCGGGGAGGACGGTCAGTTCGGGGAGGGGACGGTCGGTTCGGTCAGTTCGGTGAGGACGTACGGGCGGCTCGGGCGCCAGCCCAGTTCCTCGACGGCGCGCCGACCCGACACCACCTGGTCGAGCGCGAGCGCCTCGGCGAACGGCTCCCCGAGCGCCTCCGCGGCCTCGGCGAGCGGCCACGGCTCGGCCCGGCCGGTGCCGCCCGCGGCGACGTCGGCGGCCGCCGCGAGCGCGGCCGCCGGGACGGACTCCCATGCCACGCCGTGCAGGAGGTCGCCGGCGTGCGCCTTGGTCAGCGCGAGGGCGTACAGCTCGGCGAGGTCGTCGACGTGGACCATCGGCCAGCGGGTCGTGACCGGCCCCACGTAGCGGCCCGCGCCGTGCTCCCGGGCCCAGCCGGTCATCAGGGCGGGAATGCCGCCGCCCCGGCCGTACGCGATGCCCGGGCGTATCACCACGGCCCGCACGTCGTCCCCGGCGGTGGCAAGCACCCGCTGCTCGATCCGCGGCCGGTAGCCGACGATCGCGATCGGGTCGGTGCGGGCGTCCTCGGCCAGCGGAACGTCCCCGGTGGCGCCGAGCACCCACACGCCGCTGGTGTAGACGTACGCGCGGCCCGTGCCGCGCAGTGGCGCGACCAGTGCCTCCAGGGCGGCGGTGTCCACCGCCTCGTCGCCGGTCGGCGTGGCCAGGTTCACCACCGCGTCCACGTCGTCCGTCACCGCCGCGCGCAGCGACGACGGGTCGGCCAGATCGCCGACCCGCACCGGCGTGTCCGGACGCAGCGCGGCCGCGTTCTTCACCAGGGGCACCACGTCGTGGCCCTCCTGCGTCAGTCGCGACACCATCGCGGAGCCGATGTATCCGGTGGCACCGAGTACCAGAACCTTCATGAACTCTCCCGGGTGGACGTTCTCGAACGGGAAGACAGCTTGACCGGGAAGACAGTAGGAACCGCGCCCGGACCTGCGGATCCGTCGAATGACCGGGGTGCCTTACCGGAGTTCGTACGGGACGGGGGTGAGGGGGTCCGTGGGCGTCAGCCCAGGTCCAGCGCTCCGAGTGCGGCCCGTGAGGTCACACCGAGCTTCCGGTAGGCGTTGGACAGGTGGTAGCCGACCGTGCGCGGGCTGAGGAACAGGCGCGCGCCGATGTCCCGATTGCTCAGGCCCGTCGCCGCGAGCCGGACCACCCGCAGCTCCTGGGCGGTCAGCCGACCCACGAGATCCGCGCCCGCCGGCGGTGTGGCCGGGGTGGCACCGGCGGCCCGCAGCTCCGTGCGGGCCCGTTCCGCCCACGCGGCCGCCGGCATCCGCTCGAACGACGCGAGCGCCGTGGTCAGCTCCTCCCTGGCGGCGGCCCTGCGCTTCGCCCGGCGCAGCCACTCCCCGTACAGCAGCCGGGTGCGCGCCTCCTCGAACGGGCGGCCGTCCCCCTCGTGGGTGGCGAGCGCCCGCCCGTAGAGCTCCTCCGCCTTCGCGTCGTCGGCGGCGAGCAGGGCGCGGCAGCGCAGCTCCACCGCCTCCGCCCACGCGGTCCCGGAGGCCCCGGCCCAGCGCGCGAACCACTCGGCGGCCCGCCCGGCGTCGGCGGCCCGGTCGATCCGGACGGCGGCCTCCACCTGGTCGGGCAGGCTGTGCACGGAGACCATGAGATGCCGCTGCGGGCCGCCGGTCAGGTCGGCGAAACGTCGCAGCGCCCGGTCGTAGCGGCCGAGCCCGAGGTCGAGCAGGCCCTGAGCCCTGGTCAGCCAGATCGGGATCGGCACGACACCGGGGTACGGGTCCCGCCCCGTGCGCCCGGCGGACACCCGCCCGCCGCCCGGCCGGTCCCCACCGTCCGGCCCGCCGCCACCTACCGGCTCCTGAGTGCCACTCGGCTCCTGCCCTTGGAGCGCGGCGAGCACCGCCAGAACACCGCTGAGCATCGTGGCCAGATGGCGCTGACCGGTGTCACAGGCGATCTCCAGACCCTCCACCGCCGTCGTGTACGCGTCCCGGTGCCGCCCCAGGAAGAGCCGCAGCCGCGCAAGGCGCAGCAGCACCCTCGGCAACACCCCGACGGCACCCTCCGCACGGCACTCCCGCTCCAGGGCGACGGCCTCGTCGTGCACGGTGCGGTACTCGCCGAGCAGCATGTCCCAGCCGTGCAGTCGCACCTGATCGGCCAGGCCGCGCTCGTGCCTGGTCCCTACGACGTACCCGGCGAACTCCCGTACCGCCGCGGCCCCGCCCACCAGATCGCCCTCCAGCGTGTCGAGCACCCCGACCGCGCCCCGGTGCACGGGATCCTCGCCGAAGTCCAGACCGGCCGTCCGCACCCGGGTGTCCCGGGCCGCCGCGACCGGGTCCGGCGCGTCCCAGGCCATGGCGGCCGCTTCGAACAGCAGCCACGCCCCCGTGGCGTGACGGTGCGCCGTCACCTCGGACGCCGCGTCGACGAGCAGCAGCCGCGCCGACTCCGCGCGGCCCTGCCCGTGTTCGAGCGCCGCCCGGACGCTGGCGAGCCTAGCGAGCGTCGGCGGGCCGATCACCGGACCCACCTCGTCGGCGAGCGTCCCCGCGAGCTCCACCTGTCCGGCCTCGGCCGCGGCGGCCGATGCGGCGGCAAGGCGCAGCGACCGGGCTTCCCTGTCCTCGGTGAGCCGTGCGGCCCGCCGGTAGGCGGCGGCGACCGCCGCCCGGCCGCCCTGCGAGCGGAACAGTTCGGCGCTGCGCTCCAGTTCGGCGGCGACCTCCTCGTCGTAGCCGACGGTCGCGGCGGCCAGATGCCAGGCCCGGCGGCCCATGTCCCCGGCGCCCTGCGCCGCTTCGGCGAGCGCCCGGTGCGCGGCCGCCCGCTCGACGAGGACCGCTCCCTGGTAGGCGGCGGCCCGCGCCAGCGGATGCCGGAACGCGAGGCGGCGCCCGGACACCCTGACCAGGTCCGCCGCCTCGGCGGGAGCGAGGTCCCCGGCGGCCGCGCCCACCCGTTCTCCCGCCGCCACCACGAGCGCCACGTCACCGGTGTCGTCCGCGGCGGCGACGGTCAGGAGCAGACGGGTCGGCGTGGGCAGCGCCCGTATCCGCTCGTCGAAGATCCGCCGCACCCGCCACGAGGCCGGAAGCACGGCGATCTCCCGCGCGTCCAGCGGCTCGCTCCCGTCCCGCTGGGCCGCCGTCAGTGCCCCCGCCAGCTCCACCAGGGCGAGCGGATTGCCCTGCGCGAGCCCGAGGATCCGGCTGCTCACGTCGGCCTGCAGATCGGGCGCCGCGTCGACGAGGAGTGCCGCGCCCTCCGCGTCGGTCAACGGCCCGAGACGCAGCACCGGCAGGCCCGGCGCGGCATCGAGGACCACCGAGTCCTCATGCGCGGCGAACACCATGGCCACCCGCCCCATGCCGAGCCGGCGGGCGGCGAACAGCAGCGCGTCCACGGTCTCCAGGTCCAGCCACTGCGCGTCGTCGACCAGGACCACGACCGGGCGTTCCTCGGACAGCTCGTCGAGCAGGCCGAGCGTCGCGGCCCCGACCAGGAAACGGTCCCCCGCGGGCGCGTCGTCCAGGGCGACCGCCCCGCGCAGCGCCCGCGACTGACGCTCCGGCAGGCTCCCGGCCCGGTCCAGGGCGCCCCGCAGGAGCACATGCAGACCGGCGTACGGCAGTGCCGCCTCCGACTGGACACCCGTGCACCGCAGCAGCCGGGCTCCGCCTGCCGCCGAGGCGCACCGGTCGAGCAGGGCCGTCTTGCCCGACCCCGCCTCGCCGAGGAGCACCACGGCGCCGCCCCTGCCCTCCCGGGCTCCCGCCAAGAGCCCGTCGAGGACGTCCCGTTCGTGGTTCCGGCCGCTGAGGTCGGCGCGACCCCGGTCGACGGCGCCCGCCCGGACCGTGTCGGTCATCTGACGCCCGCCCGGTCCGCTTCGTCGAGCACGGTCCCGGCGCCGCGCAGGGCGGCCTCAGCGAGCAGGCGCGGCTTCCCGATGCCCGCCTCCCCCGTGACGGCGACGCACCGCCCCGCCCCCACCACGGCGGCGGGCAGCTCGCCCAGCGCCCCCCGCCGTTCGGCCGGTGGAGATGGGTCCCGGTCGGTACCGAGCCTTCTGAGCATGCGATTTCCCCCTGTCATGCACCGCACCGACCACCTCGCGACCGGTGCTCGCGGCTCCATGATCTCCATGGGCGGGGGTATCGCCAAGATCGGGCATCTCCCTCCCAGGGGCGGCTGGAGGGCTCGCTGACGTGGGCGTCTTCAAGCGGAGGGACGGGCTCTGACGACCTCGCGCGGGGTGGGCGACGGGCAACTTCCCCGGTCCGTCGGAGTAGTTGGGGTAGTCGGGGTAGTTGAGGTAGTCGGGGCAATCGGGCGTCGCGCCCGCGGCACCGTCACCGGAGCACCACCGTGACGCCGCGGGACGCGAGGAGCTGGACGACCTCCTCGAAGTAGGTGAGCCCCGTCTCGGTGTCCCAGATGTCGTCCGCGAGGGCCTCGCGGGCGATGTCGGCGTCGTGCCAGATCAGGGTGAAGGGCGCGGTCGTGCCGAAGCCGCCGTGGAGGCAGTCCTTGAAGGCGTTCCACTCCCGGCCGTAGTAGCCGCCGGGGCCCGCGAGGGCCTCGGCCAGGGCGCAGTGCAGGCCGGGTGCGTCCGTGACGTGCGTGCCGTCGAGGTGGTGGACGCCGCCCGTGCGGTCCGGGCCCTGCTCGCTCATGCCGGTGGCGGTCAGGTCCAGCCACGCGGATCTGCCCTGGGTGGAGAGCGGGGCCCATTGGTTGCGGGTGGTCGGGGCGCCCTGGTACCAGGTCTCCCAGATCGGGCGGGCTCGCGACGGCGGCCTGTCCTCGCCGCCGTCGGTGAGCTCGATGTCGAGGAGGGTGCCGCCGAGGACCGACGGCCGGGCGGACTCGATGCCCAGGTACACGTCGTGGCGGTACATCACCCGGCCGGTGCGGTCCAGGGCCCACAGCCCCACCCAGTCCCGGTCCCGGTCGCGCGGTCGGCGCAGGACGGCGAGCAGGGGTTCGGCGGGCTCGCAGCCGACGAGGGTCATCGGCGTGGGCTCCGGCGCGTCGCGCGTCACGAACAGCCCGTCCACGGCCAGGCATCGACCGGCCGAGGCGGGCGTTCTCGCGGACCCCGCGAACAGCTGGAACCGCGGTGACGTCGGCAGGGAGTGCGACCAGGCGTGCTCCTCGTCGACGCCCGCGCCGACCACGACGTCCACCAGGGCCGGATCGTCACGGTTCGGCCGGTGCGTGAGGACGACGCAGTCGAGCAACGTCCACCACTGCCACGGCCGCTCTTCGTCCCAGACCTCGACGCACACGTCACCCAGCGAGGCGGTCGACTCCCCGCCCGTCAGCGCGTCGCGCAACAGCCCCTCGGGAGCGCACCCCCGCAGCGTCAGAACCTCGCGCGGCGGTGGCACCTCGTCCACGAACATGCCCTCGACACCCGCGCACCGCCCCCAGAACTCGTCCTGATCCTCCTCGCCCTGGTGGACCAGGAGATACTTCACGGGGAAGTCCCGCCCCCAGGCCACATGATCTTCGACCCGCACTCAACCCCCGAACACCTGAACACCTTTCGGCGCCCACGATACGGCGCCGGTCTCGCCCCTTCGCCGCAGCGCGTCAGCCGGCGTCGAGGAGGTCCCCGGTCGCCCGCCGACGCCCGGGCCACATGTCGTCGTACGCCGCGTCCATGAACCGCGCCTGCGGTCCGCGCAGGGCGGCGGAGTCGGTGACCTCGCCCCGCACCGCCTCGGCCAGACGGGCCGCGTAACGATAGGCGGCGCCCCGCAAGGGCTCGCTCCGGGCTGCCAGATCGATCTCCGCCTGGGCGAGCCACAGGTCGTCCACGAGTCGGTCGAGTGCCGCGTCGTCCACCGTGCCGCCGCTGTCCGGGCGGGTGAACGCCACCTTCTCCACCCGCGACGCGATGCCGAGGAAGGCGAGGACCGCGCCCTTCAACTCCGCGCGGTGCGCCGCCGATTCCTGCACCTCCAGCTGGCGGTTGCTCGCCCGCGACACGAGGTACTGGCCGACGATCGTCCCCCCGGCGCCGAGTGCGACACCGGCCAGGGACAGCAGCGCCGGCCCCAAGGTTCCCCAAGATCCCATGGCGCGAGTCTCTCAACCGGCCGTGTCGGCCGTTCACGCGTACGGCACCGCGGTCGGCCTTGTCGCACGGGCGGCACGCGCGGGACCAGGGCCGCGCGTGCCGCCCGGATGCCCTAGAAGGGCTTGGTCGGGAGGTACTTGCCGTCCAGCGTGATGACCGCGCGCTCGCCGCCCTCGGGGTCCGCGACCTTCCGCACGTCCAGCTTGAAGTTGATCGCGGAGATGATGCCGTCGCCGAACTCCTCGTGGACCAGGGCCTTGAGGGTGGTGCCGTACACCTGGAGCATCTCGTAGAAGCGGTAGATCGTCGGGTCGGTCGGGATGCCGCCGGGGATGGACCCCCGGGTGGGGATGGTGCGCAGCAGGAGCACCGCGTCGTCGTCCAGGCCGAGCAGTTCGGCGACGGCCTTGGCGGCGGGCTCGGGCAGCGCGTGCTGACCGAGGACGGCGGCGGTGACGAACGCGACGGACAGGCCCGCGGCGTCGGCTATCTGCTGCCAGGACAGGTCACGGCGGGTCTTGGCCTCGACCGCGGTGATCGCGAGCTGCTGACGGGCGTTGGTGTCGAACTGGGCTTGCATCTTGAGGGGTTTCCTTTCGTACGACCCCATCCCCCTCTCGGTGGGGGGTGGGAAGAAGGGGGCCCGGACGGCCGGTCAGGCCGGGCCGGGAGTGGGAGCGAAGGGGCGGGTCAGGCCGCCAGCGCCGGGCGCCCGTCGGCGGTGAGTTCCTCGACCGCGCCCGTGCCGATGTCGAAGACCCAGCCGTGCAGCCGCACACCTCCCTCGGCCAGGGCGCGGGCCACCGAGGGGTGAGTGGCCAGGTTCGTCAGCTGGGCGGCGACGTTCTCCCGGACCAGCGTGGCGAGTTCGGGCCCGTCGTCGGCGGCCGCGGTACGGGTCCGGGCGGCATCCGCGTGGCGCAGCCACCCGGCGACGGCGGGGACGCCGCTGAGGTCGTGCGCTTCGGCGATGGCCGTCATGGCGCCGCAGGCGGAGTGCCCGCAGACGACGATGTCCCGCACGCCGAGGACGGCGACCGCGTACTCGACGCTCGCGGCGACGCCGTCGGCACCGGGGGCGTGGGGGGCGTGGGCGGGGACGAGGTTGCCCGCGGTGCGGATGACGAACAGTTCACCGGGGTCGGACCGGGTGATCAGCTCGGGCACGACGCGGGCGTCGGAGCAGCCGATGAACAGCGTGCCGGGCCGGTGGGTGGTGGCCAGGCGGGCGAAGAGCCCGGCCTTGGCGGGGAAGACCTCCCGTTGGAAGCGGTCGATTCCCTGGGCGAGATGACGCATGGCCTCGCACTCCCTTCGATCGGGTTGCCGGTGGGGCCGACGTCATTCACTGTGCACGACCTGCACCTATAGCGTCCAAGACGCACTATCACTGTCAGCTATTGGCCTCATCTATAGTTGCGGGCATGAAGCCGGAACTGCGCCACCTGCGCTACTTGCTCGCGGTCGCCGAGCACGCCAACTTCACCCGCGCCGCCGAAGAGCTGCGCATCGCCCAGCCCACCCTGTCCCAGCAGATCAAGCAGCTGGAGAAGGCCGTGGGCGTCCAGCTCCTTGAGCGCACCGGCCGCACCGTGCGCCTCACCGACGCCGGGTCCACGTACGCCCACTACGCCCGGCGCGCGCTACGGAACCTCGCGGCGGGCGAGCGCGCGGTCCTCGACGTACAGGACCTCTCCCGCGGACACCTCCGCCTCGCCGTCACCCCCACCTTCACCGCCTATCTCACCGGCCCGCTCGTCGCCGGCTTCTGCACCAGCCACCCCGGCATCACCCTGGACGTGCGCGAGATGGCCCAGGACCGCATCGAAGCCGACCTCCTGGCCGACCGGCTCGACCTCGGCATCGCCTTCAGCGGCGCCCACCTTCCGGGCGTCGGGGCCACCGCGCTGTTCACCGAGGCCCTGAGCCTGGTCGTCGGCCCCCACCACCCCGACGTCGACAACCCCGGGCCCCTGCCGCTCACCGACCTCGGCGACCGTCAATTCGCGCTCCTCAGCGGTGACTTCGCCACCCGCAGGCACATCGACAAGCACTTCGCCGACCACCACGTGCAGCCGCGCATCGCCCTGGAGGCCAACTCCGTCAACGCCCTCACCGAGATCGTGGCGCGCGCCCCACTGGCCACCGTCCTGCCCGACGCCATCGCCCACGACCACGCCCACCTCACCCCCATCCCCCTCACCCCCGTGCTCCCCTCCCGCACCGTCACCCTCCTGCGCCGCGAGAGCACCTACCAGAGCGCCGCCGCCCGCGCCTTCGCCGACCGTGCCGCCCAGTGGGCGCGGACCATGATGTGAGCCGCCCCGCCCCTCATGGCCCGCTCCGCCCTCATGGCCCGTTCCACGGCTCGTCGGCATAGGCTCCCCGGCATGGCACTGCGACCGGTACAGGTGAACTTCAAGGCGCTCGACGACTCCGCGGTCGGGCGGTTCTGGGCGGAGGCGCTCGGCTGGGGGATCTCCAGCGAGGCTCCCGGGGTGACCAACGTCGAGCCCGGCGGGGGCTTCGTGTGGCCCGACGCCACCGCCGTCTGCATCGATGTCGTGACCGTGCCCGAGGGCAAGACGGCGACGAAGAACCGGACCCACATCGATCTCGCCAGCACCTCCGCGGCCCACCAGGAGGAGCTGGTCGCCCGCCTGAAAGCCCTCGGCGCGACGCCCGCCGACGTGGGCCAGGGCGAGGTGCCGTGGACGGTCCTCGCGGACCCGGAGGGCAACGAGTTCTGCGTCCTTGAGCCCCGGGAGATCTACCGGGACACCGGGCCGATCGCCGCGGTGGTCGTCGACTGCGCGGATCCGCGGGCCATGGCCCGGTTCTGGGGCGAGGCGATCGACTGGACCGTGCACGAGGTGACCGACGAGCACGCCTCGCTGCGCTCCGCCAAGGGGGTCGGCCCGTATCTGGAGTTCCTCCGCTCGACCGACGGGCACACCGTGCCGGACCGCCTCCACCTCGACCTGCTGCCGTACTCCGGCGACGACCAGGAGACGGAGGTGGCCCGGCTGCGGGCCCTCGGCGCCACCGAGATCGACCTCGGCCAGGGCGACGTACCGTGGCGGTGCATGGCCGACCCGGAGGGGCACGAGTTCTGCGTCCTCGGGACCCGCTGACCGCGACGGCAGGCACACGGGAGGGGCGCGGCATGCCAGAGGTCATGAGCGGGAGCGCTGTCGGCCGGGGCGTCGAGATGACCCGGGTGGGCGGCGGCCGGTGGCGCGTGACCCGGCCCTGGCCGCCCGCGCTGCGCCCCTATCTGCACAGCTACGCCGGGTACTGGGAGGCGACGGTCTCGCCCTTCCGGGTCCGGCTCGTCCCCACGGGCCGCGCCGTCGTGGTGATCAGCCTGGGGGCGCCGTTCGCCCAGGTCCGCCGGCTGCACCCCGCGGGCCCCGCCGAGCACGTGGTGGGCTCGCTGATCGCGGGCCTGGAGGACGGGCCCCGGGTGTGCGACCACCCCGGCGGCCAGGAGGCGATCCGGCTCGAACTGACGCCACTGGGGGCCTACCGGCTGTTCGCCATGCCGCTGCGGGAGCTGACCAACCAGGTGGTCGAGCTCCCGCACGTCCTCGGCCCCCGGGCCGGAGAGCTGGTGGAGCGCCTCGCGGCCACCAGCGGCTGGGGAGCCCGGTTCGACCTGCTGGACGCCGCGTTACTGGCCCGCCTCGGGCGCGGCCCGGAACCCGCGCCCGAGGTGAGCCACGCCTGGCGGCTCCTCGCCCGCTCGGGCGGGGCCCTGCCGATCGCCCGGATCACCGCCGAAGTGGGCTGGAGCCACAGCTACTTGGTCCGCCGCTTCACCCAGCAGATCGGCCTGACACCGAAGATGTCCGCCCGTGTGCTGCGCTTCCACCGCGCCATGGGGCTGCTCGCCCGCACGGAAACCGGCCTCGACGACGTGGCCGCCACCTGCGGTTTCTACGACCAGGCCCATCTGAACCGCGAGTTCCGCGCCCTCGCCGACATCACCCCCGGCGAGTTGGCCGCCGCCCGCCCGGCGGAGGGCGCCCTCCCCCTCTAGGGCCCCGCCTCCAGAGACCGTCTTCAGGTCCGTGCTTCAGGTCCGTGCCGGGCAGGTCATATTTGTCCAAGCCAGCCCGCCCGTACGTCACTAAGGTCCCCCACTGTGATCTTCAGGCCGACGGCCTGGGTCCAGTACTGCGAGTACGCCGAGCACGCCGAGTACCGCCAGTACTTCGAGTACGTCGACGCACCGCACCATCACTTCAGGGGGACCCCGATGTCGAATCCGAATCAGCCCGCGCGCCGCGGCCGGTGGGAGCGCTACAAGGTCACGGGCCCGTTCTCGCCCCAGGACCTGGCCGGCCTCTGGGGAGCCATCGCGGGTGTCGTGCTCCTCGCCGTACTCCTCGGCTGGGCGCTCGACATGAAGGGCGGTGTGGTGATCGTCGCCGCGATCCCGTTCATCTCGTCCTGGTTCGACTCCAAGCGCATCCTGTTCCAGTTCGACGCCGCCGGAGTGCGGGTCGGAAACGTCCTGCTGCCCTGGAACGACGTCACCCAGTTCGTCGTGGCCACGCCCCCGAACAGCGAGGACGCCCTGATCGGCGTGCGCCTGCGCGAGGGCGCGACCCTGCCCGCCGGGGCGGAGGTCCCCCCGGCGCACCCGGCCATGCCGGCGCCGATGTACGTGGCCGTGCAGCGGCAGAAGCTCGACCTGGCCAAGATGGTCGCCAAGTCCCGCAAGTACGCCCCCGGTCACCTCCAGATCGTGGTCGCCGAGCCGACCGGGGAGCGGGTCGCTTCCTGAGCGGGGGTCGGGCGGGGGCCCGGGGCAGAGGCCGCGCGGGGGGGCCGGGCAGAGGCCGGACGGGGGCTAGACCTGCCCGTCCGAGTCGTGGGTGATCAGGTCCCCCGGCTGGCACCGCAGGACCTCGCAGATCCGTGACAGGGTCGAGAAGCGGATGGCCTTGGCCCGGCCGTTCTTGAGCACGGACAGGTTCACGACGGTGATGCCGACCTGTGCGGACAGCTCGGTCAGGGTCATGCCGCGCTCGGCGAGGATCCGGTCCAGGTGGATGCGGATCGCGTGGAGTTCCTCCTCGGGCATCAGATGGTCCCTTCGAGGTCCTCTCGCATCCGTACGCCTTCCCGCATGATCTTGCCCATCACGACCGCCGCGAGTCCGGCGAGGACGAGTTCGAGCGACCCGCCCATCTCGGGCCCGGAACCCGCGACCGGCGCCATGCTCCCGACGAGCCAGGAGCGCGACCAGCCGACGACGAGACTGGCGACCGGGGCGCCCAGGGCGACGACCCAGCCGAGCGTGGAGAGCCGTCGCGACACCGTATCGGTGAACGGCCCCTTGTCCACGACGGCGTCCAGGAGCCGGGAGAAGAGCAGCAGCGCGACGGAGCCGTAGAGGAGCCAGGGCAACTGGCCCCCGAGGTCCGCGGCGCGCTGCCCCGCGGAGGGGCCGTCCTGGCAGAGCCGGGTGCCGCTGCCGGACGCCTCCACGCCCTTCTCGATCGGGAGGCTGTTCGGTGCCACCTCGGTGCTGCGCCAGAAGCCCGTCTCCACGCAGACCGCCCCGTCGTCGGTCAGGTGTGTGACCGCCGTACCGATGAAGACGAGCCCAGAGAGCGCCGCGAGCAAAAGGGTCACCGAGGCCAGGGTCCTCGTGAGTCGCGTGTTCATCGCATCCCTCCCTATCGATTTTCGATATGGCCACGGTAGCGGGCCATATCGATAATCGACAAGTCGCGGCTGCGCGCCGCCCGTGATCTAGCCCCCGGCCCGGACCCCGGCAGGGCTCGTCGCGGGTGCGAGGTGGTCGTCCGCGAAGCGCGGCACCTCCTCGCTCTCGTCCCGGTTGCCGTTCTTCTCGTGGATCCACTTGCCTGCGAGGGCGGGGATCCACGCCGAGTACTCGCTCTGGGTGAGGTCGGCGGCTATCTCCGCGCCGCGCCGGTTGAGGTCGGCCGCGGGGAGGCCGAGCGTCGGATCGATGCGCTCGGACGGGGAGTTGGCCATCGTGGCGTCCCACACCTGGAGGGCGAAGGTCGTGCAGTTGCGGGCGGGCGCACCGGCCCAGCCGCCGGTCAGGAGGTACTTCCAGCTCGGCAGGAGCGTGTACTTCTCGTCGGCCCGCTCGCGGCGCGCGATCTCCCGGTCGAACGCGGCCTGCTGGGTGGCGCTGAGCGTCTTGCAGCGGGCCGCCCGGGGCGCGTACGCGCCGTCGCGGTCCTGCTTGCGGCTGGGCCGGTCCCACTCGACGAGGGGTCTGCCGGGCGCGTTGATGTCGTAGCCGGTGTAGTTGACGGACATGCCGCCCACCGGGCTGCCGTCGCCGTTGCGGCCGTCGGGGTCCTCGGGCTGGAAGGAGTACGTGTCGTAGCGCGCCGTGCCGCCCCCGGCGAGTTGCCGCTGGAACGCGCCGCCGGAGTTGAAGTGCACGAGCCAGCTGTGGCCGAAGACGTGCTGGCTCACGTTGAGTTCGTACAGGAGCTTGTTCGTCTGCTCGCCGTAGGAGAGCTGTCCGTACTTGCTCTGGAAGTCGTCGGACTTCCAGAGCGCGTGGGCGCGGGTGCCCACGTCCCAGACGTAGCCGCCGGTGGTCTTGTCGGTGATCTCCGTGCTGTAGACGCAGAGCGTGTTCTCGGCGGGCGCGGCGGCGCCTGCGGCCGTGCGGGGCGTCGTCGCCGACGGCTGTGCAGCGGCGGCGGGGGAGGCGCAGAGCGCCGCGGCCAGGACGGTCGCGGCGCAGGTCAGGGGGAGGAAATCGCGTAAAGTCACGGCAAAGGTATACATCTGGCGAGCCGCTTCATGATCATTCCATGATCGATTTCACGCCAGCCCACCGGGACCGGGGCGCGCCCCCCTCGTTCTCCCCCTCCCCCGGGTTCAGCTCGCGCGGCGGGTGAGCGCGCGGCGCACCACCTTGCCGAGCACGGCCGGGTGGAACAGCAGTGCGGGCGGGGCCGTCATGTTCAGTACGCGGACGAACCGGGCCCATACGTCCGGGTCGCCCACGGCGAGCGCGAAGACGTGCTCGTTGTACCAGTGGGCGAAACGGGCGGGAAGTGGCTGGTTGCCGGGGGCCCACATCAGGTCGGAGCTGGTGGCCATGGTCCACGGGACCTTGATGAGGCGGGCCGCGCCGCGCTGGTAGGCGCGGCTGAGGCCGTCGAGGCCGGAGGCGCCGCTCCGGCGGCGCAGCAGACGGCCGAGCAGCTCCGCTTCGAGCGCGCCGACGGTGAGGCCCTGTCCGTACACGGGGTTGAACACGCAGACCGCGTCGCCGAGCGCGATCAGGCGCTCGGGCCAGCGGGGGTTCTTGTGGTGCAGGCGCCACTCGTTGCCGGGGTTGGTGTAGCGGTGGATCTCGCCCTGCCGGGTGCCGCGCTTGATCTGTTCGGCGAGGCGCGGGTTGCCGAGGCTCAGGGCGAAGTCGAGGTAGCCCTCGTCCTCGGTGGGCGGCACGTGCTGGTCGAAACCGAACAGCGAGCACATCCAGCGGTGGTGCTCCACGGCGAGGACCACTCCGCCGCGCGGAACGCCGGGTGCGAAGGTCATCTGGTACGCGACGTCGAAGTCCGGGCCGTCCCTGCGGTCCTGCGGCGGGCGTTCGTAGCATGCCGACGTGTAGGTGATCTTGGCCTTGATGACGGTCTTGGCGGACACCGGCAGGTCCGCGTCGGTGAGCCAGCGGTCGACGGAGGTGGCGCGGCCCGAGGCGTCCACGACCAGGTCGGCGGTGACCTCCACGGGCGCGTCGGCGCCCGCCGTGCGGTAGCACACCCGGTCCAGGCGGCCGGGGGCGCTCGCCGTCACCGTCTCGCAGTGGGTGGCCGCGAGCAGGCGCACCGGCGCGAGAGCCGCGACCCGCCGGCGCAGGCGCCGTTCGAGCTCGTCGCGGGTGAAGGTCTGGATGGACACGCCGACCGGGTCGCGCGGCGCGAAGCCGGTCGGCAGCAGGAAGCTGATGCGCTCGCCGTAGTCGAGGACGGGCGCGCCCAGGTCCGCCAACTCGGCCCGCAGCCCGGGGAAGAGCCCCTCCAGGACCTCGCCGCCCTTCGCCAGCAGCGCGTGCGCGTGGTAGCCCTGCGGGATGTGCGGGTGCACCCCCGTGTCCGGCCGCACCGGGTCGCGCTCCAGGACGAGCACCTCGGCGAAGTGGTCGGCGAGAACGCGCGCGGCGACGAGCCCGGCGTACCCCCCACCGACGACAACGGCCCGCTCCCAGCGAGCACCGTCCCTGGGGCTGCGCTTCTTCGTGGCCATGACCCGTCCCGTTTCTCTCGGCTCAGCACGGCGCGGTCCGCCCGGCTCAGATCTGCTGCCACTTCACCGTGTGCCACAGGGACGATCAAGACCACCCGGGGAGCGCACGGGAGCACGCTGCACCGGAACGCGTCCTCCTCCCCGATCCGTCACGGCTGTTCGGGGAGGAGGACGGCGATGTCACCTGGCTGTTGGTGCGGGTGTCAGTGGACCAGCCAGTTGCAGTCGGACACCCACTGGTGGGAGCTGATGGTGTCGTTGATGCGCACGCTGTTGGTGTAGACGTCGGTGGGCTGGTCGAGGTCGTCCGCGTACTTCTCGCCGAGGGTGAGGCAGGCGTAGCCGCCCTTGTAGTCGGCGTGTTCGTAGAAGGCGACGATGTCGCGGGTGTCGGGGAAGCCGTTGTTCATGACGGAGCTCGCACGGTCATTGGCGCTGTACACATCACCGCCCGAGGCCCAGTTCACGTCGTTGTCGACGTCTTCCGCGATCATCGTGCCGTAGCAGTCCTCGGCGCTGAAGGCGCGGACGTTGCCGTCCGTCGGGTTGTTCCTGTAGATGCCGTTGCAGTTCGGTCCCGCGTGGGCGGTGGTCGTCGGGATCATGACGGCGGCCACGGCTGCGATTCCCACCGCTGCGGCGGCTGAGCGGATTCCGGTTCGGCGCATGACGGTTCTGCTCCTTTGTGGTGTGGGTTTTTCGGGTGTGGGGTCTTTGTGGTGGGGGGCTTTGCGGTTGGGTTCTATGTGGTGTGGGGGCTTTGTGGTGTGGGGGCTTTGTGGTGTGTCGTCATGTGTCCGCGCGGTGCCGTCAGGTGGTGCCGACTACGTTCCGGGCGCGGTCCAGGGCCGCTCGCTGGAGGCGGCTGTGGGTGCGGATCTCGCGTTGGATCCTTGCCGGGAGCGCGGCGCGCAAGGTGTCCTCGGTCTGTTGGGCGAGGTGTCGCAGTCGGGTCGCGCGGGCGCAGCGAGCCTCCGTCACCGCGAGCCTGACCTCGGCGGTGAAGCGCGCCTGGGCGGGCAGCTCCGGGATGCGGGTGCGCAGCCGTTCGCGGGCCGCCGCCGGGGAGGCGAGGGCGTAGCCGTGGGTGCGCACGCAGCGCGACCAGGAGGCGACCGCGGCCCGGTAGGCGGGGGCGCGGGAGAGCTTCGAGGCGTACAGGGGCGTCAGGTTGGTGGTGGTCTTCTCGGCCCGGAACCACGTCCGGCGGTCACCGTAGAGGCGCTTCTCGGCGTACGCCGTGCACCCACCCAGCTTGTTGGTGATCGTCGCGCCGGTCGGCAGGGTCACCTTCATCTCGGGTGCGTCGGGCCCACCGGTGAGGGCGGTGAGATAGGCGGTGCGGCGCGCGCCCGTCAGGGACCTGAGGTGGGCGAGGTTGGGGTTCTTCCGCTTGGCCTCGGCGTACTTGGTCTCGATCCTGCTGCCGTAGCCGTGCTCGCGGGCCCAGCGCGGATCGTCGAGTATCGGCCCGACGGGGCGGCTCTCCGCCACCGACAGGGGCAGCCACACCCGGTAGGGGTGACCGCGCCCGGTCATGCAGGCCGCGACGAGGGCCTGCTTCGCGTGGGCGAGACGGTACCGCTCGGCGTCGCTCAGGCGGCGCGGCGCGTCGTCGCGGCCGCCCGTCGCGGCGGGCGCGTCGGCCCCCGGACCGCATGCGGCGAGCGATACGACGAGGAGTACGGCGGTGACGAGGCCCATCGGGGCACGGGTGGCGCGGCCCGCCGGGACGCGTGCGGGGCGGGACGAGGGCCCCCGGCTGCCCCGTGGCGCCGGGGGCCCCGCCGTCAGCCGATCGTGACGAGACACGCCGGCTTGCTTCCGGTTCCCTTGCACGAGGCGTCGTCGATGTCCGTGATCTTGGTCCAGACTCCCTTCTTCTTCGTCCCCATGGACACGATCACCGGCGGAATCCCGGGCACCGGAAGCATCATGTGCAGGGAGTACGCGTTCCGCTCGAAGGTGAAGCCGTCGACGTCCCCGCCGTCGCCCGGCCCGCCCGCGTCCTGGCCGGGGTCCAGCGGCTGCTGCTTGCACTTGAGGTTCTCGAAGTTCGCGCGGCGCGCGTCGACCGTGTTGTTCCAGACGTCGCACCGGTGGTGGCGTCCGTTGCCGCTGAACGACGCGAACTCCATCTCCTTGTCGGTGTGGTTCACGACCTCGCCGTACGCGGCCGCCGACGACGCGCTGCCCGGCGTCATCACGGTCGCGCCCGCCGCGAGGATCACCGGCAGCACGACCCACGTGGCCACTCGGCCCCTTGCCCTAGCCCTGGGCGTACTTGAGGCCTCTGAGGTCCCTGAGGTCTTTGAAGCGCTCGATGCTCTCAATGCGCTCAATGCGCTCGAAGTCCATGAAGGCACAGCTGCATCCCCCGATTCCGTCAGTGCCCGCCACCGGCCTCCCCGGCGACGACGGGACCGACTGTGCCGCCGCCCACCGCCGCCCGGCCAGCGAGTCCGCGTCCCCGCTCGCCCGGGGACGCCTGCCACCCTGTTGACCTGCCGTGTCCCCCTCGGACAGGGACAGGCGTGGGATGCTGTGCCCGAGCCGGAAGGCCGTCACGGGGGTGGGGGACTTGGCAGAGGCACGGGAATGCCGGGAGCTGGCCGGTGCGCTGACGGGGCTGAAGCAGCGCAGCGGGCTCAGCTACGAGGAGTTGGGGCGGCGGGTCTTCACCAGCAGCTCCGCCCTGCACCGGTACTGCAGCGGCAAGGCGGTGCCGCGCGACTACGGACTCCTCGTACGCATCGCCACCGAATGCGGGGCCGCTCCGGACGAGTTGAACGAACTGCTGCGGCACTGGAGGACGGCGACGGGTGAGGCACAGGAGACCGGGACCGCCCCGGCCCCCGCTCCAGGAACCCGCCCGGCACCAGGCACGCCCGCCCGCACCCCCGCAGCCCGCCCCCCGCGCCGCCGCCCACCGGAGCGGCACCTCGTCCTCGCCCTCCTCATGGCGATCGTCGTCCTGAGTACGGCCGTAGCCAGCACCCCGGACGCGAGCGCGCCCCCGGACATCCCCACGCCCGCCGGGGCGACGAGCTGGTCCCAGGCGCCGCTCCCGGTCGACCCGGCGCTGTTCGGTGTGACCATGAACAGCTTCAGCGGGGCCATGCCCGCGTTCCGGGTGGGCGCGCTGCGACTGTGGGACAGCGAGACCCGCTGGGCCCAACTCCAGCCCCGGCGCGGTGAGTTCGACTGGTCCACGCTCGACCGGCTGCTCGGCGGCGCCGAACGGGCGGGCCTGCCCACCCTGTTCGTCTTCGGCGGCACCCCCACCTGGGCCGCCCCGCACGCCCGCAAGGCCGCCTACGGAGACGGTTCCCGCGCGGCACCGCCGGACGACCTCGACGACTGGGACGCCTTCGTACGGGCGTTGGTACGGCACGCGGGCAGCCGTATCGACGCGTACGAACTGTGGGTCATGGGCAACCACCCGCACCACTACAACGGCAGCGTCCGGACGCTCGTGGACATGACCCGCCGCGCGAGCCGCATCATCCGGGAGCACGACAAGGACGCGACCGTCGTCTGCCCCTCCGTCACCGAGCTGTGGACGGCGTCGGCGCACCGGTTCCTGCTGCGGTTCGCCGAGCTCGGCGGCTATCAGTACTGCGACGCGGCCGGTATCAAGCTCTATCAGCACCGAGTCACGGATCCGCCGGAGACCATGCTGGAGGCGGTGCGGGGCGTCGAGCGGACCTTCCAACGGGCGGGCTACCACCTGCCGTTGTGGAACACGGGCACCACCCAGACCCTGCCCCTGAACGACCCGCTGCCGGAGGACCGGGCGGCCGATCACGCGGTCCGCTTCTATCTGACGGGTCTGTACGCGCGCCAGGTGCGGCGCATGTACTTCTACGCCTGGGGCAACAGCAAGATCCCCGTCGTGCTCCAGGCCGAGGGTCAGCCGCCCGCGAAGGCCGGACTGTACGTCGGCCGCCTCCAGCAGTGGCTCGCCCACGCCCGCGTGCGCTCCTGCGGACACGGCGTGCAGATCGCCCTGCCCGAGAACGTCTGGCAGTGCGAGTTCCTGATCCCCGACGAACGCGGCACGGCGCGGCGGGCCCGCGTCCGCTGGACGCTGACCGGCACGGCGGACGTGCCGGTGGGCGGGGGCGCGCGGTCCATCCGGTATCTGGACGGGCGGGTCCGTGAGGTCGACGGGCAGGACAGCGAGCGGATCACTGAGCGGCCCCTGCTCATCCAGTACGGGTGAGGCGGTACGGGTGAGGCACCGACTGGCCGGGCGCCTCGGGTGGGACTTTGGTGGGACTTTGAGGCACGGAACTCTGCCCCGCCGTCGTCCCCGGCGCGCGTGCGGCCCGGTCCTGGCGGGGAGCACGATCGGTCGCGGGGCGGCGCGGGGCCGGTCCCGGCGGGCGGCAGGCGGGAGCGCGAGCGTGATTCACGAGGTGGACGAGGTCCTCAGGGGCCTGCTGCGCGGCGGGGCACTGGCCGGTTCCGGCATCGACGTGTCCTTCGACGTCCCCACCCGTGACTGGGCGGCCCGGCGCAACGCCCCTGTGATCAACGTCTACTTGTACGACATCCGGGAGGACTCCTCGCGGCGGCAGCGCGGCCACTCCCCCGTGCGCGACGAGCGGGACGTCGTGGTGCGGCGCCGCCGGCCGCCGCGCTGGTTCCGGCTCTCGTACCTGGTGACGGCCTGGACGAAGACCCCGCAGGACGAGCACCGGCTGCTGTCCGCCGCGCTGGCGACGCTGCTGCCCCACGAGTTGCTGGCCCCCCGGGAACTCCCGGGCGCACTCGGCCGCCTCGGCCTGACGGTGCCGGTCACGGTGGGCGGCACACAGTCGGAGTCCCGCTCCCTGGCCGACATCTGGTCCGCCCTCGGCGGCGAGCTGAAGCCCTCCCTGGACGTCGTGGTGACGGCGCCCTTCCCCGCGGTCCCCGACTACGACGCGGGGCCGCCGGTCACCGAGGGCGCGGCGATCCGGATACGCGGTGTCGACGGCGGCCCGCCCCGGTCGACGGAGCGCGCGCACCGGCCCCATCAGGTGGCGGCGGCCCGTGCCGCACAGGAGCGGGCCGTGGAACGCGAGCGGGCTGGCACGCGGCGTACGGAGGGGTCATGAGCGGCTGGCCCCTGGAGGGTCCCTCGTCCCCGGAGGGCTCCTCCCCCGCCGCCCGGCCCCACGCCCCCGCCGACGACGGCCCCGCCCGCGCCCTTCTCGCCCGCCTCGCCGACCTGCGCCACGCGGTGTCCGCCCTCGTCGAGCACCGCTCCGCGGACGACCCCACCGCCAACGACCCCCTGCGCGGCCTCTACGTACCGGAGGAGGCCGTGAGCCATCTCCTCAGTACCTGGCCGGGCACGGCGGAGAACGCAGCCAGCGCAGAAGGCACTGAAGACACAGAAGGCCCAGAGGGCGCAGAAGACGCAGGCGTCCCGCCGGGTGCCCTGGACCAGTGGCCGCGCGGCGTCGACGACCGGCTGGCCAGGACGGCCGCCCGCACGCGCCTCACCGAGCTGGACACGGCCGTGGTGCTCATCGCCCTCGCGCCCGACCTCGATCGCACCTTCGAGCCGCTCTACGGCTACCTCAACGACGACGTGAGCCGCCGCCGCGCCACCGTCGGGCTCGCGCTCGACCTGTGCGGGGTGCCCGCGCACCTGGCGGAGGCCCGCGCCCGCTTCCACCCCTCGGCGCCGCTGCGCGCCCATGGCCTGCTGACCGTCGAGGACCCCGAACGGCCGCTGCTGTCCCGGGCGTTGCGCGTACCCGACCGCCTGACCGCGCATCTGCTGGGCGACGACACCCCGGACGCCGCGCTCCTCGGCGGCCTGACCCCGATGCCGGACCCGCCGCCCGCCGCCGGGCCCGACGAGGAGTTCGCCAAGCAGCTCGCCGCCCGGCTCGGCGACGGCCCCCTCACCGTCTATCTGCGGGAGCACCGCGAGGGCGACGCCCTGGCGACCCTCGCGTCGGCCCTGCGCACGGCGGGCATGGACGCGCTGCGCTACTCCGGCGGCGCGGACCACGTCCCGGAGCTGCTGCGCGAGGCGCGGCTGAGCGGCCGGGCGGTCGTGGTGTGCGGTCTGCCCGACCGACCACGCCCGATGGTCGCGGAGTTGACCGCGGCCACCGACGTGACCGTCCTGCTCGCCGATCCCCGCCCCTACGACCCGCAGTGGTCCGCGCACGACCCGCTGGTGCTCCAGGCGCCCCGGCTCCCCGCGGGCGGAACGGCCGTGTGGCGCGGCGCGCTCGGGCCCGACGCCGACGCCTTCGACCTGGCCGGGACCGTGGCCCCGTACCACCTCGGCGGTGACCGCGTCGGGCGGGCCGCCCGGGCCGCCGCGGCGCTCGCCGCCTTCGACGGGACGCCGCTGAGCGCCGCCCACGTCCGGCTGGCCGCACGTCGGCAGTCGGCGTCGGGTCTGGAACAGCACGCCCGGCGCATCGAGCCCGCGGTGGACTGGCGGGACCTGGTCCTGCCCGCCGGGCCGCTCACCCAGCTGCGGGAGCTCGCCCTGCGCGCCCGCCACCGCGACCGGGTGCTCGGCGACTGGCGGCTGAGCGCGGGCGGCGGCCGCGGGCGCGGTGTCCTCGGCCTGTTCGCGGGCGAGTCAGGGACCGGCAAGACGCTGTCCGCCGAGGTCATCGCCGCCGATCTGGGCGTCGACCTCTATGTGGTCCAGCTGTCCTCGATCGTGGACAAGTACGTCGGCGAGACCGAGAAGAACCTGGAGCGGATCTTCACGGAGGCCGACCGCACGGACGCCGTGCTGCTCTTCGACGAGGCCGACGCCGTCTTCGGCAAGCGTTCGGAGGTCAAGGACTCCCACGACCGGTACGCCAACCTGGAGAGCGCCTACCTGTTGCAGCGCCTGGAGTCCTTCGACGGCATCGCGCTGCTGACCACCAACCTCCGGGCCAACATCGACGACGCCTTCACGCGCCGCCTCGACCTGGTGGTCGACTTCCCCTTCCCGGACGCCGAGCAGCGGCTCGCCCTGTGGCGGCACGGCCTCGCGCACGTGCCGCGCGTGGACGGCCTCGACACCGGGCCGCTCGCCCGGGACTTCGAGCTGTCCGGCGGCGCGATCCGCGGCGCGGTGGTCACCGCCGCGTACCTCGCGGCCGGCCGGGACGAGCCGGTGGGCGCGGGCGATCTGCTCGAGGGCGCGCGCCGCGAGTACCGCAAGGCGGGGCGGCTCGTCCCGGGCGAGGCGAACTGGTGAGGGAGCGCCCAGCGCGAACCGGTGACGGAGGGCCCGACGGCTCACCGGTGACGGGGTGCACAGCGAAGAGGGGCCGGTGACCTGGTCAACAGTCACCGACCCCTCGTCCCATGTCACGCCCCATCCGTCACACGGTGAAGCGGACCGCCTCCAGCTGAAGGTTCAGCTCCATGGGGCTGCCGCCGTACGTCCACTTCCCGGGTTCGGTGCAGGACTGCCCCATCCACTGCTTGTCCTTCACGTACGCGTCGTGGCACACCGAGCCGTCGAAGACCTGCATGGTGTACCCCTGCATCGGGTTGACGTCCCCGTCGGTGCTGCCGAGGTACAGGTTCTTCTCGTCGTCCGCCTTCTCCCACTCGTCGCCCTTGCGCCAGCCGTCGATGACGAAGGCGCTGGCTCCGGTGACGCCGTTGGTCCTTGAGACCGCGACGTTGAGGGCCTTGACGGCCTTGCCCTCGCCCACGGAGCCCGCCTCGGCGCCGTCGCACTCGGGCTTCTGCCAGCCGCCGTCCTCGACGTACACGCGGTAGCAGATGTGGCGGCCCTCCTCGCGCTCGGCGAGCTTGCGCACGGCGGTGGCCGCGGACACCTTGCGCGGCTTCTTCTCCTTCTCGGGCTCGTCTCCCCCGCCACCGCCCCCGCCGCCTCCGCCGCCCTTCTCCTCCTCGTCGCCCCCGCCGGACGTCTCCGGCTCCTCGTCCGGCTTGTCGTCGGGCTGCTTCGGGGGCGCGCTCTTGATCGGGGCGGAGGGACTGGGCTTGGCGATGGCGCCTGCCTTCTCGGGCTTCTCCAGGGCCGCGCTCTTCACCTGCGGCTTGTACGTCAGCCAGATCATCACGAACGCGATGGCGAGCGCGAGGATCAGGCCGAGCGTGGTGGCGAGCCAGCCGGGCAGGAACCCGCGCTGCACGTAGGTGCCGTCGACGTCCATCGGCTCGGTCCCGGAGCGACGCACGGTCAGCGCGTACGGCTGTTCCTGCTTGGAGCCGAACCAGATGATCTGCTTGGGCCGCAGCGTCGTCTTCACGAACGCGGCCCGGCCCGGCTCGATCTGGACGTTGCCGGGCTGGAGGTCGTACGACAGCTTGTCGCCGGTGTCGCTGCCGCTGAGCGAGGCGGTGACCTTGGTGTTGCCGAGGTTGTCCACGGCGAAGCGGGGCCGCCCCCGGAACCGGCCCTTCACGGTCGGCGGCACCAGCTCGGCGCGTACCTCGGTGAAGGGGGTGATGGTGAGGTTGCCCTCGGGAACGGTGACGGCGTCCGGGTGTTCCGTCGGGGAGATCCGCACCGCGTACGGGTTCGGTCCCGCCGTCGCGTCCGGGGTGCGCGGCGGGGCGAACGTCAGCTCCACCGTGCCGGTCGTCCCCGGGTAGAGCCGCAGCGACCGTGGCTCCACCGTGGTCCAGGGCGCGAGGGCGCCGACCGGTTCGAAGTGGTACTCGTCGACGATGTCACCGGTGTTGCGCACCCGCAGGCGCACCGTGGTGCTGCTGCCGGGGTCGACGGTCGCGGACGCTGGTTCCAGGGAGGTCCAAAGGCTCACGCACACGACGCTAGGAGCGGGCGCCGGTCGTGTCAGGAGGCCGCCGGGCAGACCCTGTTGCCCCGACGGGCGGCGGCCGCGGCAGGGCGGGCAGTGCCGGGCGGTGCGGCCTCGGGGGCAGCCGGGGGTGCCCCCGGGGCCACCCCCGCGGCCCTGTGCCGGGCGCGGCCGCCACGGCACCATGGCGGCGACTCTCGCCGGCGTCGGACGGCGACGCCCGCCGACGTTGGAGGCGCTCATGCGGCAGCGGCAGACCGATTCACGCGGCCACGAGGGACGGGAAGGACGTGCCGACCGACAGCCCCGGTCGGCGGCCCGGCCTCCCTCCCCCGTGCCGCTCACCGCCGAGGGGATGACCCCCGCCGGGCTGCGCGCCATGAACGACGCGGCGGGCAACGGGGCCGTCAACCGGGTGCTGTCCGTGCAGCGTGCGGGCGGCAGCGGGTCGGGCAGGCACTCCCGGCCCGAAGGCAGCGGGTCCGGCAGGCACTCCCGGCCGGAGGGCAGCGGGTCCGGCAGGCACTCCCGGAGGGACGCGCCCTCCCGGCGGGACGCCAAGGACGTCATGAAGGACATCAAGGCCGAGGTGGACGGGCCGCCGCTGGTGAGCTACGGCGCGCGGCGGCAGGGCCGGGCACACGAAGAGTTCTGGATGCGGTTTCCGCGCTTCAAGAACGGCGAGGAGGCCGAGGAGACCACGCACGAGACCAGTGCCCTGCTGTTCGACAGCATGAAGGGCGCCCAGGAGCGGGCCAGGCAGGAGGAGCCGGACAGCGGCGCGGAGGACGCCAACAACCGCGAGGTCCAGGGCATGCTGATCAACGACCGGCTGGTGTTCGCCTCGAACTTCAACTCGTCGGTCGACACCCTCGTGAGCCAGGGACGGCAGGTGTACGGACACGAGCCCTCCCTCCAGGAGCTGCTCGCGTTCCAGCAGAGCCAGGAGGGCCGCCGACGGGGACTGCACGCCTACGAGGCGGAGAACCTCGAGGCGAAGCTCGCGAGCTACCGCCGCAAGAACGCGGCGATCGTCACCGGGCAGCGGGGCGCGGGCGAGCAGGGACGAGGGCCGGACCCCGCCGCCAAGGTGCTGCAGGCGCAGCTCAACTCCCCCGTCATCGTCGTGGACGTCGAGGACAGGAACCTGCACACCATGCTCACCAGCTCCAAGTACGCGGGCCGGGTGTTCCTGCTCCGGTTCGCGCAGCTCGACCCCAGGCCGAAGAAGCAGGGCGAGAACAAGGGGGAGATGAAGCAGGAGGAGTCGGTGCACGCGGAGCAGAAACTGCTCATCGCCCTGAGCCGCGCCGGCGTCGATCCCGGCCAGGCGGCCACGAAGCCCCTCGTCATCATGGGGAAGTACCGCCCCTGCATGGGCTGCGCCGCGGCGTTGACGTACTACCGGGACCAGATGGGGTTCGGCAATCTGAGCTTCGACCAGAACTACGGGCACTACTTCCAGGGCTCCGTGAAATCCCTGGACACGCACCTCAAGCACATCATGGACGACAACTACCACGCGTACATCCGGCACATGGTGCACAACGACATCACGAGCACCCCGGCGATGGCGCACGAGGCGGCTCCGGCAGGGGCCGTACACCGCCGTGGCGGCCCCGCGCTGAGGGTCCCCGGGCGGCTCGCGGCCCGCCAGGCCGACGTCACTCCGGTCGCCAGCGACGCCGAGTTCGACGAGAACGACACCTACACCCGCGTCGCACGACCGCTGCAGGACACCTGGACGGTGGACACCGCCCCCGCGGGCATCGGAAAGGGCACCGCGACCCACCAGGTCCCACGCCGCAGGACGGACAAGCTCTCCGCGGCCCAGGCGGACCAGCTCCACGGACTCTGGAACGGCGGGGCCGGCGCCGACGCCACCAACGAGAGCCGCCAGCAAGCGATCGAGCTGCTGTTCAACTACCACAGGTCCACCACGATGTCCCTCAAGCACCTCGGGGCCGCCATCGACCTGTCCGAGGACCGACTCGGCAGCTATCTCACCCGCTATGAGCGGGAGGGCCACTGGACGCACACGCCGCAGCGGTCCAACAAGCCCGCTCGGGGTGCGGCGAGCACCACGACCGCGCGCAGCAGGAAGAAGGGTGCGGCGGAGAAGCAGTTCACCAAGGGAGGGGAGCTCGACGACTACGGCATGGACGCCATCAAGGCGACGATTCGCGGCCTGCCCCGCAATGACTGGTCCAAGGACTGGGAGCGGCTCCACAAGGGCAGGTCCAGCGGCGTGCTGAACCCCACGAAGGCACCCGTCGACCTCCTGGCCAGGCTCGCCCAGCTCCGCCGCGACCGGGGCTACAACGTCCCGGACATGTCCGCGTATCTGCACACAGGCGAGAACGGGGACAATCTCCGCAAGGCCATCAAGCGCAAGGGCGAGCCGCGGCTCGCCGAGCTGGAGAAGGGCCTCGGCAAGGGCAAGGCGCCCGCGCGCCACCAGGACGTCGAGATGGGAGAGGCGTCCGCTCCCGCCGCGGCCGATCCGTCGAGCTACGCGGCGACCGATCCGTCGGCCTACGCGGCGGCGGACCAGTCGGCCTACGCCGCCACCGATCCCTCGGCCTACGCGGCGGCCTACACCGCGTCCGACCCCTCTGCCTACCCGGCGTCCTACACGGCATCCGGCTCCTCGGCCTACGCGATGGCCGACACGTCGTCCTACTCCATGGCCGGATCCTCGGCATACGGCGGCGAGAGCAGCGCGTCCGGCGCGGGATACCAGGCGCAGGCACCCGAAGTCCCGGGCTACACGCTCCACTTCGACCCGAGCACCGGGCAGCCGTACTACCTCGACGACGAGACCGGCGCCCACTACGTCCGCATCGGGGGCACCATGGTCCGGCTCCAGGTGCAGGACTCCTACGACGTCGACATGAGCGGCACCGGCCAGTACTGACCCGGTCGCGACCGGCGCGGCGGGTCAGCCCTCGTCGTCCGTGTCGTGCCCGGCCGGTGCCGGTCGACCGGGCAGCGACAGGTCGGGCATCTCGCCCCGGGCGACCTTCTTGCCGTTCGACGCGGCCTGGAGCTCGAAGGGGTCACCGGGGCTGGAGACCTTGACGCCGGTGCCGTCGTCGGTGCCCGCCACCGGTCCCAGCGCGTTCTGGAAGCGGTGCCCCAGCTCGTGGTACATCACGTCGTCGGGCAGGTTCGGCTCGGCGGCGATGATGTGCGGGCCCACGGTGTAGGCGAGCGCGCCGAACTCCCGGGCGGACTGCTGTGCTTCGGGGCCGTCGTGCTTGCGTACGTCACCGAAGTTCATGCCGTACGCCTGCTCGGCGCGCTCCCGGATGCGCGGCTCAAGAGGGGCCCCGGGTGAGGCGAGGGCGGCGCTCAGGCCCATCTGCCGCTGCATGACCGGCTGTTCGCCGGACGGCTCCGTCCGGCCGTGGCCGCAGCCGGGGCCGTGGGCGTGCCGCTCCTCCTCGACGGCCCGCGCCACGGCGGCGTTGCCCGCGAGGCGCTGGAGGCTCAGGATCCGCCCCGCCGGCGTGGCGGGGCCGGGCGCGCGGTGCGGCGTGGCCGGAGCGGGGCGGTGGGCCTTGGCCTGGTCCCCGGTCTGCTTGGCCGGTGTTCCGTGTGCGTGCACGACGTTCCCTTCGGCACGGGACAGAGCTGACCCACCACCCTTGACCGGCCGGGCCCGGTCCGGACAGGTCCGCGGGGGCACCGTCGCGGGCACACCCGCGGCCGCCGCGTCCGGCCCCCGAACACGGGCGCGGCGAAGTGCCCCTGCGGGCACGGAAGTTGCCCCGCGCCAGGCACCTGGGGACGTTTCAGTGACGGCAGGCGCCCGCGAGGGTGAGTGGGGTCCCGTCCCGTACCCGAGGAGAGCAGAGCATGCCGTCCTACCTGTCGCCCGGCGTCTACGTCGAGGAGGTGGCCAGCGGTTCGCGCCCGATCGAGGGGGTGGGCACCTCCGTGGCGGCCTTCGTCGGGCTCGCGCCGGCCGGACCGCTGAACGAGCCGACGCTGGTGACGAACTGGACGCAGTACGTCACGTCCTTCGGCGACTTCACCGAGGGCTACTACCTCGCCCACTCCGTCTACGGCTTCTTCAACAACGGCGGCTCCGCCGCGTACGTGGTGCGCGTCGGCGGCTCCGCCGAGGGCGTGTCCGGGGACGCCGAGGCACCGGCCGCGGTGACCGGCGCGGCCGCCGCTCCGGCGGCGCTGCCCGCCGCCGAGCCGAAGCAGCTCGGCACGTTCTCCGTGGCGGCCACCGCGCGGGGCCAGGCCGGGCAGCTGTCCGTGGAGGTCTCCGACCCCGAGGGCGAGGGCGCCGCCGACCGCTTCAAGCTGATCGTCAAGGACGGCGACAAGGCCGTCGAGACGTTCGACGTGAGCGCCAAGAAGGGCAGCCGCTCCTACGTCGTCACCCAGGTCAAGGAGCGCTCCAAGCTCATCGCCGTGACGGAGGCCGCTCCGGCCGCGCAGCTCGCCCGGCCGGAGAACCAGACCGTCGCCCTGGCCGCGCCGCCCGCCCCGGCGGCCCCGCTGCCCGCGCCGACGGAGCAGTCCACGTCCGGGCACGCCGGTCCGGCCGAGTACCTGGGCGACTCCGCGGACCGCACCGGCTTCGGCGGCCTGGAGGCCGTCGACGAGATCTCCATGGTGGCCGTGCCCGACCTGATGGCCGCCTACCAGCGGGGCACGATCGACCTGGAGGCCGTCAAAGCCGTGCAGCTCGGGCTCATCGCGCACTGCGAGCTGATGGGCGACCGGGTCGCGGTCATCGACCCGCCGCCCGGCCTGAACGCCCGTCAGATCCGGGTGTGGCGGCAGGAGACGGCGGGCTACGACTCCAAGTACGCGGCCCTGTACTACCCCTGGCTGAAGTCCTTCGACCCGGCGTCGGGCCAGTCCCGCATGGTCCCGCCGAGCGGCCACGTCGCCGGCATCTGGGCCCGCAACGACTCCGAGCGCGGTGTGCACAAGGCCCCCGCCAACGAGGTCGTACGCGGCGCCGTCGACCTGGAGCTGCAGATCACCCGCGGCGAGCAGGACCTGCTCAACCCCATCGGCGTCAACTGCATCCGCGCCTTCCCCGGCCGCGGCATCCGCGTCTGGGGAGCCCGCACCCTGTCCTCCGACCCCGAGTGGCGCTACCTGAACATCCGCCGCTACTTCAACTACCTGGAGGAGTCGATCCTGATCGGCACCCAGTGGGTGGTGTTCGAGCCGAACGACCACGCGCTGTGGGCCCGCATCCGCCGCAACGTGTCGGCGTTCCTGGTCAACGAGTGGCGCGGCGGGGCGCTCTTCGGCCAGCGGCCCGAGGAGGCCTTCTACGTCAAGTGCGACGAGGAGACCAACCCGCCGGAGTCGGTCGACCTCGGCCGGGTCATCTGCGAGATCGGCATCGCGCCGGTCAAGCCCGCCGAGTTCGTGATCTTCCGGCTGTCCCAGTTCTCCAGCGGGAGCGGGGAGTTGGAGGAGTAGCGGAGCGGACCGGCGGGTCAGGACCTTCGCGCGCGTACGCCCATCGTCAAGAAGCCTAGAAGGACAGCGAACACATGAGTCTGATGCAGGGTGACTCCCTCACGTCACACAACTTCGGTCTGCAGATCGACGGTGTGATGGTCGAGTACCTCGCGGAGGTCAGCGGCCTCACTCTCGAACAGGACGTCATCGTCCACCAGCAGAACTCCGCGCAGGGCAAGCCCGAGGTGAATCTGCTGCCGGGCGTGCAGAAGAACGGCCAGTGCACCGTGGTGCGCGGCATGACCCAGTCGTCGTCGTTCACGACCTGGATCAACGACTCGATCAACGGTCAGATGAGCACGGCCCGCAAGAACGCCTCCATCATCATGATGGACTACCAGGACAATCCGGTGAAGCGGTACAACCTGCGCAACGCCTGGTGCAGCAAGGTCGACGCCAGCACCCTCAAGGCGGGCGAGGCCGCGGCCCTCACCGAGACCGTGACCATCGTCTTCGAAGAACTGGTCATCGAGTAATGCGGCGCACGGCAGCCGGTGCGCCCGGCACGGGCACGGCCGCCGCGCCGCCGCCCCCTCAGACCGCGGCGGCGGGAGCGGATGCCCCCGTCCCGTCTCCCGCCGCCGCACCCTTCGACGCGACTCCCCGGGAGCTGCGCACCGAGTTCCCCTTCCAACTGCCGCGCGGCTACGTCGACGAGTCGGGCACCGTGCACCGGGACGGCGTGATGCGCCTGTCCACGGCGCGGGACGAACTGGTCCCGCTGCGCGACGTGCGGGTCCAGGAGAATCCGGCGTATCTGTCGGTGGTGCTGCTCGGCCGCGTCATCACGCGCCTCGGCACGCTGCCGATGGTGCACGACGGGACCGTGGAGAGCATGTTCGCCTCCGACCTCGCCTTCCTCCAGGACTTCTACCGGCAGATCAACGCCGAGGGCCACACCCGCGCCGCGGTGGAGTGCCCGCACTGCTCCGAGCCGTTCGAGGTGGAACTCGGCGGGAGCCGCCTGGGGGAATCGTGACGTACGCGACCGACCGGCTGCACGAGGAGATCGCGTACGTCGCCTACCACTTCCACTGGAGCCTGGCGGCGATCCTGGACCTGGAACACCACGACCGCCGCCGCTACGCGGACCAGATCGCGTCCTTCGTGACGCGCGCCGGGGCGGAGGGCTGAGCTGTGGGGTTCTTGAAGCGGCTGCGGGGGCGGGCTGCGGGCGGCTCGCCCACGGAGGGTCGGGCCGATGCCGCTCCCGACGGCGCCGCATTCAGTGGCGCCGGGGTCGGTGCCCCTGCGTCCGGCGTCGCTGTGCCCGGCGGTGCTGTGCCCGGGCCGCCGTCCGTGGTCGCCTGGGCGGGGCTCGCGCCGATTCAGCGGGCCGTGGGCGAGGGGCGGGCCGGGGTCGCGGACGCCGCGTTCGGCACGCGGCTGCCTACGTGGCAGAACCCGTCGTTCGCCGGGGCCTCGGCCCTCACCACGGTCCTGGACACCGGCTCCGGCAGCCTGCTCCCGGGGGCGCTGACCGAGTCGGCGCGACCGGTGACGGGTCTTGAACGACCCTCGGACTCCTTGCCGTTGGGGAGTGCGGGGGGCGGGGCCGGGGTCGGGTCCGGAGCGGGGGTGACGGGGCGGCGGGTGCCGGTGGTGCCGTTGCGGGAGGTTTCGGGGGCGGGGGTGGCTTCGTACCGGGGCGGGTCGGCGTTTACGTCGGGTTCGGCTTCGGGCTCGGCAGCCGCTTCGGCCTCGGCGGCGCCCGCGTCGGTGCCGGTGTCGGTGTCGGCGAGGGCTGTGCCTGCCGTGCGGGCCGCCGTGCAGACCGCGCGGGCGCGGGAGGTCGGCCCCGGTGGGCGTGCGGTGTCGGGGGCTTCGTCCGGGGTGGGGTCGGCCACGGGGAGTGCGTCGGCCTCGCGGAGTGCGTCGGTGGGGCCTGCGCCTGCGGCGGCTACGCGTGCGGCGGCTACGCGTGCGGCGGCTACGCGTGCGGATGCGCCTGCGGCGGCTCCCGTGGCCGGGGCGGCGTCGGTGCAGCGTGCGCTTTCCGGTGGGGCGGCTGTCTCGGGGGCGTCGGGCTCCGCGGAGGTGTCCGGCTCCGCAGGGGTGTCGGTGCCGTCCCGCGCGTTGCCGGTTCCGGCTCCTGGGGGCGAGTCGTCGGCGGCTGCGGTCGCCTCGGCGTCGGTGGTGCGGGCGGGTGCCGCGAGTCCGGACTTGTCTCCAACTCCAGCCCCTGCTCGCGGAGTTCGTGTGTCCCCCGTACCGCTCGCCGCACCCCCCGTCACCCGGCCCCGACCCCTGACGAAGGCGCCGACCCCGTCGTCGGCGGTACAACGCCGCGCCCTCCCCGTCGCGCGGCGTGAGCCCACGCCTGCGCGGACCGCGAGCGGCACGTCGGCCGGGGCCTCAGCGTCCGCCGGGGCGTCACCGTCGGCCGACGCCGACGCCCCGGCGCAGCGCGCGACCCCGGCCGCCCCCGCCGTGACGACCACGACCACCAGCAGCAGCAATAGGGCGCCCGTACAGCGAGCCGTGGACCAGAGCAAGGGCCCGGACACAGGCACAGGCACAGGCACCCACAGCAGCACCCCACCACCGTCCACCCGAACTCCCCTCGGCGAGCACAGCAGCAAGTCACCAGCAGCAGCCGTACGCTCCACACCACCCAGCGGTACGACAGGACGCCACGGCTCCCCGCCCCGCCCCGCCGACGCGCCTCCCGCACCACCCGCACGGCCGAAGACCCTTCAAACGCACCCGAACCCGAAGCGACCGTCGCCCACCCCGAACGGGCCTCAGCCCTCGGGCAGTTCGCGCGCCCCCGCACCCCCGAGCGGCCAGGCACCCACCCCTGCCCGCAGCCCGCACCCGGAGTCCGCCCCGACCCCACCCGCAGCCCCGACACCGCACAAGGCAGCGGCCCCGGCACCGGACGCACCACCGGCAACGAACCCCGGCAAGCCGTCCACCCCGCCCGCCCCGCGCGTCCTGCACACCCCGAGCGCCCCGCTCCCCTCCACCACGCCATCCCCACGTCCGCAGGTACAGCGAGCCCCGGACCGAGCCCCGGCACGCCCGGCCCCCACGTCCACGCCCACCCCCGCAGCACCCGGCCCCACCACCCCGCGCGAAACGAGCGACAGCTCCGGCAAGCCCACCGCGCCCCACCAGCCGACCCCAACACCCCCGGCACCCACCCCGCCCTCCGCCCCACCGAACACAGCACCCGCCGTCCAGCGCGCCCCCCGCACCACGCCAGACGCAGGCACACCCACGCCAGGCACAGCCGCACCCGCCCCCCGCGCAGCCACACCCACACCCACCGGCGCCACCACCCCCACCCTCGCCTCTCCCACAGCCGCCAAGGCTCCCTCCACCACGCCCCCAGGGTCACCCAACCCCCGTACACCCGAGTCGAGTTCGCTCCCCTCACAGCCCTCGGCCACCCCCGCCAACCACCCGGCAGTACAGCGCAGCGCCACCCGCAAGCCCCCGCGCCCCGGCCTCGGCGCGCCAATCCCCTCCACCGCGACCACCGCACCGACCGCCGCCCCGGCACCGGCACGCCCGGCATCGGCCCCCGCAGCCCCGGCCCAACCCCCCGGCCCCACCGCACCCGCACACCCACCCCTCGCATCGCCCCCGACTCCCGCCCCAGCCCCGGCACACCCCTCCGCCGACCAGGCCCCCGCACCCAAGCACCAGGTCCAGCGCGCCGCAGCGTCCCCGACCGCACCCCCGCGCCGCCGGCCCCCCCTCGGCGCCCCCTTCACCCCCGCCCCCTCGGAGACCACCCCCCTCACCCTCACTCCGAAGCCGACCCGGGACGCCTCACACCCCACCGACGGCACAGCCGCGCCGATCCAGCGCGCCACGGCCGCCACGACTCCCGTCAGCCCCGGCAACCTCACCAGCCCGAGTGGCCCAAGCGGCCCGGGCAGCCCGAGTGGCCCAAGCGGCCCGGGCAGCCCGAGTGGCCCAAGCGGCCCGGGCAGCGCCCCCTTCACCGCACTCCCTCCGGCACTCCCCGGACGTACCGCACTCCCCCCGACACCCCCCGCGCGCACGGACACCCCGCCCTCACCCGGCGCAGCCACCACACCCGGCGCGCCCGCCCCTCACCCCACCGTCCAGCGCGCCACCACACCCCCGAGACCCGTCCACCTGCGCGTCCTCCCTCCGCCCAGTCACACCGGCGCCACGCCTCCGCTCCCCGTGACGCCCCTCGCGCCGCCCCCGTCCGACTCGCGGCGGCCCGTCGGCCCGCGGCCCGTCGCGTCCGCGGGGGTCCGCGCCGACGGGCCCGCGGTGCAGCGGCTGCCCTTCCGGTCGCCGCTCGCGTCCAGTGCGACGGCGGCGCTCGCCGCGAGGGCCGCCGCCACCGTCTCCTCCACCCTCGGCCACCTCGGCGCACGCCGGGGCCGCCCCGACGACCCGCCGCCGCCCTACAGCCCGCCCGCCGAGCCCCCGCCGCCGTATTCGCCTCCTGCCGACGGCGGTTCCCCGCCGCCGTCCGGCCAGGCGGCCGCGGGTGCGGCGGCGCCCCCGCCCGCGTACAGCAGGGTCCCGCACGGCACGTTCGACCCGAAGGACCTCACCGAATTCCAGCTCGACGAGCTGACGCACCGGATGATCGGCCGGATCACCCGGCTGCTGCGCACCGAACTCCGCATGGACCGCGAACGGATCGGCAGGCTCCGCGACGACCGCCGCTGATGGCCACGGACCGCTCCGACTCGCCTGCGTACGCGGCGGGATGACAGACAACACAGCAGTCACGACAGAAAGGCGCTTCCGCGATGCCCCGCCAGGACCCGGGCTCCACCATTTGGTTCTCCCTCTCCATCGACGGCGAGAGCCTCGGCCGCTTCAACGGCTGTGACGGGCTTTCGTCCCAGGTCGAGGTCGAGCACCACCAGGAGGGCGGGAACAACGGCTTCGTGTGGCAACTGCCGTCCCGTGTCACGTTCTCCACGATCCGGCTGACCCGCCCGCTCACGCCGGACACCACGAAGGTCGCCAAGTGGATCTCGTCCGTGCAGACCGGGATCAAGCGGCCCACCGCCGAGATCACGGCGCTGCGTGCGGACGGGTCGGAGGTCGCCCGCTGGGGGCTGATCGACGTGCTGCCCGTCAGCTGGCAGGGACCCACGCTCGACCCGGGCAGTCCGGCCGTCGCCACGGAGGTCCTGGAGATCGCCCACCACGGGTTCACGGACTAGGGCGTCGGAGCAAGCAGAGAGGAGCGGGGGACAAGCACATGCCCAAGAGCAGAGGCGCAGGCAAGAGCCTGGTGCGCGCCAGTCTCGCCATTCATGAGCCGCCCCTCGGGGACAGCACCACACCGGGGTCGCTCATGAAGACGTTCGACTTCGAGTTCAACCCCGCGCAGCTGACCATCGGCCGTCGCGCCCAGTGGACGGTGACGCCGACGGCGGCCGAACGGGAGGGCGCCATACCGGAGTTCATGGGGGCCGAGCCGCGCGAGATGGGAGTGGAGGTCTTCCTGGACTCCTCCGCCAAGCCCACGGGCAACACGGTCCTCAAGAAGGTGGAGGCGCTGCTCAACTGCTGCAGCGTGACGGCGAAGAGCAAGGACGCCGACCAGCCGTCGCCGCCGTGGGTGATCCTGCAGTGGGGGTCGTTCGCCACGGCCCGGTTCACGGCGTACGTCAGCTCCGTGCAGGCCTCCTACACCCTGTTCGGCACCACCGGCATCCCCATCCGGGCCACCTGCCAGCTGCAGCTGCACGAGATACCCGGCGAGCCCCTGGGGCAGAACCCGACCTCGGGCGCGCTCACCGCGCAGCGCGTGCACCGGGTCGTCGCGGGCGACTCGCTGCAGTCCCTCGCCTGGCGCGAGTACGGCGACGCCACGGTGTGGCGGACCATCGCCGACGCCAACGGGATCGACGATCCGTCCCGCCTCTCCACGGGCACCGAACTGGTGCTTCCCGCACCGCAGGAGGTGCGGCGCTGATGGCGCACATCGCTTTCTCCAGCGTCCTCGACGTGCGGATCGGCAGCGCCGGACTGCCCCTGCCCCGGAAGGCCGCCCTGATGCTCGTCGACGGCTGGGTCGACCAGGGCGCCGGGGTGCCGGCCGCGTTCCGCCTCACCTTCCGCGACCCCCACCACAAGGTCCTCGGCCTGCTCGACGTCAAGTTCGGCACGAAGGTGGTGCTGACGCCGGTCGCGAACGGCAAGGGCACCGGCGATCCGCTGTTCACCGGCGAGGTCACCGCCCTGGAGGCCGACTACGACGGCACCGGCTCCTACACCGTCATCCGCGGCTACGACTACGGGCACCGCTTCCTGCGCCAGCGCCGCGTGGCCGCGTACACGAACGAGACCGCGTCCTCGATCGCCCGGCGCCTCGCCGGTCTGGCGGGGGTGCCGATCGGCAGGATCGACTCGTCCGGCGGGCGCTACGAGTTCATCAGCCAGGCCAACGTCACCGACTGGGACTTCATCGCGCGGCTCGCGGACGAGAACAAGATGGTCATGTCCCTGGACGCGGACGGCAGGTTCAACCTCGTCAAGCCCAAGCCGTCCTCCGGCGCGCCCTCGCCGAAGGCGGACACCAGGAAGAACACCTTCGTCCTGAAGGCGGGCGCCGACATCCTGCGGCTGCGGACCGCGGTGACCGCCGCCGACCAGGTCGGCACGGTGCAGGCGCGCGGCTGGGACGTGGCGAACGCCCGGGAGATCGTGGGCACTTCGCGCTCCGCGCGCAACCCGAACTTCGCCATCGGCGCCACCCCCGGCGAGGCGGCGGGCGCCTTCAAGAAGGCCACGCTCGTGCAGACCGCGACGCCCTACGACAAGCCCGCCGAGGTCGACCACGCCGCCGACGCCCTCTTCGACGACGTGTCCTCGTCGTTCTCCGAACTGGAGGTCGTCGTGCACGGCAACCCCAAGCTGCGGCCGGGCGTGCCCGTCGCGCTCGGCGACGTCGGCAAGCCCTTCGAGGGCAAGTACACGACCACGTCCGTGCGGCACGTGTTCGGCAACGGGCAGCGCTACGAGTCCTGGGTCACCGTCAGCGGCCGCCAGTGGCGTTCCCTGTACGGCCTCACCTCGGGCGGCACAGACAGCGCGCCGCGACTGCCCGGCGTGGCCAACGCCGTCGTCACCGACGTCGACGTGAAGGACGAACAGGCCCGGGTGAAGCTGAAGTTCCCGTGGCTGGACGACACGTACGTGAGCGACTGGACGCGCTGTGTGCAGCTCGGCGGGAAGCGCGGCGGCGGGATCTTCCCGCTGGACGTGGGCGACGAGGTCCTCGTCGGCTTCGACCGGGGCGCGCTCGACCACCCCTTCGTGATCGGCGGGCTCTACAACGGCAGGAACAAGCCGACCAGGGACAGCGCCCCGCTGTACTCCGGGGCGCGCAACCAGGCCAGCCGCCACACCATCGCCGACCGCACCGGCAACCGCGTCGACCTGCTCAGCCAGCGCGTGGGCAGCCACCGGGGCGTGCGGATCAGCACGGGGGACGGCAAGCTGAAGGTCCACCTGGACCGCGCCAAGACCGAGATCACCGTGGACAGCAAGGGCTCGGTCACCATCAAGGGCAGCCGCTCGGTGTCCGTCCAGGCGGGCACCGACCTCACGCTCAGCGCCAAGCGCAACCTGTCCATCAAGAGCGGCGGGCTGCTCAACATCCGGGCCGCGAGCGCCGTCAACGTGAACGCGGGCGGCGGCGGTTTCAGCGTCAACACCTCGTTCCTCAACCTGCGGGCGACCGGCCTCGCGACCGTCTCCGCCGCCGGTCCCCTGGCGCTCACCTCCGCCGCCAGTGTGGCCCTGACCTCGTCGAACATCAATCTGACCGGTGCGGTCCTGGTCAACCGCAAACCGCTGCCCTTCTGACGCCGATGCGATCCCTTGCCGACCCACGCGACCCCCGCACCTCCCGGAGAGGACCGGTGATTTCCTGATGGCCGAACAGTTCGTCGGCTCCGGCTGGGCGTTCCCGCTGCGCATCGGACCCACCGGGGGCATCGCCCTGGTCAGCGGTGAGCGCGAGATCGAGGAGGCCATCCGGCTCGTCCTCGCCACCGCGCCGGGCGAGCGGCCGATGCGTCCCGAGTTCGGCTGCGCCATCCACGACCTGGTGTTCGCCCCCGTCAACGAGCAGACCGCGGGCCGTATCCAGCACGAGGTGTATCTGAGCCTGGACCGCTGGGAGCCGCGCATCGAGGTGCGGGAGGTGGAGGTCACCGCGGGCGAGGACCAGAGCGTGCTCTACATCGACGTCCGCTACGCGATCCGCGGCACCAACAACCCGCGCAGCCTCGTCTTCCCCTTCTACGTCATCCCCTCCCACGAGGACCCGGAGGCCCCGGGGACGTCCGGCGGCCCCGGCAACTCCCCGGAAAGCGACCACTGATGCCCCTGCACTCCCCCAACCTCGACGACCGCCGCTTCCAGCAGTTCGTCGACGACGCCAAGCGCTACATCCAGGAGCGGGCGCCGGAGTGGACCGACCACAACGTCTCCGACCCCGGCGTCACCCTGGTCGAGACGGTCGCCCACATGGCCGACCAGATCGTCTACCGCCTCAACCGGGTCCCGGAGAAGAACCATCTGGCCTTCCTCGACCTCGTCGGCATCACGCTCTTCCCGCCGGTCGCCGCACGCACCGACGTCACGTTCTGGCTGTCCGCGCCGCGCGAGGAGACCGTGGCGGTGCCCGTCGGCACGGAGGTGACGACGCTGCGTACGGAGGCCGAGGACGCGGTCGTCTTCGCCACCGAGCGCGATCTGCGCATCGTCTCGTCCGCCCTGCGGCACCTGATGGTGCAGCTGCGGGGCGAGCCCGTCGCCGACCGGACCACCGAACTCGCCGAGGGCGGCGACGTCCTGTGCTTCGCCGTGGCCCCGCGCCCCGGCGACTGCCTGCTGTTCGGCCTGACCGCGGCCGTCCCCGACTGCGCGGTCGCCCTCGAACTGGACAGCCGCGTCGACGGCGTCGGCGTCGACCCCCGGCAGCCGCCGCTCGTGTGGGAGGCCTGGACGGCGGACGGCTGGCGGCCGTGCGAGGTGCACCGCGACGGCACCGGCGGGCTGAACCGGCCCGGCGAGGTCGTCCTGCACGTGCCCGGCGGCCACGTGCTGTCCCGCAGCGGCGGCCACGAGGGCGGCTGGCTGCGCTGCCGCGTCACCGACCCGCTGCCCGACCAGCCCTTCTACACCACCTCGCCGACCGTGCGCGCCGCCGACGTCTGCACGGTCGGCGGCACGACGCGCGTCGTGCACGCCGAGACGGTGTACGACGAGGCGCTCGGCGAGTCCAGCGGGCTGCCCGGGCAGCGGCTGCGGCTCGCCCACGCGCCCGTCGTCGGCGACGACCCGCCGGTGCTCCTGCAGACCGCCGAGCGGGACGGCTGGGAGGACTGGCGGGTCGTCCCGCACTTCTCCGAGTCCCGCCCGGACGACCGGCACATCACCCTCGACGCGGCCACCGGCGACCTCGCCTTCGGCCCTGCCGTCCGCGAGCCCGACGGCTCCCTGCGGCAGTACGGGATGGTCGCCCCCAAGGGCGCCGTCATCCGCGCCCGCCGCTACCGCACCGGCGGCGGCAGGTCCGGCAACGTCGCCCGCGGCGCGATCAGCGTCCTGCGCAGCTCCATCCCGTACATCACCGAGGTCGTCAACCGCGAGGCCGCCCAGGGCGGGGTCGACGGGGAGACCGTCGACGAGGCCAAGGTCCGGGCCCCGATCACGCTGCGCGCCCAGGAGCGCGCCGTGACCCTGCGCGACTACGAGGAACTCGCCCGCCGCGCCGCCCCCGAGACCGCCCGCATCACCTGCCTGGAGGGCACCCCGGACGAGCACGGGGCGTACGCGGTACGGGTCCTGGTGGTGCCGCAGGCCGTGCCCGACCCCGGCGGCCGGCTGCGCTTCGAGCAACTCGTCCCCGGGGACGCGCTGCTCGACCGCGTCACCCGTCACCTCGACGAGCGCCGCCTCATCGGCACCCGCCTCGCCGTCGGCCCGCCCTACTACCAGGGCGTCACCGTGGTCGCGACGGTGCACGCCTTCCGCGGCGTGGAGACCGACCGGGTGCGCCGCGAGGCCCACGACGCGCTGTACCGCCACCTGGACCCGCTCACCGGTGGCGCCGACAGCCGTGGCTGGCCCTTCGGGCGCCCGGTCCAGGCGGGCGAGATCTTCGCCGTCCTGCAGCGGGTGGCCGGCGTGGAACTCGTCGACGAGGTCGTCCTGCACCCCGCCGACCCGCTGACCGGCAAGCGCGGCGACCCGACCGACCGCATCGACCTGGAGCCGACCGCGCTGGTCTTCTCCTTCGACCACCGCGTCCGGGTGATCGGGGACGCCACATGAGGATCCCGTCCCGCCGGGGAGGCCCGCGATGAGAGGTTCCGTCGACGGCCTCGGCTCCTCCGCGCCCATCGGCATGATGCTCCCCGCCGTCTTCGCCGACGACGATCTCGCGCAGCGCTTCGTCGGCGGGCTCGACGACGTCCTGGCGCCGATCCTGAACGTACTCGACTGCCTGGACGCCTACTTCGACCCGGCGCTCACCCCGATCGACTTCGCCCAGTGGCTCAGCACCTGGGTGGGGGCGGAGACCGACGGCACCGAGCCCGAGCGGCGGCTGCGCGCCGCCGTGGCCGCGGCGGCCACGCTGCACCGCGTCCGCGGGACCCGGCGTGGCCTGTCCGAGGCGGTACGGCTCGCGTTCGGCGTCGAGCCGGAGATCTCGGAGAGCGGGGGCGCCGCCTGGAGCGCGCGCCCCCGCGGCCCCGTCCCCGGCGCTCCCCGCCCCCACCTGCACGTCACCCTGCGGCTGCCCGACCCGACCCCGGCGGACACCCACCGCCTGGACACCCTCGTGGCCGCCGCCCGCCCCGCACACATGCCCTACACCGTCACCGTGACGGCCACCGAAAGGACCCAGCAGAGATGACCACGCAGAACTGCGCCGAGTGCGACACCCGCGCGGAACCCGGTCAGTCGTTCTGCGACGCCTGCGGCGCCGTGCTCCGCTGGGACGCGGCGGGGGCCCGGAGCGGGGCTTCGGGGGCGGCGGAGGCTTCGGGGGGTGGGGCCTTGCCGGGGTCCGGCCCGGGCTGGGACGCCTTCGCCCGCCCCGGCGGCACCGGCCTCGGCACGTCGGGCGCGACGAGGACGACCGCCCCGCCCCACCCCGCCCCCGCGCCCCCTGACTTGACGGACACGGTCCCCAACCCCCCGGCGCAGCCGACCCAGGACGGCTTCCCCGCGGCGCAGCCCGCACCCGACGGCTTCCCCCCGGCGGCCCCCACGCAGCCCACGCCACCCGCCGCGTTCACCGCGTCCCCCTCACCCAACTCACCCGACGCACCGCACGCGTACAACTCACCGAGCTCGCCCACCCCGCCCCACTCCCCCACCCCACCCACGCCCGACGACCGGGCCCGCTCCCTCCTCGTCCCCGTCTCGGACCCGGAGCCCGCCCCGCCCGTACCGGCTCCGGCCGTGGCCCCCGTCCTGCCGGGACGCCCGGACGCGGCCCGCCCCCAGGTGCGCGCCCCCGGCCCCCATCTGCAGGAGCCGTACGGCCCGCCCTGCCCCTGGTGCGGCACCCCGAACCGGCCGGACCGGCACTTCTGCGGCCGGTGCGCGATGCCGCTCGCGGACGACGGCGTACGCACCACGCCCACACATCTCCCGTGGTGGCGGCGGCTGTTCGGGCCGGGCAGGGACGAGGCGCCCTGGGCGGGTGACCGGCCGCGGCTGCGCCGTGTGTTCGACCGGGTCGGCACCTGGGTCACCGCCGTCGTGGTCGTGACGCTGCTCATCCTCGGCGTGGTGCTCATTCCCGACGGCTACAACGCCACGCGCGACCACTTCGCCAAGCGCGCCCCGGTCGAGCCGGACCGGATCAGGGCGTCGCGCGCGTACGAGGGCCACGGCCCGAAGCTGGTGTTCGACAAGCTGAACAACACCTGGTGGGGGCCGGGGGTGGCGCAGTCGGGCCAGGGCGAGTGGATCGAGGTGGGGTTCGCGCGTCCGACCCGGCTGCTCGACCTCATCATCACGCCGGGGGTGTCGACCCGCGCCGACCAGCTCGGCAAGTCCGCGCTGCCGCACCGCGTCAAGGCGACGATCACCAAGAAGGACGGCAGCACGACGACCCGCGACCTCACCCTGGACCCGGGCGCGGGCGGCCAGCGCCGCGCCTTCCGCGTCGGCGAGGTCACCAAGGTCCGCTTCACGATCGAGTCGGCCCACGCGGCGACGGCGAAGAAGCAGGTGGCCATCGCGGAGATCGAGATGTTCGGCCGCTCCGACGGCAGCAGGACCTGACCCCCGCCCCGCCACGGGGCCGTCCCCGGGGCACCCCGGCGGGGGGCTCCGCGCACGTCAGACCCCCCAAGCACGCCCTCTATACACTCTGTGTATAGTTCCCGCATGCCTGCCATACACAAGATGCGGAAGCCCGCGATCAGGTTGCGTCCCCGCACCGCCTTTCTCGGGCTGGCCACGCTCGCCGTGAGCGTGGCCCTGTCCGGCTGCACCAAGCTGGACACCGTGTCCCCGAGCACCGTCCGCAAGGACGCGGTGGACGCGAAGGCCGCTGATCAGGGCAAGTTCGGGACCGTGGACTGCCGCAAGGCCAAGTGCATCGCGCTGACCTTCGACGCGGGGCCCAGCGAGAACACGCCACGGCTGCTGAAGATCCTCAAGGAGAAGGCCGTGCCCGCGACCTTCTTCACGCTCGGCAAGAACCACATCGTGAAGTACCCCGAGCTGGTCAAGCAGATGGACGCCGAGGGCCACGAGGTCGCGAGCCACACGTGGTCGCACAAGATCCTCACCAAGATCGATCCCAAGGAGGCGCGCGCCGAGCTGGAGCGTCCCAACAAGGCGATCGAGAAGCTCATAGGCAAGAAGCCGACGCTCATGCGCCCGCCGCAGGGCCGCACCAACGACACCGTCAACAAGATCTCCCGCGAGCTCGGGCTCTCCGAGATCCTCTGGACGGTGACCGCCAAGGACTACACCACGAACGACTCCGCCCTCATCGAGAAGCGGGTCCTCGAGCAGTCCAGCCGCGACGGGATCATCCTCCTGCACGACATCTACAAGGGCACCGTGCCCGCGGTGCCGGGCATCATCGACGCGCTGAAGCAGCGCGGGTACGTCTTCGTGACCGTGCCGCAGCTGCTCGCGCCGGGCAAGGCGGAGCCGGGGAAGGTGTACCGCTAGGCCGCGGGTGCGGTGGGCGCGGCGGACACGGACCGTGGGGTCGCGCGGTCACCACTCCACGTACAGCGCCTCCGGTGCCCGGTGAATCAGCGTCGGACGCATCCGCACCGGCGGCCCGTCCGCGGCGAGCCGCAGGCGCGGGAAGCGCTGTGTGAACAGCTCCAGGGTCACGCGCAGCTGCTCGCGGGCGAGCTGGGCGCCGGGACAGCCGTGCGCGCCCAGGCCGAAGGCGACGTGCCGGGAGACCGGGGTGCGGGTGATGTCGAAGACGTCGGGGCGTTCGTAGCGCCCCGCGTCGCGCCCCGCCGAGCCGAAGCCGACAAGGACCTCGGCGCCCGCCGGGAGTTCGGTGCCCGCGAGGGTGACGGCGCGGGTCGTGACCCGGCGGAAGCCCTGGAGGGCGGTGTCGTAGCGGGCCGCCTCCTCGATGGCGGCCGGGATGCGCTCCGGCTCCTCGCACACCAGCTTCCACTGCGCGGGGTGGCGCAGCAGGTGCAGCAGGGTCGTGCCGATCAGCGCCGTGGTGGTCAGGTGCCCGGCGACCAGGAAGTTGTGCAGGTGCGCGACCAGCTCGGCGCGCTGCCCGAGGGTCAGCGCGGGGCCCACGTCGTCGGCCTCGGCGTCGCCGTCGTCCGGGTCCCCGTCGTCGGGGACGAGCGAGGTGACCATCTCGCTGCACAGGTCGTCGCGCGGAGCGGCGTGCCGGTCCTCTACGTAGCCCTCCAGGAGCCGCCGCAGCGCCACCGTGTCCTGGGCCGCCGCGATCTGCTCGTCCTCCGGGAGCGGCCGGAACAGCAGTTGCTCGGAGCTGTGGCCGCCGCGCACGATCACCGGCACGTCCTGCGGGTCGAAGCCGAGGACCCGCGCGATCACCTGCCCCGGCAGCCGTAACGCGTACGCCTCCATCACGTCCACGCGCGGCCCGCCCCGCCCGCCGGGCCCCGCCGCGGCGAGGGCGTCGACGAGGGCCGTCGCCCGCTCGCTCACGTACGGCAGCACGGCGGCCACCCTGGCCGGGGAGAGACCGCGGACGATGGGCGCGCGCAGGCGCTGGTGCGCGGGGCCGTCGGCGGTGATGACGACGCGGCGGCGGGTGCCGCCGCCCGGGTCCTGGCTCAGGACGGCGAGGGCCGCGGGCGAGGGAACGGCGTCCGGGCGCACCGCGTTGGCGGACGAGAACACGTCCGGCCTGCGCAGCACCTCGCGGACATCGGCGTCCCTGGCGACCAGCCAGGCCTGTAGCTCGGGCACATAGGTGAGCCCTTCGGCACGCCGGGCGCGCGCGTACAGCGGATAGGGGTCGCGCATCAACTCGTCCAGCCTGGCGTGCTGTTGCCGCTCCATCCTCCTCATGGTGCCCGAGCCGCCGAGCCTCACGGAAGGGCGCGGGCCCCGTCTCGCGGGTCTTGCGCACGCCCGCACCCTCACACCGGGAAACCAGGGGCAGCCCGCGCCCCACGCACCCCGGAGGCCGGTCCCGGTCCCGTGACCTGAACGCCGCCCCACAGCTCCCGGAAGCCCCCCGCAGCCCCCTTCAGCCCCGCCGAACCCCCACGTCAAGGGCGGGGGCGACGACGGCGAACGCCTGGTCCGTCAGGCCCGCCGGGTCCTCCGTGCCGTCGCTGCCGCTCCAGCGGTGCAGCACGGCGTCGAAGGCGTTCAGGGCCATCCCGGCGGCCAGGCGCGGGTACAGGTCGGCCGCGGCGTCGAGGTCCTCACGGCGGGCCAGTTCCGCCGCCAGGTCGTCGCGCCACTGCGCCTGCCGTTCCAGGAAGCGGGCGAGCAGCGCGGGCGTCCCGAGGATCAGCTGGACCACGCGCAGCGCCCGCTCGGAGTGGTGGGCGCACTCGCCGAGCGGGACCCATACGGCGTGCCGCAGCGCCTCCGACGGGCGCTCCCCCGCGGGCCGTGCGGCCAGCTCCGCGCACATGCCGGTGCCCATGTCCGCGAGGAACTGGACGACGACGTCCTCCTTGGACGCGAAGTACCGGAAGAACGTCCGCTTGGAGACGCCCGCCGCACCCACGATCTCGTCGACGGTGACGGCGTCGAACCCCTTCAGGGCGAGCAACTGCAGCGCCGCTTCGGTCAATTCGTCCGCGACGAGCTGACGCTTGCGCTCGGCCAGGCTGATTTCACGGCGAGAACTCACCCCGTCATGCTACATGCGATGCCTTGCATGGCACTCGGTAGCGCATTGACACTCGGTGTCATGCGAGGCAGCATGTGCCGCATGACGCAGCGGCAGAGTCAGCGACACGGGCAGCAGCACGGGCGGCAGCAGACGCGGAAGGGCGGCTGGGACGCCGCCCGCATACCGGATCTGACCGGCCGGGTGTACGTCGTCACCGGGGCCAACAGCGGCCTCGGCCTGGCGACCACCCGAGCCCTCGCCCACCGGGGCGCACACGTGATCCTCGCGGTGCGGGACGAGGCGAAGGGCCTGCGGGCGGCCGCCGACATCACCGCGGACCAGCCGAAGGCCCGCCTGGAGGTACGCGCCCTGGACCTGGCCGACCTCGACTCGGTGCACGCCTTCGCCACCCGCCTGCGGGCCGACCACCCGCGCCTGGACGTCCTCATCAACAACGCGGGCGTGATGGCCCCGCCACGGACGCTCAGCGCCCAGGGCCACGAACTGCAGTTCGCCGCCAACCATCTGGGCCACTTCGCCCTCACCGGACTGCTGCTCGACCTGCTGTCCACGGGCGACAACTCCCGCGTGGTGAACGTGACCTCGACGAACCACCGGCAGGGCAGCCTGTTCTTCGACGACCTCTCCGGCGAGCGCGGGTACGCCCCCATGGCGTACTACAACCAGTCGAAGCTCGCGGGCGCCGTCTTCGGCCACGAGCTCCACCGCCGCCTGACCGAGGCGGGCAGCCCCGTCCGCAGCGTGCTCGCCCACCCCGGCTACACGGCCACCAACCTCCAGACGACCGCCCCGACCGGCCTGGTCAAGTTCCTCTTCGGCCGCCTCCTCAAGCCCTTCGCCCAGCCCCCCGCCCGGGGCGCGCTCCCCCAGCTCTACGCGGCGACGGCCCCCGAGGCCCGAAGCGGCGACTTCATCGGCCCCGACGGCATGGCGGAACTACGCGGCACCCCGAAGCGGGTACAGCTCTCCCCCCGAGCCACGAACCCCGAGACCGCAAGCCGCCTGTGGACCCTCTCGGAGGACCTGACAGACGTTCACTTCACGTTCCAGGGGAAGAGTTTGAGCCCGTCCGGCGATTGAGGACGAGCGCGCGGCGCGACAGACGGCAACCCCGTCCGGGGACACCGCCCGGGGCCAACCTCAGGCGACCGACCCGATCCGCCCACCCAACTCCCGCGTTCCGTCATGGTGGATGGGCGTGTGCGCCCCGGCGAGCGAAACCCCACTGCCACCCCGCCGCGATGCGACAATCTCCGCAGCGATGGACAGCGCCGTCTCCTCCGGCGTACGCGCCCCGAGGTCGAGCCCGATGGGCGACCGGAGCCGGGTCAACTCCAGCTCGGTGACGCCGACTTCACGCAGTCGGCGGTTGCGGTCCTGGTGGGTGCGGCGCGACCCCATCGCCCCCACATAGGCCACCGGAAGCCGCAGCGCGCACCGCAACAGCGGCACGTCGAACTTGGCGTCGTGGGTGAGGACGCACAGCACGGTGCGGCCGTCGACCTCGGTGCGCTCCAGGTACTCGTGCGGCCACTCGACGACGATCTCGTCGGCGTCGGGGAAGCGTGCGGGCGTGGCGAAGACGGGCCGCGCGTCGCACACGGTGACGTGGTAGCCGAGGAACTTGCCGACGCGGACGAGGGCCGAGGCGAAGTCGATGGCTCCGAAGACAATCATCCGGGGCGGCGGCACGGAGGACTCGACGAGGACGGTCAGGGGCTGCCCGCAGCGGGAGCCGTCCGCGCCGATCCCGACGGTGCCGGTGCGCCCCGCGTCCAGCATCGCGCGGGCCTCGCCCGCCACGGTCCGGTCCAGCTCGGGATGCCCGCCGAGCCCGCCTTCGTACGCGGCGGCGCCGCCCGGCGCGGCCTCGTCCGGGGGCCCGTCCCCGTGCGCGACCCCCGCGAGCCCGCCCCCGCCGTCCGCACGGACGAGCAGCACCCGCCCCATCAGCTCGGCGGGCCCCTCCGTGATCCGGGCGACCGCGGCCGCCTCGCCCCGGGCCGCGGCGGCGAGGGCGGCGGCGTACACCGGCCGCGCGGGCGAGTCCGCGCGGACCGGTGTGACCAGGATGTCGATGACTCCACCGCAGGTCAGGCCCACGGCGAAGGCGTCGTCGTCGCTGTAGCCGAAGCGTTCGACGACGGTGTCGCCGTCGTCGAGCGCCTGCCGGCACAGCTCGTACACCGCTCCCTCCACACAACCCCCGGAGACCGACCCGATCGCCGTACCGTCGCTGTCGACGGCGAGGGCGGCACCGGGCTGCCGGGGCGCGCTCCCGCCGACGGCCACGACGGTGGCGACGGCGAAGTCACGTCCCTGCTCGACCCACCGGTTCAGCTCTTCGGCGATGTCCAGCATGTCGGTCTCCTCAAGGGCTCTGCGGAGCCTCCCCGAGAGGCTCCCCACGGTCGTGTGCGGGGCGGGCGGCGCCTCAGTGGACGCCCATCCAGCTTTCGATGGGGCTGAGGGCGAAGTACACGATGAAGATCAGGGTCAGGCCCCACATGAAGGCCCCGATCTCCCGTGCCTTGCCCTGAGCGATCTTGATGGCGACCCAGGAGATGACACCCGCCGCGACACCGGTGGTGATGGTGTACGTGAAGGGCATCAGGACCACGGTCAGGAACACCGGGATCGCGGTGGCGCGGTCGGCCCAGTCGACGTGCCGTGCGTTCATCATCATCATCGCTCCGATGACGACGAGCGCGGCGGACGCGACCTCCTGCGGGACGATCGCGGTGACGGGCGTGAAGAACAGGCAGGCCGCGAAGAACAGGCCGGTCACGACGGAGGCGAGGCCCGTACGGGCACCCTCGCCGACGCCGGTCGCGGACTCGACGAAGACGGTCTGTCCCGAGCCGCCCGCCACGCCGCCGATGGCGCCGCCGGCGCCGTCGATGAACAGCGCCTTGGACAGGCCGGGCATGCGGCCCTTGTCGTCGGCCAGGTTGGCCTCCGTGCCGACGCCGATGATCGTCGCCATCGCGTCGAAGAAGCCCGCGAGCACCAGGGTGAAGACGATCATGCCGACCGTCATCGCGCCGACCTCGCCCCAGCCTCCGAACTCGACGTCCCCGAAGAGCGAGAAGTCGGGCGTGGAGACCGCGCTGCCGTGCAGCTCGGGGGCGCCGTTGGCCCACTGCTTGGGGTTGATGACGTCCATCGCGTTCAGGGCGACGGCGACGACGGTGCCGGTGACGATGCCGATCAGGATGGCGCCGGGGGTGTTGCGGGCCTGCAGCATGAAGATCAGGAGCAGGGTCCCAGCGAAGAGCAGGACGGGCCAGCCCTGGAGCTCGCCGCCCGGGCCGAGGGTCAGCGGGGTGGCCTTGCCCTGGTGGACGAAGCCGCCCTTGACCAGGCCGATGATGGCGATGAACAGGCCGATGCCCATGGTGATGCCGTGCTTGAGCGCGAGCGGTATCGCGTTCATGATCATCTCGCGCAGCCCGGTGACGACAAGGAGCATGATCACCACGCCGTACATCACACACATGCCCATGGCCTGCGGCCAGGTCATCTCGGGCGCGACCTGCGAGGCGATGACGCCGGAGACGGAGAGCCCGGCGGCCAGGGCCAGCGGCACCTTGCCGACGAAGCCCATGAGCAGGGTGGTGACGGCCGCGGCGAAGGCCGTCGCGGTGATGAGGGCCTTCTGCCCCATCGTGTCGCCCGCCGCGTCCTTGCCGGACAGGATCAGCGGGTTGAGCAGGACGATGTACGCCATCGCCATGAAGGTGGTGATGCCGCCGCGCACCTCACGCGCGACCGTCGATCCTCTGAGGGATATGTGAAAGTACCGGTCGAGCCAAGACCGTCCGGCGGGGACGCGTGAGCCGGAGCCCGCGTCCTCCGCGGTGGTCTTCGGCTCCACTGACTGCTGGGTCATGGTGCCTACTCCCAAGGTTCACAGGGGCACCCGCAGAGCTGCGGGATTTGGGATGGTGCGTTGGCTGCACGACCCGGGGGACGGCCCGAGACGAACTTGAGGAGAGGGGGCCGGGGGACTCTCGTCCCCCGGTTCCCTTTTTCCGTGGCCCCGGAGGGCTCAGGTGCCGGTGAGGTGCTCGGGACGTACCGGCGTCTTGTTGAGCTCCAGACCCGTGGCCGCGCGGATCGCCGCGAGGACCGCCGGGGTCGAGGAGAGGGTGGGGGCCTCGCCGATGCCGCGTACGCCGTAGGGCGCGTGCGGGTCGGCGAGCTCCAGGTAGTCGACCGGGATGGTCGGGGTGTCGAGGATGGTCGGGAGGAGGTAGTCCGTGAAGGAGGGGTTCTTCACCTTCGCGGTCTTCGGGTCGACGATGATCTCCTCCATCACCGCGACGCCCAGGCCCTGCGTGGTGCCGCCCTGGATCTGGCCGATGACGGAGAGCGGGTTGACCGCCTTGCCGACGTCCTGGGCGCAGGCCAGCTCGATGACCTTGACGAGGCCGAGCTCGGTGTCGACCTCGACGACCGCGCGGTGCGCGGCGAAGGCGTACTGGACGTGGCCGTTGCCCTGTCCGGTCCGCAGGTCGAAGGCCTCGGTGGGGCGGTGCCTGAACTCCTCCTCCACCTCCACGGCCTCGTCCTCCAGGACGTCCACGATCGAGGCGAGGGCCTCGCCGCCGTCGGTGACGACCTTGCCGCCCTCCAGGAGGAGTTCGGCGCTCGCCCAGGCCGGGTGGTACGAGCCGAACTTGCGCCGGCCGATCTCCAGGACCTTTTCGCGGACGATCTCGCAGGAGTTCTTGATGGCGCCGCCGGTCATGTACGTCTGGCGGCCCGCGGAGGTCGATCCGGCCGAGCCCACCTGGGTGTCGGCGGGGGCGATGGTGACCTGCTGGACGCCGAGTTCGGTGCGGGCGATCTGCGCGTGGATGGTGACGCCGCCCTGGCCGACCTCGGCCGCCGCGGTGTGCACGGTGGCCACGGCCTCGCCGTTGATGACCTCGATGCGGATCTTCGCGGTCGAGTAGTCGTCGAAGCCCTCGGAGAAGCCGACGTTCTTGATGCCGACCGCGTAGCCGACGCCGCGGACGACGCCCTCGCCGTGGGTGGTGTTGGACAGACCGCCGGGCAGCGCGCGGACGTCGGCGCCCTCGCTGGACTCCCACTGGCGCTCCGGCGGCATGGGGCGGGCCTTGACCCGGCGCAGGAGTTCGGCGACGGGGGCGGGCGAGTCGACCGGCTGCCCGGTCGGCATGATCGTGCCCTGCTCCATCGCGTTCTTCTGCCGGAACTCCACCGGGTCCATGCCCAGCTTCGCGGCCAGCTTGTCCATCTGGGCCTCGTACGCGAAGCACGCCTGGACCGCGCCGAAGCCGCGCATGGCGCCGCAGGGCGGGTTGTTGGTGTAGAGGCCGATCGCCTCGATGTCCACGTCGTCGATGACGTACGGGCCGACCGAGAGGGACGAGGCGTTGCCGACGACCGAGGGGGTCGAGGACATGTAGGCGCCGCCGTCCAGGACGATCTTGCACTTCATGTGCGTGATCTTGCCGTCCTTGGTGGCGCCGTGCTCGTAGTACAGCTTCGCCGGGTGCCGGTGGACGTGGCCGAAGAAGGACTCGTACCGGTTGTAGACCATCTTCACCGGCTTGCCCGTGCGCAGCGCGAGCACGGAGGCGAGGATCTGCATGGAGATGTCCTCGCGGCCGCCGAACGCGCCGCCGACCCCGGCCATCGTCATGCGGACCTTCTCCTCGGGCAGGCCGAGGCAGGGGGCGATCTGCTTGAGGTCCGAGTGCAGCCACTGGGTGGCGACGTACAGGTCGACGCCGCCGTCCTCGGCGGGCACCGCGAGGCCGGACTCCGGGCCGAGGAAGGCCTGGTCCTGCATGCCGAAGGTGTACTCGCCCTTGACGATCACGTCGGCCTTCTTGGCGGCCTCGGCGGCGTCGCCGCGGATGATCGGCTGGCGGTGCACGATGTTCGGGTGCGGGGAGTGCCCGGCGTGGTGGTCGCCGCGGTTCTCGTGGACCAGGACCGCGTCGGGAGCGGTCGCGGACGCCTCGTCCGTGATGACCGGCAGCTCGCGGTACTCGATCTTGATCTTCGCGGCGGCGCGGCGCGCGGTCTCCGGGTGGTCCGCTGCCACCAGGGCGACCGGCTCGCCGTGGTGGCGGACCTTGCCGTAGGCGAGGACGGGGGTGTCCTGGTACTCCATGCCGTAGTTCTTCGCGGCCGGCAGGTCGTCGGCCGTCAGGACGGCGTAGACGCCGGAGAGGGCCAGGGCCTCGGAGGTGTCGATGGACACGATCTCGGCGTGGGCGACCGTGGAGCGCAGGGCCTGGCCCCAGAGCATCTCCTCGTGCCACATGTCCGAGGAGTAGGCGAACTCGCCGGTGACCTTCAGGGTGCCGTCGGGGCGCAGCATCGACTCGCCGACGCCGCCCTTCGTCTGGGAGCCCTGGGTGACGTTGGCAGGGATGCCAGTGGTGGTGCCAGCCATGATCAGACCGCCTCTCCCTGGCGGGCCGCAGCCAGGCGGACCGCGTCGAGGATCTTCTCGTAACCGGTGCAGCGGCAGAGGTTGCCGGAGAGCGCCTCGCGGATGTCCGCGTCCGACGGCGTGTCGTTGCGCTCCAGGAGCTCGTCGGCCGCGACCAGCAGACCGGGGGTGCAGAAGCCGCACTGGACGGCGCCCGCGTCGATGAACGCCTGCTGGATCGGGGAGAGGGCTGCGCCCGGGGAGATCGCGCCCTCGCCGGTCTGCGAGTCCTGGCCCTTGGCGCGCCACTGCTGGGCGTCCTGGAGCGAGGTGCCGCAGGCGCCGGAGGCGCAGCCGCCGCCCGGGTGGGCGCTCTCGCGGTGCTTGGCGTAGTCGGCGAGGCCCTCGACGGTGGTGACCTCGCGGCCCTCCACCTGCCCGGCCGCGACCAGGCACGAACACACCGGCACGCCGTCGAGGCGGACCGTGCAGGAACCGCACTCGCCCTGCTCGCAGGCGTTCTTGGAGCCCGGCAGGCCCATGCGCTCGCGCAGCACGTACAGCAGGGACTCGCCCTCCCACACGTCGTCGGCTTCCTGTTGACGGCCGTTGACCGTGAAGTTCACGCGCATTATGCGACTCCCTCAGTGCTGCGGCCGTTGCCGCGGTACGACTCCCAGGTCCAGCCGAGCGTGCGGCGGGCCATGATCCCGACGGCGTGGCGGCGGTAGTTCGCCGTGCCGCGCACGTCGTCGATCGGGTTGGCGGCGCCGGAGGCGAGCTCCGCGAACTGCTTGGCGACCGACGGGGTGATGATCTTCCTGTTGTCCCAGAAGCCGCCCTCTTCGAGCGCCGCGTTCAGGAACTCCTCGGCCGCCTTCGCCCGGATGGGCGTCGGGGCGGCGGAGCCGATGCCGGTCCGCACGGTCCGGGTCTCGGGGTGCAGCGCGATGCCGAAGGCGCACACGGCGATGACCATGGCGTTGCGCGTACCCACCTTGGAGTACTGCTGCGGTCCGTCGGCCTTCTTGATGTGCACGGCCCGGATCAGCTCGTCCGGCGCGAGGGCGTTGCGCTTCACGCCGGTGTAGAACGCGTCGATCGGGATCAGGCGGGAGCCGCGTACGGACTCCGCCTCGACCTCGCAGTCGGCGGCGAGCAGCGCCGGGTGGGCGTCCCCGGCCGGGGACGCGGTGCCGAGGTTGCCGCCGACGCCGCCGCGGTTGCGGATCTGCGGCGAGGCGACCGTGTGCGAGGCGAGCGCGAGGCCGGGCAGCTCCGCGCGCAGGTTCTCCATGATGTCCGTGTACGGGACCGAGGCGCCGAGCCGGACGGTGTCCGCACCGACCTCCCACTCCCGCAGCTCACCGATGCGGTTGAGGTCCAGCAGGTACTCCGGACGCCGGTGGTCGAAGTTGATCTCGACCATGACATCGGTGCCACCCGCAATCGGCACAGCGGTGGGGTGCTCGGCCTTCGCGGCGAGCGCCTCCTCCCAGCTGGCGGGGCGAAGGAAGTCCATGAGTGGCTCTCTCTTCGTGATCGTGCCTGGCGGCCGGATCCCGCTGGGGAGCCGACCGGGGCTTACTAGGCTGACGAGCCGGGGCGAGCGTTCCGGCCAACGTTCTGGCCGAGGCGGTCCTTCGCCTCTCGACTACTCGTTCATGTGCTGTTAACGCGGAGTGGGGCAAGTACACCGCCCGGTCGTCCGATGGGGTCAGTCACCGAAACCATGAAGGAGTTGGCTGGCCAAGGCGCGAGTCTTGTAGATTCGTATGAAGAACGGTCCCCAGTAACCTCGCGGATTCCCTCTAGAAACCGCGGCGCCTTCGGGACTCCGCGGCCCCGGGTTTCGTCCGGGACCTCGGCCACACATGAAATCGAGACAGATCGGCGGCGACGACACCATGCGGCTGCGCGCACTCCTTGACACCGACGCGCTGGGCCTCAGGCTGCTCGGCGGCGAGGACGAGCTGGACCGCACCGTGCGTGGCGTGATGACCACGGACCTGCGCGACCCCAGCCGCTACCTCGCGGGCGGCGAGCTGGTGCTCACCGGTCTCGCCTGGCGCAGGGACGCCTCGGACACCGAGCCTTTTGTACGTATTCTCGCAGCCGCCGGGGTCGCCGCACTGGCCGCGGGCGAGGCGGAGCTGGGCGCCGTCCCCGACGACCTCGTCGAGGCCTGCGCCCGCCACCGCCTGCCGCTGTTCGCGGTCAACGAGTCGGTGGCGTTCGCGACGATCACCGAGCACGTCGTACGCCAGGTGTCCGGCGAGCGCGCCGGGGACCTGGCGGCCGTGGTGGACCGCCACCGCCGCCTGATGACCTCGGGCCCGGCGGGCGGCGGCCCCGACGTGGTCCTCGATCTGCTCGGCACCGACCTGGACCTGCGGGCCTGGGTGCTCTCCCCCGCAGGACGGCCCATCGCCGGGGCGGGCACGGCGGGCCCCGCCCTGCCCCCGGCGGTCTGCGCGCGGCTCGCCGGGGAGCAGCTCGCCGCCGCCAGGACGGGGCGCCGGGGCCCGCACCGGGTGAGCGTGGACGGCCTGACGTACTCCCTGTTCCCCATTCGGTCCAGCGGCAGGGGCGCGGTCGGCGCGTCGCGGGACGTGCGCGAGACGGTCCTCTCGGACTGGCTGCTCGCCGTCGAGGCGGACGCGGGCGACTGGCCCGAGGAGCGGCTCGACCTGCTCCAGGGCGTCACCCAGCTGATCGCCGTCGAGCGGGACCGCAGGGACGCGGCGCGCACGGTCCGGCGCCGCCTCGCCCAGGAGGTCCTCGAACTGGTCCAGACGGGCGCGGCGCCCGCCGAGATCGCGGCACGCCTGCGGGTCGCGGCGCCGGTGCTGCTTCCCGGGCTCGGGTCGGCGCCGCACTGGCAGGTCGTGGTGGCGCGGGTCGAGTGGAACGCCACCGACGCCGCCGACGGCACCGACGGCGCGGGGATCGAGGGCGGCCCGGTGGCCCAGTCGCTCCTCGAGGAGATCCTGGTCGACCCGGCGGCGGCCGGGCCCGACCCGTCCGACCGGATCGCCGTGGCCCACACCGGCGACGAGGCCATCGCGCTCGTGCCGCTGCCCGCGCTGGCCGCCGAGGCCGACGGCGCCGAGCCGGGGCTGCTCGCGGACACGCTGCTCACGGCCGTGCGGGAGCCGCTCTCCGCGGGCCTCGCGGACGACGGCCGGCTCACGATCGGCGTCAGCGCGTCCGTGCACTCGGCGGAGGGGCTGCGGGGCGCCCTGGAGGAGGCCCGGCACGCCCGCAGGGTCGCCGCGGCGCGGCCGGGGCGGGTGTGCGCGGCGGGCCACCAGGAGCTGGCCTCGCACGTGCTTCTGCTGCCCTTCGTGCCCGACGACGTGCGCCGCGCGTTCACCGCGCGCCTGCTCGACCCGCTGCGCGAGTACGACCGCAGGCACCGCGCCGAGCTCATTCCGACCCTGGAGGCGTTCCTCGACTGCGACGGCTCCTGGACGCGCTGTGCGACCCGGCTGCACCTGCACGTCAACACACTGCGCTACCGGGTCGGGCGTATCGAGCAGTTGACGGGCCGTGACCTTTCCCGACTTGAGGACAAGCTGGACTTCTTCCTGGCCCTGCGCATGAGTTGAGGCCCCCGGGCCGATTCCCAGGGGCCGCGGGCGCCTCCCCGGCCCCGCGGTCTCCGCCCGTCCCTCGGCTCTCGTTCCCCCTCGTTTGTGAAATCTTTCACCCATCCCCTTGGCCGAGCGCGCCGATCCGTGCTGAGATTCGCCCACGACTCAACAGCTCAATGGCGCGCTAGGGGAGGGCAACGTGGCGCATACCGCCATGTCTGGTACCGGAACGAACGCTTCGAACGATCCACTCCAGACCGCGGTATGGCGGCTGCGCTCGCGCGGCTGCTGGACCGACGCGGCGGCGCTGCTCGCCACCCGCGAGGGCGCGGACGTCGCCGTCCAGAGAACCTCGCTCCTCATCGAGCGCTGCCTGTTCACCGGCGACGGCTGGGACGAGGCCGAGGACAGCCTGCGGACGGCGGAGGCGGTCGCCGACGATGACGACGCCCGCGGCGCCGCGGCCTGCGAGCGCGGCCAACTTGCGTACGCCGCCACGGTGTTGGGCGTACGGGACCGGGCCGACGAGGCCCGCACCGCGCTCGGCAGGGCCGCCGCGCTGCTCGCTCCCGGCTCCTCCGGGCGCCCTCTTCTCGACTTCCGCCGCGGCCTGATCGCCGAGCACATCGCGGACTCCCCGCAGGCCGCCCGCGCCGCCTACCGCCGCGCCCACGCCGGCGCCACCGCCCACGACGACCCGCTGCTGCTCTCCTTCACCTGGCGCCACCTGGCCGGACTCGCCCTGCGCGAGGGCGAGTTGGCCGACGCCCGGCACGGCTTCTCGGAGTCCCTGCGCATCCGCGAGGAACTCGGCTTCCTCGTCGGCACGGCCCCGGCCCTCGCCGCCCTCGCGGACGCGGAGCCCGAACCGGAGGCGTCCCGGCTGCGCGCCGAGGCGACCCGGCTGTTCCGCCTCCTGGGCGGGGTGCCCTCGTGGCTGGCGGCACAGCTGACGCCTCCGGCACCGGCGGCTTGAGTCACCGGTGACTTGAGACAGCAGCGGCGCGACGGCCGGGGCGGACGTCGCCGACCGCTCGGGCCTTCCCGCCCGGTGCGTCGCCGCCAGGTCAGACGTCGCCGCCCGTGAAGTGCTCGCGCACCAGGGACTGGACCACCGGGAGATCGCGGGCGACCAGGGCGTCCAGGAGGGCCATGTGTTCGGCCGCGTCGGCCACGAGGTCGGCGCGGCGGCCCGCGACGGGGCCCGTCACCAGGGGCCACTGGGAGCGGCGGTGCAGGTCGTCCGCGACCTGGACGAGCTGCTGGTTGCCGGAGAGGGCGAGCAGGGCGCCGTGGAAGGCCCGGTCCGCCTCGGCGTAGCGGGCGAGGTCGGCGCAGGCCGCGGCGGCCACGGTCGCCTCGGCCAGGGGGCGCAGCCGCGCCCACGCCTCCCCGGGCACGCTGCGGGCGAGCCGCAGCATCACCGGCACCTCGATCAGGGCCCGCACCTCCGCCAGCTCCCCCAGCTCACGCGCCCCGCGCCGGGTGACCCGGAAGCCGCGGTTGGGGACCACCTCCACCGCGCCTTCGAGCGCGAGCTGCTGCATCGCCTCGCGCACGGGCGTCGCCGAGACCCCGAAGCGCTCGCCGAGGGCCGGGGCGGAGTACACCTCGCCCGGCGCCAGCTCGCCGCCGACCAGTGCGGCGCGCAGGGCGTCGAGCACCTGGCCGCGCACGGAGGTGCGCTGCATGGGCTTGCGCGGGGGCGGTACGCCGAGGTGGCGGGCCGGTATGTCCGAGACGGCGTCGCCCGGCGCGTCGGGGGCGTCGCCGCCCGCGTCGCCGTCGGGGCCGCCGTGCGTGTGCTCGCCCCGCGCCACCGCGTCCACCTGCCGCGCGTCGGGCTGTTCCGGCACGCGCCCGGCGGCGCGCATGGCGGTCACATCCGCCGTCCGCGCTCCCGCCCGCTCCACGCCTGCCTCCCGCGCTTCCGCGCCCCGTCCGTCCGAAACGTACGAGAAGCACCATAGGCGGACACGACCGCAGTTGAAACCTCGATCATGTTGGGTAAGGTTAGGCTTACCTGCAATCGATCGTGATTCGGTGGTCCCCGCGCATGTCCGTTCCCACCCTGGAAAGCGGCGCTCGACGTACGGAGCGCGCTCAGAGCCCCGTCACCGCCGCCTATGCCCGCCTCACCGAGGTGTTCCCCGGGCTGCGCATCCAGGAGCTGGCCGAGGACGAACAGCCGCCGCGGGGCGGGGGCTGGGTCGGGGCAGCCGGGCTCGCGGAGGCCGGGTCCGCGTTCGAGGAGTTCCTCGCCTGGGACGACGCGCAGGTCCTCAAGGACTACGGCCAGCAGGCCCGCCCGGACGTCGTCGCCAGCTTCGCGCTGCACCGGTACGCCTGGCCCGCCACGCTGCTGTTCACGGTGCCGTGGTTCCTCCAGCGCCGGGTGCCGAGCTACCCCGTCGGGAACGTCTTCTTCCAGCGCGCCCTCGGCAAGTTCGCCGTCCGGCCGGGCGGCTTCGTCTGCCTGCCGGACGACCCGGCGGCCGCGCTGCCCGGCGCCCGCGTCGTGGCGGACGAGGAGGCGCTGCGCGCCGAGCTGCGGGCGGCCGTGGCGGAGCACATGGGGCCGCTGCTCGACGGCTTCGGACCGCGCATGCGGCGCCGGGGCCGGGCGCTGTGGGCCGTCGCCACGGACGAGATCGTCGAGGGTCTCTGGTACGTGGCCCACCTCCTCGGCGAGGAGCAGCGCGCCACGACCGAGCTGGAGCAGCTGCTCCCCGGCGCCACGAAGCCGTACGTCGGCACGGCCGCGTTCCGCGAACTCACCGGGCCGAACGGCGAGAAGCTGCCCACCCGGGACCGCGCGAGCTGCTGCATGTTCTACACGCTGCGGCCCGCCGACACCTGCGTCACCTGCCCCCGTATGTGTGACGCGGACCGCGTCGCCCGGCTGACGGCCGACGCCGCGAGCTGACGCCCCGGCGGCCCCCGGACACCCCCGCCGGGCCCGCGAGGGCCCGCCCGTACACCGCCCCCTCCCCGAACCACCCCTTCGCGCGCGTTTTATTCGAACCCAATTCCAGCCTCTCCCGCATGAGTTCGACGTATTCGGCGCTCGGCACGGCCTTCACCACCCCCTTGGCGTCCTCTTGCCGGAAAACCGCCTTGGGCGCCGTGCGGGGTGGGCCACTATGGCGCCCGAACTCGCCCTACGCGACGCAAGGGACGCCAGATGAGACTGACCGACATATCGCTGGACTGGCTGCTGCCCGGCGGGATCCTGCTCCTGGGCATGGCAGTCGCGGTGGCGGTACTCGCGCGGGGCAGGAAGGCCCAGGCGAAAGTGGCCACCAGCGACGACTCGTGGGAGCGCAACGAGGAGCGCCGCAGGCGCAAGGAAGCCGTCTACGGCACCGCCTCCTACGTCCTCCTCTTCTGCTGCGCGGCGGTCGCCGCCGCCCTCTCCTTCCACGGCCTCGTCGGCTTCGGCCGACAGAATCTGAACCTCTCCGGCGGCTGGGAGTACCTGGTCCCCTTCGGCCTCGACGGCGCCGCCATGTTCTGCTCCGTCCTCGCGGTGCGCGAGGCCAGCCACGGTGACGCCGCGCTCGGCTCCCGGCTCCTGGTGTGGACGTTCGCGGGGGCCGCCGCCTGGTTCAACTGGGTGCACGCGCCGCGCGGCATCGGGCACGCGGGTGCCCCGCAATTCTTCGCCGGGATGTCGCTGTCCGCGGCCGTCCTCTTCGACCGGGCCCTGAAGCAGACCCGCCGGGCCGCGCTGCGCGAGCAGGGGCTCGTGCCGCGGCCGCTGCCGCAGATCCGCATCGTGCGGTGGCTGCGGGCGCCCCGGGAGACCTTCGGCGCGTGGTCGCTGATGCTGCTCGAAGGCGTACGCACCCTCGACGAGGCCGTCGAGGAGGTCCGGGAGGACCGGCGCGAGAAGGAGCAGGCGCGGACGCGGCGGCGGGACCAGGAGAAGCTGGAGCGGGCGCAGCTCAAGGCCATCAGCCGGGGGCATCGCGGGTACCACGGGCGCGGGGGTCGTCAGGTGGACGTCCAGGTCGGCTCCTCGGGTGGGTCCGCGCAGGTCGGCGCGGACCCTGCCATAGCGGCGCCACCGCCATCCCCGCCGCCCCAGGACGAGCTTCCCGTACGGCACCGGCCCTCCCTTCAGGCCGTGCCGAATGACCCGTCCCGTCCCGTCACCGTCGATCTCACCGCCGAGGACGACACCCAGACGTTGCCCCGGCTCGACTCGCTGGAGCAGAAGCTGAAGGATCTCGAGCAGCAGTTCGGGTGACGGCTCGGCCGGGGGCACCCCGCTTATCGGCGCTCCGCGCCTCGTCCTCAATCGCCGGACGGGCTATCTCCCACCCACCCGCCCAACCTTCCCCCGGGGCCACCCAAAAGCCCGGCACCCTCGGGCCCGAAACACCTCGCCCCGCTGGGCACCCCTGAGCCCGCCCCGCTGTACCTTCCAGCCCGCCCCGGCGAAGTATTCAGCCCGTCCGGCGCTTGAGGACGAGCCGCGAAGCGGCGACAAGCGGGGGCCCAGGGGCGCAGCCCCGGTTTCGGGAAAGGGGCGGGACTGGGGCGCCCCGCGAAGGTCAGCCCGGCCCCGCGTCCAGCTCGAACCACACCACCTTGCCCACGCCGTGCACCCGCACCCCCCACGCGTCGGCGAGGGACTGGACGAGGAGGAGCCCACGCCCGTGGGTGTCCTCGGCGTCCTCGGGGACCCGGGGCCGGGGCCGCCGAGCCACGAAGTCCCGGACCTCGACCCGCAGCCGCCGCGGCCCCACCGTGGCGGTGAGAATCGCATCCCGGTCCGTATGCACGAGCGCGTTGGTGACCAGCTCACTGGCCAGCAACTCCGCCGTCTCGGCCCGCCCGGGCCGCCCCCAGTGCCGCAACAGCTCCCGCAGCGCACCCCGCGCCTCGGGCACCGCCCGCAGGTCGGCGCGCCCGAGCCGCCGCAGCAACTGCGTCCGCCCGGCCCCGGGCTCGACCGCACCGACGGATTCGACCGAACCCGCGGAACCGGTGGCAGCTCCTGCTCTTACGTGTCTCGTCATGACCCCCGCCCACCCGATGACCATCACGACCAAGCCCCCCGACCGGTCTCCAACTCGAACACGTTCACGGAATGCATTCCCGTCCCGCCAGAACGCACTCATGTCCATTCGTCAATCAAAGAGAATCAAAGAGACGGATGCGCCGATGGGTTGGGGGGAAGTGAAGCCGAGTACACCCCGACCGTCCCCCGGTCGACCCCCGTGAGCGACCACGCGAAGGAGCCGCTGTGCACGACGACCGACCGCTGGTGGAGGAGCGCCTGGAACGCGCGCTGCGGCAGTTCATCAGGCCCGCCCAGTACGCGGCACGGGTGCCCCTCGCCCTGTCCGTGTGGCACGCGCCGGGCGAGCCGGTGCCCGTGGGCGAGGCCCTCGCGGAGACGTACGAGCCGTTCGAGGCCGGATCCGACTGGGGAAAGCCCTGGTCGACGAGCTGGTTCCGGCTGGAGGGCGAGGTGCCGCGGGAGTGGGAGGGTCGGCATGTGGAGGCGGTGATCGACCCCGGGTTCACCGGGGAGGGCCCCGGCTTCCAGGCGGAGGGCCTGGTGTACGACGCCTCGGGGGTGCCGCTGAAGGGCATTCACCCGCGCAACCGTCATGTGCCGGTGGCGTCCCGCGCGCGGGGCGGCGAGCCGGTGCGGCTGCTCCTGGAGGCGGCCGCCAACCCGACGGTGCTGCACGACTTCGTACCGACCCCGCTCGGCGACATCCTGACCGCGGGCGATCGGCCCATCTACCGATTCGCGGCTGCCGACCTCGCCGTACTGGACGAGGACGTCTGGCAGCTGATCCTGGACATCGAGGTCCTCGACGAGCTGATGCGGGAGCTGGACCCGGCCAGGCCGCGGCGGCACGAGATCCTGCGGGCCATCGAGGACATGCTGGACGCGCTCGATCTGCACGACGTGGCGGGGACCGCCGCCGCGGGCCGGGCCGCGCTGGCCGACGTGCTGTCCCGGCCCGCCGCCGCGAGCGCCCACCGCGTATCGGCTGCCGGGCACGCGCATATCGACTCGGCGTGGCTGTGGCCGCTGCGCGAGACGGTGCGCAAGGCGTCCCGTACGTTCGCCAATGTGACGGCGCTCGCGCGTGACTATCCGGAGCTGGTGTTCGCCTGCTCGCAGGCGCAGCAGTACGCGTGGGTGAAGGAGCACCAGCCGCACATCTGGGAGCGCATCAAGAAGGCCGTCACGGAGGGCAATTGGGCCCCGGTGGGGTCGATGTGGGTGGAGTCGGACGCCAATATGCCGGGCGGTGAGGCGCTGGCGCGGCAGATCGTGCACGGGAAGCGGTTCTTCCAGGAGGAGTTCGGGGTCGAGACGGAGGAGATCTGGCTGCCGGACTCCTTCGGATACACGGCTGCTTTCCCGCAGTTGGCGAAGCTCGCGGGCGTACGGTGGTTCCTCACCCAGAAGTTGAGCTGGAACCAGTCCAACAAGATGCCGCACCACACCTTCTGGTGGGAGGGCATCGACGGCACGCGCGTCTTCACGCACTTCCCGCCGGTGGACACGTACAACTCCCAGCTGCACGGCACCGAACTCGCCCACGCGGAGCGGAACTTCGCCGACAAGGGCCGTGCGACCCGCTCCCTGGTGCCGTTCGGATGGGGCGACGGCGGCGGCGGTCCGACCCGCGAGATGCTGGAGCGGGCGCGCCGCCTGCGCTCCCTGGAGGGCTCGCCGCGCGTCGAGGTCGAGCGCCCTTCGGCGTTCTTCGCGGCGGCCGAGGAGGAGTACGGCGAGCGGGCGCCGGTGTGGTCCGGTGAGCTGTATCTGGAGCTGCACCGGGCGACGTACACCTCGCAGGCGGCCACCAAGCGCGGCAATCGGCGCACCGAACACGCCCTGCGGGAGGCCGAGTTGTGGTGTGCGGCGGCCGCCGTGAAGGACGCGGCGTACGCGTATCCGTACGACGATCTGGACCGGCTGTGGAAGACGGTCCTGCTGCACCAGTTCCACGACATCCTGCCCGGCTCCTCCATCGCCTGGGTGCACCGCGAGGCCCGCGACACCTACGCCCGCGTCCTCGCCGAGCTGGACTCCCTCACCGCCGAGGCGGTACGCCACCTCGGCGGCGGCGAGGCCTCGGTGCTCAACTCCTCGCCGTACGAACGCAGCGAGGTCGTCGAGCACGAGGGGCGGCTCGTGCATGTGAACGTCGGCGGGCTCGGTGTGCGCGGGCTCGCGGAGGCTACGGGGCAGGAGCGGGAGGCAGGCGCCGTGACCTCGGCGACCCGCACCGGCCAGGAGATCGTGCTCTCCAACGAGCACCTGCGGGTCACCATCGACTCCGACGGCCTCCTCGCCTCCGTCCTCGACCGGGCCGCCGACCGTGAGGTCCTCGCCCCCGGCAGCCGCGGCAACCTCCTCCAGCTGCACCCCGACCACCCCACCCACTACGACGCGTGGGACCTCGACAAGCACTACCGCCACCGGCACACCGACCTCACCCGGGCCGAGTCCGTGGAGCTGGTCGAGGACGGGCCGCTGCGGGGCTCCGTGCGGGTCGTCCGGGTCTTCGGCGCCGGGTCGCGGATCACGCAGGAGCTGCGGCTCGCCGCGGGCAGCCGCCGCCTCGACGTCGTCACCGAAGTCGAGTGGCGCGAGTCGGAGAAGGTGCTCAAGGCCGCGTTCCCGCTGGACGTGCAGGCCGAACGGTCCGCCGCGGAGATCCAGTTCGGGCATGTGCAGCGGCCCACGCACGCCAACACCTCCTGGGACGCGGCGCGGTTCGAGATCTGTGCGCACCGGTGGTTGCGGGTGGCCGAGGAGGGCTACGGCGTCGCCGTCCTCAACGACTCCACCTACGGGCACGACGTGACCCGTGCCCCGCACGCCGAGGGGCTCGGCACCACCGTCCGGCTCACGCTGCTGCGCGCGCCCCACAGCCCCGACCCCGACACCGATGTCGGCACCCATCACTTCACCTACGCGCTGCTGCCCGGGGCCGAGACGGGGGACGCCGTCGCCGAGGGGCTCGCCCTGAACCTGCCGCTTCGGGTCGCGGCCGCGCCGGCTGTGGCGCCCCTCGTGCGGGTCGACCACCCCGGGGTGACCGTCGAGTCGGTCAAGCTCGCCGAGGATCGCAGTGGGGATGTCGTGGTGCGGCTGTACGAGTCCCGGGGCGGGCGCGCCCGGGCCGTCCTGACGACGTCGTTCCCCGTCACCCGGGCCGACGTCACCGACCTCCTGGAACGCCCCCTCCACCCTGCCCCCACCTCCGGCGCGGGCCTCCCCCTCACCCTCCGCCCCTTCCAGATCCTCACCCTCCGCCTCACCCCGGCATAGTCCTCGCGGGGCGCGGCCCCAGACCCCCGCTCCTCAAACGCCGGAAGGGCTATAGATAGCCCGTCCGGCGATTGAGGACGAGGCGCGAAGCGCCGATACGGGGTCCGGGGCGGAGCCCCGGTTTCGGTGAAGGGGCGGGCCTGGGGCGTCCCACGCGGGTCAAGGCCGCGGCACGTTGCGCAGGTTGGAGCGGGCCAGCTGCACCATGCGTCCCACCCCACCGTCGAGGACGATCTTGCTGGCGGAGAGGGCGAACCCGGTGACCATCTCCGAGCTGATCTTGGGCGGGATGGACAGGGCGTTGGGGTCGGTGACGATGTCGACGAGGGCGGGGCCCTTGTGGGCGAAGGCGTCCTTGAGGGCGCCCGCGAGCTGCTTGGGCTTCTCGACGCGGACGCCATAGGCCCCGGCGGCCCGGGCCACGGCGGCGAAGTCGGGGTTGTGGTTGCTGGTGCCGTACGAGGGCAGCCCCGCGACCAGCATCTCCAACTCCACCATCCCCAGGGACGAGTTGTTGAAGAGGACGACCTTCACCGGCAGGTCGTACTGGACGAGGGTGAGGAAGTCCCCCATCAGCATGGAGAAGCCGCCGTCGCCGGACATCGACACGACCTGCCGTTCGCGGTCGATGAACTGGGCGCCGATGGCCTGCGGCAGCGCGTTGGCCATCGAGCCGTGACTGAAGGAGCCGATGATGCGCCGCTTGCCGTTCGGGGAGAGATAGCGGGCGGCCCAGACGTTGCACATGCCGGTGTCGACGGTGAAGACGGCGTCGTCGGCGGCGAGGTCGTCGAGGACGGAGGCGACGTACTCGGGGTGGATCGGGATGTGCTTCTCGACCTTGCGGGTGTAGGCCTTCACCACGCCTTCGAGCGCGTCCGCGTGCTTCTTCAGCATCTTGTCGAGGAACTTGCGGTTCGACTTCGGCGAGACGCGCGGGGTGAGACAGCGCAGGGTCTCGCGCACGTCGCCCCAGACGGCGAGGTCCAGCTTCGAGCGGCGGCCGAGGTTCTCGGGGCGCACATCGACCTGGGCGATCTTCACGTCGTCGGGCAGGAAGGCGTTGTACGGGAAGTCGGTGCCGAGCAGGATCAGCAGGTCGCACTCGTGGGTGGCCTCGTACGCGGCGCCGTAGCCGAGCAGTCCGCTCATGCCGACGTCGTACGGGTTGTCGTACTGGATCCACTCCTTGCCGCGCAGGGCGTGCCCCACCGGTGACTTGATCTTCTCGGCGAACGCCATCACCTCGGCGTGCGCGCCCGCCGTGCCGCTGCCGCAGAACAGGGTGACCTTGTCGGCCTCGTCGATCATCGCGGCGAGCTTGTCGATCTCGGTGTCGCCGGGCCGTACGGAGGGCCGGGACGTCACGAGGGCGGTCTCGGCGGCCTTCTCCGGGGCGGGCTCGGAGGCGACGTCGCCGGGCAGCGACACCACGCTGACGCCGGAGCGGCCGACGGCGTGCTGGATGGCCGTCTGCACCAGGCGCGGCATCTGCTTGGGGCTGGAGATCAGTTCGCTGTAGTGACTGCACTCGCGGAACAGCTGGTCCGGGTGGGTCTCCTGGAAGTAGCCGAGGCCGATCTCGGAGGACGGGATGTGCGAGGCCAGGGCGAGGACCGGGGCCATGGAGCGGTGTGCGTCGTAGAGGCCGTTGATGAGGTGCAGGTTGCCGGGGCCGCAGGAGCCCGCGCAGGCGGCGAGGGAGCCGGTGATCTGGGCTTCCGCGCCGGCCGCGAACGCGGCGGTCTCCTCGTGCCTGACCTGGATCCAGTCGATCGCCTTGGTGCGGCGGATCGCGTCCACGACCGGGTTCAGGCTGTCCCCGACGACTCCGTAGAGGCGTTTGACTCCGGCGCGTACGAGGATGTCGACGAACTGTTCGGCGACGTTCTGCTTGGCCATCTCTTCATGCACCCCTTCGCTCTCGTTGGATCCATGAATTCACAGCGAGGGCGCTCACGCCTCCCAAACGGCGGCAGCGGTGCGATCGTCCGCGTATCCCTTCACCCGTACCTGGGTGTCGGCGAGGAACGCGGCGAGGCCGGGCGGGCCGCCCTCGGCCCATCTGCGGGTGAGGTGGCGGGACAGCTCCGGTTCGCCGCGCAGCGGCTCGGCGAGGCCGCCGCTGCACAGCAGGAGGGTGTCACCCGGGCGGGCGACGGAGGCCCGGAACCGGAACGGGTCGCGCGGCGGTGCGGGCGCGGGCTCGTAGGGGCTCGGGGGTGTGGTGATCCCCAGGTCCATGGTGAGCCGGTCGCCGTCGGGGGTCTCGGCGGGCGGTGAGCCGAAGCCGACGACGGGCTCGCCCGCCGTGTCCGCCGTGCGGGGCTCTATGTCCTGCCACTCGCCGCCGCGGAGCCGGAACAGGCCGCCCGCGCCGACGCCGAAGAACACGCGGGTGCGGCACTGGGGGTCGGCGGGCAGCAGCAGACAGCGCAGCGTCGCCGTGTACTCGTCCGGTTCCAGGCCGAGTTCGGCGGCGCGGGCGCGGAGCTTGCCGAGGCTGCGGTCGGTGAGGCGGTGCAGGCCCGACTTGAGGTCGCCGCGGCGCGCGGCGCGGATGTCCTGGGCGAGGCGGCTGTGGCTGCGGCCCACGGCGCGGCCGATCCAGGCGCAGGCGTCGGCCGCGGCCCGGTGCGCGCCCGGGGTGGCGCGGGCGCCGGTGGCCATGGCGACCAGGACGAGGGCGTCCTCGCCGGTGCCGAAGCGGGCGGTGAGCAGCGCGTCGCGGCGCGGCTCGCCCCGGAACCGGGCCGAGTCGCCGCGCACGGACGCGGCGCGCAGGGTGCTCGCCCCGTAGCGGGCCCCGTCGAGCACGGTGTCCGCGACCAGCTCGCCCAGGGCGTCCGGGTCGGCCACGGGCAGGCCCGTCGGCTCCGCCTCGTACGTCGGCGGCCCGTCCCCCACGTACGCGGGCACCCCGACCGGCACCTCCGTGTCGCCCCGCGCCGTCCCGTCGCCGTCACCGGTCCCGCTCATCGGACTCCCCTCGCTCGACGCCCGCCCCGCGTCCGTCGAGGCCCCCGCGGGCTCGATCTGCCGCCCCGAGGGAAACGTGACGGGCTCGGCGGAGACGACGGTGGCCGCCCAGGGGGCGGGGGCGCGGTAGGCGGGAGGGTGGTGGGGGCGGTCGGGGGGCGGTTCGGTGGGGAGTGCGGAGGAGGGTGGGGCGGGCGGTTCGGAGAGGGGTGGGGCGGGCGGTGACGCGGGGCGCTCAGGGGGTGCGGTACGCCCGGAGGGTGACGGGGGAACGGCGGGCTCGGGGGTGCCGTGGGTGGCGGGTGGGGAAGGTGATGGAGGCGGTGCAGGTGAGGCGGAGGAGGCCGTGCTCGGCGGGCGGCGGGAGGGCTCGGGGGGCGCGGGCCGGGGTGTCTCCGTCGCCGGGTGGCGGGGTGGCTCGGGGGGCGCGGGCGGGGGTGGTTCCGGGGCCGGGGGCCGGGCTGGTTCCGGGGCCGGAGGCCGGGGCGGTTCCGGGGCCGGGGGCCGGGCTGGCTCCGGGGCCGGGCGTCGGGGCGGCTCCGGGGCCGGGCGTCGGGGCGGCTCCGGGGCCGGGGGCCGGGGTGGCTCGGGCCTCGGCGGCCGGGGCGGCTGCGGGGGTTCGGGTGTGGGGCGTCGGGGTGGCCGAGGGGTCGATGGGGTCAACCATTCCGGGAGGTCCTGGCGTTGGCCGGGGGCGGGCTCGCGCTCGGCCGGGTCGGCGTCGCGCTGCCCGGGGACGGCGTCGCTCTCCGCGTGGACCGATGCGGCGTCCTGGCCCTGAGCACGGGCCGAAGCGGCATCCTGCCCCCGAGCCGACGCCGTGCCCCCGGGCACTTCACCCCGTTGCCCCGGAACTCCCAGCGGTCCGGAGCCCCCGGCACCGTGCGCGTCACGGCCGTCCGCATCGGCCCCCGCACCCGCCCCGCCGCCCTCGGCGCCCTCAGCGCCCCCGGAGGCCCCGTCCCCGTCCGCCACCGTGTCCGACGCCGAAGCGAAGCGGTCGTCCAGGGTGTCGGCGGCCTTGGCCGGGCCCGTGTCGTCCTTCGACTCGTCGTACAACTGGCCCCACCAGTCGTCCTCCTGACCGGAACGGGCCCCGTGACCGGTGTGCCTCTCCCCCTGCTGGCTCATGCCCCTATTGTCCACCGCACAGGGCGTACGAAAACGGTGCATCAAGAAATTCCGGCCCGCACGGGCGGGGGTGGCCCCGGGTGGCGCACGAAGCGCCGGGCGGCCCCACCCCCCACGGGAGGACCGCCCGACGCAGGGGGACACCTTGGCAGACCGGCGGGTGCTGCGGGGATGATGTTCGCGGCGGGTTTACGCCGTGGCCGCTTTCCGCCACGGAGACGCGGACGCGCCAGGACGATCGGGAGGCCCGGCCTGCCCGGAACGCATCGGGGAGGGACGTCGCCGCATGCTGGCTGCGATAGGTCTGGACGAGACGCACGAGGCGGCGTACCGCGCGCTGGTGTCGGTGGGCGCCGCCGACGTGCCCGACCTGGCGCGCCGGCTCACGCTGGGCGAGCCGGAGACCGAGCGTGCCCTGCGCCGCCTGGAGCGGCACGGTCTGGCCGCGCAGGCCTCGGGCCGGGCGGGCCGCTGGGTGGCCGCGCCGCCCGGGGTGGCCCTCGGCGCGCTGCTCACCCAGCACCGGCACGAGCTGGAGAAGGCCGAGCTGGCGGCGACGCTGCTCGCCGAGGAGTACCGGGCGCGGGCCGCCGAGCCCACCGTGCACGACCTGGTCGAGGTGGTGACCGGCGCGGCCGCCGTCTCCCAGCGCTTCCTCCAGCTCCAGCTCGGCGCGAGCCGCGAGGTGTGCGCGCTGGTGACGGGCAGGCCGGTGGCGGTCACGGGCGTCGAGAACGACGCGGAGGAGCAGGCCGCGAACCGGGGCGTGCGCTACCGCGTGGTCATCGAGCGCGAGGTGCTCGCCGCGCCCACGGGGCTGATGGAGGTCGCGGCGGCCATGCGGCGCGAGGAGCGGATCCGGGTCGCCGACCGCGTACCGACGAAGCTGGTGGTCGCCGACGGCACCCTCGCGATGGTGCCGCTGACGTCGCGGACGGCGGAGCCCGCCGCGCTCGTGGTGCACGCGAGCGGCCTCCTGGAGTCCCTGACGGGCCTGTTCGAGGCGGTGTGGCGGACGGCTCTCCCGCTGCGCCTCGGCGAGGACGACGCGGTGCGCGAGGCGGGCGCGGACGGGCCGGACGGCACGGACCTGGAGGTCCTCTCGCTGCTCCTCGCGGGGATGACCGACGCCAGCGTCGCCAAACAGCTCGATCTGGGGCTGCGGACCGTGCAGCGCCGGGTCAAGCGGCTGATGGAGCTGACCGGCGTGACGACCAGGCTCCAGCTCGGCTGGCACGCGTACGAACGCGGCTGGGTGGCCCGCGAGGCGGGCCCCGGGCCCGTCGCGGCGCTCCCGGCCCCGACCGCCCCGACGGACACCGCCACGGCCCTCGGGACCGACCCCGACGCGAGCCCCCAGGACTGACCCCGACCTGCGGTTTCGTACCCGCTCCTGCACTCTGGGCAGATGGGAGCGTGGGAACTCCTGCTGGTCGGCGTCGTGATGCTGCTCGGCCTGTGCGGAGTGCTGGTGCCCGGCGTACCGGGGTCCTGGCTCGTGTGGGCCGGGACCGCGTGGTGGGCGCTTCAGGAGCCGAAGGGGCTCGCCTGGGGCGTCCTCGTCGGCGCGACCCTGGTGCTCCTGCTGTCCCAGGCCGTGCGCTGGCAGCTGCCGCCGCGGCGGCTGCGGGAGTCGGGGGCGACCCACCGGATGGCCGCGTACGCGGGTGGGGGCGCCCTGCTCGGCTTCTGCGTGCTGCCGGTGGTCGGCGCGCTGCCGGGGTTCGTCGGCGGGATGTATCTGGCGGAGCGGATACGGCTTGGCGGGCGCGGGGAGGCGGTGACGGCGATGCGGACGGCGCTGCGGGCCGGGGGGTGGAGCGTGTTCGTGGAGCTGTTCGCGTGCCTGCTGATCGTGGGGGCGTGGGTGGGGGCGGAGGTGTGGGGCGGCTGATGCGGCGCAGGGCCTGAGGCCGCGCAGTACCTGAGACCGCGCAGGGCCTGAGACCGCACAGTGCGTGGGACCGCCCCGCGCCTGATTTACATCCGACCTCTCCCGACTCGTTGTACGAGGGCCCGTTCCTGGGCAACGGCTTCCTCGGCTCCGGGATCTACGCGGAGCCGGGCCGCGAGAAGGCGGCCGTCCGGTTCAATGTGCAGCACTCCGAGGTGCAGGACCTCCCCCGAGCTCTTAATGAGCAGGGGGCACCCCCATCCCGGAGTTCGGCTCGCTCTTCGGGCTCGCCCGGCTGCCGATCGGCCACTTCGCCCTGGAGCCCGTCGGGGCGATCACCGGCGTCGACCGGCGGCTGCGGCTGCGCGACGCCGAGCTGACGGGGACGCTCACCACGGACCGGCACGCTCCGCGGCGGCCGTGCAGCCGCTGCTCGCCGGTGGGCAGCACGTCACCGCCTGGCGGGATGCCCCGGTGATGGCGACCTGCGGGCCCTGGCTTGAGCCGACGCCCTGGCGGAACCTGAACGTGCAGTTGGAGCACTGGCTGATCCACGGCTCCAATCACCTCGAACTCGACGCCGTCACGCGGGCGTTGAGCGAGTTCCGGGACAATCTGGCCAAGAAGGTCACCGCGCCCTACCGCGCGGACTCCCTCGGCGTGCCGCGCACCACCGACACCCGGACACCCGCCGAGAAGGCGCTGATCGAGAAGTCCCTCGCGCACTGGGTGGGCTTCGAAGGCGCCCTGCAGGGCTACACGTTCACGGGTGCGGCGTCGATCTCGGCGCTGCCCGGCAAGGGCGACGACGCGCTCATGTATCTGGGGCGGCCGATGAGCCGCTTCACCCAGGCGAACACCATGTACAAGGAGTCGGGGCCGGTCATCGAGACCCCACTGTCGGCCGCGCAGTCGCTGCACGACATGGTGTGCCAGTCCTGGGGCGATGTCATACGCGTCTTTCCCGCACTGCCCGCCGCGCGGCCGGACCTGGTGGTCCACGACTTCCGCACCCAGGGGGCGTTCCTGCTCAGCGCGGTGCGCGAGCAGGGGGGCGACGCGGTGGGTGCGCCTGGTGAGCGAGGCGGGTGCGCCGCCCGGTGAAACCCGGTGCCGACGCCCCGAGATGGGGCCCGCCCGCGAACTGACTAGGCGTTGACACGGGGAGCCGAAGCGACTTAGGTATGCCTTACCTAAGTCGAGGCCCGCTCGGGCGTGCCTCGTCCCTGACACCCAGAGAGGTGCCGTCCACCATGCCCACCCGCACTCACGTCCGCGCCTGCGTCACCGCCCTCGCCGCCGCCGCGCTCACCGCCGCCTTCGCCGGATCCGCGGCGGCGGCCGACGTCACGGCCAAGCGCACCATCACCGACGGCGGCAAGACGTACCAACTCCAGCTGACCGGCCCGGACACCGCGTCGGCTGCGGGCGCCAACGTCACGGTCTCCGGCACCGGTTACAACACCGGGCAGGGCGTGTACGTCGGCCTGTGCGCCGTCAACGGAGCGCCCGGCGCCAACAAGCCGACGCCGTGCCTCGGCGGCCAGGACCAGTCCGGCACGACCGGCGCCTCGCACTGGGTGTCCAACGTCGGCGGCGGCACCGTGCCGAACAGCTCCCGCTTCGGCGCGGGCGGCACGTTCTCCGTGAAAATCCACGTGAAGGCCGACCTGGGCAACGGCCAGGTGTGCGGCGAGACCGTGGAGTGCGCGATCGTGACGCGCGCCGACCACTTCGACTCCGGCGACCGCAAGTACGACGTGCACATCCCGGTCACCTTCCAGTAGGCCGGACGACAACGCGATGAGACGCACCTCGCTGCTGACCGCGTCGGCGCTGACGCTCGCCACCCTCAGCACGGGCTTCGCGCCCGCGGCCCCCGGGGGCACCGACTCCGCGGAGGAGAAGGTGAGTTACCGGCGCACGGGCGACTTCACGACGGCCGGAAAACCGCTCGACGTCACGATCCACCCCGAGTCGAAGAAGCTGTACGTCGGCTCCGACGACGACGCGGGGACGGCGGACGTCAACGAGATGGGGCTGTACGTGCTCGACCGGGTCAGCGGCGCGGTGCGCGGCCGGACCGCCAAGGCGCCCGGCGCGAACGGCGTGCCGCGCGAGTCGGCCGTCCGCAAGATCGCCGCGCCGCTGCCCGGCGACGGCGTGGTCTTCCACTATCCGCTCAAGGGCCTCGGCACGGCCAAGGACGGCGACCAGGAGGCCAAGGGCGTCTGGCTCGCGGGCGCCAAGGTCACCGACGTCGGGCCCGGAGTCACGGACGGGACGACGCTGGTGGCACAGGGCGCCGTCCTGACGGAGGTCGAGACGGCCACGGGGGCGTCCGAACGGACGCTGACGCTGCCGGGCGCCGGACAGTTCGCCGTGGACACCGGACGCGAGGCGGTGTGGTCGGCGGACCTCGCGCAGAACAAGCTGTACCGGATCGACACCACGTCCTTCACCGTCACCAAGACCGTCGAACTCCCCGTCACGGAAGGGACGGAGGGCTTCACCGCCGTCGACCCGGCGACCGGCTCGGTGTGGGTCGGCCGGCAGGACAAGGTGATGGTGTTCGACGCGGACGGCGCGGCGCGCGGCACCGTCGCCGGCAAGGACCTGGCGCGGGACGTGGCCTTCGACGGCTCCCGGGCGTACGTCGCCCGGCAGGACGTCGGCGACCCGGGCGCGCCCGACTACGACGGCCGGGGCTCGCTGACCGTCCTCGACACCGACACCCTGAAGCCGGTCGCCGAGCCGGTCGCCCTTCCCGGCAACGAGGCCCAACTCGGCTACGCCGCCGTGGCGGTGGCCCCGGGCGGCGGAGAGGTGTTCGTGACGAGCCCGGCCCAGGGCCGGATCACCCGGATCGAACGGAACACCCCGCCGAAGGTCACCGCGTCGCCCGCCGACGTGACGGCCGACGACGGCGCCGAGGTCACGCTCACCGCGCGCGCCGAGGGCTCCCCCGAGCCCACCGTGGTCTGGCAGCGGAGCACGGACGGCGGCGGTTCCTGGACCGCGGTCGAGGGCGCCACGAAACCCTCGTACACCTTCACCGCCCGCGCGCGGCAGGACGGGCACCGCTACCGCGCCGAGTTCAGCAACGACGCCGGTACGGCGCACTCGGAGCCCGCCGCACTCAAGGTGCGCGCGAAGCCGGGCGACGAGGGCTCGGCGACCGGTCCCGAAGGCCAGCGGCTCACCGTCACTCCGGTCAAGGAACTCGCCCTCAAAAAACAGAAGTTGACTGTCACCGGCTCGGGCTACGACGAGAAGAAGGGCATCTACGCGGCCCTGTGCGTCGACAACGGGCCGGGCAGGACACCGACGCCCTGCGTGGGCGGCGCGGCCACGGACGGCGGCTCCAAGGCGTCGGCGTGGATCTCGAACAACCCGCCGCCGCACGGCGCGGACCTGGCCGTCCCCTACGGCAAGGACGGCTCGTTCAAGGTCGAGTTGACCGTCGACGCCAAGGACGGCTCCACGGACTGCCGCACCACGCGCTGCGTCCTCGCCACCCGCGCGGACCACACCCGGCCGGGCGACCGCTCGCAGGACGTCCGGGTGCCGGTGACCTTCGCCGACGGCGATGGTGACGGGCCCGGGGACGGCGACGGCGGCGATGGCGGGGCGGACGACGGCGGCTCCGACAGGGACGGCTCGGCAGGCGGCTCCGACTCCGGCGGGGCCGGGGACGCGGGCGACTCCGGCACGACGGGATCCGGCGGCTCCGGCGGTGCCGTCGGCGGCACCGGCAGCGCCGGGTCGGGCGGCAGCCTGGCCTCCACCGGGCAGACCGTCGGCGGCGCGGCGGCACTCGCGGCGGCGCTGACGGCGGCGGGCTGGTACGCGATGCGACGGGCCCGCCGGGGAACCGGCGGCCTGGGCGGGGCGGGGTGAACCCGCCCGTCTCCCCTACGCCGTGAGCAGCCGGGCGTCTTCCACGTGCGCCTCCGCCTGTCCCGTACGCAGATGACGTACCGCGTACGAACGCCAGGGCCGCCACGCGTCGGACACCGGCTCGCCCGGCGGCGCCACGTCCGGGTCGCCGAGGGCCCGCGTCCGGATGGTCGCGGCGGCCACGGCATCCACCCCGGCCACCGCGCGCAGCTGCCGCTCGGCGTCGTCGCGGTCGGCGCCCGCGTCCAGGCGCACCGTGCCGTCGGCGAGGGCCGCCGCGAGCGGGAGCCGTCCGGCGAGGGCCTCCGGCGCGGGGAAGACATGGGTGAGCGTGCCGCACGGCGACGACAGCGGCGTGCCGTGCTCGGCGACGAGCCGCCGCGCCTGCTCCCTGCCGACGACCGCGCGCACCGCGAACTCCTCCGGGTCGGCCGCGCCCGGCGATCGCAGGCCGGGACGGGCCCGGACGAGGGGGGCGAGGCGGGGGTCGGCGGACAGGCGCTCGTCGACGGCGTACGGGTCGGCGTCCAGGTCGAAGAGGCCGCGCAGGCGCTGCACGGCGGTGGTCAGGTCGCGCAGGTCGGTGAGGTGGAGGCGGGCCTCCAGCCAGCCGCAGCGGTGGCTGTCGGAGCCCTTGCGCGCGTCGCGCTCCTCGACGGCGACGATCCCGGAGGCGTACGGCAGCCGCATGGTGCGCCGGTATGTGCGGGCGCCGCGCGGCCCGCTGACGTCCTCCACGCCGGGCAGCGCCTCGTGGGCGAGCAGGTCGAAGACGGCGGCGGCCTGGTAGGGGCCACGGTGGGCGAGGCGCAGCGGGATCCCCGCGGAGGGGGTGCCGCGGCCGCCGCCCCGCTTGGGCGCGGCGGCGCGCAGGGCGGTGGGCGTCAGCTCGTACACGGCACGGATGGTGTCGTTGAACTGCCGGACGCTGGCGAACCCGGCGGCGAACGCGATCTCCGTGACCGGCAGGTCGGTGGTCTGGAGCAGCACGCGGGCGGTGTGCGCGCGCTGGGCGCGGGCGAGCGCGACCGGGCCCGCGCCCAGCTCGGCGGTGAGCTGGCGCTGGACCTGGCGGGCGCTGTAGCCGAGGCGGACGGCGAGGCCGCCGACGCCCTCGCGGTCGACGACGCCGTCCCCGATCATCCGCATGGCCCGGCCGACCACGTCGGCGCGGACGTTCCACTCGGCGGAGCCGGGCACGGCGTCGGGGCGGCAGCGGCGGCAGGCGCGGAAGCCGTTGCTCTGCGCGGCGGCGGCCGTCGGGTAGTAGCGGACGTTCTGGCGCTTGGGCGTGACCGCCGGGCAGCTCGGCCGGCAGTAGATGCCGGTCGTCTCGACGGCGAAGAAGAACTCGCCGTCGAAACGGGCGTCGCGGCTGCGGACGGCCTCGTACCTGGTGTCTTGGTCACTCACGTCATCCAGTGTGAGCCGGGTGGGGCATCGGGGCTAGCGGGAATCGGACGTCATGTTCACCACCCTGGTGCGGGGCGCGGTGCCGTGCCCCGCGAGGGGCGCGGGGAACTGCGCGACCAGCCCCCACCGCCCCACAGGCAGAATCACCGCGCCCCCGCCGCACCTGCTCAGCGCAGGCGCCCCCGCTTGGCCTCCATGGCGGCCTTCCCCTCGGCCCCGCGCCGCTTCCACTCGCGGCGCATGTCGGCCCGCACCCGGGCGTCGGTCTTGGCGACGATGCGCTGGTTCTCCCGGATCAACTTGCGGTAGCTGTCGAGCCGCCGCTCAGGGAGCGTGCCGTCCTCCAGGGCGGCGAGCACCGCGCAGCCGGGCTCCGCGACATGCGCGCAGTCCTGGAAGCGGCACCCCTCGCCGAGCTCCTCGATCTCGGCGAAGACCTGGCCGACGCCGGTCCCGGCGTCGTAGAGGCCGACGCCCCGCAGCCCCGGCGTGTCGATGAGGACACCGCCGCCGGGCAGGACGAGGAGGTTGCGGGTGGTGGTGGTGTGCCGCCCCTTGCCGTCGACGTCACGGATCGCCTGGACGTCCATGATGTCGGCCCCGGCGAGCGCGTTGGCGAGGGTCGACTTGCCCGCGCCGGACTGCCCGAGGAGCACCGACGTACCGCCGGAGAGGACCGCGGCGAGGACGTCGACGCCGTCGCCGTCGGCGGCGCTGACGGGCAGCACCTGCACGCCGGGCGCGGTCGTCTCCACGTCCTCGACGAGGTACGACAGGGCGGTGGCGTCGGGCACGAGGTCGGCCTTGGTGAGGACGACGACGGGCTGGGCGCCGGACTCCCAGCCGAGCGCGAGGAACCGCTCGATGCGGCCGAGGTCGAGCTCGGCGGCCAGGGACACCGCGATCACGGCGTGGTCGACGTTGGCCGCGAGGATCTGCCCCTCGGACCGCTTGGACGAGGTGGACCGCACGAACGAGGTGCGGCGCGGCAGGTAGGCCCGCACATAGCGGGGGTCGCCGCCGGCCGGGTCGACGGCCGCCCAGTCGCCGGTGCAGATGACCCTGAGGGGGTCGTGCGGGGTGACGTACGTCGTGTCGGCGCGGATGACGCCTTCCTCGGTGACGACGAGGTCGCAGCTGCCGCGGTCGACGCGGACGACGCGTCCGGGGAGCAGCCCCTGCGCCGCGTACGGGGCGAAGGCGGCGGCCCAGTCCTCGTCCCAGCCGTACGGCACGAGGGAGGACACCGCGGACTCGGGGAGAGCCGACTCGGAGAAGGCCGACTCGGCGGGAGCCGAAGAGGCCGAGGAAGCAGAAGAAGCAGAAGACGAACGGAAAGCGGAGGAAGACAAGGGGAACCCTTCACAGGGTGGCCCCGGCCCACGCGCCGGACGGGCGCGGCGAAGGACGAGAGAGGTCAGCCGGAGACCACGGAGGTGGTGTGGATGATCGTCTGGATGCGGGCAGCACCGTTCGCAACGACAGCCATGAATCACACCTCCTGGGAACCTGCTCAGCCGACTACGGCGGTCGCGTCTCGCTTCCGCCGAGGAACGCGTTGACTTTAACTCCAGCCTCCGACGGGCCGCCACCTCTTTTTTCGCCCACCCGATCCCCGCCCGCACCACACCTCACACCAACGAGGGCGACGGCACCCCAACCACACCCAACTCCCCCTCCACACAGCCGAGTTGGCGCTCCGATCCAGTCGCGCCCTACCCCTGACAGGCCCCCGTACCGCCGATATGCTGGTTGGCTCTCTCTCGGGCGGAGCACTTACGGGGGACGTATGACGACGCCTGAATCACCCACCACACCCCATCCGGGCATCGAACTGCCGGACCGCACCGCGACGCGGCGGCTGTGCGCCGGGGTCTACCTGGACCCCGAGTTCCGCGACGCCGTCCTGCACCGGGTGTACAACGCCCGCAAGCGCCGGGTCGCGCCGTCGTACGGCTACGACCTCGTGCCCGTCGTGACGCACGCGTGGCGTGCCTGGTGGCTGTCCACCATCGGCGACGCCGTGCTGCTCACGCTGTGCTGCGCGGCGATCCTGCTGTACCCGCTCCCGGCGCTGCTCGCCGCCGTCGCCCTCTTCGACATCGGCCTCGTGGCCGCGCTGGCCACCAACGCCCTGCGCTCCGTCCGGGCCCTGGGACACAGGTACACCAACGCACCGGACCCGGACCCGGACTCCGACACGGACACGGACACGGACGCGCCCCAGTGGCGCAGGACCCTCGGCTACGACCTCGTCATCGCCGCCCTGGTCACCGTGGGCGTGGTCGTGGGCGTCAGGGGGAGCGCGGGCGACGGCGCCTTCCTCACGGCCACCGCCATCGCCCTGGCCCTCTGCGCCGTCCTCGCGGTGCTCGGCACGCTGCGCCAGCTCGCCGTGAACCGGCTGCGCGCCCATGGCACGGATCCGCGCCGTCCGCGCGCCCGCGGCCGACTGGCGGTGATAGAGAGCCAGCAGCGCCACCCCCTGGTGGTGTACTCGGGCGCGATCCCCTTCGTCGGCAGCGGCAGCGGCCTGCGCACCTGGTCGTTCGCGCAGCGCCTGATCGAGGCCAAGCCGTTCGGCATCGACAAGGCCGACAGGGACATCGAGTTCGAGAAGAAGCCGTTCGCCACCCGGGAGCTGGTGGAGGAACTGCGGCGCGCGATCACGGCCCTCGACACCGAGGAGGACCCCGAGACCCGGCTGCCGGGACTGCGGGTGCTCGACTCCCTCTTCGTGGCGGGCCGTTACGCGCGCGGTTACGCGGACGACCTGGAGCCCGACGCCCGTGCCGGGCTCGTCGACCGGGTCCTAGACCGCCCGCAGGAGACGGTCCGGCACTATCTGACGTGCCAGGTGGAGTCCTGGGGCGGCGAAGTGGTGACCACCGTCTTCGTCCATGTGTCGCTGCAAGGGCGCACGATGTACATCGAGTTCAGCAGCCGGGCGCTCGCACCGACCCGCCTCGCCTACCAGGTCGTCGACACCATCGGCGGGACGGGCACCCTGGCGACGCTGCGCGCGGCCGCGCTGCACGGCGGCCGCATCCGGGACATCGCGCTGGCGCCGCTGCGGCTGCTGCGGGCGCCGCTGCCCCTGCTCGGCGCGCTGGGCGCGGGGAGCGATGCCACCGTGGCGCAGCTCAAGCGGGGGCGGGACATCGGCGCCGACTGCAGCGCGCGCGAACTGGCGGCCATCGGCGCCGACGAGAACTACTTCCAGACCTTCGACGTCGTGAAGCACCTGAAGATCATCGAGCAGCGGCTCCTGTCGACCGTCGGCGACTACCTGACCGAGCGCGGTGTGGATACCTCCGAGTTCCGGCGGCGGGCGACGGCCATCCTCAACAACGGGGTCATCAGCACCGGCTCCGGCAACCAGATCGACCTGACCGACGTGGCCATGGGCGACAGCACCAGCGTCAGCAAGTGATCCCGGGAGGAACACCGTGGGGAACAACGGGATCATCAGCACCGGCTCCGGCAACCGGATCAATGTCTCCGATGTCGCCATGGGCGAGGGCACCAGCCTGACGCGCTCCCCCGCGAGCGGCCCCGAGAGCGCCCAGCCCCCGCCCGGCCCCGGCCCGGAGACCTGGGACCTCGGCGTCGTCACCGTCCTGTCCGTGGAGACCCGCGCCCTCATCGCCGCGCTGTCCCGGCGCGGCACGCAGCGCAAGCTGGTCAGCGCGCGCCGCGGACGGTTCCGCGAGTTCCGCTGGATCGACGCGGGCCGCCCCGTGCACGTCGTCGTCACCCAGACACTGCGCCCGGGCCAGCTGTCGGCGGGCAGCGCGGTGACGGCCCTGCGCGACGCGTACGCCCCGCGCTTCCTCGCCCTCGTCGGCATCGCCGGGGCCGTCGACCCGGGCCTGGGCCTGGGGGACGTCGTCGTGGCGGAGGAGGTCGTGCACTACGAACCCCGCAAGGTGACGCCCGAGGGGATACGCCGACGCGGCCGCAGCCACCCGGTGGCCGCCGAGGTGCAGCACGCCGTCAACGACTTCTTCACGGAGCACGACGAGCCCTGGCGGCTGCCCTGGTCCGAGGAGCACCGGACCCTGCGCGGCCTGATCGGCTCGGGCGAGGCCGTGCTCGCCGACACCGACGCGGCCGAGCGCGCCTATCTGCGCCAGTACAACGAGAAGGTCCTCGCCGTGGAGACGGAGGGCGCGGGCCTCGCCGAGACCGTGTACGCGGGCCCCGCCGACGGCCGCGCCCCCGAGCCGTGGCTGCTGGTCCGGGGCATGTCGGACGCGGCGGGCCCCGACAAGGACGACCGCCACCACGCCGTCGCCGCCCGCAACGCGGCGGAGGTCTTCTGCGCCCTGCTCCCCCACCTGCTGTGAGACCGGGGTGAACCCGCCGCGCCCCTGCCCCTGACCCCGCACGCACGCATGCACGCACGCACGCATCGACCCCGAACGGACGGAGGCAGGATGGCGGAGCCGGACGAGGTGACCCTCGGACGCGTACTGCTGACCGAGTACGAACAGCTGAAGGCGGAGCAGACCGGGCGGATCCGGCTGCGCGACAACCTCCTGTACGCGATGCTCGCCGCCACGGCCGCCGTCATCGCCGCCACGATGCGCACGGGCGACCATCTGGCGCTCCTGCTGCTGTTCCCGCCGATCTCGCTGCTGCTGGGCTGGACGTACCTCGTCAACGACGAGAAGATCTCCGCCATCGGCCGCCATGTGCGCGCCACGCTGGCCCCGCGCCTCGCCGAAGTCCTCGACGTGGACGAGGAGATCCTCACCTGGGAGTCGGCCCACCGCGACGACCGCCGCCGGGGCTCGCGCAAGGCCCTGCAGCTCGCCGTGGACCTGCTGGCCTTCACCCTCTCGCCGCTCGCCGCGCTGACCGCCTTCTGGGTGAACGGCCACCTCACCTGGCCGCTGCTCGCCGTCTCGGGGGCGGAGACCGCCGCCGTCGGGGTGCTCGCGTGGCAGATCGTGCTGTACGCCGACCTCGGCCGGGGCTGAGGCCGGTCCCGCGGCACCGTTCGGTCCAAACCCCGCGCCAAGAATCCAACAACCTGCCGACGCAAAGAATTGAGACCGCACCTTCCGCGGGTTGTGATGGACCCATGGAACTTCCCCACCACGAGGACGTGTCCCCCGGCACCGGCGGTCTCGCACCCCGCGCGTGGTACGCGGGCTCGGACGCCGCCGTGCTCTCACTGAACGGGAGCTGGCGGTTCCGGCTCTCCCCCGGCGCGTACGGGCTCGACGAGTCGTTCGCCGCCGCCGGGTTCGACGCCGCGGCCTGGGACGAGGTCGTCGTGCCCGGGCACTGGGTCCTCCAGGGCCACGGCGCGCCCCGCTACACCAACCAGATGTATCCGTTCCCCGTCGACCCGCCGCGGGTGCCGACGGAGAACCCCACGGGTGACCATCTGCGCGGCTTCGACCTGCCCGCGGGGTGGCCCGCGGAGGGGGACGCGGTGCTGCGGTTCGACGGGGTCGATTCGTGCGCGCGGGTGTGGCTGAACGGCACGCCGCTCGGGGACTTCAAGGGCTCGCGGCTCCCGCACGAGTTCACGGTCGGGCAGCTGCTGCGGCCGGAGGGCAACGTCCTCGCCGTGCGCGTGCACCAGTGGTCGTCGGGGTCGTACCTGGAGGACCAGGACCAGTGGTGGCTGCCCGGCATCTTCCGGGACGTGACGCTCCTGCACCGGCCCGAGGGCGCGGCGCGGGACTTCTTCACGCACGCCTCGTACGACCACGAGGCGGGCACGGGCACGCTGCGCGTGGACTCCGACGTGCCGGGCCGGGTGACGGTGCCGGAGCTGGGCGTGGACATCGCGACCGGGCAGAGCGTGACCGTGCCGGTCGAGCCGTGGTCGGCGGAGCGGCCTCGTCTGTACGACGCGCAGCTGGCCACTGCGGGCGAGCGGATCCCGCTGCGGGTGGGCTTCCGGACGGTCGCCCTCACCGACGGGCTGATCACCGTCAACGGGCGGCCGTTGCTGTTCCGGGGCGTGAACCGGCACGAGTTCCACCCGGAGAAGGGCCGCGCCCTCGACCTCGCCACGATGCGCGCGGACGTCCAGCTGATGAAGCAGCACAACATCAACGCCGTCCGCACGTCCCACTACCCGCCGCACCCCGCCTTCCTCGACCTCTGCGACGAGCTGGGCCTGTGGGTGATCGACGAGTGCGACCTGGAGACGCACGGCTTCACGATGCTGGGCTGGCGCGGCAACCCCGTCGACGACGACCGCTGGACCCCGGCCCTCCTCGACCGCGCCGCCCGCACCGTCGAGCGGGACAAGAACCACCCGTCGGTGATCATCTGGTCGCTGGGCAACGAGTGCGGCACCGGCGCGGGCCTGCGCGCGATGGCCGCCTGGATCCGCGACCGCGACCCGGACCGGCTGCTGCACTACGAAGGCGACCCCTCCTGCCAGGACACCGACATGTACTCGCGGATGTACGCCGACCACGCCGAGGTCGAACGCATCGGCCGGGGCGAGGACGAAGGGCCCGAGGCGCGGCGCCGACTGCCGTTCATCCTCTGCGAGTACGGGCACGCCATGGGCAACGGCCCCGGCGGCCTGCGCGAGTACCAGGACCTGTTCGAGCGGTACGAGCGGCTGCAGGGCGGCTTCGTCTGGGAGTGGATCGACCACGGCCTGAAGCACCCGGAGTTCGGGCACGCCTACGGCGGCGACTTCGGCGAGGAGCTGCACGACGGGAACTTCGTCTGCGACGGCCTGTGCTTCCCCGAGCGCGTGCCGTCCCCCGGGCTCCTCGACTACAAGCAGGTCGTCCAGCCGGTGCGGTTCACCTACGACCCGGTGTCCGGCACGGTGTCGGTGACCAACCTGTACGACTTCGCGGACCTGGCGGAGCTGGCGTTCGAGTGGACGTACCTCATGGACGGCCCGGCGCACCCGGTGTCGGGCCCGCTGGACGTGCCGCCCGAGCTGGGCCCCGGCGAGAGCGTCGAGCTGAAGCTGCCCGACCCGCCGCCGGCCGTGGGCGGCGCCGAGATCCGGCTGCACGTGTCGGCCATGGTCTGCGAGGAGACCAACTGGACCTCCCTCGACCATGTGGTGGCCCGCGCCGACTTCGCCGTCACCCCGCGCCCGCCCGTGCCCGTCGCGGACGGCGAACGCCCGCGCCGCCGCGGCTACGACATGGCCCTCGGCCCCGGCCGCTTCGACGCCCGCACGGGCGAGCTGCGCGCCCTGGCCGACCTCACCCTGACCGCCGCCCCGCGCCTGGACGTGTGGCGGGTGCCCACCGACAACGACGACGGCGCGCCCTGGCAGCCCGACACCCGCTACGGCCCGCTGTGGCGCAAGCTGGGCCTGGACCGCATGCAACACCGCCTGGACGACGTCGAGTCGGACGCGGCCGGGCTCACCGTCCGCACCCGGGTCGCCCCGGCCGCCCGCGACCTGGCGCTGCGTACCGTGTACCGCTGGACGTCCGACGGCACGGCCCTGCGGCTCGCGGTGTCGGTGACGCCGGAGGGCGACTGGCAGGTGCCGCTGCCCCGGCTCGGCGTCCGGCTCGGGCTGCCCGCCGCGCTCGGCCACGCGCACTGGTTCGGCGGCGGCCCCGGCGAGGCGTACCCGGACACCAAGTCGGCGTCCGTCGTGAGCCGTTGGTTTCTGCACGTGGACCGGATGCAGACGCCGTACGTCCGGCCGCAGGAGAACGGCGCCCGCGCCGACGTCCGCTGGGCGGAGCTGCGCGACGGCTTCGACGGCGCCGGGGTGCGGATCACCGGCGACCCGGAGTTCTGGTTCACGGCCCGGCGCTGGAGCAGCGCGGAGCTGGACGCGGCGACCCACCGCACGGACCTGAGGCCGGGCCCCACGGTGTGGGTGCACCTCGACCACGGGCAGCGCGGCATCGGCTCGCAGTCGTGCGGCCCCGGGGTGCTGCCGCAGCACGAACTCCACGCGGAACCGGCGGAGTTCACCTTCACCTTCGCCCTGGCCGAACGGGGGCGGTGAGAGAAGCCCGAACGGGGCGGCGCGCCCCGCGGCCACCGGGCCCCGGACCCTTCCTGACCCGGAGAAACCCGTCTGCGGCCGCCTAGACTGGGAAGGACGACGACCCACGCGCCGCCCTGGGGGGAGGGAACATCCCGTGTCACAGCAGCAGTTGGGCCGCAGCCCGGTCCGACCGGATCCCGGGCCGCCGCCCCCGGGCGATTCGCGCCAGGGCCGGTTCGTGGGCTGGCTCGGCGGCTTCGGCTGCGCCGCCGCGGGGTACGCCGTGTTCCAGTCCCTGGTGGGCGTGTTGCCGGAGCTGTCCGGGGACGCCGCGCGGTACGGCGTCGCGGGCGTCAGCGGCGTCGGCACGGCCCTGGCGGCCTGGCTGGCGGCGGCGCTGCTGCGCGCCAGGTCGGGCACGGACGACGACGGCGCGCCGACCGCGCCGCGCACCCCGGCCACCGGCACCGGCGCGGCCGCCCACGCCCCCGGCCCCTTCCCCGCGCTCGCCGCCGCGACGCACCGCACCCTGCACGCCGAACTCGCCGTCCTCGACGACCCCGACCGCGGCCTGCTCAAGGGCTGGCCGCACGCCCTCGACGAGCAGACCCTGCCGGTGCGGCCCACGCCCACCGGCACCGCGTACGGGCTGCACCTCGTCCTCGAACTCGGCGTGCAGGACGGCCGGTTGAACCCCTCGGAGCTGGTGGAGACGCTGTGGCGGCAGCGGCTGCCCGACGGCGGCTGGGCCGCCCGCTCCCAGGGGTCGGTACCGCGGCCCGAGGTGACGGCCCTGGTCCTCGGCGCGCTCGCCCGCGCGGGCGCGGACCCGGCGCGGCTCGCGGACGAGGCGGCGCGCTGCGCGGCCCGCTTCACCGCGGACCTGGAGCCGTCCGGGCTCGCCCGCACGCATGTGGTGACGACGGTGCTCCGGGGCTTGATGCGCGCGGCGCCCGACTCCCCGGCCATCGCCCGGCTGCGGGACGAACTGGTCGACCGGACCATCACCGACCCGGCCCGCGAGCACCGCCGCTGCTGGGGCCCGGCCCTGCGCGGGCCCGCCGCGCACACCACGCGGCCCTCGCCCGCGCACACGGCGCAGGCCGTCGTCGCCCTGGACCGCGCGGCCCGCGTCCTCGGCGAGGACGGCAACACCCGGGCCGCGCGCGAGGACGGCGTCCGCTGGCTCCTGTCCTGCCCGATGCCCGGGCACGAGGCGTGCGCGGACCTGCGCAACACGCAGGAGGAGGTGCGCCGCCCGCACCCGCAGGACTCCTGGCGCCAAGAGGTCCTCTTCGTACGGCACTTCACGGCCGCGTGGATGGTGCGGGCCCTCCTGACGCCCGGGGCGTGGGAGATCGCCGTGACCGAGGACCGGGAGGAGGCGTGGCGGACGCTGCTCGCGGACGCGGTCGCCGGTGTGCTGCGCCAGCAGGACGACGGCATCTGGAACTGGGACGGGCACGATCTCGGCCGTCCGATGTGGATGACCTATCAGGGCCTTTCGGCGCTGCGGGCCCATGCCGTATGGATGTACCAGCCGGACCGCTGAGAGCCTGTCTTCGAACCGGCGCCGCGTCCCGGCGGGCGGGGTCGCGGAACGGACGGAAGGCGGAGTGACCGCATGGGTGGTCGGCACGTGCTGCGGGCCAGGCGGCTGATCGAGGGGGCCCTCGACGGCCTCGGCGGGCAGGCCGGGCGCGACGGCCCCGACGAGGCGGACCTGGTGCGGGCGGCGCGCGCGGTCGTCGCCGAACTGGGCTCCCCGGGGCGGCTCTCGGCGCTCGTGGCGGAGCTGGCGGCGGGCGTCGGCGACCCCTCGGGGTGCGCGCGGCTCTCGTACCGGCACGTCCTCGGCTTCGACAAGCTGCTGCTCGTCCCCGTCGGCACCCGGCACATGCTGCGCGCGCACGTCTGGCACCCCGGATCGCACCGGGCGGGCCGCGAGGACATCCACAACCACCGTTCCGCGCTGGCCTCGTTCGTGGTGCGCGGCACCCTCGGCATGGAGCTGTACGAGACGGCGGGCGACGGCCCGCTGGCGGCCGCGCGCTACCGCGAGTCGCTGTCGGCGGAGGTCAGCGACTGGCTCCTGGAACCCGCGGGCCGGGCCCGGCTGCGGCTGACGCAGACCGCCGAGTACACGACGGGCAGTGGCTACGCCCTGCCGTCGTACGCGCTGCACCGCGCGTGGTGCGCCTCGCCGGGCTCGGCGGTGACGCTGTTCCTGGAGACGGGCTCGGACAGGCGGCGCTACACGGACGTGTTCGCGGGCGGCGGCCGGGACGGGCGGGCGCAGGCGTACGCCAAGGAGCCGTTGGAGGTGGCGGAGTATCTGGCGGAGCTGCGGGCGCTCGCCGAACTGATCGGCGGGAGCGAGGAGTTGGCGCACCCCTAGGCAGCCGGGGGCGCGGTCCTCGGGGCACGGTCGCGGCGCTCAGGGCTCGGTCACGGCCCTCGGGAACCCCGGGTGGTCAGCGGGTGCGCAGGCGGCTCAGCGCCTGGCCCACGATCTCGCGGTTGTAGTCGTCGATCTCGACCGTGTCCAGCTCGCCGGGGGTGAGCCAGCGGTGGTCCTGGTCGGGGTGGGGCAGCGTCACGTCGAAGCTGAGCGGACAGACGAGGAAGTTGTCCTGCCAGTTCTTGACCTCATGCCCTCGGTACTGGCTGACGAAGGAGGACTCGCCGACCTTGCGCACGACCTGGCCGAGCAGTCCGGTCTCCTCCTTCAGCTCGCGCAGCACGCCGTCGCGCGGACTCTCGCCCGGTTCCAGCTTCCCGCAGGGCACCCCCCACACGCGTGGCAGGAACCGCTCCGTCTCACTGCGACGTACGAGCAGCACGCGGCCCCGGTGGGCCACGACGGCTGCCGCCAGATGGTTCTCGCCAGGGATAGCCATGACACCACCGTAGCGAGGAATCGGGGCCCGGGACAGCCACGGACACCGTCCGCGCCCCGCCCGCGCGCCCCCGGCGCGTCCGATTCCTTCAAGACCCGCGCGGAGGCGCTGCCTACGCTTTCCGGCATGAACAGCAACGACACCGCACGGACCACGAACACCCCGGACCCCGCGCCCCGCGTCACGCCCCGCCTCGACATGGTGGGGATCGTCACCTCCGACATGGCGGCGTCCCTCGCCTTCTACCGCAGGCTCGGGCTCGACTTCCCACCCGGCGCCGAGGACCTGCCGCACGCCGAGGCCACCGTCCCCGGCGGCCCGCGCTTCGCCCTCGACACCGAGGCCACCGTCCGCTCCTTCTCCCCCGACTGGGAGCCGGTGGCGGGGGCCGGGCGCATCGGCCTCGCCTTCCACTGCGGTACTCCGGCGGGCGTGGACGCGGTGTACGAGGAGCTGGTGGCCGCCGGGTACCGCTCGGAGCTGAAGCCGTTCGACGCGGTGTGGGGGCAGCGGTACGCGACGGTGCTCGACCCCGACGGCAATGGCGCCGACCTGTTCGCCCCGCTGCCGCACTGACCCCGGCGGCCGCGCCTCCCGTCAGCCGGGGCCGAGCAGCTCGGTGAGCCGCATGCCCGTCAACTCCTTGACGTCCCGGGCCAGATGGGCCTGGTCGGCGAAGCCCGCGGTGGCCGCCGTGTCCGCGTACGGCAGGCCGGAGCGGGCCAGGGCGAGCGCCCGCTGGAGCCGCAGGACGCGCGCGAGGGTCTTGGGGCCGTAGCCGAACGCGGGCAGACAGCGGCGGTGCAGCTGCCGGGCGCCGAGGCCCGCGGCGTCGGCGGTCTCGGCGACCCCGCGGCCCGCGCCGAGCGAGCGTACGACCTCGGTCAGGAGCGGGTCGGGCGGCGGCCGGTCCGCCGCCCGCTCCCCGGCGACGGCCTCCAGCGCGGCCACGGGGTCCTCGGCCGCGTCCACGCACGCGGTGAGCCGGCGCACCTCGGCGGCGCTCCACAGGTCCGCCAACTCCACGCGCCGGTCGCGGAGTTCGTGCGCGGGGGCGCCGAGGACGGCGGGGGCCGTGCCGGGCGCGAAGCGGATGCCGACGTACCGGCCGGGCTCCCGGACCCCGGGCAGATACGCGTGCGTGTCCGGTCCCGCGACGAACAGCCTGCCCTCGGTCCACAGCAGGTCCATGCAGCCGTCGGGCAGGACCGGCGCGGCCGCGGGGGCGGCGTCCGGTGCGGCCGTCTTGGTCCACACGACGGCGCCGGGCAGCACCCCGGAGGGCCGCTCGGCGTACGCGGGCACCGGACCCTCGTCGCTGCCTGTGCCGACCGCCATGTCCCCAGGCTACGACGCGCCCGTGCGGTGTTCCTGCGGGCTGACGCCGTACTCCCGCTTGAAGGCGCTGGACAGGGCGAACGCGCTGCCGTAGCCGACCTTGCGGGCGATCGAGGCGATCGTCAGCTCGCTGTCGCGCAGCAGGTCGGCGGCGAGGGCGAGCCGCCAGCCGGTCAGATACGTCATCGGCGGCTCGCCGACCAGTTCGCTGAAGCGCCGGGCGAGGGCGGCCCGCGAGACGCCCGCCTTGGCGGCGAGCGAGGCGACCGTCCAGGGGTGCGCCGGGTCGTCCTGGAGGAGCCGCAGGACCGGGCCGACGACGGGGTCGCCCATGGCCACGTACCAGGCCGGGGCAGCGGCCTCCGGGCGGGAGAACCAGGCGCGCAGGGCCGCGATGAGCAGCAGGTCCAGGAGGCGGTCGAGGACGACCTCCTGGCCCGGCTCGTCCTTGTCGATCTCCTCCGCGAGGAACGGCGTGAGCGGGCAGTCCCACACCTCTGTCGGCAGGACGAGCAGCGGCGGCAGCGCGTCGAGGAGGCGCCCGGTGATCTCGCCCCGCATCTGGTACGTCCCGATCAGCATCTGGACGTCGCCGTCGGGCTGGCCCCAGCGGCGCAGGCCGAGCATCGCGTAGTGGCCCTCGGGGGCGCCGTTCAGCGGGGCGCAGGACTGGCCGGGGCCGATCTCCCCGAAGGGCGGGGTCGCCCGGTCGCCCGTGACCAGGTAGGGGTCGGGGCCGCGGGCGATGGCCACGTCGCCGGGGCGGATCAGCCGGGGCGGCCGGTCGGGGTGCGGGGTGCCGTCCGCGTTCTCCGGGACGACCCAGGCCTCACCGGCCACCATGATCATGACCGAGACGGGGGCCCGGTCGGCGATCCGGACCGACCAGGGCGGCTCGAAACACGCGCGGAGCATGAAGGCGCCGCGGGCGCGGGGGCCCTCGAGCAGACCTGCGAGTACGTCCATGGGGGCAGCGTAGACGCACGCGTATGCGGGTGAGCCGCTGACGGATGGCTCCCGTGCGGGGACCGGCAGTTGAATGAGGCCATGACGACAAACGAGCAGAACACGCAGCACACGCAGGGCGCTCGGGCGCCGCTCACGATCCTCGTCACCGGGGCGACCGGGCGGGTCGGCAGCCGGGTCGCCGAGGCCGCGCGGGCCGCGGGGCACGAGGTGCGGTCCGCTTCGCGGTCCGGCGCGGTGCGGTTCGACTGGTACGACGCTTCGACCTGGACGGACGCCCTGCGGGGTGCCGACGCCGCGTTCCTCGCCTTCCAGCCCGACGTCGGTGCGCCCGGTGCCGCCGAGGCCGTCGGCGCGTTCGCCCGGCAGGCCGTCGAGCTGGGGGTGCGCCACCTCGTCCTCCTCTCGGCGCGCGGGGAGGACCAGGCCCACGCCACGGAGGACGCCCTCGCGGTGCCCGGGGCGCGGTGGACCGTCGTGCGGGCCAGCTGGTTCGCCCAGAACCTCAGCGAAGGGCCGTTGGCCGACGCCATGCGGGAGAGCGGGGAGCTGGCTTTTCCCGGGGGTGAGGTGCTTGAGCCCTTCATCGACGCGCGGGACATCGCGGATGTCGTCCTCGCCGTGCTCGGCGCGGGTGAGCGGTATGCCGGGCGGGTTCTCGAGGTGAGTGGCGGGCGTCTGCTGTCCTTCCGGGACGCGGTCGCCGAGGTCTCCGCCGCCGTCGGGCGGGAATTCGGGTACGTGCCCGTGCCCGCCCGTGAATACGGTGCCGCCCTGCGTGAATTCGGCGTCCCCGGCGCGGAGGTCGATTTCCTCATCGAGCTCTTCGAAACCAACCTCGACGGTCGCAACGCCCATATCTCCGACGGCGTCCAGGAAATACTCGGCCGCGCCCCGAGGGAATTCTCGGACTTCGTCCGGGAGGGGGCTGCGGCGGAGACCTGGAAGCAGTGACGTCGACCGCGCCCCGGACGGGGCACCCACCTCATCCGGGGGCGTCCGACGGAGCCCAGGGGCTAGGGCTCCTCGGGGTGGTCACCGTTGCGTTTGGGATGGTGCGTGCGGAGGCGGGACGAGACGTCGTCGGGGGGCAGGAAGCGGGACCAGCGCTCGGGGAACTCCGAGGGCATGTCGGGGTCGTCGGGATCCTCGGCGGCCCGCGCGGCCGCCGCCCGCGCGATCAGCTCGGCGGCCTTGGCCTCCCGTACCCGCTCATTGGCCTCACGCGCGGAGGCCGTGGCGACCGACGGCCACACCCGGTCTATGGCGGCGTTGACGGCGGCGCCGACGAGCACGGCGAAGGCGGAGATCCCGATCCACAGGAGCACGGCGACGGGCGCGGCCAACGAGCCGTAGATCGTGGGCCCTTCCACGGTGCTGGTGAGGTAGATGCGCAGCAGGAAGCTGCCGAGCACCCACATGCCGAGGGCGATGAGCGCCCCGGGCATGTCCTCCACCCAGGGCGACCGCACGGGCACGGACACGTGGTAGAGGGTGGTGAGGAAGATGATGGAGAGGAGGGTGACGACGGGCCAGTAGAGGATCTGGACGACCGTCGCCGAGCCCGGCACCAGCTTCACCACCGCGTCCGGCCCGGCCACCATCAGCGGCAGCGCGACGGACCCGATGACGAGGGCGACGAGGAAGAGCCCGAAGGCGAGGAGCCGGGTCTTGACGATGCCGCGGGCACCGTCGAGTCCGTACATGACCGTGATGGTGTCGATGAAGACGTTGACGGCGCGCGAGCCGGACCAGAGGGCGAAGAGGAACCCTATGGAGATGACGTCGGGCCGCCCGACCTTCATGACGTCCTCGAGGATCGGCTGCGCGATCTCGCGGACGCCCTTGTCGGAGAGGATCGTCCGGGATGCTTCCAGGATGTTGTTCTCGACGCTGGTGATGGTGTCCGCGCCGGTCCACCGGTCCACGTACGCGAGCAGCCCGATGAGGCTGAGCAGCAGCGGCGGCACGGACAGCAGCGTGAAGAACGCCGCCTCCGCCGCGAGCCCGAGGACGCGGTACTCGATGCAGGAGTTGACGGTGTCCTTCAGCAGCAGCCAGGCGGTCCTGCGCTTGGAGACGTTGCGGTAGAGAGCGCGGGCCCGTTTCCAGCGACCGTGTGGCCGCCCGGGTGTTTCTTTTGCCTGGTGCACCTCCTTACCGTAGCGGCATGGCAGCCACCACCCACACAGTGACCAACCAGGCTCCGCCCCTGGTGGGATATGACGTCTTCACGTCCGACCGCGCTCTGGTGGAGGGGGTCGAACGGCATCTCGACCCGTCGCTCCTGGAGGCGACCCGCGAGGAGCTGGCCGCGCTCGGCCGCACCGCGGGTTCGGCCCAGGCGCAGGAGTGGGGGGTGCTCGCGAACGAGAATCCGCCCGTTCTGCACACGCATGACCGGTATGGGAACCGGATCGACGAGGTGTCCTTCCATCCGTCCTGGCACCGGCTGCTCGGCAAGGCGGTCGGCGCGGGCCTGACGGCGGCGTGGAACCGCCCGGGCGGGCATGTGCGGCGCGCGGCGGGCTTCCTGGTGTGGACGCAGACGGAGGGCGGGCACGGCTGTCCGGTGTCGATGACGCACGCGGCGGTGCCCGCGCTGCGCGCCGACCCGGCGCTCGCCGCCGAGTGGGAGCCGCGGCTGACGTCCACGGTGTACGACGAGGGGCTGCGGCCGGCCGCGCAGAAGGCGGGCGTGCTCTTCGGGATGGGCATGACGGAGAAGCAGGGCGGCAGTGACGTACGGGCGAATACGACGCGGGCGCGGGCGCTCGCCGAGGACGGCACGTATGAACTCGTCGGGCACAAGTGGTTCTGCTCCGCGCCGATGTCGGACGGTTTCCTCGTCCTCGCGCAGGCGCCGGAAGGGCTCACTTGTTTTCTGGTGCCACGGATCCTCGACGACGGTTCCCGGAACGTATTCGGCATTCAGCGTCTGAAGGACAAACTCGGAAACAAGTCGAACGCCTCCAGCGAGGTCGAATTCGACGGGACCTGGGCGCGCCGGGTCGGGGACGAGGGGCGCGGGGTGCGCACCATCATCGAGATGGTGGCGGCGACCCGGCTCGACTGTGTCATCGGCTCCGCTGCGCTGATGCGGCAGGCGGTGGCGCAGGCCGTGCACCACGCCACGTACCGGGAGGCGTTCGGCGGCAAGCTCGTCGACAAGCCGCTGATGCGCAACGTCTTGGCCGATCTGGCCGTGGAGTCGGAGGCGGCGACGACGCTCGCGCTGCGGCTCGCGGCCGCGTACGACGACGGGAGCGAGCAGGAGCGGGCGTTCCTGCGGCTCGCGGTGCCGGCCGCGAAGTACTGGGTGACGAAGCGGTGCACGCCGCTCGCCGGTGAGGCCCTGGAGTGCCTGGGCGGCAACGGGTACGTCGAGGAGTCGGGGATGCCGCGACTGCTGCGCGAGGCACCGCTGAATTCGATCTGGGAGGGCTCGGGCAACGTCCAGGCCCTCGACGTGCTGCGGGCGTTGCAGCGGGAGCCGCAGGCGCTGGCCGCGTTCCTGGAGGAGGTGGGCGCGGCGCGCGGGGCCGATCACCGCCTGGACGGTGCGATCAAGGGCCTGCTGACCGAGCTGGCGGACCTGAACGGCGTCGAGGCGCGGGCACGGCGCCTGGTGGAGCGGATGGCGCTGGTGCTCCAGGGCTCGCTGCTCGTGCGGCACGCCCCGGCGGAGGTCGCCGATGTGTTCTGCGCGTCCCGGCTCGGCGGGGACTGGGGCGCGGCGTTCGGCACGCTGCCGCACAGCCTGAACCTGGGTGCGGTGGTGGAGCGGGCGGCCGTGCGGCTCTGAGGGGGGTTCGGGCCCGACGGGCGCTGTCACGGGGGTGGTGCTGCGCCGACACGGCACCACCCCCGGTTTTCAGGCCCCGTCGGGACGGGCGCCGCACTGGGCGGCGCACGGCCAAGTTTCAAACACCGCACGACTGTTCGCCAGAGTTGCAGAGGGTTGCAACTCTGGACGGTGTGCGGGTCCGGGATCGTACGACCTGGGTGAAGCATGTCCCTCGGCGCGCCCGGAAGGGCACGATGGATGGCGTGTCCCCCTCTGTCGGCGGGCTCGGGGAGCGGGAGGAACCGGTGATGAACACGCACGCGACGTTCGACCTCGAACGGCTGACGGCCGTGAAGACCGCGCAGGCCGCACAGCTGCTGCGGGAGGTGCGCGACGCCAGGATCGCCGGGCAGCGGCCCCGCGTCGGGCCCCGCCCCGAGATAGGGGCGTCCTGGGACCGGATGCTGGCGAGCGGTGTCGACCCCGAACACGACTTCCGCTCGGGCGTGTTGAGCACGGACGAGGTGGAGCGGCGGCGGCAGGCGTCGCCGCTCAGACATGTGCTTCCGGTGCTGCGCGAGGGGCTGCTCTCGGTCGCGGACGTGGCGCAGCACATCATGGTCGTCGCGGACGCCGAGGGGCGGCTGCTGTGGCGCGAGGGCAACAAGTCGGTGCTGCGGATGGCCGACGGGCACGGCTTCGAGATAGGCGCCGACTGGCGGGAGAGCATCGTCGGCACGAACGGCGTCGGCACGCCGCTGGTGGCCCGGCGCCCCGTGCAGGTCTTCTCCGCCGAGCACTTCGTGCGCACGCACCACCGCTGGACCTGCTCGGGCGCGCCGATCAGCGACCCGAGGGACGGGCGGCTGCTCGGCGTGGTCGACATCAGCGGTCCGCTCGACACCATGCACCCGGCGACGCTCGCCCTGGTCTCCTCGGTCGCCAAGCTCGCCGAGGCACGGCTGCGCGAGGCGCATCTGACGGCCCTGGACCGGCTGCGCTCGGTGGCCGCGCCGGTGCTCGCCCGGATGGCCGGGCGGGCCGTCGCGGTGGACAGCCACGGCTGGACGGCGGCGGTCACGGGCATGCCGCCGGTGGACCGGCTCGCCCTGCCCAAGTCCCTCGCCGACGGCCGCGCCCGGCTGCCCGCGCTCGGCATGTGCACGGTGGCACCGCTGCCCGGCGGCTGGCTGCTGCGCCTGGACGACGAGGAGCGGGACGTGGCCGGGCCGGAGGCCGGGACGCGGGTGGTGGTGGACGTCGCGGCGGCGCACCGCTGGACGGTCACCGTCACCGGCAGCGCGGACTGCTGGACCCATGAACTGTCGCCCCGGCACGCCGAGTTGCTGTATCTGCTTGCCGTGCACCGCTCGGGCCGGACGGCCGCGGGGCTCGCCTCGGACCTGTTCGGCGACCCGGCGCGCACGGTGACGGTCCGCGCGGAGCTGTCCCGCGTGCGGCGCTATCTGGGCGGCCTGCTCGCCCACCGCCCGTACCGCTTCCAGGAGGACACGGACGTCCAGCTGCTGCTCCCCGACGACCCCTCCCGGCTGCTCCCGCACTCCCTCGCCCCCGCGGTGCTGCGGGCGCGGGCGGCGGCGGAGCCTTGACGGGGGCGGGCCCGCTGGGCCGACTTACACGAGTCATGAGGGTCGGCGGCCGCCGCTCCCAGGGCCCGGGGACGGCTCACGCGACCCCCAGGAATCCGCCTTGGCCCGCCCCCACCTCGCATGATTGCCTGACCGGCATGAGTATCACCCTCACCACCTGGTCCCTCGAACAGACCGCCCCGACCGATCTGCTCCCGGCCGCCGCGCCGGACGGCGACATCCGGATCGTGCGGGCCGAGGTGCCGTCACCCGAGTTCAGCCGGTTCCTCTACGCGTCCGTCGGCGCCGACATCACGTGGGTGGACCGGCTCTCCCTCAGCTACGCGCAGTGGCAGGAGCACCTGGCCCGGCCGGGCGTGGAGACCTGGGTGGCCTACGACAGGGGTACCCCCGCAGGGTACGTGGAGCTGGACCCGCAGGACGACGGCGTCGTCGAGATCGTCTACTTCGGCCTCATCCCGGCGTTCCGGGGGCGGCGGATCGGCGGGCACCTCCTGTCGTACGGGACGGCCCGCGCGTGGGACCTCGCGGAGCGGTGGCCCGGGCGGCCGGCCACGAAGCGGGTGTGGCTGCACACGTGCAGCCTCGACGGGGACCATGCGATGGACAACTACCTGCGGCGGGGCTTCAAGCTCTTCCACACGGAGGTCTCGGAGCAGGCCGAGCAGGTCACCCCCGGCCCGTGGCCCGGGGCGGAGGCGCGCGGCTGACGCACGGGACGTCACAGTCACCCTCGGCCGGGGGCGCCCTGATCGGCGCTCCGCGCCTCGTCCTCAAACGCCGGACGGGCTGAAAATCTCCGGCGGCGAAGAGCGCACGGCGGGAAAATCGAGCCCGTCCGGCGATTGAGGACAAGGCGCGGAGCGCCGAAAAAGCGGGGGAACGGGGGCGCGGCCTCCATGGTCTGTCCATGATGCGGGACGCATACGTCCAGGATGCGGACAGAGGTGGACTGCGCCGAAAGGCGCGTGCCACGCTTCCGTCATGTCTCGAGCTGGAACCGCCTTGGTGAGTCGACGTCACGTCGACCTCGGCCGCATGTCCAGCGCCATGTGTCCGGCGAGCTGAGAAACCCAGCACCGCCGCTTTCCCCTGTCTGACCCCATTCCAGCGCACCGCCGCGCCTTCTGCGCGAGTGTGCAGGTCAGAGCCGTTCTCAGCCCGCTGTGAAGGACATACACCCATGGCTGCCAACCCTGAAGACACCGCGACCGCCGCCCCCCGCGCGCCCCGGCGCAAGGCGAGCCGCCACCGTGGCGAGGGCCAGTGGGCTGTCGGTCACTTCACCCCGCTCAACGGAAACGAGCAGTTCAAGAAGGACGACGACGGTCTCAATGTGCGGACACGCATTGAGACGATCTACTCCAAGCGCGGTTTCGACTCCATCGACCCGAACGACCTGCGCGGCCGGATGCGCTGGTGGGGTCTGTACACCCAGCGCAAGCCCGGGATCGACGGCGGCAAGACCGCGATCCTGGAGCCGGAGGAGCTGGACGACGAGTACTTCATGCTGCGGGTGCGCGTCGACGGCGGCCGCCTCACCACCGACCAGCTGCGCGTGATCGGCGAGATCTCGCAGGAGTTCGCACGCGGCACCGCCGACATCACCGACCGGCAGAACATCCAGTACCACTGGATCCGCATCGAGGACATGCCGGAGATCTGGCGCCGCCTGGAGGGCGTGGGTCTGTCCACGACCGAGGCCTGCGGTGACACCCCGCGCGTCATCCTCGGCTCGCCCGTCGCGGGCATCGCCGAGGACGAGATCATCGACGGCACGCCCGCCGTCGACGAGATCCAGCGCCGCATCGTCGGCAACCCGGCCTTCTCGAACCTGCCCCGCAAGTTCAAGTCCGCGATCTCCGGCTCGCCGCTCCTCGACGTGGCGCACGAGATCAACGACATCGCGTTCGTCGGCGTCGTCCACCCCGAGCTGGGCCCCGGCTTCGACCTGTGGGTCGGCGGCGGCCTCTCCACCAACCCCAAGATCGGCCAGCGGCTCGGCGCGTGGGTGCCCCTGGAGGACGTGGCGGACGTCTACGAGGGCGTCATCTCGATCTTCCGCGACTACGGCTACCGCCGGCTGCGCACCCGGGCCCGGCTGAAGTTCCTCGTCGCAGACTGGGGCGTGGCGAAGTTCCGCCAGGTCCTCGAGGACGAGTACCTGCTGCGCAAGCTGGCCGACGGCCCCGCCCCCGCCCAGCCGGTCCAGCGCTGGCGCGACCACGTCGGCGTGCACCGGCAGCAGGACGGCAGGTTCTACGTCGGCTTCGCCCCGCGCGTGGGCCGCGTCGACGGCACCGTACTGACGAAGATCGCCGACCTGGCCGCGGCGCACGGCTCGGGCCGCCTGCGGACCACCGTCGAGCAGAAGATGATCGTGCTCGACGTGGCCGAGGACCAGGTCGACTCGCTGGTCGAGGGCCTGGAGTCGCTGGACCTGACGGTCCGTCCGTCGTCGTTCCGGCGCGGCACGATGGCCTGCACCGGCATCGAGTTCTGCAAGCTCGCGATCGTCGAGACGAAGGCGCGCGGCGCCTCGCTCATCGACGAACTGGAGCGCCGCATCCCGGAGTTCGACGAGCCGATCACCATCAACATCAACGGCTGCCCGAACGCCTGCGCCCGCATCCAGGTCGCCGACATCGGCCTCAAGGGCCAGCTCGTCCTCGACGACGACGGCAACCAGGTCGAGGGCTTCCAGGTGCACCTCGGCGGCGCGCTCGGCCTGGAGGCCGGGTTCGGCCGCAAGGTGCGCGGCCTGAAGGTCACCTCCGCCGAGCTGCCGGACTACGTGGAGCGCGTGCTCAAGCGGTTCCAGGCCGAGCGCGAGGACGGCGAGCGGTTCGCCACCTGGGCGGCCCGGGCCTCCGAGGAGGCGCTGTCGTGAGCGAGCGCGCCGCCCCCTTCTACTGCCCCTACTGCGGCGACGAGGACCTGCGTCCGAGCGAGCAGGGCCACGGCGCGTGGGAATGCGCGGCGTGCAACCGCGCCTTCCAGTTGAAGTTCCTCGGGCTGCTGACCCGTGGACTTCAGCGCAACGACCCTGGAGGGGAACCGATATGACAACAGCTCAGGAGCCCGACACAGCGGCCGCGGCCGAGCTGCGGGCGCTCGCCGAGCAGGCCGGGCGCGACCTGGAGGACGCCTCCGCGCTCGACATCCTCCGCTGGGCCGCGGACACCTTCGGCGCGCGGTTCTGCGTGACCTCGTCGATGGAGGACGCGGTGGTCGCCCATCTGGCCGCGCGCGCCCGGCCCGGCGTGGACGTGGTGTTCCTCGACACCGGCTACCACTTCCCGGAGACCATCGGCACCCGCGACGCCGTCGAGGCCGTCATGGACGTCAACGTCATCACGCTCACACCGGACCTGACCGTGGCCGAGCAGGACGCCGCGTACGGCCCCCGGCTGCACGAGCGCGACCCGGACCTGTGCTGCGCGATGCGCAAGGTCAAGCCCCTCGAAGAGGGCCTGACCGGGTACGTCGCGTGGGCGACCGGCCTGCGCCGCGAGGAGTCCCCGACCCGCGCGAACACGCCGGTCGTCGGCTGGGACGAGAAGCGCCGGAAGGTCAAGGTCTCGCCGATCGCCCGCTGGACGCAGGACGACGTGGACGCGTACGTCACCGAACACGGCGTCCTCACCAATCCGCTGCTCATGGACGGCTACGGCTCCGTGGGCTGCGCGCCCTGCACCCGGCGCCTCCTCGACGGCGAGGACGCCCGCGCGGGACGCTGGGCCGGCCGCGCCAAGACCGAATGCGGGCTGCACGGATGACGGCCCCTCAGACACCTCAGCCGCCGCGAACGTTTCAGGAGACCCACGTGACCGGAGCCACCGTCTGGCTCACGGGCCTGCCCAGCGCGGGCAAGACCACCATCGCCCACGAGCTGGCGCGCACCCTGCGCGCGGGCGGCCACCGGGTGGAGGTCCTCGACGGCGACGAGATCCGCGAGTTCCTCTCCGCGGGCCTCGGCTTCAGCCGCGAGGACCGGCACACCAACGTCCAGCGCATCGGCTTCGTCGCCGAACTCCTCGCCCGCAACGGCGTGTTGGCGCTGGTCCCGGTGATCGCGCCGTTCACGGACAGCCGCGAGGCGGTCCGCAAGCGCCACCAGGCGGGCGGCACCGCCTACTTGGAGGTGCACGTGGCCACGCCGGTGGAGGTCTGCTCCGTACGGGATGTGAAGGGCCTGTACGCCAAGCAGGCCGCGGGCGAGATATCGGGGCTCACCGGTGTCGACGACCCGTACGAGGAGCCCGAGTCGCCCGATCTGCGCATCGAGTCCCAGGACCAGACCGTGCAGGAGTCCGCGGCGGCTGTTCTCGCGCTGCTCAACGAAAGGGGTCTGGCATGACGACCGCCGCCAGCGTCAACGAGGGCACCGGGAACTCCGGTGACGCCGAGGGGAGTCCGGTGGGCGACAGCCCGTACGCGCTGTCGCACCTGGACGCCCTGGAGTCCGAGGCCGTGCACATCTTCCGCGAGGTCGCGGGCGAGTTCGAGCGGCCGGTGATCCTGTTCTCCGGCGGCAAGGACTCCATCGTCATGCTGCATCTGGCGCTGAAGGCCTTCGCCCCGGCGCCGGTCCCCTTCGCGCTCCTGCACGTCGACACCGGGCACAACTTCCCCGAGGTCATCGAGTACCGCGACCGGGTGGTGGCGGAGCACGGGCTGCGCCTGCACGTGGCGTCCGTGCAGGACTACATCGACCGCGGGGTGCTTCGCGAGCGCCCCGACGGCACCCGCAACCCGCTGCAGACGCTGCCGCTCACCGAGAAGATCCAGGCCGAGCGGTTCGACGCGGTCTTCGGCGGCGGGCGGCGCGACGAGGAGAAGGCGCGCGCCAAGGAGCGGGTGTTCTCGCTGCGTGACGAGTTCTCGCAGTGGGACCCGCGCCGCCAGCGCCCCGAGCTGTGGCAGCTGTACAACGGCCGGCACGCCCCCGGCGAGCACGTCCGGGTCTTCCCGCTGTCCAACTGGACCGAGCTGGACGTGTGGCAGTACATCGCCCGCGAGTCCATCGCGCTGCCGGAGATCTACTTCGCGCACGAGCGGGACGTCTTCAAGCGCTCCGGCATGTGGCTGACCGCGGGCGACTGGGGCGGCCCGAAGGACGGCGAGAACGTCGAGCGGCGCCAGGTGCGCTACCGCACGGTCGGCGACATGTCCTGCACCGGCGCCGTCGACTCCGACGCGACCACGCTCGCGGCCGTGATCACCGAGATCGCCGCGTCCCGGCTCACCGAGCGCGGCGCGACCCGCGCCGACGACAAGCTCTCCGAGGCCGCGATGGAAGACCGCAAGCGCGAGGGGTACTTCTAGCCATGACCAGCACCATCGACACCGCCGCCGGAGAACTCGCCGGTCTGTCCGCGACCACGCTGCTGCGGTTCGCCACCGCGGGCTCCGTCGACGACGGCAAGTCCACGCTCGTCGGGCGTCTCCTGCACGACTCCAAGTCGGTCCTCGCCGACCAGCTGGAGGCCGTCGAGCACGCCTCGCGCAGCCGCGGCGCCGAGGGCCCGGACCTGGCGCTGCTCACCGACGGCCTGCGGGCCGAGCGGGAGCAGGGCATCACCATCGACGTGGCGTACCGCTACTTCGCCACGCCCCGGCGCCGCTTCATCCTCGCGGACACCCCGGGCCATGTGCAGTACACCCGCAACATGGTCACCGGCGCCTCGACGGCCGACCTGGCCGTGGTCCTCGTCGACGCCCGCAACGGCGTCATCGAACAGACCCGCCGCCACGCCGCCGTCGCGGCCCTGCTGCGCGTGCCGCACGTGGTGCTCGCCGTGAACAAGATGGACCTGGTCGCGTACGCGGAGCCGGTGTTCGCGAAGATCGCGGAGGACTTCACCGCGTACGCGGGCGAGTTGGGGGTTCCGGAGATCACCGCGATCCCGATCTCCGCGCTCGCCGGGGACAACGTGGTGGAGCCGTCGTCGAACATGGACTGGTACGGCGGCCCGACGGTCCTGGAGCACCTGGAGACCGTGCCCGTCAGCCACGACCTGACGAGCTGCCACGCACGCCTTCCGGTGCAGTACGTGATCCGGCCGCAGACCGCCGAGCACCCGGACTACCGGGGGTACGCGGGCCAGATCGCCGCGGGCACCTTCCGGGTCGGCGAGTCGGTCACCGTGCTGCCGTCGGGCCGGACGTCGAAGGTCGCGGGCATCGACCTGCTCGGCAAGCCCGTGGACGTGGCGTGGACCCCGCAGTCCGTGACCCTGCTCCTGGAGGACGACATCGACGTCTCACGGGGTGATCTGATCGTCCCGAGCAGTGATACGCCGTCGACCACCCAGGACATCGCGGCGACCGTCTGCCATGTCGCGGACACCCCGCTCGTGGTGGGCCAGCGGGTGCTGCTCAAGCACACCACCCGCACGGTCAAGGCGATCGTGAAGCAGATCCCGTCCCGGCTCACGCTGGACGACCTGTCCCAGCATCCGAACCCCGGGCAGCTCGTGGCCAACGACATCGGCCGGGTCCTGGTGCGCACCGCGGAGCCGCTCGCGCTCGACGCGTACGCCGACTCGCGCCGCACCGGTTCCTTCCTGCTCATCGACCCGGCGGACGGCACGACGCTGGCCGCGGGCATGGCGGGCGAGGCCTTCGCCAAGGCAGAGGACGCCCATGGCGCCCCCGCGGACGACGAGGGCTGGGACTTCTGACCATGACCTCCATCGATGTGTACGCGACGTTCGCCAAGGAGGGCGGACGCGTCGGCAGCGGCGCGCTGGGCAGCGGGCAGGGCGGGGTCGCGCGATGTGCGCGCTGACGTACGCGCACTGCCTGCGCGCCCGCACCCCCCGCCGTCCCTTCGCACGCAGACGAAGATCCGCCGACCTGCTCCCGGCCACGCCCTGAGGCTGTGACCGCCGGGCCAACGAGAGGAACCCCTCCCGTGCTCGCCTACCGCTCGTCCCGCACCGCCCGCCGCCGCGGCGCCCTCGGAGCCGCCGCCGCGCTCCCCCTGCTCGCCCTGACCCTCTCCGCCTGCGGCTACGGCTCCGACTCCGACTCCGACGACAGCGGCAAGGCCAAGATCGCCGCCAACGCGAAGAAGATCGAGGGCCTGGACACGGTGAAGATCGGGTACTTCCCGAACCTCACGCACGGCACGGCACTGGTCGGCGACCAGGAAGGCATCCTGCAGAAGGAGCTGGGCGGCACCAAGGCGACGTACGCGCAGTTCAACGCCGGTCCCTCGGAAATCGAGGCGCTGAACTCGAAGTCCATCGACATCGGCTGGATCGGCCCGTCCCCGGCGATCAACGGCTACACCAAGTCCCAGGGCAAGAACCTGCGCATCATCGGCGGTTCGGCGTCCGGCGGCGTGAAGCTCGTGGTGAACCCCGACAAGGTCAAGTCCCTCGACGACGTCAAGGGCAAGAAGATCGCCACGCCGCAGCTGGGCAACACCCAGGACGTGGCCTTCCTCAACTGGGTGAAGGAGAAGGGCTGGAAGGTCGACGCCCAGAGCGGCAAGGGCGACGTCTCCGTGGTCCGCACCGACAACAAGATCACCCCGGACGCCTACAAGTCCGGCTCGATCGACGGCGCGTGGGTGCCGGAGCCGACCGCGTCCAAGCTGGTCGCCGAGGGCGGCAAGGTGCTCCTCGACGAGTCCGACCTGTGGCCGGACAAGAAGTTCGTGATCACCAACATCATCGTGTCGCAGGAGTTCCTGAAGAAGCACCCGAAGGTCGTCGAGGCAGTCCTGCGGGGCTCGGTGAAGACCAACCAGTTCATCAAGGACAACCCGCAGAAGGCGAAGGCCGCGGCCAACGCCAAGCTGAAGCAGCTCTCCGGCAAGGCGCTGCCGCCCGAGGTCATCGACCCGGCGTGGAAGTCGATCCAGTTCACCGACGACCCGCTGGCCGCGACGCTCGACTCCGAGGCCGACCACGCGGTCAAGGCGGGCCTGCTGGAGAAGCCCGACCTGAAGGGCATCTACGACCTGAAGCCGCTCGGCAAGGTCTTGAAGGCGGCGGGCAGGCCCGCGGTCGACGACGCCGGACTCGGCGTCAAGTAGGCACGGAACAGAGCCTGTTCAGGGATCCCAGGAGGTGACGACCATGGCCACCACGCTCACCAAGACCACACCCGCCAAGTCCGCGGAAGGTGCCGTAGACGAGGTCGCGACGCTCGACGTCGCCGCGCGCATCGAGCACGTCTCGAAGTCCTTCGCCACTCCGGCGGGGCAGCAGCTCGTCCTCGACGACATCACGCTCGATGTCGCGCGCGGTGAGTTCGTCACCCTCCTGGGAGCCTCCGGGTGCGGCAAGTCGACCCTGCTGAACCTCGCGGCCGGGCTCGACCGGCCCACCGCGGGCACCATCGCCACCGACGGGCGGCCCGCCCTGATGTTCCAGGAGCACGCGCTGTTCCCGTGGCTCACCGCGGGCAAGAACATCGAGCTGGCCCTCAGACTGCGCGGCGTGCCGAAGGCGGAGCGGCGGCCCAGGGCCGAGGAGCTGCTCGCCCTCGTCCGTCTGAAGGGTGCCCACGGCAAGCGGGTGCATGAGCTGTCCGGCGGCATGCGCCAGCGCGTGGCGCTGGCCCGCGCGCTCGCCCAGGACAGCCAACTCCTCTTGATGGACGAGCCGTTCGCGGCCCTCGACGCCATCACCCGGGACGTCCTGCACGACGAGCTGATGCGCGTCTGGCGCGAGACCGGCGTCTCGGTCCTGTTCGTCACGCACAACGTCCGCGAGGCGGTGCGGCTCGCCCAGCGCGTCGTGCTGCTCTCGTCGCGGCCCGGCCGGGTGGCGCACGAGTGGCAGGTCGACATCGAGCAGCCGCGCCGCATCGAGGACACGGCCGTGGCGGAACTCTCCGTCGAGATCACCGAACAACTGCGTGGGGAGATCCGCCGCCATGGGCAGCACTGACACGACGACGGACGCGACGACGGACGGCCCGGCGAAGGCGGACGGCCCGGCGGACTCGCACGACCTGGCCGGTCTCGAGGCGGGCCTCGACGCCCTGGACACGGTGCAGACGCGGCGCACCCCGCTGCGCGAGACCCTGGTCCAGAAGGTCCTGCCGCCGATCACCGCCGTCGTCCTCGTCCTCGTGGTGTGGCAGGTCCTGGTCTGGGCGAAGGTCACCGACAGCTACAAGCTGCCCGCGCCGGCGGCGGTGTGGGACGAGGTCGAGGCCTCCTGGCGGCAGGGCACCCTGCTCGAATACATCTGGACGAGCGTCGAGCGCGGTCTGTTCGGCTTCCTGATGGCCCTCGCCATCGGCACCCCGCTCGGCCTGATCGTGGCGCGGATCCGCTTCGTGCGGGCGGCCATCGGCCCGATCCTGTCCGGCCTGCAGTCGCTGCCGTCGGTGGCGTGGGTGCCGCCGGCCGTGATCTGGCTGGGGCTCAACGACTCCATGATGTACGCGGTGATCCTGCTCGGCGCCGTGCCCTCCATCGCCAACGGCCTGGTCGCGGGCGTCGACCAGATCCCGCCGCTGGTCCTGCGGGCGGGGCGCACCCTCGGCGCGCGGGGGCTGCGCGGCGCCTGGCACATCGTCATGCCCGCGGCGCTGCCCGGCTATGTGGCGGGCCTGAAGCAGGGGTGGGCGTTCTCCTGGCGCTCCCTGATGGCCGCGGAGATCATCGCGCAGTCCCCCGACCTGGGCATCGGCCTCGGCCAGCTCCTCGAAGCGGGCCGCACCAACAGCAGCATGTCCCAGGTCTTCCTCGCCATCCTGCTCATTCTGATCGTCGGCATCGCCATCGACCTGCTCATCTTCAGTCCCCTTGAGCGGTGGGTGCTGCGCAGTCGCGGCCTGCTGGTGAAGAGCTGATCCCCATGCGCCCTCCGTTCCGTCCCGTCCTGCTGGTCGTCGCGCACGGCAGCCGTGATCCGCGGCATGCCGCGAGCGTGCGGGCGCTCCTGCGCACGGTGCGGGGCCTGCGGCCGGACCTTCGGGTGGAGGTGGGGTTCCTCGACTTCAACACCCCGTCCGTGCCGTCCGTCCTCGACTCCCTCGCCGAGGAGGGGGTACGTGACGTCGTCGCGCTGCCCCTCCTCCTCACCCGCGCCTTCCACGCGAAGGCCGACATCCCGGCGGTGCTGCGGGCGGCCCCGCCGGGCCTGCGGGTGCGCCAGGCCGGGGTGCTCGGCCCCTCGCCGCTGCTCCTCACCGCGCTCGAGACGCGGCTGTACGAGGCGGGGCTCGACCCCGCCGACAAGCCCACGACCGGGGTCGTCCTGGCCTCGGCGGGCTCGACCGACCCGGAGGCGATCGCAGTGATCGCTGACATCGCGCGGGAGTGGCGGCACACCGGTTGGTGCGCCGTGCGGCCTGCGTTCGCCTCCGCGACTCTTCCCCGCACGGAGCAGGCGGTGCGCCTGCTCCGTGCCACGCCCGGGGTGCGCCGGGTCGCCGTAGCGCCGTACGTCCTCGCCCCGGGCTTCCTGCCCGACCGGATCGCCCGGGGCGCGGCCGAGGCGGATGTCCTCGCGGACGTGCTGGGGGACTCCCCCCTGGTCGCCCGCCTCCTCCTGGACCGCTTCGACTCGTGCCACCGCTTCGCGGCGGATCTCTCCCACCCACCCACCCGTGCGAGGAACATCACGGCCCCGCCACCCCCCGCCCTACGAGCCGCAGGCTGACCACGGCCCCAGGAAGCGCCCCGCAAGGGGCGCGGGATACCGCGCGCGCAACCTCCACCACCCGCAGACGAAACACCACGACCGGCCCCGCAAGGGGTGCGGGGAACTGCGCGCCCAGCCCCCACCGCCCCGCAGGTGAAAACAAACCCCCACCAACCGTGACCTGATCTTTCCCAGGCCCCCGGCCAGAAACCGCTTGCGGGGACCCGTACCCCCCAATACCGTCTCGCGGATGACGTCCGAGCCGTTCTCCCTCGAACTGCGGTCCGAGCGCCTCGTGCTCTCCTCCTATGTCGCGTCCGACGAGTCGGACTTCGTGGCCCTGTTCCAGGACGAGACCGTGGGCCGCCGGTCCGGCGACGGGACGCGCAGCGCGGAGGCGGACCGGGCGCTGTTCGCGCGGCTGTTCAGCATCGTGTACGAGGAGGAGCGCTTCCCGGTGTGGGCGGTGCGGCACGACGGCCGGTACACGGGCCACGCGGAGATCAAGCCGTCGCCCGAGCCGTGGCTGGACGGGCACGAGATCGCGTACGGGCTCTCCCGGGACGGCTGGGGGCTCGGCCTCGGCACGGAGGTGGCCCGTCTGCTCACCGACCACGGCCACCGCACCATGGGCCTTGCCGAAGTGCACGCGACCGTCGACGCCCTCAACACGCCGTCCGTGACCGTGCTGAAGCGGCTCGGCTTCACGCAGGGCCGCGAGGTGCGCGAGGACGACGGGAGCACGACGCTCCAGTTCACGTCGCGGGCCTCGGACTGGCCGACGTGACCCCACGACGCGGCCCCGCGTCCCCGCGAGCTACCCCTTCTCCACCAGCGCGACCAGCTCCGCCACCGGCATCGACCCCGCCTCCCTGCGTTCCCGCGCGAACTCGTTGGCGAGGCGCCGCAGCACGTCGTTCACCGGGGTCGGAACGCCGTGCAGACGGCCCAGGAGCGCGATCTCGCCGTTGAGGTAGTCGGCCTCGATGGTGCCGGTGCCGCGGCTGAGGCTCTGCCAGGAGGAGCCGCCGCCGCGGGGCGCGCCGGGGAGCGGTTCGAGGACGACGCGGTCGGCGCGGGTCTCGCGCTGCTCCTGCTCGCCGACCGCCTCGATCCCGGCGGCGGCCAGCACGGCCTCGCCCTCGGCGCGGGCGCGCTTCAGGAGGGCGAGGGCGTCCTCGTCGGTGAGGGGTCCGGTGAGCGCCTCGACGGCGTTGGCGAGGTTGCCGAGGAGCTTGCCGTACTTCCAGCGCATGACGTCGGCGACGACGGGCGCGAGCAGCTTGGCGCTCTCCAGGTCGGCGGCGATGCGGCGCGCGGTGTCGTCGGTGCCCGCCGGGTAGCGGCCGAGGTGCAGGATGCCGGTGCAGGGGGCACCGGCGGCGGAGACGGTGCCGGGCTCGACGTAGGTGGCGGGCAGGAACAGGCACATGCCGTACACGCGGCGGAACCGGCGCAGCGCCATCCGCTCGCTCTCGACGCCGTTCTGCGCGCAGACCAGCGGCAGCGCCTCGGCGGCGGTCGTGCCGCCCGCGACCGGCCGGGGGCCCCAGGCGTCGAGGGCGGCTTCGGCGTCCTGGGTCTTCACGGCGAGGACGAGGACGTCGTCGGTGCGGAGTTCGCCGAGTTCGGCGGGGTGCTGGACGACGGGCGGCCGGTGGGTGCGGGTCCCGTCGGGCGTTCTGAGGGTGAGCCCGCGGTCCCGCAGCGCCTCGTGGTGCGCGCCGCGCGCGACCAGGACGACCTCATGACCCGCCTCGGCGAGGCGCCCGCCGACGCTGCCGCCGATGGCCCCCGCTCCGATGATGATGTAGCGCATGGCGCGAGCCTGACACAGCGAACAGGTGAACGGTCAAGATCTTTCCGTATCTTGACCTTGCCCCAGGGGCAGACTCCAGGCTCCCGCCATGGACAGCGACTACCTGACCCAGAGCCCCTACACGGACCCCGGCCCCCGCCTCGACGCCCTTCTCGGCCCCGCCCCGCTCCCCCGCGACCCGGCCGCCCTCGCCGCCCTCGTGCGGGGCGTCGTCCTGCACCGGGAGGAGGGCGCCAGATTCGGCTACGCGGTGCCCGCGGAGCGGATGCGCGAGGACGCCGAGTCCCGGTACGCGGCCGAACTGCTGCGGATCCTCGGCGAGCGCGGCACCACGCCGCTGACCGAGCCCCGGGAACCGGCGGAGCGGTTCGTGGGCACCTGCCGGGACTTCGCGCTGCTGCTGTGCTCGCTCCTCCGGGCCACCGGCACCCCGGCGCGCCTGCGGTGCGGCTACGGCACGTACTTCCAGGCGGGGTTCCACGACAACCACTGGGTGACCGAGTTCTGGACGGCCGGGCGCGGCTGGGTGCTCGCGGACGCGCAGCTGCTCGTGGAGGCCACGCTGGGCAGCGGTCTGTACGACATCGACTTCGACCCCATGGACGTGCCGAGGGAGCAGTTCGTGGTGGGCGGTGAGGCGTGGCGGGCGTGCCGGGAGGGGCGGGCGGACCCGGACACGTTCGGGGTGAGCACCGTCCCGGAGATCAAGGGGCTCGGCCTGGTGCGGTCGGACGTGGTGGCGGATCTGGCGGCGCTCGGCGGTGTGGAGGCGCTGCCGTGGGACGGCTGGGGCGTGATGGAGAAGGGCGACGAGGAGATCACGGCCGCGGACCTGGCGCTCCTCGACGAGGTCGCCGCCGTGACCTCGGCCGCCGGGTGGGCCGAGGACGCCCGACGGCCGGACGCGGTGCGCCGGCTGCTCGCCGATCCGCGCCTGGCCGTCCCGGCCGAGGTCGTCTCGCACTCCACGTACCTCGGCATGCGCACCGTCAGTCTGTCGGGGGCTCCTCGGGGGTGAACGGGGTGCCCTGATGGAACCAGAGCAGCCAGCCGTCGTCGGTGCGCCGCCACAGGGAACTGCGGTGCACCGCGCGGCCGTTGGTGTCGGTGTCGAAGGTCAGGTGCACCACGCCCTCGGCGAGCTCGACGCCCCGCATGCGGCAGGTCGTGGTGGGGCGGCCGCCGGGCTCGGGCCGCGCGGTGAGCACCTTGACGATCGACTCCCGGTCCCAGCGGGCGCCGGACGCGCCGAACTCGGTGAACTCCGGGTGCAGCAGCGCGCCGAACAGCGCGGGCGAGGCCCGCACTTCGGGGTCGAGGAGGCGCAGCTCGTTCTCGATGGCGGCCTCGACGGCGGGCGAGCGGCCGGGCAGATCGGGCAGTCCCGGCGTGGCGGACGTGTCAGGCATCGGTCAGCTCCACGAGCTTGGTGACGGTGTTCCAGTTGCGGCTGGTGGCGATGAGCCCCTTGGTGAGCGCGGGGCGCGCGAGGGCCTCGCCGAGCTTGGAGCGGCCGAGGCCGTCGGGGGCGTACAGATACAGCACGCGGTCGCCGAGGCGGAACTCCTCCGGCAGGAAGGCCGCTTGGTCGAGGGTGGCGAAGCGGGCGGCGTCGACGGGCGCGGAGAAGTAGGTGGCGTGCAGCTGCTTGCCTTCGAGCGTGTCGGCGGGGAAGGGGCAGGCCTCGGCCACGGCCTTCAGATACGCGGCGTCGCGCACCAGGACGTCCACGTGGAAGCCGAACTCCGCCGCGAGGGCCGCGGTCAGCTCGGCGGCCAGGCTCTCCTCGTCGCCGTGGTCCGCGGTGAAGACGGCGTTGCCGCTCTGCAGATACGTGGCCACGCCGCCGTGGCCGAGCCCTTCGAGGAGCGCGCGCAGGCGTGCCATGGGCACCTTCCTGCCGCCGCCCACATTGATGCCGCGCAGCAGCGCCGCGTAGATCTTCGTCGCCATGCGCACACGATAAGGCGGCCGCCGTGCCCCGTGGGGGTGGGCACGACGACCGCCGGCTTCTTCAGGGCCGTGACTACTCGACGACCTTCAGGAGCTTGTTGGGGGTGCCCTCGCTGGGGTTGGAGATCTTGTCCGGCGTGGCACCGTCGGTCAGGGCCTTGGCGACGGCGTCGGGCGTGGCGTCCTTGTGGGCGCCGAGGTAGACGGCGGCGGCGCCGACGACGTGCGGGGTCGCCATCGAGGTGCCGGAGATCGTCTTGGTGGCGTCGTCGCCGGTGTTCCAGGCGGACGTGATGTCCGAGCCCGGGGCGTAGATGTCCACGACCGAGCCGAAGTTGGAGAAGTCCGACTGCTCGTCGTCCTTGGTCGAGGAGGCGACCGTGATGGCCTCCTTGACGCGGGACGGGGAGCCCTGGCCGGCGTCGCTGGACTCGTTGCCCGCGGCCACGCCGTAGGTGACACCGGCGGCGATGGACTTCTTGACGGCCTCGTCCAGGGCCTCGTCGGCGCCGCCGCCGAGGCTCATGTTGGCGACGGAGGGGCCCTGGTGGTTCTTGGTGACCCAGTCGATGCCCGCGACGACCTGCTCGGTGGTGCCGGAGCCCTGGTCGTCCAGGACGCGGACGGCGACGATCTTCGCCTTCTTGGCGACGCCGTGCGCGTCACCGGCGATGGTGCCCGCGACGTGGGTGCCGTGGCCGTTGCCGTCGTCGGCGTTGTCGTCGTTGTCGATCGCGTCGAAGCCGGAGGTGGCGCGGCCGCCGAAGTCCTTGTGGCTGACGCGGACACCGGTGTCGATGACGTACGCGGTGACGCCCTCGCCCGCGGCGTCGGGGTAGGTGTACTTCTTGTCGCCGGCCGTGTCGGCCTGGTCGATGCGGTCCAGGCCCCACGACGGCGGGTTGTCCTGGGTGGCGTCGATGGAGAACTTCTTGCTCTGCACGACCTTGCCGACGGCCGGGTCGGCGGCGAGGCGCTTGGCCTCGGTCTCGGACAGGCTCTTGGCGGCGAAGCCGTTGACGGCCGAGGAGTAGTTGCGGCTGAGCTTGCCGCCGTACTCCTGGGCGAGGTCGGTCTTGGCTTCCTTGTCGGCCTTCTCGTCGAGCAGCACGATGTAGCTGCCGTCGACGGCGCCCTTGGCGTCGGCGCCGTAGACCTTGCCCTCGGCGGGGGTCGACGCACCTGCGAACGATCCTGCGAAGACGGTCACGCCCACCGCGGTGGCGGCGGTGGCTATCGCAGCGGTGAGCTTCATCGTGCGAGCACGCTTGTGAGTTGCCATGAAGAGGGGTCTCCTCGTGGTGCGTTGTGGGGGGATGTGGGGGGATTCAAAGCTTTTCGTGCCGTGCGCAGCCATGGCTGCGGCGCCCTGGGAACTCCGAAAGAACTGAAGATCTTTGGGCGTTGGGACGAAACCTTGTCTGAATGACGCGCGCAGATCAATACCTTCATACGCCTGTGACTTGTTCAACAAGGTTCTGTAATAACAAAAAGGGTTCGCAGTGGCAGATCGGACAGGATGGAACGTATACATCCGTCTGAGGGGGTCCTGTGACCGTGGTGCGCGGTGCCTCCCGAGTGGGTGTAGGTGCCAAGTCCCCGATAGATGTAGGGGGCTTGGGTGGCCCGCCTCCTCCCTCGGTCGGGCGGCGGTTCACCTGCGGGCACGATGAGGCGGCGCGCGTACCGCCCTAGCGTCGGGAGCACGGTGGTGGCAGGGTGCCGCCGCCGCACGACGGGGGGCGGGCTCCATCATGAGCAGCGCAGGGACACCCGTGCGGGGCTTCGCCGCACGGGCCGGTGGCTGGAGCGCACGGCACCGCTGGGCGGCGGTCGGCATCTGGGTCCTGTTCGTCGTCCTGGCCATGGGCGTCGGTTCGGCCGTGGGCCGGGCGGAGGCGCCGGAGGGCGATCTGAAGGGCGAGACCAGCCAGGCGCAGCGGATCACCGACGACGCGGGCGTGGAGGAGCCGACCGGCGAGACGGTGCTCGTGCAGACCCGCGGCGGCGACGGCCCGAAGTCCACGGACCCGCGCTTCCGCGCCGCCGTCGACGACGTCATCAAGGCGGTACGGGGCACCGGCGAGGCCTCGGCCGTCACCTCCCCCTACACCTCAGGCGCGCTCTCCGAGGACGGCCGCAGCGCGCTCGTCCAGGTGGACCTGCGCGGCGACCCCGACGACTCCGCCGACCGGGTCGAGCCGGTCCTGAAGGCCGTCGAGGGCGTGGCGGACCGGCACCAGGACGCGGGGCTGCGGATCGAGCAGATCGGCGGCGCCAGCATGGAGAAGACGTTCGACGACGCGTTCGGCGACGACTTCAAGCAGGCCGAGTACTCCGCCGTGCCGGTGGCCTTCGGCATTCTGCTGATCGCGTTCGGCGCCCTGGTGGCGGCGCTGCTTCCGGTGCTGCTCGCGATATCCGCGATCGTGGCGACGATGGGCCTGATGGCGCTGGTGAGCCATGTCCAGCCGATGAGCGACGTGGCGAACTCGGTGATGCTGCTCGTCGGGCTCGCCGTGGGCGTCGACTACTGCCTGTTCTATCTGCGGCGCGAACGCGAGGAGCGGGAGAAGGGCCGCGACGCGCAGACGGCGCTGCGGATCGCGGCGGCGACCAGCGGCCGGGCCGTGGTCGTCTCCGGCATCACGGTGTGCGTGGCGATGGCGGGGATGCTCTTCACCGGCATCACCGACTTCGAGGCGATGGGCCTGGCCTCGCTGATGGTCGTCGCCGTGGCGATGGTCGGCTCCGTGACGGTGCTGCCCGCGCTGCTCTCGCTGCTCGGCGAGCGGGTGGAGAAGGGGCGCCTGCCGTTCCTGCGGCGCCGGGCGAAGGCCGGGGCGGACGTGGGCGGGAGCAGGCTGTGGCGGACCGTGGTCGGCGGGGTGCTGCGGCGGCCGCTGCTGTGGACGGTGGTCGCGGCGGGCGCGCTCGCGGCGCTCGCGCTGCCCGCGCTCGGCATGAAGACCCAGGAGCTGACCCTGGACCAGGAGTTCGGTGACTCACTGCCGATCGTGGCGACGTACGAGCGGGTGAACGAGGCGTTCCCCGGAGGCGCGGAGCCCGCCGAGGTGGTCGTGAGGGCGGACGACATCGGCGCCCCCGCCGTCACCAGGGCCATCGCCGACTTCCGCGAGCAGGCCGTCAGTTCCGGCGCGTCGAAGGGGCCCGTGGAGGTGGCCCTGCACAAGAAGGAGAACGTGGCCGTCCTGAGCGTGCCCCTGGTCGGCGGCTCCGACCAGGACGAGGCAGCGAAGAGCCTGACGCTGATCCGCGACGAGGTGCGGCCCGCGACGCTCGGGAAGGTGGACGGCGTCGAGGCGCCCGTGACCGGGCAGGTCGCCTCCTCCAAGGACTTCAACGAGCAGATCAGCTCGTCCGTGCCGCCCGTCTTCGCCTTCGTGGTGGTCTTCGCGTTCCTGCTGATGCTGCTCTCCTTCCGCTCCCTCGTCGTCGCGGCCACCTCGATCGTCCTCAACCTCCTTTCGGTGGGGGCGGCCTACGGCATCCTCGTCATGGTCTTCCAGCACGGCTGGGGCGCGTCGCTCGTCGGCGCGGAGGGGGTGGGCGCGATCGTCGCGTGGCTGCCGCTGTTCCTGTTCGTGATCCTGTTCGGCCTGTCGATGGACTACCACGTGTTCGTGGTCTCGCGGATCCGGGAGGCGCGGCTCCAGGGGCGTACGACACGGGACGCGATCGCGCACGGCGTCGTCACGACCGCGGGCGTGGTCACCAGCGCGGCCGTCATCATGGTGGCGGTGTTCGCGATCTTCGGGACGCTGTCCATGCAGTCGATGAAGCAGATGGGCGTCGGTCTGGCGGCCGCCGTCCTCATCGACGCGACCGTGATCCGCGGGGTGCTCCTGCCCGCCGTGATGGCGCTGCTCGGCGAGCGGAACTGGTATCTGCCGCGCTGGCTGGACCGGCTGCCCGACCTCACGCACGACGAGTCCGACCCCGCCGGGACCGCCCCGGCCGCGGAGCCCCGGGCGCCGCGCACGCCCACCGCGGCAGGAAGTACTGGGTGACGGGCCCCATCGCGAGCGCGTAGAGGACGGTCCCCACCCCCACGCTCCCGCCGAGCAGCCAGCCCACGGCGAGCACGGCGATCTCGATCAGGGTGCGCACGAACCGGATGGAGCGTCCGGTGAGCGCGGCCAGTCCGGTCATCAGGCCGTCCCTGGGCCCGGGGCCGAAGCGGGCGCCCACGTAGACGGCGACGGAGAGCCCGTTGGCGAGGATTCCCGCGACGAGGAGGCCGATCCGGGGCCACAGGTCCAGATCCGCCGGTACGAGCCAGAGGCCGAGGTCCGACGCGTACGCCACGACGACCACGTTGGCGCCCGTGCCGAACCTCGGCCGCTGTCTGAGCGGGATCCACAGCAGCAGCACGAGCACGCCGACCACGGCGCTGACGGTGCCGAAGCTCAGCGGGGTGTGACGCTCGACGCCCTGGTTGAGGACGCTCCAGGGGCTGACCCCGAGCCCGGCCCTGACCATGACGCCGATGCTGAGTCCGTAGAGGGCGAGGCCGAGGAGGAGTTGGGGCAGGCGGCGCAGGGGGCGGTCGGTGAGGGGCAGGTAGGTGAGCGGGGGCGGGGCGGGGGTGCGGGGGCCCGGCCGCCGGTCGGTTCCGGGGGCGCTCCGGTCGCCGGAGCGGGGGTCGGGTCGGTCGGTGTCGCCGTCGGCGGGGTGCCGCATGCCGGGGTGCCTCCACAGATGGTCGGACGAATCATCGGCCCACAAGGCCAATGACGGCGAGTCTGTAGAGTGATTGGCCCTGATTACATGGCCAATCCCGGGAGAATGGTATGGCGGAGCGCGAGCGGGACCGGACCCTGGGCAGCCGCCAACTCGCCGCCCTGCTCCCGGACCCGGCGGCCGCGCGGCCCGCGTACCGGCATCTGGCGCGGGCGATCGGCGCACTGATCCTCGACGGCCGGATCGCGCTGCACGTCCGGCTCCCCGCCGAACGGGAGCTGGCCACCGCCCTCAACACCAGCAGGGCGACGATCACGGCCGTATACGACCTGCTGCGCGAGGGCGGCTACGCGCACAGCAGACAGGGGTCGGGTACGTGGACGGCGCTGCCGGAGGGCCGGGCACCGCACGGCGTCACCCGGCACCTGCGCCCCCACGACAGCGCGATCGACCTGGCGAGGGCCGCGCCCGCGCTGCCCGAACAGGTCCTCGTCGACGCCCTCGCCGAGGTCACGCCCCGCCTCGCCGAGCACACCCACACCCCCGGCTACCACCCCTACGGCCTGCCCGAGCTGCGGGCCGCCGTCGCCGAGCGGTTCACCCGGCGGGGCCTCGCCACCGTGCCGGACCAGATCCTGGTGACCTCCGGCGCGCAGCACGCGCTCACGCTCGTCCTGGGGCTGCTGTGCCGGCCCGGGGACCGGGTCCTGGTCGAGAACCCGTCGTACCCGAACGCCTTGGAGGCGATGCGCCGGGCCCGGCTGCGCACGGTGTCGGTGCCGGTGACCGACACCGGCTGGGACGTCGAGATCATGGAGTCGACGCTGCGCCAGGCGGTGCCCCGACTCGCCTATCTGATCCCGGACTTCCACAATCCGACGGGCCACCTGCTGCCCGTGGCGGACCGGGCGCGGCTGCTGCGGGCCGCGCACCGCGCCGGGACCTGGCTCGTCGTCGACGAGGCCCTGGCCGATCTGGCGCTCGACGTGCCCGCGCCCGCGCCGCTCGCCTCCCACGCCGACCTTGACGCGGGCGGCGAGGTCATCACGGTGGGCTCGATGAGCAAGACGCACTGGGGCGGCCTGCGCATCGGCTGGCTGCGGGCGCCGTCGCGGCTCGTCACCGAACTCGCCGGGCAGCGCGTCGCCACCGACATGGGCGGCTCGGTCCTGGACCAGCTCCTGGCCCTCGCTCTGCTCGACCGCGCCGGGGAGCTCCTTCCGCGCCGCCTGGAGCAACTCCGCGAGCAGCGCGCCGCCCTGGCCGCCGCCCTCACCGAGCACATCCCCCAGTGGACGTGGCGGCTGCCGCCCGGCGGTCTGTCCCTCTGGGTCGACCTGGGCGCACCGGTCGCCTCGGCGCTCGCGGAGCGGGTGCTCGACTACGGCGTCCGGATCGAGGGGGGCGGCTGCTTCGCCCCCGACCCGGGCCTGTTCGAGCAGCGCCTGCGCATCCCGTACACCACGCCCCCGGACACCCTCCGCGAGGCCGTCCACCGCATGGCGGCGACCCTCGCCGACGGCCTGCCGCCGTCCCCGGCGGGCCGTCGGCCGCACTGGATCGCCTAGCCGGGGCCTTACGCGGCCGTCGTGACCTTGCGCTGCTCGAAGGAGTCCAGCGTCCGCGTGAAGTCGCGGGTGGAGAGCAGCAGCTTGTAGATGATGGCGAGTTCGAAGACCAGGAGCAGCGCGCCGGACACGATCGTCGCGGGGATCACCACGTCGAACAGCGGGCCGATGATGAAGACGCCCATCTGGAACTCGATGCCGCTCACCAGGTGCGTACGGATGCGGTGGCGCAGCAGGAAGGAGCGCGCCCGCAGGTACGCGGGGAACTTGCCCCTGAACTCCTGGTGCAGGTCGATGACCTGGGCCTTGCGGCGGCTTCCGCCGCCGGCGGGGGCGGGGGCGACGGAGCCGGTGTGGGCGTCGGCGTCGGCATACGAATCGACGCGGGAGTCGGCGTCGCCCTCGAAGGCGGCCGCCTCCGCCTGCGCGTACTCGGTCCCCTCCGCCTTGGCCCGCTCCAGGTCCTGCTCCACGTCCGCCTCGGGGTTGTCCCGCAGCAGGTCCTCCATGAAGGCGAGCTCGGCGGCGTTCTCGGCCCGGCGGGCGGCCCGTACGCGCGCCTTGATCTGCTTGCGCATGGTGTGCCGGATCTTGAATATCTCCAGCGAGTTGATGTACCGGAGCGTGTCGAGGAAGACCACGGCGACCGCGAGCCAGATGTAGGTCTCGTCGTGCGTGCGCGCGTACTGACCGCCCATCAGGGCGACCCCGCACACCATCACCCGGATCCGGTCGAAGACGAAGTCGAGCCAGGCGCCGAAGACCGAACCGGTGCCGGTCAGGCGGGCGACCTTCCCGTCCATGCAGTCCAGGACGAAGCTGAAGTGGTAGATCACCGCGCCGAGCACCAGCCAGCGCCAGTCACCGAACGCGAAGCAGACCGACGAGACGAGCCCGAGCACGAACGCGCCCCAGGTGATCTGGTTGGGCGTGATCCTCGTGTACCGCGCCGTCAGCCGCACCAGCGGCGTGGCGAGCGGATCCACGAGCATCACCGTCCACCACGCGTCGCGCTTCTTCTGGGTGATGCGGCGCACCTCGGCGAGCGGCGGCACGTCGGGGCGCACGGACTGTCGTGACATGGGTCAACTTCCTGGCGTTCGAATGAAGTTCACCTCACGCTAGGTAGCCATTCATGGAAGGAACAAGCGCTTACGGACGCAACCTTTGGTGGGGGTTATGGGTCACACAGACAGACCCGGTCCATGGCCCAGCCAGGACGGACGCACGTTATGCGAGCGTTATCGAATGACCCGGCCGTTACCGAAAGGCGTTGCGGAGCGTTACGTCACACCCGGTCGACAGTCGCCATGCTCATGCCGAAGTGCCACCAACTCGCCTTGAAGCACCACCAAACGGTCATCGCTCCCCGCCTCCGGCCTTCACAGCGCCGCCACGTGCGGCCCGCAGAATCTCCTCCTCGATCAGATCGGCCGCCATCTTCGTGCCGCCCTCCCCCGCCATGCCCGCGCGCACCTCGCCGAGCCTGCGGGCGACCTCGGGGTCGGCCGCCACCTCCAGGACCGCCGCGCGCAGCGACTCGGCGTCGACCTCCTCCATGGGCAGATGCCGGGCGACCCCGAGACCCTGGAGCATGTCCGCGTTGCCGAACTGGTCGACGGCCTGCGGCACGGCGACCATCGGCGTCCCCGTGGCGAGGCCCTCCTGGCTGCCGCCCGCCCCCGCGTGCGTGATGAAGGCGTCGGCCTGCTTGAGGATCGCCAGCTGCGGCACCCAGCGGTGCACTTCGACGTTGGCGGGCACGTCGCCGAGGTCGGCGATGTCGACGTGCCTGCCGATCTGGAGCACCATGTGCCAGCCGGGCAGGTCACCGAAGGCCTCCACGCACGCGCGGTAGAACCCGGGCTGCTTGGTGAACGCCGAGCCGAGCGACACGAGCAGCACCTTCTCCGCGTCCGCCGGGCGCCGCCACTCCCCCTGCGCGGCGCGGTCGCCCTGGCAGGCGCCGACGAAGGTGTGCACGCTCTCGTCGACCCGGTCGGCGTTCGGCTGCAGCGCCTTGGGGATCAGGACGAGCGAGCGCGGCGGGCGGCCGACGAACGGGTCGTGGTGCTGGGTGATCCCGTTCTCCGCGAGCCAGGCCTGGAAGCGCGCGAAGTACGCCCGGCCGCGCTCGGTCTCCCGCAGCGGCGCATAGAGCGGCTCGCCGACCTCTTCCTCGTACCCCTCCCAGGCCACCAGGTTCGGCGAGAGTGAGATCTCGGGGACGCCCCAGCGGCGGGCGAGCACGCGTGCGGGGTAGGAGGTGATGTCGTGCAGGACGATGTCCGGCTCGTCGCCCTCGTAGGCCGTGAGGAGCTGCGGCAGTGCGTTGACGGCGTCGTCCAGGAACGGCTCGATGTTGTCGATCAGGGTCTCGCCCCAGGCCTCCGGGTCGGCGTCGGGGCCCGGGAGCGTGGTGGTGTAGAGCACGGGCTCGGCCCCGGTCTCGGCGACCTTCTCCTCGAAGGCGTGCGGGATCGCGTACGTGACGCGGTGGCCGCGGGCGACGAGTTCCCGGATCACTTCGAGGCTCGGGTTCACGTGCCCGTGGGCGGCGATGGAGAACATGGCGATATGGGCACGCTGCGGTGTGGTCATACCCCGACCATAAACGAGACGATACGTCTCGTGCAACCCGGCGGTACGCGTAGGGGGCGGGGCCACCCGTGCGCGTGGCCCCGCCCCCTACTGACGTACCGCAGCCGTCAGCGCTGGTAGCGCTTCAGGACCAGGTTGCCGTCCTTCACGAGGCGTTCGCGCAGCTCGTCCAGGCCGATCGCACCGCTGTAGTACTCCTGGAGCGCGGGGGTCGCGATCTTGTCCTTCCACTCCGGGTAGCCGCGCACGGACTGGGCGGGGGCGGGCCGCAGGTGTCCCGCGAGGGCCGTGCCGGTCGCCCAGTCGTCCTTCTTGGTGCGCAGCGCCGGGTCCTTCAGGGCTTCCTTGCCGGTGGGCAGCATCCAGTCGCCGCGCGCGAGCCGCACCATGTTCGCGGGCCGCAGGAAGAAGTCGATGAACGCGGCGGCCTCCTTCTTGTGCGGGCTGTCCTCGGCGACCGAGAGAGTCTGCGGGCTGACGCCCTGCGCGAGCCCGTCCGCCCCCGCGGGCGCGGGCAGGACCTGCCAGTCGAAGTCCTTGGGCGCCTGCTGGGAGATCTGCTGACGGTAGGAGAAGCCGAGCGGCACCATCGCGTACTTGCCGCCGAAGAAGCCGGGCAGCGTGTCCGAGCCGCCCATGCCGAGGGTGCTGCCCGACGCGCTGCCGTCGACATTGACCTGGTCGTGGACGGTGCGCGGCATGACCTCGTCGGCCTCCTCGAAGCGGATCTCGGCCTTGCCGTCGGCGCGCCGATGGAACAGCTTCCCGCCGGTCGACAGGGACAGGTTGAGCGTCGCCGACACGGGGTCCTTCAACGGCCAGGCAACGCCGAACTTGCCGTCGCCGTCGCCGAGTTCCTTCGTCACCGACCGGAACTCCGACCAGCTCCACGGCTTCTCGGGGGTCGGGATCCGCACCCCGGACTCCTTGAGCCACTTCGCGTTGGCGATCAGGACGCGCGGCTCCTGGAGGAACGGCACTCCGTAGACCTTGCCGCCGAAGGTCGCCGTGTCCCAACTGGCCTGCGGGATGTCCGACTTCAGGCGCTCCGGCAGGAGGTCGCCGAGGTCCGCGAGATAGCCGCCGTACGCGAAGTCCGCGAGGTCGTCGGACGCGTCATGGATGATGTCCGGCGCCTCACCACCCTCGAAGGAAGTGAGCAGCTGGTCGTGGATGCTGGTCCAACTTCCCTGTACGTACTCGACCTTGACGTCGGGGTGGGTGGCGTTCCACTCCTTCACCAGCTCCTTGTTGGCTTCGACGGACTCCTGCTGCCAGGCGAGGGACTGGAAGCGCAGCGTGATCCGTCCTTCCGACTCGCCGTCGCCGCCGTCGGAGCACCCGGCGAGCAGCAGGACGAGCGCGGCGGCCGCGGCGCCGAGCGCGCGTGCGCGTACCGCCATCAGCTCTTCACCGCCCCGGCCAGCATGCCGCCGGTGATCCGCTTCTGGATGATCGCGAAGACCACGAGCGAGGGGAGCGTCGCGAGGAACGCGGCGGCGGCGAGCGGGCCGAGGTCGGCCGCGCCCTCCGCGCCGAGGAAGTGCGTGAGGACGACCGGCAACGTCTGTTTCTCCGGGGTCTTGAGCAGGACGAGCGCGAAGAAGAACTCGTTCCACGCGGTGATGAAGGCGAACAGGGCCGTCGCCACGATGCCCGGCGCGAGCAGCGGCGCGGTCACGGAGACCAGCGTCCGCAGCTTGCTCGCGCCGTCGACGGCGGCGGCCTCCTCCAGCTCGGTCGGCACCGCGCGGACGTACCCGACGAGCATCCACAGGGCGAACGGCAGCGCCCACACCACGTACACCATGATCAGCCCGAGCAGCGAGTTGATCAGGTGCAGGTTCTTCAGGACCAGGAACAGCGGGATGATCACCAGGACGAACGGGAACGCCTGGCTGACCACGACCCAGCCGGTCGCGGCCCGCGCGAGCAGCGTGCGGTGCCGCGCCATGACGTACGCCATCGGGGTCGCGATGACGACGGCGATGGCCGACGCGCTCAGGGCCGCGATCAGTGAGTTCCCCGCCGCTTGGAGCAGGGGCTGTTCGTCGAAGGCCTGGCGGTAGTTGGCGAGGGTGGGGTCCTTCGGGATCCAGGTGGGGTGCAGGCTGCCCAGTTCGCGCGCCGGTTTGAAGGACGTGGAGATCAGCCACAGGAACGGGAAGGCGAGGAAGACCAGATACGCGAGGAGCGCGAGGTACTGCCCCGCCCGCGCGGGCCTGCTGGTACGTCGGGTCACCGCTGGTCGCCCCCTCTCAGCCGGCCCACGAGATACACGGCGAGCAGCACCGAGATGAGCGCGACCATCACACAGCCCATCGCCGCCGCGTAGCCGAACTGGCCGTAGCGGAAGGCCTCTTCGTACGCGAACAGCATCGGAAGCCGGGTGCGCCCGCCGGGTCCGCCGTTGGTCAGCACATAGACCAGCGCGAAGGAGTTGAAGTTCCAGATGAAGTTCAGGGCCGTGATGGCAAGGGCGATCGGCTTCAGGGCGGGCCAGGTGACGGTGCGGAAGCGGCGCCAGGCGCCCGCGCCGTCCATCTCGGCGGCCTCGTGGAGTTCGCGCGGCACGTTCTGCAGCCCGGCGAGCAGCGCGACCGTCGTCTGCGGCATGCCCGCCCAGACGCCGACGACGATGACGGCGGGCAGCGCGGTGCCGATGCCCGTCAACCAGTCGCGGCCGTCCCCGAAGCCGAGATCGCGCAGGGTCTCGTTCAGGATTCCCGCATCAGGGTTGTAGACCAGGCGCCACATGATGCCGACGACGACCTCCGGCATCGCCCACGGGATGATCGCGAGCGAGCGTGCCAGCCAGCGGAAGCGCAGGTTCTGGCTGAGCAGCAGCGCGAGGCCGAGGGCCAGCAGGAACTGCGGCACGGTCACGCCGACGGCCCACAGCAGGCCGATCCGGAACGAGTCCCAGAACAGGGTGTCGTGCAGCAGGTCCTGGAAGTTGAGCAGTCCGATCCACTCGGTGGGCTCGGTGCGGCCCGACTGGGAGTCGGTGAAGGCCAGCGAGATGCCGTAGAGCAGCGGGCCGACACTGAGCACGAGGATCGGGAGCAGCGCGGGCAGGACCAGGAACCAGGCTCCGCGGTCCATCACCTCCGCGCGTGCCGCGCCTGCGCCCCTGCCCCCGTCGTCCCCGGTGCGTCTGCGGCGGCCCCACCACCAACGGCCCCCGCCGGAGCCGCTGCTGCCGGACCGCTCGCTCGCGGTCGCCAATGTCACGGAATCGGCTCCTTTGGGCGGCTGATTGGGTTTTGGCCGCCCAGGCGGCCCCCGTCATCGTGCTGATGTGACCTTGATACGTCAAGCGACCGCGCACGCCGGAAGTCCGGTCTGGCCTGTGCGAATGCGAGACTTGCGCGGCGGCTGGACACTTCCGGCCGCGGGCGAGGCACCGGGTGCGGGAGGCAATGGATGGACGAGGCACGGGCACGGGACGTACTGAACTCGGCGGGGCTCGCGGGTGGCCCCGGGGTCCACGCCGAATTGCTCGCCCTCGGCGAGAACGCGGTGTTCGCCGTGGGCGACCTCGTCGTGAAGGTCGGCCGGGAAGCGCCGGAACTCCTCGACCGGGCGCGGCGGGAGCTGGCTGTCGCCGAGTGGCTGCGGGCGTCCGGGGTGCCGGCCGTGCGGGCCGCCGAGCCCAAGCCGTGGTTCGTCTCCGGGCATCCGCTGACGCTGTGGCACCGTCTGCCCGCGGCCGTGCGGCCCGCCGGGCCCGCCGACCTCGCCGAACTCCTCCGCCTCGTCCACGCCCTGCCCGCGCCCTCCTTCCGGCTGCCCCGGCGGGAGCTGCTCGGCGGGGTCGAGCGGTGGCTGCGGCTCGCCGGGGACGCGATCGACGCGGAGGACGCGGAGTATCTGCGGGCGCGGCGGGACGGGTTCGCGGCGGCCGTGGTCGCGCTCGTGCCGCACCTCACGCCCGGGCCCCTGCACGGGGACGCGCTGCCGCGCAACGTCCTCGTCGGTCCCGAGGGGCCCGTCCTCGTGGACCTGGAGACCTTCTCCTCCGACCTGCGCGAGCACGACCTCGTCGTCATGGCCCTCTCCCGGGACCGGTACGGGCTCGGGGCCGAGGCCTATGACGAGTTCGTCCGGGGCTATGGGTGGGATGTGCGGGAGTGGGAGGGGTGTTCTGTGTTGCGTGGGGCTCGGGAGACGGCGAGTTGCGCGTGGGTCGCGCAGCACGCGCCCGCCAATCCGCGGGCGTTGGCCGAATTCCGCCGCCGCGTGGCGTCCCTCCGGGACGGGGATCCGACTGTGCGTTGGCATCCGTTCTAAGGGGTGCGCGGGGGTGGCCCTGCCGGGGGCTCTCCCCAACCCCGCCCCTTCCCGAAACCGGGGGCCGCGCCCCCGGGCCCCCGCTTGTCGCCGCTCCGCGGCTCGTCCTCAAGCGCCGGACGGGCTGGAAGGGGGTGGGTGTCCCGTGCGGGTGGGACGGGCCTCCGCCGGATCGGCGCTTCGCGCCTCGTCCTCAAGCGCCGGACGGGCTGAGAACTTCGCCGGGGTGGGCTGGAAGGTGCTGCGGGGCGAGGCAGAGGCAGCCCCATGGGCTGGGAATGTGCCGGTCGAGCTTCGAGGTACCTGGCAGGACTCCCGGGTGCCCAGTGGGGCAAGGTGTTTCGGGCCGGAGGGTGCCGGGCTTTTGGTTCGCTCGGGAGGAAGTCAGGGCGGTGGGTGGGAGACAGCCCGTCCGGCGCTTGAGGACGAGGCGCGGAGCGCCGATTCGGGGGTGCCCCGGCCCACCCGCCGGGGACGGTCAGCCCGCCCGCAGGGCGACGTCCTCCCGCAACGGCCAAGTCCCGTCCACCACAGCGGCAGCATCCCCCTTGCGGCGCAAGAAGGCCTGGAAGTCGGCCGCCCACTCGGCGTACCACCGCACCTGCTGACGGTGGAGCTCGGCCGCGCCGAGGTCGGCGACCTTGGTGTGGCGGGCGGCTATCGCGTGGGCGAGGCGAGCGGCGGCGAGCGCGTCGGCGGAGGCGTCGTGGGCGGAGTCAAGGACGATGCCGTACTCGGTGCAGACCGCCGCGAGGTTGCGCTTGCCGCGGCGGTAGCGGTCGACGGACCGGTCGATGGTGTACGGGTCGACGACGGGGCCGGGCTCCGCACCGCCGAGCCGGTCCCGCAGGGACGGCAGCCCGTGCCGCCGCAGCTCGGCGGCGAGCAGGCTCAGGTCGAACGCGGCGTTGTAGGCCACGACGGGCACGCCCGTCTGCCAGTACGACACCAGGACCGCGGCTATCGCGTCGGCGACCTCGGCGCCGGGCCTGCCCTCGGCGGCGGCCTTCTCGTCGGTGATCCCGTGCACGGCCACCGCGTCCCGCGGGATCGGCACGCCGGGGTCCGCGAGCCACTCGCGGCGGCCCAGCTCCTGCCCGGCCCTGACCTCGATCACCGCCCCCGTGACGATGCGCGCCTCCAGCGGATCGGTGCCCGTCGTCTCCAGGTCGAAGCCGATCAGCAGCTCCTGGTGCCAGCCCATGGCCGCCCCCTTCGTCGTGGTGCTTTCCCCCAGTGGTCCCCACGATCCCATGCGCCACTGACAATCAGATGGCCGGATTCCGCTTGTCGCCGCCGCGCCCCGCCCGGCCCTCCTCCGCCGCCCCGCCCGGGCCCCTCACGACACCGGGCGCGAGTCCGCCCACGCCGTCTCGAACTCCTCCCGGTATGTCGCGAAAAGACCGTGCTCGCCGTGGTCGCCCGGCTTCACCACCCTGCCGCCGCCGCGCAGCACGAACACGGGCACCTCCATGCCGCGGGTGCGGCGCAGATAGGACTGGACGACGGCGATGCCGTCGGCCCCGTCGCCGTCGACGAGGTAGGCCGTGAACCGGGGGGTCTCGTCGAAGACCTGGATCTCGAAGGCGCCGGGGTCCCGCAGCCGGGACCGCACCCGCCGCATGTGCAGGATGTTCGTCTCGACGGAGCGGCTGAGCTCACCCCGCTTGAGCCCGAGTTCCCGCTCGCGCCGCTTGACCGCGCTGCTCGCGGGGTTCAGGAACAGCAGCCGCACCCGGCAGCCGGACTCGGCGAGCCGGACAAGACGGCGCCCGGAGAAGTTCTGGACCAGCAGGTTCAGGCCTATCCCGATGGCGTCGACGCGCCGGGCCTCGCCGAACAGGTCCTCGGCCGGGAACTGGCGCAGCAGCCGCACCCGGTCGGTGTGCACCCCGACCACGTCCGCGTACCGGTCGCCGACCAGCTCCTCGACGGCGTCGACGGGCAGGCGCCGCGCGGAGGGCGTGTCGGAGCCCGCGCCGAGGATCTCCAGGAGCCGGGCCGAGGCGCGTTCGGCCTGGGCCAGGACGGTCGGTGACAGGGCGCGGTTGCGGGAGACGACGTTGCGGGAGACCTCCAGCTCGTCCAGGGCGAGTTCGACCTCGCGCCGGTCGTCCAGGTAGGGCTCGAAGCACGGCCAGTGCTGGACCATCAGCTCCCGCAGCTGCGGCAGAGTCAGGAAGCTGAGGACGTTGTCGTCCGCCGGGTCGAGGAGATAGCCCTTGCGGCGGCTCACCTCGCGCACGGCGACCGCCCGCTGCACCCACTCCTGCCCCGCGGGGCCCGCCGCGGCGACGACCCAGTCGTCGGCGTGGACGGGTTCGTAGACAGGGCGCAGAACAGCGGCCACGACCGCGCGCAGCCGCTGTTCCACGAGGTTCAGCCAGATGTAGGCCCGCCCGGCCCGCTGTGCGCGCGTACGCACCTCGCGCCAGGCGTCGGCGCCCCAGTCCAGCTCGGGGCCGATCTGCGATGCCATGTCCACCGGACGTGCCAAGGACACGGCCGACGGCGGGACATTGGCGGAGCCCTCCTCGTGACCCTCGTCACCAGGGGGCAGTTCCCGCCCACCCGAGCTCACCCACGCACCGCCTTCCGCTCCCCCCGGACTCTCCCCCAGTCAACGATCAAGGAAGGGTACTCCGGGAGCGGCGGGCGGTGCAGCCGGATGGAGCGGGCACTTTCGTCAATTGCCGATCGGGATCTGTCCGTTGTGGCCCGCGAGGTCCTGCGGCGTGAGCGGGTTCATGGCCGTGACGTCGCGCGGGGCCAGTGCGAAGCCCTGCCAGTGGACCGGCATGGGCTGCTGGTCCTCGTCCCGGGCGATGTGGTGGAAGCCGATGTTGACCCAGGTGATGGGGTGCTTGAGGGTCTCACCGTTCGACCACTGGTCGACGCTCTTGGGGTACCCGTTCGGGCAGCCTATGTTGGCGCTCGCGTACTGCTCGCACTTCTTGTACTCGGTGAAGTACACGTCGTGCTTGGTGTAGGGCCGTCCGATGTGCTTGTTGCTGGCCCCGGGGACGATCTCGTACGAGCGCGGGTGCTTGTCCTTGTTCTTGCCCGTGGCGCTGACCACGCGCCACCAGCGCATGTCCTTGCGGTCGCCGGTGAGTTCCTTGGTGACGGGCGTGCGGGTCGTCTTCGTGGTCGGGCTGCCGCCGCCGGTCGACGGGGTGACCTTGGAGTCGTACTGCTCGACCTTGGACTTCGGGGAGCCGTCGAGGCCGAAGTTCAGCCGCCAGAAGACGTTGTGCGAGTGGCTCTCGGCCTTGGCCTGGTCGCCCTTGCCGATGGGCCAGCCGCGGCCGTCGCCGCCGTCGAAGTCGTACGGCGAGAGGCTGCCGGTCGCGCCCACGTTGGTGGTGATGGTGCCGTCCGAGGAGAAGCGCCACTCGGTGATGTACTCGTACCAGGAGGCCTTGTTGACGGTGTAGACGAGCAGGTCCTTGCCCTGGGCGGTGTAGACCTTGCCGTTGCCGCCGGTGGACTGGTCGTGGGTCAGGCGGTACGCGTGCCCACGCGCGCGCGTGGTGGTGCACAGGCCCTTGACGTCGCCCCGGTCGGGCACCTTGACGGTCTTGATGGTGCCGCCGGGACACTCACCGGGCTTCAGGGCCTGCAGGGCCTGGCCGAAGTCGGTGTCCGTGACGTCCTGGAACTCGGCGTCGCCGTCGTCGTAGGGCACATGGATCTGGGCGAGGCGGGCGCTGGTGAGGACGGGGATGGGCTTGGGCTCGCCCTTGGGCTGGTAGCTGACCTTGTCGAGGATCAGCCCGGAGTAGGTGTTGTAGTGCCAGCACATCCGCCAGGTCGTACCGCCGTCGACGGTCTGCTCGATCTTGTAGGCGGCGCTGCAGTCGGCCGCGGGTGCGGCGGGGGCCTTGGGAGCGGCGGCCGCCGGTCCCGCGGGGCCCGCGGCGGCGAGGCCGGCCCCGATCAGCGCGGAGACCGCGAGGGCCGTGCCGGCCCTCCTGCGGGCGCGCGAAAGTCTGTTGCCGTGAGAGGCGTCCATACGGAAATGACTCCTTCAGGAGGAGAAGTGTGTGGGTGCCGTGCCCCGCCGGCCGGCGGGTGCGGTCTGCGGCCTGCCGGGCGGGTCAGCCCAGGCGGCCCACGTCGCGCGAGCTGAGGTCCACGACGAACGCGCGGGTGTCGATCCACGGGCCGCGCTTGACCTTCGCGACGACCTGGAAGCACCGGTGCTTGCCGCACTCGGAGAGCTCCGCCGGGATCCGCAGATTCGTCTGCTTGCTGAAGATGAAGCCGCTCAGGTCGAGGTCGCCGGGGCCGGTGAGGTCCTTGCCGGTGGCCTTCTTGTAGTCCTGCTTCAGGCCCTTGCCGAGCGGGTCGGCGATCAGCAGCTGGGTGGCCTCGTTCAGCTCGTCCCTGGTGGGCGGCGGCTGCACGTTCTGCGCGGAGTTCGTGGACTCCACCTTGCCGGTCTCCAGATTGACCGTCTTGGTGATGGCCGCGTCCTTCTTGTAGTCGTAGTACACGATCTGCGCGCGGCGCGCGGCGTCGGCGCCCTCGGCCGGGTCGTTCTCGGCGAGGTTCGTGGAGAGCCGCTGCGGCCCGCGGTCGCCCTCCACGTCCCGTGCGCTGGAGCGCAGCCCGTTGCTGTCCAGGGCCGCCTTCTCCGCGCGCTCGGTCTCGGCGTCGGTCAGTGGGTCGCTGCCTATGCCCTTGTCGCCCTCGGCGGGTGCGTCCTCGACGACTCCGTCGGGCGCGATCGCGTCCTGGCGCGCCGAACCCGCCGCCGTGCTGCGGTCCCCCCTGTCTCCCGCTCCGGCCCCCTCCGGCAGCGTGACGACGACCATCGCGGCGGTCGCGACGACGGCGAGCGCGCCGCCCGCCACGACCTTCCCCAGATGTCGTCTGACTAGTTCGCCCATATCCTCCCCCTTTTTCTCCCGTACAGCCCCATTTTTAGGGCATGTCGAGTATGTGGTCAGTCGGTTAGACGGGTTCAACTCCCGTGCGGTTGCCCCACTTTCGAGCAGAGTCTGGGCGAACTCCGGTCATGAGGCGGGGGCGATCGTGGAAGAGTCATAGGCATGCAGGTCTGGCCAGGGCAGGCGTACCCGCTCGGCGCCACGTACGACGGCGCCGGCACCAACTTCGCGGTCTTCTCCGAGGCCGCCGACCGATTGGAGCTGTGTCTGCTGCACGACGACGGCTCGGAGACCGCCGTCGAGCTGCGCGAGTCCGACGCCTTCGTGCGCCACGCCTATCTGCCCGGGGTCATGCCGGGTCAGCGGTACGGCTTTCGGGCGCACGGCCCCTTCGACCCCGCGCGCGGGCTGCGGCTGAACTCGGCGAAGCTGCTCCTCGACCCGTACGCGCACGCGGTGAGCGGCTCCGTCGGCTGGGGCGAGGAGGTGTACGGCTACCACTTCGGGTCCCCCGACGAGCGCAACGACCTGGACTCGGCGCCACACATGATGACGTCCGTCGTGGTCAACCCGTACTTCGACTGGGGCGACGACCGCCCGCCACGCACTCCGTACAACGAGACCGTCATCTACGAAGCCCACGTCAAGGGCCTCAC
>NZ_JBVIXA010000018.1:0-153033 GCF_055594065.1 Streptomyces sp. NPDC040610 | reverse complement strand
TTCGGCCTTCCGGCGGTGTTGACTCTATCAGATCCTTTCGGGCCTGATTCCCAGTCAACCGGGGTTGTCTTCGCGGCTGTTGGGCCGTTCCGACGTCTCAAACTTTAGCGGATTCTCCCGGCAGTTCCTAATCGGGCCGTTTCCGGTCGCGACAAGATCAGGGAAATGAATTCGGGCGTGCCGAAATCATCCCCGGAGGGAGATCGTGCAGGTGGTTTGAGTGGCCGCGTGAGCGGCGGGAGTTGCTGTCGCAGAACCGTTACGGCTCGGCGGCAACCCGAAGAACCTTACGGATCGGGCAGGCGACTGTCAACCCACCCCGGTCGGAGCCACGGCACCCCTCTGTCCAGAGGGAGCCGAGGGTCAGTCGAGGTCGGTGAGGCGGCCGCCCGCGTCGGGCTGGGCGTGCTCGACCCGGCGCAGCAGCCGCGTGAGGACCTCGCCGAGGACACCGCGCTCCACGGGGGTGAGGTCCTGGAGGAGGTCGTCCTCGAAGACCGTGGCGAGGCGCATCGCCTCCAGCCACTTCTCCCTGCCCTCCGCGGTCAGCTCGACGATGACGCGTACCCGGTTGTTCTCGTCGCGCTCGCGCGTGACGAGGCCTTCGCTGACCATGCGGTCGATCCGGTGGGTCATCGCGGCGGGCGTGAGGCCGAGGCGCTTGGCCAGGTCGCCGGGGCCCATTTGGTACGGGGCGCCGGACAGGACCAGGGCCTTGAGGACCTCCCACTCGGCGTTGCTGATGCCGAGCGTCGCGGTCTGGCGGCCGTAGGCGACGTTCATGCGGCGGTTGAGGCGGCCGAGGGCCGAGACGATCTTCTCGACCTGGGGGTCGAGGCCCTGGAACTCCCGCTGGTAGGCGGCGATCTGCTCTTCGAGTGTCGGCTCTGTGGGGCCGGGGGTATCGCCCATGGCCGCAGTATGGCACGGGGTCGCTTGCCGTCGAAGTCCTTCGATGTGTATTGTTTAGATCCTAACTTTAGCTTCGAAGTCTTCAGTCCTAAGGCAGGTGAAAGTGAACAAGGCGATGGGCGCTGCGATGGGCCGGATCCACGTGGGCAACGCGCTGAGTGCGTTCGGTCTCGGTTTTACCGTCCCCTTCTTGTACGTGTACGTGGCGCAGGTCCGGGACCTGGGCGCGGTGACCGCGGGCCTCGTGCTCGCCGCGTTCGCCGTGGCCGCGCTGATCGTGCTGCCCTTCTCGGGCCGTGCGATCGACCGGCGCGGTCCCATGCCCGTGCTCATCGCCGCGCTGTCCACCGCCGCCGTCGGCGCGCTCAGCCTGGGCCTGTCCTCCAGCGCACCGTTCGTGCTGCTCTCGGCCGGTGCGCTCGGAGCCGGTCAGGCCGTGATGCAGCCGGCGCTCGCCACGATGATCGTGGAGTGCTCCACGCCGGGCACCCGCTCGCGCGCCTTCGCCACGCAGTTCTTCCTGCAGAACCTGGGCCTCGGCATCGGCGGCCTCATCGGCGGGCAGATCGTGAAGCACGAGCGGCCGAGCGACTTCACGCTGCTCTTCGCCATCGAGACCGTGATCTTCCTGGTGCTCATCGGCGTCATGCTGACGGCCCGGATACCCCGCTCGGCGCGCATCGCCGACGCCACGCCCCAGGCCGGCGGCAGCATCAGGGACGTATTCCGCAACCGCGTGATGCTGCAGCTGTGCGTCCTCGGCTTCGTGCTGTTCTTCGCCTGCTACGGCCAGTTCGAGTCCGGCCTTTCGGCGTACGGAGTCGAGGCCGCCGGGATATCCCCGTCCACGCTCGGCATCGCCCTGGCCGCCAACACCGGCGCCATCGTGATCGCGCAGTTCGCCGTCCTGCGGTTCGTCGAGCGCCGCAAGCGCTCGCAGGTGATCGCCGCCGTCGGCCTCATCTGGGCCGTGGCCTGGATAGCCGCCGGGTACGCGGGGCTGGGGCACGGCAGCCAGGCCATGGCGACCGCCGCGTTCATCTCGACGTACGCCCTCTTCGGGCTCGGCGAGACGATGCTCGCGCCGACCGTCGCACCGCTGGTCGCCGACCTCGCGCCGGAGTCCATGGTCGGGCGGTACAACTCCGCCTTCGCGCTGGTCAAGCAGCTCGCGCTCGCGGTCGGCCCGGCCGTGGGCGGCCCGATGGGCGCCACCCTGCACGCTCCGTACATCGTGACGTTCCTGCTCTTCTCGCTCGGCATCACGGTGCTCGCGCTGCGCCTCGGCAAGCACCTCAGCCCGGCGCAGAACCACCCGCATCTGCAGAAGAGCCGCGTGGTGGCGCAGGGCGCGCCGGACGCCCCGGAGACCGTGACCGCCCACTCCTAGGAGCGGGCTCCACGAGAACCGTCGGCTACGCGCGCGGGAGCGCGAACTCGCACCAGACCGCCTTGCCGCCCCCGGGCGTGCGCCGTGAGCCCCAGTTCGAGGCGATCGTGGCGACGATGGCGATGCCCCGGCCCGCCTCGTCGGCGGGCTCGGCGCGGCGGCGGCGCGGCAGGTGGTCGTCGCCGTCGGTGACCTCGATGATCAGGCGGCGGTCGGTGCGGCGCAGCCGCAGTCGCATCGGCGGGGTGCCGTGCTGCAGGGAGTTGGCGACGAGTTCGCTGGCCGCGAGGACGCCCAGGTCGTGCAGTTCGGGCGGGAAGCGCCAGCTGGCGAGGACGCCGGTGGCGAAGGCCCGCGCGCGGGGCGCGGCCTCCACACCGCCGAGGAGCTCCAGGGCGGCGTTGCGGAACAGGTCCGCGTGCACCCCCGTGCGGGCGGGCTGCTGCAGGACGAGGACCGCCACGTCGTCGTCGTGGTCGGCGGTCACGCCCAGGGCCCGGATGAGGCGGTCGCACATCACCTGGGGCGTGCCGGTGGCCCCGGCCAGGGCGCGCTCCAGGGCGGCCACGCCCTCGTCGATGTCCTCGCTGCGGCGCTCGACCAGGCCGTCGGTGTAGAGCACGGCGGTGGAGCCGGGGCCGAGCGGCAGGGAGCCGGAGGCGTGCAGCCAGCCGCCGGTGCCCAGCGGCGGGCCCGTGGGCTCGTCCGCGCGGTGGATCGTGCCGTTCTCGTCGCGCACGAGGATCGGCAGGTGGCCCGCGGAGGCGTAGGCGAGGTTGCCCTCGTTCGGATCGTGCACCGCGTACACACACGTCGCGATCTGGCTGGCGTCGATCTCCGAGGCGAGGCCGTCGAGGAGCTGCAGGACCTCGTGCGGCGGCAGGTCGAGGCGGGCGTACGCGCGCACGGCCGTGCGCAGCTGGCCCATGACGGCCGCCGCGCGCACCCCGCGGCCCATGACGTCGCCGATGACCAGGGCGGTGCGGCCGCCGCCGAGGGTGATCACGTCGTACCAGTCGCCGCCGACCGCGGCGTCCGTTCCGCCCGGTTGGTACGTGGCGGCGATGCGCAGGTCGTCGGGCTGCTCCAACTCCTGGGGCAGCAGTGAGCGTTGCAGCGTCACGGCCGTCTCGCGCTGGGTGCGCTCGCTGGCGCGCAGGCGTTCGGCGGCCTCGGCGTGGTCGGTGACGTCGGCGGCGAAGACGAGCACACCGCCGGAGCCGTCGCCCGCGGGGCCGCCGAGCGACAGCGACACGGGCGTGCACGTGAAGGTGTAGGACCGGCCGCCGGGCGCCTTGCGGGACTTGACCGTGCGCGGCTTGGCGCTGCGCAGGACCTGGTCCAGGAGCGGCAGCAGGCCGACCTCGTCCAGCTCCGGCAGCGCCTCGCGCGCGGGCGCGCCGACGGGCCGGGCGCCGAACGCCGTGGTGTACGCGTCGTTGACGTACGCGATGCGGTGGTCCGCGCCGTGCACGAGGGCGACGAGGGCCGGGATGCGGTCGAGGACCTCACGGGCCGGGAGTTCGTCGACCCCGGCGGGCGTGTCCGAGAGGCTCCGCGTGTCCGCGAGGCGCTCGGCCCGGGCCGCGGGGACGGAGCTCTCGCCCAGCTGTGCCGGGGAACCGTCGGCTTTGGTGCGCGCCGCGGCGCGGCGCTGTGTTCCGGGGAGCCGGGCGCTCCAGCGCGTGAAGTTCACTGCGGTAGGCCTCGTGGTGTCGCTTCTGGATCGGGCGGGGGTGTGCGGCCGGGGGTCCGGCCGGTGGCGCGGCGGCTGTGGGCGCCGCCTCCCGGGAAGACACAGCATGGCGTGGAGCGGACGATTTCTCTTGGGTGTGCCCGTCTTGGGTGTGCCCGCCCATCATGGTCACACGTCCAGTCTGGCCGACGGGACTGACATCCGTCAGACGCCGGACCCGCCCGGGGAGTTCCTGTCGGAGGTCTCGGGGGTCATCGGGACTCCTTCGGGCGCTCGCCCCCGGCTGCGAGTTCGAACTCCGCACGCGGGTGCTCGAGCGACCCCAGGGAGACGATCTCGCGTTTGAACAGGCCGGAGAGGATCCATTCGGCGAGCACGCGGGACTTGCGGTTGAGGGTGGGCACCCGGCTGAGGTGGTAGACGCGGTGCATGAACCAGGCAGGGTAGCCCTTCAGCTTGCGTCCGTAGACGTGTGCGACCCCTTTGTGCAGTCCCAGGGACGCCACCGAGCCGACGTACTTGTGCGCGTACTTCTGGAGGGGCCGCTTGCGCAGGGTCGCGGCGATGTTGTCGCCGAGGACCTTGGCCTGGCGCACGGCGTGCTGGGCGTTGGGTGCGCACTCCTTGCCGGGCTCGTCGGCGGTGATGTCGGGGACCGCGGCGGCGTCGCCCGCGCCCCACGCGTGCGGCGCGCCGTCGACGGCCAGCTCGGCGGTGCACTTCAGGCGGCCGCGTTCGTTCCGGGGCAGGTCGGTGGCGGCGAGCAGGGGGTGCGGTTTGACGCCGGCGGTCCACACGACGGTGCGGGTGGGGAAGCGGGCGCCGTCGTCGAGCACGGCGACACGGTCCTCGCAGGATTCGAGGCGGGTCTCCAGGCGTACGTCGATATTGCGTTTGCGCAGCTGGCTGACCGTGTACTTGCCCATCTCCGCGCCGACCTCGGGCAGGATCCGCCCGGACGCCTCGACGAGGATCCACTTCATGTCGTCGGCCTTGACGTTGTGGTAGTACCGCGAGGCGTAGCGGGCCATGTCCTCCAGTTCGCCGAGCGCTTCCACGCCCGCGTATCCGCCGCCCACGAAGACGAAGGTCAGGGCGGCGTCGCGGACGGCGGGGTCGCGGGTGGAGGAGGCGATGTCCATCTGCTCGATGACGTGGTTGCGCAGCCCGATGGCCTCCTCGACGGTCTTGAAGCCGATGCCGTAGTCGGCGAGGCCGGGGACCGGCAGGGTGCGGGAGATCGAGCCGGGCGCGAGGACCAGTTCGTCGTACGTGATGTCGAGGGGGCCCGCGCCCTCCTCCACGGTGGCGAGGGTGGTGAACGACGCGGTGCGCTTGGCGTGGTCGACGGAGCGCACCTCGCCGACGATCACCCGGCATTTGTCGAGAACACGGCGCAGCGGTACGACGACGTGGCGCGGTGAGATCGAACCGGCCGCCGCCTCGGGCAGGAACGGCTGATACGTCATATAAGGATCTGGGGAGATCACGACGATCTCCACCGCGCCCTGCTTGAGCTCCGGCTTCAGTTTCCGCTGGAGGTGCAGCGCGGTGTACATCCCGACGTAGCCACCACCGACAACGAGAATGCGCACAGGTTCCGTCACCATCCCATGACGCACCCGCACTTCGTGTTTGTCCACAGGCTCGACAATTTGTATGACAGGAAGTCGCTGTCGGCGCCGCGCCGCCCGGCTGTCGGGGCCGGTGGAATGTGCGCAGGTCAGAGGGTGATGGCAGGGTGGTGTCGCAGGGGGCAATCGGGTGGGAAACGGTGCGTACTCCGATCGGGGGGCGCTCTGTGCGGAACCCACCTCTTCTGAATTGACTCTGGCTCAACTATGTTCGTGTGACGTCGGGGTGTCGGGGGATGCGCTCGTCGGGTCCGGTTTGCCGGACTCGTGGAGGAGCTTCGCCCGCACGCCGGTCATCGATGGCGGGGAGTGTCTCCGGGGGGAGACGTCATTACCGGGGGAACGTATATGCACATTCAGGACTCTCACTGGACTTCCGCGACCGCGTCGGCAGCTGCCGTCGCCACCGGCGGAAACGGCCGCGATCTGGCGGACGGAGCGCGTTCGGCACCGCTGCGCGTGGACGCGCAGCGGAATCTCGAACACGTGCTGCGCGCGGCGCGTGAGGTATTCGGAGAGCTGGGGTACGGCGCGCCGATGGAGGACGTGGCTCGCCGCGCCCGCGTCGGCGTGGGAACGGTCTACCGCCGCTTCCCCAGCAAGGACGTACTGGTGCGACGGATAGCCGAGGAGGAGACCTCCCGGCTGACGGAACAGGCACGGGCGGCGCTCGGCCAGGAGGACGAGCCGTGGTCGGCGCTCTCGCGCTTCCTGCGGACGTCGGTGGCTTCGGGCGCCGGGCGGCTGCTGCCGCCGCAGGTGCTGCGCGTGCAGACGGACGCCGAGGGCGCCGAAGGCACCGCGGGTGCGACGGGACCGGCGGGCATCGCCGGGACGGTCGGCTCGGCGGAGGCCCGGGTGCCGCAGCAGCGGCAGGTGCCTTCGCTGTCCGGGCCCGAGCTGCGGCTCGTGGAGCAGCGGCCGGCACCCGCGGCGGAGAGCGACGACGCCGGAGCGGCGGCGCTGCTCGAAGTCGTCGGACGGCTGGTGGAGCGGGCGCGTGCGGCCGGTGAGCTGCGCGCGGACGTGACCGTGTCGGACGTGCTGCTCGTGATAGCCACGGCGGCGCCCTCGCTGCCGGACGCCGCGCAGCAGGCGGCGGCCTCGTCGCGGCTGCTCGACATCCTGCTCGAAGGGCTTCGGTCCCGGCCCGCATAGCCGTTCACGTGGGACATTCGGGCCCTGACGAGCTCTGACGAGCTCTGAATGCTCAACTCCCGTACTCTTCACGGGAGTTGAGCATTCCCCGAATGAGTGAACGCTAGCGCTCCATTGCGGGAACCCGCCCCGGACGGGTGGTTGCTCGTCTTCGCTATTCGATGGAGCGCGACCGTGTGGCACTCTTGCCCGGTGTTCGGGTCCGAGTGTGCATGCGGAGGCTTTCCGCGATGAGTGTTGACGGGCGGGACGAGCCCACCCCCGGTGGGGGTGAGTCGAGCGGGCTGCCTCCCCGACAGGTGCCGAACCAAGGCGGTCCCGGTGGCAGTGGCGGGGCCGCGGGCTCCGGCGCCGCGGGTGATCCGGCGGGCGGTGGCTCCGGCGGGTCCGGGGCGGCCGGTCCCGATCCCAGTGTGCCGACGCAGCGGGAGCGCGGGTCGGAGGCGGTTCCGGGAGCCGGTCCCGGCGGTGGCCCGGCGGGCGGTTCCGCCGGGGGCACGGAGTCCGTGCTGCCCCCTCCCCGCATCGGCCCCGACGTACCGCCGTCCGACGCCGACCTCATCGAGCGCATGCGCGCGGGCGACGACTCCGCCTACGCGGAGCTGTACCGCAGGCATGCCGAATCGGTACGGCGCTACGCCCGCACCTGCTGCCGCGACGCCCACACCGCCGACGACCTCACCGCCGAGGTGTTCGCCCGGATGCTGGGAGCCGTGCGCTCCGGGTCCGGCCCCGAGCACGCGGTGCGCGCCTATCTGCTGACCACGGTGCGGCGCGTCGCCGCCGGGTGGACGAAGTCCGCGAAACGGGAGCAACTGGTCGACGACTTCGCGGTCTTCGCCGCGCAGGCCGCCCGGGGCTCCGAGGTGTCCGACGACGACACGGTCGACCTCGGCGCGGACGTGCGCGCCATGCACGAGGCCGAGCAGTCCCTGGCCATGCAGGCCTTCCGCAGCCTGCCGGAGCGCTGGCAGGCCGTGCTGTGGCACACGGAGGTCGAGGACGAGTCCCCGAGCGACGTCGCCACGCTCTTCGGCCTGGACGCCAACGGCACCCGCGTGCTGGCGAGCCGCGCCCGCGAAGGCCTCAAGCAGGCCTACCTCCAGGCCCATGTGAGCGCCACCCGCACCGAGAGCGAGGAGTGCGCGCGCTACGCCGACCGGCTCGGCGCCTACGCCCGCGGCGGCCTGCGCACCCGCGCCGAGCGCGGACTGCGCAAGCACCTGGAGGAGTGCGCCGACTGCCGGGTCGCCGCCGGTCAGATCAAGGAAGTCGCGAGCAGCATCCCCGCCGTCGTGCCGATCGCCGTCATCGGCTGGTTCGGTGCCGCCGGGTACGCGAAGGTGGCCGCCCTCATCGGCGGCGGCGTCGCGGGCGCGGGTGCGGCGGGGGCCGCCGGGGCCGCGGCGGGCGGTGCCGGTTCGGCCGGGGCCGGGGGCGCGGCCGCGTCCGAGGGGCTCGGCGCGCCCGCCAAGGCCGGGATCGCGGCGGGTGTCGTGGTCGCGGCCGGGGTCGCCGTGGCGATCGCGCTCGCCGGTGACCCCAAGCCCAAGGAGGACCCGCCGAAGGCGAAGGCGCCGGTCTCCGCGCCCGTCGTACCGCGCGATCCGCCGCCCCCCAAGCCCGAGCCCAAGCCGGAGCCCCCCGCTCCGAAGCCCAAGCCGCCGCCACCGCCCAAGCCGAAGCCGACGCCGAAACCCACCCCCAAGCCGACGCCGAAGCCGACCCCGAAGCCGAAGCCGCCCCCGGAGAAGCCCAAGCCCAAGCCGCCCCCACCGCCGAAGCCGAGGCCCACACCGCCCAAGCCGACCCCGAAGCCACCGCCCCCACCGCCGCCCGCGCCACGGGTCTTCCAGTGGAACCAGCTGGAGTACGGCCTCAACGGCGACGGCACCAAGCCCGAGATGCGGCTCGGCGAGAGCAGTTGGGTGTGGCAGCGCTGGGGCATGTCCATCGACGACAAGCGCTACGGCCACGGCGTCACCGTCCACGGCCGCTCCTCGGTCACCATCGACCTGAACCGCAAGTGCTCCTCCTACGAGGCACTCGTCGGCGTGGACGACATGACGATGGGCCTCGGCAAGGTTCGCTTCTCCGTGTACGGCGACGGGGTGCCGCTGTGGCGCTCCCCGCTGGTCAAGGGCGGCGACGCGGCGGTACCGGTGCGGGTCGGCCTGACAGGACGCAAGACGATCCGCCTGGTCGTCGAGCCCCACACGCCGTTCTCCTCGACGGCCCTGGCGGACTGGGCGCAGTCGCGGCTGTCCTGCGTCTGAGTCGCTGGGGCGGCGCTCGCGCCTGAGGTGTCGGGGCGGCCGTGCGGTCGGCGAGCCGACGTCGAAGTGACGGCGCGGGTCAGTCGGACGTGGCCGTCAGGTGCTCCAGGGCCTCGGTCATCGTCATGCCGCTGCCCGCGGTGCTCTCCCGCTCGTACGCCGCGTCGCCGAGTGCCGCGCGGGCTGCGCGGGCCGTGTGCTCGGCCTCCACCCGGTCCGGCATGGGGCGTTCGTAGCCGTCGCGCCAGTGGGCGGCGAAGGCCAGGAGGCGGGTCGCGCGGATGTGGTCACCGGCCTGGGACGTGAGGACCGCCGCGGCGTCCAGCAGGCCCGCGACGACCATCTCCGAGCAGCGGCTGCGCAGGGCCTCCGGCAGCACATCGGCGAGGACGGCGAGCCCGGCGCCCGGGCCGGACTCGGCCGCCGTGATCCGGGCGTCCACACCGCCGAGGCCCGCGGCGAACTGGGGCGGCAGCGTGCCGCGCTCGGACGCCTCGCGGGACTCCACCCACAGGGCACGGGCCCGCGCCACGTCGCCGTCGTGCAGCGCCATCTCGGCGCTCATCAGGCGGACGAAGGCGCGGGAGTCCATGACCCCGTACTGATCGCCGGCCGTGTTGGCCTCCTCCAGGCCCTTCACGGCGAGGTCGACGTCACCCGAGCGGTAGGCGATCTCCGCGAGGCGGGCGAGCAGGAAGGGGGCCTCGGCGTACGCGCCGACCTCGTAGGCGAGCCGCAACGCCTCCCCGTACTCCTGCCGGGCTTCCTCGTAGCGACTGCGGGCCATCGCCGCCTCGCCCGCCGCGCTGCACACCTGCGCGCGCAGCCACCGGTCGCCCACGCGTCTGCTCAGGCCCCGCAGCTCCGCCAGGTCGTCGTCGACCCCGCCGAGGTTGCCCTGGCGGTCGACGCTGGTGTGCACCCGGAACATCAGCGTGATCGCGACCTCCCAGTCGCCGCCGAAGCGGCGGCAGTTGGTGACCGCCATGTCCAGGTACCGCAGGACGTCGGCGCCCCAGCCCAGGGCGTCGCCGAAGTAGAGCGTGAAGGGCCACACCAGGCCGGGGAACCGGCCGCTCTCGGGCACCGGGCGGATGAACACCTCCCGCACCCGCTGGATGTAGTCCGGCTCCAGGCCGCCGTCGAGCATCTCCGAAGGCCTGGACTCCACCGTCAGGAACAGATGCAGCATCCGCAGGCTCATACGGGGCCAGAACACCGGGGCGTCCTCGTCCGCGAGGTCCGCTTCCAGGCCCGCGGCGCCCGCGGCGAGGGACGAGACACCCGCCCCGGACTCGTCGGGGGTGCCCGGCGGCAGCGTCAGGGCAAGGACGCGGCCGACCCACTCCGCGCCCTCCCCGCGGTAGTTCCGCAGCCACCAGAACCAGCCGAGGCCCAGGACAAGGGCCGTGGCCAGCTCCTCGTCGCGGGACTCCACGGAGCGCTGCAGGGCCGCACGGAGGTTGTCCAGCTCGGTCCCCAGCCGGTGGATCCACGGCAGTTGCTCGGCGGAGCGGAGCAGCGGCTCGGCCGTCTCGACCAGCGCACGGAAGTACGCGCTGTGCCGCCGCTCCGCCTCCGCGCGCACCTCAGGGGTCTCGGCGGCGCGCTCCGTCGCGTACTCGTGAATGGTCTCCAGGAGGCGATAGCGCATCCCCGGGCCCGCGCCGCCGGAGCGCCCGCCCTCCCCCGCCGGGTCGTACGCGTCCGCGACGACCAGGGACTTGTCGACGAGCGCGCCGATGAGGTCCGCGGCCGACCCGGAGCAGACCGCCTCGGCGGCCTCCAGGTCCCAGCCGCCCGCGAAGACGGACACCTCGCGCAGGACCGTGCGCTCGGCTGCGTCCAGCAGGTCCCAGGACCAGTCGACGACCGCCCGCAGGGTCTGCTGGCGCGGCAGGACCGTACGGGAACCGCTCGTGAGCAGCCGGAAGCGGTCGTCCAGGCGGTCGGCGATCTGGCGGGGCGTGAGCAGCCGCAGGCGGGCGGCGGCCAGCTCGATCGCCAGTGGCAGGCCGTCGAGGCGGCGGCAGATCTCCGCCACCGACTCCGCGTCCCCGGCCGCGTCGAAGCCGGGGCGCACGGCCTCCGCCCGCTCGGCGAACAGGCGGTGCGCCGGGTCGGGCGGGAGCGGCTCCACCGGGCGCACGCACTCGCCCGGCACGCCCAGGGGCTCGCGGCTGGTCGCGACGATCGTGAGCCCCGGGCAGCGGGTGAGCAGGGTCTCCGCCAACTCGGCGGCAGCGCCGATGACATGCTCGCAGTTGTCAAGGATCAGGAGCAGGCTGCGCGGGGCGCAGTACTCGACGAGCAGGGCGAGCGGGTCGCCGTGCGGCATCGTCAGCTCACTGGTCATCAGCACGGTCTCGCGCAGGCCGAGCGCGCTGACGACCGCCCCGGGCACCGCCTCCGGCCGGTCGAGCGGGGCGAGCTCGGCCAGCCACGCGCTCGGATGCCCGGCGGCGGCTTCCTCTGCGAGGCGGGTCTTCCCGGAGCCGCCCGGTCCCGTGAGCGTGACCAGACGTGCCCTCCGCATATCCGAACGGATGGCCCCGAGTTCAGGTTCCCGCCCCACGAAGGAAGTCAGCCGGGGCCGGAGATTTCCCTGGCGTTCGGTGGGGGGACGGGGGGTTGTGGGGGGTGCGGTGCTCTCGCTGTCTGTGGTGGCCGTGGTGGCCGTGGTGGCTACAGCGTCCGCGGTGCCCTCGCTGCCTGCGGGACGCGAGGGTTGGAACCCGGCCGCACCGCCCTCACCCTCGCCCCGCGGGTCGCCCTGCGCGTTGCCCTGTCCCTTGCCCTGCGGCTCCCGCCGCTTCGTCGGCTCGGCCAGCAACTCCGCGTGCAGGGCGCGCAGTTCCGGGCCCGGATCGGTGCCGAGTCCCTCGGCGAGGGTGCGGCGGGCTTCCTCGTACGCGGCGAGGGCGTCCGCGCCGCGGCCCGCGTCGCGCAGGGCGCGGATGAGGAGGGCGCGCAGGGCCTCGTCGTACGGCTGGTCGGTGGTCAGCGCCTTCAGTTCCGGTACGACGTCCGGGGCGTGGCCGAGCAGCAGGTCCGCCTCGACCCGGGCGCGGGTGGCCTCCTGGCGGCGGGCCTCCGGGCGGGTGGCGGCGGTGCGGTCGGGGAGGTCGGCGAGGGCCGGGCCGTGCCACAGGGCGAGGGCCTCGCGCAGGAGGCGGGCGGCAGTCGCCGGGTCGCCGCGGTCCAGGGCTGCGGTGCCCTCGCGGGTCAGGCGTTCGAAGCAGTGCAGGTCGACTGCGTCGGGCGGGGCGATGAGGCGGTAGCCGCCGGGGCCGGAGGCGATGGTGTCCCGGCCGAGGGCCCTGCGGAGGCGGCCCACGAGGGCCTGGAGGGCGGCGGGGGCGTCCGCCGGTGGAGTGTCCGCCCAGATGTCGTCGATGAGGGCGTCGACCGGGACCGTACGGTCGGCTCTCAGAGCCAGGGCAGCGAGCAGCGAGCGCAGGCGAGGGCCCCCTACGGGCAGGGACGCCCCTTGGTCGTCGTGCGCCTGCGTGGCGCCCAGGATCTGGTACCGCACTGGGTCATTGTGGCCGGTGGGGGCGACTGCGTCGCGGGGATTGCTGGCGGGGCGCCTTGGGGGGTGGGGTTCGCCGGGGCGGCGGGGGGGCTCGCGGGGGGGCCGCCGGGGTGGGGTGAGGCCACGCTGGCCGTGGCGGCGCTGTGGGGGTGGGGGTGCGCCTCCTTGCCGTCGCGGGCGTGGCCGTCGGCCTGGGCTGCGCTCTCTCCTGTCGTCATCGCGCCCCCGAGATGGGCTGCGCCCCTCCCCTGCCGTCATCGCACCGCCGAACTGGGCTGCGCCCCTCCCCCGATGTCGCGGCACCGCCGACCCAGGGGGCGTGCCCCTCCCCCGTCGTCACGGCGCCGTCGGACCGGGCTGTACCCACAGGGGTGGGGTGGACAGTTGGCCGTCGGCCACAGCGAGAGGGGCGGCTGCCCACAGCGGGGGCATGTGGACAGCTACCCGCAGGGATGGCCGCCGGGCCGACGGCTGCGCGCAGCGACGAGCGGGGGCCGCCCGGGGCAACAGGCAACGGGTGGAGGGCTCACTGGGGCAGGGGCGGAGGGCGGAGGGCCGCACGAAGCACGGGCGGACGGCTGCGCGAGGCAACGGGCAGGGGGCAGAGGGCAGAGGGATGCACGGGGCACAGGCGGAGGGCTCTGCACGGGGCACGGGCAGACAGCTGCGCGAGGCAACGAGGCAACGAGGCAACGAGGCAACGAGGCAACGGTGACAGCTGTGCCGGGCTGGGCGAGTGGCAGGGGGCGGAGAGCCGCCCACCCGGCGCAGCGACGCCGGACCGGCCGTCGTGGCACCGGTGCGGACGGCTCGGGTGAGGGGCTGGCGGGGGTGGCCCATGTGCCGGCCCGAGGGGCGCTGTTCCGGTGAACGGGTGGGCGGGTGGGAGGGATCCGCCGCGAAGCGGCGGTGCAGGCAGGCGCCACCCCGGGGCCGACGCACCCCCGTCCCCCAAGCCCCGCGCAGCGGTCAGCGCCCAGCGCCCAGCGCCCCCCGCTCCGGCACGACGGAGCCCGTCGGAACGGCCCGCTGGCGCGCCGGCGTGCCCGTCCAGCACGTGCCACGCCGAGAGAGGAGACGGCGGAGCCAGATCTCGGTGGAGACGAGGTCGGCGAGGCCGTCCAGCGGGAGGGGTTCACCGTCGGCGGCGGCCCGCAGGGCCTTGCGGACGACGCGCGCCTCGACGAGCCCGGCCTGGGCGAGCAGGGGCGTGTCGAAGAGGTCGACGAGGTCGTGCACGGCGACCCGCAGACCCGTGCGGGCGGCGGCGGCCGCGGAGGCGTGCGAGGGCGCGCCCCAGCCGGGCGGGAGTTCGGCGACCCCGGCGCCTTCGAGCACGCTGCGCAGGATCGCGGCGCGCGCCCCGGGCCGCACCCGCAGGGACTCCGGCAGCGCCCGGCAGGCGCGTACGACCTGGTTGTCGAGGAACGGCGCGTGCAGCCGCTGGAAGCGGACCTCGGCGGCCTGCTCCAGGACGCGTAGGTCCGCCGCGTGCCGGAAGAGCGCCGCACGCGCGCGGAACTCACCGGGCCGCTGCCCCGGCCCGGGTCCAGGCCGCGTCACCGCCTCCTGGAGGCGAACCGATACTTCAGCGAGGGCCTCACCGGTGAGCCAGCGCGCGGCCGGCCCCGGTCTGGCCCAGGCCAGCGCGGCGAGCGAGGCGCCCACGGCCCCGCCGGGCTCCTCGAAGTGGCGGTGGAGCAGGCGGTCGGCGAGCGACTGCACACCCGCGCGGTGCGTCGTACGGGCGAGCTTGCGGGCGGCGCCGTACACGCGCGCGGGGACCATGACGGAGCCCTCGGCCTTGGCGAGGGCCGTCACGGGCCGCACCAGGTGCCGCCGCTTGCGGTCCATCAACAGGTCGGCCAGGCGCGCCGGATGGGCGTCGAGGACCTGCCGCGCGCCATAGCCGGTGAAGTGGTCGGCGCTGCCCGCGGCGAGCCGCGCGCGGTGGCGCTGGGCGGTGACGATGACGGCGCTGGGCTCGTCGGTGAGCGGCCCGTCCAGATCGGCGTACGGCAGGGCCTCCTCGCCCGCCGCGACGACGACGTGGTGCAGCCGGGGGTTGGCGGCGATGGCGCCCGCGCGCTCCAGTTCGGCCTCGCGGCCGCCGGACACGAGGTCGTTGAAGGTGACGGCGAGGAGGCGCTCACCGGCGCCGGTGCCGTGCCCGAGGACCGTGCCGGGCATCCCGGGGAGACCGGCGGCAAGGAGAGCGAGGGTTCCCGAAGCGGGCCCTCCGGAGAGGTCGGCTCCGATGCCGGGCACGGGCATGCCCCGCGCGGCCCGCCGCTCGGCGGGCCCCATGCCGGGCACGGGCCCGGGGTCGATGTCCGTGCCGGGTACGTGCCGGGGCGCGCGCAGACGCGCGCGTACCGCCTCGACGAGGGCGTCCCTGACCCCGCCCAGCGCACCCGCCTCGTCGGCCGCGGGCGCCGCGACGGCGAGCGAGGCGACGGGTTCGTACCCGGCGATCTCCCGTGCGCCCGCGCGGAGGATGAGGGCATGCCCGGGGGGCACGCGGCGCACGTCCTGGTACGGGGTGGAGTCCTGCAGCGCCTCCGGGACGTCGGGGGCCGCGAGCAGCGCCGCGAGGTGCCCGATGTCCAGGTTGGCCTCGACGAGGTCGGCGAGCGGCAGCGCGGCCGTGGCGTACGCCGTGCCGCCCGCCCAGGGGGTGAAGAACACGGGCCGCGCGCCCGCGAGGTCACCGGCGATCATCACGCGGCGGCCGACCTGGACGACGGCGGTGTAGCTGCCGGGCCAGGCCGTCAGGTGCCGCAGGGCGCCGCCGCGCGCGGCGAACAGGCTGACCCGCAGCTCCTCGTCGCTGGCGCCGCAGGTGCCGAGCACCGCGATCCGGGTGCGGTCGTCGGCCTTCACCGTGCGCACCTCGTCGGCGCGCCAGTCGCCGACCGCCCACAGCGGGTCCGGGTCGCCCCAGAGCAGCTGGGATCCCACGGGGTGCAGTGTCTCGCCGTCGGCACCGGTGGCACCCGCCGTGCCGACGGCGGCAGCGCCCCCATGGGGTCCAGTGGTGGTACTGCTCCACCCCACCAACCACCGCATCGCCGCCTCCACAGGCTGTGGACGGCCAGTGCGCCCAGGAACTGATCCGGCACGCATCCGGAACCGATCCGCGACTGGTCCGCCCGAGTACGGAAACCGGGGGCGGGGGGCCGAGGACGGCACCAGCGCGCCCGGGAACCGAGGGACCGGGGTCCCATGCTGCCACGAAGGAGGCGCGCGGGCGCGCCTGCGGAGGCGCTCACACCGGCGCGAACGCGCCCTGGGCGATCGGTCGTTGAGGCGGCAACGGCACCGACAAGGGGACGTGGGACGGCTTGGGCACACTTTCGTGGGGTCGATTTTCGGCCAATTCAGCCATGGCCGAACACGCTCGACCGCCCCTTGGCGCGCCGCGTCACCCACGCACAGCCCGGGAGGCGGTGTGCGCCTCCCGGACCGGTCCGCCGCCCGCGGGGATGGAGGCGGCGGTGTCCCCCAGCCCACTGACTCCAGCGCAGCGGGCCGACCCACGCACCAACCATGGAAGCGCTCCCCACATGGCCGGAGAAGAGCGCACACATGGGCGCACGGCCACACACCCGGAGCGCGCGGCGGCACCCCCGCACTCCCGTACGGACAACAATCTCGCCATACGGAACTGCGCCTCTTAACGCTTGGGATCCGTGGAACTACGCTGGGTGTGCTGATGTTTTCGCGGAGGCATATACCTGGGGGCTCGGCCAAGTGCTCTTGCGGCCGGGGATCGAGGCCGCGGCGCACGACACGCCGACGGGCCGGGCACCCAGTCGCTGTCCCCCGGGGGAACGCAGCACGAATGCCGTGCGGTCGAGCCACTGCCCGGCAGCCGTCTGTGTCGAGGGGTGGCCATGTCCAGGGAGCAACGCGGGCCGAATGAGAAGCTCGGCACCGTTCTCGCCCTCGCGGGAATCAGCAACGCGGGACTCGCCCGCAGAGTCAACGACCTCGGCGCGCAGCGCGGGTTGACGCTTCGTTACGACAAGACCTCGGTGGCCCGCTGGGTGTCCAAGGGCATGGTGCCGCAGGGCGCCGCCCCGCACCTCATCGCCGCCGCCATCGGGCAGAAGCTCGGCCGCCCCGTGCCCCTGCACGAAATCGGCCTCGCCGACGCGGACCCGGCCCCCGAGGTGGGCCTCGCCTTCCCGCGCGACGTGGGCGCCGCGGTGAAGTCGGCCACCGAGCTGTACCGCCTGGACCTGGCCGGACGCAGGACCGGCGGCGGCATCTGGCAGTCCCTGGCCGGCTCCTTCGCGGTCAGCGCGTACGCCACGCCCGCCTCCCGCTGGCTGATAACCCCGGCCGACAGCTCCGTCGCGCGTGACGCCTCGCACTCCTCGCTCGACGGGGCGCCCGACGCGGCCCACCAGGACGACGGCGGACCGCCGATGAAGGTCGGCCACAGCGACGTCCTGAAGCTGCGCGAGGCGGCCGAGGACGCGCGCCGCTGGGACTCCAAGTACGGCGGCGGGGACTGGCGTTCCTCCATGGTCCCCGAGTGCCTGCGCGTCGAGGCGGCGCCGCTGCTCCTCGGTTCGTACTCCGACGAGGTGGGACGCGCCCTCTTCGGAGCCAGCGCCGAACTCACCCGGCTCGCCGGGTGGATGGCCTTCGACACCGGCCAGCAGGAGGCCGCCCAGCGGTACTACATCCAGGCCCTGCGGCTCGCCCGCGCGGCCGCCGACGTGCCCCTGGGGGGATACGTCCTCGCGTCCATGTCCCTCCAGGCGACGTACCGGGGCTTCGGCGACGAGGGCGTGGACCTGGCGCAGGCCGCGCTCGAACGCAACAGGGGGCTCGCCACCGCGCGCACCATGAGCTTCTTCCGGCTCGTGGAGGCACGCGCGCACGCGCGCGCCAGCGACGCGCCCGCCGCCGGGGCCGCGCTGCGGGCCGCCGAGGGCTGGCTGGAGCGGGCCAGGGACGGCGACAACGACCCCTCCTGGCTCGGCTTCTACGGCTACGACCGCTTCGCCGCGGACGCCGCCGAGTGCTACCGCGACCTGAAGGCGCCCCGCCAGGTGCGCCGCTTCACCGAGCAGGCCCTGTCCCGGCCCACCGAGGAGTTCGTGCGCTCGCACGGATTACGGCTCGTGGTGTCGGCCGTCGCCGAGCTGGAGTCGGGCAACCTCGACGCCGCGTGCGAGCAGGGGGTGCGGGCCGTGGAGGTCGCCGGACGGATCTCGTCCGCGCGGACCACCGAGTACGTGAAGGACCTGCTGCACCGCCTGGAGCCGTACGGCGACGAGCCCCGGGTGGTGGAGCTGCGGGAGCGGGCGCGGCCACTGCTGGTCGCTCCCGCGTAGGCCGGGGCCCGCGGCAGGGTCGCCCGCCGCGGGCACGGGCGTGCCGCGGCTCTCCCCGATCGCAGGTTTGGCGGGGTTGTCAGTGGCGCAAGGCAGTATCGGGGGTGGGAGGTGAAGGGCGATGGGGCGAGGTGCTGTGGCGTACGACTGTGACGTGCTCGTGGTCGGGGGCGGGATCGTCGGGCTCGCGGCGGCGTATGCCCTGACCCGGGCGGCGCCCGGCACGCGGGTCACCGTCCTGGAGAAGGAGCGCGGCCCCGCCCGCCACCAGACGGGGCGCAACAGCGGCGTCATCCACAGCGGGATCTACTACCGCCCCGGCTCCCTCAAGGCGCGGTACGCCGTGCGGGGCGCCGCCGAGATGGTCAAGTTCTGCGCGGAGTACGGCATCGCGCACGAGGTCACCGGCAAGCTCATCGTCGCCACCGACCGCGCCGAGCTGCCCCGCCTGCACGCCCTCGTCCAGCGCGGCCGGGAGAACGGCATTCCGGTCCGCGAGCTGGGCCCCGCCCAGATCGCCGAGTACGAACCCTGCGTGGAGGGCCTCGCCGCCATCCACGTCGGCACCACCGGGATATGCGACTACGGAGCCGTCGCCGCCCAGCTCGCCCGCGCCTCCGGCGTCGAGGTGCGCTACGGCGCGGAGGTCGTGCGGATCGACCGGCGCGCCGACCTCGGCGTCGCCGTGCGCACCGCCGCCGGGGACGTCGTGCGCGGCAAGGTCCTCGTGAACTGCGCCGGGCTCCACTGCGACCGGATCGCCCGGCTCACCGGCGACGAGCCCGACATGCGCATCGTGCCCTTCCGGGGGGAGTACTTCACGCTGGCGCGGCCCGGGCTCGTGCGGGGCCTGGTGTATCCCGTGCCCGACCCCGCCTTCCCCTTCCTCGGTGTCCACCTCACGCGCGGCGTCGACGGCGGGGTGCACGTCGGGCCCAACGCGGTGCCCGCGCTCGCCCGCGAGGGGTACGGATGGTCGGTCGTGCGGCCCCGGGAGCTCGCCGGGACGCTTGCCTGGCCGGGGGCCTGGCGGATGGCCCGGGAGCACTGGCGGTACGGGGCCGGGGAGCTGCGGCGGTCGCTGTCCAAGGGGGCCTTCACCGACGCCGTGAGGCGGCTCCTTCCGGCTGTGCGGGCCGAGGATCTGCTGCCCGCCGCCGCCGGGGTGCGGGCGCAGGCCGTCCTGCGGGACGGGTCGCTCGCCGATGACTTCCTCATCCGGGAGGGGCCCCGTGCCGTTCACATCCTCAACGCGCCCTCGCCTGCGGCGACGGCGTCGTTGCCGATCGGGCGGGAGGTCGCGCGGCGGGTCCTTGCCGCGATGTGAGCGGTGCCCTCGCGGGGCGCCCCAGTCCCACCCCTTCCCGTAACTGGGGCTCCGCCCCAGACCCCGCTCCTCAAACGCCGGAGGGGCTGGATTTTCCAGCCCCTCCGGCGTTTGAGGACGAGGCGCGGAGCGCCGATACGGGGTCCGGGGCGGAGCCCCGGGTTCGGGAAGGGGCGGGCCTGGGGCGCCCCGCGAAGGCCGGACCCCCGGTAAAATCGCCCCACTGTGTCTGAGAACCCCCGCCCGAAGGGCACCCCCCGCTTTCCCGACGGACCCGCGCCCGACCCGACCGGGTCGAGGTTCGAGCGGCGGATCCGCAGCTTCACGCCGCGCCGCAGCCGCGTCACGACCGCCCAGGGCGACGCCCTGCGCAGGCTCTGGCCCCAGTGGGGTCTGGACATCGACGGCAAGGAAGTCCTGGACCTGGACGCACTGTTCGCGGCGGACGCCGAGGGCGGTGGGCACGCCGACGGGAGCACCCCCGTCGTCCTGGAGATCGGCTTCGGCATGGGCGAGGCCACCGCCCAGATGGCCGCCGCCGACCCCGGCACCCGCATCCTCGCCGTGGACGTGCACACCCCGGGCCAGGGCAACCTGCTCAATCTCGCGGAGCGCAACGGGCTGTCCAACGTCCGGGTGGCGAACGGCGACGCCGTGATCCTCCTGACGGAGATGCTCGCCCCGGAGTCCCTGGACGGCGTCCGCGTGTACTTCCCGGACCCATGGCCGAAGGCCCGGCACAACAAGCGCCGCCTGATCCAGCCGGAGTTCCTGAGCCTCCTCGCGCCCCGCCTCAAGCCGGGCGGCTTGCTGCACTGCGCGACGGACTGGGAACCGTACGCGGAGCACATGCTGGAGGTGCTGACCGCGCACCCGGACTTCGAGAACGTCCAGGAGGACGGCGGGTACGCGCCGCGGCCCGACTTCCGGCCGCAGACCCGCTTCGAGGGCCAGGGCCTGCGGAAGGGGCACGTCGTCCACGACCTGCTGTTCCGCCGCGCCGCCACCCTCGCGGAGCAGCCGCGGGAGATCCCGGTGGCACCGGTGGAACCGGCCGCCCCCGAGGACCGTCCCCGCTCCTGAGACCCTCGGCCCCCGAGGCACCATCGCGGTCCGCCACAACCCTCGTTACTGTCAAAGCCGTGGCCACCAGTCCCGCGTACCCGACGAACCCGGCGCCCGCCGGGCCCGCCGGAGTACCCGGATCCCGGCATCCGCACTGGTGGCAGCGGCGGGCGATCAGGGCGGCCGCGCCGGTCACGCTGCTTGCGCTCTCCGGTCTCGTGATCCTCGCGCTGGTGCGTCAGCAGACCGGCACCGAGGGGTTCCTGGTGGGCCTCGGCCTCGCCACGCTGCCGGTGCCGCTGCTCATCGCCGCGTTCCGGTGGCTGGACCGGGTGGCGCCGGGGCCGTGGCGGAATCTGCTGTTCGCCTTCGCCTGGGGCGCCTGCGCGGCGGCGCTGATAGCGATCGTCGCGAACAGTTTCGCGACCCGCTGGATAGCCACCGCGACCGCCGACCCGACGAGCGCCGACACGCTCGGCGCGACCGTCATCGCCCCGATCGTGGAGGAGACCGCGAAGGCGGCGGCCGTCCTCCTTGTCTTCCTCTTCCGCAGAGCGGACTTCACCGGTGTCGTCGACGGCTTCGTCATAGCGGGCGTCACCGCGACCGGTTTCGCCTTCACCGAGAACATCCTCTATCTGGGCAACGCCTTCGGCACCGACCAGCTCAGCGGCGAGACCGGCCTCGCGTCGGTGACGGCCGCGACGTTCTTCGTCCGGGTCGTGATGTCGCCGTTCGCGCATCCGCTGTTCACCGTGCTCACCGGCATCGGCTTCGGGATCGCCGCCCTCAGCGGCGAGCGGCACACGGTCCGGCGGATACTCCTGCCGATCGCCGGGCTGCTGCTCGCCATGGGCCTGCACGCCTTCTGGAACGGCTCGGCGAGCTTCGGCGAGTACGGCTTCTTCGTCGTGTACGCGACCTTCATGCTGCCCCTGTTCGGACTGCTCTGCTGGCTGGCCGTCTGGCTGCGCCAGCGCGAACTGCGCCTGGTGCGCGCCGAGCTGCCCGCCTATGTGGCGGCGGGCTGGCTGACCGCGGCCGAGCCGTACGCGCTCGGCTCGATGCCCGCGCGGAACCTCGCCCGCGACTACGCCACGCACCACCTGGGCAGACCGGGCGGGCGGACCGTCACCGCGTACGAGACGTACGCGACGTCGCTCGCGCTGCTTCGGCACCGGGCGGGCCGGGGCAGGGCCCGCGCCGACTTCGCCGTCCGGGAGCGGGAGCTGCTCGACGCGCTGTGGGAGCGCCGCGAGGTGGTGCGGCCCGCGCTCGCGTACGCGGCACGGGTGACGGCGCCGGTCGTGGTGCCGCTGCCGTACACGGCGTACGGCCCGCCGCACATGCCGTACTCCGCGTACGGCACCCGCGCCGCACCCCCCGCCCCGTACGGATCACCGGGCCCCGCCTACCCCTCGTACAACCCCTACCGCACCTGACGCACGGACCGCCGCGCGCCCGGTCCGCTCACGCCGACGCGGCGGTGAGGCGGGCCACCTCGTCCTGGGTCAGGTCGAGGTCGGCCACCTCCAGCAGCGCCGGAAGCTGCTCGGCCGTGCGCGCGGAGGCGAGCGGCGCCGCCACCGTCGGCTGGGCGGCGAGCCAGGCGAGGGCGACCGTCGCGTGCTGGGCGCCGCGCTCCTCGGCTATCGCGTCGAGGGCGGCGAGGACGCGCTGGCCGCGCTCGGTCTCCAGGTGGGCGCCCGCGCTGCCGGCCCGCGCGCTGTCGACCTCGGCGCCGGGGCGGTACTTGCCGGTCAGGAAGCCGGACGCGAGGGAGTAGTACGGGATGGCCGCGAGGCCCGAGCGGGACGCGACCTCCTGGAGCGGGCCCTCGTAGGTGTCGCGGGAGACCAGGTTGTAGTGCGGCTGCAGCGCGACGTACCGCACCAGGCCCTCGCGGTCGGAGAAGTCCAGGGACTCCTGGAGGCGTTCGGCGCTGATGTTGGACGCGGCGATCGCCCGGACCTTGCCGGAGCGCACCAGCTCGTCGAGGGCGGTGACGAACTCCTCGACCGGCACGGACGGGTCGTCGTAGTGCGTGTAGTACAGGTCGATGTAGTCGGTGCCGAGGCGGCGCAGCGACTCCTCGACGCCGGACTTGATGGTGTTCGCCGCGAGGCCCTTGTAGTCGGGGTGGGCGCCGACCTTGGTGGCGATGACGACGTCGGAGCGGTTGCCGCGCGCGGCGAGCCAGCGGCCGAGCACGGTCTCGGACTCGCCGCCCTTGTTGCCGGGCGCCCAGGCCGAGTACACGTCGGCGGTGTCGACGAAGTTGCCGCCCGCGGCCGTGTAGGCGTCGAGTACGGCGAAGGACTGGGTCTCGTCCGCGGTCCAGCCGAAGACGTTGCCGCCGAGGGCGAGGGGGAATACTTCGAGGTCGGAGGAGCCCAGCGGGCGGAGTGTGGTCATAACGGGCTCAACATCCGCACCGGGGAACGAATTCCGTGTGTGGCCCACGGAAATCCCCGCCCCCCTCCCCGGTGTGGCTCCGCCGTCACGGATCCCAACCGGCGGCCCTGGCGTCGGGGGGTCGTCGCCAGGACCGCCGGAGCCGGTGGGGTGTTACGGGTTGAGGCCCTTGCCCTGCAGCCAGGCCAGCGGGTCGATGTTGGCGCCGCCGCTGGTGTGGACCTCCATGTGGAGGTGCGGTCCGGTGACGTTGCCGGTCGCTCCGACGCGGCCGATGACGTCGCCCGTGGTGACCTTCTGGCCGACGCTGACGCTCATCGAGGACTGGTGGCAGTACCAGATCTCGGTGCCGTCCTCCAGCTCCAGGACCGTGCGGTAGCCGTACGACCCCGACCAGCCCGCCGACTTGATGGTGCCGGTGTGCACGGCCTTGAGGGGCGTGCCGGTGGGGGCGGCGAAGTCCAGGCCGGTGTGCTGGCCGGAGGACCACATGGAGCCGGAGTCGCCGAAGTGCGAGGTGAGGGTGTACGAGGAGGTGGGCAGCGAGAACGCCTTGGCGAGCTTGGCGAGGCGCGCCGCCTCGGCCTTCTTGCGCGCGGCCTCCGCCTTCTTGCGCTTCTCCTCGGCGGCCTTGGCCTTCGCGGCCGCCTCCGCCTTGTCCTGCTGGGCCTTGGCCTGCTCGGCGGCCTTCTTCACGGCGGCGTCCTCGGCGGCGAGGCGCTGGGCGTCCTCCGCCTGGTGCTGCTGGTTCTCGGCCTGCTGCATGATGCGGGCGCGCAGGGCCTCGCCCGCGCCGGTGGTGCCGCGCTCGGCGTCGGCGGTGGTGACGCCCGCGGAGCTGAGCGGCGCGGCGGCCGCGACGGTGGAGGTGTCGGCACCGCCGTCGGAGTCGTCGGATATCAGGGAGCCCACGCCCGGCAGGGACTTGGCCTCCGGGAGCTGGTCGGTGACCGCCGACATGTCCGGCATGGCGATGGAGACCGGCGGCTTGCCGCCCTGCGCGGTGGCGATGCCGCCCGCGCCCACGGCCGCGATGACGCCGACGCCGAGGACGGTGGAGCTGCGCGCGAGTCCGCCGCCGCCCTTCTTGTGGACCCGGTGCCTGCCGCGCACGGGGCGGATGGACTCCGCGGTGGGGTTCCACTCCTCCCACGGCTCCTGGGGGGCGTACCCGCCGAACCCCGTGGATCTGTCGGGACCTTCCGGTCCTTCTTCGGAGTCGTCGTTCGGTACGTAGAGCGCTTCGGGGGCAGGCCGGTTGGACGCCACGGGGGCGCACTCCTTTCCTTCCTTCTCGCCTACCGGGTTAGCTGACGGGTTCGGAGCAGGAAGGTCTCCTACGGGCGTGCCGCTTGCCCGATTCACCCCAATGTGGTGGTTCCCCGGCTCCCTTGCGGGATTAGGCGCGTGCGCACGGAGCCGACTGGAGTGCCGACTGGGACGACCGCGCTGCGTTATCGAACGTTAATAGACAGCGGTGCCGTATTCCAAGCTGTTCCGTCTGATCGTTAACGCTTACGCTACGAACACAAGGGACATCAGCGGCTGGAGTAGGGCGAGTTGAGCGGAGGCCATGACGCACCGCAGCGTTCTGGATCTCCACGACGTGCTGACATCGCGTCAATCAGGCTGCGGAGGGGTGCTCTTCAGTCACCGACCGTCACCGGGCGGCGTACGGCGAGCATCGCCAGGTCGTCCGTGGCGGCGCCCCCGGTGTGCCGGCGGACCTCGTCGACGAGGGTCGCGAGGAGCGAGTCGGGGCCCGCGGGGCCGGGGAAGATCCGGCCGCCGAGCCGGGTGGCGGGGACGTAGAACCGGCCGTCCTCGTCCCGGGCCTCGGAGAGCCCGTCGGTGTAGAGCAGCAGCGTGGCCCCCGGCGGGAACGGGCTCTGGTCCGCGCGGTCCGGCCAGGCGCCGAGGTCGCCCATGCCGAGCGGCAGCGCGGGCTCGGACGGCGAGAGCACGCACAGCCGCCCGTCGGCGCGCAGCATCAGCGGTTCGGGGTGGCCGCGGTTGATGATCCGTACGGTGCCCTCGTCGCCGCGCGGGATCTCCACGAGGACCGCCGTGGTGAACCCCTCGAAGGCGTCGAGCCCGTCGCGCCGCGTGCCCTCCCGCGCGAGGGCGCGCTCCAGGCGCTGCGCCACCGCCTCCAGCGTGGCCTCCTGCTCGGCGGCCTCCCGGAAGGCCCCGATGACGACGGCGACGGCGGCCACCGCGCCCATCCCCTTGCCCCGTACGTCACCGACGACGAGCCGCACCCCGTGCGGGGTGTCCTGCACGGCGTACAGGTCACCGCCGATGAACGCGTCGGCCTCCGCCGCCTCGTACCGCGCGGCGATGTCCAGGCCGCCGATCCGCGGGTCGGGCTGCGGCAGGACCGCGCGCTGGGCGGCCTCGGCGATGGAGCGGGCGGAGGCGAGGCGGGCGTCGCCGCGGCGGACGACCCGGTTGATGACGACGGCCAGGATGCCGACGGTCAGCATGGTCAGGAACTCGGTGACGACCTGTACGTCGGCGCGGTTGCCCTGCTGGCTCACGCGCAGGGCGAGTACGGCGAGGCAGGACACGGCGGCGGCCGCCACGGTGGTCCGCAGCCGGAAGAACGGGGCGGTGATCAGGGGAGCGGCGGCGAACAGCGGGGACGCGGTGAACTGGGGCGGCGTGAGCAATTCGAAGCAGACCCCGGCGACGAGGAGGAGCGGGGGCAGCGCGCGGACGAGGGCCCGCTCACCGGGCCTGCCACCCCCGGGCTCCTCACCCCCACCCCCCGGGCCGCCCCGCGCACCATCAGGCCCCCCACCACGCACAGCAACCACCACCACTCCACTCCACCGCATCAGCGCCGCGTCGGCCCATCCAGGCTTCCCGCAGCGGGGGCCCGGGGCGACCTGATGTGGGCCGAGTGGGTGAGCCGTGTGGTGGGGCGGGGACGCGCCCGGAGGCGTGGGGCCGAGTGGGACCGGCACCGCACGCCCCGGGCGCGCGAGGGTCAGGCCGCGTCACCCCCGAGCACCGGCACCGGCGCCGCGAGCCGACCGGACCTGCCCAGCGAGCGCAGCGCCAGCGCGCAGCCGCCGCCGAGCGCGGCGAGCGCGAGCCACGGCACCGCGGGCAGCCCCCGGTCCTCCGCCACGTCGAGCAGCGCGCCCATCGCGAGGTTCCCCGCGGTGATGCCGACGCCGCAGACCGTGTTGTAGAGGCCGTAGTGCGTGGCCACCCACCTCTCCCCCGCGAGCGAGACGACGGTGTCCATCTCGAAGGGGTAGAGCACGGCGTTCGCGGCCGCCAGCGCCGCCGCGCACAGCAGCAGCGCCGTGACGCCCGCGTACCCGGGTCCGCCCAGGGCAGGCGGCAGGAACGCGGCGCCCATCAGGGCGAGCCCGGCGACCAGACACTGCTCCCGCGTCCAGGTGCGCTTGCACCAGTCGGTGATCCGCAGCTGCCCGACGAGCGCGACGAGCCCCGACACCACGAACAGCGCACTGGTCGCGACCGTCGTCGCCGTGCCCCCGCCGAGCAGCCGCTCCACTTCGAGGGGCAGCGCGAGGTACACCTGGAACGACAGGACGTACGAGCCGGTCATGGCGAGCGAGAACAGCCAGAACGGCCGGTTGCCGAACACGGCCCGCCACTGCCCCTGGGCCGCGTCCGGGCCGTCCCCGGCCGCCGCCTCCCCCTTGCGCACCGGCAGGCGCAGCACCTGCACCACCGAGAGAAGGGCGAAGAGCACCGCCGCCACCGCGCACGTGAGCTTGAAGTCCACGCCGGTCAGGGCGAGTCCGACGAGCGGGCCGACCAGGATGCCGGTCTGGTAGAAGACGTTGAACAGCGCGAACGCCTCCACGCGGCGCTCCGGCGTGCCCGCCTCGGCGGCGACGTACGCGCGTACCGCCGGATTGAACAGCGCCCCCGCGAGCCCGGTCGCCGCCGACGCCGCGATGAGCACCGGCAGCGTCTGCGCGAACGCGAGCGCCGCGAAGCCGCCGGTGCGCAGGGCACACCCGGCGACGATCATCGGCTTGTACCCGAGCCGGTCGGCGAGCGCGCCGCCGACCAGGAACATCCCCTGCTGGGAGAGGTTCCGCACGCCGAGCACCAGGCCCACCGCCCAGGCAGCGAGCCCGAGTTCGCCGGAGAGGTGGGCCGCTAGGTACGGCATCAGCATGTAGAAGCCGAGGTTGATGCTGAACTGGTTGACGAAGAGGAGCTGCACGGCGGGCTCGAAGGTGCGCGCGCGGGCCCAGACCTGGGTCACTGGACGACGCCTTCGCCCGGCACGGCGACGGGGTGGCCGTGGGCGCCGACGGGTTCGCCGGGGAGCCCCGACGCGCCGACGGGCTCGCCGGGAAGACCGGGACCACCGCCACCGCCGGACAGACTCACCGCACCCCGCGCCTCACCGCCGCGCACCTCACCGCGCACGTCCCACCGCGGAGCCGTCGCGCACCGCCCGGCCCGCCACCTGCTCCACGCCACCACCCCGTCGCCTGGGCCCGGCACCTCCACGGGCTCGTCCGGGATCGTGCCGGGGCGGCCGAGCAGCCCGTTCGCGTCGCAGTACTCGTCGTTGAACACCGTGTCGAAGTACCGCTGCGGCCCGTCCGGGAACACCGCCGCGATCCGCGTCCCGCGCGGCCGCGTACGGGCGAGCCACGCCGAGACGAGCGCCACCGCGCCCACGCTCCAGCCGCCCGAGGCGAACTGCCGCCCGGCGAGCCGCCGCGCGCTGCGCACGGCCTCGGCGGGGCCCACCCAGTGGACCTCGTCGAAGGCGGCGTGGTCGACGTTGCGCGGGTGGATCGACGAGCCGAGCCCGCGCATCAGGCGGGGCCCGGCGGTGAGCCCGAAGATGGTGGACGCGACGCTGTCCACGCCGACGAGTTCGAGGCCGGGCAGGGCGTGCGCGCGCAGGGTCCGGGCGATCCCGGCGGAGTGCCCGCCGGTGCCGACGGCGCACACCAGGACGTCGAACTGGCCGATCTGCCGGACGAGTTCGTCGGCGAGGGGCCGGTACGCGGCCTGGTTCTCGGGGTTGTGGTACTGGTTCGGGCACCAGGCGCCGGTGAACTCCGGCCGCTCCATCAGCGCGGCGACCCGCTCGACCCGGGCCTGCTGCCAGCCGCCCACGGGCCCGGGTTCGCGGACGAGGTGGACGCGGGCGCCGTGCGCGGTCAGCATCCGCTCGACGATGGGTTCGAGGCCGGGGTCGGTGACGATGTGCACGGGGTGGCCGTAGTGCACGCCCGCGAGGGCGAGGCCGAGGCCGAGGGTGCCGGACGTGGACTCGACGATGGGCGCGCCGGGCCGCAAATCGCCGCGGGCGCGGGCCCGTTCGACCATGTGCAGGGCGGCCCGGTCCTTGATGCCTCCGAAGTTGAAGCCTTCGAGCTTGGCCCAGTAGCCGCGGCCGCCGTCGGGCGAGGGTTCGTCGATCCAGAGCACGGGTGTGTTGCCCACGGCGGCCGCCGCGGGCTGAAGGTTGCCGATCATGCGGGGGTGTCCTTCGGTGCTTCGGTACGTGGATGGGGGGTGGCGTGGGAGTCCGCGCGGGAACTCCGGGGCACCCTCAGTTCCGGTCCACTCCGATGGCGACGAGGAGCCGCTGGCCCGCCTTGGCGCAACAGGGCCCGGCGCGGGGCGGCGCGCACCGGACGAGACGGGCCGCCGTGTCCGCCGCGGGGACGCCCCCGAGGGCGCCCTTGCCGGTCTTGCCGCCCTTGCCGCCCGCCCCGTCCTGCCGCTCCCGGTCGGCGGGCTGCGCCGCGAGCGCCGCGGGGTGCGCCGACCCGGCGTGCTCGCCGTGGCCGGGGCCGGGGCAGACGTGGTGGACGGGCGGGGCCGCGGTGACCGCGGTCGCGGCGGTGAGCCCGTGCGGCCCGTGGCACACACCGGCGAACAGCGCACAGGCGGTGAGCAGCACCACCGAGAGCACGTAGCGCACCCGACTCATAGTGACCACCAAGCTACGCACGGCACATGAGTCAACGCAAAGCCCGACGCCGACAACGGCGTGAAACAACGCCACGTACAGCCGAAACACGTCCGCACATGCCGAAGGCCCGGAATCGATGAACGATTCCGGGCCTTCGGTTTCAGTAGCGGGGACAGGATTTGAACCTGCGACCTCTGGGTTATGAGCCCAGCGAGCTACCGAGCTGCTCCACCCCGCGTCGGTGAACCCAACAGTACGCCATGCGACGTGCGGAAAGCGAACCGGTTACGAATGCCCCCCTCGGCGGGGCGCCCGCGGGGCCCCGCGGGCGCCCCTGGCGGACCCCGCCGTCACGTGTTCTCGGCGTGCGTCAGCGTCTCCCAGGCCACGAACAGGTCGTCCGTCCCCTCGGGCCGCCGCTCGGAGGTGAGCCGCTGGGTCTGCGGCAGGTCGAGGCCGAGGCGGCCGCGCAGATGGTTGAGGGCGACCTCGGTGTCGGGCCCCATGTCGCGCTGGACCTTCCCGCCGCACAGCCAGCCGGGCACGGGGGCGCCGCGCTGGTAGCGGGAGTGGAACTCCAGGGCGGCCCGCAGCCGGTCCTTGGTCTCGCCGTACAGGTCGACGCCCTGGTGCCAGGCGGTCTCGGCGATGTGCGCGGTGGCGGCGAGCGAGTAGCTGGCGTGCTTGAAGTTGCGGCAGGTCTCCTGGGAGAGCCCGTCGGCGAAGGTCTTCTGGCCGAACCAGTACTTCTGGAGCTGCGCCTCGGTGGTGATGTCGCTGCCCTCCGGCGACACGGGCAGGCGCCCGTCGGACTTCAGGTAGAAGTAGGCGGGGACGCGGGTGCGGAAGTGGTGCACGGCCCGCTCGAACGCCTCGTGGTCGTCGAGGAAGACGGCCATGCCGATGGTGGCGTCGGCCATGACGAGGTCCCAGTTGCCGTTGGAGTCGGCGGACCCGTCGCGGACCTGGGGCAGATAGGCGCCCCTCAGCATCCGCTCGAAGCGCAGCAGTTCGCCGTCGGTCCAGCCGTCGTAGGTGTAGCGCACGGCCTCGGCGGCGCGGGCCCAGGAGGTGGCCGCCCAGGCGGTCTGGAGCCCGGCGTTCGCCTCCGTGTGCCGGGTGAGCACACGGGACCAGGCGTCCATGATCTGCACGGCCTTCGCGGCGTGGGCGCGGTCGCCGGTGATGTTGTAGAGCAGGGCGTGCGTGTACGCGGCGAGCGCGTCCTCCCGCTCCTCGACGCACCCCTGCCCGGGGCGCAGGTCGGGCGGGCAGGCGACGACGGCGTACGGCTTGGCCGTGTAGTCGTTCGCGGCGTACTTGCTGGCCCGCATCTGCTCGTACGCCTTGAACCACGGCTCCTGGCGCGCGGCGACGCGCGCGCGGACGCGGTCGAGCTGCTTCTTGCTGACGAGGACGCCGGGGTGGGTGAACGGCAGGTCGGCGGCGCGGGCCCGGCGTACGCCGTCGTCCTTGCCGTCGTCCCCGCCGCAGGCCGTGGCGCCGATCCCCAGGGCGAGGGCCAGCGCCACGGCGAGCAGCCCCCGCACCCGACGCCCCTCGCGCTCCGCTGCCGCCATCCCGCACCTCCGTAGTCGGGCCGCGCCCCTGGCAGCGTGCCGTGGGGCGGGCGGGGGCGCAGGGGCTGATGGGCCGTGCGGGGTACGCGTCACCCGATCGGCCCTGTGGGCGTGCCCCGGCCGGGTGATCGCCCTTGACTGTGATGGGCGGCCGTGGCAGGCGCCGCGGCCGGCCCTCCCCCGATGTCCCTCGACGGCGAAGGAAGAGGCCTGTCATGGCGGAACCCGTCTCCTCCACGGAGGGCGCCACGGAGGGCGGGCCGAACCCCCCTCGGTCGAGCCTGAGCCCGCAGGCCGCGCGGAACCTCGCGCACACCACCAAGTCCGCGCCCCAGATGCAGGCGATCTCGTCCCGCTGGCTGCTGCGGATCCTGCCCTGGGTGCAGGTCTCCGGCGGCACCTTCCGGGTCAACCGGCGGCTCACGTACACGATCGGCGACGGCCGGGTGGACTTCGAGACGCACGGCTCCCGAGTCCGGGTGATCCCACAGGAGTTGCGGGAGCTCGCGGCGCTGCGGGACTTCCCCGACGACGAGGTGCTGCGGGCCCTTGCCGACGGCTTCGAGCAGCGGGAGGTCGCGCCGGGCACGGTGGTGGCGCGGGCGGGCGCGAAGGCCGACCGGCTCGTGCTGCTCGCCCACGGGAAGGTCGACAAGCTCGGGGCCGGGGCGTACGGGGCCGAGCACTCGCACGGCGCGCTCACCGGCGGCGACTACTTCGGCGAGCAGTGCCTCGGGGCCAGGAGCGGGCGGTGGGAGTTCACGTTCCGGGCGCTGACGCCGTGCACGCTGCTCGAACTGCCGCGCAAGGCGGCCAAGCGGATCGTGGCCCGCTCGCCGGAGCTCGGCGCGCATCTGGCCGAGGCGGCCGCCCGGACCGGGCCACGCGTGAACAGGCGCGGCGAGGCCGAGATCGAGGTGGCGTCCGGGCACGCCGACGAGCCCGGACTGCCCAGCACGTTCGCCGACTACGAGGCCGCGCCCCGCGAGTACTCGCTGAGCGTCGCCCAGACCGTCCTGCGCATCCACACCCGCGTCGCCGACCTCTACAACGAGCCGATGGACCAGACCCACGAGCAACTGCGGCTCACCGTCGAGGCGTTGCGCGAACGCCAGGAGTCCGAGCTGGTCAACAACCCCGAGTTCGGGCTGCTCCACAACGCCGACCTCAAGCAGCGCATCTCCACGCGCGGCGGCCCGCCCACGCCGGACGACATGGACGAGCTGTTGTCGATGCGCCGCAAGACCAAGTTCTTCCTCGCCCACCGGCGTACGATCGCCGCCTTCGCCCGCGAGTGCACCCGCGCCGGGATCTACGCGCCGGGCACCGAGTTCAACGGCCACCACGTCTTCGCCTGGCGCGGCGTGCCGTTCCTGCCCTGCAACAAGATCCCCATATCCGGGCGGCTCACCAGCTCGATCATCGCGCTGCGCACGGGCGAGGAGGACGAGGGCGTCATCGGCCTGCACCAGACGGGCATCCCGGACGAGTACGAGCCCAGCCTGTCGGTGCGCTTCATGGGCGTCGACGAGCGGGCCGTCATCTCGTACCTGGTGAGTGCGTACTACTCGGTGGCGGTGCTGTTGCCGAGCGCGCTGGGGGTGCTGGAGGACGTGGAGATCGGGCACTACGCGGGGCGGGGCGGGGGCTTCGGGGACGGCGCCGGGGGCGGCTCCGGGGAACCGTCGTGTCCCGCTTCCTGACCGGCCCCAGCGGCCTCGGCACGTCGGCGGCGAGGCCGCGCCCGCCGCGCCCGGTACCCCCCGCACCCGCAGCGGTCTCCGCGCCCGTGCCCGTCCCCCCGCTGCACTGCCCCCGCCCCCTCCGGGACGACCGGGCGCTGGGCGAGGAGGTGAACGACCGCCTGGTCGAGTGGGCCGGGCGGACCGGCCTCTACGCCGACCGGCTCGACGCCCTGCGCAGCACCGGCTTCGGCCGCCTGATCATGCTCTGCCACCCGGACACCGACGACGTGGACGTCCTCCTGGCCCCCGCGCGCTGCGTCCTGGCCACATGGGCCCTGGACGACTACTACTGCGACGACGAGGGGCTCGGCGCCGCGCCCGCACTCGTCGGCTCCCGGCTCGCCGTCGCGGCCGCCGTGGTGGAGCGGATCGGACTGCCGTCCCCGTACGCGGCCGAGTTCGAGACCGCCGTGGAGCGGGACCCGGTCCTGGTGGCGCTGCGCTCGGCCGTACGGCACCTGGCGTGCCTGGCCTCCCCCGTCCAGCTGTCCCGGGCCCGGCACGCGCTCACGACGCTGTTCCAGGGGCTGGCCCAGGAGGGGACCTGGCGCGCCACGTCCCACCTACCGTCGGTGTGGGAGTACCTGTCGAACCGGCAGACGAACAGCTTCCTGCCGTGCCTGACGGTGATCGACGCGGTGGGCGGCTACGAACTGCCCCCGGAGACCGGCGCCGACCCCCGCGTGGAACGCGCCGTCGCCGCGGCCGCCCTCGCCGCCTCCCTCCTGAACGACCTGTACTCCCTGACCGCCGAGCACGACTCCGCCACCCTCGACTTCAACCTCCCCACGTCCCTGGCGGCCGAGGACTCCTGCTCCCTCCAGGAGGCCGTCCACCGCACCGCGGACCTCCACGACGAGCTGATGCACCGCTTCGAGGCGGAGTCGGCGGCCCTGGGCCGGACCGGACCGCCGGAACTGCGCCGCTACCTGTCCGGCATCGCGGCCTGGTGCGGCGGCAACCTCGCATGGCACCGCGACAGCCCGCGCTACGCACCCCCCACGACCATCTGACCCCCCTCACCCCTCCCTTCCCCCAAGGACCCCCCATGCCCTCCCCCACAAACCTCTCCACCCCAGCCACCACCGCTCCCCCCGCCCCCGTCCTGCGCACCGACTACCAACGCTCGGTGGCGGCCTACTGGGACACCCACCGACAGGACCCCGTGAACCTGCGCCTGGGCGAGGTGGACGGCCTGTACCACCACCACTACGGCATAGGCCCCTACGACCCCTCCGTCCTCACCGCCCCCGAGCACACCCGCGCCCGGCGGACGACCGAGGAACTCCACCGCCTGGAGAGCGCCCAGGCGGACCTCCTCCTGGACCACTTGGGCTCCCCGCACGCGAACTCCCGCCTGCTGGACGCCGGTTCGGGCCGGGGCGGCACCAGCCTGATGGCGCACCGGCGCTTCGGCAGCGCGGTCGACGGCGTATCGATCTCCCAGTACCAGGTCGACTTCGCCAACGACCAGGCGCGCAGGCACAAGGTGGCCGACCGGGTCCGCTTCCACTTCCGCAACATGCTGGACACGGGCCTGCCCACCGGCGCCCACCACGCCGTGTGGACGAACGAGACAACGATGTACGTCGACCTCACGGAGGCGTTCGCCGAGTTCACCCGCCTCCTCGCCCCCGGCGGCCGCTACGTCTGCATCACCGGCTGCTCCAACGACCTCACCGGCGGCCGCTCCAAGGCCGTCAGCCACATCGACACCCACTACACCTGCAACATCCACCCCCGCAGCGCCTACTTCAAGGCCCTGGCAACAGCGGGCCTGATCCCCATCACCGTCCTCGACCTGACCCCACGGACCATCCCGTACTGGGAACTCCGCTCCCGGTCCCCCCTGGCCACAGGGATAGAACAGTCCTTCCTGACGGCGTACCGCGAGGGCAGCTTCCACTACCTCCTGATCGCGGCGGACCGGGTCTGATCCGGGCGGGACTTCCAGGTCCTGTCCGAGGGGAGGGGCTGCCGTCGACGCGGCGTCATCCGTTGGAGGGCGAGGACGACGTGGCCGGCGACTTGAAGACGGCGACGGCCCGCTGGACGCCGGTGAGCGGCGGGCCGCACTGGGTGTCGGCGCCTTGGCACGCGTCCCGCCATTCCACGAACCGCATCCCGTTGGCGACCGCTGTCAGGGTGAACTCCGGGTTCTGTACGCGGTAGGAGCACGACGTTCCGTCACAGTCCTTCTCGGCGAAGTCGGACGCTTCCACGGTTCCTGTGCCGCCCTCCGGCTGTTCACGGTCGACGTGGACCACGGCGTAGCCGGTCCCGGACAGCTCGGCGAAGGACGTCAATCTGCTCCATCCCGCTGTCAGCCGGGCCGTTTGCTCGCCGACCTCGCCCGGCTGGAAGGTCACGGTCACCTCGCAGGAGGTCGGGTGTCCGGGGCCCAGCTCCGCCGAGGAGCAGTCGTCGGTCGTGATCTGGAAGGCGTCCGATCCCGTGAGTTCCACCGTGTCCACGGTGGAGACCTTGGAGCCGGGATTGATCAAGGTGAAGGTCCGGGTCTCGCGTCGGCCCTCCTGAACGCTGAAGCCTTCCGGGCTGCCGGCGCGGGCGAAGGCGTCACGGAAGGACGTGGAGCCGGGCGTGATGAGGGGGGAGGCGGGCGCCACGCGGTCGGAGCCGCCCGGCCCTCCCTGCTCCTCCTTCCGGTCGCCCCCGCCCTTGCGGCCGGAGTCACCCTCCTTGCCCTTCTTGCCTTTCTTGCCGTCCTTGCCTCCCTTGCCGTCCTTGCCGCTCCGGCCCGGGGAACCGGGCTTGCCCCCGCCGCCGGATGATCCGCGCTCGCCGGAGGGCGCCCGGGTGCCGTCGCCTCCGTGCTGCCCCGGCCCTCGCTTCCCGTCGCTCCCGCTGCCGGAGGACGGGCCCGAGGCGGTGCCGCCGGACACGCCGGGCCGATCGTCCCGGCCCTCCTTGTCGGACCCGGTGAGGCCCAGGAGGTCCAGGACGAGCCCGCCCAGGACGATCGCGGTCAGCCCGGCCGCCGCGATCAACGCGGCCCGGCGGATCCGGCGCCAGTTTCCGCGCGCCCGGTCTCGGCGGGGCGGGGCTGTGCCGTCCGGGCCCACGACGACGAACGCGAGATTCTCGCGGGTACGCGCCATGCCCTCCTCGTCGGCCAGTCGGCCCCTGATGTCCAGGGCCCTCTCCAGCTCCTCCCTGGCCTCCCCGGCACGGTCCTGGAAGAACAGCAGGGTGCCTCTCTGGTGGGCGAAGTACGCCTCGGCGAGACTGTCGTCCCGTTCGCGAGCCGCCTCCAGGCCGGAGCCGACCACGCGCTGCCAGGTTTCCCAGCGGCCCTGGACGAACAGCACCGGCTCCACCGCCCGCACGATGTGGATCACAGCGAGCCACTCGTGCGCGCCCGCCGCGTGCCCCAGCAGCCCCACCGCCGACTCCAGCGCGGAGTGCGCCTCCGCGCCGTCGGCCGGGCGTTCCCGGAGCCACTCCACCAGCCCGCGCTCGGCCGTGGCGAGCGCGAAGTACCCCAGCAGCAGCCCGCGGTAGGTCTCGCCCTTGCACACCGGCAGTCCGAAGCGGTCGTCCGGGTGCTCGACGAGGCCCTTGTCGAACAGCGAGTCCAGGATGACGGTCACGTAGGCGACGTCGGCCATCGCCGACACCAGGGTGGCGGGAATCAGTGCCCCCGCGGTGAAGGCGAACACGGCCAGGACGCGCCGCTCGTCGGAGGTCAGCGCGTCGATGCTGAGCCGGTCCAGCTCGCCGGGGTCCTCCTCGGCCAGGGCGGCCAGCGAGGCCAGGGTGTGCTCGCCGGACGCGACCAGCGCAGCCGCCTGCCGGATGTGCAGCGGCTGCCCCAGGACCGCGTCGACCAGGTCGCGCGCGTGCTGCGTCTCCTCCGGCGGGATCCACCGGCCCAGATCGCGTACGAGCAGCGAGACCCCGGCGGGCCGCGCCAGGCCGCCCAGGTCGTGCACGGTCCCGCCGTCGCCGAGCACCGGCTCCCCGGAGCCGATCACCAGGGCGCAGCCGGGCACCATGCGCCGGACGTAGGCGACTTGGTCCTCGGTGAGGGCCACGTCGTCCAGGGCGAGGAGCGCGTTGGTGTGCCCGAGGACTTGGGCGCACTGCTGGGTGGTCAGCCGCACCGGCTCGTCGGAGGCCTCCGGCGGTCGGAGGGTGTAGAGCTCGGAGACCAGGCGCTGGAGGAGGTCGTCCAGGCCGAAGTCGCCCACTTTCAGGTACACGTGGGGCTCGGTGGCGCCGCGGGCGGGGCCGAGCGCGACGAGGTGCCGCAGGAGGGTGGTCTTGCCGTAGCCGCACGGCGCGTGGAAGTTGACCGCTTCGCGGTTCTCCACGGCGGTGTGGGCGAGGCTCACCGGCGCGTCGCGCCCGATCAGGAAGGGCTGGGGCAGTCCCTGTGTCCGGGCGGGGCCGAGCGGGTCGGTGGCGGTGGTGCGGATGCGTGCGCGGGCGATGCGGGCGCCCAGTGCGGTGTCGATGGCCAGGGTGTGCGTTCCGCAGACAACGGTGCTCATGGATACTCCGTGCTTCCTCGTCTCCTCCATGGCTCCGGCGCGCCCCTGCGATGTGTGGGGGCGGGGCTTCTGTGGCCGGTAACGCGGGCCTGTGTCCTCGGCCCTGGCTGTGGGTCGGGAGGTGGGCGCTCGGCGAATACCCAGGATCAGACGTTCGCGGGGAGCTGTCGAAGTCGGAGTGCCTATGCGGGAAAGGCCTTGGCTATAGCGGCTGTTGGGCTGGGGGCGGCGGGTGTGCGTGGCGGCGGGTGTGTGCGGCGGCGGCCGGTGCGCGCGTGCACGGCCGGTGCGGCCGCGGACGACCTGCCGCCCGGTGCGGCTCACTGTGCCGTGAGGCCGCGTGCCAGCTGTGCGGCCAGTGCGCAGAACGCGGCGGGGAGCTCTCTGCGGTCCTCGCGTCTGCGCGCCGCGACGACGCTCGCGGCGGGCAGGCCGGTGAGCCGCAGCATCCGGACTCCGGCCGGAAGCGGTGTGGTGCGGTAGGCGAAGGGGCCGGGGCACACGACGCCGTGCAGGGCGACCGAGGTGAAGACCTCGTAGGGCGAGCTGACCGGTTCGCCGACGAACTCGGGGGCCTCGCCGTTGCGCTCGGGGTACATCTGCCACCACCGGCGCATCCCGGCGGGCACGGAGGGGGCCACGTTGGGCAGCGGCTCCTCGATGACGTCGGCAAGCGTGGCGCTGTCCAGTCCGTGCAGCCGGTGGCCCATCGGGACGACGAGCCCGCGCGGCTCCTCAAGGAGGGGCTCCCACACCAGGTGCTCGGGGTCCACCGGCATCCGCATCAGCGACACGTCGACCTCGCCGCTCGTCAACGGGCCGTCGAAGTCGGTCATGGTCAGCTCGCGCCAGGCGACGCGGACGTGCGGGTAGGCGGCGGCGAAGGCGCTGAGGACCGTCACGTGCACATTGCTCGGCAGCAGCCCTCCGATGCCCACGCTCAGTCTCGCCGGGCCGCCGGCCGCCCGCCGCGCCGCACGGGCCGCGTCGTCCACCGCCGCCAGTACGAGCCGGACGCGCTCGTAGTACACCTCGCCCGCGAGCGTGGGCCGCACGCCGCCGGGACCACGGCTGAGCAGCGTGACGCCCAACTCCCGCTCCAGATCGCGGATCTGCTGGCTCAGGGTCGGCTGGGAGACGTGGAGGGCGAGGGCGGCGCGGGTGAAGCTGCCCTCCTCCGCCACGGCGACGAAGTACTTCAGATGCCTCATCTCCATGCCCAGCCGCCTCCTCCGGACATCCTCCGAATGCTCCCCTCGCATATTCCTCCGGAAAGAGCCACCGCCAGAAGGGCGCACGCCGGGGCGCAAAAGCACGCCGCTGAGGAGCGCGTACGCCAAGCACGGGCCGTACGAGGCACTCAGCACGCGCGTGCGCCGTGCTCTGCGACAGGCACGGCTACGACCGAGCGCTCCGTCGTCCACGGTGACGGTGCCCGCGCGTGACAGCGGCAGCGCGAGTTCGTCGTCCGCACAGGGCTCTGACCAGCGAAAACACGACGTAACCCCGATGTCAGGGCCCGTGTCAGGGGCGTGAAAGCCCCATGACAGGTGCGGCCGCGACCTTAGGGGACATGAAAACTTCTGCGATCGCGGTCTCGGGACTGCGCAAGGCATTCGGTGACAAGGTCGTGCTCGACGGCATCGACTTCGATGTTCCGGCGGGGTCGGTCTACTCGCTGCTCGGGCCGAACGGGGCGGGCAAGACGACGACGGTGAACATCCTGACGACGTTGATGACGGCGGACGCCGGGCTCGTGCAGGTGGCCGGGCACGACGTGGTGAGCGGGACGAAGGGGGTGCGCGCGGCCATCGGTGTGACGGGGCAGTTCGCCGCCGTGGACGAGTTGCTGTCGGGGCGGGAGAACCTGCTCCTGATGGCGGAGCTGAAGCGCGTGCGCAACAAGGAGAAGCTGATCGCGGGCCTCCTGGAGCGGTTCGACCTGGTGGAGTCGGCGCAGAAGCTGGTGTCGACGTACTCCGGCGGCATGCGCAGGAAGCTGGACCTGGCGATGACGCTGGTCGGCAGCCCGGAGATCATCTTCCTGGACGAGCCGACGACCGGCCTCGACCCGCGCAGCAGGCGCACGATGTGGCAGATCGTCCGTGAGCTGGTGGCCGAGGGCACCACCATCTTCCTCACCACCCAGTACCTCGAGGAGGCCGACGAGCTCGCCGACCGCATCGCGGTCCTGAGCGGCGGCAAGATCGCCGCCGAGGGCACCGCCGACGAGCTGAAGCGCCTCATCCCCGGCGGCCACGTGCTCCTCCGCTTCACCGACCCGGCCGCGTACCGGCACGCCTCCTCAGCCCTGCGCGAGGAGGCCACCAAGGACGACGAGGCGCAGTCGCTGCAGATCCCCAGCGACGGCACCCAGCGCGAGCTCCGCTCCATCCTCGACTGGCTGGACTCGGTCGACATCGAGGCGGACGAGCTGACCGTGCACACCCCCGACCTCGACGACGTCTTCCTCGCCCTGACCGAGCGCACCGACACGGGCCTCACCACCGGCACCAACTACACGAAGAAGGCGGCGATCTCCCAGTGAGTACTGTCTCCACGGCCATGGCCGACTCGGCGATCATGCTGCGCCGCAACCTGAAGCACACCCTGCGCAACCCGGTCACGGTGTTCAACGCGATCCTGTTCCCCATCGTGATGATGCTGCTGTTCGTGAAGGTCCTCGGCGGCGGCTTCGACGTCGGCGTCGACTACATCGACTACGCGACCCCCGGTCTGCTCGTGATGACCATCAGCTACGGCCTCGGCGCCACCTCCACGGCCGTGAACGACGACATGACCAAGGGCATCATCAACCGGTTCAAGACCATGGACGTCTCCCGCGGAGCCATGCTCACCGGCCACGTCGTCGTCACGACGGTCCGCTGCCTGGTGGCCTGCTCCGCCATCATCGGGGTGGCCTTCCTGATGGGCTTCGACCCGGGCGCGAGCGCCGGCGAATGGCTCGGCGTGCTCGGCCTGATCGTCCTGGTCAGCTTCGCCGCCGCCTGGCTCACCGTCGCCCTCGGCCTGGCCGCCAAGTCGCCCGAGTCGGCGGGCATGGCCACCGTGCCGCTGATCATGCTGCCGTTCCTGAGCAGCGCGTTCGTCCCCTCGGACACGATGGGCACGGGCATCAGGCAGTTCGTGGAGTACCAGCCCTTCACCCCGATCATCGAGACGCTGCGCGGACTGCTCGCGGGCAACCCGTCGAGCGGCGACACGATCGCGGCGGTCGCCTGGAGCGTCGGCTTCGCCGTCATCGGGTACCTGTGGGCGGTCTCCTCGTTCAAGAAGCGAGCGTGACCCCGGCGAGCTCGGACCAGCCGGTCCGCCTCCCCTCCAGAGCCGCCTCGGCGAACCGCGTGTCGCCGAGGCGGCTCCGCGCCGTCCGCTCGATCCGGACCGCGTCCGGGTGGGAGCGGTCCTTGAGCCCGAGCACGCCCTCGCTCGCCGCGAGCAGTCGTACGGCCTGCTCGTGCTCCCCGCGGCGCAGCGCCAGGTCCGCGACCCCGACGAGCACCCGCGCGATCACCGGCGCGTGCCCCGCCTCGGCCGCCGCCGCGCAGGCCGCCGCCCGGTGCTCGCGGGCCTCGCCGAGGTCGTCGGCGAGATATCCGAGCAGGTCGTACGTCAGGGAGCGGATGTTGGCCCGCTCCGCCTCCTCGCCCAACAGGGCCCTCGCTACGCCGAGTTGGGCGCGCGCCTCCGCGGTGTCGCCGTCCCACCGGGCGGGCCCGGCCTTCGAGAAGGCCAGTACGGCCAGCGCGCCCGGCCAGGTGACCCGCTCCGCGCACCGCTCGGCCTCGGCGAGGGCGGCCGCGCTCGCCGCCTCGTCGCCGAGGAGCCGGTACAACTGCGCCTGCGCCGCCAGGATCGGGACGATGTCCTCGGTGGCACCGACCTCCGCGATGGCCGCGATCGCCTGGTCGTAGTGCGCGCACGCGGCGGCGAACTCACCGCGCACGGCGATGCGGGCCGCCAGCTCCGTCTGGGCGAAGGAGATGCCGAACCGCTCGCCGAGCGCGCGGAATTCGGCGACTGCCTGTTCCAGGTGGGCGTCCGCGTCCTTCCCGTCCCGGTCGGCGGCACCGCGGCCCTGGCCGCCTTGGCCGTCCGGCCCGCTCGGCCCACCCAACCCGCCCGGCCCGAGCATGATCCGCATCTTGCCCATGTGCAGCCGGGCCAGCGCCCGCGCCCACGGGTCCTCGTGGGCGAGCAGTTCCTCGAACGCCGCCGCACCCGCGCCCGGCTCCCGCAGCATGCGTTCCAGCGGAGCGACGAGACCGATCAACGGATGGCTGCGCAGACTTAGCCCACCTGACGCACCCGACGCACCTGACTCACCCGACTCATCCGACTCACCCGACCGACCTCGCCGACCGAACTCGTACGCCTTGTGGATCCACTCCGCGGCCTGGTGCTCGTCGCCAGGGCCGGACGTCACGAACAGCACGACCAGCGCGTACACCGTGGCCCGTACGTCGTCCGTCACCTCGCCGGGCGTCCGGACGGCCGCGGTGATCAGCTCGTAGCCCTCGGTCCTGTGCCCGCTGAGCCACCAGTACCAGCCCGCGCCCGCCGCGAGCCGCATCGCCGCCTGCGCCTCGCCCGCCGCGAGCGCGCCGCGCATCGCCGCGCCGATGTTGTCGTGCTCGGCGCCGAGCACGGCGAGCCACTCCAGTTGCTCGGCGCGGCGCAGGTGCGGCTCCGCGGCCTCGGCCAGCTCGGACGCGTACGCGAGGTGGGCGCGGCGCGCCGGATCCGCCTCGCCCGCCTCCGCGAGCCGCTGCCCGGCGTACTCCTTGATCGTGCCGAGCATCCGGTAGCGGGGTGCGCTGCCGCCCTCGGCACGGAGCAGGGACTTCTCGGTGAGGGTGGTGAGGAGTTCGAGTACGTCCTCGGGCGCGACGGCGTGGTCGGCGCCACCGCCGACTTCAGTGGCTACGTCATCGGCGTACCCCGCACAGACCCGCTCGGCCCCCTCCAGGCTCGCCCCGCCGGAGAAGACGGAGAGCCTGCGCAGGACCATCCGCTCGGCGTCGGTGAGCAGCTCCCAGCTCCAGTCGACCACCGCGCGCAGCGTCCTGTGGCGCGGCAGGGCGGTCCGGCTGCCGCTGGTCAGCAGGCGGAAGCGGTCGTCGAGCCGGTGGGCGAGCTGGTCGACGGACATCGTGCGCAGCCGGGCCGCGGCCAGCTCGATCGCGAGCGGCATCCCGTCGAGGGCCCGGCACACCCGCACCATCGTCGCCAGCGTGCGCTCGTCGGCGGCGAGGCCCCGGCGCACGGCCCCGGCCCGGTCCCGCAGCAGTTGGACGGCGGGCGAGGACTCGATCTGGGCCGGGCCCGCGCCGGAGTCCGGCAGGGCCAGCGGCTCGACCTGCCACAGCGCCTCGCCGGTGATGCCGAGCGGCTCCCGGCTGGTCGCCAGGATCCGCAGCCGTCGGCACTCGCCGAGCAGCCGGTGGGCGAACACCGCCGCGGACTCGATCACGTGCTCGCAGTTGTCCAGGACCAGCAGCGCGTCCCGGTCCCGGCACGCGGCGACGAGCCGGTCCGTCAGGTCCGCGTTCGGGGCCCCGCCGAACAGGGCGTCCCGCAGGTCGAGCCCGGCGAGCGTCGCCTGCGCCACGTCACCGTCCGGGCCGATGGCGGCGAGCTCCACCAGCCAGGCGCCGTCGGGCAGTTCGTCGAGGAGGGTGCGGGCGGTCTCGGTGGCCAGCCGGGTCTTGCCGGAGCCGCCGGGTCCGATGAGGGTGGTGAGGCGGTGGGCGCGGACGCGTTCGCGTACGGCGGTGATGTCGGCGGCCTTGCCGACGAAGCTGGTGAGCTCGGCGCGCAGGTTGGTCCGCCGCCGCACGTTCTCCGGCCCGGGGGCGGGCCCGGGCCCGGTGGTCCCGGCGGCCCCGGCGGCCCCGTTGACCCCGTCGGCTCTGTGAGCCCTGTCGGCCTCTTCGGCCCCGCCGACCCTGTTGCCCCCGTTGGCCCCGTTGGTCTCGCTGACCCTGCTGACCCTGCTGGCCCCGTTGCCCTCGCTGACCCCACCAGACCCATTGCCCCTGCCAGCCCCCTGCACCCCCAAGAGCCTTGCTGCCCCTGCGACACCTGTCTCCCCAACCACCCCAACTGCACCCGCTACACCCGCTACACCCGCTACACCCGCTACACCCGCTACACCCGCTACACCCGCTACACCCGCTACACCCGCTACACCCGCTACACCCGCTACACCAAACGCCCCACCCAACTCCCCCCGCAACACCGCGACATGCAACGCCGCCAACTCGGGCGACGGATCGATGCCCAGCGCATCAGCGAGGGCTTCCCGCGCGCTCTCGTACACGGCCACCGCCTCACCGGTACGCCCGGCGGCGACGAGGGCCCGCATCAGCGCGGCGACGAGCCGTTCCCGTACCGGATGCGCGGCCACGAGCCCGCCCAGCTCCGTGACGATCTCCACCCCGCGCCCGAGGGCGACCTCCGCCTCGACGCGCTCCTCCGTGGCGGTCAGCCACAGCGCGTCGAGCCGGGCGACGGCGGCGTCGAAGGCGGCGCTGCCCCGCACCCCCACGTCCTGCATGGCCGCACCGCGCCACAGGTCGAGCCCTTCGCGGAGCAGCCGCACCCGCCCGGAAAGGTCCCCGGTCCGCACGTGCCCCGCGGCGACGAGGCGCTCGAACCGCAGGACGTCGACGGCGTCGGCCTCGACCACCAGCCGGTACCCGTCGGTCTGCCCCTCGACGGCCCCGTCCGGCAGCAGCTTCCGCAACCGCGAGACCAGCTGCTGCAAGGCGTTCGTGGCGTCGGCGGGCGGAGACTCCCCCCAGATCCAGTCGACGAGCGCGGCCTTCGGAACGCCCTGCCCCGGCCGGAGCGCGAGCGCGACCAACAGCCCGCGCAGCCGCACCCCCGGCACATCGACCAACCGACCCCCGTCGGCACGTACTTCGAACGGCCCCAGCATCCGGATCTGCACGCGCCGAGTTTGCCATGCGCGCGTCGAACTGGATCGAGGCCGAGCACGGCCCCAGCCCTCGCAGAAACGCCCCAGGTCCAGGTCCGGGTCCAGGTCCGGGTCCAGCGGGGGGGGGCGGATGGACCCGACCGGACCATTTCCGCAATGATCACGACAACCAGATGGGGGAAGCCATTGCTCGACGACCGCCTGCCCGAATCGGCCCGCAAGGCGGCTCTGCGCACGGCGCGCCGCGCCACGGGAACACTGCTGCTGATCGCCACCGTCACAGGCTGCTCCGCCGGGAGTTCTCCAGCTCCCGACCGACCGAAATCGGCACCGCCCGCGTCCACACCCGAGAGCCGCCCCGAGCACATACGCGGAGAGTCGGCCTCCCTGACCCCCAGCCTCCCCGAAGGCAAGCCGCTGGCCGAAGTCTCCTCGACGAGCGGCAACCGGACCATCCCGCTCGGCCGCATCGGCGCCGGTCCGCTGTCGGTGCTCGTCAACTGCCGGGGCAAGGGCACTCTCAAGGTGACCGTCCAGCCCGTGGCCATGAGCTTTCCCCACACCTGCGTGACCGGCCGGGTCAGCAGCACGTACAACGCACTGCGCCTCAAGGAGGCCAGGGAGACGGGCTCGATCACGGTCACCGCTCCGGCCACGGTTCGCTGGGCCCTCGCCGCGGGGCGGTAGCCGCAGGGTGATGGCGGCTGTGGGGTGGCGCGGGACGGGGTCGGCCGAGTCGGCGCGCCGAGGAACTGGATACGACCGACAAAGGATTCAATCGGTACAAAGTATCCAAAATCCCCAAACAACCAACCCCCGCAGCCTGAGCCTTCAGGAAAGAGCCATGCCTGAAAGCAACCGACGCACGCGCACACGACACGTCCGCACCGCCGCGAGGACCACCGCCGCGGCCACCGCGGCGACAGCGGCGCTCCTCCTCGCACCGACCGAGGCTGACGCCGAGGCGTCCGCCGCGCCACCCCGGGACGCCTGCTGGACCACGACCACCAGCATGCCGCGCGGCGACTGCGGCCCCTTCCGCCAGGTGTTCGCGGAGAACTTCAACGGCGACCACGTGACGCTCGGCAGCTTCTCCGACTGCGACCACAACCCCGACCGGCGCACAGCCTGGTGCGGCGGCCTCCCGGCCCCGTACCGCGCCGACTGGTGGGCCTACCCGACCGGTTGGCCGGACACGGCCAAGTCCGGCGCCGACGGCAACGTGGGCCGCACCGTCGGCGGGACGTACCACCCCGAGGACACCATCAGCGTCGGCCCGGCGGCCAACGGCGACGGGCGGATAAGGATCCGCATGTTCCGCCCGGCCGACGGCGGCGACATCCACTCCGCAGCGGTCGTACCGCGCAGGACCATGGAACGGGCGTACGGCAAATTCTCCGCCCGCATCAAGGTGACCGAGCCAGCCCCCGGCTACAAGTCGGCGTGGCTGCACTACGGAGGCGGCTGCGAGATCGACTACCCCGAACAGAACTGGACGGACACCATCACGGCCTTCCACCACCCCTGCGACGGCCGCCCCCAGGGCCGCTTCCCCACCGGCGAACACTGGACCGAGTGGCACACGGTGAGCACCGAGTGGACCCCCGGCCGGGTCCGCTTCTCCATGGACGGCAAGTACATCGGCGAGGACACCCGAGGCGTGCCGTCCCGCCCACTGAGCTGGATCCTGCAGAACGAGAGCGCGCTGTACGGCCCCTACGCCGAGCCGGGGTCGTCGGCGCGGCTGGAGATCACCTGGGTCGCGGCGTACGCATACACGGGCAAGCGATGCACCGCGGACGGACAGGCTCCGCGCACGCCACAGGCCCAGGTCGGGCACTGCCCGACCTGGGCCTGAGAGGTAGACCGTGTGGGACTCGAACCCACAACCAATGGATTAAAAGTCCTGGAGGGGACTGTCCGGATGAGTCCGGACAGTCCCCTCCAGTCCATCGACGCCTGGTCAAGGGTGGCGCGTGCCGTTGCTTGATCCATCGGTGATCGGCCACACTGCCGCCGAATGTCGCCGAAATTTACGCCGCCATTCGCCGCGACGCCTGTGCCGGTCTCTCAACTCCCAAGGGGAGCCACTGACCGCGTTCGCCGGGACCGAGTACGACGCCGCTCGAGAGCGCTGCCAGCAGCCCGGTGCGCCGGAGTCGACGGAAGGGTCTCCTGGGTGTCGGATCTCGAAGTCGGTTCCCGAACGGCTCTCGGGAATCCGTCAGCGGGTGTCGATCTCGGTGATCAGGGCCTCGATGCGGTTCTTGATCTCGTCGCGGATCGGGCGTACGGCCTCGACTCCCTTGCCCGCGGGGTCTTCCAGGGCCCAGTCGAGGTAGGTCTTGCCGGGGAAGATCGGGCAGGCGTCGCCGCACCCCATGGTGATGACGAAGTCGGATGCCTGGACGGCCTCGGTGGTGAGCACCTTGGGCTGGGCGGTGGAGATGTCGATGCCGACTTCCTTCATGGCCTCTACGGCGGCGGGGTTGACCTGGTCGCCGGGGAGGGAACCTGCGGAGCGGACCTCGATCCGGTCGCCTGCGAGGTGCGTGAGGAATCCGGCGGCCATCTGGGAGCGTCCGGCGTTGTGGACGCAGACGAACAGCACGGAGGCGAGCGGGGTGGAGGCCATCGGTTCTTCCTTCGCGGTGTGGAGCGCGGCTCGGATGGGTGCCGAGCCTCGGGTTTCAGGTGGTGGGCAGGGAGTTGAGCAGGTCGGTGATGTGGGCGGCGATGTCGTCACGGATCTGTCGGACGATGGCGATCGGGGCGCCCCTGGGGTTGGGGACGGGCCAATCCAAGTAGCGAGGGCCGGGCACGATGGGGCAGGCGTCGCCGCAGCCCATGGTGACGACGATGTCGGCGGCTCGGACGGCCTCGTCGGTCAGCGGCTTGGGGAACGCGCCGCTGGGGTCGACTCCGGCCTCGGTCAGCACCTGGGTCACGAAGGGTTCGACGGTGGCGGCCGGCGTTGTGGCTGCACACGAACAGCACCCGCGGCATCCTGCCGCCCGGCCTCTTGCGGAGGTGGTCCAGGGCATCGAGACGCTCGGCCGTCCATCGCTCGGCCAGCACGACCAGGTGCGTGGAGACCTGTGCGGTGGCGGCGAGCTGGGTGCAGGAGTCGGCGATCAGTGCCTGGACGGTCTCGGTGGAGAAGCGGCCGGTATGCCGAGCGGCCAGGCGGGCGGCGCCGGCGGCGAGGCGGGCGTCGGGCAGGACGGGCGGTGTGGGTGCGGTCATCAGGGCCCCTCCGACGGGCTCCACGATTCAGCCTGGACTGGTATCAGCCTCAGATGATGTGACAGTATCAGCCCATGCTGACGTCAGTCGACACTGAACTGATGCGGGTGCTCGCCGACCCGCTCAGAATGAAGATCGTGACCCTGCTCGCCCACGAGACGCTGTGCACCACTCACCTGGTCGCCGAGACCGGCGCGAAGCAGACCAATCTCTCCAACCACATGAAGGTGCTGCGCGAGGCGGGAGTCGTGGACACCGAGCCGTGCGGCCGCTTCATCTACTACAAGCTCAAGCCCGAAGTCCTCGACGCTCTGGCCGGCTCCTTCGCGGGCCTGGCGGCCGCCGCGCGCGAGACGGTCGAGACCGGCCGGAAGCGGGCCTGCTGATGGCCGGCACGGAACAAGCGGGCACGGGTGCGCCTGCGGCCCCGGCCGCCGATTCCGGCGTCGTCGCCAAACTCTCCACACTCGACCGCTACCTGGCGGTCTGGATCCTGGCCGCGATGGCCGTCGGCCTCGGCCTGGGGCGGCTGATCCCCGGCATGGACGACGCGCTCGCCAAGGTCGAACTCGGCGGGATCTCCCTGCCGATCGCGCTCGGCCTGCTGGTCATGATGTACCCGGTCCTGGCCAAGGTCCGCTACGACAAGCTCGACGCCGTCACCGGCGACAAGAAGCTGATGGCATCGTCGCTGGTCATCAACTGGCTGGTCGGGCCGGCGGTGATGTTCGCACTCGCCTGGATCTTCCTGGCCGACCTCCCCGAGTACCGCACGGGCCTGATCATCGTCGGGCTCGCGCGCTGCATCGCCATGGTCATCATCTGGAACGACCTCGCCTGCGGTGACCGCGAAGCCGCAGCGGTCCTTGTCGCTCTCAACTCCGTCTTCCAGGTCCTGGCGTTCGGGCTGCTCGGCTGGTTCTACCTCGACCTGCTGCCCGGCTGGCTCGGCCTGGGTGAGGGCGAGCACCTCGACATTTCCATGTGGAAGATCGCCCTGAACGTCGTCATCTTCCTCGGCGTCCCGCTCCTGGCCGGCTTCCTCACCCGCCGCATCGGCGAGCAGCGGATGGGCCGCGACAGGTACGAGGCCAACTTCCTGCCGAGGATCGGCCCGTGGGCCCTGTACGGCCTGCTCTTCACGATCGTCATCCTCTTCGCCCTCCAAGGGAAGACGATCACCTCGCAGCCGCTGGACGTGGCCCGGATCGCGCTGCCGCTGCTGATCTACTTCGCTCTCATGTGGTTCGGCACCTTCGCCCTCGGCAAGGCGATCGGCCTGGCCTACGACCGCACCGCGACGCTGGCGTTCACCGCGGCGGGCAACAACTTCGAGCTGGCCATCGCGGTCGCGATCGGCACCTTCGGCGTCACCAGTGGCCAGGCGCTCTCCGGCGTCGTCGGGCCGCTCATCGAGGTGCCGGTCCTGGTGATGTTGGTCTACGTCTCACTCGCCTGGCGCCGGAAGTTCACCACCCGGGCCGCGACACCGGCCGACCGAATCCCGGCCGTCCGGCCCGGGGCGACCATGCCCATCAGGGATCCCGGGTGCTGTGCCCCGCCGTGCCTGCGGCCGTCAGCCGATGGCGGGGCTGCGGCGCTCGACCAGGACGACGTCACGCCAGAGGCCGTGATGCCGACCGATCCGCTCCCGGGTGCCGATGACCCGGAAACCTGCCCGTTCGTGCAGAGCCAGGCTCGCGGTGTTCTCCGGAAAGATCCCGGACTGAATCGTCCAGATCCCGGCCGCCTCCGTGGACGCGATCAGAGCCCTCAGCAGCACCCCGGCGATGCCCCGGCCGCGAGCCGATGGAGAGAGGTAGACGGAGTGCTCGACCACCCCGGCGTACGCGCACCGGTCGGAGACCCGGCTGGCGGCGACCCACCCCAGCACCGCCGCGCTCTCGTCGAGCGCGGCGAAGCGATGCTCGGGCAACCGGGTGGCGTCGAACGCCTCCCACGACGGCGCCGTGATCTCGAACGTGGCGTTCCGCTCGTCGATCCCGGCCTGATAGATCGCCAGGACCTGCTCAGCGTGCTCCGCCCGCATCGCAACCACGACGGCGCTGTTGCTCACTCGACTCCCCCATGGTCTGTTCAGGCTGTGGTCGGCAGGGCCAGCAACTGGCCCATCGCCGCGAGCACGCTCGGCTCGACCCGGTAGTACACCCACGTCCCGCGCCGCTCGGAGGCCAGCAGCCCGGCCTCCTTGAGCTTCTTCAGGTGGTGGGAGACGGTCGGCTGCGAAACGCCGACATCGGAGATGTCGCACACGCACGCCTCGCCGCCCTCGTGCGAGGCGACCAACGAGAAGAGCCGCAGCCGGACCGGGTCCCCGAGCGCCTTGAACATCTTCGCGGTCCGCTCGGACTCCTCGGCCGTCAGGGGCCGCTCCGTCAGCGGCGGGCAGCACGGCGCCACCGCCTCGTCCACGACGCACAGCTCCACCACGCTCGACTTCGACATGCGTCAATATTGACATCCATCGAACCGATGAGGCAAGCTCCGGGACATCAGCCATATTGACGAACGTCGAATCAGAAGAAGATCGACGTCCCCCCTCCTCCTGGAGCACGTCATGAGCGAGAACACCTCCGCCACCCTGCCGATCGCAGTCGTCGGCGCCGGCCCCATCGGCCTCGCCGCCGCCGCCCAACTGCTCGACCGCGGCCTTGAACCGCTGGTCCTGGAGGCCGGAGAGGCCGCGGGCGCCGCCGTACGGGAGTGGGCGCACGTCCGCCTCTTCTCCCCCTGGGCCGAGGTCACCGACCCGGCCGCCGAGAAGCTCCTGGCCCCCACCGGCTGGGCCAGGCCGGACGGCGCCGCGTACCCCACCGGCGGCGACTGGGCCGAGCAGTACCTCCAGCCGCTCGCCGACGTCCTCGGTGAGCGAGTCCGCTTCGGCGCCCGCGTCACCGGCGTCTCCCGCACCGGCCGCGACCGCGTCGTCGACGCCGACCGCGACGAGCAGCCCTTCACCCTCCACATCCTGCGCGGCGACGGCCGCGAGGAGCGCATTCTCGCCCGCGCCGTCATCGACGCATCCGGCACCTGGGCCACCCCCGGCCCCCTCGGTGGCGACGGCCTGCCCGCACTCGGCGAACGCGCGGCGGCCGACCACGTCTCGTACCGCGTCCCGGACCTCAAGGACCCCACCGTCCGTGCGCGCTACGCGGGCAAGCGCACCGCGATCGTCGGCTCCGGCGCCTCCGCCTTCACCGCCCTAGCCCTCCTGGCCGACCTCGCGAAGGAAGCACCGGGCACGCACGCCGTGTGGATCCTGCGACGCGGCATCACCGGCTCCACCTTCGGCGGCGGAGCCGACGACCAGCTCCCCGCCCGCGGCGCTCTCGGCCTCGCCGCCAAGGCCGCCGTGGACGAGGGCCACGCGGACGTGGTGACGGGATTCCGCACCACCGCCGTCGAGAAGTCCGGCGCCCAACTGGTCCTGGTCGGCGAGGACGGCCGCCGCCTCGACCCGGTCGACGAGGTCATCGGCCTCACCGGCTTCCGCCCCGACCTGTCCTTCCTCGACGAACTCCGCCTCGGCCTGGACGAGCGCCTCCAGGCACCGGTCGAACTGGCCCCCCTGATCGACCCCAACGTCCACTCCTGCGGCACCGTCTACCCCCACGGCGTGAAGGAGTTGTCCCACCCCGAGCAGGGCGCCTACCTGGTCGGCATGAAGAGCTACGGCCGCGCCCCGACCTTCCTCGCCATGACCGGCTACGAACAGGTCCGATCCATCGCCGCCGCGCTCGCCGGTGACCAGGACGCGGCTGAGCGCGTCGAACTGACCCTGCCCGAGACCGGCGTCTGCGGCGGGGCGGGCCTCTTCGACGAGCCCACCGCCCAGGCGGAGGACACCGGCGGTTGCTGTGGGTCCCCGGACGCGTTGCGGATCGGCGGCCCCGGCGCTGCCGCCGGCGGCTGCTGAACCACACGAAAAAGCGGCGTCCGGGTCGGCCATGGCCGACCCGGACGCCGCTCAGCAGGTCAGAGGGGGTTGCCCTCTCCCGCTCCTGGTAGACCGTGTGGGACTCGAACCCACAACCAATGGATTAAAAGTCCACTGCTCTGCCAATTGAGCTAACGGTCCTCGCCGACACAGTGTCGGCGCACCCATGAGCATAGCCGGACGGGGCCCGGCATCCGATCGGGTATCCCGTCCGGGGGCCCGTGGTGTGGCGAAGGCCCGTACGACGTGTACGTCGTACGGGCCTTCAGTCACTGCTCAGACGGCGTCAGCCGTTGCGCTTCCAGCGCGGCTTGTCGTCGCGGCGGCCGAAGGAGCCGGTGCCGGAGCCGGAGCCGCGGTTGTACGACGGGCGGTCGTGGCCGCCCGCGCGGTGGCCGCCGGCGGGGCGGTCGTCGCGGCGGTCGCGGTTGAACGGGCGGTCGCTGCCCCGGTGGCCGGACGGGCGGTCGTCGCGGCGGAAGCCGCCCCGCTCGTCGCGGCGCTCGAAGGAACGGCCGCCACGGTCGCCGCCGCGGTCGTCACGGCGGTCGCGGTTGAAGCCGCCGTTGCCACGGTCGTCGCGGCGCTCGAAGGAACGGCCACCGCGGTCGTCACGACGGTCGCGGTTGAAACCGCCACGGTCGCCACCGCGGTCGTCACGACGGTCGAAGGAACGGCCGCCGCGGTCATCGCGGTTGAAGCCGCCGCGGAAGCCGCCACGGTCGTCGCGGTTGAAGCCGCCGCGGTCGTCACGGCGGTCGCGGTTGAAGCCGCCGTTGCCACGGTCGTCGCGGCGCTCGAAGGAGCGGCCGCCACGGTCGTCACGGCGGTCGTCGCGACGGTCGCGGTTGAAACCGCCACGGTCGCCACCGCGGTCGTCACGACGGTCGAAGGAGCGGCGCTCCTTCTCGTAGTTGCCGCGCTCGTCACGGGCCGGACGACGCTGCTCGTACGAGGGACGGTCCTCGCGGACGGGACGCTCGGCGTCGCGCTCGGCGACCGGCTGCTCCGGCACGGACACCGCGGCGGTCTCGCCCTCGGTCTCGGCGGGGGCGTCGGCGGCCTCGGCGACGGCGGCGACCGCGGCCGTCGGGTCCTCGCCACGCTCGCGGGCGGCGCGGGCGGTGAGGCGGTCGGCCTCGTCGCGCAGCTCGGCGGCGCGGCGCTGGGCGCGCTCCAGGTCCTTGGTGAGGTCGCGGACCTCACGCTCGGCCTGGGTGGCCGCGTTGCCCGCGGACTCGGCCTGGACCTCGGTCATGGAGCGGGCGCCGGTGATCTCGGCGACCTCGGGCTCGAAGGCACCGCCGCCGTTGATGATGTGGCGCGAGGCGTCGACGCCCGCGTCCTCCATGAGGCGGAAGATCTGGCGGCGCTGGTGCGGCAGGGACAGGGACACGACCGTGCCGGAGCGGCCCGCGCGAGCGGTACGGCCGGAGCGGTGCAGGTAGTCCTTGTGGTCGCCGGCCGGGTCCACGTTCAGGACCAGGTCGATGCCGTCGACGTGGATGCCGCGGGCGGCGACGTCGGTGGCGACGAGGGCGTTGACGTAGCCGTCCTTGAAGTCGGCCAGCGTGCGCGTACGCGCACCCTGCGTCATGCCGCCGTGCAGCGCGTCGGCCTTCACACCGGCGTCGCGCAGCTGCTCCGCGATGCGGTCGGCGCCCAGCTGGGTGCGGACGAAGATGATGGTGCGGCCCTTGCGCGCGGCGATGGCGGCCGTGACCGGCGCCTTGTCGCGGGGCTTCACGATCAGGATGTGGTGCGTCATGGTCGTGACGTTGCCCTGGGCGCTGTCGACCTCGTGCGTCACCGGGTTGGTCAGGTAGCGCTTGACCAGCGTGGAGATCTCGTTCTCCATCGTGGCGGAGAACAGCATGCGCTGGCCGCCGGCCGGGACCTGGTCGAGCAGCTCGGTGACCTCGGGCAGGAAGCCCAGGTCGGACATCTGGTCGGCCTCGTCGAGGACGGCGACCTCGACGTTCTCCAGGGAGCAGGCGCCGCGGTTGATGATGTCGCGCAGACGGCCGGGGGTGGCGACGAGGATGTCGACGCCGCGCTCCAGGGCGTAGATCTGGTTGCCCATCGACGTACCGCCGCAGACGACCTTCATCTTCAGGCCGAGGACGTCGCCGTAGGGCTGGAGGGCGTCGGCGACCTGCATCGCCAGCTCGCGGGTCGGGGTGAGGATGACCGCGCGGGGCTTCTTCTTCTCGGTGTGGCCGTCGGCGAGGCGCGCCAGGGTCGGCAGACCGAAGGAGAGGGTCTTGCCGGAGCCGGTGCGGCCACGGCCGAGGATGTCCTTGCCGGCCAGGGCGTCCGGGATGGTCGCGGCCTGGATCGGGAACGGGGTGTGCACGCCGTTGCGGGCGAGCTTGCGGACGACGCCGTCGGGCAGGCCCAGGTCACCGAAGGTGATCTCGGGCTCGGCGTCGGCGTCGGGCTCGGTGGCCTCGGTGACGGCGTCGGTGGTGACCTCGGTGACGTCCTCGGCGGACTCGACGGTCTCCACGGCCTCGGCGACAACCGCTACGGCGTCGCTCTCGACGGCCTCGACCGACTCGTTCTCGGGCAGGACGGCGTGGTCAGAACTGAAAATGGACATGCGAAATGCGAAACCTTCCGGAGTCTCGGCACGCGCCCGTCAACTCCGTGATTTCGCAATGGACCGCCTCTATGCGGTCAGCCACGGCAAGGGAGAGTACGCGCCACGCGGCGCTCTTCTGTGTCGGCGCCGGGCAAATGGGATCAAACGATCTACCACCATACGCACCCCCCACCCCAATTGGCAAACGCCCACCATATCGGGGCTTTCCCAGGGCCTCGACGACGGCTCCACACCCCCACGCGGGGCCAAGCGACAGCCGTCACAAGCCCCGCCCCCGTCCACGGCGCCCCCGCCCGAACAAAGCCCCTACGCAGGCCCAGCCTCAGGCGAAGGCTCCCCCCGCCCGGCAGGCTCCCCCACCCCTCCATGGGCGGACGACGACGGCTCCGGGGACGTCGGCTCCTGCGTGGGCGTGGGCGTCGCGGACGTCGGGTCGGGGGCGGGTGTGCTCCGGGTCGGCCGGGGCCCCGGCCGCGTACGGGTCGGCGAGGGCTTGCCGCCGTCGCTGGTGGGCTCGACGGTCGAGCCGCCGCCGGAGCCGCCCTTCGAGGGCTCGTCGTCCGGCACGGCGTCCTTCCCGCGTCCGGCGTCCGGCTTCTTGCCGTGCTTGCCGCCGTCCTTCTCGCCGCCCTTGGCGTCCTTGCCGCCCTTGCCGCCCTTCTCGCCGCCCCGGCCGCCTTCAGCGCGCCCGTCGCCGCGGGAGCCACCGGGTGTGACGGACCCCCCGTCGGGGGCGGCGGCCCCGCTCCGCTCACCGGCGGACCGTGCGGGGGCGGGCGCGCCGCTCCCGTCGTCGCCGATGCTCATACAGCCCGCGGTGGCCGCGACGGCCACCACGGCCGCGGCCCACCGAACGGAAACGTACACATGGCGCACGGCCGAGCACCTCCGAAGGCGCTGGGGGGAAGGAAGGAACGACCTGCCCAACTCCCGCGCCCCACAAGAGGACACGGAAACCCCGCGCCCGCACCCGACCTGTGACCGAAGCCTCAAACCGACCGCACCGGACCGACGTCCGAAGCCCCCGGCAGCCCCCTGAAGCCCCCGGAACCTCCCGGGCCCCCGGGACCTCAGCCGTACCCGAGGGCGTGCAGCCGCTCGTCATCGATCCCGAAGTGATGCGCGACCTCGTGCACCACGGTGATCTCGGTCTCGGCGACGACGTCCTCGCGCGACTCGCACATCCGCAGGGTGGGCCCCCGGTAGATGGTGATGCGGTCGGGCAGCACCCCGGCGTACCACTCCCCGCGGTCGGTGAGCGGAGTTCCCTCGTACAGCCCAAGCAGCTCGGGGTCGTCGCGGGGCGGTTCGTCCTCGACGAACACCGCGACGTTGTCCATGAGCCGCGTCAGCTCGGGCGGAATCCGGTCGAGCGCCTCGGCCACCAGTTCCTCGAACTCCTCGCGCGTCATCTCCAGCACACGCCCATTGTCCGCCACGCCCCGCGCCCGCCGCCGCCCCGGCCGGGAACGGCCGCGCACGAGCCGGCGCCCGCGCCCCGACGGGCAGGGCGACCGCCCGGCGCGGGCATAGCCACCACCGCGCATGGGCATACGGGCCCAATGGGGCGCGACGTCACGGTCGTTCTGCGGAACCTGCGCGGCCTGCGCGGGGCGACGACCGCTCTCGTCGGCCGCTACCGCGCGGCACACCCGCCCCCCACCACGAACCTCACCAGCACCCCGCACCCGTTCGGCCGTGCGGTGGGCCTGGTGGCGGTGGTGCTGCTCGGGGCCTGGCTGGGGCTCTTGATCGTCGGCAGCGTACGTACGTCCGTGGGCCCCATGGACACGCGCATGCAGCTGCGCCCGTCCCTGACCGGCGGCACGAAGATCGACGTGTCGCCGCTCGGCGCCCTGGAGCTGAACTCGCACGTGGCGCCGATCCGCCTGGACGTGGAGGTGGACCGCCTGGACCCGGTGCGCTCGGAGGCCCTCGTGGACCATCCGGAGCGGATCTCGGGGATGCAGGAGGAGGTGGCGGAGGACGTCGTGACGGGCACGTTCGACCTGGCGGTGCGGTCCTGCGCGGCCGTGGTCGCGGGTGCCACGGCGCTCGGCCTCGCGGTGTACCGCAGACCGCGCAGGGCGCTGGCGGCGGGCGGCCTCGCGCTCGCGCTCCTGGCGGCCTCCGGCGTGGCGGCGTACGCGACCTGGAACCCCAAGTCGGTCCTGGAGCCGAAGTTCTCGGGCCTGCTGAGCAGCGCCCCCTCCGTGGTCGGCAACGCCCGCAACATCGTCAGCGAATTCGACGTCTACCAGCGGGAGTTGGCACGCCTGGTCACCAACGTGACGAAGCTGTACGACGTGACGTCCACCCTTCCCGCGTACGAGCCGGACCCGTCCACGATCCGCCTCCTGCACGTGTCGGACATCCACCTCAACCCGGCCAGCTGGAAGATCGTCGCCTCGCTCGTCGAGCAGTACGAGATCGACGTCATCGTCGACTCCGGCGACACCATGGACCACGGCACCGCCGCCGAGAACGCCTTCCTCGACCCGATCGAGGACCTGGGGGCGCCCTACGTGTGGGTGCGCGGCAACCATGACTCGTTCGCGACGCAGCGCTATCTGAAGAAGCTCAAGAACACCCACGTCCTCGACGGCGGCAAGCCCCTCGACGTGGCCGGGCTGCGCTTCGCGGGCATCGGGGACCCCCAGTTCACACCGGACCGCTCGGTGAAGCAGGAGGGCAACCCGGTGGAGGAGATGGCGGGCATCAACCTCGCCGCATCGCTCCGCGAGCAGGCCGCCAGGGGCACACCGGTCGACATCGCCGTCACCCACAACCCCACGGCCGCACGCCAGACGGACGGAACGGTGCCGCTCGTCCTCGCGGGCCATGTGCACCGCCAGGAGATGGAGGTCATGGACGAGGGCACCCGGCTGCGCGTCGAGGGCTCCACGGGCGGCAGCGGGCTGCGCGCGGTCGAGGGAGAACACCCCGACCCGGTGGAGACGTCCGTCCTCTACCTGGACCGCGCCACCAAACGCCTCCAGGCCTGGGACGAGATCAAACTGGGCGGGCTCGGCCTCACGAAGGCCGAGGTCAGCCGCCATCTCCCCAAGGAGAACCAGCCCGGGGCCGACCCCTCGACGCCGCCCCCGGTCCCGCCCTCGTAAACCGTTTTGGCGATCCCTCCCCCCATCCCATATGCTTCTCACGTCCCCGACGCGCTGCAAAGCGCCCACGGCGGGCCTCTTAGCCCTCATCGTCTAGTGGCCCAGGACGCCGCCCTTTCAAGGCGGTAGCACGGGTTCGAATCCCGTTGGGGGCACGCAACACCTGTGCGAGACTTGTGCTCGCACAACGCTTGGTCCTGTGGAGCAGTTTGGAGTGCTCGCCACCCTGTCAAGGTGGAGGCCGCGGGTTCAAATCCCGTCAGGACCGCTACGGCTCGCGAGAGCCGAGTGGCTGGGTAGCTCAGTTGGTACGAGCGATCGCCTGAAAAGCGATAGGTCGCCGGTTCGATCCCGGCCCCAGCCACCTCCAGAAGGCCCCGTCCCCGGACGGGGCCTTCGCCGTTCCCCCTCTCCCCACAGGCGGCCGGACGAGAAACCCCCACCGGACAGTCGGCCGAACCGGGAACCCCCACCGGACCGATCCCCGCAAACCGAACCGGAGGGGCCGTGCCGGTATGTCCGCGCGCAGCTCGGCCCACCACGAGGGGCGTACAGGGAACGTCAGGGACGACGCACACGCGAGCACGGACATACCGGCACGGCCCCGCCCCCCCCCAACCGGACAGAGGGCGAAAGGACCGCAACCCCAAACGACCCCCGGCTAGCCGGACACGTCGGCCTCGGCGGCACCGGCCCTGCGGCGCCGCAACAGCACCGCACCCCCCACCACCACGACAACCCCCACCAGCATCGCCCAGTCCGGCACAGCGTCCCCGAGCCGCCCCGCCCACTCCTGCACGGCGAACGAGTCGTCCACATCCAGCAACCCCGGCAGCGCCGCAGCCCCGTCGTACGCCAGGAACAACCCCCCGAGCAGCACGAAGAACAGCCCGGACAGCACCGACGTCGTATGGAGCTCAAAGCGCCCCACCCGGAACACCCGCCCCCGCAGCCACCGCCGCCGCCCCAACTCGAACCGCTCCCACAGCACAGCGAGAACGAACAGCGGCACAGCCATCCCCAGGGCGTACACGGCAAGGAGAGCGCCCCCGTACACGGGGCTCCCGCTCACGGCCGCCACGGTCAGCACACTCCCGAGGATCGGCCCGGCGCAGAACCCGGCAAGCCCGTACACAGCCCCCAGCGCGTACACCGACACAGCCGTGGTGGGCCGGATCCGCCCGGACAGCTCGGCCATGCGCCGCGAGGCGAAGCCAAGGCCCACGACCTGCGCGACACCGAGCGCGATGATCAGCCACCCGGCCCAGAACACCAACTGCTCCCGGTGCCCGAAGAAGAACCGCCCGGCCACGGACCCGGCGGCGCCGAGCGGCACCAGCGTCGTGGCGAGCCCGGCGTAGAAGATCCCGGTACGGGCGAGGAGACGCGAGGTCGAGTCGATGGAGTAGGCGAAGAAGGCGGGCAGCAACAGCGCGCTGCACGGACTCACGAGGGCCAACAGCCCCGCAAGGAACGCGGCAAAGTACCCGACATCGGCACTCACTTCGAGCCACCCTTGCCCGCCGCACCCTTGCCCGCCCCGCCCTTCGCCGCTTCGGCCTTGGCCGCGTCGATGGCCTGCTCGAACACCGCATCCGGCTGCGCCCCGGCAATCGGCTGCCCGTTGACGATGAAGGACGGCGTGGAGGTGGCACCGAGCTTGTACCCCTCCTCCTGGTCCTTCTTCACGGCGGCCCGAGCAGCCGCACTCCCCGCGTCCCGCGCGAACCGCTCGACGTCCCCGACCCCGGCCTCCCGGGCCAGCTCCTTCAGCCGCCCGTCCCCGAAGCCCTTCTCCTTGGCCCCGTCCGCGTACGCGGCCTCGTGGAACTGCCAGAACCTGCCCTGCCTGCCGGCCGCCCAGGCCCCGCGCGCGGCCCGCTCGGAGTCCTCGCCGAAGATCGGGAAGTTCCGCCACTCGATGCGCAGGGTGCCGTCCTCGACGTACTTCTTGACGAGCTCGGGCTCGGTGTCCCGGGCGAACTTCCCGCAGAAGCCGCACTTGAAGTCGGCGTACTCGATCATGACGACGGGCGCGTCGGCCTTGCCCTGGGCGAGCGGGTCCTTGGCGTCGCGGCGGGCGAGGGCGGCCAGCTCGGGGTAGACGCCCTCGCGCGGGGATGCGGCGGAGTCGCCGGAGCCGGAGGACTTCTCGGCGGTGGCGGTGGACGCCTTCCCGGGCTTGGAGGCGGTGTACGAGGCGACACCGAGGATCGCGGCGACGGCGACCACACCGGCGACGACGGCGATGTTCTTCTTCTTGCGGGCGGCGGCCTTCTCACGCGCGGCCTGCTGAGCGCGGGCGGCCGCCTTGCTGGTGGACGCCTTGCTGGTGGCTGCCTTGCTGCTGGACGCGGAGGACTTGCCCGTGGATGACGACATGGTGATGCACTGCTCCTGTTGCGTGTGGTGCGTACGTAGACGTAGCTGAGGGACCCCTGAGACGGACAGGGGCCTCCTACACGCGCAGAACGGAGAGGTCTATCGGCGAGGGCGGCACGAGCGCGGGCGGCGCGCGGCCGGGCGAGACGGTCAGGACGGCCGGGTCGGAGATCCAGGCGACGGCGGCGCCCCGAGTGTCGTAGAGAGCGGGAAGCAGCTCGTACGAGGAGGGGGACCGCGGCGGAGCGGCGGGCCGCTGCCCGTCACCCTTGTCGCCGCCTTGCCCGCACCCGGGCACGCCTTGGCCCTCGGCAGCGAAAACAGGTGCCTGCTCCTGCCCCGCAACGGACCCCACAGGCTTACCGGCCCCAGCGGCCCCAGCGACCCCGCCAGCCCCAGCCACCCCACAAAGCACCCCGAGCCCGAGCACGACGACCAGCACCCCCACGAGGGGGCACCACGCAAGCCGGGCCCGGGACCACATGCCCGGAATCGTACGTGTTCCCCCGTGCCCCACGGGAAATCGGTTGGCCGTTCCCGAGCACCGGGTGAGATCCTGGACCGCGTATGTCTACGCAGCCCGCCCTCACCCTCGACGCCCTCGCCCCCCGCCTGACGGAGCTCTCGCTGCGCGATGAGCACCGGATCGGCAGGCGGCTCGAAGGTGCGCGCCGGATCCGCAAGCCCGAGGCCCGTGCCGCCGTTCTCACGGAGATCGCGGACGACGTCGAGAAGGCGGCGGCCCGTATGGCGGGCCGCGCCACCGGCGTGCCCGCGATCACGTATCCGGAGCAACTGCCGGTCAGCCAGAAGAAGGACGACATCCTGGCGGCGATCCGCGACCACCAGGTCGTGATCGTCGCGGGTGAGACGGGCTCGGGCAAGACGACCCAGATCCCGAAGATCTGCCTGGAGCTGGGCCGGGGCGTGCGCGGCCTGATCGGGCACACGCAGCCGCGCCGGATCGCGGCCCGCACGGTCGCGGAGCGGGTGGCCGAGGAGCTGAACACGCCGCTCGGCGAGGCGGTCGGCTGGAAGGTCCGCTTCACGGACCAGGTCAGCGGCGGCACGTACGTGAAGCTGATGACGGACGGCATCCTGCTCGCCGAGATCCAGACGGACCGCGAGCTGCGCGCGTACGACACGATCATCATCGACGAGGCCCACGAGCGGTCCCTGAACATCGACTTCCTGCTGGGCTATCTCGCCCAGCTGCTGCCGAAGCGCCCGGACCTGAAGGTGGTCATCACCTCCGCGACGATCGACCCGGAGCGCTTCTCGCGGCACTTCGGGGACGCGCCGATCGTCGAGGTCAGCGGCCGGACGTATCCGGTGGAGGTGCGGTACCGCCCGCTCCTGGAGGAGGACAACGACGATCCCGACCGCGACCAGATCACCGCGATCACGGACGCCGTCGAGGAGCTCCAGGGCGAGGGCAAGGGCGACATCCTGGTCTTCCTGTCCGGCGAGCGCGAGATCCGCGACACGGCGGACGCGCTGAACAAGAAGAACTACCGGTTCACCGAGGTGCTTCCCCTCTACGCCCGCCTTTCGCACGCCGAGCAGCACCGCGTCTTCCAGCAGCACACGGGGCGAAGAATCGTCCTGGCGACCAACGTCGCCGAGACGTCCCTGACGGTCCCGGGCATCAAGTACGTCATCGACCCGGGCACCGCCCGCATCTCCCGCTACAGCCACCGCACGAAGGTGCAGCGCCTGCCCATCGAGGCGGTCAGCCAGGCCAGCGCCAACCAGCGCAAGGGCCGCTGCGGCCGTACGTCGGACGGCGTCTGCATCCGGCTGTACAGCGAGGACGACTTCCTCTCCCGCCCCGAGTTCACGGACGCGGAGATCCTGCGTACGAACCTCGCCTCCGTCATCCTCCAGATGACCGCGGCCGGGCTCGGCGACATCGAGAAGTTCCCCTTCATCGACCCGCCGGACCACCGCAACATCCGGGACGGCGTGCAGCTCCTCCAGGAGCTGGGTGCCCTCGACCCGACCCAGAAGGACCCGAAGAAGCGCCTCACGCAGCAGGGCCGCAAGCTCGCCCAGCTCCCCGTGGACCCGCGCCTCGCCCGGATGGTCCTGGAGGCCGACAAGAACGGCTGTGTCCGCGAGGTCATGGTGATCGCGGCGGCCCTGTCCATCCAGGACCCGCGCGAGCGCCCCGCCGACAAGCAGACGCAGGCCGACCAGCAGCACGCCCGCTTCAAGGACGAGACGTCCGACTTCCTCGCGTATCTGAACCTGTGGCGGTACGTGCGCGAGCAGCAGAAGGAGCTGGGCTCCTCCGCGTTCCGCCGCATGTGCAAACGCGAGTATCTGAACTTCCTGCGGATCCGCGAGTGGCAGGACATCTACACCCAGCTGCGCACGGTGGCCAAGCAGCTCGGCGTCCATCTGAACGACGACGACGCGGGCGAGAAGCAGGTCCATCTCTCGCTGCTGGCGGGGCTCCTTTCCCACATCGGCATGAAGGACGTGAAGGACGGCGCGAAGAACGAGTACCTGGGTGCGCGGAGCGCCAAGTTCGCGATCTTCCCCGGGTCCGCCCTGTTCAAGAAGCCGCCGCGGTTCGTGATGTCGGCCGAGCTGGTCGAGACGTCCCGGCTGTGGGCCCGCGTCAACGCGCGGATCGAGCCCGAGTGGATCGAGCCGCTGGCCCAGCACCTGCTCAAGCGCACCTACAGCGAGCCGCACTGGGAGAAGGACCAGGCGGCCGTCATGGCGTACGAGAAGGTGACGCTGTACGGCGTCCCGATCGTCACCGACCGCAAGGTCAACTACGGCCGGATCGACCCCGAGGTCTCCCGGGACCTTTTCATTCGCAACGCCCTGGTCGAGGGTGACTGGCGCACCCACCACAAGTTCTTCGCCGCCAACCGCCGGCTGCTCACCGAGGTCGAGGAGCTGGAGCACCGCGCGCGGCGCCGCGACATCCTCGTCGACGACGAGACGCTGTTCGACTTCTACGACCAGCGGGTGCCCGAGGACGTGGTGTCGGGGGCGCACTTCGACTCCTGGTGGAAGAAGAAGCTCCACGAAGGAGGCTCGGCGCCGGAGCTGCTCGACTTCGAGCGGTCCATGCTCATCAACGAGCGCGCGGGCGACGTCTCGAAGCAGGACTATCCGGACTCCTGGCGGCAGGGGCCGCTGAAGTTCAAGGTGACGTACCAGTTCGAGCCGGGCGCGGACGCGGACGGCGTGACCGTCCACATCCCGCTCCAGGTGCTCAACCAGGTCTCGCCCGACGGCTTCGACTGGCAGATCCCCGGCCTGCGCGAGGAGGTCGTGACCGAGCTGATCCGCTCCCTGCCGAAGCCGATCCGCCGCCACTACGTCCCGGCGCCCAACTACGCCAAGGAGTTCCTGAAGCGGGCCACGCCCCTCCAGGAGCCGCTGCACGTCACGCTCGGGCGCGAGCTGCAGAAGATGGTCGGCGTGCCCGTGCACGGCGACGACTTCGACCTGACCCGCGTACCGGACCATCTGAAGATCACGTTCCGGGTGACCGACGAGCGGCGCCGCAAGCTGGCCGAGGACAAGGACCTCCAGGCCCTGAAGCTCCGGCTCAAGCCGAAGGCCCGCAAGGCCCTGTCGCAGGCGGCCGCCGCGACGGCCGAGCGCTCCGGCGGCGAGTCCGTGGAGCGGACCGGGCTCACGGACTGGACCATCGGCTCGCTCTCCCGCGTCTTCGAGACCCGGCGCGCGGGCCAGCCCGTGAAGGCCTACCCGGCCCTCGTCGACGACGGCGACACCGTCTCCGTACGCCTCTACGACACCGAGGCGGAGCAGACGGGCGCGATGTGGCGCGGCACGCGCCGGCTGATCCTGCGCAACATCCCGGTCAACCCGGCCAAGTTCGCCCAGGACAAGCTCACCAACGCCCAGAAGCTCGCCCTGTCGGCGAACCCGCACGGCTCCATGCAGGCCCTCTTCGACGACTGTGCGCGCGCCGCCGCGGACAAGCTCATCGCGGACTTCGGCGGGCCCGCGTGGGACGAGGAGTCGTACCGCAAGCTGTACGAGAAGGTGCGCGCCGAGATCGTCGACACGACCGTGCACGCCGTCGCGCAGGTCCAGCAGGTCCTCGCCGCCTGGCAGGCCTGCGAGCGGCGCCTGAAGTCCACCAGGAGCCCGGCGCTGCTCGCGAACCTCGCGGACGTGCGGGAGCAGCTCGACGCCCTCGTCAAGCCCGGCTTCGTCACGGAGACGGGGCTGCGCAGGCTGCCCGACCTGATGCGCTACATGGTCGCCGCCGACCGCCGGCTCCAGCAGATGCCGACGAGCGTCCAGCGGGACACCACGCGGATGGAGAAGGTCCGCGAGATGCGCGACGAGTACGCGTGGCTCCTGGAGCAGTTGCCGCAGGGGCGGCCCGTGCCGCGTGAGGTCCTGGACATCCGCTGGATGATCGAGGAGTTGCGCGTCAGCTACTTCGCGCACGCGCTCGGCACGGCGTACCCCGTCTCGGACAAGCGCATCGTGAAGGCCATCGACGCGGCGGCCCCGTAGCCCTACGGCTGTGACGAGCCGCTCACACAGAGCGAGTTCGACCAGGGAGCCGACCTCCTGTACAGTCTTTTCTCGCAGCCCAGAGCAACAATCGGAGCTGCGAAACCTGGTCCTGTGGAGCAGTTTGGAGTGCTCGCCACCCTGTCAAGGTGGAGGCCGCGGGTTCAAATCCCGTCAGGACCGCAGTTGCCGTGAGGCCCGTACCCGTGAGGGTGCGGGCCTCACTGCGTTGGCCCGCACCCGCGACGGTGCGAGTCTCACTGCGTTGCAGGCCGTACCCGAGCGGGGTCTTCGTCCACAGCGCGGCTCGCAAGCCCGTGCGCAGCGGGGTTGACGGCGTCACATTCCGCCGGTACCCCGGACAACAGGGAGTGAGCCGCACGCTCCCGAGGAGGTGGCGCATGCCCGCATACCCCGCGTCCGCACGGCACGAGACCCGCGCGCTGCTGCGCGCCCATCTCGCGGCGGCCACCAGCTACCGCCACCTGACCCGGCACTGTCCCATCTGCCACCGACTCCTGCGCCTCGCCATGGAGCCCTCCGGCGACCCGCGTGACGCCACGGAGAGCCGCGACACCGCCCTGGACGCCCACGAGGCCCACGAGGCTCCTGAGGCCCCCGAGGGCGCCGAGCCCCCTGAGCAACGCGAGGGCGAAAGTCCTCCCAAGGCATGACCAAAGCCGAGGCGCACCACACCCGCCGGGTGGGAAGCTGAGCGGAGAGCGGGAGTGTTCTCCCGGGAGTCGCCGGGGAGTTGCCCGGGCGTCGACGCGCTTCGCCTCCTCTAGCGCACGGGCGGTCAGGGCAACAAGCCACGGTTCGTGTGACGGTAGTCACCGAACGAGTTTTAGAAACCCCGGAACTTACACCTGCCCTACAACAGGTCAATCTAATATGTGCAATTGCACCACCTGACGCGCCGCCTTGACGGCACGTCCCCCGACCCCGCAGGGTCCGCCCGACAGGGTCCCCCAGGGATCAACAGGACGGCTCACAGAGGCCCCCAACAGCGCGCACCCACCCGGGGGACGGCGAGCGGCCCCCGCGCGCGCGACGCGCACCGAGGGGCGCCCCGGTCACGCGGGCATGAAAAATCGCGCTGGACCCGGCGGAGTCCAGCGCGATCTACGACGCACCCAGAATGATCAGGCGTGGGGCCCGTTGGGGCGGGTCCCGTGTCGTGTGTAGCTATATGTCGGACGTTACGGCCAGGTTGGGGGACCCGGCAGCGGTCGTACTCATCGTCCGATGTGTACTGCTAACTGCTGTTTAGTTCACAAACGCCGTGCTCAGGCCTCGCTGCGCTGCTGGGGGATACCCGCCAGCAGAGCGCGGACCTCAGCCTCGCGGTAACGGCGGTGCCCGCCGAGCGTGCGAATCGACGTGAGCTTGCCAGCCTTGGCCCAGCGCGTGACCGTCTTGGGGTCGACGCGGAACATCGTGGCGACCTCAGCCGGGGTCAGCAGCGGCTCGGCATCAGGGGTGCGAGCGGTCATGAGCGGCCTCCTCGGGAGAACCGAACCTTCTCGGTTCATTCCTCTAAATTCTGCACCTTGACCCGCGTTGCCCGAAATGGCGGACGCGAGTCGAGTCGGTTATAGGACGAACGGCTTGTCCTCGGCACTACAACTACACCATCCGTCCAGCCGCGTCGGCCAAACCGATGGAATTGCCCTCCCAGGTGTCCATCCGCGACGGAAGCCGATGGACCATGCCATAGCGGACAGTCACGCCACAGTGACGATCAGTCACAGAGCGATCAGGAGTCAACAGACCCCCCATAGCGTGCAATGCAGAGCATTCCGCCCATAGTTGAACGGAAGGAGCCCTCTCCGGACTCCTTGTCCTATTTTGGCATGAGGAAGGCCGATCGGCGCAAGGGTCAGTTAAGTGCGGTCCATCACGCTTGAGGCAAAGGCCCGGATCGGGACCTACGTCCCGCCACCGGGACAAGCGCTCTCCATGAGAGCAGGCCCGAGCGTCACCCGGCCCGGGAACCGGGCGGAGGTCAGTTCGAAACCGGAGCGGCGATCAGTCCGGGGCCGGAGCGGCGGTCAGTTCGAGAACTGCCGCTCCCGCACCGCGCGCCATCGCTCCACGAGCCTCGCATACGCCTCGCCGGCCCCCACCCCGTCACCGGCCCGCAGCGCCTCGATCCCGGCGGCCACGTCCGCCGCCGAGTGGTCCTCGTCGAGCAGCTCGTCCGGCAGCGCGTGCACCAGGCCGCCGTAGTCCAGCTCCACCAGGGAGCGCGGGTGGAACTCCTCCAGCCACCGCCCGACGTCCACCAGGCCGTCGATGAGCGACCCCTCGTCCATCGCGTCCCGCAGCGCCTTCAGGCCCCGCGCCACCCGGCGCCGCGCCTGCACCATGGGCGTGCGGTACCGCAGCACCGGCACCCCGGCCCCGGCGGCCGCCTCCGCGCCCTCGGCATCCGCACCGGCCCCGACGCCCCCGACGCCCTCGTCTTCGTAGCCGCGCTCGTACACCCGCTCTTCGTCCGCCACCAGGACGAACCAGTTCAGCGGCACGTGCCAGGTCGCCGTGCGGATCCAGGGGCGCGCGTCGGGGTTGCGGGCCAGCCACTGCTCGTAGTCCGCGGTGGCCTGGCGGCGCACCACCGGCGGCAGGACGGCGTCCAGGACCGGCGCGGGCAGCTGCCCGCTCAGCTCGCCGAGGGCCTGCCAGCCGCGCAGCCGGGTCCGCCAGGGGCAGACGCACACCACGCCGTCCGTCTCCACCACGAACGCCTCGCCGCTCTCGTGCACGGGCACCGGGATGGGCGGCGTGGGCACCAAATCGGCCAGGGAACGACGGAGTTCGTCCTGGTACGAGGGGCGCTCCCGGCGGCGGGCGTAGCGCGCCCAGTGGCCGCGCTCGGGCTCCGGGAAGGCCGCGAGGGGCTCATACACACGCAAGTACGACGCGTACGGGACGATCACCGAGGACACCTTGGGCACGGCTCCTCCCCTCCCCCGCCGAGCGACTGGAAAACACTGCAAATCGTGCCATGGCCGAACAGTGCCCTTCTCCGTCCTGCGGCCCGGGAGAGTGACCCGCGCGGGGACCGGACAGAGTCATGCCGACCACCCTGCGGCGGCCGGGCACCACGAGGCTCTACCCTCATGGCAAACGGGGCCCGCCACCCGCACGGGAACCCCGCCCAACCGCCGCTACGCAACCGGGAGTCACCACCGTGACCGATGTAACCGACGGCGTCCTGCACACCCTGTTCCACTCGGAACAGGGGGGTCACGAGCAGGTCGTGCTCTGCCAGGACCGCGCCAGCGGTCTCAAGGCCGTCATCGCCATCCACTCCACCGCCCTGGGCCCCGCCCTCGGCGGCACGCGCTTCTACCCCTACGCCACCGAGGAAGCGGCCGTCGCCGACGCCCTGAACCTCGCGCGCGGGATGTCGTACAAGAACGCCATGGCCGGGCTCGACCACGGCGGCGGCAAGGCGGTCATCATCGGTGACCCGGACCGGATCAAGAGCGAGGAGCTGCTCCTCGCCTACGGCCGCTTCGTGGCCTCGCTCGGCGGCCGCTACGTGACGGCCTGCGACGTCGGTACGTACGTCGCGGACATGGACGTCGTCGCGCGCGAGTGCCGCTGGACCACCGGGCGCTCCCCGGAGCACGGCGGCGCCGGCGACTCCTCGGTGCTCACCGCCTTCGGTGTCTTCCAGGGCATGCGGGCCTCCGCCCAGCACCTGTGGGGCGACCCCTCGCTGCGCGGCCGCAAGGTCGGCGTCGCGGGCGTCGGCAAGGTCGGCCACATCCTCGTGGAGCACCTGCTCGCGGACGGCGCCGAGGTCGTGATCACCGATGTGCGCGAGGACTCGCTGCTGCGCATCACCAGCAAGCACCCCCAGGTCACCGCGGTCGCCGACACGGAGACCCTGATCCGCACCGAGGGCCTGGACGTGTACGCCCCCTGCGCGCTCGGCGGCGCCCTGAACGACACGTCCGTGCCGCAGCTCACCGCGAAGGTGGTGTGCGGCGCCGCCAACAACCAGCTCGAACACCCCGGCGTCGAGAAGGACCTCGCCGACCGCGGGATCCTCTACGCGCCCGACTACGTGGTGAACGCGGGCGGTGTCATCCAGGTCGCCGACGAGCTGCACGGCTTCGACTTCGACCGGTGCAAGGCGAAGGCGTCGAAGATCTTCGACACCACGCTCGCCATATTCGCACGTGCGAAGCAGGACGGGATTCCGCCCGCCGCGGCGGCCGACCGGATCGCCGAGCAGCGCATCGCGGAGGCCCGCCGCCCGTGACGCACCGCTGACGCGCACCGACGGAACGTGTGCGCGCGGCACCGATTCGACGCCGGATCACGGCCCGCCGACGCCCTCGGGAGACAAGACTCACCCCCGTCGGCGGGTCGCCTGCCAAGAAGAGGTTAAAATCGCAGCTGACCAGCGAGGAAAGGGCACCTTGCCAGTCGTGCGCCTAGGCGCGTCCTGCGGGCGACGTACCGTATGGCCGCAGGAGCAGGTACCGTGGAAGCCCTACGGACCGGTCTCTCCATGGAGAGTCCGTTCCAGATCATGAACGCGTGTCAAGACTCTGGGGCCATGAAGCCCCGATACCGAGGGGGTCGAGCCATGGGGCGCGGCCGGGCCAAGGCCAAGCAGACAAAGGTCGCCCGCCAGCTGAAGTACAACAGCGGCGGGACTGACCTGTCGCGTCTGGCCAATGAGCTGGGCGCTTCGACTTCGCAGCAGCCGCCGAATGGCGAGCCGTTCGAGGACGAGGACGAGGAAGACGACCCGTACGCGCAGTACGCGGATCTGTACAACGACGACGAGGACGACGAGGACGACCAGTCCGGTCCCTCGTCGCAGCGCCGCGGCGCTTGACCTCGCGGTAGCAGCACAGCGCTGAGTTCGCGCCCATCGCGCCGTTCTGACAGCGACCGCACTTCACCCGGCCCGGGGTGGGAACACCGCCGGACCGGGTTTTGTGCTGTCCACGGGGCTACTCGCCGCCCGCGGAGCCGCCCGGAGCCACTTCGGCTACCGGGCTACTTCGCGTAGTCGCCGGTGAGTTCGGCGCCGGACGCGTGGTCGCCGCGGTCGGTGATCTCGCCCGCGACCCAGGCGCCCACACCGCGGTCGGCGAGGGTCGTGAGGGCCACGTCGACCGACTCCTGGGGCACGACGGCGATCATGCCGACGCCCATGTTCAGGGTCTTCTCCAGCTCCAGGCGCTCGACCCGGCCCGCGCGGCCGACCAGGTCGAAGACCGCGCCCGGCGTCCACGTGGAGCGGTCCACGGTGGCGTGCAGGCCGTCCGGGACGACCCGGGCGAGGTTCGCCGCGAGGCCGCCGCCGGTGACGTGGCTGAAGGCGTGTACCTCGGCCGTGCGGATCAGCGCCAGACAGTCCAGGGAGTAGATCTTCGTGGGCTCCAGGAGCTCCTCGCCGAGCGTGCGGCCGAACTCCTCGACCTCCTGCTCCAGGGACATCCCGGCGCGGTCGAAGAGCACGTGCCGCACCAGCGAGTACCCGTTGGAGTGAAGACCCGACGACTCCATGGCGATGACCGCGTCACCCTTACGGATGCGATCGCCGCCGAGCACGCGGTCGGCCTCCACGACGCCGGTGCCGGCGCCCGCCACGTCGAAGTCGTCCGGGCCGAGCAGGCCCGGGTGCTCCGCGGTCTCGCCGCCGACGAGGGAGCAGCCCGCGAGGACACAGCCCTCGGCGATGCCCTTGACGATCGCGGCGACGCGCTCCGGGTGGACCTTGCCGACGCAGATGTAGTCGGTCATGAACAGCGGTTCGGCGCCGCACACGACGATGTCGTCGACGACCATGCCGACGAGGTCGTGGCCGATCGTGTCGTACACACCGAGCTTGCGCGCGAGGTCGACCTTCGTGCCGACGCCGTCCGTCGCGGAGGCGAGCAGCGGGCGGTCGAAGCGCTTCAGGGCGGAGGCGTCGAAGAGGCCGGCGAAGCCGCCGAGCCCGCCGAGGCCGGCGACCTCGGGGCGCTGCGTCTTCTTCACCCACTCCTTCATCAGCTCGACGGCGCGGTCGCCCGCTTCGATGTCGACGCCGGCCGCCGCGTAGGAGGCACCAACGGGGGTCTCAGACATTGCCTGGGATCTTTCGGGTCGATGAATGGGCTCAGGGGCGACGGATCGCGTCGGCCGCGGCCGTGGCCGCCGGTCCCGCGGCGAGCTCGGTCTCCAGGAGCTGCTTGCCGAGGAGTTCCGGGTCGGGCAGGTCCATCGGGTACTCGCCGTCGAAGCAGGCGCGGCAGAGGTTCGGCTTGTCGATGGTGGTGGCCTCGATCATGCCGTCGATGGAGATGTAGGAGAGCGAGTCGGCGCCGAGCGACGTGCCGATCTCCTCGATGCTCATGCCGTTGGCGATCAGCTCGGCGCGGGTGGCGAAGTCGATGCCGAAGAAGCACGGCCACTTCACGGGCGGCGACGAGATCCGGATGTGGACCTCGGCGGCACCGGCCTCGCGGAGCATCTTGACCAGGGCGCGCTGGGTGTTGCCGCGGACGATCGAGTCGTCGACGACCACCAGCTTCTTGCCCTTGATGACTTCCTTGAGGGGGTTCAGCTTCAGCCTGATGCCGAGCTGACGGATGGTCTGTGAGGGCTGGATGAAGGTCCGGCCGACGTAGGCGTTCTTGACCAGCCCGGCGCCGAAAGGGATCCCCGAGGCTTCCGCGTACCCGATGGCGGCGGGCGTGCCGGACTCCGGGGTCGCTATCACCAGGTCCGCGTCGACCGGGGCTTCCTCGGCGAGCTTGCGGCCCATCTCGACGCGCGAGAGATAGACGTTGCGGCCCGCGATGTCGGTGTCGGGGCGCGCCAGATAGACGTACTCGAAGACACAGCCCTTGGGCTTCGCTTCAGCGAATCGGGACGTTCGCAGGCCGTTCTCGTCGATGGCGATGAACTCGCCCGGCTCGATCTCGCGGACGTAGGCGGCACCGCAGATGTCGAGCGCGGCGCTCTCGGAGGCGACCACCCAGCCGCGCTCCAGGCGGCCGAGGACCAGCGGGCGGATGCCCTGGGGGTCGCGGCCCGCGTACAGCGTGTGCTCGTCCATGAAGACGAGGCTGAAGGCGCCCTTGACCTGGGGAAGCACCACACCGGCGGCTTCCTCTATGGTCAGCGGCTTGCCGTCGGCGTCCGTCTGGGCGGCGAGCAGGGCCGTGAGCAGGTCGGTGTCGTTGGTGGCCGCCACGCGCGTGGTGCGGCCCTCCTGCTTGGGCAGGTCGGCGACCATCTCGGCGAGCTGCGCCGTGTTGACCAGGTTGCCGTTGTGGCCGAGGGCGATGGAGCCGTGGGCCGTGGCGCGGAAGGTGGGCTGGGCGTTCTCCCAGACGGACGCTCCCGTCGTGGAGTAGCGGGCGTGACCGACCGCGATGTGTCCTTGGAGGGAACTGAGGGAGGTCTCGTCGAAGACCTGGGAGACAAGCCCCATGTCCTTGAAGACGAGGATCTGGGAGCCGTTGCTGACCGCGATTCCCGCGGATTCCTGGCCCCGATGCTGGAGGGCGTAGAGCCCGAAGTACGTGAGCTTTGCGACCTCTTCACCCGGAGCCCAGACACCGAAGACGCCACAAGCGTCCTGGGGGCCTTTCTCGCCGGGGAGCAGATCGTGATTGAGTCGACCGTCACCACGTGGCACGCCACCGAGTGTAGGCGAGATCGACCACTGGTCCGAATTGGGGATACGGGGCCTGTACGGAACGTAAGCGCGCTCCTAGTGCGGGCGGCTTCCCGAGGGCCCATTGCTGCGATCGTACGAAGGCCTCGTGAACAGCGGCGACAAGGCATTGACGGGATTTCACCCCCTGGCTGAGGCTCCTGATTCATGCAGTTCCTTGTGGAGCGCCGCCACGTCGACCTGGTCCGGGTAGCAAGCGCCCTCTGTCCGCGCACCGCCTGAACGCTCTTCCCCCCGCCTTCTCCGGCTGTCCTGTTCAGGGGTGCTTCGTGTCTTCGTACGAGTCCGAATCATCCCGTTCGCCGGAGTTCGCCGCAGCTTCGCGGCTGCCCCGGCGGGCCTTCGCCGGTGGGGTGGCGGTCGCCGGGGCGTCGGCGCGGGCCGCCGCCCGGTCAGGCCGCCGGGGCCTGCGCCTTCGCCGTCGTCTTGCCGTCCGGTGCGGTGAGGGTGAGGGTGCGGTGGTCCAGCTTGTAGGAGGCCTTGCCGCCGAAGAGCTTCATGAGGGCGCGCTCGGTCGGCATGACGTCGCCGGGGCACATCTTGCGGGTGGCCCGGGGCTGGCCCAGGGTGATCTTGCCGTCGGCGGCGGCCGCGTTCGCGGTGACGTCGTTGCAGCCGAGGTTGCCGCGGACCGCGCCGTCCTTGGTGAAGGTGAGCTTGATCTTGTCGTCGAGGCCCTTGGGCAGGGAGGTCGTCGTGTCCCCGGTGCCGACGGACGTCACCGTCCACTCGGTGCCCTTCAGGGGCGCCCCGGCCTCGGCGCTGAGGGCGATGCGGTCGCCGTCGGCGGTCGTGAGGGTCAGGCGTTCGTCGCCCACCTGGGCCTTGAGCTTGCCGTCCATGGCGCGGGCGAGGCTCTTCTCGAAGTCGAGCGCGTCGCAGGCGATCTCGGTGTGCGGGCCCGGTTCGAAGTGGACGGTGTCGCCCTTGACGGCGGCCTTGGCGCCGTAGCCGTTGCAGCCGAAGTTCCCCGCGGCGGTGCCCTTGCCGCCGAACTTCACATAGGCGCCTTCCGGGGCCGTCTTCTTCTTTCCGTCGACCGTGAGGCTGTCGACGTTCCAGCGGACTCCGGTCAGGGCCGAATCCGGGCCGCCGCCCTTGCCGGAGCCGGAGTTGCCCGATCCGGCCTTGTCGGGGCCGTCGTCGCCGGAGCCGGACTCAGAGCCGCAGGCCGCGAGCAGCCCGGCGGCGGCGAGGACGGTGAGGGTCTGGGTCACACGCTGCTTGTACATGTCATTGTGACGGGGCGGCTCCGGGTCCGGTTCCCTCCGCGCGCGCCGGCGCCGGGCACGCGGGTCCCGCCGGTGGTCACGGCACTCGCGCCCCACCCGTCACGACATGATCGGCAGCAGCCCGCCCAGATCGGCCCGTTCGCCGCTCGCACTGACCTGTGCCGCCTCGCGGGCCGCCGCCCATGTCGTACGTCCCGTGGCGAGCCTGATCCAGGTCAGCGGGTCGGTCTCGACGACGTTCGGCGGGGTGCCGCGGGTGTGCCGGGGGCCCTCGACGCACTGGACCACGGCGTACGGCGGGACGCGGACCTCCACCGAGCCGCCGGGGGCCTTCGTGGCCAGGGCGTCGGCAAGGAGGCGGGTGCAGGCGGCCAGGGCCTGGCGGTCGTACGGCACGTCGAGGCCCGGCAGCGCGTCGTTCAAGTCGTCCGTGTGGACGATCAGTTCGACGGTGCGCGTGACCATGAAGTCGGCGAGGGTCATGCCGCCGAAGCGGGACGGCACGAGGCGGGTGTCGGCGGCGTCGGGGAGGGTCTCCGCGAGGCGGTCGAGGGCGCCCGCGAACAGGGCGTCCAGGTCGGAGTCCGCGTCGACGACGGCGTGCGCGTCCTCGTCGACCTGGCCCGCGGCCGAGGACGTGCGGAACGGCCAGTCCTGGAGCGGCACTTCGAGCTTGTCCGGCTCGGGCGCGTCCAGGTAGCGGGCGACGGAGCCGAGCACCAGCGTGAGGTGGGCGGCCAGTTCGCGCACGGTCCAGTCCCCGAGCCGGGTGGGCGCGGCCAGTTGCTCCGGGGTCAGGCCCGCGACGGCCGCACGCACCGTGGCGAACTGGGTGAGCACGGCGGTGCGGATCTTGGTCGGGTCGTAGCTGCGGGTGCGCTTCTTGGCCGGTGGCATGGGGGGAGCCTAAGCCTTGACCGCGTAGCCGCTGAGTCCTTTTTCCACCAGCGCGAAGGCGTCCCTGGCCAGGCGCGCGGCGTCGGCGGCGACCTGGTCGAGGGGGGCGTCGGCGACGCGGCGGCGGTGCACCTCGGCGAACACCGCGTTGCGTACGCCGATCAGTTGGGCCGCGGCGACCTCCGCGAGGACCGCGTCGCCCGTCTCCGCCGCGAGGACGTCCGCGAGGAGCTCCTGGCGGCGCAGGTGGAAGGCGTGCGCGCGGTGCAGCAGGACGGGGGTCTCGGTGATCAGACGCAGCACCTGGAGCGTGCGGGCGCTGTCGCTCAGGCCGACGGACGGGTCCCTGGCCTCGATGAGGTCGAGCAGCTGGCGGCGCAGGGCCTCGGCGGCGGACTCGCCCGGGGCGCGGTCGCGCACGGCGTCGGCGGCGTCCGCGACGTGCTCCTCCATGGGGCCGAGGAGCACGTCCTCCTTCGTACCGAAGTAGTTGAAGACGGTCATCTTGGAGACGTCGGCGGCGGCCGCGATCTCCGCCACGGACACCTTGTCGAAGCCGCGCTCGACGAACAGCTCCACCGCGACCTGCCAGATCCGCGCGGCGGTCTGCTGCTTCTTGCGCTCCCGCAGGCCGGGCGCGCGACTGCCCTGGTCAGAGGCTGCGGGCTCGCCCGCGGGTGCGGCTTCTCGTGCTGCCATGGCCGGACGATACCAGGATGAATTTTGCGCTGAGGCTAAATTTAGTTCTGGATCAAATTCTTGCCGGATGCCTGTTCCGCGTCATGAACAGCCGTGAACACCTCCCGGTTCGCGGGCACCCCGATGCCGCGCCAGCGGAAGGGCACGCCCCTGGCCGTGTTCAGGTCCGGACCGTCCATCAGCTGGAAGTGGACGTGCGGCTCGGTGGAGTTGCCGGAGTTCCCGCAGTTGCCGAGCCGCTGTCCGGCGACGACCTTGTCCCCGGCCCGGACCGCGAGCGAGCCCCGCTGGACGTGCGCGTACACGGCGTACGTCCCCTCGCCGAGGTCGAGGACGATGTGGTTGCCGACGATGCGGCGGGTGCCGCCGAGGATCCGGCCGACGCCCTCGATCAGCAGGAAGTACACCAGGGCGGGCAGCGAGTTGCGGCTGAGATGGTCGCGCTGGTCGTCCTCGGCGTGCACGACGGTGGCGTCGGCGACCGCGTGCAGCGGCGCCCCGAAGGCGGGGAACGCCCGGTTGCGGCGGGCGACCGGCCAGAGCCAGGCGAAGCCGGGGCGGCCGCGGTCCGGGTCGTCGGGCTCGGCCGTGATGTCGATGGCGTACGTCTGGCCGAGGTTGTGCGTGCCGTGGCTCGGCACCTTGTCGGCGGGGCTGTTGAGGGCGGACCAGCGGCCGGTGACGGGGGGCTCGACCTCGACGGGCGGCCGGGCCTCCGCCTGGATCTGGCTCGCGGCGCTGCGGCGGCGCAGGACGTCGAGCGCGATCGCGCCGAGTGCGGGCAGCCAGCCCAGCCAGTAGTTGTAGGGCAGGTCGACGAAGGAGCCCGCGATCGCCTGGACGAAGAAGGCCAGCCACAGGACACGGCTGAGGACGAAGACGAGCTTGCGCAGACGGATGGACATGGTCGTTCCCCCTGGTGTGTGCGGTTACGTACGCGCCGGTGTCACGGCCGGGCGACGGACAGCGCCACGAGCAGCGGCACCACCCGCCCCGCGGGCACCTCGTGCCGCCCGCGCCCGGTCGTCTCCAGCCAGCCGGCGGCGGTGAGCTGGCGCAGGTGGTGGTAGATCTGGCCGGTCGTGCCGATGTCGTCGAGCGCGGCGAGGTCGGCGGCGGTGCGGCGGCCGCCGAGGATCTCGCGGAGCAGCCGCAGGCGCACGGGGTGCCCGAGCGCGGCGAACGAGTCGGCGGCGGCAGTCCAGTCCTCGTCGAGGAGCTGGTCGGTGAGGCTCCCGGTCTGCCACTCGTACCGCTGGCCGGTCGGCAGCCGCACCGCGCCGGTGTACAGCACCCCGCCGTCCGCCGCCCCGAGCTCGGCGAGCTGCGCCTTCAGGCCTTCGAGCGCCCAGAAGTCATCGCGGCCGACGGCGGGCGCCGGCCGGTCCTCGCCCTCAAGGGCGGCCATGCGTCGCTCCAGTGCGGCGACGCGCTCTTCAAGATCCACGCTACTAAGTTACGTAATTACGTAATCTCAATCAACCCCGGAACGCCGAAGCCCCCGCCCGGACCCTGTCCGAACGGGGGCTCCCGCGACTCTCGCTAGGGCCGCGTCAGGCGAACAACCCCGGAATCGTCTCCGCGTGCGCCGTCCGCAGCTCGTCGAGCGACAGCGCGAACTCGCCCTGCACCTCGACGGCGTCCCCGTCGACCACGCCGATCCGCGTGACGGGCAGACCCCGCGCCCCGCACATGTCGGTGAACCGCAGCTCCTCGCTGCGCGGCACGGACACGACGGCACGCCCCGCGGACTCGCTGAGCAGGAACGTGAAGGCGTCGAGCCCGTCCGGCACGACCAGGCGGGCGCCGGTGCCGCCGCGCAGGCAGGACTCCACGACCGCCTGGACCAGGCCGCCGTCGGACAGGTCGTGCGCGGCGTCGATCATGCCGTCGCGCGAGGCGGAGATCAGGATCTCGCCGAGCAGCCGCTCCCGCTCCAGGTCGACCTTCGGCGGCAGGCCGCCGAGGTGGTCGTGGACGACCTGGGACCAGGCCGAGCCGCCGAACTCCTCGTGGGTCTCGCCGAGCAGGTAGAGGAGCTGGCCCTCTTCCTTGAAGGCGATCGGCGTGCGGCGCGTGACGTCGTCGATGACGCCGAGCACGGCCACGACCGGGGTCGGGTGGATCGCCGTCTCGCCGGTCTGGTTGTAGAGGGAGACGTTGCCGCCGGTCACCGGGGTGCCCAGCTGGAGGCAGCCGTCCGCCAGGCCGCGGGTGGCCTCCGCGAACTGCCACATCACGTCCGGGTCCTCGGGGGAGCCGAAGTTCAGGCAGTTGGAGATGGCGAGCGGCTTGGCGCCGGAGGCGGCGACGTTGCGGTACGACTCGGCGAGCGCGAGCTGCGCGCCCGCGTACGGGTCGAGCTTCGCGTACCGGCCGTTGCCGTCCGTCGCCATCGCGACGCCCAGGTTGGACTCCTCGTCGACGCGGACCATGCCCGCGTCCTCGGGCTGCGCGAGGATCGTGTTGCCCTGGACGAAGCGGTCGTACTGGTCGGTGATCCACGCCTTGGAGGCCTGGTTCGGGGACGCGACCAGCTTGAGGATCTGGTCCTTCAGCTCCGCCGAATTCGCCGGGCGCGCCAGCTTGTTGGCGTCGTCCGCCTGGAGGGCGTCCTGCCAGGACGGGCGCGCGTAGGGCCGGTGGTAGACCGGGCCCTCGTGCGCGACCGTGCGCGGCGGCACGTCGACGATCTGCTCGCCGTGCCAGAAGATCTCCAGGCGCTCGCCCTCGGTGACCTCACCGATGACGGTGGCGATGACGTCCCACTTCTCGCAGATCTCCATGAAGCGGTCGACCTTGTCCGGCTCGACTACCGCGCACATGCGCTCCTGCGACTCGCTCATGAGGATCTCCTCGGGCGAGAGCGAGGAGTCGCGCAGCGGAACCGTGTCCAGCTCCACGCGCATGCCGCCCGAACCGGCCGAGGCCAGCTCGCTGGTGGCGCAGGACAGGCCCGCGCCGCCGAGGTCCTGGATGCCCGCGACCAGCTTCTCGCCGAAGATCTCCAGGGTGCACTCGATGAGGAGCTTCTCCTGGAAGGGGTCGCCGACCTGGACGGCGGGACGCTTGGCCGGGCCGGTCGACTCGAAGGTCTCCGAGGCGAGCACGGACACGCCGCCGATGCCGTCGCCGCCCGTGCGGGCCCCGTACAGGATGACCTTGTTGCCGGTGCCCGACGCCTTCGCGAGGTGGATGTCCTCGTGCTTCATGACGCCGATGCAGCCCGCGTTGACCAGCGGGTTGCCCTGGTAGCAGGAGTCGAAGACGACCTCGCCGCCGATGTTGGGCAGGCCCAGGCAGTTGCCGTAGCCACCGATGCCCGCGACCACGCCCGGCAGGACGCGCTTGGTGTCGGGGTGGTCGGCGGCGCCGAAGCGCAGCGGGTCCACGACCGCGACCGGGCGCGCGCCCATCGCGAGGATGTCGCGCACGATGCCGCCGACGCCGGTGGCCGCGCCCTGGTAGGGCTCGATGTACGACGGGTGGTTGTGCGACTCGACCTTGAAGGTGACCGCGTAGCCCTGGCCGACGTCGACGACGCCCGCGTTCTCGCCGATGCCGACGAGCATCGCGTCGTTGTCGGGGACCTTCTCGCCGAACTGCTTCAGGTGCACCTTGCTGCTCTTGTACGAGCAGTGCTCGGACCACATGACCGAGTACATGGCCAGCTCGGCGCCGGTCGGGCGGCGGCCGAGGATCTCCCTGATCCGGGCGTACTCGTCCTCCTTGAGGCCGAGCTCCTTCCAGGGCTGCGCGGACTCGGGAGTCCCCGCCGCGTGCTTGACGGTGTCCAGGGTCATCGGGCGTCCACCAGCTTCTTCAGGATCGAGGTGAAGAATCCCAGGCCGTCCGTGCGACCGGTCCCGACCAGCGGCTCGACCGCGTGCTCGGGGTGCGGCATGAGGCCGACGACGTTGCCGGCCTCGTTCGTGATGCCCGCGATGTCGCGCAGCGAGCCGTTCGGGTTCATGTCCAGGTAGCGGAAGGCGACGCGGCCCTCCGCCTCCAGCATGTCGAGGGTGCGCTCGTCGGCGACGTAGCGTCCGTCGATGTTCTTCAGCGGGATCGAGATCTCCTGGCCAGGCTCGTAATCGGCCGTCCAGGCAGTCGAGTTGGTCTCCACGCGCAGCTTCTGGTCACGGCAGATGAAGTGCAGGTGGTTGTTGCGCAGCATCGCGCCGGGCAGCAGGTGGGTCTCGGTGAGGACCTGGAAGCCGTTGCAGATCCCGAGGACCGGCATTCCGGCCTTCGCCTGCTCGATGACCGACTCCATGACGGGCGAGAAACGCGAGATGGCGCCGGCCCGCAGATAGTCGCCGTAACTGAAACCGCCCGGAAGGACCACGGCGTCGACCTGCTTCAGGTCCTTGTCGCGGTGCCACAGCGGCACGGCCTCGGCACCGGCGACGCGCACGGCGCGCTGGGTGTCGCGGTCGTCGAGCGTTCCAGGAAAAGTGACGACTCCGACGCGAATATTCCAGCGGCCCGTAGGGCCACCGTTGAGGGTGGTGGCGGGCGACGGGAGGGAGGTCACTTCGCCTCCACCGCCGGCTCTTCGACCTTTACGACGAAGTCCTCGATCACGGTGTTGGCGAGGAAGGTTTCCGCCATCTCGTGGATACGGGCGAGGGCGGCGTCGTCGACGGGCCCGTCCACCTCGAGTTCGAAGCGCTTTCCTTGACGTACGTCGGAGATGCCCTGGAAACCGAGGCGCGGCAGTGCACGCTGCACCGCCTGTCCCTGGGGGTCGAGGATCTCCGGCTTGAGCATGACGTCGACTACGACGCGTGCCACTGGCACTCCCGGTGTGTGGTGCTTGCGTGTGCTGCTTGCGGACTGCTCACCTGGCGCCGAGCGGGCCGCCGAGCAGGTTCCTTCAGACTACCCGCACAAAATTTCTACCCGCGTAGATTCGTAGCAACATACGTGACCGCAGTCACTTCGAAGGGGTCGGCACGGCGTCGAGCAGGACACGTACGCGAAAAATCCTGGAAAAGATCACAGTTCGCCATTGCGTCCACCGCCCCGCCGCACCCACCCTGCTGGGGAAGCGCCCGGCCTGCCCGTATTCTCCCGGACACGCCGCCGGAACACGCGGTTGGTTTTCCTTGGCTTCACTATTCAATGCCAGGCACTGTACAAAGGAATTGGCAATAGCCGATACTTTGTCCCAAAACTGCCGGACAGTCGGCATCACCGCACATCGTTGCACGTCAATGCGGTGGCGCCGCACGAAAGGACCGATATTCGTGGCGCAGCGTGTCGTGGTCACTCTCTTTGACGACATCGACGGCTCAGAAGCGGCGGAAACGGTCGCCTTCGGTCTGGACGGGAAGTCGTACGAGATCGACCTCAACCAAACCAATGCCGAGAAACTCCGCAAGGTCCTCGCCCCCTACCTGGAGGCGGCCCGCAAGCAGTCGAAGTCCGGCAAGGTCTTCCGGCACACGGCCGTGACCCCCGACCCGGCGGCCGTGCGCGCCTGGGCCCGCTCGCACCGCCTCGACGTACCGCCGCGCGGCCGCATCCCGAAGAAGGTGTACGAGGCGTTCGAGGCCGCCAACTGACTCCGGACGCAGACGCCGGGACCCCTCGGGGACCTCGGGGCGGGGGTGCTCGCGCAACCGACTTGCGCAGCACCCCCGCTGGTCAGCTAGAGTCTGGAGCACGCCGAAGGGCAAGGCCGAAAAGGCCGAACCCCGAGGAGTCGTGCGGGTGTAGTTCAGTAGTAGAACATCCCCCTTCCAGGGGGAAGGCGCAGTGTGCAATTCCTGTCACCCGCTCCGCACCGCTCACCGACCACCCATTCGGGTGCGGTAAGCTGGTGCTCGCGCCGATCAGTGAGAGCTGGTCGGAGGCAATGCGAACGTAGCTCAGTTGGTAGAGCGCAACCTTGCCAAGGTTGAGGTCGCGAGTTCGAACCTCGTCGTTCGCTCCAGTCACGAAGGCCCGGTGTCCCAGACACCGGGCCTTCGTCGTGTTCCGGCACGCCCCCTCCTAATGCGGCCCGAAGGCGGCGGCCCGCGCGTCTGACATTTGTCATGCGAGTCGATGACAACGCGCACTGCCTGCGGCTTCGGCGGCGGGCGAGCCTTGAGTCATGACAGACCAAGTGATCGAAGTGACCGACCTGCGGCGCCGCTACACGGGAGGCTTCGAAGCGGTCCGGGGGATCTCGTTCACCGCCGGTCGCGGCGAGCTGTTCGCCCTGCTCGGCACCAACGGCGCGGGCAAGACCTCCACCGTCGAAGTCCTCGAAGGCCTCGCCGCACCCGCCGCCGGGACCGTCCGGGTGCTCGGGCACGACCCGTACCGCGAGCGGGACGCGGTCCGGCCCCGGATCGGCGTGATGCTCCAGGAAGGCGGCTTCCCCTCCGAGCTGACCGTCACCGAGACCGCGCGCATGTGGGCCGGGTGCACCAGCGGGGCCCGCCCCGTCGGCGAGGTTCTCGAAGCCGTCGGGCTCGCCGCCCGCGGCGGCGTCCGCGTGAAGCAGCTGTCCGGCGGCGAGAAGCGCCGCCTCGACCTCGCGATGGCGCTCGTCGGCGACCCCGAGGTCCTCTTCCTCGACGAGCCCACCACCGGACTCGACGCCGAAGGCCGCCGCGAGACCTGGGACTTGGTGCGCGACCTGCGCGACCGGGGCACCACCGTGCTGCTCACCACGCACTACCTCGAAGAGGCCGAGAACCTCGCCGACCGCCTCGCGATCCTGCACGAGGGCCGCATCGCCGCCGCGGGCACCGTCACCGACGTCGTCGCCTCCCAGCCCTCCCACATCTCCTTCGACCTGCCCGACGGCTACCACCTCGGCGACCTGCCGCCGCTGCCCGCCCTCGGCGTCACCGGGCACGAACTGCGCGGCCGCACCGTACGGCTGCGCACCGACACCCTCCAGCACGCCGCCACCGGGCTCCTCGTCTGGGCCCGGGAGACCGGCGTCGAACTGCGCGGACTCGACGTACGGGCCGCGTCCCTGGAAGAGGCCTTCCTGCGCATCGCGCAGGAGGCGACCCGGGGCGGCGCCGAGCAGCCGGACGGCCCCGGCGCGACCACGTACAAGAAGGAGAAGGTGGCATGAGTTCCGCGACCCCCACCGCCGCGCGGCCCACCGCGACCCCCCGGTCCGTGACCCGCACCACCTCCGCCGGACGCCTGCGGGCCCTGGCCCGCGCCGAGCTGACGCTGCTCGGCCGCACCAAGGGCACGCTGTTCGCGGCGATGTTCGTGCCGCTCGTCATGCCGTTCAGCGTGCGCCAGGCCGCCGACGGGATGGACCTGAAGGGCACCGGCCTGTCGATCGGCTCGGTGGTGCTGCCGTCCTCGATCGGCTTCGCCCTCCTCTTCGCCGTGTACTCGACGCTGGTGAGCGTCTACGCCGCCCGGCGCGAGGAACTCGTCCTCAAGCGGCTGCGCACCGGCGAGGTGCGGGACCTGGAGATCCTCGCGGGCGCCGCGCTGCCGTCCGTGGCCGTCGGCCTCGCGCAGTCCCTGCTCCTCGCGGGCGCCTGCGCGGCACTGCTCGACGTCGGGGCACCGGAGGCGCCCCTCTACGCCGTCCTGGGGCTGCTGTTGGCCCTCGTGCTGTGGCCCGTGCTCGGGGCGGTCACGGCGACCTTCAGCCGCAGCGTGGAGAGCGCCCAGGTCGCGGCCATGCCGCTGCTGTTGATCTCCTTCATCGGCTCCGGCACCCTCGTCCCGCTCGAAGTCATGCCGGACAAGCTCGCCGCCGTCTGCGAACTGCTGCCGCTCACCCCGACGATCGAGCTGATCCGCGGCGGCTGGACCGGCGACATGGCCGCCTCCGAGGCGCTCGGCGCCGTCGCGGTCGCGGTGGCCTGGACCGTGGTCGGCGTGTTTGCTGTACGAAGGTGGTTCCGCTGGGAGCCGCGGCGCTAGCGGCGCCTTTCAGGGGGCTGCCGGGCGGGCGAAGGGACAGGGAGCGGTGGGCAGGATCCGGGGTTGGCAACGACGCTGGCGCGGCCTGAGGAAGATCGAACAGGTCGAGCTGCAGAGCATGGTCATGTGGCACACCGTGCCGTGGATCTTCCTCCTCAGCTGGTGCGCGCTGCCGGTGGGCCTCGGCCTGCGGCACGGGACCACCGCGCAGCTCCTGGGCTGGTCGATGATCGCGGTGGCCGCGCTCCAGTGCGCGCAGATCAACCGGGGGCTGCGCCGGTCCCTCGACCACTACCTGGGCCGCGCCCCGTTCCCGCGCCACGACCTGGCCGTCCTGCTCGGCCTCTCCGCCGTCGGCTTCGGCCTCGCCCTCGCCCTCCGGCGCGTCGACGGCGTCGAGGGCGGCGTGATCGGCCTCAGCGCGCTGTTCCTGATCACCCCGTACGCGGAGGCGCTCGGCTTCGCCCTGTCGATCCGGGGCTTCTGCCGCCATCTCGCGGTGGTCGTCGCCGTCCTGGTGGCCGCCTTCGCCGCCGTCGGCGCGCGCGGCGGCGAGCTGGTCGCCCTGGGCGCGCTCATCGCCGCGGGCGGCATGCTCGCGCTGCTGACCTCGCGGTGCGGGGCCTGGACGCTGTCGGTGATGTGGGAGGCGGAGCGGGCCCGCGAGACCGAGGGCCGTCTCGCCGTCGCCGAGGAACGCCTGCGCTTCGGCCGCGACCTGCACGACGTCATGGGCCGCAACCTCGCCGTCATCGCCCTCAAGAGCGAGCTCGCCGTGCAGCTCGCCCGGCGCGGCAGGGCCGAGGCGGTGGACCAGATGGTCGAGGTGCAGCGGATCGCGCAGGAGACCCAGCGGGAGATACGGGACGTCGTCCGCGGCTACCGCGAGGCCGAGCTGGGCGCCGAACTCGCCGGGGCGCAGGGTGTCCTGGAGGCCGCGGGGATCGGCTGCCGGGTGACCGGGGCGCCCGTCGGCCTGCCCCCGGCGGTGCAGGCGGCGCTCGGGTGGGTCGTGCGCGAGGGCACCACCAACGTGCTGCGGCACGGCGACGCGGAGACGTGCGCCATCACGGTTTCGGTGACGGAAGGACGTACGGAGTTGACCATCGAGAACGACGGGGCGCCCGAGGCCCCCGTCGGCAGCGGTGGGTCCGGGCTCAGGGGACTCCGGGAACGGCTCGCGACCGTGGGCGGCACGCTGGAGCACACGTCGGAGGGCGGGCGCTTCCGGCTCACCGCGCGGGTGCCGCTGCCGGAGCCGGGGCTCCCTGGCAAGGCGGACGCCGCCCCGATCGTCCCGGAGGCCAAGGCCTCATGACCGCCGTACGCGTGCTGCTCGCCGACGACGAGCATCTGATCCGCGGCGCGCTCGCCGCCCTGCTCGCCCTGGAGGACGACCTCGTCGTCGTCGCCGAGGCCGCCACCGGACCCGAGGCGCTGGCCATGGCGCGGGCCCACCGGCCGGACGTCGCCGTGCTCGATCTGCAGATGCCGGGCGCCGACGGTGTGAGTGTCGCCACACTCCTGCGGGACGAACTCCCCGACTGCCGCACCATGATCGTCACCAGCCACGGCCGGCCGGGGCACCTCAAGCGGGCACTTGAAGCGGGTGTGCGGGGGTTCGTCCCGAAGACGGTCAGCGCTCAGCGCCTCGCCGAGATCATCCGTTCCGTCCATGCCGGAAACCGCTACGTGGACCAGGAGTTGGCCGCCGACGCGATCTCCGCCGGAGACTCCCCGCTGACCGCCCGCGAGGCCGAGGTGCTCGAACTCGCCGCCGACGGCGCGCCCGTGTCGGAGATCGCGGAGCGGGCCGCCCTCTCCCAGGGAACGGTCCGCAACTACCTCTCCTCGGCGGTCACCAAGATCGGTGCGGAGAACCGGCATGCGGCGGTGCGTCTCGCGCGGGAGCGAGGTTGGGTATAGTGGCTCTCGCGCTTCGGCGCAGTGCGGACGTAGCTCAGTTGGTAGAGCGCAACCTTGCCAAGGTTGAGGTCGCCAGTTCGAACCTGGTCGTCCGCTCAGCGAAAGCCCCCCGGTTCTCGGAACCGGGGGGCTTTGTCGTGTGCGGGGCCGGCGGGGGCCGAGCGGCCCCCGCCGTCGGGTCCGCTACGCCCAGGAAGTCCCCGTGAGCCGCTCGTACGCCTCGATGTACTTGGCGCGCGTCGCCGCCACCACGTCCGCGGGCAGCGGCGGGGGCGGCTGCTCGCTCGCGCGGTCCCAGCCGGACGCGGACGAGGTGAGCCAGTCGCGGACGAACTGCTTGTCGAAGGAGGGCTGGGCGTGGCCCGGCTCCCACAGGTCCGCGGGCCAGAAGCGGGACGAGTCCGGGGTCAGCACCTCGTCCCCGAGCACCAGCTCGTCGCCGGCGAAGCCGAACTCGAACTTCGTGTCCGCGAGGATCAGGCCGCGGTCCCTCGCGATGTCCTGCGCCCGGCCGTAGACGGCGAGGGTCGTCTGTCGCAGCTGGGCGGCCGTCTCCGCGCCGACCTGGCGGGCGACCTCCTCGTAGCTCACGTTCTCGTCGTGCTCGCCGACGGCGGCCTTCGTGGCCGGGGTGAAGATCGGCGCGGGCAGCTCCGAGCCGTCGGTCAGGCCCTCGGGCAGGGCGAGGCCGCAGACCGTGCGGGACTCCTTGTACTCGGCGAAGCCCGAGCCCGCCAGATAGCCGCGGGCGACGCACTCGACCGGCACCATCTCCAGCGCCTTGCAGACGAGGGTGCGGCCCGCCCAGTCGGCGGGGGCGCCCTGCGGCAGGTCCGTGGAGATGACGTGGTTCGGCACGATGTCCGCGAGCCGGTCGAACCACCACAGCGACAGCTGGGTCAGGACCCGCCCCTTGTCGGGGATCTCGGTGGGCAGCACCCAGTCGTAGGCGGACATGCGGTCGCTGGCGACCATCACGAGGTCGCCCGCCTCGTTCCGGTACAGCTCGCGCACCTTGCCGGTGTGCAGATGCACCAGACCCGGAACCTGGATCGGCTCGGGCTTTTCGACGAATCCGGACACGGTTCCTCCCCGTGGTTCTGTCCAAGTGCCTCGATTCTCCCGTATGCGGGAGCCGGTCTTGGCCACGGGTTGCCCGGATGGGGCGTGGTGAACGCGAACGGGCCTCAGTCGCGTTTGCAGATGCGGTCCAGGAGGTTGGCCGTGGCGCGCTGGACGCGTGGGTCGACATGGCCGGGGCGGTCCAGGGCCGGGGACCAGGCGAAGGTGCCCGAGGCGAAGACGAGGGCGCCGGACGGGGCGCGGTACAGCGAGGTCTCCTGGTGGCGCACGGCGCCCTCGCTGTCCTCGTACGGGGAGTGGGCGAGCAGGATGCGGTCCTGGTGCTCGGGGAGCGCGGTGCGCGGGAAGTAGCGGTCGGCCTCGCCCGCGACCAGGCCGTCGATCTCGTCGCTCTCGTGCGCGCCGGTCGCCTCCCACAGCCAGTGGTCGGCGTTGCGGACGATGAGGGGGTGCGGCTCGGGGACCCGGCCCGCGTACTGGATGCCCATCAACTGCTGCTCGGGGACGTCGACTTCGCGCCACAGCGCGGCCCTGCCGGGGCCGCGGCGTTTTCGGCAGGTCAGCAGGCGGTCCGGGACGCCGGACGGCGAAGGGCCCAACTCGACCTGCCAGTACATGGTGTTGGCGGAGAGGAACACCAGGGACGTGCCGGACTCGCGGGCCAGCTCGGTGGTGCGGCGCATCGCCGCCGACCAGTACTCGTCGTGGCCGGGGAAGACCAGGCCCCGGTAGCGGGTGGGGTCGATGAGGCCCGCGTGCAGGTCGCGGGTGTCGGCGTACGCGAGGTCGTAGCCGTAGCGCTCGGCCCAGCGGATGAAGTCGTAGGCGTGGCCCACGTGCAGGGGCAGGCCCGCGCCCGCGTACGGCCGGTCGAAGGAGACCGTGGTCGCGGCCTCGCTCTCGCCGAGGAGCCGGCCGTAGTCGTCCCAGGCGTGGTAGAGGCTGGCGCCGGTGTGGCCGTCCTCCGGGTAGAGGTTGTACGCCTGCCAGGTGATGTCGGGCAGCAGGACGAGGAGGTCGGCCGAGGGGGCGACCGGCTCGCCGGGGCCCGGGGGGACGCTGTCGCGGACGGTGAAGGGGACGTGGGAGCGGTAGCCGTCGGTGGTGGTGAGGACGGCCACGTACGCCCCGATGTTCCAGTACGTCGGGATCTGCAGGCGCCAGGACAGCCACCAGTGGTGGCAGGAGACCGTGCGGTCGGCGGCCAGCGGGGCGGGCTGCACGATGCCGGAGAGGCGGGGGCTCGTCGTGATCTTGCGGGCGCCGTCGCCGCTGTAGTGGCCGATGCGGTAGATGTCCACGCTGAACTGCTGGGGCGGGTCCACGGTGATGTGGAAGTCGATCGCCTCGCCGGGGGCGGCGGCTCCCGTGCTCGTGAAGCCCTTGATCTGGCGGTGTATGTCGTCGGCCGTGCGGGGGCTGCCGGTGCGGGGGGCGGGGACCGGGCCGGTGGCGCCTGGGGTGTGGTCCACGTACCAGGGGACGACCTGGCCGGTGTCGTCGAAGTAGTGCTCGGCGCCGCGGAGCCAGGGCAGCGGGCCCTGGCCGAACGGGTCGGTCACGGCGTGGGCGAGGGCGCCCGACTCCCAGCGGCGGATCGGCTCCGGTCCCATGCGTTGTCCCCTCCCTCGCTCCCCCGGCCTGGGCGACACGGGTGGTGCGGCGGGGGGTGCGCTGCTGCTCTGCGCTGTCCCACGGGGCCGTGTCGGCTGCCTGACCCAGCACATCACATTACGCACGTGTGTCGTTACCGTTCGTCGTGAATTGATGTGAGCCTTCCCCAGCCCCGCCCCTTCCCGAAACCGGGGCTCCGCCCCTGGACCCCGGGGGTGGGTGTCCCCTTGCCGTGGGCCCGGGGCGCCCCCGAATCGGCGCTCCGCGCCTCGTCCTCAAACGCCGGACGGGCTGAAGACTTCGCCGGGGCGGGGCGGAGGGCGCTGTGGGGCGGAGGGCGCTGCGGGGTGGGGCGGAGGGCGCTGCGGGGTGGGGCGGTGGGGCGCTGCGGGGTGGGGCGCTGCGGGGCCGGGTCGGAATGACGCCGCGGGGCCGGGTCGAGGGGGCAGCGGGGGGGGCGGAGAGGCGTTGCGACGCGGGGGCGGAGGGGCGCTGCGGGCGGAGCTGGATGGTGGGGAGGCGTGTGGGGCGAGGGGTGGGGGAGGTGCAGCCGGGCGGGGTGGAGCGGTGTTGTGGGGGCTGGAGGTGCAGTCGGGCGGGGTGGAGCCGTGTGCCGGGGGGCAGCGGTGTTGTGGTGTGAGTGGGGTGGGGCTGATGGTGCCGGGCTGTTGCTCGGTTGGTTCGTGGTTTGGGCGGGTGGGTGGGAGATGGAGCCTGTCCGGCGATTGAGGACGAGGCGCGGAGCGCCGATCGGGGGGCGGGACAGGCGTAGCCGATCGGGGGTCAGACCAGGCGTACCGGCTTTTCGGGGCGGATGCCTAGTTCGGTGAGCCAGTGGCGGAGGGGTTCGGGGTCGCCGTCCTCGACGAGGGTGAGCACCCTGGGCGTAAGGTCCGCCGCGCGCTCACCGTGCATCAGGAGGGACGGCCCGTCCAGCCAGTCGAGCCCCGGCGCGGCCCCCGCCGTGTCGACGGCGGCACAGCACACCATCGCCGTGACATGGTCGGCCAGCAACTCCCGCCCGGACCGGGGCGGTTGCAGCGGGAACAGCGGCAGCACCCCGTCGTCCCACAGCGCCTCGTCCGGCCCCTGCCCCGCGGGCGCGGGCCGGGGCGGCGCCTCGGCCTCCTCCCGGGCCAGCTCCGCGCCGAGCCGCGCGGCCAGCTCCCCGCCCCGCCCTTCCGGGGCGTCGACGGCGTCGGCGGGATCGACGGCGGCGGCGAACCCGGCCTGGGCCAACTCGGCGTCCGTGAGCCCCGCTTCGGGCACGTCGGCGTCGATGAGGCCGGGCCCGGCCGCCGCGCGCCGCGCCATCGCCTCCGGGTCCGTCAGATGCTCCAGGACCCGGCCGAGCGTCGGCCCCTTGGGGTCGGCCGCCGTGGGGTCGCTGGAGCGGCTGACGCCGAGCGCGTCCAGGACGCGGTGGAGGCGCGCCGCGTCCATCCGCCACTTCCGGTCGACGACCTCGTCCGGATACTCGTGCCAGGCCACCGGCGCCCAGCCGGGCCCGGGCTCGGCGGGCCCGCCGTGGAACAGGCGGGCGGCGAGCAGCGAGGCGGCCTCGTCCACCGCGCCGGGCTCCTCCAGGAGGTCGCACGCGGGCCGCTCGCCGAGCCGGGAGGCGAAGCCTTCGGCGAGGCGGTCGCGGCGGGACAGCTCGGTGAGGGCGGAGACGACGCCCGCGTCGAGCCGCGAGGGCCACCGCCCCATGCGCCAGGCGGGCAGCGCGACCCGGGTCAGCAGCCGGTCCCACCCCGCGTACGCGAGGCCGACCTGCTCCTGGGCGACGATCCGCACGCCGTAGTCCACGCTCTGGGCACGCTCGGCCGCGGCCGCCGCGACGCCGCGCTCCATCTCCGCGGCGTGCACCCGGCAGCTGCGCAGCAGCATTCGTGCCACCTTCCCGACCCCGCCGAGGACGGTGCGCGCGAGCGGCCCGCGCCCCGGCGCCGATGCGACGGCGACGGCGGCGTCCAGGCCGCGTACGAAACGACGGGCGGCGGCTATGTCGGGGTGCGCCGAGGGGCCCGTACCCGCGACGACCGGTGCGAGCACCGCGCGCAGCTCGCCGACGCGCATCCACCACAGGAAGGGCGAGCCGATGACGAGGACCGGGGCGGCGGGCGCGCGGCGCCGGGGCGGTCGGGCGCCCTGGATGGCCGTGCCGTGGGGCGGGGTGGCGGGGTCCGTGCGCGCACCGTCCGGTCCGGTGCCGGGCACGGGGGTGTCCGCCGGGGTCCCGTGCGCCCGGTGGGTGCGGTCCTCCAGCCAGCTGTCGCAGTCCGGGGTGAGCGCTATGGCCGAGGGGGCGGGGACTTCGAGGCGGTCGGCGAGGTCCCGCACCAGGCGGTACAGATCGGGGGCGGAGGCCTCCGTGATCGGGACGGTCGGGCTCATGGCGGGCCTGGCCCGCGCGACGACGAGGGCGACGGCCCCGGCGCCGAGCAGCACGAGCACCGCGAGGACCGTCACGGCCCAGCGCGCCGCGGCCCAACTGCCGCCGCCTATGTGCCCCATGGCCGTGGCGGCGAGCAGCACGACGGCGACGGCCGCGGGCAGCAGGGCGACGGCCAGCGCCCGGCTGCGGATGCGCAGCACGGCGAGGGCCCGTGAACGCGCGGCCCGCGCGCCCACCTCCACACCCATCCCTGACACGACCGAAGTCACCCCCTGCTGCCTACAGCTCGGCCGGCGGCCGGAGCCGACGGCGCACGTCGTTGGCGTTGCTCACTCCCCCACTGTGGCACCCGCCACCGACATCGCAATGCCGGTGGGCTGTTTGGCTGTGAGTGCCTTCAATGCCTTCGCCGCACCCTAGTTGGGGTGCCGGTCACCGTCAGCCGGATGGCCGACCGGTCACTCGATGGAATGGCTTTGGGCAAAGCTGGCCCGCTCGCCGAGGGGCCGGGGGGACGGGTCGCGGGCCCGTGGGCAGGGGCCCCGGGGCCGACGGTCGCCGCGCCGACCAGGCCCGCCGCTCCGGCAAGTCGGCGGCCGTCATACGGCGGGCTCAGTGGACACCCTCCGTAACGCCGGACGGGTCTACGGAGGACCGTAGACCCGTGGGGCACAGGGGCAGGGGTGACAGGGGACGGCTCGGGCCATGCGAGGTACGCGACCGGGCGTGCGGTGCCCGCGGGGCAGCGCGGCCGTGGGGCCGTGCGCCGTCCCGCGGAGTTACGCGCCGTCGCCCCGCGCCGCCTGCTCGGCGATGTCCGTGCGGTGCTGGGAGCCGTCGAGGCGGACCCGGCCGACCGCCGCGTACGCGCGCTCGCGGGCCTGCGCGAGGTCGGCGCCCGTCGCCGTCACCGACAGCACGCGGCCGCCCGCGCTGACGACCGCGTCACCCTCGCGCCGGGTCCCCGCGTGCAGGACGTACGCGTCCGGGGCGTCCTGGTCCGCGACGTCGGCGAGGCCTTCGATGGGGTCGCCGGTGCGCGGCGTACCGGGGTAGTTGTGCGAGGCGATGACGACGGTGACGGCCGCGTCGTCGCTCCAGCGCAGCGGCGGCAGGTCGGCGAGGGTGCCGTTCGCGGCGGCGAGCAGGAGGCCCGCGAGCGGGGTCCTGAGGCGGGCGAGGACGACCTGGGTCTCGGGGTCGCCGAAGCGGGCGTTGAACTCGATGACGCGGATGCCGCGGCTGGTGATGGCGAGCCCCGCGTACAGCAGCCCGGAGAAGGGGGTGCCGCGGCGGCGCAGTTCGTCGACGGTCGGCTGGAGCACCGTCTCCTGGACCTCGTCGACGAGCTTCGGGTCGGCCCACGGCAGCGGCGAATAGGCGCCCATGCCGCCGGTGTTGGGGCCCTCGTCGCCGTCGAGGGCGCGCTTGAAGTCCTGGGCGGGGCGCAGCGGCACGACGGTCTCGCCGTCGGTGACGGCGAAGAGGGAGACCTCCGGGCCGTCGAGGAACTCCTCGATGACGACGCGTCCGCAGGCGAGGGCGTGCTCCCTGGCCTGCTCGATGTCGCCGGTGACGACGACGCCCTTGCCCGCGGCGAGGCCATCGTCCTTGACGACGTACGGGGCGCCGAAGGCATCGAGGGCCGCGTCGACCTCTTCGGGGGTGGTGCAGACGTAGCTGCGCGCCGTGGGTACGCCCGCGCCCGCCATCACGTCCTTGGCGAAGGCCTTGGAGCCCTCGAGCCGGGCGGCCTCCTTGGACGGCCCGAAGCACGGGATGCCCGCTTCGCGCACGGCGTCGGCGACCCCGGCGACGAGCGGCGCCTCCGGTCCGACGATCACCAGCGCGGCGCCGAGCTTCGTGGCGAGCCCGGCCACGGCGGCGCCGTCGAGGGCGTCGACCGGGTGCAGCTCGGCCACGTCCGCGATCCCGGCGTTGCCGGGAGCGCAGTGCAGGGCGGTGACCGCGGGGTCGAGGGACAGGGAGCGGCACAGGGCGTGTTCGCGGGCACCGCTGCCGATGACGAGGACCTTCACGGGGGTCAGCCTAGCCCGGCGGACGGGGTGCCTTTGTTCGGGCGTCCGAGGCGGGGTGATCCCGAGGCTTGTGGGTTTCTCCAGGTGGGGCGGGCGGAGCTGGGGGTTCCTACTCGTTCGTGTACTCCTCGACCACCGTCGCGCCCAGCTCCCTGACGATCAGCTCGTGGCCGGACAGGGCCGAGTCGACCAGGTCCGGGTCGTCGTCCTCCGGGATGTCGTCCTCGGGGGCGACGTGCTCCGGGGCTCTGGACGGCGGGGCCTGGGCGGGCGCCGGGGCCGAGGGCCGCGACTGGCCCTGCTGGGGGGCGGCGGGCGCGGACGACGACTGGGCGGGGCCCGGCTGCTGCGGCGCCGGGGACGGGGCGGGGGCCTGCTGCGGCGCGGGCTGCTGGGGCGCGGGGCGGGAGGCCACCGGGGCGCCGCCGAATCCGCTCGCGGCGGGCGGCGGTGCCGAGCCGCCCGACGGGTCGACGATCGCCTCGACCTTCCACTGCACCCCGAACTGCTCCGTCAGCGCCTGCCGCAGCACGTCCTCGCTGCCGCTGGACGCGAAGTTGTCCCGCGCGCCGGCGTTCACGAAGCCGAGCTGGAGCGTGGTGCCGTCGAACCCGGCCACCTGGGCGTTCTGGCTGAGCAGGATCCAGGTGAACCGGCGGCGGTTCTTGACCGCGTCCAGGATGTTCGGCCAGAGGGAGCGGGGGTCGGGGCCACCGCCCGTGTACGCGGCGGCGGGGGCGGGCGGGGCCGACTGGACGGCGGGGGCCGGGGCCGCGTGCGGGGGCTGGGCCGGGGCCGGGGGTGCGGCGGGCGGCTGCGCGGGGCCGCCGCCCGCGGGGGTTGCTGTCGGCCAGCCGCCCGGGCGGTTCGCCGCGGGGGCCGGGGCCGCGGGGGCGGGCCCAGTGGCTGGGGCGCCGGGAGCGCCGCCGCTCGGGGTCGGGGTGCCGCTGCCCGGGGCGGAGGCCGTGGGCCAGCTTCCGGGGCGGTTGGCGGCGGGAGCCGGGGCGGGGGGCTCGGCGGGGGCCTGGGGGGCGGGCGGGGTGGTGGGTGCGGCCGGGGTGGGGGGCTGGGGGGACGGGGGGGCCTCGGGGGCGGGAGCTGGGGCGGCCGGGGCAGCGGCGGGCGCGCCCTCGGCCTCGGCACCACCACCGCCACCAGCGCCGACGCCAGGTCCGCCACCGGCACCAGCACCAGCACCCCGTACAGCCGCACGAGCCGCCGCAGCGCCACCCCCGGGCGGGACGTCCGGCCCCGGCGGCGGCACAGCGACACCCGGCTGCCGAGCCGCGGCGTGGGCCTCCGGCCCGGGCACGTACCCCATGGCGGGAACCCCGGCGGGACCCGCGGCCATGAAGTTCCCGCCGCGCTCGAGGCGGTCGAGGCGGGCCATCACGGAGCGCTCGTCGTCGTACGCGGCGGGGAGCAGCACGCGCGCGCAGATCAGCTCCAGCTGGAGGCGGGGCGAGGTGGCCCCGCGCATCTCGGTGAGGCCTTCGTTGACGAGGTCGGCTGCGCGGCTCAGCTCGGCGCCGCCGAACACCCCGGCCTGGGCCTGCATGCGCTCCACCACGTCGCTGGGGGCGTCGATGAGGCCCTTCTCGGCGGCGTCGGGCACGGCGGCGAGGATCACCAGGTCCCGCAGCCGCTCGAGCAGGTCGGCGACGAAGCGCCGCGGGTCGTTGCCGCCCTCGATGACGCGGTCGACGACTTCGAAGGCGGCGGCGCCGTCACCGGAGGCGAAGGCTTCGACGACGGAGTCGAGGAGCGAACCGTCCGTGTACCCGAGCAGGCCCGTGGCCATGGCATACGTCACACCGTCCTCGCGGGCGCCCGCGAGGAGCTGGTCCATGACGGACATGGAGTCACGCACGGACCCGGCACCGGCGCGCACGACGAGCGGCAGGACGCCGTCCTCGATGGCCATGCCCTCGCGCCCGCAGACCTCGGCGAGGTAGTCGCGCAGGGTGCCCGGGGGGACGAGCCGGAACGGATAGTGGTGCGTACGCGACCGGATGGTGCCGATGACCTTCTCGGGCTCCGTCGTCGCGAAGATGAACTTGAGGTGCTCCGGCGGCTCTTCGACGACCTTCAGGAGGGCGTTGAAGCCCGCCGACGTGACCATGTGGGCCTCGTCGATGATGTAGATCTTGTACCGGCTGGACGCGGGCCCGAAGAAGGCCTTCTCCCTCAGGTCACGGGCGTCGTCCACACCACCGTGGGACGCGGCGTCGATCTCGATGACGTCGATGGACCCGGGGCCGTTCCGCGCGAGGTCGCGGCAGGACTGGCACTCGCCGCACGGGGTGGGAGTGGGACCTTGCTCACAGTTCAGACACCGGGCGAGGATGCGCGCGCTCGTCGTCTTGCCGCAGCCGCGCGGGCCACTGAACAGGTACGCGTGATTGACCCGGTTGTTGCGCAGCGCCTGCTGCAGCGGGTCGGTTACATGCTCCTGCCCGATGACCTCGGCGAACGACTCCGGGCGATAACGGCGGTACAGCGCGAGAGACGACACGTATACGAGGTTATAGGCGCCCACTGACAACCCGGACCGCCCCGGACGAAGCCCCCGCCCCCACCGGCCCCACCGCGCGCCCCGCCCCCGGAACGCAAAGCGCCCCCCACGCACCCGCCAGAGCCGACCTACCCTTGCTGCCTTCCGGCCCTGGGGGAGTTCAGTCAGATAGCGCCGCGTGAGGGGCTGTCCCCCACCCTAGCCGATCCCCGGGGGTGCGAACGAGCCCGCTCCCCCGACAGGAACGCACCAGGTCCCCCCGACCGGAACACGTTCGCGAGCACCCCTCCGCGTCTTGTATTGTTTGCGGCGGAGGATTCGCCTAGTGGCCTAGGGCGCACGCTTGGAAAGCGTGTTGGGGGCAACCCCTCACGAGTTCGAATCTCGTATCCTCCGCCAGTGCCTCACCGGGCACTAACGTCGAAGGGCCCCGCTGCTTGCAGCGGGGCCCTTCGACGTTAGTACGGCGGCCGAGGGCGCCGACGTTCGGCCGGTCCGCCGTCAGCGCGCCCCCCGCCCACTCCACCCGGCAAGGACAGTCTGCGGAGCCAGGGTGCGGCGGATGAGGGCGTGGGCGATGTGGGCGGGGCTGTCGCCGTCGTGGTGGCTGTAGGCGTGCAGGGCGCGGCGGGCGTCTGTCGGGTGCAGGCGGCCGTACTCGGCGAGCATGCCGGTGGCTGTTTCGACGGCGGCCTGGGCGGTGATGGCGGACTGGACGTGGGTGAGGACGTCGGAGGGGCGGGCCCGCTCCGGGGTCCAGTGGATCAGTGCGACGGCGGCGACGTCGGCGAGCGCCTGGGCCAGCTTCAGGTCGGCCGGGAGCAGGCCGCCGGGCGCGGCGTGGAAGAGGCCCACGGCGCCGATGGTCCGGTGGTTGACGCGCAGCGGCAGCGCCTGCGCCGACCGGAGACCGGCGCGCACCGCGAGCGGCACGACGCGCGGCCAGCGCGCGCCGGTGCCCGCCAGGTCGGGTACGTCGACGGGGCGCCCCGCGCGGTAGCAGTCCAGGCAGGGGCCCTCCGTGGTCTGTGGCCGGAACAGGTCCACGACGGCGGCCCGTTCGTCGGAGACGGCCATGGTGCGCAGGTCGCCGCGGAGCGTGGCCACCATGACGCCGACCACGTCGGCGCCGAGGATGTCGACGCAGTGCCCAGCCAGGCGGTGCAGCAGGACGACCGGGTCGAAGTCGTCGGCGAGCGTGTCGGCAAGGCCCACGAACGCCTCGGCGAGCTGCTGTTCGCGGTTCGTCACCGTTCGCTGTCTCCTTCGCGGTCGCCGTGGCGCCCATGGTCCTGATCGGGGCTGTCGTCGTGGTCGGCCGGCGTCCCCTCCGCGTCGGGGAAGCGGAAGGTGCGGGCGACGACGTCGCGGGCCACTTCGCTCACCGTCCTGCCCTGCGCGAAGGCGCGGGCTCTGAGCCGGTCAAGGGCCTGATCCGGATCGACGCCCAGCTGCACCATCACCATGCCGACGGCCTGATGGACCTCGACGTGGTCGGCTTCGGCGGCCTCCACCCACGACGCTACTCCGCCGTCGTCCTGATCGAACCCGCTCCCGGATCCGGCCTGGAGGTTGGAGACGGCGAAGGTGACGGCGTCGCGGACCAGCAGGGCGATCCGCAGGTCCCGCTCGGAGAGCACGCCGGGGCGGTCGCGGTAGAGGTCGAGGGTGCCGATCGCCAGCGCGCCGGTGCCAAGGGGCAGCGAGAACACCGCGCACCCGCCCAGCTCCACGGCCTGTTGGGCGAACACCGGCCAGCGCCGGGCGTCGGGCCCACTGGTGAGGTCCGCGGCGAGCACCGGCGCCCCCAGCGTCTGCGCGCGTCGGCTCGGGCCGTCCCCGAGGGTGTACTGCGCCTCGGCGAGCCCGGCCGCGACGGCGTCGCTCGCGCACAGCGTCACGCTGACGCCGCAGTCCCCGCTGAGGGAACTGAGGTGGCCGAGGGAGACGGACGCGCCCGTGACCGGCAGCAGTTCCACGCACGCCCGGCACAGCGCCTCCGGCACCTGATCGACCTCCACCGCCGCCGCGGCGACGGACAGGACGTCGGTGATCCGCTGCCGCTCCCCCTGCTCCGGCCGGACGAGTTCCTCGTCCTCCCCACGATTCTCGGGCCGCATCGCCGTCACCTCCGCCTGGCCCCACGGCCGGGCCGACATGATCCCCCAGTATCCCGCAGCCGGGCCCGTCGCGAGAGGTGTCCGGAGGGAGACCGTCGGCGTTGGCGTGCGCTTCAACGATTTCCGGCCGCGGCGGTCCGGGGCGCCCGCGGCCCGCGGGGCCGGGCGAAGAGGGGGGCTGGGTACACCCCCGGACACCGCCTCCCCCTATGCCCCGGCAGCCGCGCCCGCAGCAGAGTGGGCATGTCAGCACGGTACGTCCCCTGCCGGGCGAACAGACGAATACGAGGCCCTCTGATGTCCATCGACACGCCCCCCTACGCCCCCGTTCCGGCTCACTCCGTGGCCCCGGCCCCGGTCCGGGAGCGCGTCCCCTCCCCGCGCCCCGCCGCCTCCCCGCGCCCCACCTTCTGGCGCGCCCCCTTCGCCGCCGTCACCTTCCGCGAGTTCGGGTACGCGCTCGTCTCTCTGCCGATCGCCGTCGCCGGGTTCGTCTTCGCCGTCACGCTGTTCTCGCTGGGCGCGGGGCTCGCCGTCACGCTGCTCGGACTGCCCGTGTTCGCGGTGATGCTGGCCGGGGCGCGCGGGCTCGGCCGGGTCGAGCGGCGGCGGGCGCGGGAGCAGCTCGGGGTCGAGGTGGCGGAGCCCGCCGCCGTGCGGGCGGGCGACGGCGGGGCCTGGGCGGGGGTGCGGGCCCGGATCGGGGACGCGGCCGGGTGGAAGGCCCTGGTGTTCCAGGTCGTCATGTTCCCGTGGCGGGTGACGAGCTTCGTGGTGGCGCTGACGCTGTGGGTGACCGGCTGGGTCGTCGCGCTGTTCCCGGCGTACTCCTGGGTGTTCGCGCGCTACACCGACTGGCCGGGGTACCGCCTCTTCGACTACACGTCCGGCGGCGAGCACCACGCGTACTACATCGAGTCGCCCTGGCAGGTCGCCGGAGTCGGCGCCTTCGGCTGGCTGCTGGTGCTGCTCACCCCGCTGGTCCTGCGCGCGCTCACCGGCGTGGACCGGGCCGCGGTGCGGTCGCTGCTCGGCAGGTGAGCCTCGGGCCGGGGCCCGCCCGGCCGCGTAACCGCCGACCGCGTGACCCCCGCCTGCGAACGCCCCGCCCGGGCAAGCCCCACCCGGGTGAGCCCCACCCCCACCAGCACCACCCCCATCCCGGCGAGCACCCGCACGCCGACCTCCTCCCCCAGGACCAGCGCGCCCAGGCCGACCGAGACGACCGGGAGCAGATAGCCGACCGTGGCCGCCGCGGTCGGCCCCTCGTCGGCGATGAGGCGGGAGTTGAGGTGGAAGGTGAGGCCGGTGCCGAACACGCCGAGGACGACGACGGCGAGGACGCCGGTGAGGGTCGGCGCCGACTCCGTGTGCGGGCTCGCGGGCAGGCCGAGCGTGGTCAGGCCGGTGGCGGCGAGGAGTTGGGCGGCGGACAGGGCGAGCGGCGGGGTGTCGCGGCCGATGAGGTGGCGGGCCATGTACGCGAAGGCGACGGCGTAGCTGACGGCGGCGGCGAGGAGCGCGAGGGCGCCCGGGCTGGTGAGCCCCGACTGCTGCCAGGGCGCGAAGATCAGCAGGGTGCCGCCGAAGCCGAGAAGGAGCCCGGCGAGCCGTTTCGGGCCGAGCCCACGCTCCGTACCGAGAAGCAGTCCGAGCCCGAGGGACCACAGCGGGGTCGTGGCGTTCATGACGCCCGCGACACCGGAGTCGACCGTCTGCTCGCCGATGCTGAAGAACAGGAACGGCAGCGCGTTGCAGAACAGGGCCGCTACCAGCAGATGGCCCCAGACGCGCCGGTCGCGCGGCAGCCGCCGGCGGGCCGAGCGGGCGAGGACGAGGAGGACGGCGGCGCCGAGCGCGCAGCGCACGATCGTCACGTGCAGCGGCGCGAGCCCGCCCTCCAGGGCCAGCTTGATCCACAGGAAACTCGAGCCCCACAGCAGGGCGAGGACGGCGATTCGCATGTCCTCGACGGTGCCCCGGCCCCATTCGTAAGACAAGCGAAAAGATTCGAAGGCAGACTTAAGCCCTGCTGCATTCAGGGCGTACGCTGGCCGCATGCTCGACATGCGGCGCATGCAGATCCTGCGGGCGGTCGTCACCAGCGGCTCGGTCACCGCGGCGGCCCGGAACCTCGGCTACACCCCGTCCGCGGTCAGCCAGCAGATGGCGGCCCTGGAGAAGGAGGCGGGCACCCCGCTCCTGGAGCGCACCGGACGCGGGGTGCGGCCCACGGACGCCGGGCTGCTCCTCGCCGACTGCGCGACGGCCATCGGCCACCACGTCGCCCGCGCGGAGACGGCCCTCGCCGATCTGCGGACCGGCCGCACGGGCCGGATCTCGGTACGGTACTTCGCCACCGCGGGCGCCCGCGTCGCCGCTCCCGCCCTTGCCCGGCTGCGCCGCGAACACCCCGGCGTACGGGCCGAGTTGCGCCTCACCGACCCGGACGACCCGCTGCCCGAGGTGAAGGCGGGCCGCACCGACGTGGCCCTCGTGGTCCGGCGCCACGACGCGCCCCCGGTCGACGGCATCCGCTTCGTCCACCTCCTGGACGACCGCTACCGCGCCGTGCTGCCCCCGGCCCACCCCCTCGCCGCCCGCACGGAGCTGCGCCTGGCCGACCTCGCCGAAGAGCCCTTCGTCGGCAGCGAGTTGCCGGGCCCCTGCCTGGACGCGGTCCTCGACGCGTGCGGGTCGGCCGGGTTCACACCGGACTTCGTCGTGGAGAGCGGGGACTACGCGACCGCGCAGGGGTTCGTGGCTGCCGGGGTCGGCGTCGCCCTGGTGCCGGAGATGGGCCTGGTCACGGCGCCGGGCACGGACAAAGGCCGCTCCGGGTGGGTCGTGCGCGAGGTCACCGATCCGGAGCCGGTGCGGTCGATCTGGGCGGCGGTACGGGCGACGGCTCCTCAAGGGCCGGTGCTGCGGGCGTTCCTGGGGGCGCTGCGGGACGCGGCGGGCGAGGCGGGTGGAGCGGAGACGGCGGGTGAGGCGGGTGAGGCGGACGAGGCGAGTGGGGCCGCCTACGCCGACTCCGACCTCGGCACGGCACCCGGCACCGCCCCCGGCCCCGCGTAGCACCGCACCCGCACCCGCTGCTCCTCGCTCCACCGCTGCTCACCGACCCCGAGCAGCTCCCAGCCCGCCCGCTCGTACAGCGCCACCGCCCCCGCGTCCGTGGCCACCACGTCGAGCACCGGCCACAGCCCCCGCTCCCGCGCGGCCCCCGCCACCCGGTCGAGGAGCACCGCGCCGATCCCCCGCCCGCGCGCGCCCGGGCCCACGTACAACCGGCTGACCACGGCCGTCCGTCGGACGGGCGAGCCGTCCCGCGCGCTCCACATCCCCGGCGCCACGTCGTCCGCCCCGGGACCGCAGAGCGCGATGTGCCCCACGACGTCCCCGTCGGCCTCGGCCACCCACGCCCCGAACGACCCGGACGGCGTCAGCCAACCGGCCGGGTCGGCGGGCCAGTTGGTGGGGTAGCCGTCGCCGTCGTGCACGTCGGCGAGGACGCGCACGCAGGCGTCGAGGTCGGCGGGGACCCGTCGTCGTACGAGAAGGTCCACGGCACCCTTGCGTCGGTCGATCATCCGGGCATGCAAGCACACGGCCCACGCGCCCCGCGCGCGGGTTTCCGCCCGCGCCGCCCCGACCGATCTCACGCGAGGGCGACCAACTCCCGGTACTCCGTGCTCCACAGGTCCTCGGTCCCGTCGGGCAGGACGAGGACCCGGTCGGGGCGCAGGGCGTCGAGCGCGCCCTCGTCGTGGGTGACCATCACGATCGCTCCGGGGTACGTGCCGACGGCGGCGAGGACCTCGTCGCGGGAGGCGGGGTCGAGGTTGTTGGTGGGCTCGTCCAGGAGCAGGACGTTGGCGCCGGAGTGCACGAGTCCGGCCAGGGCGAGGCGGGTCTTCTCGCCGCCGGAGAGCACCTTGGCGGGCTTGTCCGCGTCGTCGCCGCCGAACAGGAACGACCCGAGCACCCGCCGCACCTCGCCGTCGGTCAGGCCGGGCGCGGCCGCCGCGAGGTTCTCCCGTACGGTCGACTCCCCGTCCAGGGTGTCGTGTTCCTGCCCGAAGTACCCGATCCGCAGCCCGTGCCCGCGCACGACCCGGCCCGCGTCCGGCGTCTCGCGCCCGGCGAGGAGGCGCAGGAGCGTCGTCTTCCCGGCCCCGTTGAAGCCGAGCACGACCAGGCGGCTGCCCCGGTCCACGGCGAGGTCCACGCCGTGCAGCACCTTCAGGGCCCCGTACGACTTCTCCAGGCTGACGGCGCCGAGGGGCATGCGGCCGCAGGGCGCGGGTTCGGGGAGCCGGATGCGGGCGACCTTCTCGCCGCGCCGCGCGGGTTCGGTGCCCGCGAGCAGCCGGTCGGCGCGGCGCGCCATGTTCTTCGCGGCGGTCGCGGTGGCGACGTGGGCGCGCATCCGGTCGGCCTGGGTGCGCAGGGCGGTGGCCTTCCGCTCGGCGTTGGCGCGCTCCCGGGTGCGGCGGCGCTCGTCGGCGGCGCGCTGGGCGAGGTAGGCGGACCAGGTGGTGTTGTGGACGTCGAGGGCGGCGCGGCCGGGGTCGAGGTGGAAGACGCGGTTGACGACGTCGGCGAGCAGCGTCACGTCGTGGCTGACCAGGACGACACCGCCCGGGTACGCGCGCAGGAACGCCCGGAGCCACTCCACCGAGTCCCGGTCGAGGTGGTTGGTGGGCTCGTCGAGCAGCAGGGTGTCGGGGCGCGCGAACAGCATCCGGGCGAGTTCGACGCGGCGCTTCTGACCGCCCGACAGCTCGCCCACGGCCTGCCCGAGGACCCGCTCGGGCAGGCCGAGCCCGGCCGCGACCCGGGCGGCCTCGGCCTCGGCCCCATAGCCGCCGCGGGCCTGGAAGGCGTCGTCGGCGCGGGCGTAGGCGGCGAGCGCGGCCCGCCCGTCGGCGCTGTCGGCGCCGCGGGCCAGGGCGGCCTCGGCGGCCCTGAGCGCGCGCACCGCCTCGTCGAGGCCGCGCGCGGACAGGATCCGGTCGGTGACGGTGGCCGCGGGGTCGGCGGCGGCCGGGTCCTGGGCGAGGTGGCCGAGGGAGCCGGTGCGGGTGATCGTGCCGGTGGCGCTCGGGGCCGGTCCGGCGAGGGTCTTCAGGAGGGTGGACTTGCCCGCTCCGTTACGGCCGACCAGGCCGACGCGGTCGCCGGGGCCCACGTGGAAGGAGATGCCGGACAGCAGGGTCCGGGCGCCGACGCGCAGGTCGACGTCACGTACAGAAAGCATGGGGAAACGCTCCGCAATAGCGAAAGGACACACGGGTGACGTGAAGGCGTGTGTCCTGGCTAGGAGATGCGGGGCGTAGACATGCCTCCCAGGCTAGGCGGCAGCCCGCCGCGCCCGCACCCGCTTTTCCGGCGCGGCCGCGGGTGCTCCCGCAGGGCCCCTCCGGCGCCGCCCGCCCCAGGTGCCTCCACCGGTCCACTCCCGCGCCGCCCGCCCCAGGTGCCTCCACCGGTCCACTCCGACACCCCCGCGCCCCGCCCTGCGAACCCCCCGCGCCCGCGAGATGATCGCCCCATGGACGCCACGCTGCACCTCGCACAGCAAGAAGAGGCCGACGCGCTGCTGAGCCGCAGCCCGCTGGCCGCGCTCGTAGGGATGCTCCTGGACCAGCAGGTGCCCATGGAGTGGGCGTTCGCGGGTCCGTACACGATCGCCCAGCGGATGGGGGCGGACGACCTCGACGCCCACGACATCGCGGCCCACGACCCGGACGCCTTCGTCGAGCTGCTCTCCGCCAAGCCCGCCGTGCACCGCTACCCGGGCGCGATGGCCGGGCGCGTGCAGAAGCTGTGCCAGTACCTGGTGGAGCACTACGAAGGCGACGCGGAGGCCGTCTGGCGGGACGCGGCCGACGGCAAGGAGCTGCTGCGGCGCCTGAACGAGCTGCCCGGCTTCGGCAAGCAGAAGGCCCAGATCTTCCTGGCCCTGCTCGGCAAGCAGCTGGGCGTGCGGCCCAAGGGCTGGCAGGAGGCGGCGGGGGCGTACGGGGAGCCGAAGGCGTTCCGGTCCGTCGCGGACATCACGGGACCCGAGTCGCTGCAGAAGGTCCGCGCGCACAAGCAGGAGATGAAGGCGGCGGCGAAGGCGGCGAAGGGCTAGCCGCCCCGGCCGAGGGCGCTCCCGGGCCGAGGTCACCCTCGGCGGCCACCACCCCCGGCGGCTACCGCCGGCGCTTGGCCGTGCCGAAGACCGACCGCGAGATCTCCCGCCCGATCTGCGTCCCCATCGACCGCAGCAGCGACTTGAACATCCCGCTGCCCATCACCTGCTCGACGACGGACCCGCCCCCGCTCTCCTTCGCCTTGGCCTTCGCCGGACGCGGAGCCTCCGCCGGAGCGGGCGCGGCGGCCCGCTCGGCCTCCCGCCCGCTCAGCCGCTCGTACGCCGACTCCCGGTCCACCGCCTCCGCGTACCGCCCGTACAGCGGCGAATCCCGGACGGCCCGCTCCAGGTCCGCCGCCGCGATCGGCCCCATCAGCGACTGCGGCGCCCGCAGCCGGGTGACCGCGACCGGCGTGGGCGCGCCCTTCTCGCTGAGCACGGTGACGACGGCCTCGCCGGTGCCGATGGCGGTGAGCGTCTCCGCCAGGTCGTACGCGGAGTTCGGGAACGTACGGACCGTCGCCTTGAGGGCCTTCTCGTCCTCGGGTGTGAAGGCGCGCAGCGCGTGCTGCACCCGGTTGCCGAGCTGCGCGAGGACGTCGGCGGGCACGTCCTTCGGGGTCTGGGTCACGAAGAAGACGCCGACGCCCTTGGACCGGATCAGCCGCACGGTCTGCGTGATGGACTCCAGGAACGCCTTGGAGGCGCCGCTGAACAGCAGATGGGCCTCGTCGAAGAAGAAGACGAGCCTGGGCTTGTCCACATCCCCGACCTCGGGCAGGTCGTGGTACAGGTCGGCGAGGAGCCACATCAGGAAGGTCGAGAAGAGTGCGGGTTTGTCCTGCACGGAGGGCAGTTCGAGTACGGAGACGAGGCCCGCCCCACCCGATCCGGCACCGGCACCGGCACCGGCACCGGCACCCGCCCCTTCCCCAACACCCGCACCCGCACCCGCACCCAGCAGTTCACGCGTGTCGAACTCCGGCTCCCCGAAGAAGTCCCCCATCCCCTGCGCCTCGAACGCCGTCAGCGCCCGCAGGATGACCCCGGCGGTCGCCGTGGACAGGCCACCGACCGTCTTCAGCTCGGGCCTGCCCTCGTCCGAGGTGAGGAAGGCGACGACGGCGCGCAGGTCCTTCAGGTCGACGAGTTCGAGGCCCTTCTGGTCGGCGTAGTGGAAGATCAGGCCGAGCGACTGCTCCTGCGTCTGGTTCAGCTGGAGCACCTTCGAGAGCAGGACCGGGCCGAAGCTGGTGATCGTGGCCCGCACGGGGATCCCGGTGCCGATCCCGCCAAGGGCGTAGAACTCGCACGGGCACCCGCGCGGCACCCACTCCTGCCCCACGTCCCTGGCCCGCCCGCTGACCCGGTCGTTGGCCTCGCCGGGCGCCGAGATCCCCGAGACGTCGCCCTTGATGTCGGCGAGGAAGACGGGCACGCCCTGGGCGGACAGCTGCTCGGCGATCAGCTGGAGGGTCTTGGTCTTGCCGGTGCCGGTGGCGCCCGCGACGAGCCCGTGCCGGTTGAGCATCGGCAGCGGGATGCGCACCTGCGCCCCGGGGAGGCACTGTCCGTCCCACAGCAGCGCGCCGAGGTCGAGGGCGGGTCCTTCGAAGGCGTATCCGGCGGCGATCCCGGCGGCCTCCGGGGGCAGTGCGGACGGCGTCAGCGCGGGGTCGGACACGGACTCGTTCGGGGGGTTTCCGCCATCGGGTGTGGACGGCATCGGCTGGCTGTCGCTCACTTCGGCCCCTGCTCCCGGCTTGAGAGTTCCGGGTTTGTCCCGGTTTACGGCGTCATTTCCCAGGGTCGCACTCGGCCGCCATGGCTGCGCCCGGAGAGCCTTGACCGGTAGGCTTTCCGTGTGATCTTCAAGCGCATCGGAAACGGCCGGCCGTACCCCGACCACGGCCGGGAAAGCACCCGGCAGTGGGCGGACGTCGCGCCGCGCCCGGTCCGCCTCGATCAGCTCGTGACGACCAAGGGCCAGCTGGACCTGGAAACGCTGCTCGCCGAGGACTCCACGTTCTACGGCGACCTCTTCGCGCACGTCGTGAAGTGGCAGGGCGACCTGTACCTGGAGGACGGGCTGCACCGCGCCGTCCGTGCCGCGCTCCAGCAGCGCCAGGTGCTGCACGCCCGCGTTCTCGAACTGGGCTGAGCCCGGGCCCCGCGCCACGTTGGCCCTTTCGGGTTGGCCTTGGCGCCGGGCAATGATCATTTAGTAGGAATCACCGCCGCGCGGCACTACGCTGCGCCCATGAGCATGCTCACTCCCCCCGGCATGGGCGGCAAGTACCGCATCACGGGGGACAAATACCCGCGAATGCGCCGCCCGAGCGGTCGTCGCCGGATCGTGCTCGCGGCCGTCGCGTCGCTCGCCGCGGCCGGGCTGCTCGGCTGGGGCGGCCTCCAGCTCATCGACGTGTTCTCCGGCGACGACAAGGCGTCGGCGGCGGGCGGGGCGAAGGACTGCGCGACGAGACCGGCATCGGCGGACGCGGCGCGCAAGACCAAGCCGAAAGCTTTCCCCCCGCCCCGCCAGATCACCGTCAACGTCTTCAACGCCACCCCGCGCGGCGGCCTCGCCAAGGAGACCGCCGCCGAGCTGAAGAAGCGCGGCTTCGCCATCGGCGACGTGGGCAACGCGACGAAGGCGTTCGACAAGAAGGTCGAGGGCCCGGGGATAGTGCTCGGCGCGAAGTCCGCCGCCGACACCGCGCTGCCGGTGCTCGCCACCCAGCTCAAGGGCGCCGCCAAGCAGACGGACGCCCGCAAGGGCGGCGAGGTCGACCTGATCCTCGGCAGCAAGTTCAAGGACCTGGCGAAGAAGCCGGACGCCGACAAGGCGCTTGCCGCACTCGCCGCGCCCGCGCCGAAGCCCGCGAAGGCCGAGCGGTCGGACGGCAAGAACTGCTGAGCGCCCGAGGGGCCGCTCAGCGCTCCCGTTCCCGTACTCGTTCCCGGGCGGCTACTCGGCCGTCCCGTACATGCGGTCCCCCGCGTCGCCGAGACCCGGCACGATGTACCCGTTCTCGTTGAGGCGCTCGTCCACCGCCGCCGTCACGACCGTCACCGGCGTGCCCGCCAGCTCGCGCTCCATGACCTCGACGCCCTCCGGGGCGGCGAGAAGCACCACGGCGGTCACGTCGTCCGCGCCGCGCTTGATGAGCTCCTGGATCGCCGCGACCAGCGTGCCGCCGGTGGCGAGCATCGGGTCGAGGACGTAGACCTGGCGGCCGGAGAGGTCCTCCGGCATCCGGGTCGCGTACGTGGACGCCTGCAGCGTCTCCTCGTTGCGGATCATCCCGAGGAAGCCGACCTCGGCGGTCGGGAGCAGGCGGACCATGCCGTCGAGCATGCCGAGCCCGGCGCGCAGGATCGGCACGACCAGCGGCCGCGGATACGACAGCTTGACGCCGGTCGTCCCGACCACGGGGGTCTCGATGTCGACCTGCTCGGTGCGCACGTCCCGGGTGGCCTCGTACGCGAGCAGGGTGACCAGCTCGTCGGCCAGGCGCCGGAAGGTCGGGGAGTCGGTGCGCTTGTCGCGCAGCGTGGTGAGTTTGTGCGCCACCAGCGGGTGGTCGACGACGTGGATCCGCATTGTTCAACAGTAACCGGGCGAAGCGGCCCCCTGATCCCCCCGCGCTGGCATCAACCCCGGCCACGGGGGGAAGGTGGACGTACGAACTGGGGTGGTGTGGCCTATGCCCGACCGGGAAGCGCGCGAGAGCGACGCCGAGCGACGCAGGCGACGCGAGACGGAAGCCGAGCGGCGCAGGCGCCGTGCCCAGTTCCTGCACGAGTTGACCGAGGCCCGCGAGCTGCGGGCCCGGGTGACACCACGCCGCGCACGGGCGGCCCGACTGCGACAGGCGATGCGTATGCGTACGTTCCGCTGGTAGCCGCCGGGGGGCCGCGGCCCGAAAGCGGCATGTGATTCGCAACGCGACGCGGACACAGCGGTCCGAAGACCTCTCCTGAAGCCGTTGTTTCTGCCACGATTCCGAGTGGGCGGGGCTTGGAACAGCACTCCCGCCGCCGACGTCCGCCGGGGGGACCCCCAACCGGCGCCTATGAACAGTGGGAGAGTCACGGTGTACTTCGCCGCACTGCTCGCGCGCACCGAAGACGGGTGGGAAGCGAGCGACACGGAGCTCGACGATGTGGAGACCCTGTCGGATCTGACCGACCTGGCCCGTGAGGCCGCCGCCGGCATCACGGGCGCCGACGACGACACAGTCCTCGTCTTCATCGAACAGGAAGACGCCTGGTTCGGCGTCGTCCGTGTGGACGGCGAGGAGGACCCGCGGATCTACGTCTCCGACGCCGCGGCCGCCGCCCGCAGCGCCTACGGCGAGATCCTGCTCACCGACGAGATGCTGGGCCGCGACCCGGACGACGAGGCCGACGCCCTGGAGGCGCTGAACCTCGACGGCACCGAGGACGGCGAGTCCGACAGCTCCGACGACGACACGGAAGGACCGGACGCCGCGGGCGAGGCCGTGCCCTCCGGGCCGCTCGGGGACACACAGATCCTCAGCGACCTCGGCGTGCCGGAGAAGGGCCTGCTGAGCCTGGAGAGCGGCGACGCGCTCAACGAGATCGCCGACATCCTCGGAGCCGCGGAGGTCCTCGAAACCGTCCGTTAGGTTCACCGTGTGACCCAACTCCCAGATCCGGTACGAGAGCGCTGGCGGGCGCCCATGCGGATCGCCCTGGACGAGGCCGAACGGGCCGTCCGGGGCGGTGACGTGCCCGTCGGCGCCGTCGTGCTCGCCGCGGACGGCGAGACGGTGCTCGCCACCGGCCACAACGAACGCGAAGCCGGGGGCGACCCCACCGCGCACGCCGAGATCCTCGCGCTGCGCCGGGCCGCCGCGAAGCTCGGCGGCTGGCGGCTGCCCGGGTGCACGCTCGTCGTCACCCTGGAGCCGTGCGTGATGTGCGCGGGCGCGCTCCAGCAGTCCCGCCTGGAACGCGTCGTCTACGGCGCCCGCGACGCCAAGGCCGGTGCCGCGGGCTCCCTGTGGGACCTGCTGCGCGACCGCCGCCTCAACCACCGGCCCGAAGTCGTCGAAGGGGTGCTCGCCGAGGAGGGCGCGCGGCTGCTCACCGACTTCTTCGCCCGCTCCCGGGACCGCGGCGGCCCGCCCGCCGAGGGGTAGTCCAAACGGATTTCGGTCCACGGCCCACCTTGGGCTAGGATCTCTCTCGGTAGCGTGTCCGAGCGGCCGAAGGAGCTCGCCTCGAAAGCGAGTGTGGCGCAAGTCACCGAGGGTTCAAATCCCTCCGCTACCGCCATAGACACCCCGTAGGCCCAGGAAACTGGGTCGGCGGGGTGTCTCGCGTTCGGCCCCCACTGCCTGCTCCCACCGCACTCCCGGCGCCCGCTCCCGGCGACCGGCGAACTGGGCGGGGACCGGATCGAGTTGAAGGCCCAGCCACCGCTGCGGGCACACGGGGCCGCGCGGTCGGCGGGACGGAATCGACCGTGCCGTCAGCAGGGGCCGCCCCGCCCTCCCTTGCCCGGAGCAGACCCGTCGCCCCCTCACTGCTCCTCCTCGTCCTCCGCCCGCTCCGCGAGTACCAGCGCGACGAACCGCGCCAGATGGGCCCCGGCGGCCAGCGCCGCGCTCGTCGCCACCGCCACGCGGGCCGGCGTCGAATCCGTCGTGAGGAGCAGGGTCGCGGCGGCGGCGAGCACGGCGGTGCCCGTGGCGAAGGCCGTCGCCGACCACGCCCTCGGCGGCGCGGCTGCCCCCGTGCCTCGTACCGCCCGTGCCGCCCGTGCCGCCACCACGGCATGCCCCACCGCCGCCCCGCCCAGCACCACCCCCGCCACCACCCGCCCAGCCCCGCCGAAGGGCGGCAGCAGCGCCGCTCCCGCGACGAGGCCCGCCACCGCGGCCGCCACATGGCCGTGGGCCGCGCGGCGGCGGGTGCGGTCGAGGAAGGCCGCGTGGACCAGCCAGGCCAGTTCTCCGGCGAGGCCGAGGGCGGCCGTGCCGATGAGGGTCCAGCGGGGGCCCGGCACCCGGCCCGGGGGTACGCCGACGACGAGGGTGCCGCTCAGGAGGAGGACGATTCCGGCGTGGTAGAAGCCGCGGGTGCGGTCGGCCCAGCGCAGGCTGAGGGTGGCGTGGCCGCGCTGGACGTTGCGCAGCCAGCGGGTCGGCCGCCCGTCGCGCACCTCGCCGGGCCACCACTGGGCCAACTCCTCGGGCAGGGTGTCGTAGCGGCGGGCCCAGACGGCGGCCTGGACGGCGCCGATCTGCGCGAGGCCGGAGGCGATGAACAGGGACACCGCCGCGTCCGGCCAACGGGCGAAGCGGGGCTGGTCCGCGGCGAGGGTCGGCAGGAGCAGCGCGGCCATGGTGAAGCTCGCCCCCGCGAGCAGCGGGGCCGCGAAGCCGCCGAGCCCCTGGATGCTGGCGGCGTACCCGAGCGGGAGGGGCGGCTGCCAGGTGTCGCGCGGGAGCCGCCGCGGCGGCCGCACCGCCCGGCGCGACGCACCGGGACCACGCCCGCGCCCCTCAGCTCCGCGAACGCGGGCACCCCCGCTCGTGCCGCTCGTCGACCCCGCCGCACTCGGCGCACACCCGGCCGCGCCCGCGGGTGCCGCCGAACTGGAGGCGGCGGGTGCCGGTGGTGCCCGTGCGGGTCGGGGGGACGATCTGGTGGGGGCCGGGGCGCAGGGCGAAGGCGGTGCGCAGGAGGCGCATGGTCCGGTCGATGGTGTCGGCGGTCGGCTGGGGTTCGGCGGGCAGCGTGAAATACAGCTCGACGCCGTCGGGCGGGTGCAGGCTCAAGGACTGAAGCGTTCCGCCCATCCGTTCGAAAAGGGCGCGCAGCGTCGGCTCGGCGGCGGGAACGAGAAACCTGGGCAGTTCGTCCGTGGCCACGGACAGCCGTACGTGAATGACCATCTGCATGGGATGCATCACCCCCCGTAATACGGACAAGCATACGGACCGGGGGTATTGATCACGAGTGCTTCGTCATTTCCCGGGTCGGTCCGGACAAGCGCCGAAGAACACGGGATGCGGCTCCGAAGAACACCGAACAGACACGGAAAAACCCCGGCGCCGTCATGGCGCCGGGGCCTTCTTCCGATAGGACGGGGGAAGCGGCATCGGGGGGACAAGCCGCTCCCCCCGATGAGGACCGAACTCTCAAGTCAACGCCGCCACCGGGGGAAGAGGACGGCGCGGACCCCGCAGTGGAGACCGGTCCCTGGCCCGTGGATTCCTGCCAGATCCGCCGGGCTCACCACCATCCTGCGCCGCCCGCAACCGGGAACGGCCAGGCGAAGGGCCTCTGCCGCCGGGTCATTGGTCCTTAAAAACCTGGTGAGTTCGCGCCACGTTAGACTCGCCCGGCACAAGCGGAACACGGCACGGAACATGGCACGGAACACGGCATACGGGGGCTCGGGGATGAACGGGCAAGGGGAGGCCACAGCGTGAAGGACCCGAAAAAGATCATTCTTTTCGTCCTCGTGGTGTTCGTCCTGTACGTGATCATCACCGACCCGGCCAAGGCCGCGGACTACGTCCAGGTAGGGTTCGAGGGCATTTCGAACGCCGCCAAGGCCATCGGCGACTTCATGACCTGGGTCGCCAACGGCGGCAAGGACGACTGAGGGAGCGCCCGTGATCCGCCATCTGGTCCTCTTCAAGCTCAACGACGGCGTCGAGCGCGACGACCCGCGCGTCGCCGCCGGTGTCAAGGCCTTCGAGGAGCTCGGCGGGATCATCCCCGAGCTGCGCTTCTGGGAGTGCGCCTGGAACATCTCCGAGCGCCCCATCGCGTACGACTACGCCATCAACTCGGCCGTCGACGACACCGATGCGCTCACCCGGTACCTGGAGCACCCGGCGCACCAGGCGGGCGTCGGACTGTGGCGCGAGTTCGCCACGTGGGTGATCGCCGACTACGAGTTCTGAGGCCGCCGCCGCGTTTTCCACGGCCCCGCACCGGGAACGGTGCGGGGCCGTTTCGCGTCTTCTGCCCCAACTTGCCCCTCAACACGGAGTTATCAGGTGCTTGCACACAGTGCACATGTCTTGTGATGCTATGACCGCTTTTGACGGATGAGTTGACCGAGGTCGACCGGGCTTGACCGAGCTCGGCCGGACTCGCCGGAGAAGGGGTGGCGTTGACCGTGCCGGCCAGTTCTGCGCCCGAAGCACCACCCGCACAGGCGCCCGAGACCCCGCCCGCCCGGGCCACGGAGGCGCCACACGCCCGGGCGCCCGAGGCCCCGCCCGCGCAGGCCACGGAGCCGCCGCCCGCGAAGGCGCAAAGCAGCAGGGGCGCCGACACCCGCGCCCTCACCCAGGTGCTCTTCGCCCAGCTCAAGGAGCTGGAGCCGGGCACCGTCGAGCACGGCAGGGTGCGCGGCGCGCTCATCGAGGCCAACCTGCCCCTGGTGCGCTACGCCGCCGCCCGCTTCCGCAGCCGCAACGAGCCGATGGAGGACGTCGTCCAGGTCGGCACCATCGGCCTCATCAACGCCATCGACCGCTTCGACCCCGACCGGGGCGTGCAGTTCCCGACCTTCGCCATGCCCACGGTCGTCGGCGAGATCAAGCGGTACTTCCGCGACAACGTGCGCACCGTCCACGTACCGCGGCGGCTGCACGAGCTGTGGGTGCAGGTCACCGGGGCGACGGAGGACCTGACCACGTCCTTCGGGCGCTCGCCCACGACCGCCGAGATCGCCGAGCGGCTTCGGATCACCGAGGAGGAGGTGCTCTCCTGCATCGAGGCCGGGCGTTCGTACCACGCGACGTCCCTGGAGGCCGCGCAGGAGGGCGACGGGCTGCCGGGGCTGCTCGACCGGCTCGGGTACGAGGACCCGGCCCTGGACGGCGTCGAGCACCGCGACCTGGTCCGGCATCTGCTCGTCCAACTGCCCGAGCGGGAACAGCGGATCCTGCTGCTTCGCTACTACAGCAATCTGACGCAGTCCCAGATCAGCGCCGAATTGGGCGTTTCCCAGATGCATGTGTCGCGACTGTTGGCCAGAAGCTTCGCGCGGCTTCGGTCCGCAAATCGGATCGAGGCGTAACCGTATCGGGTGGAACCGCCTTTCGGCCGTTACCGACGGAGTCGCGGCCGAAAAAGTCTGAGACCCCCTCTTTCCTGCACGGACGTCACCCTCACTTGTCGACAAGTCACTACAGCGTGTTGCCGACATGTGACATTCTGCTGGAACCGCGTTTGCCGGGGCCCCGCCGCCGGTATTCAGGTGGAGGCTGCGTTCCTTCGACGGGGCGCCGGCCGCGACCGTCCGCGACCTCAAGGGGGTGGCATGTCCGCAGACCAGGGCAGCTCGAAGGTGCTCACGCTCACGCTTGAAGACAGTGCGAGCGAATCAGCGCCCGACGCGCTCAAGGGTTCCGAGGCCGTATCCCCGGCCCCGGGAGCCATCGACACCCGCACCCTGTCCCGCTCCCTCTTCCTGCGGCTCGCCGCACTCGACCAGGACAGCCCCGAGCGTGCCTACGTCAGAGACACCCTGATCGAGCTCAACCTCCCCCTGGTGCGGTACGCCGCGGCACGCTTCCGCAGCCGCAACGAACCGATGGAGGACATCGTCCAGGTCGGCACCATCGGCCTCATCAAGGCGATCGACCGGTTCGACTGCGAACGCGGCGTGGAGTTCCCGACGTTCGCGATGCCGACCGTCGTCGGCGAGATCAAGCGCTTCTTCCGGGACACCAGCTGGTCCGTGCGCGTCCCGCGCCGGCTCCAGGAGCTGCGCCTGGCCCTGACGAAGGCCAGCGACGAGCTCGCCCAGCGCCTCGACCGCTCCCCCACGGTGCCCGAACTGGCCGCCGTGCTCGGCGTGTCCGAGGAGGACGTGGTCGACGGCCTCGCCGTCGGCAACGCGTACACCGCCTCCTCCCTCGACTCCCCCGCCCCCGAGGACGACGGCGGCGAGGGCTCCCTCGCGGACCGCCTCGGCTACGAGGACACCGCCCTGGAGGGCGTCGAGTACCGCGAGTCCCTCAAGCCCCTCCTCGCCAAACTCCCCCCGCGCGAACGCCGCATCATCATGCTCCGCTTCTTCGCGAACATGACGCAGTCCCAGATCGGCGAGGAGGTCGGCATCTCGCAGATGCACGTCTCCCGCCTGCTGACGCGGACGCTGGCACAGCTGCGGGAAGGGCTCATCGCGGACTGAGAGGTTCCGCTCCGGCCGGATCGCCGGGCAAGGCAGGTGGGGGCGCCGTCCGGGGCAGACGACGCCCCCCACTGAGCAGCCCGCGGCCCGTGCCCGCGTCGGGTGGCGCGGCAGCACCACCCGACAGGGCTTCGTCGCCGGGCCTGGCTGCGTCCGGCACCGGAGCGGACGGAGAAGAGGTCCGTGCGGTCCGGGAGTCGGGCGGTTCTCGTCCCGCGGGCCGAGGAGTCGTTCCGCCAGGCAACGCTAGGCACACGGTGCCGGGGCGCCCATGGCGTACGTGCACCAACCGGCCTGTACGACCTGCGGGTTGTGCACCTCGCGACGTGGCCTCGACCCTGCCGCGCACCACCCGGGAGCATCGGCCCGGCGGGGCTGCACCCGCATGCCCCCGTCCGGGTGTCCACCTCACGCGGCCGCGCACAGCACGTCGCGGTCGCCGCTGGTGAGTGCGGGCGCGCCCGTCAGGACGTACAGGGCGATGTGCAGGTCGCGTATGCCGCTGAGGGAGGAGAGGTCCCGGCCCAAGTGGGCCTCCAGGGCCCGGAGGTGGGAGCGGACCGTGGCCTCCGCCAGGCCCAGGTCGCGCGCCGTCGCTTCGAGGTGGGCGTCGAGGGTGAGCCAGGCCGTGGCCGTGGTGAGCAGGTCCCGGCGGTCCGCGCGGGCCGGGCTCAGCAAGGTCTCGGCCCAGGCGTGGATGTGGGGGCCACCGAGGAGGGCGGGCAAGGTCGGCTCCTCGCCGTCGTGTTGGCGGACGGGCGGGTCCCTGTGTTCGCGCCGGGTGACGAGTTCGAGCGCCAGGCCGACGGCGACTCGGTCGCCGATCGAGGTGAAGTCCATGCCGAGCAGGTCCGCGGCCCGCGCCACGCGGCGCGTGACGGTGTTGCGGTGCAGCTCCAGGCGTCGGGCGGCCACCGTGTAGGGGTGGGCGAGCGCGGTGGGCAGGGTCTCGCGGAACTGGTCCCACTGGTGGTCGGACATGAGCGCGCGCAGCAGTCCCCGCGCCCAGCGCTGTGCGTCGTACGGGCAGAGCAGACCGGCCAGGTCCGTCTCGCGTGCCGACACGGCGACGCGGTCCGCCCGGGAGAGCGCGAAGCGCTGCGCGGTGCTCGCCTCGCGCAGGGCGTCGGCGAGCAGCGACAGGGAGTAGGCCCCGCTGCCGCCCAGCGAGGAGGCCGGGCCCGGGGCGGCGACCAGTCGGGTGAGCGCGGCGGCGACCGGTTCGTCGGGCTCGCCGGGGCGGATCGGTTCGACGACCAGGACCCGGCGGTCGTCGCGCGGGTCGGCCACGGCCAAGGCACGGCCGGACACGGCGGTTTCACAGTGCCGTACGACGACGTCCCGGCGCGCGGGTTCGGTCCCGATGACGAAGAGCCTCGCGGTGCCGGGGTCGAGGAGGCCGGGCGCGAGGCCCGCCAGCACGCGTCGCGCCTTGTCGACCTCGCCGTCCAGGAGCAGCTCGGCCGCGGCGCCGCGTGCGGCCCGCGCCGACTCGGCCGCCGCGCCGTACTCGCGGCGCGCCTGGACGACGAGGCCGAGGAGCTTGGCGGCGTGCCGCAGCAAGCGCAGGTCGGCCTCGTCGAACGGGGTGCGGCGGGCGACGAGGAGGAAGGTGTCGGCTCCGGCTCCCGGGGCCAGGGAGATCAGCTGGGTGTGGTGGGACGCGGATCCGGTGCCGGGGAACGCCTCCCCGGCCGACTGCCGGACGAACGCCTGCACCAGGTGCTCGGCGGCTGTGGGAGGCGAGGTGGCGAGGACGCGCTCCGGCCCGCTGACGAGGACCTGGGCGCCCAGTGCCTCGGCGAGGCAGTCCGCGACGCGCTGTGCGGCCTTCGGGTCCGCGACCTGGGCGGGCACCTGGGAGACCAGGGCATCGAGCTGCGCGGCACGCCGCTCGGCCGCCACGAGCCGCTGTCTCTGGATCGCGGCATGCACTCCCGCCCAGCGCTCCCGTGGGGCAGTGGTGACCAGCAGCGGCATGCCGGTCCGGTCGGACAGGTCGCGGATCGACTGGGGGAAGGGCGGATGCTCGCCGGGTGCCGCGGAGACGACGAGGCCGGCGCACTCGTCGAGGGCCATGCGCCGCAGCAGTTCTTCGACGGCGGCCGTGAGGCGGCTGCGGATCGGGGCAGACACGTTCCTGTTCCCGGACTCGGACCCGGACCCGGACCCGGACAGCAGGATCAGGGCACCTGCCGGAAGGGCGTCCGGGGGTCCGTTCTCCAGCAGCGCGCTCAGGGAAATCGTGGTCAGTCCCGTGAGCGGCTTCGCGTGATGCGGTACGGCATCGCGCGGCCAGGCGAACGCGAGTTCAAGTTCGGGCCTGCGCGTGGGAAACGAGCCAAGGGTCGGCATGGATGCTCCTCGTTGCGGGCTCGTGTCTCCGGGGGCCGTTCTGGTGCCCCATGCAACTAGGAATGCGAGGCCGGGATCAACGGGCTGCCGAATAGGTACAGATTTCTGCTGGGTGTTTCCGCGGCGGTCCTTGCTGCGAGCCGCCGCAAGGACAAGGTGACCATACGTAGACCCCTGACTGCGACCAGTGAGACTCCGCCGCTTAGAATTTCTGGCGCGGCAGCCGGGTGAGCGGGTGGGTGCGACGCACACGCACCGCGCTCCCGCGGACCACGGGGGCGGGGGAAGAAGGGGGAAGAGGGGAAACGGCATGGCGGACAGCGACAGGACGGCCCTGACCACTTGGCTTGTCTCGCTGCGCGAGCGAACGCGCCCGTCCGCCCTCGGCCTGCGGGAGCGCCCGTCCTCCCGCCCCGGCCCCCGGGTGCGCGGGGTGACCCAGGAACAGGTCAACACCGCCCTGAATTGGGGGCGCGGCACCTATCAGGCCCTGGAAAAGGGGCGTCTGCAGGCTCAGGGCCGCCGCATTCACACCCGGCACATCGTGGACATCGCCGAACTCTTCCACCTCGACGAGGACAAGTACCGGCAGCTGCACATCCTGGCCCTCGGCACACAACCGCCGCGCCCGCTCAGACCCGAGACCAGTGTGGTGGTCCCTTCACAAGCGGTGTGGCAGCGCGTGGTGGAAGGCCAGCGGGAAATCGCCTACGTCACCAATGTGCAATGGGACCTCGTCGCCTGGAACGAGCCTTTCACCCACCTTTTCTCCGCACTCGGCTACACCGATGACGGGGGAGTTCCGCAGAACATGATGGACTGGATGCTCTTCTCCAGGATGGCGCGCGAGAAAATACTGGTCGACTGGGAGAAGAGCTGGGCTCCCCCGGTGCTCGCCCAACTGCACTCGGTCTCGCTGGAGAACCCGTACAACGAGAAGCTCTCACAGCTGATGGACCGGGTACGCGAGGATCCGACGACCCGGCGCATCTACGAGGCCGGCGTCATCGACTACGCGTACCCCGACGGGGATCAGCGGCCGCTCTACCACCCCGACTTCGGCCAGGGCCACGCGGTGATGGCCTCCGCGCACCCGAGCAGCGCCCCGCACGCCCGCCTCATCGTCGTGTGCTTCGACCGCGCGGACGCGGCCCATTCCTGTTGACAGGGTTCCTAATTGACGGGGCGTCAGCCACACTGGCGCGATGCTTCGTGGTGCGTGGAGTGGCGGACGTGGCCGCCGGGGCGCGATAGCGGGCGCCTCGGCGGTCGTGCTGGGGCTTGGCGGGCTGGTCGCCGCGTGTGGCGGTGACGGGCGGGACGGCTATGTGGCCACCGGTGCGGCCGGGGGCGGGCCCGAGAAGGGGGCCGGGAAGGGCGTGGGGCCCAGCGGGGACGTGGAGTTCGTGCCGTTGGACGGGGAGGCTTCTGGAGGGCCGCCGGGGAGGGGGTCCGGGGCGGGCGACGGGGGCGGCACAGGTGGCGGCGGCCGGGACAGTGGTGGCCGTGGCGGTGGTGGCGGTCGCGGCCAGGGCGGTGACAGCCCGTCCTCCGGTGAGGGTTCGCCCGGCGCCGGTTCCCCTGCGGGCAAGTCGCCGGGCGGCAGCGCGAGTTCCGGCTCCGCTGACGCGCCGAGCGGCCAGGGCGCGGGCAACGGTGGGAGCGGAGACAGCGGCGAAGGCGACGGCGCCCGCCCAGGCTCCCCGAGCGGCGGCTCCCCCGCCCCCAGCACTCCCCCGAAGCCCAGACCGAACCCGAGGCCGGACCCGGACCCCAAGCCGAAACCCCCCGCCCCCGCCGTCCTCAAAGTCGGCGAGCCCCGGCGTGCGGCCGGGGAGAAGCGGTGGTGCGAGGACGTGACGGTCAGCTTCCGCAACACCGGGGGTTCCGCCGTGCGTTCGGGCAGGGTGACGCTCGGTACGCACATCATCGGCGCCCTCGGCGTGGACTGGGGGACCGTCGAGTCCACGCGGAAGCTCCCGGCGCCCCTCAGGGCCGGGAGAACCGTGAAGAAGACTTGGCCTGTTTGTGTCGACTGGTGGCGCGTTCCGCTCGGCATGCGCGTCGAGACGCGTGACGTCGACGTGGAGTGGAAGTAGCCCCCGAGGGGGCCTCGGACGCGTCTTCCGGGCGCGCACCCACGTGCGGGCGCGCGCCGGAGCGTTACTTCAGCGCCAGCCAGGCCACCGCGGCCACGATCACGATCGCCGCGACCACGCCCACGATGAGGCCGATGCGCGGGCCCGCCGGGGCCGCCGCCTGCCGCTGCGCGCGGCCGCCCTGGGGCGGCTCGTCGACGAAGGCGCGGAACATCTGAGTGGAGCCCGCCGGGTCGTGCTGGCCCTCGGGGCCCGGGGCGCCCTGCGGTGCATGGGGGTTGTGTGCCATGGGGCAGGACCCTAGCGAATCTCCGCCGCCCGGCCCAACCCCCGCTGACCGGCGGCTTTACCTCCGGGGTCCGAGACCTTTGCCAGCCCTTTAGCCCGTTGGTCCGGTTTTAGTTTGCCTGTGGCAACCAACTGCTTCTATGGTTGCCCTAAGCAACGAAAAGTGAGGGTGGATGCCATGGCCGCACAGCGTGAATACGCGGAACTGGCCCGCCAGCTCAGCGCCATCGGCGCCGTGAAGCGCGGCCTCGGCCGCGGTCTGCCCGCCGACTGCCCGAGCGGCTCCGCCGCCGTGCTCACGCTGCTTCAGCGCCACGGCGAGATGCGGATGAGCCGCCTCGCGGAACTCCTCGCCGTCGACATGTCGGTGACCAGCCGCCATGTCGCGCACGTCGCGGAGCGCGGCTGGATCGACCGGGCCCCGGACCCCGCGGACAAGCGCTCGCGCATCCTGCGGCTCACGCCCGCGGGCGAGGCCAAGTTCGAGGAGCTGTCCGAGCTGTCCATCGCCACCCTCGCCCACTACCTGCACGACTGGTCCGACGCCGACGTCGGCCTGCTCAGCTCGTTGCTCGCACGCCTGCGTGCGGGATTCGGGGACTGCCGCGCGGCTTCGGCCCGGCTCCCCGGAGCGCCGCACGCGACCGAGGAACCCACCGAAACCACCCGTACACCCGCGTAAGAATCAGGAAAAGGAACCCATGGCAACATCCACACCGTCCGGTGTGCGGGGCAGCCATGCCAAGCACGGAGCGCACGGGCACCCCGACAGCGGCGCCCCGATGACGCACCGGCAGATCATGGAGGCCCTGTCCGGCCTCCTGCTCGGCATGTTCGTCGCGATCCTGTCGTCGACGATCGTCTCCAACGCCCTGCCCGAGATCATCGGTGACCTCGGCGGCGGCCAGTCCGCCTACACCTGGGTCGTCACCGCCGCGCTGCTCTCGATGACGGCGAGCACCCCGCTGTGGGGCAAGCTGTCGGACCTGTTCAGCAAGAAGGCGCTCGTCCAGATAGCCCTGGTCATCTATGTCCTCGGCTCGGTCGTCGCCGGTCTGTCGCAGAACGCCGGAATGCTGATCGCCTGCCGCGTGGTGCAGGGCATCGGCGTCGGCGGGCTCTCGGCGCTCGCCCAGATCGTCATGGCCGCGATGATCTCCCCGCGCGAGCGCGGCCGTTACTCCGGCTACCTCGGCGCGACCTTCGCCGTCGCCACCGTCGGCGGCCCGCTGCTCGGCGGCGTCATCACCGACACCTCCTGGCTCGGCTGGCGCTGGTGCTTCTACGTCGGCGTGCCCTTCGCGATCATCGCCCTGATCGTGCTCCAGAAGACCCTGAAGCTGCCCGTCGTGAAGCGGCAGGTCAAGGTCGACTGGGCCGGCGCCTTCTTCATCACCGCCGCCGTCTCGCTGCTCCTGGTCTGGGTGACCTTCGCGGGCTCCGGCTCCGGCAAGAAGTACGACTGGCTGTCGTGGCAGTCGTACGCGATGGTCGGCGGCTCGATCGTGCTCGGCCTGCTGTTCCTGCTGGTCGAGTCCAGGGCCAGCGAGCCGATCATCCCGCTGCGGCTGTTCCGCAACCGCACCATCGCCCTCGCCTCCCTCGCCTCGCTGTTCGTCGGCGTCGCGATGTTCGCGGGCACCGTCTTCTTCAGCCAGTACTTCCAGCTGGCGCGCGGCAAGTCGCCGACGATGTCCGGCGTCATGACGATCCCGATGATCGCGGGCCTGTTCGTGTCGTCCACCGTCTCCGGGCAGCTGATCACCAAGACGGGCAAGTGGAAGGCCTGGCTGGTCAGCGGCGGTGTGCTGCTGACCGCCGGTCTGGGGCTCCTCGGCACCATGCGGTACGACACCGCGTACTGGCACATCGCCTGCTACATGGCCCTGATGGGCCTCGGCATCGGCATGATGATGCAGAACCTGGTGCTGTGCACGCAGAACCAGGTCGCGCCCGAGGACATCGGCGCCGCCAGCTCCGTCGTCACCTTCTTCCGGTCCCTCGGCGGCGCCATGGGCGTCTCGGCGCTCGGCGCCGTGATGTCGACGCGCATCACCGACTACGTGAAGGACGGCCTCGCCGACCTCGGTCCGCAGGGCGCGGCCCTCGGCCACGGCGGCACCGGCGGGGGCGGCATCCCGGACCTGGACGCGCTGCCCGGCCCGTTCCGGACCGTGATGGAGAGCGCCTACGGCCACGGCATCGCGGACGTGTTCCTGATCGCCGCGCCCATCGCCTTCCTCGCGTTCGTGGTCACCCTGTTCATCAAGGAGGTGCCGCTGCGCACGGCGGGAGCGCTCGCGCAGGCCGCCGAGTCCGGCGAGACCTCCACCGTGCCCGCGGCGCCCGTCGAGGCCGCGCCGGCCGACGCCGAGCCCGTGCTCGCCTCCGTCGCCGCGCACACCGAGGCCGGTCCCGACGGCACCCAGCGGCTCGCCGCCACGGCGTCCGTCGCGGGCTCCGGCGCGGCGCCCGCGCGGGACACCGGCGGGGGCGTGCCGGTACGCGGCTTCGTCCGCGGCGCCGAGAGCGCGCCCGTGCCCCGGGCCGCGGTCACGCTGATCTCCCTCGGCGGGCGGCAGTTGGGGCGCGCGGTCGCCCAGGACGACGGCTCCTACGCCGTGGACGCCCCCGGCGCCGGTTCGTACGTCCTGATCGCCTCCGCCGACGGGTTCCAGCCGCAGGCCTCGACCGTCGTGGTCGGCGCCGAGCCGCTCGCGTACGACCTGCTCCTGAGCGGCACCAGCGGGCTCGGCGGTGTCGTGCGGACCGCCGACGCCCAGCTGCCCGTGGCCGGGGCGATGGTCGTCGTGACCGATGTGCGCGGGGACGTGCTCGCCACCGGGACCTCCGGCGAGCAGGGCGACTTCGCCTTCGCCGAGCTGGTCCCCGGGCCCGTGACCGTCGCCGTGAACGCGGCCGGGCACCGGCCGGTGGCCCTGCCCGTCGAGGTGTCCGCCGTCGGCGTCACCCGCGTCGAGGTCGAACTGCGCTCCGGCGCGCGGGTGCTCGGCACCGTGCGGGCCGCGGGCGGGCCGCTGAACGGCGCGCGCGTCACGCTCGTCGACGCGGCCGGGAACGTCGTGGCCTCCGCCACCACCGGGGCGGACGGCGCGTACGCCTTCACCGACCTGGACAGCGGCGAGTACACGGTCATCGCGACCGGGTACCCGCCCGTGGCCACCGGCCTGACGGTCGGCGGCGACGGCGGCCCCGTCGAGGGCCACGACATCGAACTCGCCCACCCGGGCGAGTGACTGACCCCGCCTTGGGGCCGCGCTTTGAGCGGACGCGGCCCCGGGCGGTGCGTAGGGCCCCCGGGACGGTGGCGACGCGACGGTTGGGGACGGCCGGTCGCCACCGCCGGGGGCCGATTGCTTTGTGTGGGCTGTGGCCCTGTGGGGGTGCGGCCCGATGGACTTCGGCAAGGAGAAAAACGGGATGGGACTCAACGCGCGGATCCGGACGCGGGACGGTTGGGCGGTGCCGCACGCGGTCGTCACCGTCACCGACATGACGGGGACGCAGGTGCTGCGCGCCGAGGTCGACGGCGAGGGCGTCGTGCGGGACGCCACGGAGCTGGCCGCCGGGCCGTACACCGTCATCGTCACCGCTGTCGGGTACGCGCCCGCCGCCGCCACCGCCCTCGTCACCGCGAGCGGGCGCGCCGACGTCGGCCGGATAGTCCTCGGCCGCGCCGGTGGCACCGAGCTGCCGCCGCCCGGGCCGTGGACCATCGACCCCGTCCACTCGTCCGTGGCCGCCGTCGCCCAGCACCTGGGGATCTCCAGCGTGCGCGGGCGGTTCACCGAGTTCTCGGGGCGCATTGAGATCGCCGAGCACCCCGAGGACCCCGAGGGCTCGGCGAAGTCGCGGGTCGAGGCCGTGATCCGGGCCGCGTCCATCGACACGGGCAACGCGATGCGCGACGGCCACCTGAAGTCCGGTGACTTCCTGGACGTCGAGACGTACCCCGAGATCACCTACCGGTCGACCGGCCTCGAACCCGCCGGATCCGACCGCTGGACGGTCCACGGCGAGCTCGGCATGCACGGCGTCGTACGCCCCGTCGACCTGGACCTGTCCTACCTCGGCACCGGCGCCGACCCCTGGGGCGGCACCCGCGCGGCCTTCCGCGCCACCGCCGAACTGCGCCGCGAGGACTTCGCCATGAACTACAACCAGGTGCTCCAGGCGGGCATCTCGGCGATCGGCACGACGCTCAAGGTGGAGCTGGACATCCAGGCGGTGCAGGGGGAGAGCCTGCCGCAGGTGTAGGCGGGGCCGGGCAGGTCGAGGGCGCCGCCGAGGACGTCGACGCCCGGAGCGGGGGGGCCGGTGGCTACCGGGGGCTTTCCTCCTCGGTGACCCCGGCAGGGGCTCCCCCGGCCGCACCCCCGGCGGCGCCCCGCTCGCCGTCCCCCGCGAGGACGGCCGGGTCCAGCATCGACTCGATGCCCGCGATCATCAGGTCCAGGGCGATGGTGAAGTCGCGGGCCCACATCTCGGAGACGGTGCCCTCGCTGCGGGACGCCATGAGTTCCGCGGCGGACCGCACGGCCTCGTTGGTGGCGAGTTCCTCGTTGACCGTGCCGACGGCGTCCCTGAAGTACTCGTCCTGGGTCATCCCCGCGGCCGCGACCCGGGCGCGGAAGTGCCCCTCGATGGTCCCGAAGCCGTACACGAACTGGAACACCGCGGCGATCGCGCCGTTCTGGCGGTAGGGCGTGAGCCCGGTGTTCCGTACGGCCCGCTGGATGGCGAGGGAGAACGCCAGCCAGTTCGGCCCGATGTTCAGGAAGTCGCCGATCAGCGGCGACACCCAGGGGTGGCGGACCAGCAGGTCCCGGTATCCGGCGGCCAGTTCGCGCAGCTGCTCGCGCCACGCGTCGGGCACGGCCTCGGTGTCGGGAAGGCGCACCTCCGCGGCCACCCGGTCGAGCGCCAGCTCCAGCAGGTCGTCCTTGGTGTCCACGTACCAGTACACGGACATCGCGGTGACGTTCAGCTCGGTGGCGAGGCGGCGCATCGAGAACTTGGCGAGGCCCTCCGCGTCCAGGAGGCGGACGGTGGCCTCGGTGATGCGGTCCCGGTCGAGTCCGCTCGGCTGGGCGCCCTTCCGGCTCGTGCCGCGCGGCGCCTTGCCCTCCAGCCAGACGCTCGTGCGGGCCGCTCGCTTCGCGCGGTCGGCTGCCTTCGTCATGGCGCACCTTCCTCGTACGGGTGATCAGTCATCGTGCCCTGCTGTGCCCTGCCGCGCGGCCGGGGCCGCCTGCTGCACAGAGTCTGCCCTCTCCGCCCGCCACAGCAACGCCGCCGCCAGCGCGCCGCCGAGGAACAGGGCCACCGCGCCGACCAGCTGGCTGGTCTCCAGGCCCGAGGAGAACGCGTCCGCGATCCGGTCCCGCTCCCCCGCCGAGTCCGCCGCCGCCATCGCCGCGGGGAACGACGCCGCCGACACCGCGACAAGGGCCGAGAAGCGGGAGCTGAGGACCGCGCCGAGCACCGCCACGCCGAGGCCGTTGCCGAACTCCGCGAGGGTGCCGTTGATGCCCGCGCCCACCCCGGCCTTCTCCGGCGGGATGGCGCTCATGATGGCGTTGGCCATCGCGGGCATCGCGAACGAGATGCCCGCGCCCATGAGGACCAGGCCGACCAGCATGCCCGAGTAGTCGTGCCCGCCGAACGACGCGACCACGGCGAGGCCGCCCGCCAGCGTGGTCATGCCGGTCAGGATCGTCAGCGGCGTGCCCAGCTTGGCGTGCACCTTCGCGCCGACGCCGACCAGGTTCAGGAGCACCACGGTCGCGGCGAGCGGCGCCGTGCGCAGGCCCGCCTCCAGCGGCTCGTACCCGAGGACGAACTGGAGGTGCTGGGTGAGCAGGAACAGCGAGCCGCCGAGGCCGAAGGCCACGAGGACCGCGCCCATCACCGCGCCGATGAAGCGCTTGTTCTGGAAGAAGTGCATGTCCAGCATGGGGTACGGGGCCCGCAGCTCCCAGAGCGCGAAGGCGCCGAGGACCACCACGCCGACCCCGGCCGGGACCAGGACCTGCCCCGACGTCCAGCCGTGCTCGGGGCCCGAGATGATCGCGTACACCACCGACGCCATGCCGATGGTGGAGAGCAGCGCGCCGAGCAGGTCGGGGCGGTCGCCCTGGGGGTTCTTGGACTCGGGCACCATCCGCACCACCGCGACCACGCCGATCAGCGCCACCGGGATGTTGATCAGGAAGATCGAGCCCCACCAGAAGTGGTTGAGCATGAAGCCGCCGAGCAGCGGCCCCGCGGCGAAGCCGAGGGAGTTGACGGTCGCCCAGAGGCCGATCGCCCTGACCCGCTCGGCGTCGTCGAAGAGCTGCACCACGACCGCGAGGGTCGTCGTCATCAGCAGCGCGCCGCCTATGCCCATCCCGGCGCGGGCCGCGATCAGCTGCGCGGAGGTCTGCGACAGGCCCGCCACGAGCGAGCCGATACCGAACAGGACCAGGCCCGCGGTCAGGAGCTTCTTGCGGCCGTAGCGGTCGGCGGCGCTGCCCGCGGTGAGCAGCAGGCCCGACTGCACGAGCGAGTACGCGTTGATCATCCACTGGATGTCGGCGGACGACGCGTCCAGCTCGCTGGTGAGCGAGGGGATCGCGACGCTCAGGACCGTGTTGTCGAGCAGCACGGTGAGCTGGGCGAGGCAGATGACGCCCAGGATCAGCCAGCGCTGCGGGTGGCGGTCGCCGTGCCCGACGACCGCTTCGGGGTTGTCGGCGGTGGTGGCCGTCATTCGGGCTCCTTCTCTTCTACGGTGTACGTCGGTGGGTCGACGTACACCGTAGAGGAAGTCCCATACGCCGTACAACAGACTTTGCCGGAGTGTTCAGCTCTTGGGCTTGGTCAGGTCGTAGAACGTGGCGTCGCCCGCGGTGACCTTGGTGAAGTTCTTCGTGACCCAGGTGGAGATCTGGGCGGCGGTGCCTTGGCCGCTGTCCGTGGGGCCGCCTCCCCTGCCGCCGCCCATGCCGCCTCCGGCGATGAAGTAGTGGATCCGGCCGTCGGCCACATAGCTCTTGAACTGGGCGAGGGTGGGGGACGGGTCGCTGCCGTTGAAGCCGCCGACGGCCATCACCGGTTCGCCGGTGGCGAGTTGGTGACTCGCCGCGTTCTGCGAGCCGATCGCTGCGGCGGCCCAGGTGTAGTCACTGGCGTTCGCTTCCAGGAGGCGCTTCTCCTCGGCGCCGACTTGGGCGCCGTCGAGGAGGCCGCCCATGCCGCCGCGCGGTGGGGTGTTCTGCCGGGGCTGGCCTTGCCGACCGGGGGGCCGGGCCTGCGGGTTCTGCTGACCCTGGGCCTGCCCCTGCTGCCCCGGAGGCCGCCCCCCGCCGTCCCCGCCGGGACCACCAGGACCTCCCGTCCCGCCAGGCCCACCACCCGGCCCGCCAGGCCCACCCGTCCGCCCCGCCCCAGCGGGCCCCGCCGTCACGATCGACCCGGTGTGCGGGCTGTTCACCGTGGACAGCGTGTACGCCACCGGACCGGCGAGCGACGCCGCGAGGCCGAGCCCGACGGCCGTGAGGGCGAGCCGCCGCCCGAGCCGGGCCGCGAGCAGCAGCCCCGCCGCGCCCGCGAGCCCCGCGGCCAACACGGCCCAGCGCAGCCACGGCACGTGGTCCGGCGTACGGCCGAGGAGTTCGTACCCCCACCAGGCCGTCACCGCGACCGCCCCGCCGAGCACCGCGCCCGCCCACGCCCTGGCGCGCTCCTCCCACAGCACGGTCGCGCCCATGCCGACGAGTGCCGCGACGTAGGGGGCGAGGGCCACCGTGTAGTACTGGTGGAAGATCCCGGCCATGAAGCTGAAGACGGCCGCGGTCATCAGGAGCGAGCCGCCCCACGCCACGAACGCGGCCCGCGCGGTGTCCGTCCGGCGCGCCCGCCACGTCACGATCAGGCCCCCGACCAGCAGGATCAGCGCGGCCGGAAGGAGCCAGGAGATCTGGCCACCCACCTCGGAGTCGAACATCCGGCCGAGGCCGGTCTCACCCCAGCGGCCCCCGCCGCCGGGCCCGCCGCCCCCGCCGACGCTGCCGGTCTCCTCGCCGTTGATGCGGCCGAGGCCGTTGTAGCCGAAGGTCAGCTCCAGGAAGGAGTTGTGCTGGGAGCCGCCGACGTACGGGCGCGACGACGCGGGCCACAGCTCGACGACCGCGACCCACCAGCCGCCCGCGACGACCATCGCGAGCCCCGACAGGGCGAGTTGACCGAGCCGCTTGGGCAGCCGCACGGGCGCGCACACCGCGTACAGGACCGCGAGCGGCGGCAGGATCAGGAACGCCTGCAGGGTCTTGGCGAGGAACGCGAGGCCTACGGCGGCGCCCGCCCACACCAGCCACTTGGTGCGCCCGTGCTCCAGGGCGCGCAGGACGCAGTAGACGGTGACGGTCATCAGGAGCGCGAGCAGCGCGTCGGGGTTGTTGAAGCGGAACATCAGCGCGGCGACCGGGGTGAGCGCGAGGACCGCGCCCGCGATCAGACCGGCGGCGGCGCTGAAGCGGCGGCGTACGGCGGCGTACAGGACCGCGACCGTGGCCACGCCCATCAGCGCCTGCGGCAGCAGGATCGCCCACGAGCTGAGGCCGAGGAGCCGCACGGACAGGGCCATCGGCCACAGCGCGGCCGGGGGCTTGTCGACCGTGATCGCGTTGCCCGCGTCCAGCGAGCCGAAGAACAGCGCCTTCCAGCTCTGGCCGCCCGCCTGCGCGGCCGCGGAGTAGAAGGAGTTGGCGTAGCCGGACGCGCCGAGGTCGTAGACGTAGAGGACGGCCGTGGCCAGGAGCAGGCCGAGGAAGGCGGGGCGCACCCAGCGCGCGTCCTCGGCGCGCCCGCGCCACAGGCGTGAGAGGAGCCCGCCCGGGCGCCCCTGACGCGCCCCTTCAGGGAGCACCTCGGGGGCGCCCGCGGGTGCCGCAAGTGCTCCGGGTTCCCCGGGTGCCCCAGGGACCCGGGGCGAGTTGACCGTGGTCATCGGGGGTTCCTCATCTCGTACGTGGCGGAAGGCGCCGACTCCGTACGGCGGTCCGGGAACACCCAGGTCCGCAGGAGCAGGAAGCGCAGGACCGTCGCCGCGAGGTTGGCGACGACGAGGACGGCGAGCTCCGTGCCGTGCGCGGGGTGCGCGGACGCGGCGTCGAGTGCCGCGAGGGAGCCGCTGGTCAGGGCGAGGCCCACGGCGAAGACCACCAGGCCCTGCGCCTGGTGGCGGACCGCGCTGGCCCGGCCGCGCACGCCGAAGGTGAGGCGGCGGTTGGCCGCGGTGTTGGCTACGGCGGACACGAGGAGGGCCAGCGCGTTGGCGGCCTGCGCCCCCGTGAACGTACGGAAGCCGGAGTAGAGCAGCAGGTAGAAGAGGGTGGAGAGGGCGCCCACCACGCAGAAGCCGACGAGTTGGCGGGTGAGTCCGCCGGGGACGCCGGGGAGCCGACGGTCGCGCGGGTCGTCCCCGAAGGGGCGCGCGAGCCGGTCGAGGGGGAGCGCGCCGACGGCGAGCGCCCGTCCCACGCGCCAGACGCCCTTCAGGTCGTCGGCCGCCGTCCTGACGATGTGGACGCTCGACTCGGGGTCGTCGACCCAGTCGACGGGCACCTCGTGGATGCGCAGGCCCGCACGCTCGGCGAGCACCAGCATCTCCGTGTCGAAGAACCACCCGGTGTCCTCGACCAGCGGCAGCAACTCCCGTGCCACGTCCGCCCGGATCGCCTTGAACCCGCACTGCGCGTCGGAGAACCGGGCGTGCAGCGAGCCGCGCAGGATCAGGTTGTACGTCCGCGAGACGAACTCCCGCTTGGGGCCGCGCACGACCCGCGAGCCACTGGCGAGCCGGGAGCCGATCGCCAGGTCGGAGTGCCCGGAGATCAGCGGCGCGACCAGCGGAAGCAGCGCGTTGAGGTCCGTGGACAGATCCACGTCCATGTACGCGAGCACGGGCGCGTCCGACGCGGCCCAGACGGCGCGCAGCGCCCGCCCGCGCCCCTTCTCCTCCAGGCGCACGTACCGCACGTCGGGGAGCCGCGCCGCGAGCCCGGCCCCCACCTGCGGGGTGCTGTCCGTGGAGGCGTTGTCGGCGATCGTGACGCGGAAGCGGTACGGGAAGGTCCGCGCGAGGTGGTCGCACAGCCCGCGCACCGACGGCGGCAGGTCCTTCTCCTCGTTGTGGACGGGGATGACGATGTCGAGGACGGGGGCCGTCGGTACGTCGCGTACTTCGTGTGCGTCGCGTACTTCGTGTACGTCGTGTCGGACGCTGTGCGCGGGCAGGTGCGCCCGCGTCGGCAGCGTGCCCGACGGCCCCTTGGCAGCGGTGCCCGATGGCCCCTTGGCAGAGTCGGTTGGCATGCGTCCGACGCTCGCCAACCGCTCTGTCAGGGCAGTGTGCTGAGGCTGTGGCCCGTCTGTGAGTACGAGGGCCGCTCCCGGTACGCGGGCAGGTGGACGGTGAACACCGTGCTGCCGGGCTCGCTGGTCACCGTCACGTCGCCGTCGTGCGCGGCCACGACGGCCTGCACGATGGCGAGTCCGAGGCCCGTCGAGCCGTGGGCGCGCGAGCGCGAGGAGTCGCCGCGGGCGAACCGTTCGAAGACGTGCGGGAGCAGGCCGGGCGGGATGCCGGGCCCGTCGTCGGCGACGTCGACACGCACCCGGGGCCCCTCGTGGCGCACGCGCGCGGTGACGGTGGTGCCGGGCGGGGTGTGGGTGCGGGCGTTGCCGAGGAGGTTCACCAGGACCTGCTGGACGCGGGCCGGGTCGGCGAGGACGAGCGCGGGGTCGGGGGGCAGGTCGAGGCGCCAGGTGTGGCCGGGGCCCGCGGCGCGGGCGTCGCCGAGGGCGTCTACGAGCAGGGGGGAGAGGTCGGTGGGTTCGCGGGTGAGGGGGCCTGGGGCTTGGCCCTTGCCTGGGGCTTGGCCCTTGCCTGGGGTTTGGCCCTTGCCTGGGGTTTGGCCTGGGGTCGCCCGGCCCGGCGTACCGCTGCCGTGGTCCGCCCCGCCGCCGTGGCCCCCGCCTCGGTCCACGTCCAGGCGGGCGAGCAGCAGCAGGTCCTCGACCAGGCCGGTCATCCGGGTGGCCTCGGACTCGATGCGGCCGAGGGCGTGCCGGGTGTCGGGGCCGGTCTCCTCCCGTCCCCTGCGGGTCAGTTCGGCGTACCCGCGGATGGAGGCGAGCGGGGTGCGCAGCTCATGGCTGGCGTCGGCGACGAACCGGCGCACCCGGGTCTCGCTGCGCTGGCGTGCGTGCAGCGCCGAGTGGACGTGGTCGAGCATGCGGTTCAGCGCGGCGCCGACCTGGCCGACCTCGGTGCGGGCGTCGGCCTCGGCGTCGGGGACGCGTTCGTGCAGGGCCACTTCGCCGCTGTGCAGGGGGAGTTCGGAGACGCGGGTCGCGGTGGCGGCGACGCGGCGCAGCGGGCGCAGGGCCACGCCGACCATCGCGGCGCCCGCGAGCGAGGCCGCGACCAGGCCTGCGGCGGTGACGCAGACCTCGGTGACGACGAGCGTGTTGAGGGTGTTGGTGACCTTGGCGGTGGGCAGCCCGACCAGGTAGTCGCCGAAGCGGCCGGTGGCGTACTCGACGCGGTACTCGCCGAGTCCGGGTACGTCCACGGTGTGCGGACCGCCGTCGCGGGCCACGCCGGCGAGGGCGTCGAGCTGGGCGGCGTCGAGGGGCTTGGCGATGGATTCGGGGGAGCTGCTCGCCAAGTCGGGCTCGGTGCTGACGGCGCCCTCGGCGAGGGTCCCGTCCTCGCCGACGACGGCGCCGACGGTGCCGACCTCCTGCGGGCCCTTGGCGACGAACCGCAGCGGCCCGCCCCCGCCGGGCCCCTCGTCGCGGTGCTCCGGGAGCTTCCCGGCCCCCTCCGGCGGCCCGGCCGCACGCATCGAGACCTGTCGGAGCGCGCCGTCCACCTGCTCGTACAGATGCGACCGCAGCGCGATCGTCGTGACCGTGCCGATCACCGCGCACACGACGGCGATCAGCGCGACGGCGGAGAGGACGAGGCGGGTGCGGAGGGTGCGGGGCCTGCGAAGGCGCGAGGCGCGGGGCCTGCGGGGGCGCGGGGTGCGCGAGCCGTGCGGGAGCCTCACGCCGCCAGGACGGCGGGCTTGATCAGATATCCGGCGCCCCGCCGCGTGTGGATCATCGGCTCCCGCCCGGCGTCGATCTTCCGGCGCAGATACGAGATGTACAGCTCGACGACGTTGGCCTGCCCCCCGAAGTCGTAGCTCCACACCCGGTCGAGGATCTGCGCCTTGCTGAGCACGCGCCGCGGATTGCGCATGAGATAGCGGAGCAGCTCGAACTCGGTGGCGGTGAGGTGGATGGACGCGCCGCCGCGCGTCACCTCGTGGCTGTCCTCGTCGAGGGTCAGATCACCGACGGCGAGCACGGACTCGCTGCGCCGCCCGGACGCGCAGGAGCGCCGGATGAGCCCGCGCAGCCGCGCGACGACCTCTTCGAGGCTGAACGGCTTGGTCACGTAGTCGTCGCCGCCCGCGGTGAGCCCGGCGATGCGGTCCTCGACCGCGTCCTTGGCGGTCAGGAACAGCACGGGCACGTCCGGCAGTTCGCGGCGCAGCCGTCCGAGCACGGCCAGGCCGTCCATGTCCGGCAGCATCATGTCGAGCACGACGGCGTCCGGCCGGAAGCTCCGCGCGGCCCGCACCGCGCCCGCGCCGTCGTCCGCGCTGCGGATCTCCCAGCCCTCGTACCGCAGCGCCATCGAGAGCAGCTCGGTGAGCGACACCTCGTCATCCACGACGAGTACGCGGACGGGGCTCCCGTCCGGCCTGAGCAGTTCGGTACGCCCCTGGGGCGAGGTCGTGGTCATGGCCTCAGCGTGGTCGGCGGCCGTGAGAGGGGGCTTTCGGCAACCTGTGAATTCCCTGAGAAAACGCGGCGCCGGGCCGGACGCACCCGGGCCGGGGCCTCACCCTTGCCGGGGCCCCACCCCTCCCCCCGCCCGGCCTCACGCGAGCCCGAACAGCCTCGCCCCGTTCCCGTGGCACACCGCCCGCAGCCAGTCGTCGCCGAGCCCGAGCCCCTCCAGCGCTTCGAGCTGGTGGACGTACCCGTACGGGATGTTGGGGAAGTCCGTCCCGAGCAGGATCCGCCCGCCGAGCCCCAGCTCCGCGAGCCGCCCGAGCTCCCCGCGCGGGAACGGCGTCGTCGCCTCGCTGAAGTCCGTGAACGCCATCGTCGTGTCGAGCCGCACCTCCCCGTACCGCTCCGCCAGGTCCATGAAGTCCGCGTACTCCGGCATCCCCATGTGCGCCACCACCAGCGGCAGCCGCGGATGCCGCGCCAGCAGCCGCGCCACCGGCTCGGGCCCGGTGTGCTTGCCGGGCGCCGGGCCCGAGCCGCAGTGCATCACCACCGGGATCCCGGCCTCCGCGAGCAGCCCCCACGCCGGGTCGAGCAGCGCGTCGTTCGGGTCGTACGCCCCCACCTGCACATGCGACTTGAACACCCGCGCCCCGGCCTCGACGGCCTCGCGCACATACCGCCCGGCCTCCGGCTCCGGGAACAGCGTCGCCGTGTGCAGACAGTCCGGCGTCCGCGCGGCGAACTCCACGGCCCAGCCGTTGAGCCACTCCGCCATGCCCGCCTTGTGCGGGTACAGCATCGACGTGAACGCCCGCACCCCGAACCCGCGCAGCACCGCGAGCCGCCGCTCCTCGTCGTGCCGGTACACGATCGGCCACTTCACTCCCGTGAGCGGCCCGACCGCGTCGAAGTAGTCCCACACCTTGCTGAGGACCCGCTCCGGCATGAAGTGCGTGTGTACGTCGACGAGTCCCGGCAGCCCGAGCCGCTCCCAGAACGCGGTGACCCTCGCGGCCTCCTCCACCCTCTCCCCGTCCAAGTCGTCACCCAAGGCCATAGCTCCGCTCGACCTTGGCCACGTGCACGGCGTAGCCCTCGTACCACTCCTTGCGGCCCCGCGCCCGCGCCTCGCTGTGCTCCGGGTCCTCGCGCCAGGCCGCGATGGCCTCCTCGTCGCGGAAGTAGGCGACGGTGATGCCGAACCCGTCCGACGACCGCGCCGAGTCCACCCCGAGGAACCCCGGCACGGAGGCCACCAGCTCGTCCATGCGCTCGGCGGTCGCGTCGTAGCCGTTGTCCTCCTGGGTGCGCAGGGACGTGAAGACGACGGCGTAGTAGGGCGGTTCGAAGGGAGGGGTGGGGCGGGCGGGCTGGACGGGTCTGTCGTCCCCGGTGGCGGCAGCAGCACCAAGCTCTTGATCACTCATGACACCCACCGTCCGTCGTCCGCCGAGCCCCTGTCCACCCTCCGGCCCCGGAATTACCGAACGGGCGGCAGGACTTTGCCTTCCGGTCGACGAAGCCGCCCCACCGAGCCCGCACCGACCCCACCCGGGCCTCGCCACGCCCCCTCGGAACCACCCCGTCTGCGCCCCCTCGGAACCACCCCGTCCACACCCCTCAGAACAGCCCGCCCTGCACCACAGGCATCCCCCGCACCGGAACCGTCACCCCCGACCACTCGGAACTCCCCGCACCCCCCGTACCTCCTTGATCCCCCAGCCCGCCCAGCCGCCACCCGCTCATCAGCCGACTGTCGATCACCACCCCCTGACCGCTCGCCCCCACCGCCACATACAGGTCCGGCCCGGCGGCGGCGACCAGCTCCCCCGCCACGACCCCGCCGTCCGTCAGCTCGTCCACGACCCGCCACGCCGACCCGAACCCACCGACCGCGTCGAGCCCGAACACCTCACCGTGGTCCACGACATCGCACGGCAACCGCTCCAACGACTCGGGCCAGTCGCCGAGCGCCACCGCCTTCCGATGCACCTCCTCCACTTCCCCCGCCCGCTCCGCCACTCCGGGCAGCCGCGCCCGCAGGGCCCGCTTGCGCTCGTACGGAATCCGGTCCGGCACCCCGAGCGCGGTCCGAAGCAGCTCCTCCGTCCGCCGCGCGGCCATCAACGGCCCCCGCCCGAGCCAGGTGTAGGCCACGGCCCCCTGTTCGAGCAGCCGCGCGCCGCCCCGCGCGACCCCCGTGATCCCCACCTTGACCAGGCCGGGACCGAACCACGCCACGTACACGTGGTACGGCCGCGGGTCGTCGGCGAACGTGTCCGCCGCGACCGAGTGCGCCCGGTCGACGCGCGCACACTCCTCGCACTGCGCCCGGGTGACCCGCCCCGCCACCGCCGCGCCCACCGGACAGGCCGTCCACCGCCCGCCCCGCCACACCCCGAGGCAGCGCCGCCCGCCCCGCACCCGGAAGGCCACCGCGCCCCCGAACACCAGCTGGCTCTCGCGCTCGCCGCGCCCCGGCGCGTACCACCCGAGAACGGGCCCGCCGCCGACCCGCCACCGCACCCCCGTGCACCACCACGTCATGCGAAAAGCATGCAGCACCCCACTGACAACGCCCCTGACCAGCGCGAACACACCCATCCACGATTGATACTTGACCTCGAAGTACACAATCCTGCTACGCTGCTCCGCATGGGACGGCCGAAGCAGTTCGATCCGGAGACCGCCGTGGAACAGGCGATGCAGGTCTTCTGGCGCAAGGGGTACGGCGCGACGACGCCGCAGGACCTCGTCGACGCCCTCGGCATCGGCAAGGGCAGCCTGTACCACGCCTTCGGCAGCAAGCACTCCCTGTTCCAACTGTCCCTGCGGCACTACCGGGACACCCAGGCGCAGGAGCTCATCGACCTGCTCCAGGGCGACGAGCCCGTCAAGGAGCGGCTGCGCAAGGGACTTGAGCTCCTGGTGGAGATGGACCTCGCGGACCCGGACCGGCGCGGCTGCATGGCCGTGAACGCGGCCGCCGAGCTGGCGGGCACCGACGCCGAGGCCACGGACCTGGTCCGCGGCATGTTCGCCCGCACGGAGGGCGCCTTCCAGGCGTTGATCGAAGAGGGCAAGCGGTCCGGCGAGTTCGCGCGGGACCGCGACGCGGCGGACATCGGCAGCCTGATCCTGAACACGGTCATCGGCCTGCGCCTGACCGCACGGGTCGCGGACGGCCCGGACGGCATGCGCCGCACGATACGGGCGGTCCTGGACCTCCTCTGACCGACCGCGCCCCCCCGCTCCCCACACCGCACTCCCCACGCCGCAGCCCCCACACCCCCTCCCCCGCAGCCCACGTGCCGGGCAGGACGAATCCCCCCTGCCCACATTCTGTACCTGCAGGTCAATAAAAGGAGCCGCACCATGGACCTCAACCTCACCGGCAAGACCGCCGTCGTCACGGGCGCGAGCCGCGGCATCGGCCTCGCCACCGTCCGCGCGCTGATCGCCGAGGGCGTCCGCGTCGTCGGCGCCGCCCGCACCCTCACCCCCGAGCTGAAGGACTCCGGCGCCCTGCCGTACGCGGCCGACCTCGGCACACCCGAGGGCCCGGCAGCCCTCATCGAGTACGCGCGGGCGCAGCTCGACGGCATCGACTTCCTGGTCAACAACGTCGGCGCCGGCGACGACGTGAACATCGGCGGCTTCCTCACCACCGACGACGCCCACTGGCAGGCGAACCTGGACCTCAACCTGTTCAGCGCGATCCGCGCCGGCCGGGCCGCGCTGCCGGGCCTGGTCGAGCGGCGGGGCGCGATCGTGAACGTCTCCTCGATCAACTCCCGGGTCCCGAGCGCGGGTCCGATCGCCTACAGCACGGCCAAGGCGGCTCTGACGGCCTTCGGCAAGGCGCTCTCCGAGGAGTTCGGCCCGCAGGGGGTGCGGGTGAACACCGTGTCGCCGGGTGTCGTGCGGACCGCGATCTGGGAGGACCCGAACGGCTTCGGCGGCAAGGTGGCGGCCGCGGCGGGCGTCGACCACGAGCGGTTCGTCGAGCAGATACCGCAGGCCTTCGGGATCGCGTCGGGCCGGATCACGGAGCCGGGCGAGGTCGCGGCCCTGATCGTGTTCCTGCTCTCGGACGCGGCGGGCAACATCACGGGGGCGGACCACATCATCGACGGCGGAACGATCAAGTCCGCCTGATCCGGGGTCACGTACGGCATTTTCGGACCGGTCCCCTACGTTGCCCAAGAGCACCGTCCGCAACGTGACCCGAAAGACCCGAAAGAAGGGACGAAGCATGGCTGTCGTCGCCGAGCTGTCGTACTACCCCGTGAAGGGCTGCGCCGGGACATCGGCGAGCGAGGCCGTCCTGACACCGACGGGCCTCGCGCACGACCGCAGCTTCATGGTCGTCAGCGAGGAGGGGGTGTACCGAACGCAGCGGCGGGACCCGAGGCTTGCCCTGATCCGCCCCGCCGTCGACGCGGACGGCACCCGACTGACGCTCCGGGCGCCGGGCCACGACGACTTCCGGGTGGACGTCGACACGACGGGGCCGCGCCGGGACGTGGACCTGTTCGGGGCCGCGTACACAGGCATCGACCAGGGGGACGCGGTGGCGGCGTGGCTGTCGGACTTCCTGGGCGCCGCGAGCCGACTCGTCCGCGTGCCTCCGGAGCACCACCGCGAGACCGACGGCCTGACCCCGGGCACCTCGGGCTACGCCGACAGCAGCGCCCTGCACCTCATCTCCCGCTCCACCTGGGACCTGTTGAACGAGAAGCTCGGCGAGCGGGGCGCCGAGCGCCTGCCCATGGACCGCTTCCGCCCCAACGTCGTCGTCGCGGGCTGGGACGAGCCGCACACCGAGGACCGCGCCCACCACCTCACGATCGGCACCGCCGAACTCGGCTACACCAAACCGGCCATACGCTGCGCCGTCACCCTCGTCGACCAGGACGCGGGCCGCCGCGCGGGCCCGGAGCCCCTGCGCACCCTCGCCTCGTACCGCCGCGCACCCCAGGGCGGAGTGGCCCTAGGCACGAAGTACGCGGTCCTGAACCCCGGCAAGATCTCCGTCGGCGACGAGGTGACGGTGGGCAGGTGGGCCGCCCCCGAGGTCCCCTAGCCGGAAAGCCCTCCAAGAAGTAATGGGTGGACGCCAAACAGAACGGTGCACGAACCTGCGACTACGGCTACGCCTGCGACCGCACCAGGTCCGCACCGGCACCACAGCCGGTCCGCACCGGCACCGCACCCGGTTCACCCCGGCACCGCACCCGAGGAGCAGACCCCTCATGCCACCCCTCCCCCTCGCCCCCGACCCGAACGTGCTGCACCCGATGCCGGACCAGCCACGCGTGGTGCTCCTCCGCCCCCTGGTCACCTCACCGTTGATCGAGGTGGGCGAGTTCTCGTACTACGACGACCCGGACGACGCCACGGCCTTCGAATCCCGGAACGTGCTCTACCACTACGGCCCGGAGAAGCTGGTCATCGGGAAGTTCTGCGCGCTCGGTGAGGGCGTGCGGTTCATCATGAACGGCGCCAACCACCGCATGGACGGCCCGTCCACCTTCCCCTTCCCGATCATGGGCGGCCCCTGGTCCGAGCACTTCGACCTGATCAGCGGCCTGCCCGGGCGCGGCGACACGGTGATCGGCAACGACGTCTGGTTCGGCCACCGCACGATGGTGATGCCGGGCGTCCGCATCGGCCACGGCGCGATCATCGCCTCCGGCTCCGTCGTCACCACCGACGTCCCCGACTACGGCATCGTCGGCGGCAACCCGGCCACCCTCATCCGCCGCCGCTACTCCGACGAAGACGTCACCCGCCTCCTCGACCTCGCCTGGTGGGACTGGCCCCTCGACCACCTCACCACCCACGTCCGCACCATCATGTCCGGCTCGGTCGACGCCCTGGAGGCAGCGGCCCCACAGAAGCCCTAGCCCACACACGCAAGAGGCCCCGGGACAAATCCCGGGGCCTCTCGACTATGTGCACTCGGCAGGATTCGAACCTGCAACCTTCTGATCCGTAGTCAGATGCTCTATCCGTTAAGCTACGAGTGCTTGATTCTTCTGTTGTGTTGCTCTTCCTTCCGGGCTTTTCGCCCCGGTCGGCGTTGCGGGAACAACATTACATGACCTGCGCCGTGAGGCGAAATCCGTTTCCCGAACCCCCTCCGACCTGCGCAAATGTCTTCCGCAGGGGTGACGTGCGGCGAGGCTTGGCGATCTTGTGGCGGGCTCCTGGTGGAGAGCCGGGGCGCGAGCCCGGGAGGAAGCCGGGGAAAGCCTGGAGGAAACGACCGAAGCCCCGGTCGGAGGACCGGGGCTTCGGATCGTGGTGCGGAGGCGGAGGGATTTGAACCCTCGATGGGCTTTAAGACCCAAACCGCATTAGCAGTGCGGCGCCATAGACCGGACTAGGCGACGCCTCCCAACCTGCAATCCCGCGCGAGCGCGGGGGTGCGTGCAGATGATGACACAGCCTGGGGGCGCGTCACCAATCGCGGCCTCCACGGTACTAGTCGGGCGGCCCGCAGAGCAAAGCGTAAAACGGGGCCGCAACGCGGCGGGGGCCATGGCGTTAGAGGCGGTAGGTACCAGCCGGAACCGCGCCCCCAGGGAGAACCCGTGAAGCCGTCCACACCGCGCCGCCTCCTGTTCACCGCCGCAGCGACCGCCGCCGCGTCCCTCGCCGCCCTGGCCGCGCTCCCCGCCACGGCGCACGCGGACCACCTCGGCGCCGGCCCTCTCGGCAGGGGCGGCCCGAGTGCCGTCAGCCCCCTCGGCACGGGGAACCTCGGCGCCGTCGGCCGCGCCGTCGACAACGGCACCGGCCCCATCGGCGACCACACCGTCGACCGCCCCGCCGAAACCCAGCTGACCATCACCGTCGGCGAGGCCGGCGCGGGCGACGGGACGTACACCCTGGAGTGCGCCCCCACGGGCGGCACGCACGCTTCGCCCGGTGACGCGTGCGAACGTCTTGATCAGCTCGCGGCGGAGGGCGTGAACCCGTTCAAGGCGGTCTCGCGCGACGCCGCGTGCACCCAGCAGTACGGCGGCCCCGAGACCGCCCGCGTCCAGGGCACCTGGCAGGGGCGTCCCGTCGACGCGACGTTCTCGCGTACCGACGGCTGCCAGATCTCGCGGTGGAACAGCCTCGTGCCCGTACTGCCCGCGAACGGCGGTTGACGCGGACCCGCGGCGGGCGGGGCACCGGAGACTTCGCCGAGGGGCTCCTCGCGACCCTTCCGTGACCAGGGACTACTGAAGGCTCACAGCTTCTGCGTGCGACCTCCCTCTCATCCGGCGTCGCGCCCGCAACCACTCCCCGTAGACTCCCTCCCGTGACACGTCGCGAGCCGAGGGGCAAGATGGCTCGGGCGGTCGGCAAGATGCGGTAATCAGGGAGGAAGCGTCGTCGTGAGCAGCAGGCCATCCCGAGGCGCTGCTCGCCTCGCAGCCATACTCGACGCGCTCCCGGACGCGCTGGTGCTGGTCAACGCCAACGGGACCGTGGTGAACGCGAACGCCATCGCGCTCGAGGCCTTCGAGGCGCCAGGCACCGCGCTCGTGGGGCGCGGACTTCTCGATCTGCTGCCGGAGTTCGACTCCCGGCTGATCCCCGGCTCCATGCGCCGACCGGACAGCACGGACGAACGCGGACGTACCAAGCCGAAGCGGATGGTCGCCCGCCGCACCGACGGCACCGAGTTCCCCGTCGAGGTCACCAGCTCCAACCTGGAAGACAGTCGGCACGCGTACGACGACCGGTTCGGCAGCCAGGGCGGGTACGGCGGCTACGGCAGCGACGAGATGCTGATGATCGTCGTCCGTGATCTGTCGGGCGCGCTCAACACCGAGGCCGAACTCGCCCGTTCGCAGCGGCAGACCGAGATGATCCTGCGGGCCGCGGCGGAAGGCGTCGTCGGCACCGACACCGACGGGCGCGTCGTGCTCGTGAACCCCGCCGCCGCCCAGATACTCGGCTTCCGCGCCAGCGACCTCGGCGGCCAGGAGCTGCACCCCCTCGTCCTGCACTCGCGCGCCGACGGCGAGCCCTTCCCGTACGACGAGTCCCCGCTCGCGGACACCCTGCGCTCCGGCCGCAAGCACCGCGTGCGCGGCCAGGTGCTGTGGTCCAAGAGCGGCGAGAAGGTCTCCGTCGACCTGACGACGGCCCCCGTGCGCGACGGCGACCAGCTCGTCGGCGCCGTCATGACCTTCACCGACCGGCGGCCCTACGACGCCCTCGCCGAGAAGTACGAGGCAGCGCTGGCCCGGCACGCCGAGGAGCTGTCGGAGGCCGCCGAGCTGCGCGAGGAGGAACTCGCCGCCGAGCAGGAGCGGTACGCGGCACTCGCCGAGCGCGAGAAGGACCGCCACGAGGAGCTGGCCGAGCGCGAGCAGGCGCGGTACGAGACGCTGGCGGCGCGGCACAGCCAGCTCGTCGCCGTCCTCGACCAGTCGCTGCGCGGGCCCCTCGACGAACTGCGCCGTGAACTGTCCGCGCTCGCCGCCGACGACGCGGGCCAGCTCTGGCCCGAGGCCAACCAGGTGCTCCACCATCTGTCCGCCGGATACGCGCGCATGACGACGCTCGTCGACAACGTCCTCGGCTACCAGCGCCTCCAGGCGGGCACCGACCAGCTGTCCCGTACGGCCGTGCCGCTCGACGCCGTCGTCGCCGCCGGAGTCGACGGTGCCGTCGAGCTGATCGGCCCGGGCCGCGCCCAGTTCGCCGTGCACGCGCCGCCGATCGAGGTCGAGGTGGACGCGCGCCGCCTCGCCACCGCGCTGGCCCATCTGATCGCCGACGTGGCCGGAATCGACGCTACCGGCAACACGCGCGCGGGGGCCGCGGTTTCGGGCGCCCCCGGAGCGGGCGCCGGTTACGTCGACTCGACGGTCGTCGTGGCCGCGGCCCAGCGCGGCGAGGTCGTCCGCATCGAGGTCCGCGGACCGTACTCCGGCGGGGACCCGGTGCACGAGCCCGTCGTACGCGGGATCGTCGAGGCGCACGGCGGCGTGCTCCAGACGCACGAGGTGCCGGGCATGAACGGCAACGCGTACGTGCTCGAAGTGCCCATGGGCGACAGTGCGGGCGCCATCGCGGCGGGCGCTGTCGGTTTTTCGGGGTCTACGGAGACCCCTGGTTCGGGTGCGCAGGTGCCCGGGCAGGGAACGGGTCCCTCCGGGGGCGCCGATAGTGCTTCCGGCGGTACCGGGGGCGGGCGTCGGCGGGCCCGACGGTCCTCGGTTGACTCCTTCTTGGACAGTGAGGTTCCTGGGGATGACGGTGGCCCTGCCGCCGCCTCCGGGGACAACGGTTCGGGCGCTGCCGACGACACGGGGTCCGTGGAGGCCGCCGGTTCCGGTTCCGGCGGGACCGGGCGGCGCAGGCGGCGCGCTGTGGCCGAGGGTCCGGCGGGTGCCGGTTCGGACGCGGGCGCGCGCACGGGTGCCGGGACCGGTGGTGCGTCCGCCGACACCTCGGGCGGTACGTCAGGGGGTGCGGGCGGCACCGGACGGCGTCGGGGACGGCCGAGCCCGGCCGAGGGCGCCGTGATGACGGCGGCCGAGCACGCGGCAGGATCGGCGGCCCTGGGCCAGGCCGTACCGCCGCAGGGAGTGCCCTCGCAGGGCGGTCCGATGTCGACGGAGGTCGCCGTGCCGTCCGGCCGACGGGCCCGGCGCGGCGGCGAGCAGCAGGCGCTGGCCGCGCTGCCTTCGGGGACGGGCCAGTCGGCCGGTCCGGAGGCGGGTGCGGCCGGGACGGAGGGCGCGGAGCCGCGTGCCGGTGGCCGACGGGCCCGGCGCGCGCTGGCCGCGGCCCGGGAGCGTGCCGCCGCGGAGGAGGCCTCCAGCGGGCGTGTGTTCGCGCTGCCCCCGGCCGAGGCGGACCGCGAGGAGGGCAACGGGGCGCCTGGCCGGGCCGAGCAGGTGGGCGGGGCGCAGGGGGGTGCCCCTCAGGGGGCTGCTCTTCAGAAGGGTGGTCCGCACGGTGGTGTTCCGCAGGGCGGTGTTCCGCAGGGCGGTGTTCCGCAGGGCGGTGTTCCGCAGGGCGGTGTTCCGCAGGGCGGTGTTCCGCAGGGCGGGCCCGGTGACGGTGGGTCGTACGGCGGCGGGGCCGGGCAGGGAGGCGCCCTTCAAGGAGGCGCCCCGCACGGTGGCATGCCGCACGGTGGCGGGCCCCAGGGGAGCGTGCCGCCGGGCGGGCCCGGTCAGTTGGGCGCCGCGCGCGGTGGATCCGTGCAGGTCGGCGCCTCGGTGAACGTACCGGCCGGAGTGCAGGCCGGACTTCAGGCGGGGGGCCGTGGTGGCGTACCCGCGCAGGGCGGTGCGCCGGAGGAGCAGCAGGCGCAGGTCCAGGAGAGCGTGACTGCGGGGGCGCAGGGAGCGCGGTCCGGGGGAGCGCAGGGTGCGCGGGCTGCGGGTGGTCGGCGTGGTGCGCCTGTGGGGGCTCAGGGTGGGCTGACTGCGGGTGTTCCGGGTGGTCTGCCTTCGGGTGCTCCGGGTGCTCCGGGCGGTCTGCCCGCGGGTGCTCCGGGTGGTCTGCCCGCAGGTGCTCCGGGCGGTGCGGCTGGCGCGGTACCTGGCGGGCTGCCCGCGGGTGCCCCCGGTGTCGGCCCCACGGGCTCCGTCAGCCCCGCCGGTCCGACCGGTCCGACCGGTCCGACCGGGCAGGACGACACCGGACAGCACGCCGCCGCGCTGCACGATCCGGCCGACGACCACACTCCGCTCCAACCCCACCCCGCGCAGACCGCGGCCGGGATGCTGCCCGGGCAGGCCGGTCCGGCGTCGCAGGGCGCCCCGGGGACCCAGGCCGCGCAACAGCAGGCCCCGACCGGACGTCGGCGTGCGCGGCAGGCTCCGGCAGCCGACGGAACGCCGTCCCAGGGGATGCCGGTCCAGGGCACCCCGCCGGGTGGCACCCCGGCCACCAGCACTCCGGCCACGGGGACCCCGGCCACGGGGACCCCGGCCACCGGTGTGCCGCCGCAGGCCGGTCCGCACGCCGACGGAACCCCCGCGCAAGGCATCCCGACGCCCGCCCAGGGCGCCGCCCTGCCGCCGGAACGTGATCCACGCGCGCGTGCCGCCCAGCCGCTGCCCGCCGAGGCCGCTCCCGTCGACCCGAACTCGACGCAGGGGCGCGCCATCAGCGTACGAACGCTCGGACAGGGTGTGCCGTTCGGCCGCCAGGCCGCCGCGCAGCCGGGACAGCCGGGCCAGCCGGGCCAGCCGGGCCAGCCGGGACAGGCCGGTCAGCCTCAGCAGGCCGGACCCGCCCCGCAGCCCGGGCAGCCGCCGCAGCCCCAGCAGGCCCCGCAGGCCCACCCCTTGCCGCAGGCGCAGCCCCCGCAGCAGGATCCGGCCCAGGCCTCTCAGGGGTCCCAGACCCCCGCCCAGCCCTCCTCCGGAGGTTCGGGTCGGCGAAGGCGGCTGTCCACGCGGCCCGACCCCGCCGCCGACGAGCGCCAGGACGCGGCCCGCCCGCACCCCCAGGCGCAGCCGGGGCCCCAGCCGCAGCAGGCCAAGGCCCAGCCGCAGCCCCGGCTTTCGCCGACCACGGAGGGCACCGGGCGCGCCTACGCGATCGGCGCGCCGGACGCCGACGCCGACGAGGGCCCGCAGCTCCTGGACGGCCCCGGTGGCGCCGTCGAGGTGTCGAACCAGCCGCAGCCGCAGCCCATGGACGACGAGCTGCCGCCCGAGCCGCTCGACAACCCGCGCCGCCTCCTGGTGTGGCCCGCGCCCGACGTCACCACCCAGCAGGCCCTCAGCGACCGCGGCTACCGCCCGGTCATCGTGCACTCGCGCGAGGAGGTCGACGCGCAGATCGCCGCGTTCCCGGCGGCTCTCTTCGTGGACCCGCTGACCGGGCCGATCACCCGCACGGCGCTCCAGTCGCTGCGCCAGGCCGCGGTCGCCGCGGAGGTTCCCGTCCTGGTCACGGCCGGGCTCGGACAGGCCTCGCGGGAGGCCGCGTACGGCGCCGACCCCGCCGTGCTCCTGAAGGCCCTCGCGCCGCGCGACAGCGAGCAGCACCCGTCGCGCGTCCTGCTCATCGAGGAGCACGAGGAGATCGCGCTGGCCCTGACCGCGACCCTGGAGCGGCGCGGGATGAAGGTCGCGCGGGCCGAGAGCGACGCGGACGCGGTCACGCTCGCCGCGCAGATGCGGCCGAACCTGGTGGTCATGGACCTGCTCCAGGTACGCCGCCGACGTGCCGGAATCGTCGACTGGCTGCGCGCGAACGGGCAGCTCAACCGCACGCCCCTCGTCGTCTACACGGCGGCCGTCGACGAGACCGACCTGCCGAAGCTCGCCGCGGGCGAGACCGTGCTGTTCCTCGCGGAGCGGTCCACGAGCAATGAGGTGCAGAGCCGGATCGTGGACCTGCTGGCGAAGATCGGTACGAACTGACCCCGACCGCGGGCCAGTCGCCGGTGCCGTGAGACGGCGGGCCAGTCGCCGGTGCCGTGAGGCGGCGGGCTAGTCGCCGGGTGCCGTGAGGCGGCGGGCTAGTCGCCGGGTGCCGTGAGGCGGCGGGCGGCGGCGCGGATCGAGGCGCGCAGACGCGCGCGGTCCTCGTCCTCGCCGCCCACGAGGACCCGCCGCATCTGCGGCACCGCGGAGGCCCACCCGGCCAGCGCGACCAGCATGAACAGCAGGTCGGGCGCCGGGATCGCGGCCGTGATGACACCGCGCGCCTGGGCTTCCTCGAAAGCGGCGACCTTGCTGTCGTAGTGCGCCTGGCGTTCGTACTCGTGCGGCAGCTCCTCCGTGCCGCCGTACTCGATGCCCTCCCAGAAGAGCAGGCGCAGCACCTCGGGATGGGTGGCGTGGTACTCGATCAACCGGTCCATCCAGCCGTCCATGTCGTCGGCGTCGATGGGGACGCTGACGGCCAGATCGACCATCTTCTTCTCCAGGACCTGCGCGAACAGCTCCGCCTTGTTGCCGTAATAGGCGTAGATGAGCTGCTTGTTGGCCTTCGCCTCGCTCGCGATGCGGTCGATGCGGGCGCCCGCGATGCCGAACCGGGCGAACTCCGCGACCGCCGCGTCGAAGATCCGGGCCTTGGTGGCCTCGGGGTCTCTCACTGCCATGGGAACAGCGTAAGCGATTTCCGCTTCTAACCAACCGTTTGGTTGCTTGACAGTCGCCCGGCCAGGGGCGCAGAATTTTTCCAACTAACCAGTTGGTTGCAAGACGGAGCACGGAGGGTCCTTTCCGCACATGACTTCAGCGACGCCATCTCCGCCCGGCGCCCCGACGGACCGGCGTGCCCCGACGGACCGGCCCGGGACGACCACGACCACCGGGACGACCACGACCACCAGGACGGCTACGACCACCAGGGCGACGGCGCACCCGGACCCGTCCCATGCGGACGCAGGGCTCTCACCGCGCCTCTTCCTCGTCCTCATAGCCGTCTGCACGGCGGTCACGGCGGCGAACATCTACGTCGCCGCCCCGCTGCTCCCCCTCATGGCCCGGGACTTCGGCTCCACTCCGTCGGGCATCGCGTGGATCGCCTCGGTGGCCCAGTTCGGGTACGCGGCCGGGCTGCTGTTCTTCGCCCCGCTCGGCGACCGCGTGAACCGCCGGCGGCTGGTCGCGGCGCTGTCCCTGGCCACCGCCACCGCGCTGGCCCTGGGCGCGACGGCCTCCGGCGCGACCGCGCTCGCCGCCGCCGTGCTGGTCGCCTCCGCCGCGACGGTCGTTCCGCAGCTGCTCGTTCCGCTCGTCGCCGCGCGGGCACCGGCGCACCGGCGGGCCAGTCATGTCGCGGCCCTCATAGCCGGGCTCTTCACCGGCGTGGTCGCCGCCCGGGTGCTCGGCGCGCTCGCGGGGCAGGCCTTCGGCTGGCGTGCCGTCTTCCTCGGCGCGGCCGTGCTCACGGCGGTGCTCGGCCTGGCCTCCGCGGCCGCCCTGCCCAAGGAGGACCGGCGCCGCACCGGCCCGCTGTTCGCGGGCCTCGCCCAACTCCCCGGTGTCGTCCGGATGTCACCGGAGCTGCGCCGGGCCTGCATACGCCAGGGCGGGATGTACGGCGCGTGGAGCGCGCTGTGGACCTCCCTCGCCCTGCTGCTCACCGGCGACGGGAACGGTGGGTACGGCATGGCGACCGGAGCGGCCGGCCTGTTCGGGCTCTTCGGCCTGGCGGCGAGCCTCGTGGCGCCGATCGCGGGCGGCCTCGTGGACCGGTTCGGCGTGGCCAAGGTGGTGGCGTCGGCGTACGCGCTCGCGGCGGTGTCGGTGCCGCTGTTCTGGCTGGGCGGCGAGCGGCTGTGGGCCCTGTGCGCGGCGGCGGTCGCCGTCCACGCGGCGCTCGTCGCGAGCCACATCGCCAACCAGACGCTGGCCCTGACCACCACCTCCGCACCGGCGGTCGCCAACACCGCCTATGTGGTGGCGGGTTTCGCGGGCGGCGCCATGGCCTCGGCCCTCGCGGGCACGGCGTTCACGCACTGGGGCTGGCACGGGGTGTGCGCGGTGGCGGCGGGCTGCCTGGCCGTGGGGTGGGGGGTGACATCGCTGCGGATACGGCGGTGAGCGGCGCCGCGGACACGGCGGTGAGGGGAGGGGTACGGAAACGTGGGGGACCCGTTGGAACGGAGGGGCGCTGCCCCGCGAGCCACGCCCGCGGGGCACCCGGTGCCGTGCCCGCAGCCGGACGTCAGAGCTGGGTCACATCCAGCTCGCCCGCCGCGTACTGCCTGCGCAGCACCTTCTTGTCGAACTTGCCGACGCTGGTCTTGGGGACGGTCGGGATGAGCGCCCAGCGCTCCGGGAGCTGCCACTTGGCGACGCGGGTGGCGAGGAAGTCGCGCAGGGCGGCGTAGTCGGCGGTGGCGTCCTCCTTGAGGACGACGGTGGCGAGCGGGCGTTCGCCCCACTTGGTGTCGGGGACGGCGACGACCGCGGCCTCGGCGACGTCCGGGTGGGACATCAGCGCGTTCTCCAGCTCGACGGAGGAGATCCACTCGCCGCCGGACTTGATGACGTCCTTCGCGCGGTCGGTGAGGGTCAGGAAGCCGTCGGCGCTGATGACACCGACGTCGCCGGTCTTCAGCCAGCCGTCGGGGCTGAACTTGTCCTCGGGCTTGAGGGCCTCGCCGCCCACTCCGCCGTAGTAGGAACCGGCGATCCAGGGGCCGCGCACCTCCAGCTCGCCCGCGGACTCGCCGTCCCAGGGCAGGTGAGTGCCGTCGGGGCCGACCAGGCGGGCCTCGACGCCGGCGGGGAAACGGCCCTGGGTGAGGCGGTAGGCGAACTCCTCGTCGGTGCCGACGACGTGCGCGGGCGGGCGCGAGACCGTGCCGAGCGGTGAGGTCTCGGTCATGCCCCAGGCGTGGCAGACGCGCATGCCGAGGCGGTCGAAGGCCTCCATCAGGGAGGGCGGACAGGCCGAGCCGCCGATGGTGACCTGCGTCAGCGAGCCCACGTCGCGGGGCTTGGCGGTGAGTTCGGCGAGCAGTCCCTGCCAGATGGTGGGCACGGCGGCGGCGTGTGTGGGCCGCTCGGACTCGATCATCTCCGCGAGCGGCGCGGGCTGCAGGAAGCGGTCCGGCATCAGCATGCCGACGCCGGTCATGAAGGTGGCGTGCGGCAGGCCCCAGGCGTTGACGTGGAACTGCGGTACGACGACGAGGCTGAGGTCGGCGTCGGTGAGACCCATGGACTGGGCCATGTTGACCTGCATGGAGTGCAGATAGATGGAGCGGTGGGAGTAGACGACGCCCTTGGGGTCGCCGGTGGTGCCGGAGGTGTAGCACATGGCGGCGGCACGGCGTTCGTCCAGGTCGGGCCAGTCGTAGGTGGTGGGCTTGCCCGCGATGAGTTCCTCGTAGTCGTGGACGCGGACGCGGGCGCCGTCGAGGAGGGAGAGGTCGCCGGGGCCGGAGACGACCAGGTGCTCGACGGTCGGAAGCCGGTCGAGCAGCGGGGCGATCAGGCCGAGCAGCGAGCCGTTGATGATGATCACTCGGTCGGCGGCGTGGCCGACGATCCAGGTCAGCTGGTCGGCGGGCAGCCGCAGGTTGAGGGTGTGCAGGACGGCGCCCATGCAGGGGACGGCGAAGTACGCCTCGACGTGCTCGGCGTTGTTCCACATGAACGTCCCTGTGGCATCGCCCTCGCGGATTCCGAGGTCGTCATGCAGGGCGTGGGCGAGCTGGGCGGCTCTGGCACCGATGTCCCGGAAGGTCCGGCGCTGCGGAGCACCGTCACCGGTCCACGTGATGACCTGCGAATCCCCGTGCACGGTCGTCCCGTGGTTGAGGATGCGGGTCACAGTCAGCGGTACGTCCTGCATGGTGCTCAGCACGGCGTCCTCCTGGTGGGCGGCACAGGCCACCGGGTGATCCCGGCGCTTTACCTGCTGGTAGCCCCAGATTCTTGCCGCATACCGCACGGTATGTCACTACCGCGGGAGCACCTGAAAGGAAAATGACCGCGACGGAGGCCGACGTTCGGCGGCAGCCCGCGTTCAGCGGACCGGCGTCAGCTCCGGGTCTTCACGGAGCTTGCCGAGCGCACGCGACACCGCACTCTTCACCGTACCGATGGAGACCCCGAGCACCTCGGCCGTCTGCGCCTCGCTCAGGTCCTCGTAATACCTCAGGACGACCATCGCCCGCTGCCGCGCGGGCAGCTTCATGATCGCGCGCCACATGGCGTCGTGCAGCGCCTGCTGCTCGGCCGGGTCACCGGCCGGCACGGTCTCCGGTTCGGGCAGCTCGTCGCAGGCGAACTCGTCGACCTTGCGCTTGCGCCACTGCGACGTGCGCGTGTTCAGCAGCGCCCGGCGCACATAGCCGTCGAGCGCCCGGTGGTCCTCGATCCGGTCCCAGGCCACATACGTCTTGGTCAGCGCCGTCTGCAGCAGGTCCTCGGCATCGCTCGGGTTCGCCGTCAGCGACCGGGCGGTACGCAGCAGCACAAGCTGGCGGGCCCGGACGTAGGAGGCGAACGACGGGTAGGCGGAAGGACTCGTGGTCCGCGTCGCGGCCTTCGATGCGCTGGTGCACACGGACACCATGGATGCGGTCATGGCTCCACGCTAGAAGCGACCCCTACATCAGCGGATCGGCCGCAGGTCCCGAAGGCTTGTCCGCCTCAGGTTGTACGAGGGGAGCCAGCCCCACCTCCTGAAGGTGGAGGAGACGGGGCCGACCCCTGCGGGTTCAACCCTGAGGTGTACGAAAGCGCCTGGCGGCGGGGGTTCGGGCCCGGGGGCGTACGCGCCCGGCGGACGGCGGGCGCGTACGAACCGTCCCGGAGGGCACCCCTGAGCCCGCGGTCCCGGAGGGCACCCCGGGCCGCGCCGCCCCACCGGCCGGGCTCTAGCCCAGCGTGGCCACCGGGGCGTCGACGAGGTTGCGGTCGATGGTGATCGCCCGCCCCCCGTGCCGCTCGGTGACGTTGCCCGCGTACTGGTGGATCCGCCGGTTGGGCAGCCAGGAGTCCCGCCCGAGCGCGGGCTCGCCGTACAGATCGGGCTCGATGTTCCAACGCGCGAACCACATCACCTCCGGCAGGTCGTCGACCCCCTGCCGCCGGGCCTCGTCCATGTGCCGTACGCCGGAGTTCGCGCTGCTGTAGAAGCCCGGTACGTAGCCCTGGCTGCGCACTTCGCGGTTCCAGGCGCGGACGAACGCGAGGGTGTCGCGGGCGCAGGCGCGGTCGTTCTGGCGGTACGACTCCATGTCCAGGTACAGCGGGCTGTCCGGCGCGATGCCGAGGTCCTGGGCCCTGCCGACCGCGTCCTCGCCCTCCCGGGCGCCCTGCCGCGCGGGGTTGCGCCCGATGCGGACGTGCTGCTTGTTCCGGGCCACGACGCACGGCGACTGCGAGCCGACGTACAGCGGCAGCACGCCCCAGCCCATCTCGTCGACCGACCGCAGCCAGTCCCGGCTCAGGTGCTGCTGGTTCGGGCAGGCCCGGCCACGCCCGCCGAAGTACACCCCGACCGCCCCGTAGTCCGACTCCTGCCAGCGCCGCATGGTGTCGGCGGACGGAGCCTGGCAGGTGTCGAAGGCGCGGCCGTAGAAGTTGCCACCGGCCCGGCCCGCGGCGGCGGCGCGCAGCAGGCCGGGGTCGGGACCCGGGGGCGGCCCGCCCGGCGGCGCGATCGTGGGCGTCGCTGTCTTCGTCGTCGTGGTCGTCGCGGCCGAGCCCTCCGTGTCCATGGCCAGCGTCGCCATGGCCAGGCCCAGCACGATTCCCAGAAGCTTCTTTCGATGGCGCATGCAGCGAGTGAACGGGCCGGGGCCGCCGCCGAGCGCGGGACACGCGCCGCGTTCAGCCGTCCGCCGCCAGAATCAACCCCGATGTGGGGACACCGGTGCCCGCCGTGACGAGGGCGCGGGCGGCGCCGGGTATCTGGTTCACCGCCGTACCGCGGATCTGCCGGACGGCCTCGGCCACTCCGTTCATCCCGTGCAGATACGCCTCGCCGAGCTGACCGCCGTGGGTGTTCAGCGGCAGCCGCTCCTTCGCCACGAACTCCGCCGCCTCCCCCGGCTCGCAGAACCCGAACTCCTCCAGCTGCATCAGCACGAACGGCGTGAAGTGGTCGTACAGGATCCCTACGTCCATGTCCTGTGGCGCAAGGCCCGACGTGCGCCACAACTGCCGTGCCACCACGCCCATTTCGGGCAGTCCGGTGAGGTCGTCGCGGTAGAAGCTCGTCATCTGCTCCTGGGCGCGGCCCGCCCCCTGGGCCGCGGCGGCGATCACGGCGGGCGGGTGCGGCAGATCCCGGGCCCGCTCCACGCTCGTCACGACGACCGCCTGGCCGCCGTCCGTCTCCTGGCAGCAGTCCAGGAGCCGCAGCGGCTCGACGATCCACCGCGAGGCGGCGTGGTCCGCCAGCGTGATGGGTCTGCCGTGGAAGTACGCCGCCGGGTTCGTCGCCGCGTACTTCCGGTCGACGACCGCCACCTGGCCGAAGGCCTCCGGCGTCAGGCCGTACGTGTGCAGATAGCGCTGGGCCGCCATCGCCACCCACGACGCAGGTGTGAGCAGCCCGAACGGCAGCGACCAGCCGAGCGCCGCGCCCTCCGCCGACGGCTCCCGGTGCCGCACCCCGGAGCCGAAGCGCCGACCCGAGCGCTCGTTGAACGCCCGGTAGCACACGACCACTTCGGCCACCCCGCTCGCCACCGCGAGGGCCGCCTGCTGCACGGTGGCGCAGGCCGCGCCGCCGCCGTAGTGCACGCGGGAGAAGAAGGACAGCTCGCCCATCCCGGCCGCCTGCGCCACCGTGATCTCCGGGCTGGTGTCCATCGTGAACGTCACCAGGCCGTCCACGTCGGCCGCGCGCAGGCCCGCGTCGTCGAGCGCGGACCGCACCGCCTCGACGGCCAGCTTCAGCTCGCTGCGCCCGGAGTCCTTGGAGAACTCCGTCGCCCCGATCCCGACGACGGCCGCCCTTCCGCCGAGGCTGTCCTTCGTCCGTACGCTCATACGTCGCCCCCGACCCGTACGTCCGCCGCCCCCGACGGCCCGGCGGGCACCGTCACCGTGACGGTGCCAGTCACGTGCTTGCCGATGCTGTTGGCTCCCACGACCCTGACGGTGACCGTCACGGCCCCGTCCCCGCCCCCATCCCCGTCCCCGTCCCCGGCCGGGCCCAGCTCGACCTGCTCGACCGTCCCTGTCAACGTCATCGTGTCTCCGGGATAGTTGGGCGCCCCCAGCCTGATCGCCACCTTCCGGAGGGTGGCCGCGGGGCCGAAGCAGTCCGTCAGGTACCGCCCCACCAGGCCGTTGGTCGTGAGGATGTTCATGAAGATGTCGGGGGAGCCCTTCCGCCTGGCCAGCTCCACGTCGTGGTGCACGTCCTGGTAGTCCCGCGAGGCGATGGCCCCGGCGACGATCAGGGTGCGGGTGACCGGGATCTCCAGGGGTGGCAGCGCGTCCCCTGCGCGCGGGGCGGATGCGGTGCTCATACGGCCTCCTCCGTCACGGACACCTCTGTTACGGACTCCACTGCCGAGGACTCCTCTGCCGCGATCAAGTCACCCAGCTCGGCCAGGACTTCGCCCCCACAGCCCAGGTACGCGTCCAACTGGCGCCCCCACAGGAAGTGCCGATGCACCGGGAACTCGACATCGGCGCCCACCCCTCCGTGCAGATGCTGACCCGCGTGCACGACGCGGCGGCCCGCCTCCGACGCCCACCACGCGGCCGTCAGCGCGTGCGTGCCGTATGCCAGCGCCTCGTCCCGGCGCCACGCCGCCTCGTACGCCGTGACACGGATCGCCTCCGTGTCCATGTACGCCTCCGCCGCCCGGAGTTGGACCGCCTGCTTCGCCGCGAGCGGGCGCCCGAACTGCTCCCGCTCGTTGGTGTACGCCACGGCGCGGGCCAGCGACCCCGCACAGACCCCGGCCTGCAGCCCGGCGAAGGCCGTACGGGCGGTGGCCAGCACGTCGTCGTACGCGACCTCTGCCGCGCCCTCGCCCCGCCCGGAGCCCGCACCACCGCCTCCGCCGGAGCCCGCCCCCTCCCCCAACCGCTCCCCCCGCACCCCCTCAAGCACCAACCGCCCCGCCCGCCACGGCGCCGTCAACTCGACCGGCTCGCACCCCGCGTCGGCCGTCCGCACCAGCCACAGCCCCCGGTCCGCCGCGGCCACCAGCACGAACGTCGCGTCCCGCAGCCACGGCACCCATGGCACCGCCCCGGTCAGCCTGCCGTCCTCGACCCGCACCCGACCGGACCCGCCGCGCGCGGGGAACGCCCCCGTCGCCACCTCCGTCCCGTCCCGCAGCCCCGGCAGCAGCCGCGCCCGCTGGTCCGCCGAACCGTGCGTCGTCACCGCGAGCAGTCCGTACACACAGCTCACCGCGAACGGCACCTGCGCCGTCGTCCGGCCCTGCTCCTCAAGAAGCAGCACCAGGCCGAGCAGTCCGACCTCCTCCACCGCGCCCGGCAGGCCCGCCGCGCACAGCGCCTTCCACAGCTCGGCGTCCGTGCCGGTACCCGCCGCCGCGAGCCGGTCCGGTGTGGACAGATCCCCGAAGATCCGCGCGGCCAGGTCCCGGGCGGCCGCCTGTTCCGGTGTGGGCGTGAAGTCCATGTCAGCGCACGCCCTCTCGGGCGCTGTCCCGCACCCGCTCTCGCGCACCGTCCCCCACACCCGCTCGCGCACGGTCGACCGCCCCTACCGAGGCCGCGTCCGCACCGCCGTCCGGCGCGAGCGGCCGGAACAGCGGCAGCTCCAGCTCCTCGTCGACCCGACGGAACTCCAGCCGCACCGGCATCCCGATCCGCACCCGGTCGTGCTCCACCCCCACCACCTGGCTGATGATCCGCACCCCCTCCGCCAGCTCGACGAGCACGACCGCGTACGGCCCCGCCCCGTCAGCGGCCCGATCCGGCGCGGTGAAGGCCGGGAACGGCGGGTGGTGCATCACCACGTACGAGAAGACCGTGCCCTCGCCGCTCGCCTCGACCGTGTCCCACTCGGGCGAACCGCAGGCGTTGCAGCCCGGCAGCCAGGGGAAGCGGAGGCGGGCGCAGGAGCCGCAGCGCTGGATCAGCAGCCGGTGCCGGGCCACGCCCTCCCAGAAGCCCGCGTTGTCCCTGTTGATCACGGGCCGCGGCCGCCTGCTCCGAGCCGGGGCGGCCGACCCCGGCACCTCAGCCGACCCGGCCGACCCGGCCGCGCCCACCGATCCCACCGCACCCTCCGAACCCGCCGCACCCACCCCCTGCGCCCGCCTCCGCGCGGGCACGTACTTCAGGATCCGGAACCGATGCGTCCCCGCCCTCTCCCCGTCCACGCGGACGTCCATCCGCGTCGTCACGAAGTACCCCGTACCGAGCTTGGTCGTCTTGCGCTCCGAGATCGACTCGATCACCGCGTCGAAGGTGATCTCGTCGCCGGGGCGCAGCGGACGCAGATACTCCTGCTCGCAGTCGGTCGCCACCACCGAGGCGTACCCGGCGTCGTCGAGCAGGGCGAACAGCTCGTCGTACGCCTCCGAGCGGGCGCTGTGTCCGGAGAGGCCGCCCATCGTCCACACCTGGAGCATGGTCGGCGGAGCCACGGCCTGCGGGCCCATGTACGCGGTGTGGGTGTCGCCCATCGCCTCGCACCAGTGCCTGATCATCGGCTCGTTCACCGGGTCCTTGCCGCGCCCGGCGACTGCGGCGGCCCGCCCCTCGTACACCCTCAACTTCTCGTACAGCCCGTCCGGCTCCCCGCCCGTCATCGCCGTCCCCTCCGCATCCCGAGCCGCATCGTCGCCACGATCTCCCGCTGCACCTCGCTCACCCCGCCCCCGAAGGTGTTGATCTGCGCCGCCCTGTTCATCCGCTCCAGCTCCCCGCCCCCGGCCGTCCCCTGTGCCAGGGAGCCGGGCGAACCGGCTCGCACGAGCCCCGCGTCCCCCGCGATCTCCTGACATATTCGGTACACCTCGACCGCCGATTCGGTTCCCACGATCTTCACGCCGCTCGCGTCCCCCGGGGCCGGACCCCCCGCCTCCACATCCCCCACCAAACGCCAGTTGAGCAGGCGCGTCGCCGCGAGCCGCGCATGCGCCTCCGCCAGTTTCAAACGGACCCACGGAGCGTCAACCCGGCGCTCGCCACTCACCCGATCGGGTAAGCACGCGGCCGTGCGTGCCGCCGCGTAGAAGTCCTCGGCCTGCATGCCGATCGCCGCGAGCGCGATCCGCTCGTGGTTGAGCTGGTTGGTGATGAGGTCCCAGCCGCCGTGCTCCGCGCCGACGAGGTTCCCGGCGGGCACACGCACGCCGTCGTAGTACGTCGCCGTCGTGGTCTGGCCGCCGACGGTCTCGATCGGGGTCCAGGAGAACCCGGGCGCGTCGGTCGGCACGAGGAGGATCGAGATGCCCCGGTGCTTGGGCGCGTCGGGGTCGGTGCGGCACGCGAGCCAGATCCAGTCGGCGTTCTGGGCGTTGGAGGTGAAGCTCTTCTGGCCGTCGATCAGCCAGTCGCCGCTCGGGCCCGCCGTGCGGACGGCACGCGTGCGCAGTGCGGCCAGGTCCGTGCCCGCGGACGGCTCGCTGTAACCGATCGCGAAGACGGTTTCCCCGCGCAGAATGCCGGGAAGCAAGGCCGCCTTCTGCTCCTCGGTCCCGTACTTCATCAGGGTCGGCCCGACGGTGTTCAGCGTGACCATCGACACGGGCGCGCCCGCGCGGTACGCCTCGTCGAAGAACACGAACTGCTCGTCGGCGCCGCGCCCCTGGCCCCCGTACTCGACGGGCCAACCGAGGCCGAGGTAGCCGTCCGCGCCGATGCGGCGCAGGAGCCGCCGCTGCCCGGCCCTGTCGTCGCCCGCGGGCGGCCCTTCGGGCATCAGCCCGCGGAAGTACGCGCGCAGCTCGGCGCGCAGGCGCTGCTGGCGTTCGGTGGGGGCGAGGTGCACGGCGGCGGCCTCTCCTTCTCGTACGGCCGCGTACGGGTCGCACAGGGACCGCGTACCGGGGACGGTTTCTGACTGTCCGTCAGAAACAGAACCGGCGTCAAGGCCCCCGCACACCCCGCCGCCCCGAACGCAGTTGCGGGGGGGGGGGGGGGGGGGGGGGGGGGGGGGGGGGGGGGGGGGGGGGGGGGGGGGGGGGGGGGGGGGGGGGGGGGGGGGGGGGGGGGGGGGG
>NZ_JBVIXA010000017.1:0-182652 GCF_055594065.1 Streptomyces sp. NPDC040610 | reverse complement strand
ATGTGATGGACCGGTTCGGTCATTTCCGCATCGGTCACTGTGGCGTCGGTGGTCGCGATGCTGGTGATCAAGCGCGGCGGCGGTCCGTCGGCTCCAAGGGGCGTCGCCTGGCCGGTAGCCGCGTCCAAATCATCGGCATTCCACGAACACCTCACCCAGCTCGTCACGGACCCGCATCGCCAACGGGTACGGGGCCCGTGCCGCCACCGCCCGCGCCACCTGCGCGGTCAGCTCAGGCACGGTCGGCCACGGCCTCGGCCGCATCGACATTCCACACCCCACCCGCGACCGGGATCGCCAAGACGGCCGCTGCTGTCCCGACCAACGAGCCGCCAGCCCCGCCGGGCACGGAATAAGCCAGCAGGATCGGTGACACGGTTCTTACCGGCGCCCCCAGTTGGCCCCCTTCGCCTTCGGGCGGAGGGGGCCGTTCGTCGTGTCCGGGGTCAGGCGGCGATGGCGATCTGCGCGCCGCGTACGGCAGTGGTCCACTCGATGAGCAGGCGTTCGTACAGGGCGCGTTGAGTGGGGGTGAGGCGTACGCGGGGGTCGTGGCGCTGCCAGAGCGAGCGGATGTCCTCGTTGATGGCCGCGGGAGGGCGCGCGGCGCCAGGGCGGCGGCGGGTGGGGGACATGTCGCAAGCGTAGAGCCCGACAACGACAACAGCGCATGGGCAGGCGTCCTGTTGCCCAGAATTCGCCAGCGGCTACCGTGCGTGCAACAGCGTGGAATCCGCTCGGCAGAGGAGAACGCGATGGTCCTTCGATTTCTCGGCATCATCCCCAACACCCCCACCGACGAGTCCCCGACGATCTGGCTCCACGAGGAAACGGGGGGACCTCCTGATCCAGTCGTACAAGGCGACGCCGGAGGAAGTCCGCGCGTGCCAGGAGATCGGATCCATCCCTGGACACTCCACGGATGTGCCGGATCACGAGACGATCATTAGGCTGCCTGCGGTCATGCTGAAGTGCATCCCCCACCCAGAGAGCAGTGGAGAGGAAGCAAGTGCAACCACCAGCGCGTAGCGCCTGGCGCAGGCCCAACGCTCAGCGGTGCACCTGGAGTTGCGCGACAGCTACATGCTGGACGATCCCGAGTTCATCGCCTGGCAGGAGGGCAAGCGGCTCAACCTGGACGACCGCACGTCCTGGTGGGGTGGCTGGCATGCAGCGGTCCAGGCCGCCACCGATCGCGGTGTCGCGGTCCGGCGGGTTCGCGTCGTGTCCGAACCGCTGCACGACTACATCTGCTACGAGCACGATCTGACAGCCGGGAACGTGGCAGCAGGCGAGGAAGTGCGGTGGCTACCGCGCCGACGGGCGACTGGCCTGCTGCTCCCGGCCAACGACTGCTGGGTGTTCGACGACGAGTTGCTCCTAGTCCACCACTTCACCGGCGACGGCCAGCTCGCCGAGGACGGCCGCGAGTACCTGTCTGATCCCGTGCTCGCCAAGCTGCATGCGGAAGCCTTCGAGGCTGTGTGGCAACGGGCTGTCCCGCACAGCGAATACCGGCCCGCCTGACCGCGTACACCCATAGCCGTGTCGGCATCATCCAGCGCAGAGCAGGCCCGGAAGGACCTCGCTGCACGCCTCGGCGAGATCCGTCTGGACGCCGGGCTGAAGGGGAGCGAACTCGCGCAGCGACTGGGTTGGTACCCGTCCAAGGTCTCCAGGATTCAGACTGCCCGCACGTCGCCGTCGGCCGACGACATCCTGGCCTGGTGCGGGGCCTGCGGTGCCGAGGACCAGGCCGCGGACCTCGTCCAGAAACTCCGCGCCATCGAGGGCATGTTCGTCGAGTGGCGGCGTATGGAGCGCGACGGACTGCGCCGGGCGCAGGAGTCCGTACGGCCGCTCTTCGATCGCACCAGCCGATTCCGGGCCTACTCCTCATGGTTCGTACCGGGCCTCATCCAGAGCCGCGCCTACACCGAGGCCGTGTTGCGGGCCGTGCAGCGCCGTCGGGTCACGGTGGACGATGTCGACGCGGCGGTGGCTACGCGGATGGAACGTCAGCAGATCCTGCACGAGGGCGGCCGCACCTTCGCGTTCCTCATCGAAGAGTCCGTGCTGCGATCCGGGATGGGCGGCCGGGAGGGAAGCGCGCAGCAGGCGTTCTGACGATCTCTCGTCTCCAAATCGACGGGGCAGGGCAGGGCAGCGGATCCGCGTGACGGTGACGACGCCATGGCGCGTGGTCCCCGCGAGCACCTCCACCACGAGCCCACCCGGCGTCGTCGTGTACGCGTCCCCGCTGTCGGTGCGCGCCTGCCGCCCGGGCCCGGCCTCCCGCAGCCATGCCGCCGCCTGCGCCGCGAGCGCGGCCGTCAGCCGCTGCGAGAGGCCTCGCACGATGGGGCAGCAGCACGATGACGGCGGTGCAACCTACGCCCGAGGCATCGAAGGGCATCGCTCACGCACCGCCTCAGATGCGGAAGAATCCGGACATTGTTTGACGCATTCCCCTCTTCCCAACAGCGCGGCGATTCGCTCCATCGAGAGTTCGCCAACCTCTGACTCTCGATCAGAATCACTGCAGTGCCGCCAAGTTGAGAGTTCAACGACTTCCGCAAGGACCTTGTCGAAACTCTTACGTTTCGTTCAGCCGCAAGGATGGCAACGGCCGCGATCTTGATAGCTTCTGATCACTGCGCGTGATGCTGCGGCCCGGTTGCCCCCGGACCGCAGCGTGTTCGGTGCGCGCTCACCATCGGAGGAAACATGCACCAGAACGTAACGACTATAGGCCGTCGCGCCGGAACCACGTTGGCCGCGACCGCGATCGCCCTCGCGTCTCTGGCGCCAACAGCGTCAGCGGGTGGCGAGGCGGGCCCTCGCTCGGCGAAGTTGCCCACGCCTACGGCTGAACAAGCTCGGCAGTTCTCGTCGGCTAAGCACCTCCTGGCCAAGATCGAAGCAGGCAGCGCGAGCTCGGCAGAGATCGAAGACTTCGTGAAGAACTATCCGCTGGTCGCCAAAGTGGTCGGGGACCCCTCGAAGAGCGAAACCACAGTCAAGGAAGCAGTGATCACCGAGGACGGAGAAGCTGTATCCCCCAGGTCCGGTAAGCCCTTGAGCGCCACTGAGCTCGCTGAGGTCGCGCCCCCGGCCGAGGCCATGGAGAGCGATCACGCAGAAGAGGAGGAGGCGCCCGAGGAAGCCGATGTGGCACCCGCTGCTCAGGAGGTGGGCGCTGACAGCGGGCGGATTCGCGCCGCCAAGGTCAAGGGGGGTAAGTGGAAGATGACCCACATCACCCACACTCATCGCAGCTATCTCGGCCAGACGATCCTCAAGTACCACACGTATGCCCGCTTCAACTACAAGGGCGGCAAGGTGCGCGCCTGGGGCAAGCGGTACGACCGGTTCAGCAATGAGGCGGACGTCGTCAAGGTCGGCTCCAGGATCGAGAACCGGAAATCCAAGGTCCCGGCGGCCTCGGCCACTTCGCTTATGAAGCGCCATGTAGAGCTCTGCTTCGCAGGCTCCATAGGCTGCTACGCAAACATCTACCCGTGGGCTAAGGTCAAAGTCTACGGAAACGGTAAGACGAAGGTCGCTGGCAGTGGCGCCTAACGCAGAGGAGTAGCCCCAATTATGTTTCTCGTCGCGAAGATTCTCTTGATCCTCGCAATCTTCTTTGGCGTACTGGCTGCCCTCGGCTCCGGATTCGGAACCCTGGAAATCATCATCTGGATGACGCTTATGATTGCGGCATTGATTGTTATGATCAAGCGGCATCGCGATTCGAGGAACTCGAATTCATAATTAGCCGCTCCAGGAGCATCTGCCATGATGAAAGATCAGGAGCGCAGCATTCCCGACACTTAGGAGGCTGTCGCGCTTGCAGTGCTGGACGGGCCGAGGGCCATAGGCACCCTTGCCCTGAACGTGAGTAAGCCGGTCTCCTTGCAGCCAGCACCCTCCGGTAGCTGGCCCGGACCCTCGCCGCGTGGTCATTCGGGACCACCGGGACCGCAGGGCGAGCCCGGATCCGCTGGCCCTCAGGGCGAGCCCGGCCCCGCTGGCGCGGACGGCAAGGACGGACGCGACGGGCAGAACTGCCCGTCGGGCTACACCCTCCAGCCCCCGCCCGGCGACCCCGACGCCCTCGTGTGCCGACGCGACGGCGCCCCCGACCCCGGCGACGATCCGCCGCCGCAGGCCGCCGCGTTGGACCCCACCCGACGCCAGTACGCATGAACGAGCCCCCTTCCGCCTTCGGGTGGAAGGGGGCTCTTCGTCATGCCCTGATCGCGTCGAGGGCCCGCTCGCTGTCGGCGAGCCCGTCGAGGACGACCTCGGCGCCAGCGCCCTGGAGTTCAGCTCGGGACGCCTTGCCGGTGGCGACCGCCACCACCCGCACACCGGCGTCGAGCCCGCCTGTCACGTCAGCAGGGGTGTCGCCGAGGAAGACGGCGTCCCCGGCCGGGACGCCCGCGCGGGCCAGCGCAGCGCGCAGCAGCTCGGGCCGCTCCTCGCCGTCTTCCCCGTACGCGCCGTCGTCGAGGCGAAGGTAGGTGTCGAGGCCGAACGTGGCGAGCTTGACCTCGGCCGCACCGCGGACGTTGCCGGTCACTACGGACTGCTGGACACCGCGCGCGTCGAGCGCCGCCAAGACGGTGGCGGCCCCGGGCAGCGCGTGCCCACGCTCGCGGACCTCAGTCGCCCGACGCAGGTGGACGGCGCCGAGCGCGTCAGCGAACCGCCTGAACAGGTCGTCGCTGAAGGGGATGTCGTGCAACTTCGCCGTCTCCCGTAGGATCACGCGCTCCGTCGACCCGGTCACAGACGCTTGCTCGCGCAGGGGCACACCTGTCACCTCCTTGAATGCCACGGACCACAGCTCACTGCCAAGTCCGCGCATCGCCATCAGCGTGTGGTCGATGTCCCACAGCACCAGCCTCGCCACGGTGCCCCCTATCTCGGTGCATTCCGCTGTCCCCGCGTAGCGGGCACCTTACGCTCAGAAGCAGTGAGCGAGGAGTGGGCACATGGTGGCACCGGACCTCCCTATCGGGGACCGAATCAGGCACTACCGCGGGGGGCGCCGACAGGACGCGGTCGCCGGGCTGGTCGGGATCTCACCCGACTACTTGTCCCAGATCGAGCGCGGCCTCAAAATGCCGTCCCTGCCCATCCTGTATGCCCTCGCGCAGGAGCTGGGGGTACCCACCGCCGCGCTGCTCTCCGAACGGCCGCCTGCTCAAGAGGAGTCGGCTGACACTGCGAGACTGCGGTGGGCCGCGCCCTGCTTGGCTACGGGCCGGCCAGCAGCACCGAGCCCGTACCTTCAGCGGAGCTGCGAGGACGGGTGGAAGCAGCGTGGCAGAGCTGGCAGACGGCGGGCGATCGCTTCACCAAGGCGGCCGAGACGCTGCCCGGCCTGGTCGCCGCTGTCGAGCATGCCGTGCGCATCGCCCGGGCCGGGGCGGACCCGGCAGAGCGCCGTGCTGTGCTCCGGGCCGCCGCGGACTTGTACTGCCTGCTCCGCTCGTATCTGCGCCGTACGGGCCGCGTCGACCTTGCCACCCTGGCGGCTGACCGTGCGATGCGTGCCGCCGAGGACGCTGACGATCCGCTGCGCATTGCCACCGCACAGTGGAACCTCGGGCACGTACTTCTCGCTGCGGGCCAGCCAGCCGAGGCGGAGGAGCTGGCCCTGCGAGCGGCTGAGCAAGTCGCCAGCGCTCAGATGCCGGAGGTGGAGCGCCGGGCGATGGGGGGTGCGCTGCAGCTAGTGGCCGTGCTTGGGGCGGCCCGTCGGCGCCGTTGGTGGGAGGCGCGCGAGCGGCTGGTTGAGCATGCGGCGCCTGCGGCGCGCGCGGTGCCGGACGGCAGCAACATCGGCTGGACGGTTTTCGGGGCGACGAACATCGCCCTGCACGCCGTGTCCATCGAGATGGAGGCGGGGGAGGCTGGCGAAGCGCTGCACACTGCGGACGCCATCGACACCGCCGGGCTGCCCTCAGTGGAGCGGGAGTTCACGTTCGGGCTGGAGGTGGCGGCCTGTCACAGCCAACGGCGTGACGATGCCGCCGCGCTCCTCTCGCTGCTCAGCCTGGAAGCGATCGCCCCAGAAGACCTGGGGCGGACGCCGCTTGCACGGCAGCTGGTACTGACGGCGATCCGCCGCGCGCGGGCGATGCACGCGCGGCAGGCTGAGCAGCTTGCCGTACGGATGGGCCTCGTCTGACTGGCGAGCCTGTGGTTCACCCGAGCTGATAGTTCGGGTGAGCTCGGGAGGGACTGCTTACGGTCGCGGTTGTGAGGCACATCACTTCGACCGTGGGGGCAGCCCGATGACGACAGCAGACAGGAGAGCGATCGGGGACTGGCTGGCCCGTGCCCATCCCGTCCCGCGTCAGGCGGAGGCCGAGTGGGCGAACCACGGCGTCGCGCTCCTCCCGCTCGGCGGGCGCTTCGACGCGATCCGCGTCAAGGCACGACGCATCCACGCCGCCGTCGGCAGCGACGACCCAAGCACCGTGGGCGCGGCGCTGCTCGACTGGCTGCACGGCCCCGTCATCCGGGACGTCCGGACCGGCAGCGGGCTGTACTACGTCCTCGTCGCGCCCGACGCCGCCTGGGAGGGGACGGAGGACCGCCTAGGCAAGGGCATCTACCTGGCCGTGCCCCGGGTCGGCCCGCAGGTCTCACCGATCACCTACTGGGCAGTGGAGCCGCAGCGTCGCGGGCAGTTGTGCGACCCCGCACACCTGGCCGCGCTGCTCTCCACCGCCGAGACGCTGAAGCCGACCGAGTCGTGACCGTCACCGACGGCGCGACGTCGCGCGCCGAGGAGCTGTACCGGATCCACCTCCGCCATCTCGACGACTGCCCGACGTGCGGCAAGGGCGTCGAGTGCGGCCAGGGCGTGCGCCTGCGCCGGGCCGTGCGTGCGGCGCGGCTCGCCGCCGACAAGAGGCGGCCGCGGTGGACGTGACCGACGTGGCCGCGGCCGTACGAGTCTTCCTGGTCCCCGCCGCGAGCGCCCTCACGATCGAGCAGCGCGCGGGAAACGCGTGCATCTGGTGCCCGGAAGTGATCTTGCCCGGTCAGAGTGTGCATCTCGGCGACGCCGACGGCTGCTACCCGCACGCCTGCGCGCCGTGCCACGAGGTTCAGGCTGTGGCTCTGGCCGCGTACCTCGACTGGAACGGGCACGTCTCGCACTGCACGATCTGCCGGACCGGCCCGTGCGATACGACGCTGACGATGAAGTACGAGGCCATGCGGGCGCGGGAGCGAGCGGGGTGGGGAGCGGCCTACTGCGCGTGCTGCCAGCGCGCGTTCGGCCCCGGCGAAGGGTTCATGCCCCACGTCTGGCTCGGTGCGTCCCGCGTGGTGCTCTCCCTCGTGCACACCGGCCCGTGTGCAGCCATGGACCCGGGCGGCAGCAGCGCCCAGCCCCCGCCCACGCCTGATCCCCTCCGGATACCGGGCTGGCGGATCTAGCGGACGAGGTCGGCGGGCGCGCTCTGGAGGGCCCGCTCGTCCGTGCTCAGCCCTGCGGCTCTGGCATATGCCGCAGGGCCAGAGGCATTTTCCAGAATAGAACGTGTGTTCACCCATTCGGGCCATGACCATGAAGGCCTGTGCCTGTTACACATGAGGTAGCGCTCGCACCCTGAGCGTGTCGGGTCGCACCGGTTGAGCCCCCTCACTGTGACGACCCGGCACTTGGGACCGCCCTCGCCTCCGCCTCGCGGAGACGGGGGCGGTCTGCTGCGCACGGAGCCCCACATCCGGCGGCCGACCTGCGTAAACGTGGAGATCATTTAGGAGCGGTTTAGGAGCCAAGTCGCGGCAGTCAGGGTGTAGTCAGAGTGCGCGACGTGAAAGCCAGAGTGCGCCCCGAACCCCAACAACAAGGCCCCGCATCCCACTTGAGCTGGGGATACGGGGCCTCACTGCTGGTCAATCCAGTGGGCGCGGACGGTTTCGAACCGCCGACATCTGCCTTGTAAGGGCAGCGCTCTACCCCTGAGCTACGCGCCCGGAATGTTCCGACAGCCTACCTTGCCGGTGGGGCGGCCCCGCAAACCCCTGTCGGGGGGGTGGGGACGAAGGTCCCCGGTGGTGCGGGGGCTAGCCCCACCCCGGATCCGGTAGTGGTCCGGATCGTCTGGGTGGGTGCGGGTTCGTACGGTCGTCCTGTGCTTGCGGCAGGGGCTGTGGGCCGGTGGAACAAGGGGAGAGAGACATGGCCGTCCGCAGTCGTCGTTCGCGGCAGGAGCCGCGTTCGCGGGGGATCCGGGTGCTGGTCGCGGTGGGGACGACGACCGCTGTCGTCGGGCTCGTCGCTGCGTGCGGGGCGGATGCCTCGGACGACTCCGACCCGGAGCAGCGGTCGTTCGCGCTGTCGGGGCGGACCCTCACGGTGGATTCGGACGACTCGGCCGTGGAGTTGGTCGTCAGCGGGGACGCGGACGCCAAGGACGTACGTGTGACGCGGTGGTTCGACGGGCGGACCGTGCTCGGGAAGAGCCCGAAGGTCACGTGGAAGATGGACGGGGACCGGCTCACCTTCCGGGTCACGTGCAGCGGTGTCATCAGCAACTGCTCCGCCAAGCATCGCGTCGTCGTGCCCCGGGGCACCGCCGTGAACGTCGTGAACAAGGACGGTTCGGTGACGGCCACCGGGTTCCGGGAGCCGCTGAAGGTGCGTACGGCGGACGGGTCCGTGCGCCTGCGCGACGTCAGCGGGCCGCTCGACCTGCGCAGCGTCGACGGATCCGTGCGCGCCGTCGGCGTCACCTCCAAGCGCGTCAGCGCCACCTCCAAGGACGGCTCCGTGCGGCTCGACCTCGCCGCCGCCCCCGACCGGCTCCGGGCCCGCAGCCAGGACGGGTCCGTGGACATCGCGCTGCCCGTGCGGAAGGGCGGCGGGAAGGGCGGCGCCGCCTCGTACCGTGTCGACACCGAGACCGTCGACGGCGGCACCGACGTCACCGTTCCCCGCGACGACCGCAGCCCCCACCACGTGTCCGTGCGGAGCGCCGACGGCAACGTCACAGTGCGCAGCGCGAACTGACCGGCCCGTGTGTTCGTCCCTAACCGGTGGGAGAATGAACCGGGCAGGGCGAACAGCACGGGAGAGGGACAGTGACGGCAACACCTCCGCGGCCGTACACAAGGAACAGATGGACGTCGTCGGCGGTGTCCGCCGCGGCTGCCGTCGCCTCGCGCTGCGGCGCCGCGCCCGGCGACGGGCGGCGACGGCAGAAGTCGCGACCGCCCCTGCGGTCCGCCGCCCGCGACACCCTCGCCCTCGTCCTGCTGCCCCTGCCCCTCCTCGCCGCGACCCTGCCCGCCTCCTTCGCCGGCGGCGGTACGCGGCGCTGGTTCGGCGGCCGCGGGGAGAGCGTGCGGGCCGAGGCGCAGGCCGCGAAGGACGCCGCCGCGGCCGCGTTCTACGAGCTGGACAGCGCGCAGCGCGACCTGCGGATCTCCATCGAGACCATCGCGGCCGTCGACTCCTCCCCGGCCGCCCGCAAGGCCGCCGCCGACTTCGAGGCGTTCGGGCGGCGCATCGACGAGGTGAGCCATCAGTACATCACCGCGGTCGACGCCCACGACCTCGACCGCGACGACCTGGAGGCGTCGGCCGCCGCACGCGCCCGCGCCGAGCTGACGCAGGCCAAGGACGCTCTCGGCAGCGCCAAGAACGACCTGGACCGGTTCACACAGGGCCTGTCGCCGCTGCTCGACAAGGCCGAGACCCAACTGGCGCGCCTGGCCCCGGCCGTGGAGCGCGCCCGGCAGACGCTGCTCGCCGCGAGCAACGCCCTGGACGCGGTCCGGGCCGCGGGCCTGAAGGCCGACGACCTCGCGGGCCGCCTCGCCGCGCTCGCCCCGGAGCTGACCAAGCTGAACCAGGGCGCCGGGCAGCACGGCGTCGCCGACACCCTGCAGCGCGCCGACCGTGTCGTACGGGACGGCGAAGCGGTCCGCGCCGAGGCCGAGCGGCTGCCGGAGCGGGCCCGTGAGATCGACCGGCGCCTGGTGTCGCTGCGTACCCGCGCGCAGGCCCTGACCACCCGCAGCGAGCAGGTGCAGCCGATCCTCAGCGAGCTGCGGCGCCGGTTCACCGCCGCCTGCTGGCAGGACCTCCAGCAGGTGCCGCAGCAGGCCGAGGAGAACGTGCGGCAGGCCGAGACCAAGCTGAAGGAGGCGCAGCGGGCCCGCGAGGACCAGCGCTGGCCGGACGCCACGGCCCTGCTCTCCACCGTACGGGCGCTGCTGAACTCCACCGACGAGGCCGTGTCCGCCGCCGGTGACCGGCTGCGGCGGCTGAACGCCGTGTCGAAGGACCCGCAGGCGGAGATCGAGCGCACCCGCTTCGCCGTCCGGGACGCCCAGCGCCTGGCCATGGCGGGCCGCCAGAAGCCCGACCCGCGCCACGCCCGCCCCCTCGACGACTCGGTGGCCCGGCTGGACCGCGCCGTCGCCGCCCTGGAGGGCCGCCACCCCGACTACTGGCACTTCCTGACCGAGACGGAAGGGGTGCGCACGACCGTCGCGCGGGTCGTCGCGCAGATCAGGGAGGAGCGGGGGCAGGGGGCCTAGGGCCTGTCCGGTCCCGCCGGGAGTCCACGAAGGTGCTGGTCAGCCGCGCTCTTGTTGGCGATCGGGGGTCCCTTGACGGATCCTGGAAGGACGAAGGACGGGCCTCCGCGCGCAGGTGAGGATTCAGGGAGGCGGACATGGCCACGCACGTACTTCACCCCGGCCCCCGGTCCAAGGACCGCAGGCGGCACGTCACCCTCGACGAGCATCTCCCCGTCGACCACCGGCTGAGCCGGATCTACCGCTTCGGCGCCGGTCTGATGGGTCTGGTCCTGCTCGCGTTCGGCATCCTCGGCCTGATCGACAAGATCGGGTTCTTCGACACCCGCGGCGACACCGTGGCGGGCCTGAACACCAACGGGGCGCTGAGCGTCCTGTCGATCTGCGTCGGGCTGCTCCTCTTCGCCGGGATGGTGATCGGCGGCAACTTCGCGTCGACCCTGAACATGGTCCTCGGCATCGCGTTCATCCTCAGCGGCTTCGTCAATCTCGCCCTCCTCGAGAGCAGCCTCAACTTCCTCGCGTTCCGCATCCAGAACGTGCTGTTCAGCTTTGTGGTGGGCGTGCTCCTGATGTTCTTCGGGATGTACGGGCGCGTCAGCGCGACGCTGCCGCACGACAACCCGTACTGGAAGGCGCGGCACCCGGACCGGGCCTGACCGGGCCGGTGCCCCGGGGGCGCGGAGGCTAGCCCGGGGCGCTGTGCGAGCCTGGGGTGCATGGTCGACTTCATGCAGGAGCTGCGGGCGCGGCGGCTCGTCGCCATCGTGCGCGGCACGGACGCGGAGGCGTCGTTCCGTGCGGTCATGGCGCTCGTCGAATGCGGTGTGCCGCTGGTCGAGGTGTCGCTGAGCGGCAGTGACGCGCTGGGAGTGCTGCGGCGGGCGCGGGCCGAGCTGGGGCCGGACGCGTGGCTCGGCGCGGGCACGGTCCTCACGGCGGACGACGCGGCGCGCGCGGCCGACGCGGGCGCGAACCTCGTGGTGACGCCGGGGCTCGGCCCGGGTGTCGACGCCGCCGTCGGCCGGGGGCTGCCCGTGCTCGCCGGGGTCCTCACGCCGACCGACGTGATCGCGGCCGGGGCGGCGGGCGTGAGCGCCCTGAAGATCTTCCCGGCGTCGGCGGTGGGCGGTCCGGCGTATCTGAAGGCGTTGCGCGGGCCGTTCCCCGACCTGCCGTTCGTGCCGGTCGGCGGTGTGGACGCGGCGGCCGCCGCGGAGTATCTGGAGCTGGGCGCGGTCGCCGTCGGAGTGGGCTCGCCGCTGGTCGGTGACGCGGCGGACGGCGGGGACGTGGGGGCGCTGCGGGCGCGGGCCGCGCGGTTCGTGGCGGTGTGCGGGTGAGCGCGGGCGCGGACGTCCTCACCTTCGGCGAGAGCATGGTCGCCCTGCGCGGGGACGGGCCGTTGAGGCTCGGCGGGTCGATGGCGGTGTCCGTCGCGGGGGCCGAGTCGAACGTCGCCATCGGCCTGGCCCGGCTCGGGCACACCGTCCGCTGGGCGGGGGCCGTCGGCGCCGACGAGGCCGGGGAGCTGGTGCTGCGCACGCTGCGGGCCGAGGGCGTGGACGTCCGTGGCGCGGGCCGGGACGCGGGTGCGCCGACAGGGCTGCTGCTCTTCGAGCCCCGGCTGCCGGAGGTGACGCGGGTGCACTACTACCGTGCCGGGTCCGCCGGTTCCCGGCTCGGCCCCGACGCCGTGGAGCGGGCCTTCGCCGCGGGGCCGCCGCCCCGGGTGCTGCATCTGACCGGGATCACCCCGGCGCTGGGTGCGGGGCCACGGGCCGCCTGCGAGCGGGCGCTGCGGCTCGCCCGGGAGCACTCCGTGCGGGTCTGCCTCGACGTCAACTTCCGGTCCCGGCTGTGGAATCACGAGGAGGCCGGGGCGGTCCTGCGGGACTGGATCCCGTACGTCGACGTCCTGGTCGCCTCCGACGACGAGGTGCCGCTGTGCCTGCCCGCCGACGGCGCTCCCGGCGAACTCGCCGACCGGGCCGGGCTGTTGATCGGGCTCGGGGTGCGCGAGGTCGTCGTCAAGCTCGGCTCCCGAGGGGCCACCGCGTACACGCGGGACGGGGAACTCCACTGTCCCGCGCGGCCCGTGCGGGCCGTGGACGCCGTGGGCGCCGGGGACGCCTTCGTCGCCGGGTATCTGTCCGCGCTGCTCGACGGGGCGGACGTGGCCGAGCGGCTGGGGCGGGCGGTCACCACGGGGGCGTTCGCCGTGGCCTCCCGGGGGGACTGGGAGGGGGCGCCCACTCGGGGGGAGTTGGGGATGCTGGAGGGCGGGGACGGGGCCGTGCTGCGCTAGCGCGGGCGCGTCGGCCCAGGTCCGGCCCTTCTCGCCGACGCGTCAGCCCCGGCCCGACCTTCCTCGCCCACGCCTCAGCCCCGGTCCGGCCCTCCCCGGCGACGCGTCAGCCGCAGCAGCCGCCACCGCAGCAGCCACCTCCGCCACCGGCCGCCGGGGCCGACGCTTGCGCCGAGGCCGTCCCCGCCACCGCCACGGTCGACAGGAGCTTCACCGTGTCCTCGTGGCCGGAGGGGCAGGTGGCCGGGGCGGCGGAGTCCGCCATGGGACGGCTCAGCTCGAAGGTGGTGCCGCAGGGGCGGCAGCGGTACTCGTAACGGGGCATGGGGACAGGGTACGGGGGCGGGGGCGGCCCGTGTGTGCGGTGGCCCGGGGGCGGGACACCGCGGTGGGCCCGACCGCCCACCGGGGCGGTCGGGCCGGGACGGTCACGCGGGCCCCGGGTCCCCCAGGAACTCGCGGAGGATCTGTTCCCCTGCCGCGATCCCCCGCTCCGGGAGCACCGTCAGGCCCCGCGCCGTCCAGCCCGTGTCGGCGAGTTCGCCGTGGGACGGGCGCCAGGAGCGGGTGGCGGCTTCGAGGAGGTCGGCGTCGAGAAGGGAGTCTCCGGCGGCGAGGACCTCGGGGGCGCCCGTGCGGCGGGCGACCTCGCGCACGGCCGCGCTCTTGGTGAGCGGTCGCGGCACGGCGTAGATCTTGCGGCCCTGGAGGGAGACGGTCCAGCCGCGCCCCGCGGCCCACTCCCCCAGTTCCTTGACCCAGCCGGACGGCAGCAGCGCGCGGTCCACGACGAGGTAGGCGAACAGGTCCTCGGCGACGCGTTCCTTCAGCAGCCAGGACGGGTCGGCGGTGCGCTGGAGGTGGGCGCGGACCTCGGCGAGGGGCGCGCACTCGGCGGCGATGCGGCGGTCGACGGCGGCCCGCCACACCGGGTCGGACTCGCCGTCGACGAGGAGGTGCCCGCCGTTGGCGCAGATCGCGAACTCCGGTACGGGGCCGGGGAGATGGATGCGGTGGTACTGCTCACGGGTACGGGTCGTCGTGGGCACGAAGACGGTGCGTTCGGCCAGCTCCACGAGGAGCGCGGCGGCGGCCTCCGTGACGTACGACAGGGGCTTGCCCTCGTACACCTCGACGCAGAGCAGCCGGGGCGCGTCGGCGTCGGGCATGCGCAGGCCGAGGGCGGCGGCGGAGTAGATGAGGGTGCGGTCGAGGTCGCTCGCGACGAGCGGACGGGGGGCGCCGGGGGCGGGGGTAGGGAGAGTGCTCATGCGCTCGCCACCGCCTTGCCGTCGGCGCCGGTCGCGCCGCGCGTGTACTTCGGGTGGATCAACCCCACACAGGTGTACGGGAGTTCGGCCACCTCCTCGACGGGTACGCCGCGCTGCTCGGCGAGCAGCCGGACGTGGTCGAGGTCGGCGCCCGCGCCCCGGCGGGCGAGGATCTTCCAGGGGACGCGGCGCAGCAGCACCCGGGTGGTCTCGCCGACACCGGGCTTGACGAGGTTCACGTCGTGGATGCCGTACTCCTCGCTGATGCGCTCGACGGCGGCCCAGCCCTCCCAGGTGGGCTCACGGTCCGCGGCCAGGAGCTCCTTGACCTGGACGTCGACGGCGTCGGCCACCTCGTCGAAGCGGGCGGCGATCGCGGCGACGAAGTCACCGGAGACGTCGGCGTCCGCGAGGTCGCGGTAGAACTTCGCGCCGTGGAAGTCGTCGGGGCCGACCAGGTCGGCGCGGAGCACCGTACGCGATATCAGCCCGGACACCGTGGAGTTGAGGCACGCGGACGGGATGAGGAAGTCCTCGCGGGTGCCGTAGGTGCGCACGCAGGAGCCGGGGTCGGCGAGCACCGCCACCGCGGGGTCGAAGCCGCGGGCGCCGCCCGCCGCCTCGAACTCCTCGATCGCGGCGGCGAGTTCACGGGTGATGGCACCCTTGCCGGTCCAGCCGTCGACGAAGACGACGTCCGCCGGGTCGTGGTGCGCGGCCAGCCAGCGCAGCGCGTTGGCGTCGATGCCGCGGCCGCGCACGATGGACACGGCGTAGTGCGGCAGGTCCAGGCCCCGCCGGTGCTGTGCCCAGCGGCGCATCAGAACGCCGACGGGGGTGCCCGCGCGGGCCAGGGACACCAGCACGGGGCGGCCGGTGCCGTCGGGGCGGGGGGTGGGGGTCCCCCCAGGCTTTCGGCTGTGGGGAAGCTCGGCGAGGACGGTCTCGGTGACCGTGCCGACGGCCTGCGCGATCCGGGCCGCCGAGGTGTCGAGCGCGGCCCGGAACAGCTCCTGGTAGCGCGGGCTCGGCTGGTACTCCACCGGCAGCGACTCGGCGTAGTGCGCGCCGCCGCTCTGGATGGCCTCCTCGCGCTCCTCGGTGGGCGCTTCGAGCGTGACGTCCGACAGGTCCTGGAGCAGCCAGCCGACGTCCTCGGGCGCGTAGGAGGAGAAGTCGGGGCCGCGGAGGGGGTCGGGCAGCATGCGGGATTCCTGATCCTGGGGGGCGTACGAGGAGACACACGAGGAGAGGTGCGGAGAGGCGGGCACGGACGCATTCCGGGACGCGGGCGACGGCACGTACGAAGGGACCACGGCGAGCAGGACGTGCCCGGTGTGCGCGGACAGCTGGGCCAGCAGGCCGTCGGCCGCGTGCAGCCGCTCCGTGTCCGCGACCGAGTCCACGACCGCGACGATCGCGTCGAAGCCGCCGCCCGCCACGTTGTACGCGTAGCGCGGCCCCGGCCCGTCCGCCGGGTCGTCGTGCGCCGGGAAGACGAGGCGGGTGCGGATGGCGTAGCCGGGGTCGTCGACGGCGAGGACGGGTGAGCGGGTGGTCGTGGAGTAGCGGACCTCGGTGCCCGTGCGGCCGAGCCGCTCCTCCAGGGCCACACCCAGCGCCAGCGGCGCGTACATCAGCTCCTCGAAGCCGAGCACGAGGACCCGGCGGGCCTCGTCCGGCAGCGCGGCCGCGACCCGCTCCGCCATGCCCGGCAGCGCCGCGTCCAGGCGCGCCCGGTGCGCGGCGGTGAAGCCGTGCCGGCCGCCGTCGGGCACCCCCGCGGGCCAGCCCAGGGCGACGCGGGTGACGGGCGCCCGCCCCTCGCCGGGCGCGGGCACCGGCGCCGCCGTCTCGTACCGGGCGACCAGCGCCTGCCCCTGGTCCAGGACGTCGGCGGGCAGCCGCACCGTGCCGGAGGCGAGCGCGATCAGGTCGACGCGGGCGCCGATCTCGCGCGCGAAGGCGTCGAGGCGGGCGCGGTCCTCGGGGGCGCGCATGTCGACGAGGGCGACGATGACGTACCGCTCGCGCGGGAAGCTCTCGTGCAGGCCGCGGATGGTGTTCAGGACGGTGTTGCCGGTGGAGAACTCGTCGTCGACGAGGACCAGCGCGCCGTCGCCCGCGAGCAGCCGGGGGTCCTCGGGGAGCAGCAGGTGGGAGGTGGCGTGCGAGTGGGACTCCTCGAAGCCGCCCGCGCGCTCCACGCCGGGCACGGGGCGGCGGGTGGAGTGCAGGTAGGGGGCGAGGGCGAGGCCGTCGGCGACGCTGTGGCCGAGGCCGGTCGCCGTCTCCGCGTAGCCGAGGACGACCGCGCGGGCCGCCTCGTCCGGGCCGAGCAGGTCGCGGACGCGGACCCCGAGGTCGTAGCCGGAGCGCCGGATCACCGACGGGTGCTGCGGCACGTGCTTGCCGAGGACGTTCGACACGAGCAGGTGCGCCCGCTTGGGGTTGCGGCGCAGGGCGAGCCCGAGCAGCTCCTTCAGGGAGCCGGGCCCGGCGGCGTCCTCCGCTCCGGTTCCGCCGCCCTCGGCTCCGCCCTCGACCAGCTCGACCCCGAGCCGCTCAGCGACCCACGTACCCGACCACACCACGTCTTCCGTCTTCCTCACGTCCGTCACGGGAGCAGCCCCGCGCTTCCTCACGTCGCTCACGAGGGCAGCCCCGCGCTGAGCAGTTCCACGAAGCCGACGTCCTCGCGCGCGACGCCGAAGACCTCCGCGCGGCGCAGGGTCCGCTCGGCCCAGGCGCGGTGCGGCTTCACCTCGTTCATCTTGTTCGTGTAAGCGGACCGCATGACGCCGCCGCCGTCCCGCTCCGGGCGCAGGATGTCCTGCGCGTCGCTGTACTCCTCGTGGCTCACGACCGACAGGGCGTGCACGGGCAGGACGTGCGAGGGGTGGATGCAGGTCTTGCCGAGCAGGCCGTTGGCCCGGTCCAGCTCGATCTCGCGCAGCAGGCCGTCCAGGTCGTGCTCGAGCAGGGCCTGGCGCAGCTCCTCGGCGCGGACCTGGAGGAAGGGGCTCTGGCGCAGCTGCGGCTTGAACATCCGCTCCTGCACGCGGAAGTACTCCCAGACGGGCCCGGTGACGGTGAATCCCGTGCCGTCGGCCCGGCCGAGGTGGTTGACCACGTCGGCGATGACGGACGCGACGATCTGGACGTCGTACGCCGTCATGTGCGGGGGTCTGCGCAGGGCGTACGCGGAGCAGAAGTCGGTGACGCCGAGGCGCAGCGCGAGCACCCGGTCGCGGTACTTGTCGACGGTGCGGGCGATTCCCGCGAGGACCTCGGCGCGGCTCTCCAGATACAGCAGCTGGGGCGATTCGAGGACCGGCATCGCGAACAGGCGCCGCCCGGTGGCGGCCTCGGCGGCCGAGAGGGACTCCAGGAACGGGACGCCGCGCTCCTCGGTGAACTTCGGCAGTACGAATCCGGACAGCAGACGGATCGCGGGGCCGAGCCTGCGGGCCAGGTCGGGGATCTGCCCGGGGGTGCGGACCCGGATGAAGAGCAGCGGCGGCTCGGCGTCCCGCCGCCCGGCGAGGTCTACGAAATGCCGGATCAGATTCTCCTCGGCGGCCACGACGTCCGCGTCGCCGATGGAGTCCTCCAGGCAGATGACCATCGAGATCACGCCACGGCTTGCCTGCTTCAGGATGTCGTCCGCGAGCCGCGGCCGGGTGGCCGGGCTGTACAGCGTGGCGCCGAGCGCCACCGCGAGCAGCTGCGGCGGGGAGTCCGCGGTGAAGGCACACGGCTCCCGATGGAAGAGGCGCTCTCGTACCTCTGGGGCTATGTGCCCGAAATGACGCATGGGGTTCCCCTGGGATTCTCCTGATATCGCCCGTATCGCCGACGCGATCCGACGTATCGTCGACGCGATCCGAAGTGATGTGGCCGGTAATAGTACGTAGGGGCGGGTGTCGGAGGTTCCCTCCGGGCATGAAATTCAGGTAACCCGGCCATGTCGCACACGAGTGCCCCACACCGGCACAGGCAGGTGTCATAGGCCACAAGACGGGCAGGACACGGGCAGGACGGCGCCGGGACGGGCAGCTGTCCGAAAGCGTACGCCCGGGCGCGGGCCCGGGCGGCCGGGCGGAAAGACGGCGGGCCCGGGCCCGGGCCCCGCGTTGTCCGGCTCCGGACCAGGAAGGCAGGATGACCGCATGACGCACGCGATGTCGAAGGGGTCCAACGTCCCGCTCGAAGCCACCGCCGTCCGCGCCGTGCTGCGCTGGACGCCGCGCCAGGGCGCCCCCGACGTCGACGCGTCGGCGCTGCTGCTCGGCACCGAGGGACGGGTCCGCTCCGACGAGGACTTCGTCTTCTACAACCAGCCGCGCCACCCCTCGGGCAAGGTCTGGCGGCTGGGCAAGAAGCGGGTCGCCGAGGGCCTGACGGACACCGTCCAGACCGATCTCGCGGGCCTGGACCCGGCGGTCGGCCGGGTGCTGCTCGTCGCGTCCGCCGACGACGTGCCCTTCGAGCACGTCCGCGCGCTGCGGATCCTTTTGTACGACGCCTCCCCGGCCGCGGCCGACGCCGAGCCCCTCGCGTACTTCGACATCACCCCGGAGACCGGCGCCGAGACCGCGCTGATCTGCGGGGAGCTGTACCGCCGCGGCGAGGGCTGGAAGTTCCGCGCCCTCGGCGAGGGCTACTCCAACGGCCTGGTGGGCCTCGCCACCGACTTCGGCATCTCCGTGGACGAGTCGGAGGCCGTGCCCGAGCCGACGCCCGACGCGTCCCTGCCGCAGACGCAGCGCCTGGGCACGACGGGCCCCGCCCCGGTGCCCCCGGCGCACACCCTGCCGCCCGCCCAGCCCGCGGTCCCGTACCCGGCCGCCGCGCCGCCCGCGCCCCCGGCGCCCCAGCCCGCGTACGGCTATCCGCCGGAGCCGCCGCGCTATCCCGCGCCCCAGCCCTCCTACGGCTACCCGCAGCCCGCGCCCACCCAGCCCCCCGTGCCGGCCTACGGCTACCCGCATCCGGTCGCGCCCGCGCCGGTGCCGGACCCGAACTTCCGGCTGCCTCCGCAGGGGCCGCAGTTCCTGCCGCGCTGAGGGGGCCGCGCGGGGCGGCTCAGGTGCCGCCGACCTTGGACTTGTAGCCGCGGCCCCACTGCAGCCCCCAGCCGTACAGCCGGTCCAGCTCGGCCTGGAAGCCGTACACGTACCGCACCTCGCGGCGCACGATCAGCTCGTCCTTGACGTTCTCGATCGTGAGCACCGCGCAGGAGCGGGCCTGCGGGGCGCGTTCCTCCAGGTCGATCTCGACGCGCGGGCCGTTGCTGGGGTAGAGCGTCACCTTGGCGTGGGTACGGTCGAAGGCGGGCGTCTGGTCGTAGATGTAGACGAACACGAGCAGCCGCTTGATCGACTCGCGGTGGTCGAGGTTGACGTAGAGCGTCTCGCCGGAGCCCGAGCCGAACCGGTCGTCGCCGCTGCCCTTCACGTACGGCGGGGAGTTGAGGCTCCCGAAGAAGTGGCCGAGGGGCTGTACCACGCCCTTGCTGCCGTCGGCCAGCTCGTACATGCAGCCCAGGTCGAGGTCCACGTTGACCATGCTCTGGGTGTGCGCCTGCACCGGCTCGGGCTGGAACATCTTCAGCGGGTGCCGCAGCAGGCTGCCGCTCCCGCGCCTCTTGCCGATGAGGTCGGACGTGCGCATCTGCCAGGTCAGGGTGACGCGCAGATTGCCCGTGGCGGCGCCCTGTTTGGTCAGTGAGACCGTCGGATGCCGTTTGGTCAGCTCGATGGAGTTGGTCGCGGCGCTGCCCGATGCGAAGTCCATCGAACGCCCCGGCCGCAGACCGTCCCAGAAGGACATGCCACCCCCAGAAGAAATGCCCCGCGTCTGTTGTCCGTACGTCTCGGGGCGGCCCCCGGGCCACGCCTCAACTACCGCCCCGCACAGAAGCGTTCCTCACCGAAGCGGGCCCCACACGTCCGGATCCCGAAGTCGGCTCACCGTATGTCACCCCGGGTACGCCGATGGCGGCGCCCCCCGTTCGGGGACGCCGCCATCGCGGTGTTCGGGGCGGGACGGCCGCTAGACCCCGGACGGGACCTCGGCCTTCTCGTCCGAGCCGGAGCCCTCCTCGGCCGCGAGCCGCTTGTTGCGGCGCACGGACGACCAGAACGAGGCACCGATGAGGAGCACACCGATCGAGCCGGTGATGAACTCGTTGATCTCGTACTGGATGGTGACGAGCAGGATCGCGGCGAGGGCGCCGATGGCGTAGTGCGCGCCGTGCTCCAGGTAGACGTAGTCGTCGAGGGTGCCCTCGCGGACCAGGTAGACCGTGAGGGACCGGACGTACATCGCGCCGATGCCGAGGCCGAGCGCCATCAGGACGATGTCGTTGGTGATGGCGAAGGCGCCGATGACACCGTCGAAGGAGAAGGACGCGTCCAGGACCTCCAGGTAGAGGAACATGAAGAACGCGGCCTTGCCCGAGAGCGCGACGGCCGAGACGGACTTGCCGGCCTTCTTGGCCTTCTCCTCCTCCTCGTGCTCGCGCTCCTCCTCTTCCTCGAGTTTGTTCTCGAAGAAGCCGGAGAGACCGCCCACCACGAGATAGGTGATCAGGCCCGCGAGTCCTGAGATGAGGACGGTCTCCGCCTTGTCGGCATGGGTGCCGCCGTGCTGATGCGCGTGCTTGGCGAAGGTCATCGAGGAGATCAGCAGCACGATGAGCGCGATGCACACCGAGAGCATGTCGACCTTGCCGAGCTTGGCGAGCGGGCGCTCCAGCCAGCCGAGCCACTTGATGTCCCGGTCCTCGAAGATGAAGTCGAGGAAGATCATCAGCAGGAACATGCCACCGAAGGCGGCGATCGACGGGTGCGCGTCGGTGACCAGCTGCTGGTACTTGTCCTTGTCGTTGAGCGCGAGCCGGACCGCTTCGATCGGGCCCATCTTGGCGCTGACAGCGACGATCACGACCGGGAAGACGAGACGCATGCCGAAGACGGCGATGACGATGCCGATGGTGAGGAAGATCTTCTGCCAGAAGGCATTCATCTTCTTCAGGATTCCGGCGTTGACCACCGCGTTGTCGAAGGACAGCGAGATCTCCATGATGGACAGGATCGCCACGAGCCCGAGCGCCGCCCACCCCCCGAAGAGCACCGCTGCGACCAAGCCGAGCGCAGTGACTGCGAACGACCAGCCGAAGGTTTTCAGTACCACTGGCTACCCAATCGTATGTGTACGGGTCTCCCCCGCGCCGTCCCCGGTGACAGGCCTTCCGGGGGACGCCCCCGGCCTTCCCACTCGGCTGCGCGGAGAACCGTCAGCCGTTTGGGCAAGCCGGGGAGAGTCCTTTAGGAAACATTGACTCCGAAGTCTAGAGCGATGCCGCGCAGTCCGGACGCGTACCCCTGCCCGACGGCGCGGAACTTCCATTCGCCGCCGTACCGATAGACCTCGCCGAAGATCATCGCGGTCTCCGAGGAGGCGTCCTCGCTGAGGTCATAGCGGGCGAGTTCCTGGCCGTCGGCCTGGTTCACCACGCGGATGAAGGCGTTGCTGACTTGACCGAATGTCTGCCCCCGGTTGTCCGCGTCATGGATGGAGACCGGGAAGACGATCTTGTCGCAGTGCGCCGGGACCTTGGTGAGGTCGAGGATGAGCGACTCGTCGTCGCCGTCGCCCTCGCCGGTGAGGTTGTCGCCGGTGTGCTCGACGGAGCCGTCGGGGCTCGTCAGGTTGTTGTAGAACACGAACCACTCGTCGCCGAGGACCCGGCCCGACTGGCAGAGGAGCGCGCTGGCGTCCAGGTCGAACGGGGCTCCGGTGGTGGAGCGAGCGTCCCAGCCGAGGCCGACCATCACCTTCGTGAGATCGGGTGCGGCCTTGGACAGGGAGACATTGCCTCCCTTGGCGAGCGTGACGCCCATGATGCTGATCCTCCCCGAGGTCTTGCGTTTGGCTGCCGTGTGCCCCGGCGCGCGGGCCGGGGCACGGTGGCCGTGCGGTGCCGAGCGCGTCCGGCGCCGCACAGATCTGTGCGGCGCCGGACGGCCCTGCTGGGTACTGCTCGGCTCAGACGTTGACGCCGAAGTCCTGCGCGATGCCGCGCAGACCCGAGGCATACCCCTGGCCGACGGCGCGGAACTTCCACTCCGCGCCGTGGCGGTACAGCTCGCCGAAGACCATGGCCGTCTCCGTGGAGGCGTCCTCGGAGAGGTCGTAGCGGGCGAGCTCCGCCTCGCCGGCCTGGTTCACCACGCGGATGAAGGCGTTGCGGACCTGGCCGAAGGACTGCTGGCGGTTCTCGGCGTCGTAGATCGAGACCGGGAAGACGATCTTCTCGATGTCCGCCGGGACGGCCGCGAGGTTGACCTTGATCTGCTCGTCGTCGCCCTCGCCCTCACCGGTGATGTTGTCGCCGGTGTGCTCCACGGAGCCGTCCGGGCTCTTCAGGTTGTTGAAGAACACGAAGTTGGCGTCACTGCTGACCTTGCCCTCCGCGTTCGTCAGGATGGCGCTGGCGTCCAGGTCGAAGTCCGTCCCGGTGGTGGTACGGACGTCCCAGCCGAGGCCGACCGTGACGGCGGTCAGGCCGGGCGCCTCCTTGCTCAGAGATACGTTGCCGCCCTTGCTGAGGCTGACTCCCACGAGTCCTCCCAAATAGTGTCCAGGGGCGGGGAGCCCCAGTCGTGCTTGCCATCGGATCAACGTGTGGATCCTAGTGACCGGTTCCCGGTGGCCACAGGCTTCCACACGGGTGTTCTCAGAGGTTCCCGAGCGCCTTCGCGTAGTCGTTCAGGTCCCGCGCGTCGGGGAGGCCGTTGACCACGGTCCAGCGCACGACGCCGTCCTTGTCGATGATGAAGGTGCCGCGCACCGCGCAGCCCTTGTCCTCGTCGAAGACGCCGTACGCCCGCGAGGTCTCGCCGTGCGGCCAGAAGTCCGACAGGAGCGGGTACTCCAGGTCCTCCTGCTCGGCGAAGACGCGCAGGGTGTGGATGGAGTCGTTGGAGACGGCGAGGAGCTGGGTGTCGTCGTTGACGAACTTCGGGAGTTCGTCGCGCAGGGCGCAGAGCTCGCCGGTGCACACCCCGGTGAACGCGAACGGGTAGAAGAGCAGCACCACGTTCTTCTCGCCCCGGAAGTCCGCGAGCCGCACCGTGCGTCCGTGGTTGTCCTTGAGCACGAATTCCGGAGCCTTGACGCCGACCTCGATCGCCACGAGGAGCCACTTCCCTTCGCCTGGGCCATTGGGGTGCCCCCCAGCGTACGGGTGGCTCCGGTGCCCTCGCGGGGCGCCCCGGTCCCGCCCCTTCTCCGAACCCCGGGGCTGCACCCCCGGACCCCCGCCGATCGGCGCTCCGCCCCTCGTCCTCAATCGCCGGACGGGCTAGGGGGCGGGGGCTGGACGAGAGGGGAGGGCAGAGGCCGGACGGGCGGGCCCGGGAGGGCCGGGGGGACTGGAAGGGCGGGTGCCCGGGCGGGCCGGAAGGCCTGTCTTGGGCCCGGGCCAGCAGGCAGGCCGACAGAGCGGGTGGGAGGGCGGGTGGGGGCTCTCCCGTACGGGCAGGGGCCCGGGAAAGCCAGAAGGGTGGGCGGGCCCGGAAGGGGCGGCAGGGCTGGCAGGCCTGGGCGGGCGGGGCCCGGGCAGGTCGGCAGGATGGGCGGGCCCGGGAGGGCGGGGGCGGGCCCGGAGGGGGGAAGGGTGGGTGGGTGGGGAATAGCCCGTCCGGTGGTTGAGGGCGGGGGCGTGGTCCGGGGTGTGTGGCGGAACGCGTGAGGCCCCCGACGGGGCGAACCGTCGGAGGCCTCATGGGACTCTGCAGAGGGCCTACGGCCAGCTACCGCTTCTTGGCAGCCCCCTTGGGCGTACTCAGCCGAGAGCCGTTCCAGTCCTTGCCCGCGTTGATGCTCTTGGTCTGGGACAGACCCGCGGTGGTTGCGGCCTCACCGATCTCGCTGGGCTCGACGTAGCCGTCGCGCCCTGTCTTCGGTGTGAGGAGGAGGATCGAACCGCCTTCCTCCATGTACGCGATGGCATCGACCAGCGCATCGGTCAGGTCCCCGTCGTCCTCTCGGAACCAGAGCACCACGGCATCAGCCACGTCGTCGTATTCCTCGTCGACGAGCTCTGTGCCGGTGGCCTGCTCGATGGCCTCGCGGAGCTCCTGATCGGCGTCGTCGTCGTAGCCGATCTCCTGGACCACCATGTCGGGCTGGAACCCCAGCCTTACGGCAAGGTTCGTCTCCGCGTGGTCCGCGGTCGCGCTCACGGATTGCCTCCTGATCTTGTTCTTGGGAATGCCTTCGGCCCCGCGCGTGCGAGGGGCATTGGCCGTAGTCCACACGGGCGGGACGGATCGCGCAAGTACCCAGCCGTCAAGACCGCCGAAACGGTGACGTTCCCGACCGTGTCACCGCAACTGTGGCCGCATCCGAAAGGGGCCGGACGGCTCCACGGAGCCGTTGGGCGGGATGGGCGTATCGTTGCGATTTGGCCGAGCCTACCCCAGGGACGGCGCCCGTCGTCCCGGTTACCTGGAGGTAGAGATGACGTGGACCGCGCCGGGGTAGACGATGGTGAGCGTCGTACGCACGAGTCCAGAGCGTCCAGAGCAGAGCCCCGGCCAGGGCCGGAGCAGAGACCAAGCCAGAGCACGAACCGCATCGCGCGCACCGCGCGACCACACAGCGAAGGAACAGCGTGGCTTCCGGATCCGATCGCAACCCGATCATCATTGGCGGCCTTCCCAGCCAGGTCCCGGATTTCGATCCAGAAGAGACCCAGGAATGGCTCGACTCCCTCGACGCCGCCGTCGACGAGCGCGGCCGCGAGCGGGCCCGCTATCTGATGCTCCGCCTGATCGAGCGCGCCCGCGAGAAGCGCGTCGCCGTGCCCGAGATGCGCAGCACGGACTACGTCAACACGATCGCCACCAAGGACGAGCCGTTCTTCCCCGGCAACGAGGAGATCGAGCGCAAGGTCCTGAACGCGACCCGCTGGAACGCGGCCGTGATGGTGTCCCGCGCGCAGCGCCCGGGCATCGGGGTCGGCGGCCACATCGCCACCTTCGCCTCCTCGGCGTCGCTGTACGACGTGGGGTTCAACCACTTCTTCCGCGGCAAGGACGAGGGCGACGGCGGCGACCAGATCTTCTTCCAGGGGCACGCCTCCCCCGGTATCTACGCCCGCGCCTTCCTCCTCGACCGGCTCTCCGAGCAGCAGCTCGACGCGTTCCGGCAGGAGAAGTCCAAGGCGCCGTACGGCCTTTCGTCGTATCCGCACCCGCGGCTGATGCCGGACTTCTGGGAGTTCCCGACGGTCTCCATGGGCCTCGGCCCGCTCGGCGCGATCTTCCAGGCGCGGATGAACCGCTACATGGCGGCGCGCGACATCGCCGACACCTCCAAGTCGCATGTCTGGGCGTTCCTCGGCGACGGCGAGATGGACGAGCCGGAGTCGCTCGGGCAGTTGTCCATCGCCGCGCGCGAGGGGCTCGACAACCTCACCTTCGTCGTGAACTGCAATCTGCAGCGCCTGGACGGCCCGGTGCGCGGCAACGGCAAGATCATCCAGGAGCTGGAGTCGCAGTTCCGCGGCGCCGGATGGAACGTCATCAAGCTGGTGTGGGACCGCAGTTGGGACCCGCTGCTCGCGCAGGACCGGGACGGCATTCTGGTCAACAAGCTGAACACCACGCCCGACGGCCAGTTCCAGACGTATGCCACCGAGACCGGTGCCTACATCCGCGACCACTTCTTCGGTGACGACCAGCGGCTGCGCACCATGGTCGAGGGCATGACCGACGACCAGATCCTGCACCTGGGCCGCGGCGGCCACGACCACAAGAAGATCTTCGCGGCGTTCGCCGCGGCCAAGGCCCACAAGGGCCAGCCGACGGTGATCCTGGCCCAGACCGTCAAGGGCTGGACGCTCGGCCCGAACTTCGAGGGCCGCAACGCCACCCACCAGATGAAGAAGCTGACGGTCGACGACCTCAAGGGCTTCCGCGACCGGCTGCACCTGCCGATCACGGACAAGCAGTTGGAGGACGGCGCGCCGCCGTACTACCACCCGGGCCGGAACTCGGAAGAGATCCAGTACATGCACGACCGCCGCAAGGGCCTCGGCGGCTACGTCCCGACCCGTGTGGTGCGCTCCGAGCCGCTGCGCCTGCCCGAGGACAAGACGTACGCATCCGTGAAGAAGGGCTCCGGGCAGCAGTCCATCGCCACCACCATGGCGTTTGTGCGGCTCCTGAAGGACCTCATGCGGGACAAGGAGATCGGCAAGCGCTTTGTGCTGATCGCGCCCGATGAGTACCGCACCTTCGGCATGGACTCGTTCTTCCCGAGTGCGAAGATCTACAACCCGCTCGGTCAGCAGTACGAGGCCGTGGACCGGGATCTGCTGCTGGCCTACAAGGAGTCCCCGACCGGGCAGATGCTGCACGACGGCATCTCCGAGGCGGGCTGCACGGCGTCCCTGATCGCCGCGGGCTCGGCGTACGCCACCCATGGCGAACCGCTGATCCCCGTGTACGTCTTCTACTCGATGTTCGGATTCCAGCGCACCGGCGACCAGTTCTGGCAGATGGCCGACCAGCTCGCGCGCGGATTCGTCCTGGGCGCGACCGCCGGCCGCACGACCCTGACCGGTGAGGGGCTTCAGCACGCCGACGGCCACTCCCAGCTGCTCGCCTCGACCAACCCGGGCTGTGTCGCCTACGACCCGGCCTTCGGCTTCGAGATCGCGCACATCGTCCAGGACGGCCTGCGCCGGATGTACGGCTCGTCGGCGGACCACCCGCACGGCGAGGACGTCTTCTACTACCTGACGGTCTACAACGAGCCGATCCAGCACCCGGCCGAGCCCGAGAACGTGGACGTCGAGGGCATCCTCAAGGGCATCCACCGCTTCAAGGCGGGCGAGCAGGGCGCGATCCCGGCGCAGATCCTCGCCTCCGGTGTCGCGGTGCCGTGGGCCGTCGAGGCCCAGCGGATCCTCGCCGCCGAGTGGAACGTCAAGGCGGACGTCTGGTCGGCGACCTCCTGGAACGAGCTGCGCCGTGAGGCCGTCGAGGTGGAGCGGCACAATCTGCTGCACCCCGAGGAGGAGCAGCGCGTCCCCTATGTGACGCGGAAGCTCACCGGCTCCGAGGGGCCGTTCGTGGCCGTCTCCGACTGGATGCGGTCCGTGCCCGACCAGATCTCCCGGTGGGTGCCGGGCACCTACCAGTCGCTCGGCGCGGACGGCTTCGGCTTCGCGGACACGCGGGGTGCCGCCCGCCGCTTCTTCCACATCGACGCCCAGTCGATCGTGGTCGGCGTGCTCACCGAGCTGGCCCGCGAGGGCAAGATCGACCGCTCCGTCCTGAAGCAGGCGATCGACCGCTATCAGCTCCTGGACGTCGCGGCGGCCGACCCGGGCGCCGCCGGGGGCGACGCCTGACGGCCGGGACAACCGGCACGACTGGCACATAAACACCTCATCAGTGCGAAGGGCGGCGGGCCGTGGACCCGGCGCCCTTCGGGCTTTCTACGATGCGGGCATGAAGGAACAGTCGGCACAGGTCCGTTGGGAGCGCCGGACGCAGCGTCCGCTGCTCGCGCTCGCCGTGGCCTTCGCGGTCGCCTACGCCGTGCCCATAGTGCGGCCCGAGGCGGGTGAGTCCGTGACGAGCGCCTGCACCGCGGTGGAGTGGTCCGTCTGGGGTGCGTTCGCCGTCGACTATCTGGTGCGGCTCGCGCTCGCCGAGCGCCGTGCCCGGTTCGTCCGCACGCACTGGCTCGACCTGTGCGCCGTGGTCCTGCCGATGATCCAGCCGCTGCGGCTGCTGCGGCTGGTCTCCACCCTCCTGCTGGTCGGACGGCGGGCCCGGATGGCGTCGCAGATCAAGCTGACGACGTACGTCGTGGGTGCCGTGGTCGGTCTGTTGATGTTCGGCTCGCTGGCCGTGCTCTCGGTGGAGCGGGAGTCGCCGGACGGCAACATCAAGACGTTGGGCGACGCCGTGTGGTGGTCCTTCACCACGATGACCACCGTGGGCTACGGCGACCACGCGCCGACGACCGGGCTCGGCCGGGTGCTCGCGGTCGGCCTGATGCTGTCGGGCATCGCGCTGCTCGGTGTCGTCACCGCCAACATCGCGGCGTGGTTCATCGCCCGCTTCGAGAAGGACGACGCCGAGGAGCGCCGCCAGACCGCCGCGATCGAGTCCCTCACCGCGGAGATCGTCGCCCTGCGCGCGCAGGTCAGCGCCCTCTCCGGGGTACCGGTGGCGGCCACCGTGCCCCGCCAGGCCGCGGCCGACGGCTCCGTCGGCGAGGCGGGGCCGCCGCTCAGCGCTCCCAGATCTTGAACGCCCGCACCTTGTACGGCGACTCCGGGGCCCAGGTGCCGTTGCCCGGATAGGTGTTGAACTCGCCCGTCTCGGCGCACTCCGCCGACTGGTACGTCGTGACGGGCCGGCCGGTGCGGTTGGCGATGGCCTGCGCGCTGCCCCCCTCCGGCAGCGCGACACAGCTCTCGATGTCCGTACCGGCCAGCTCGTACGTGTGCCGCTGGCCCTTGAAGCCCGCCTTCTCCCAGAGGCAGAGTTCCCCCGGGCCGCAGCCGCCGAGCCGTGGTGGCCCGGCGGCCCCGGCGTGTGCGGGTGTCAGGACCACGGCGGCCAGGGCGGCCGTGGTCAGCGCCAGGACGGCCGTGGCTCCGGCCGTGGTGGCGGGCAAGGTGGATCGCGTGGTCGCACGCATGTGCATCAACCCCCGTGTCGTAACGCTCACTTGTCGCCACTCTCGACCGTGGGACACGGGGCCGGAAAGGGGTTCTCGTACCGCTCACCCTGATAGGCGAAAGCCCCCGGAGCGGACCCGGAGGGCTTTCCCTGAGACGGCTTCGCCCGGCGGCGGGGATTTCCCCTAGAGGTGCGCGGCCCCGGCGCCCGCCTCCGCGTTCGCCCCGCGCTTCGTCAGGGTCGCCACCACCGCCGCGATCACGCCGACGACTCCGGCGACCGTGAAGGCCACGCCCATGCCCGACATGAACGTGTCGTGCACGACGTCCGTGATGGTGCCGAGGACGCCCTCATTCACCCCGGGGGCCCGGCCGACCTGCTCCGGCACGGACCCGGTCGCGGCCGCCTTGTCGAGGCCGGGCGGCGGGGCTCCGGGCAGCCCGGCGTCCTGCCAGTTGCCCTTCAGGTCGGAGTCGACGGTGTTGGACATCACCGCGCCGAGGACGGCCGTGCCGAGGCTGCCGCCGACCTGCATGCCGGCCTGCTGGAGGCCGCCCGCGACGCCGGAGAGCTCCAACGGGGCGTTGCCCACGATGACTTCGGTGGCGCCGACCATGACGGGGGCGAGACCGAGGCCGAGGAGGGCGAACCAGACGGACATCGGCAGCGTGCCGGTGCCCGTCGTCATGGTGGTCATGCCGAACATCGCGACCGCGGTGCACACCATGCCGCCCACCAGCGGCACCCGTGGCCCGAACCGGGTGATCAGGGCGCCGGCGAGCGGCGAGGAGACGATCATCATGGCGGTCAGCGGAAGCAGGTGCAGACCGCTGTCGACGGGGCTCATGCCGTGCACGTTCTGCAGATAGAAGGTGACGAAGAACAGGCCGCCCATGAAGGCGAAGGCCATCAGGACCATCAGCGCGGTGCCCGCGGACAGCGGCACCGAGCGGAACAGGCCGAGCGGGATCAGCGGCTCCGCGACCCGGTTCTCCCACCAGGCGAACAGCGCGAAGCACACGACGGAGGCAGCGAGGAACGCCCACGTCCTGGCGCTGCCCCAGCCCCACGGGTCGCCCGCCTTGATGAGCGCCCAGATCAGGGCGAACATCGCGGCCGAGAGCAGCACGATGCCGGGGATGTCGAAGGAGCGCGGCGCGTTCTCCGCCCGGTGGTCCTTGAGGATCAGCACGCCGAGCACCAGCGCGAGCACGCCGACCGGCACGTTGATGAAGAACACGGACTGCCAGCTGACGTGCTCGACCAGGACGCCGCCGAGGATGGGGCCGCCCGCGGTGGAGGCGCCGATGACCATGCCCCAGATGCCGATGGCCATGTTGAGCTGCGCGGCCGGGAACGTGGCCCGCAGCAGGCCGAGCGCGGCCGGCATCAGGAGCGCGCCGAACAGCCCCTGGAGCACGCGGAAGGCGATGACCAGGGAGACGCTGCCGGACAGGCCGATGGCTCCGGAGGCGAGGGCGAAGCCGACCACGCCGATGAGGAAGGTCTGGCGGTGCCCGAAGCGGTCGCCGAGCTTTCCCGCGGTGATGAGGGCGACGGCGAGCGCGAGGAGATAGCCGTTGGTGATCCATTGGACGTCCGCGAGGGAGGCGCCGAGGTCCTTGGTGATCGCGGGGTTGGCGACGGCGACGATCGTGCCGTCCAGGGCGACCATCATCACGCCGATCGCGACGGAGAACAGCGTGAGCCACGGATGTCCGCGCAGGCCGCGGGGGCCGCCAAGTGCACTGGCCGGAGCGGGAGTCGGGACGGGGTCCGGTGCCTCGTCCGCCTTGCCGACGGTGATCTGACTCGTCATGCGCCGAGGCTAATGTCAGCGACTGACAGTTGACAGGTCCTGGCATAAGTCGGTCGCTGTCATTTAGCTCACAGGTGCGGCCTCGCGGGTATGGTGAGCTGGCCAAACGGGCTGGAGCAGCGGAAGAGACGGGGTGCGGGCGTGACCGGGCCGGGCTTGCGCGAACGCAAGAAGCAGCGCACGCGTGACGCTCTGCTGCGTGCGGCGCTCGAACTGTTCACCACCAAGGGGTACGAGGAGACGACGGTCGACGAGATCGTCGAGGCCGTCGACGTCTCCCAGCGCACATTCTTCCGGCACTTCGCGGGCAAGCAGGAAGCCGCCTTCGCCATGCAGGACATGGTGGAGGCACGGTTCCTGCGGGCACTGCGCGAACGCCCCGCCGACGAGGCCCCGTTCGCGGCGCTGCGCGGCGCCGTGCTCGGCTCCTGGGACGCGGTGGGCGAGTCCATCGAGGCCGTCGTGCCGGTCGAACTCCACATGCGCACCTACCGGATGATCGAGTCGACCCCCGCGCTCCTCGCCGTCCATCTGCGCCGCTCCATCGAGATCGAGGAGCAGGTCGCGCAGGTGATCGCCGAACGCGAGGGCGTCGACCTCGCCGTCGACCCGCGCCCACGGGTGGCGGTCGCGGCGTTCAGCGGCGTCATGCGGGTCACCGGGCGGCGGTGGGGCGCGGGCGAGGACATCAGCGTCGACTCGATCCGGGCGATCACAGAGTCCTACCTGGACCATCTGGGCCCGGCGCTCACCGCGGACTGGCGCGCGGGCTGACCCGCCCCCCCACCGGCACCCCCACGACGCACCCGCGTTCACCCACCGGCGCACCCACGTCGAGTGACCACGGCGCACTCCGAGTGACCGCGCGCCGCGCACGCGCCTCGTACGCATCCCAAGCACAGAGCGTGACGAATACGCAAGGGAAGTGTCCGCTTCGCCACAATTACCCCTCCAGAAACGTGATCTGCCTCACCCCGTGCACGGGACGCTTCGCGCTTCTCCTAGGGTGTCCCGCAGTGACTTCCTTCGACTCCTCCCCCCAACTCGGCGTCTGGCGCGCACTGCTCGCGCTCACCGTGGTGTTCGTCATGCTCGCGACCACCGGCTGGACCGCGGTGCGCCAGCACAGCGGCGCGGGCTCGCCGCTCGAAGCCACCCTCGCCGCCTGGGACCGGGGGCGCATCGACGGGCGTGACCTGCCCGACTCCGGTGCCCCCGCGGCCAGGATCGCGCGGTTCTTCGCCTCGCTCACCGCCCCGCAGCGCACGCGCCTCGCCGCCCGCTATCCCCTCGCCGTCGGCAACATGAACGGCGCCCCCGTACAACTGCGTTACCGCGCGAACCGCGTCGCCCTGCGAGAGGCACGCGCGATCGAGAGGGAACGCGTCCACGACGACCGGCTGTCGCCCGTGGGCAAGCAGGAGGCGGAGCGCAGGATGAAGCGGTTCGGCGTGATGATGCGCCCGGACCGCCAGGTCCTCGCCTTCGACCCGATGGGGTCGGGGCGCATGGCCGAGGTCTACGGAGACCTCGACCGGGCCGGACGGGTCTCGGTCGTGGTGCCCGGAGTCGACACGAACGTCCTCACCTTCGAGCGCACCCAGCGCAAGTACGCGGCCCCCGTCGGCATGGCGCGGTCGCTGTACCGCGCGGAGCGCGCCGCCGACCCCCGCGCGCGTACCGCCGTGATCGCCTGGGCCGACTACACCGCGCCCGTCGGCCTCGGCGTGGACGCGGCCACCTCGATGCGCGCCGACGACGGGGCGGTCCGCCTCGACTCCCTGGTGAGCGCGCTGCCCGGCCGGGCCGCGGTGGCGCTGTACTGCCACAGCTACGGCTCCGTGGTGTGCGGAGTCGCGGCCAACCGACTCCCCCGGCGGGTCACCGACATCGCGGTCGCGGGCAGCCCCGGCATGCGCGCCGACAGCGCCACGGGCCTCGGCAGCCGCGCGCGGATCTGGGCCGCACGGGACAGCGACGACTGGATCCAGGATGTGCCGCACATGGAAGTCGGCGGGCTCGGCCACGGCGCCGACCCCGTCTCCGCGGGCTTCGGCGCGCGCGTGGTGTCCGCCGACCGTGCCCGGGGCCACACGGGTTACTTCGAGCCGGGCACGGACAGCCTGCGCAACTTCGCCCAGATCGGGGTCGGCGCGTACGACAAGGTGCGCTGCGCCGTTCAGTCCGTGGCCTGCCGGGAAGGTATGTCCGGTACGACAGCGGCCTGACGCGCGTAGAAATCGACGAAACAGCGGCCCGCCGCAGGAGAGACGGAGAAGCGCGTGCCGCATACGATGAGCCGCATGGGTGATGTACTGGCCGGATTTCACGCCGCCTGGGAGTTCGAGTCCGACTCCGTGCTCATCCGCTTCGAACGGGGGATCCGTACGCCGAAGCTGTTCCAGGCTCTCGGTGAGCGCCGTATCCCTCATGAGGCGATCGCGGGGGTCACGCTCACACCGGGCAAACGCGGGACGACCGTCCTGCACGCCGTCCCGAGAGCGGGCGCCGATCCGCTCATGGAGGCGGCGGCGGGGCAGCTCAAGGACGGCTCCGATCCCTACCGCCTGGTGCTCCCGGCCGAGCGCGAGACGCTCGCCGAGTACTACGCGGACGAGCTGCGCGCCGCCCTCCCCGCGGACGACCCGGGCCCGGCGGAGCGCCATCTCGTGGCCGCGCCCGAGGCGCCGCTCCAGTTCAAGGCGTACGACGGGAAGGCGTCCTTCGACGGCAAGAAGGTGGCCTTCCGGTGGTTCTGGACGGGGGCCTCGTCGGCGAAGTGGAAGGCCGGTGACCAGAGTTTCCTGGTCACCGACCTGAGCGGGGTCGAGTGGCGCTCGCCGGAGGTCTTCGAGGGCCATCTGCGGCTGCTGCGCCGCGAGTCGCCGGTCGCCCAGCCCGCGCAGGCGGACCAGGATCCGGCGGCCGTCGTGTTCGGCCTCGGGTACGGGCCCGTGCACGAGTCGCTGCCGTTCGCCGCGTCCGTCCTCGCGGCCGTGCGGGCGTCGGGGCCCGCGCCCGCCGTGATTCCCGCCGCCGCGCCCGCCGTCCGGCGCGATCCCGCCGACATCGCCGAGCGGATCCGGCATCTCGGGGAGCTGCACCAGGCCGGTCTGCTCACGGACGACGAGTTCACGGCGAAGAAGGCGGAGTTGCTGGCGGAACTGTGACTGGTCCCGGGCCTGGGCAGCCCACCGGGCTGGGGGTCGGTCCAGTTCGGCGGCTGCGGGTGCCTCGTGGCTGAGCGCGCAGTTCCCCGCGCCCCTTGCGGGGCGCCCCTACTGTTCCCGGCCCGCCGACGAGAACGTCATGTCCGCGTACCTGTCCCCCGACACCCGGCCCGCGATCGGCTCCAGGAGAGCCAGTTCGTCGGGGGTCAGCTCGATCCGGGTGGACGCCGTGTTCTCCTCCAGGCGGGTGCGCTTGCGGGTGCCCGGGATCGGTACGACCGGCAGGCCGTGGAGGTCGGCCCGCTGCTGCACCCAGGCCAGGGCGATCTGGGCCGGGGTCGCGTCGTGCGCGGCGGCGACCGTGCGGACCGGGTCCAGGAGGGCCGCGTTCGCCTCGGCGTTGGCGCCGGTGAAGCGGGGCTGCTGGCGGCGGAAGTCGCCCTCGGTCAGCTCCTTGTCGGCGCTCACGAAGGAGCCGGTCAGGAAGCCGCGGCCGAGCGGGGAGTACGGGACGAGGGTCACGCCCAGCTCGGCGGCGGCCGGGACGACGGCGCGCTCGATGTCGCGGCTGAACAGCGACCACTCCGACTGCAGGGCCGCGATGGGGTGCACGGCGTGCGCGGCGCGCAGCTCGTCGCCGGTGACCTCGCTGAGCCCGAGGTGCTTGACCTTGCCCGCGGCGACCAGCTCGGCCATCACGCCGACCGTCTCCTCGATCGGCACCCTCGGGTCGCGGCGGTGCATGTAGTAGAGGTCGATGGCGTCCACGCCGAGGCGGCTCAGGCTGGCGTCGACGCAGGCGCGTATGTACTCCGGCGCGTTGTTGATGACCCGCTTCGTCGGGTCGGCCGGGTCGATGGCCAGGGCGAACTTCGTGGCGACGACGACCTCGTCGCGGTGCGCCGCGAAGAAGGGGGCGAGGAACTTCTCGTTCTCGCCGCTCGCGTACGCGTCGGCGGTGTCGTAGAGCGTGACACCCAGGTCGAGTGCCCGCTCCAGGGTGGCCCGGGCCTCGTCGGCGTCCGTGGGGCCGTACGCGAAGCTCATGCCCATGCAGCCGAGGCCCTGGACGCCGACCTCGGGGCCTGCCGTGCCGAGCCGTGCGGTTTTGATCTTCACTGGGTCGTGCCTCCGCTGGGATTCAGAAGTAGCTGGGGGTTCCGGAGCGGCTGGGCTCAGGAGTAGATGTCGATCTTGTGGTCCAGGACGGCGAGCGTGCCCTGGAGTTCCGCGATCCGGGCCCGGACGTCCCTGCGGGTGCGCTCCAGGAGTTCCCGGCGCCGGGCGAAGGTGTGGTCGCCCTCGCGCACCAGCTCCGCGTAGCGCACCATGTCGGCGACCGGCATGCCGGTCAGGCGCAGCTTGCCGACGAGGGTCAGCCAGTCCAGGTCGCGGTTGCGGTAGCGGCGCTGGCCCGTGTGGGAGCGGTCGATGTGCGGCATCAGACCGATCCGCTCGTACCAGCGCAGGGTGTGCGCGGTCAGACCGGTCACCGCGACGACCTCGCTGATCGTGTAGTGGTCCTGTCCGTCCGGGCGCGGATGGGCGGGCGGGGGCGGGCAGATCTCGGGCCCGTCCTGGTCGCGGGTGGGGGCGGGGGTGGGTGCGGGGGTGGTCTCCATCACCGTCATGGCCCCCACGCTAGAACCTTGGAGCGCACTCCAAGCAAGGGCAATCCGAAAGATCGCCGGACCCGGCCGTAATCCACGGGACGGCGCCGGGGTGCGATGGCTACCGTGCGGCCCATGAATCCTGTACGACGCGCCGCGGCGGCGGACGCCGAAGAAGTCATACGCCTGCGCCAGGTCATGATCGACTCCGTCTTCACCCTGGACGGCACCCCGCCCGCCACCTCCGTCACCGACTGGCACGCCGAGTCCATCCCCACCGTGCGCGAACGCCTCGCCGACCCCGACGGGGACTTCGCCGCGTTCGTCGTCGACCACCCGGAGCGGCCCGGCGCCCTCGCCGCGCTCGCCGTCGGCACCCTGGAGTACCGCATCGGGCGCGCGGGCAATCCGCACGGCCTCGCGGGCTACCTCTTCAGCGTCGCCACCGACCCCGGCATGCGCCGCCGGGGCTACTCCCGCGCCTGCGTGGAGGCGCTGCTCGACTGGTTCCGGGAGCGGGGCGCCGGGCAGGTCGACCTCACCGCGTCGCCCGAGGCCGAGCCGCTGTACGCCTCGCTCGGGTTCGTCCGCAAGCCCGACCCCTACATGCAGCTGAAACTCACGGGCGCTTAGGCTCGGGGGCATGCAGAGCCTGGCGTTGATCGAGAACTGGCCGGTCCCGACCGCTGCCGCCGCCGTCGTCCGCGCGGACGGCACCGTCGCGGGGACGCGCGGGCCCACCGGGCGGCAGTTCGCCCTCGCCTCCGTCACCAAGCCCCTCGCGGCGTACGCGGCGCTCGTCGCGTACGAGGAGGGGGCGATCGAGCTGGACGAGCCCGCCGGGCCCGACGGGGCCACCGTGCGGCATCTGCTCGCGCACACCAGCGGGCTCGCCTTCGACGCCCACGACGTGGTGGCCGCGCCCGGGGTGCGGCGGCTCTACTCCAACTCCGGGTTCGAGGTGCTCGGCGAGCACATCGCCAAGGCCACGGACATCCCCTTCGCGGACTATCTGCGGCAGGCCGTGCTCGAACCGCTCGGGATGACCTCCACGTTCCTCGCGGGGGACGCCTCGCCCGCGAAGGACGGGGTGTCCTGCGTGGACGACCTCGTGCGGTTCGCCGCGGAGGTGCAGCTGCCCCGGCTGCTCGACCCCCGGACCGTGGCCGAGGCCATGTCCGTGGCCTACCCCGGGCTCAAGGGCGTGCTTCCCGGGTACGGGCACCAGAACCCCAACGACTGGGGGCTCGGGTTCGAGATCCGGGACGGGAAGTCGCCGCACTGGACGGGGAGTTCCTCGTCGCCGCGGACCTTCGGGCACTTCGGGCAGGCGGGAACGTTTCTCTGGGTCGACCCGGACGCGGGGGCCGCGTGCGTGGCCCTGACGGACCGGGCGTTCGGGCCGTGGGCCGTGGAGGTCTGGCCGACGTTCACCGACGCGGTGCTGGCCGAGCTTTAGACGCGAGGGCGCCGGGGCGGGGGCGCCGGGGCAGAGCCCTGGCCCATCTCCCACACCAGCAGTTCCGCCCTGCCCCCGTACGACACCACGTCCAGGCCCGGCTCCCCCGTCAGGCGGGCCGAGTCGCCCGGGCCGAGGTCCTCGTCCGCCAGGGCCACTTCGCCGTGGACCACGTGGACGTAGACCGTGGGGGCGTCGGGGAGGGCCGTGCGCTCGCCGGGGGCGAGGCGGCGGACGTGGAGGAGGGCGGAGGCGGCGGGGACGGCGTAGGGCGTGGAGTCGGCGATGCCGCGGACGACGGCGTAGGACGGCGGGCCGCCGGGGTCCCGGGGGGCCAGCCACATCTGGAGGAAGGCCAGCGGCTCGGGGCCCGCGTTGCGCTCGACGTGCCGGACCCCCGCGCCCGCGCTGAGGTGCTGGACGTCGCCGCGGCGGACGACGGACTCGTGGCCCGCGGAGTCGCGGTGGGTCAGCTCGCCCGCGACGACCCAGGTGACGATCTCGGTGTGGCTGTGCGGATGCTCCTCGAACCCGGCGCCGGGCGCGAGGTGCTCCTCGTTGCAGGCCAGGAGCGCGCCGAAGCGGAGGTTGTCGGGCTCGTAGTAGGGCCCGAAGGAGAAGGCGTGGAAGGAGTCGATCCCCGCCATGGGGTCACCCCCGGGATACCGCTCACCGGAACGTCGTACTTCCATCACGCCCCCACCGTAGACCCGGCCCCGCACGCCGCCGTCCCGATAAGGCAGTCTTGTCCCCGTGCCCGAACCTGAAGCGAACTCAGCCCACCAGGACGCCGGAGCCGACTCCCGGCGCGGCGGCCGCGCCCACGCGCACGCCGCGACCCTGAAGCGCCTGGAGAAGTCGTCCGGCAGCCTCGCGGCGCAGGCGATCGCGCGCATGGACGAGACGCTGTCCTGGTACCGGGCCATGCCACCGGAGAACCGCTCCTGGATCGGCCTGGTCGCCCAGGCCGGTATCGCCGCGTTCACCGAGTGGTTCCGGCACCCCGACGCCCCCCAGGCGATCTCGACGGACGTCTTCGGCACCGCGCCCCGCGAGCTGACCCGGGCGATCACGCTGCGCCAGACCGTGGAGATGGTGCGGACCACCATCGAGGTCATGGAGTCGGCGATCGACGAGGTCGCCGCGCCCGGCGACGAGTCGGTGCTCCGCGAGGCGCTGCTCGTCTACGCCCGCGAGATCGCCTTCGCCACCGCGCAGGTGTACGCACAGGCCGCCGAGGCACGCGGTGCCTGGGACGCGCGCCTGGAGTCGCTCGTCGTGAACGCCGTGCTCTCCGGTGAGGCCGATGAGGGAGCCGTCTCCCGTGCCGCCGCGCTCGGCTGGAACTCGCCGGACCACGTCTGCGTGGTCCTCGGCACCGCTCCCGACGGCGACAGCGAACTCACCGTCGAGGCCATCCGCCGGGCCGCCCGGCACGCCAAGCTCCAGGTCCTCACCGGTGTGCTCGGCACCCGTCTGGTCGTCATCGCGGGCGGCAACGACAACCCGCTGGCCGTGGCGAAGGCACTGATCGGGCCGTACGCGGCCGGTCCCGTGGTGGCCGGGCCCATCGTGCCGGACCTGCTGGCCGCCACCCGCTCCGCGCAGGCGGCCGCCGCGGGCCTGAAGGCGTGCGGTGCCTGGCAGGACGCGCCGCGCCCCGTCCTCGCGGACGATCTGCTGCCGGAGCGGGCGATCGCGGGCGATCCGGCGGCGCGCGAACAGCTGGTGGAGGAGATCTACAGACCGCTGGAGGAGGCCGGTTCGGCGCTCCTGGAGACCCTCAGCGTCTACCTCGAACAGGCGAGTAGCCTGGAGGGCGCCGCGCGGATGCTCTTTGTGCATCCCAACACCGTGCGCTACCGGCTTCGACGTGTGACTGACGTCACCGGCTGGTCCCCCTCGGATGTGCGCTCGGCGTTCACTCTGCGCATCGCGCTGATCCTGGGACGTCTCGCAGACGGTGATTCCCAGGCCTGAGTCTTTGTTGGGGTTCTACAATTCCCTCAGCGGTTCTTCGTCCCTGTCCCCACGGGCGGTTCGTACTGTCCACAAGAGAGAGTGTGAGAGTGCTCGTACTCGTCGCTCCCGGCCAAGGCGCTCAGACGCCCGGCTTCCTGACTCCCTGGCTCGACCTCCCCGGTGCCGCCGACCGGCTCGCCGCCTGGTCGGACGCCATCGGGCTCGACCTCGCCCACTACGGAACGCAGGCGGACGAGGACGCGATCCGTGACACCGCCGTGGCGCAGCCGCTGCTCGTGGCCGCCGGCCTGCTGTCCGCCGCGGCACTGGGTGACATCGCGCCCGGCGCCGTCGCCGGGCACAGCGTCGGCGAGATCACGGCCGCCGCGTACGCCGGTGTGCTCACCGAGGACGAGGCCCTGCGGTTCGTGCGCAAGCGCGGCCTGGCCATGGCCGACGCCGCCGCCGTCACCGAGACCGGCATGGCCGCGCTGCTCGGCGGCGACCCGGAGGTCACCCTCCCGCACCTGGAGAAGCTGGGCCTGACCCCGGCGAACGTGAACGGCGCGGGCCAGATCGTGGCCGCGGGCACCCTGGAGCAGCTCGCCGCCCTGGCGGAGGACAAGCCCGAGGGCGTCCGCAAGGTGGTGCCCCTCAAGGTCGCGGGCGCCTTCCACACGGAGCACATGGCGCCCGCGGTGGCGACCCTGGAGACGGCCGCCGCCGGTCTCGCGCCCGCCGACCCGCGGCTCACCTACATCTCCAACCGCGACGGCAAGCCGGTCGGCGCCGGTGCCGACGTGGTCTCCCGCCTGGTCGGCCAGGTCGCCAACCCGGTCCGCTGGGACCTGTGCATGGAGACCTTCAAGGAGCTCGGTGTGACGGCGCTGATCGAGGTGTGCCCCGGCGGCACCCTGACCGGTCTCGCCAAGCGCGCGCTCAAGGGCGTCAAGACACTCGCGGTGAAGACCCCCGAAGACCTCGACGCGGCCCGCACGCTCGTCGCCGAGCATTCCTGAGCGAGACAAGGAGCCGTAGCGCATGTCGAAGATCAAGCCCAGCCAGGGCGCCCCGTACGCGCGGATCATGGGCGTCGGCGGCTACCGACCCACGCGGGTCGTGCCGAACGAGGTCATCCTCGAGACGATCGACTCGTCCGACGAGTGGATCCGCTCCCGCTCCGGCATCCAGACCCGCCACTGGGCCTCCGACGAGGAGACCGTCGCCGCGATGTCCGTAGAGGCGTCCGGCAAGGCCATCGCGGACGCGGGCATCACGCCCGAGCAGATCGGCGCCGTGATCGTCTCCACCGTCTCGCACTTCAAGCAGACCCCGGCCATCGCCACCGAGATCGCGGACAAGCTCGGCACGGGCAAGCCCGCCGCGTTCGACATCTCCGCGGGCTGCGCCGGCTTCGGCTACGGCCTGACCCTCGCCAAGGGCATGGTCGTGGAGGGCTCCGCCGAGTACGTCCTCGTCATCGGCGTGGAGCGGCTGAGCGACCTCACCGACCTGCACGACCGGGCGACGGCGTTCCTGTTCGGCGACGGCGCGGGCGCGGTGATCGTGGGCCCCTCCAAGGAGCCGAGGATCGGCCCGACGGTCTGGGGTTCGGAGGGCGACAAGTCCGACACGATCAAGCAGACCGAGTCGTGGGAGGCGTACCGCAACGGCGCCCCCGACAAGTTCCCTGCCATTACGCAGGAGGGCCAGGCGGTGTTCCGCTGGGCCGTGTTCGAGATGGCGAAGGTCGCCCAGCAGGCGCTGGACGCGGCCGGAATCACCGCGGACGACCTGGACGTCTTCATTCCGCATCAGGCCAACGAGCGGATCATCGACTCGATGGTGAAGACTCTGAAACTGCCGGAGCACGTCACGGTCGCCCGTGACGTGCGCACCACCGGCAACACCTCGGCCGCCTCGATTCCGCTCGCTATGGAGCGGCTTCTGGCGACCGGTGAGGCGAAGAGCGGCGACACCGCGCTCGTCATCGGCTTCGGGGCGGGTCTCGTGTACGCCGCCACGGTCGTTACCCTCCCCTAGGCACCCGCTGCGGATCTTCGGATCCACGCGGCTGCCGCCACACCCTCTGGATACATACGAAGGAGCGCCAACATGGCCGCCACTGAGAAGGAGATCGTCGACGGTCTCGCCGAGATCGTCAACGAGATCGCCGGCATCCCGGTCGAGGACGTCCAGCTGGACAAGTCCTTCACCGACGACCTCGACGTCGACTCGCTGTCCATGGTCGAGGTCGTCGTCGCCGCCGAAGAGCGCTTCGACGTCAAGATCCCCGACGACGACGTCAAGAACCTGAAGACCGTCGGCGACGCGACGAAGTACATCCTCGAGCACCAGGCCTGACAACAGGTCCGAGCCTGACGACCGCAGGCTCGTGCCGGCCGGGGCTTTTGCCAGCCGCCACCCGGCGGTGGCGCCGCCGCATCCGCATCTGAACCAAATCGTGGAGAGAGAAATCCAGTGAACTCGACCAATCGCACCGTGGTCGTCACCGGTATCGGCGCAACCACACCGCTGGGTGGCGACGCGGCATCGACCTGGGAGGGTCTGCTCGCAGGCCGTTCCGGGATCAGCCTCATCGAGGAGGACTGGGCGGCCGAGCTGCCGGTCCGCATCGCCGGGCGGATCGCCGTCGAGCCGACGGAGACCATCCCGCGCCCGCAGGCCCGCAAGCTCGACCGCTCGGCGCAGTTCGCGCTGGTCGCGGCCGACGAGGCCTGGAAGGACGCGGGCTTCACCGCGAAGGCGGGCGAGGACACCGCTGTCGACCCCGACCGGCTCGGCGCGGTCATCGCCTCCGGCATCGGCGGCGTGACGACCCTCCTCGACCAGTACGACGTGCTGAAGGAGAAGGGCGTACGCCGCGTCTCCCCGCACACGGTTCCCATGCTGATGCCCAACTCGCCCGCGGCGAACGTCGGCATCACCCTGAACGCCCGCGCCGGGGTGCACACCCCGGTCTCGGCCTGCGCGTCCGGCGCGGAGGCCATCGGCTACGCGATCGAGATGATCCGCACCGGCCGTGCCGACGTCGTCGTCGCCGGTGGCACGGAGGCGGCCATCCACCCGCTGCCGATCGCCGCGTTCGGCAACATGATGGCGATGTCGAAGAACAACGACGACCCGCAGGGCGCGTCCCGCCCCTACGACCGCGACCGCAACGGCTTCGTGCTCGGCGAGGGCGCGGGCGTGATCGTCCTGGAGTCCGAGGAGCACGCCAAGGCCCGCGGCGCGCGGATCTACGCGGAGGCCGTCGGCCAGGGCATCTCCGCGGACGCGCACCACATCACGCAGCCCGAGCCGTCCGGCAACGGCATCGCCGCGGCGCTGCAGCACCTGGTCGACAACACCGGCCTGAAGCCCGCCGAGATCGTGCACATCAACGCGCACGCCACCTCGACCCCGCAGGGCGACGTCGGTGAGATCAAGGCGCTGCGCCAGGCGTTCGGCGACGACGTCGACCACATGGCGATCGCCTCGACGAAGTCGATGACCGGTCACCTCCTGGGCGGCGCCGGTGGCGTGGAGACCGTCGCGACGGTCCTCGCGCTGTACCACCGGGTGGCCCCGCCCACGATCAACGTCGACAACCTCGACCCCGAGGTCGACGCGGACATCATCCGCGGCGAGCCCCGCCCGCTGCCCGAGGGCACGATCGCGGCGCTGAACGACTCGTTCGGCTTCGGCGGCCACAACGTGGTCCTCGCCTTCCGAACGGTGTAACCACCGTCCGGTGTACGTACGCAGAAGGCCCACCCGGTCGCACCGGGTGGGCCTTCTGCGTACGTGCGCTCAGACGACCTGGTGCAGCCAGCGCACCGGGGCGCCCTCGCCCGCGTACCGGAACGGCTCCAGTTCGTCGTCCCAGGGCTTGCCGAGCAGCTTGGCCAGTTCGGCGGCCAGGTCGCTCTCACCGCTCTGGGAGCGGGCGAGGGCGGCGCGCAGCCGGTCCTCGGGGATCAGGATGTCGCCGTGGATGCCGGTGACGGCGTGGAAGATGCCGAGCCGGGGGGTGGCGCTGTAGCGCTCGCCCTCGGCCGACGCGCTGGGCTCGGCCGTGACCTCGAAGCGCAGCAGGTCCCAGCCGCGCAGCGCGGAGGCGAGCTTGGAGGCGGTGCCGGCCGAGCCCTGCCAGGAGAACTCGGATCTCCATGTGCCGGGCGCCGCGGGCTGTCGAATCCAGTCGAGGCTGACGCGTGCGCCGAGCACGCCCGCGACGGCCCACTCGACGTGCGGGCACAGCGCGCGCGGTGCGGAGTGCACGTACAGAACTCCACGTGTCGTCACCGGGACCTCCAGTGTGGGACGAGGTACGCCTTCCCCAGCGGCCTCGCGCCCGTGCCGAGCGATATTCCCCAAAAGCGGGGAAAGTCAAAAAAGGGGACAGATGTGACGTGATGTAATTTAGCGGAACCGAGAAAATCGGGTGCCACTGGGTCGCGAGGCTACCGTGCGGCGAGGCAAGGAGTGTGACGTACCGTCGGTCCGCATGCCGGGAACCCCCTGGGTTTCACTCGCTGGGAGGCCCGGAAACCCCCGGTTGGGTGTCCCGGGACCGCGCACGGGACATATGAGCACTCGGCGGGACGCAACCTGAACGGTCCGCGCGACGTCACGTTGGACGACAGAGGGGACGAGGATGCGGAATTCAAGGCACCGCGCACGGGCCGCCGTCGCCCTCGCGACGGCGGCTCTCACCGGTTTCGCCACGCTCACCGCGTGTGACGCGTCGGGCGGCGACTCCGCGGCGCCCGGCGGGTCGTCGGCCCAGGACAGAGCGGCCCCCAAGCGGGCCCCCGCCTGGGACACCAGCCCTCGTTCCCTCGCCGCCGTCGGCGACTCCATCACGCGCGGCTTCGACGCCTGCTCGGTGCTCTCGGACTGCCCCGAGGCGTCCTGGGCGACCGGCAGCGACGACGAGGTGCGCAGCCTCGCGCGGCGGCTGCTCGGCAAGCAGCGCGCGGCGACGCACAGTTGGAACTACGCCAAGACCGGCGCGCGGATGGCCGACCTCCCGGGGCAGATGCAGCGGGCGGCGGCGCGCGATCCGGAGCTGGTGACGGTGATGGCGGGCGCCAACGACGCCTGCCGGTCGTCGGCCGACGAGATGACCTCCGTCGCGGAGTTCCGCGCCGACTTCCAGGACGCCCTGCGGGCGCTGCGCCGCACCCAGCCCAAGACACAGGTGTACGTGGCGAGCGTGCCGGATCTGAAGCGGCTCTGGTCCACGGGGCGCACCAACCAGCTCGGCAAGCAGGTGTGGAAGCTCGGCATCTGCAAGTCGATGCTGGCCGACGCGGACAACATGGGCCGGGCGGCCACCGACCGGCGCCAGTCGGTGCAGGACCGCGTGGTGGCGTACAACAAGGTGCTCAAGGACGTCTGCGCGAAGGATCAGCGCTGCCGGTACGACGGCGGGGCCGTCTTCGACTTCCACTTCGACGGGGACCAGTTGAGCCACTGGGACTGGTTCCACCCCAGCAAGGACGGGCAGTCGCGCCTCGCCGAGATGGCCCACCGGGGGGTCACGGCCGCCCGGCCGGGCGGCTAGCGACCACCTCCACCTCGATCAGGGCCTCCGGCCTGAACAGCCGCGGGACCGACACCGTGGTGCTCGTCGGCGGTGTCCCGGTGAGGTAGGTGCGGCGCACGGCCGCGTAGCCGGGCAGGTCGTCCATGTCCGTCAGGAACGTACGGATGTTGATGATGTCGGCGAGCGTCGCGCCGTGCGCCTCCAGGAGGGCGGCGAGGGTCGCGAAGACGCCGTGGGTCTGCTCGGCGATGTCCGCGCCTTCGGCGATCTGTCCGGAGAGGTACAACAGGGCGCCGCCGTCGACGAGTTGGACGCGGGCGACCTGGGAGTAGGGGCCGAGGGGCTGGGGTGCGGTGGCGGGGTTGTCGAGGGTGACGTGCATGGGGCCGGGCTCCTGAAGTCGGGATGCGGGCAGGCTTGGGGGCGGGCCGGGGGTGGTGGCCCGTGGGCGGCTGCTGGTGGGTGGTGGGTGACTGGTGGTGCGTCAGGTGCGGGGCTTGCGGGTGTCGCGGATGTGGGTGACGGCCGCGGCGATGTCCTCGTCGGCCACGGCCGGGTCCGCCGCCGCGGCCTCGTAGTGGCCGAGGACCGCCTCCATCGCGGGCAGCCACGTCGTGCTCGTGGCGAGCGCCACGTCCTTCGCGGCGAGGCCGTTGCCGAAGTGCACGTCGGTGGCGAAGGCGCGGGCGACGGCGCCTCCGAGCGGCCCCTGTGCCAGGACGCCCCGCGCCACCTCCGGGTCCAGGCCCAGCGCGTCGGCCAGCGCCATCGACTCCGCGACCAGGGCGACCCCGCCGAGCACGGCGGTGTTCACGACGACCTTGAGCGCGGCGCCCGAGCCGAGGGGGCCGGTGCGGGTCACCGTGCCGAGGTGGGCCAGCAGGGGCTCGACGGCGGTGGCGTCGCCGCCCGCGAGGATGCCGAGCCGCCCCGCCGCGGCCTTGTCCGTGCTGCCCGCCACGGGCGCGTCGACCAGCGTGACGCCGTCCGGCACCCGCTCCCCCAGCTCCCGTACGGCGTCGGGCCCGACGGTCGACATCTCCACCCAGTGGACACCGACGCGCTCCCGCAGCACCGGCACGATCTCGTCGGCGACGTCCCGCAGCGCGTCCGGCCCCGCGAGCATCGTGATGACCACGTCGGCGTCGCGGACGGCCTCCGCGGGCGAGGAGGCGGGGCGTGCGCCCGCCGCGACGAGCGGTTCCGCCTTCGCGGCGGTGCGGTTCCACACGGTCAGCGGGTGCCCGGCGGTCAGGACGCGGTGGGCCATGGGGGCGCCCATGTGGCCGAGGCCGAGGAAGGCGACGCGCTGGTGCGGGGCGGGTGCGGGCCGGTCGGCCCGCACGGCCTGGTCCTGCTGATCGGTGCCGGGTTCCGTGTGCTGTTCCGTGCGCTGTTCCCTGTTCCGTTCCATGCGTACGACGCTAGGCCCGGGCAGGTGATGCCACAAGCGAATGCCTAGCATGGGAAGCATGCATGATCCGCATGCCCTGAGCGATACCGCGCGTGACGCGTCGAGCGACGTCGCGGCCGATGTGTCGACCGTCTGGCTGCGCGCGTTCGTGACGGTGGCCCGGCACGGGTCCTTCACCGCGGCCGCGCGGCGCCTGGGCTGGACGCAGTCCGCCGTGTCCCGTCAGATCGCCTCCCTGGAGGGCGCGTTGGGAGGCGCGCCGCTGTTCGACCGGCTGGCGCGCGGGGTGCGGCCGACCGCGCACGGGCGGGCCGCGCTGCCGCACGCGGAGGCCGCGCTGCGCCAACTCGGGCTGCTGCGGAGGGAGTTGGCGGACCTGGACGACGTGGCGGGCGGGCTGCTGCGGTTCGGGGCGTTCGCCACGGCGGACGCGGCGCTGGTGCCCCGGGCCATCGCGCTGTTCCGCGCCCGCCACCCCGGTGTGACCCTCGCGCGCGAGGAGGGCTTCACCGGGCCGCTGCTCGGGCGGCTCGCGGAGGGCGAGCTGGACCTGGCCGTCGTGTCGACGACGGGCGGCCCCCTCACCGATGACGCCTACGAGCTGCACCACCTGCTCGACGAGACGCTGTACGTGGCCGTGCCCGCGGGCCACCCGCTGGCGGCCGAGCCCCGCGTCGGCCTCGACCGGCTCGCCGCCGAGGACTGGATCTCCGGCAGCCCCGAACCGGCGGGCACCCTGCTCGACGCGGCGCTGCGGCACGGCTTCCGGCCCCGGATCGCGCACGTGGTCGGCGAGTGGACGGCCAAGCAGGGGTACGTCGCCGCGGGCCTCGGCGTGACCCTGGTCCCGGCGCTCGCGGCACAGGGGGCGCGGCCGGACATCGCCCTGGTGCCGGTGCGCGACGAGGGGGTACCCGCGCGGGTGGTGTACGCGGCGACGGCGCGGGGCCGGACGGCGCCGCCCGCGGTGGCCCCGTTCCTGGCGGCGCTGCGGGAGGCGGGCGGGGGCTCGGCGTAGCCCTGCGGCGGGGCGGACTGAGGGCTGGGGGTGCGTGCGGGACGTAAGGCCCCGGGCACACGCGGGACGTAAGGCTCGGGGTGCGTGCGGAACGCACGGCCCAGGGCGCGCACCGAACACACGACCCGGCGTGCCCGCGAAACGCACGGCCCACGCCACGCACCGAACGCAAGAACCGCAGCGCGCGCGGACCGCAAGGCCCGCGGCGGAATGCCCGGCGTGGAGGCATGGCGCCAACCACCCCCGTCCCGCGATACTTCGGCCACCTCACCTGCAACGGAAGGACTCTCGTGGCTACGTCCCCCACTCCCGGGATATCAGGCCGACGGCTCGGCGTGTACGGCGTGTTCGGTGCCGTGCTCCTCGCCGGGACGTTCGTACCGCCCGCGTCGGCCGCCGACGCCGTCCGGGCCGGCGCGCCCACCGTCGAGGAGCAGCGCCTCGACCGCGCGGCGCCCCAGGAGATCCTGCGGCGCGCCGGGTTCGACCGGGTCGCGCCCGACTTCGCGCGGGACCTCGGCCGTGTGCGCTCCTACGCGCAGGCGGAGCGGCTCGTCGTGCGCGAGGGGCAGGCGCTGTGGCGGCGGGCCGTGGACCGGGCGCAGGGGCGCGGGCCGCTGGGCGGGGACTTGAGCCGGGACGACGACCGACCGTTGTACTGGGCGCGGCTCGGGATGACGCGGGCACTGCGGGTCTTGGAGCCACGCGGGTTCGAGCTGGGGGACGACCGGCGGGAGCGGCTGCTCGGGAAGCTGGAGACGACGTCCCGGGGCCAGGACACGATCAGCTATCCCAAGGGCCACCGGATGAAGCGGGTCCTCGTGACCGGCTTCGACCCGTTCACGCTCGACCGCGACACCCGCATCAGCAACCCCTCCGGGGCCTCCGCGCTCGCCCTCGACGGCACCGTCGTCCGCACCGCCGAGGGTCCGGTGCGCATCGAGACGGCCGTGTTCCCGGTGCGCTGGACGGACTTCGCCGAGGGCGAGGTGGAGCGGGTCCTGCGGCGGCAGCTGCCACGCGTCGACCTGTTCACGACGGTGAGCCAGGGCCGGGTCGGCAAGTTCGACATCGAGCGGACCAACGGGGCCTGGCGGGGCGGGTTCGGGGACAACGAGAACCTGTCGAGCACCGGCACCGTGCCGGTCACCGACCCGGCCTCGCAGCCGCAGTGGACGACGACCACCCTCCCGTACAAGGACATCGTGGCGGCGGACACCGGGCGCTTCCCCGTGTACGACAACACGGCCGTGACCGAGATCCCGGCGGGCGGCAGCACTCCGGTGCAGCGGCCGGACGGGCCGACTCCGGGGTCGGTGGCGCGGGCGGGCGGCGGCGGGGACTATCTGTCCAACGAGATCGCCTACCGGGCCACGCTGCTGCGCGACCGGCTCGGGCTGCACGACCGGCTGCCCGGCGGCCATGTGCACACGCCCGTGCTCCAGTTCGGCGCCGGGAACACCGACCCGGCGACGGGCACGGTCACGGACGCGGAGTTCGTCCGCAACCGGGTCGACATCATCGGGCAGGTGCGGCAGATCGTGGTGACGGCCGTGGAGGCTAACGGGCGGTAGGCGCGCCCCGGCCGTCCGGCCGGGGAGTCCCGCTCGCGTCGCCGGAGTCGGAGTCGGCGTCGTCGTCGGAGTCGTCGTCGGCCCCGGCGTCCTCACCCATGAGGTCCCGTGCCATCAGCGTCGCCCCGGCGACCGCGCCCGGCATCAGGAACACGGCGACGAACGGCACCAGGAAGACGACCGCGAGCGGGGCGCCGAAGCCCCACGCCAGGGACTTGCGGGCCCGGAGCAGGGCCAGGCGGTCGCGCAGCCGCACACCGCGGCGCTGCAGCGCGACCGCCGTCAGCTCCTCCACCAGGAAGAAGCCGGTGACGAAGAAGCCGAGGACGGGGATCACGGTCTGGCCGACGACCGGCACGAAGCCGAGGCCGAAGAGCAGCACGCCCCAGATCGCGGCCCGTACGACGATGCGGAGGCTGTCGCGGACGGAGATGAGCAGCTCGCGCCAGAGCGGCAGGCCCGACTCGGGTGCGAAGCCCGCCACGGAGATGTCGACCTGCTCGGAGAGGGACTCGTAGAACGGCTCGCCGATCACCAGCGTCACCGCGGTGAAGGTCACCACGGAGAGCAGCAGGGCCAGGGCGAAGAGCAGGACCGTCAGGAAGCCGCGGAACAGGCCCGGCCACGGGTCCGACCAGTCGTCGGCGAACGGCGTCGCCCAGGAGACGAAGTCCGTGCCCCACAGGGCGAGCGCGACGAGCGCGCCCGCGTACAGCACGAGGGTGATCAGTCCCGGCAGCAGTCCCCATCCGAACTGCTTGCCGTGCTGGGCGACCCAGCGCTGCCCCTTCACCAGATAGCCGAATCCACGACCCAGTTCACGCATGCGGCACACCTTATCCGGCGCGCGGTGGCGGCCCGGGATCGGTGCGGGTGGGGTGGCTGTTTCGTGAATACCCCCTTGTTGCGCGCGATTTCACCCTGTAGACCTCCCCTACTGATCTCTCGACTGGTCCCTCGGGTCGGCGAACGGCCCACGCTTCGGAGGTACGTATGGGGATATCCCGCCCATCGAGACCCGTGCTCCTGACCGCATCCGCCGCCGCGGGCACGCTCCTGTTCACCGCGCTCACCCCCGGCGGCGCGAGCGCCGACCCCGCGCCCCGGCCGGTGATCCGCGACGAGGCCCCGCTGGACTCGCCCGACCGGGCCGCGCGGGCCCCGCAGAGCGCCGCGGAGCGCGCGCTCGACGACAGCGCGGGCGCCGCCCGCACCGGACAGGGCCGCGGCTATCCGCGCGAGCAGAAGCTGGCCGCGGTGCCGAAGAACCCGGCCGACAAGTCCATCAAGCTGGGCCTGACCCCGTACCACGCCATCGCGCCCCGGCTGAACAAGATCCAGGGCATCGGCGACCGGGTCAGCGTGGAGATAGCCGGGCGGTCGGCCGGAGGGCACGACCTGTATCTGGTGACGGTCACCGCGCCCGAGTCGGCGCGCGAGGCCGCCCGGCAGGAGAAGATGCGCGACCGCATCGAGAACGCGCCCTCGGCCGCCGCCAAGGACAAGGCACTGAAGTCCGCGTACAAGGCGCCGGTGTTCATCAACAACAACATCCACGGCAACGAGTGGGAGGGCACCGATGCCGCCCTGAAGCTCATCGAGAGGCTGGCGAAGGCCAAGGACGCCAAGACCCGCGACCTGCTCGCCCGCCACCGCCTCTACTTCAACGTCACGATGAACCCCGACGGGCGGATCGCGGGCACCCGCGAGAACGCCAACGGCTTCGACCTGAACCGGGACTTCATCACCGCGACCCAGTCCGAGACGCGCGCGGTGCGGCGGATCGCGATCGACAAGCAGCCCACGATGATGCTCGACCTGCACGGGTACGTGAACGGCACGCTCATCGAGCCGACCACCCCGCCGCACGGCGAGAACTACGAGTACGACCTGTTCCTGAAGAACAGCTACGCCAACGCCCTCGGCATGGAGAAGGCCGTCAACGGCCTCGGCTACACCGAGCAGAAGGACGGCGTGCTGCCCGCGGTCATCCCCTTCCGCGACCAGCAGGAGGGCTGGGACGACTGGCCGCCGATCTTCACGCCGCAGTACATGCCGTTCCACGGTGCGGTCGCGGCGCACACCATCGAGTTCCCGATGCAGGTCAACAACGAGGAGTACGACTCCCAGCCCGCCGCCGAGCTGCGCCGCCGCTCCGCCATCAACGTGGACATCGCGGGCGCGGCCATGAAGGCGACGCTCGACTACGCGCGCGGCCACCGCGCGTCGCTGATCGCCGACCAGATCGAGGTGTTCCGGCGCGGGGCCGCGGGCGCGCAGCCGGTGGAGATCTCCGAGGAGACCGTGCCGGGTGTGCCGGGCATCGGCCCGGAGGACGTCTACACGACCGAGTTCCCGCGTGCGTACGTCATCCCGGCGGGCAAGCGGCAGCGCTCCGCCGCCGCCACCGCCCGCCTGGTGGACCATCTCCTCGCCAACGACGTCCGCGTCCGGCGTGCCACCCGGGACTTCCGGCTCGGCAACACCTCGTACGCGAAGGGCTCGTACGTCGTCGACATGCGCCAGCCCAAGCGGGGCATCGCGAACGTGATCCTCGCGGACGGGCGGGACATCAGCGACAAGGTCTCCGCGATGTACGACATCTCGGGCTGGAGCCTCGGCCGGCTGTGGGGCGCGTCCGTGGTCTCCGCCCGCAAGGGCGACCCCGCCGCCGTGCCGTCGCGTTCCGTCCAGTCCGCTGCACGCGTCGGCTATGTCGCCCCGCGCGGTGACCTGCGCCTTCGCCTGGACGACCCCCGCGAGGTGGCCGCGCTCAACTCCCTCACCGGTGACGGTGTTTCAGTACGCCGGGCCGCCGACGGCGGCAGCGTCATCGTGCCGGGTTCGGCGCGGCGGGCCGCCCGGGACGCGGCCGGGAAGTACGACGTGGCGTTCTCCGCGACCAAGGCGCGCGGCAAGGACGTGGTGCGCCGCACGCGGGTCGCCGCGGCCGTGACGCCCGGGGAGCTGTTCGCGCTGCGGGAGATGAACTTCGACGTGCTGCCGGTGTCGACCGCCGTCCTCAACGACGGCTTCGACTGGCGCAGGGCCGACGTCCTCTTCGTGTCCTCCGGGCTCGACCGCGCCGAGCTCAAGCCCGCCGCGCGCAAGCGGCTCGACGCGTTCCTCGCCGGGGGCGGCGGGCTCGTCGGGCGGGGCGCCGGGGGTGTCGCCCTGAACGAGGCCGCGGGGCTCCTGCCCGTCACGGCCGTCCAGGGCAACGGCGACGCCAACGGCGTGGTCCGCGTGCGCAACGCCGGTGGCCCCGTGGCCGGTTCCGGCTCCGGGTACGGCTTCGTCTACGCGCCCCTGTGGTTCACGGGCCTCGGCGACGGCGTCCGGGTCGAGCAGGCCTACGCGGGCGGCAAGCCCCTGGTCTCCGGCCACTGGCGCGCCGACTCCTCCGGCGCGGGCGGCCCCGCCGACGCGGCCGGGGAGGCATCCGTGGTCAGCGGCACCCGCGGCTCCACCAAGGTCGTCCTCTTCGGCACCGAGCCATTGTTCCGGGGGCACCCGAAGGGGGTGTTCGCCGAGGTGGGGCGGGCGCTGTTCGGGGTGCGGTAGGCCTTGCCGGGGGCTCCCCAATCCCACCCCTACCCGATCCTGGGGCTCCGCCCCAGACCCCGCTCCTCAAACGCCGGAGGGGCTGGATGTGTCGCCGGTGCGGCAGATCTTTCAGCCCGTCCGGCGTTTGAGGACGAGGCGCGGAGCGCCGACAGCGGGGGTCCGGGGGCGCAGCCCCCGGTTTCGGGCAGGGGCGGGGTTGGGGAAAGGCTCAGGCGACCTTCAGGTCCACCTTGATGTTGCCGCGGGTGGCGTTGGAGTAGGGGCAGACCTGGTGGGCCTTCTCCACGAGGGACTGTGCCGTGGCGGCGTCCACGTTGGGGATGGAGGCGGTGAGTTCGACCTCGAGGCCGAAGCCGCCCTCGCCGTTCGCGCCGATGCCGACCTTCGCGGTGACGGTGGAACCGGAGATGTCGGCCTTCTCGCGGCGGGCGACGACGCCGAGCGCGCCCTGGAAGCAGGCGCTGTAGCCGGCGGCGAAGAGCTGCTCGGGGTTGGTGCCCGCGCCGCTGCCGCCCATCTCCTTCGGCGGGTTCACGACGACGTCGAGCTTGCCGTCGTCGCTGGCGACCCGGCCGTCGCGGCCGTTCTCCGCGGTGGCCACGGCGGTGTACTTGACGTCGATGTTCTGGATGGACATAACTGCCGATCCCTCCTGGGGTGTGCCGTGTCGCGCGCCCGCCGACCCGGCGATTGTGGAATTAGGTTATCGGATTGCGGAAGGTGAGGGTCACGCGTCCAGGGAGACGATCATCTTTCCGGTGTTCTCGCCGCGCAGCATGCCGAGGAAGGCCTCCGCGCCGCTCTCGATTCCGCGCGCGAACGTCTCGTTGTACTTCAGCTCGCCCGACCGCACCCAAGCCCCGACCTCGCGCACGAACTGCTGCTGGAGGTCCTGGTGGTCCTGGACGAGCATGCCCTGGACCCGGAGCCGCTTGCCGATGATCATGGCCATGTTGCGGGGGCCCGGCGTCGGCTCGGTGTCGTTGTAGCCCGCGATCATGCCGCAGATCGTGATCCGGCCGTGCACGTTCATGCGGCTGATGGCGGCTTCCAGGTGCTCGCCGCCGACGTTGTCGAAGTAGACGTCGACACCGTCGGGGGCGGCCTCCTTCAGCTGGTCGACGACCGGGCGCTCGTCGCGGTAGTTGAACGCCGCGTCGAAGCCGTACTCCTCGACGAGGAGCTTGACCTTCTCGTCCGAGCCCGCCGAGCCGATGACGCGCGCAGCGCCCTTGAGCCGGGCGATCTGGCCGACCTCGCTGCCGACGGCACCCGCCGCACCGGAGACGAAGACCGTGTCGCCCTCCTTGAAGGACGCCACCTCGAGCAGGCCCGCGTACGCCGTCAGGCCCGTCATGCCCAGCACGCCGAGGTACGCCGACAGCGGCGCCGCCTCCGGGTCCACCTTCGTCACGTACGACACGGGCACGGACGCGTACTCCCGCCAGCCCCCGAAGTGCAGCACGTGGTCGCCCACCGCGAAGCCGTCCGCGTTCGACGCCACGACGACACCGACCGCGCCGCCGTCCATGGGCTGGTCCAGCTGGAACGGCGGGATGTAGGACTTCACGTCGTTCATGCGGCCGCGCATGTACGGGTCGACCGAGAAGTACAGGTTCCGGACCAGGACGCGGCCCTCGGCGGGGGCCTCGACCGGGACCTCGCGGAGCGCGAAGTCCTCCGGGACCGGCCAGCCGTGCGGGCGACGCACGAGGTGCCAGGCGCGGCCGGTGGCCGGGAGCTGCTCGGGGGCTGCGGACATGAGGGGTGTCCTCCTCAGGCTGGGGGCGGCGGGGCCGGGAGCGGTCAGCTCGGAGCCCTAATGCTTCATGTTCTGAAATAAGCATGCGCTTCGATATTTCACGTTGTCAAGTAAATGGGTAACCTGGAGCCATGGCCACCCAGAACCCGGACACCCCCGCCCCGCGCGTCGATCCGCTGACCCTTGAGGTCGTGGAGCTGATCGGCGCCGTGGTCGCGCGCTACTACGAGGAGTACGACGTCGCCGCGGGCAAGCACGCGCTGACCGGCGCGCAGGCGCGGGTGCTCGGGCTGCTCTCGCTGGAGCCCATGCCGATGCGGCGCATCGCGCAGAAGCTGAAGTGCGAGCCGTCGAACGTGACCGGCATCGTGGACCGCCTGGAGGCGCGCGGCCTGGTGGAGCGGCGGCCCGACCCCGCCGACCGGCGCGTGAAGCTGGCCGCGCCGACGGAGGAGGGGCTCACGACCGCGCGCAGCCTGCGGGAGTCCCTGAACTTCGCGCGGGAGCCGCTGGCCGAGCTGTCCCGCACGGAGCGGGAGTCACTGCGGGAGCTGCTGCGGCGGATGCTCGGCGGCTGAGCACTCGGGGCATCGCCTCGGGGACACGCCCTGGGCGCACCGCCTCGGGAACACGCCCTGGGCGCACCGGCACGGCAACGCTCCCTACGTGCACCACCACAGGAACCGGTCGCACGTCTCCGACGGGCTCGGGTCCGGGTCCGGGTCGCTCGGGGGCTTCGTGGCGGACGGCTTCGGGTCCGGGTTCTGCGGGCTCGTGGTGGGGTTGCCCGAGGTCGGGTCCGGGTCCGGGCCGCCGGACGTGCCCGTGCCGCCGGTCGCCGTACCGGTGCCGCCGTCGGCACCCTGAGCGTCCCCGTCGGCGCCTTCGCCCTCGTCGCCCTCGGCGCCCTGGGTGCCCTTGCCGTCCTCGGCGGCCTTCCTGCCCTTGCCGTCCTTGCCGTCCTTGGCCGCCTTCTTCGCCGAATCCGACTCGGACGCCGACGGCGAACCGCCCGTCGACTCCGCCACCGGCTCCGCCGACGCCCCCACCCCCTGCCCGTCGCCCCCGGCCCCGGCGCCCTCCGACTCCCCCGCCGACTCCTCGCGGTCCCGAGCCGACGTCGTCTTCGAGTCGTCCGACGCGGACTCCGTGCCCAGCTCGGCCAGGCTCAGGCCACCGGCGGCGAGCGCGACGCCCGCGGCGATCAGGATGACCTTGCGGCGCCTGCGGCGGTGCTGGGCTGCCCGGCGGCCGCGCTCCCTGCGGCGGCCGCGACCCCGGACCCGGCCGCCCGCCGAGGGCTCCTCGTCCGTCTCGTCGAGGCCGTCGGGCTCGTCCTGGGCGGCGAGCGCCTCCGCGTACTCACGGCAGGCTTCGGCCGGGGTGCCGCACCCCGGGCAGGCGAGGGCGCCGTTGAGGTGCCGGTGGCACGCGTGGCAGTAGTCCATGAGGCATGGAGGCTAGGTCCCGCGCCGGTACGGAGGAAGCCGAAGCTGTGAATGTTGTGTGCGAGGTCGATCTTTTCCGCGTGTCCTCGCGTCGGAGCGCGCCCGGCACTGTACGGCAGGGCAGGCTTCGCCCGAATTGCCGCACGGGGAGAGCCGGGGTTCGGCCCGGGCCGGGCCGAGGGAACCGGGGTTCGACTCCTGTCCGGCCGAAGGGGAGCCGGGAGTTCGACCCGGTCCGGCCGGAGCGTCGGGCCCGGACGCCCCCTCACGCCCTCCCGAGTTCCCCCCGCAGCCTGCGCGCCCGCAGCACCAGTTCCAGCTCGAAGCGGCGGTCGGGGTCGTCGACCTCGTCGCCCCACAGCTCCCTGATCTGGCGCAGCCGGTAGCGCACGGTTTGCGGATGCACACCGAGTCGGGCGGCCACCTCGGGGGCGCCACCGCGCGTTTCCAGCCAGGCGAGCAGGGTCTGGGCGAGGCGGCGGCCGTGCGCCGGGCCGCAGTGGTCGAGGGGGGCGAGGCAGCGCCGGGACAGGTCCTCGATCAGCTCCTCGGGCTGGAGCAGGACCAGGGCCTCGGTGTGCTCGGTGCAGTACAGGACCTCGCCGGAGGGCAGCAGCCCGCGTCCCATCAGGGCGACCGCGGCCTCCGCCCAGCGCAGCGACTTGGCGGCGTCGGCGAGCGGCACGGGCGGGCCGATGGCCCCCGACCAGCCGGTCATGGCGCGGCGGAGCAGTTCGGGGCGGCCCGCGGCGTCCGGGTCGGGCACGACCATGCGGGGCTGCTCGGCCTCCATGTCGAGCAGCACGCCCTCGCCGACGGCGGGGGCCACGGCCTCGCGGGCGGGGCGCAGGAGCACGCCAACGGCGACCCGCTCGGGCAGCTGCCAGCCGACGCGGGCGGCCCGCTCGTCCAGGCCGTTCTCGGCGCCGAGCGCGGAGGCCGCGGAGGTGTCGGGGCGCCGCTCGGACAGCAGCAGCTCCATGAGTTTGCGTTGCAGACGCAGCCGCTCACCGGCCTGCCGGGCGGCGGCCTCCGCATAGCCGCGTACCGACTGGTCCACCAGGCCGTCGAGGTACTCGAAGCCGGATTCGGCCAGCTCGTACATCGCCGGGGGCGGGATCTCGGTCTGCTGGCCGATCTCGGCCAGTCGGCGCCAGGCGAGCCGGACGCCGAGGCGGTAGATGGCCTGGAGGGAGTCGAGGCTGCGGCCGTGCAGGCCCTCGCCGCGGCCGAATTCCTGGAAGACCTCGGGGTGGTAGCGCGGCCGGCCCTCCCGGGTGGCGAGCTGCTGCACGAAGCCCTCCAGGGCGCGACGGATCCCGATGAGCGCCATCGGCTCGCCGGAGTCGTCGAGAACGACCGGCAGGCCGGGGTACTCTGCCCGGATTTCGCGCAGGATGTCCTGGGCGAGGATGGGCACTTCCTCCAGGGCGAGCGCGGCGAATCTGCGCACCTGGAGGGGCGGGACATCGCGCCAGGCGGAGCGCTGGTGCGCGGAGCCCGGGGTTCCGGGAGCGCCGTCCGAGATGTTCTCGGGCGCGCTCTCGGAGAGGCTTTCGGAGATGGCGGCCACGTCGGTCACTGGTCCCGCTCGGGCGACTCGTAGTGCACGAGCGGCCGGTTCGGCTGGTCGGGCGTGGCGTTCAGGAGCGCCACGATGCCGAGGGCGGCGCCCACGGCGAGAGCCGCGGCGGCCGCGACGGTCAGCGTGGCGGCGAGCAGTCGGTGCATACAGGGTCAGCCTCTCTGCTGGAGGTCGTCCCCACCCCGCTCCGCAGGAGGACAGTGTCAACAACGCATTGACACTGCGTCAAGGGTCCGCCTACGTTCGCGGCTCATACGGACCAGTAACTCCGTGGAAACAGCGCCGCAGCATTTCGGGCAATCCGGCGGCCGCAGCACCGCAGCAGTGCCCTAACTCGTCGGTAATCCAGCACAGTTGACCGACCGACCCCTGTTCGCCCTCACGGCAGGAGCGCCGGATGCGCCGTACAGCTTCGCCCTTGTCCCTGGTCCTGCTCGGCCTGGGCGCTTTTCTGCTCGTCCTGGCCCCGATGCTGGCCTGGTACGTCGAGCCGCGTGCGAAACGCACGCCCATTGATGTCGATCAGATAACGGTCTTCAAGGGGACCGGCAGCTATTTCGACACCGGAAAGATCAAAACCGTCACCGGCCAGGACCTGACCATCACCCGGCAGGTGCGCGGCGACGTCGCCGACAGCGAGAAGTCGGGGCGGGCGATCTGGGACGTTTCGACCTCCGTCGACCCCGACAAGTCGCTGCCCGCGGCCGATCCGCACGACTCGCTCCAGTGGACCCTGGAGCGCTGGGTGACCGACCGGAAGACCAACAAACCGGTGCATTGCTGCGGCGAGAAGCCGTACTTCGAGGGGGAGGCGTATCTGAAGTTCCCCTTCGACGTCGAGAAGCGCACCTACCAGTGGTGGGACAGCACGCTCGGCGCGACCGTGCCGCTGTCCTACCAGGGCAAGAAGAAGATCCAGGGCTACGAGGGCCTGCGCTTCACCGGCACCGTGAAGGCCACCAGGACCGGCACCCGCCAGGTCCCCGGCCGCCTCGTCGGCCAGCCCAGGCGCAGCCAGGTCATGGCCGAGGAGTGGTACGCCAACCACGGCATCGAACTGGTCGCCGACCAGCGCACGGGCCGGATCATCTACGCGGCGATCGGCCCCCGCAAGACGCTGCGCGCACCCGGCGGCAAGAAGGACGTGACCGTGCTGCTCGACAGCGAGCGGATCGGGTTCACCAAGAAGACCCAGCAGAAGCAGGTGGACCTCGCGGACGACGACAGCTCCCGTCTGAAGCTGGTCGGCGAGACGTTGCCGCTGGTCTCCGTGGTTCTCGGCGGGGCGCTCGCGATCCTCGGCGGGGTGCTCGTGCTGCGTGGCCGGAAGACGGACACGAACGGCTCGGGGAGGGACGGTGAAGGACCGGATTCGATGGGTCCACATTCCGATACGTCCCCAAATTCCCTGCAACCCACCACGATGTGATGAGACGTCAGCGTCAAGAAGGGCCGAAATTGTCACCCCGGTGAGTAGCCGCACCGTTCGGTGCGGCGAAAACTGTCCACTCCACCCAGACACAGTCCCCGCACAGTCCCAGCACAACGGCTGCGCAAGCCACCCGGTGTTTTCCGTCCCCGGAGCACCGGAGTCCCGCCCCGCACGCCGGGACCGACCCCGGTCCCGGCAGCACCTTCCGTACCACCGGCCGCACCGCCGGCCGCACCACCCGCACCACCCCGTAGCACCCGGCACCACCTCGCACCACGGATCCATTCGCGCCACCCGTTCCACCGGGCCCCACCCCGGATCCACCCGAACTCCCCCACAGTTCCGCACCCCGAGACGAGTTGGAGCACCTATGCCCCAGCACGTGCCGTCGTCGCTGCGCCAGGTCGCATCACGGCCCGCGTGGCCCCTTCCGGCGCTCCCCCCACAGCCGCGCCGGATCGCCTTCCTCGCCCGCCGCGACCTGGGAAACCCGGCCGCAGGCGGCTCCGAACTCCTTGTCGACAAGCTGGCCGACGGGCTGACCGCGCACGGCCATCAGGTCACCCTGCTGTGCGGCGGCCCCGCCGCCTACCGCGACTACCGCGTGGTGTCGGCGGGCGGCGACCTCGGCCACTACCTGCGCGCCCGGTCGGCGTTCACCCGCCAGATCGGCGACACCGACCTGCTGGTCGAGGTCTGCAACGGCATGCCCTACCTCGCCCCGCTGTGGCACCGCGGCCCCACCCTGTGCCTGGTCAACCACGTCCACACCGAGCTGTGGTCGATGCGCTTCCAGGGACCGCTCGCCCCGGCCGCGCGCCTCGGGCGGCGCCTGGAGCACTGGGCCCTCTCGGGCGCCCAGCGCGGCAATCTCCTGGTCGCCGTGTCGCCGTCGACCGCGACGGCCCTGCAGGACCTCGGCGTCGAGCCCGACCGCATCCGCGTCGTGCACAACGGCGTGGAGGAGCCCGGGCCGCTGCACGAGCGCTCCGACGAACCGCTGTTCCTGGCCATGGGACGGCTCGTCGAGTACAAGCGCGTCGATCTGCTGCTGCGGCTGTGGGAGCGGGTCCGCCCCGTCACCGGCGGCCGTCTGGTGATCGTCGGCGACGGCCCCGAGCGGGAGCGCCTGGAGCGGATGGCAGGACCCGGCGTGCAGTTCACCGGCCATGTCCCGGAGGCCGAGAAGCACCGGCTGCTGTGCGAGTCGTGGCTGCTGCTGCACCCCTCGGCCGTCGAGGGCTGGGGCCTGGTCGTCACCGAGGCAGCGGCGCGCGCGACGCCCGCGATCGGCTTCGACGTACCCGGCGTACGCGACTCCATAGAAGACGGTGTGACCGGGCTGCTCGCCCACGGCGAGAGCGCCTTCGCCGCCCACTGGTGCACGCTCGCGCTCAGCGCCGAGCGGCGCCGGGCCTTCGGCAAGGCCGCGGCGGAGCGCGCCGCGCACTTCCGCTGGGCGAACACGGTGCGCCAGTTCCGCGCGGTGGCCGCGGAGGCCGTCGCCGCGCACGAGCCGCCGGTGAAGGGGTCTGCGTGAGGGACCCGTCGCTGCGCCGCTCCGTGACCCTGTTCCGGGCCTTCCTGCGCGAACAGCAGGAGCCGGAGAAGTGCTACGCGCTGCTCGCCCGAGACGCCGCCGACCAGGTCGAGCGGCACCTGCCCGTCAAGGACCGGGTGGTCGTCGACGTGGGCGGCGGCGGTGGCTACTTCACCGAGGAGTTCCAGCGGCGCGGCGCGCAGGCCTACCTCTTCGAGCCCGACCCGCACGAACTCGGCGCGAAGCCGCCCGAGGGCTCCGTGGTCGCCGACGGCTATCTGCTGCCCCTCGCGGACGGCGTCGCCGACGTCACGTTCTCCTCGAACGTCCTGGAGCACGTCGACGACCCCGGCACCTTCCTCAGCGAGATGGTGCGGGTCACCCGGCCCGGCGGTCTCATCTACGTGGCGTTCACCAACTGGTACTCCCCCTGGGGCGGCCACGAGTGGGCGCCCCTGCACTACTTCGGCGCCGAGCGGGCCCGTGCCCGCTACGAGCGCCGCACCGGAAAACCCGCCAAGCACAAGCTCGGCGAGAACCTCTTCGCCCACCACGTCGGACCCACGCTCAGACAGGTGCGGGCCCGCGACGACGTCACGGTCGTCTCGGCCCGCTCCCGCTACTGGCCGTTCTGGGCCGAAACGGTCGCGAAGGTCCCAGGAGTGCGCGAAGTCGCCACCTGGAACCTCCTCCTCATCCTCAGGCGGTGTCCATGACCACCACGGTCCAGTCCCCACCCCCGGCGGCCCTGAAGCCGACGGCGCCCGCGCCCGAACCCGGGCGCGGGCCGCGCTCACGGCGCTGGCTCGCCGGGTTCTGGGCCGTGGTGTTCGTGTGCTTCCTCGCCGTGAAACCGGGGCGGATGACGTTCGACACCAAGCTCGGTGTCGCCGTCGACCCCTGGCAGTTCCTCTCCGATCTCGGCCAGCTCTGGCACGACCGGGGCGGCTTCGGCGGCATCCAGGACCAGTACATCGGCTACGCCTTCCCGATGCTGCCGTTCTACGCCCTGGCCGACCTCCTGCAACTGCCGGTGTGGCTGGCCGAGCGGCTCTGGATGTCGGTGATCGTCGCGGTCGCCTTCTGGGGTGCGCTGCGGCTCGCGGAACGCCTGAACATCGGCAGCAGCGGCTCGCGGCTGCTCGGTGCGGTCGTGTACGCGCTGTGGCCGACGTTCACCGTCGTGGTCGGGTCGACGTCGGCGGCGGCGCTGCCCGGCGCGTTCCTGCCGTGGGTGCTCATCCCGCTGACCAACGACCGCGTGACCGCGCGGATCGCGGCGTTCCGCTCGGCGCTCTTCATTCCGTTCATGGGCGGGGTGAACGCGGCGTCGACGCTGGCGTCGCTGCTGCCCGTGGCCCTCTATCTGCTGTCGCGGCCGAACGGCCCGCGCAAGCGCAAACTCATCACCTGGTGGGTGCCCGGCGTCATCCTGGCCACCGCCTGGTGGGTGGTGCCGCTGCTCCTGCTCGGCTTCTACGGCGAGAACTTCCTGCCGTACGTGGAGAACTCGGCGACCACGACCGGCACCATGTCGGCCACCGAGACGCTGCGCGGCGCCGGGAACTGGGTGGCGTACCTGCACTTCGGTGAGGCCTGGCTGCCCGCCGGGTGGACCGTCGCGACGTCCGTGATCGCCGTCGTCTGCTCGGCATTCGCCGCGGCCCTCGGCCTCGCCGGGCTGGCGCGGCGCGATCTGCCGGAGCGGCGCTGGCTGGTGCTCACGGTCCTGTCCGTCGCGCTCGTCACCCTCGCCGGGTACGGCGGCGTGTTCGGCGCGCCCTTCCACGGCACCGTGCAGGACTGGCTGAACGGCGGCCTCGTACCGTTCCGCAACATCTACAAGTTCCAGACCGGACTCGCGCTCGCCCTGGCCTTCGGCCTCGCCCACCTGGTGGGTGTGGCGGGGCGGGCACGCGGGGCGCGGCCGGTGCGCGGGCGGCGGTACGCGCCGCTCGTGGCCGCCGTCCTGGTGCTTCCGGGGCTCGCCTGGCCGTACCTCAACGGCTCGATCCTGCAGCCGGGTTCGTTCCAGAAGCTGCCGAACTACTGGGACACGACGGCCGAGTGGCTGGACAAGTACTCCCCGGACTCGCGCGCCCTGGTCGTGCCCGCGACCGCGCACGGCATCTACACCTGGGGCTCCCCCATCGACCAGCCGCTCGACGTGCTCGCCGAGTCCCGCTGGGCCCAGCGCGACTACGTGCCGTTCGGCACCAAGGGCAACCGGCGCGCCATGGACGCCGTCGAGCAGGCCCTGATGACCGGCGGACAAGTCCCCGGCCTGCGCGACTACTTGACGCGCGCGGGGCTCTACTACGTCGTCGTGCGCAACGACCTCGACCCCGACCAGATCGGCTACGTCCCGACCGCGACCGTCAAGCGCACCCTGGAGGAGTCCGGGTTCAAGCGGGTCACCGGGTTCGGGCCGACCGAGACCGGGGGGCGGATCGCCGACGACACGCCGGTGCAGGTCGAGGGCCTGTACCCGCGCCAGCGCGCGGTCGAGATCTACGCGCCCGGCGACGGCGCCCAGCGCCCCGGCCAGGCGGGCCTGAAGCCGGTGGCCAACACGGCCGTCGTCAGCGGCGGCCCCGAGGCGCTGCTCCCGCTGTCCGCCGACCCGGAGATGAAGGACCGTCCGGCCGTCCTGACCGGCGACAACCACCCGGGCCTCGGCTCGCCGCCCGCCCTGCAGGCGGTCGGTGACGGGCTGCGCCGTGCCGACACGCGCTTCGGCCTGGTCAACACCAACACCTCGTACCCGTACACCAAGGACGAGAAGAACGCGCCGGACGCGCTCCAGGACGGCGGCGAGAAGCCGCGGCAGATCCTGCCGACCAAGGGAGTCAAGCACCAGACCGTCGCGGAGCTGCGCGGCGCCAAGTCCGTGACGGCGTCCAGCTACGGCAACTGGCTGTTCCACCTGCCGCAGTTCGACCCGGTGAACGCCTTCGACGGCAACCCGAACACGGCCTGGACGGAAGGCAACCCGGGCAGCCCGGACGACGAGTGGATCAAGGCGGAGTTCACGAAGAAGACCGCCATCCCGTCGTCGATCAAGGTGACGCCGCTGCCGCAGCAGGGCGTGCGGTCCGCGCCGACGAAGGTGCGCGTGGAGACCGAACAGGGCGAGGCCGTCTCGTACCTGCGGACCGACGGCCAGACGCAGCGCGTCAAGGTCAAGCCGGGCGACTCCTCGTGGCTGAAGCTGACCATCCTGGACGCGCAGGTCGCCACCAAGGGCCTGACCGGCGCCGGGTTCTCGGAGATCAGCATCCCCAAGGTGCAGGTCACCAAGCTGCTGCGGATGCCTGCCGACACCGCGGGCACCGACGGCGCGGACGCCGACGCCACGACGTACTCCATGCACCGCTCGGCCGACCAGTCCGGTCTGTCGCCGGTGACCTCAGAGGCCGGGCTGCACCGCCGCTTCACCACGACGGGCGACGGCAGCTACAAGGTCAAGGCGAGCGCGGTCGCCGTCCCCGGCCAGGGGCTCGACGAACTCCTCTACAAGGTGGCGCCCGACCAGCGCGAGCAGATCATCGCCACCGCCGACTCGACGTCCGAACTCGGCGGGCTCTCACCGCGCAACCTGACCGACGGCGATCTCACGACCGCCTGGATCGCGGGCGACAAGCCGGTCATCCATCTGCGGTGGCCCGGCAAGGTGTCCGTCGGCGAGATCGTGCTGCCGCCCGCGGGCGGTCTCTCCACCCGTCCCGAGAAGATCGAGATCAGCTCTCCGGACGGCGCGGCGACCGCCGGTGTCGACGAGAACGGCAACGCCCGCTTCACGCCGATCGTCACCGACCGCCTCGACATCACCATCACGAAGACGGCGCCGCTCACCCTGCACAACCCGGTGGCGGACGAGAAGCTGCAACTGCCCGTCGGCCTCACCGAGGCCTACGTCCCGGCGCTCGACAAGTTCCGCACCAAGCAGCCCGACCCCGACCGCACCTTCGAACTCGCCTGCGGCGAGGGCCCGGCGGTGTCGGTCGACGGCAAGCTGTACGCGACGAGCGCCGAGGGCACCGTGCGGGACCTGGTGGACCGGCGGCCCGTCGACCTGACGCTGTGCGACGACAACAAGAAGCAGACGTCGGTGGACCTCGCCGCCGGACAGCACCGCGTGGAGGCCGGTGACGAGGGCCCGCTCGCCGTCACCGACGTCTCCCTCACCCGCGGCACCCCGGGCACGCTCGTCACCAAGGCCCGCGAGCTGAAGATCAACGACTGGCTCGGCGACCGCCGCGAGGTGACCGTCGGCGACGGCGCCTCCCAGTACCTGACGACGTACGAGAACGTCAACGACGGCTGGAAGGCCACCCTGAACGGCAAGGAGCTGCGCTCGGTGCGGCTCGACGGCTGGCAGCAGGGCTGGCTCGTCCCGGCCGGCGAGGGCGGCACGATCAAGCTCAGCTACGAGCCGTCCACGGCGTACGAGGCCGGGCTCATCGGCGGTGGCGTGGGCGTCCTCGCCCTGGTGGGCCTCGTGTTCGTGCGGCGCCGCGAGCCGAACCCGGACGGGCCCGGCGTGACCCCGCCGGGGCCGGGGCCGGTGCTCGGCACGGTGGTCCTCACGCTGGTGGCCGTGGTCGTCGCGGGCTGGTTCGCCGTGCTCGTGCCCGTCCTCGCGCTGCTCGCCTGGCGGCGGCAGACGCTGCTCGTACCGGTCGCGTTCCTGGCCATGGCCGGGGCCGGCGTCGCCGCCGCGACCGGCGCGGGCGAGGCCGCCGCCGCGGACCAGGGCGCCTTCGGGCACACGGCCCAAGTCCTCGCGTTCGTCGCGCTGTTCGCGGCGCTGGTGAGCGTGCGGGACGGGGCCGACGCACGGGGTGCGGTGGCCGCTGGGGCCGGAGGCTCTGGGGGTGCCGGTGGTGCCGGGGATCCTTGGCGCACCGGTGGTCCTGGGAGTGCCGCGGGTGTGGGCAGTCCGGTGGGGCCGGGTGGTCCCGGTGGCCCTGGTGGTCCGGCCGGGTCCGGTGGCTTCGCCGGTCCTGCTGGTCCCGCCGGTCCCGGGAGTTCGGGCGGAGCCCCGCCCGTGCCGCCCCACCCGCAGGGCTCCCCCGACGCCGTGACGATGCCGCTCGGTCCGGACCGTGACCTGGGCGGACCGACGGCGCCACCGCTGCCGCACCGCAGGCGCGGGGACGGAACCGACGGAGCCGACGGCCCTGACGGCGGCGACGGCGCGACCGAGGCCGCCGCGCCCGGATCGCCCGGCGCGCCCGAGCCCGACGCGTCCCCGGCCGTCCCCCCGTACAGCGCCGGACCGACCCTGTCGGCCCGCGGCCCGGACCCGCTCCGCAAGGACACGCCCGGACCGGTGGCGGACTCCCGTCCGGACGACGCTCCCACGGATGAGGGGACCCCCGGCCGGGGTACCCGCTCGGGAGAGGACCCGCGCCCGGGAGAGGACAAGGCACCGTGACCGCCCTGCAACACCCGGCCCGGCGTGCGGACGGCCCCGGCCGTCCGCCGCGCCGGGTGCCGTTCCCCGTCGTCGACGAGGTCGCCCGGCACTGCCTCCAGGAGGAGGAGCCGGAGACCGTCCACATCGAGGTGCACCTGCCGGGAACGCCGGACGCCGAGCGGCTGAAGGCGGCGTTCGGCGAGGCGCTGCGGCGCCACCCGCGCATCCTGGTGCGGGAGGCGCGCGGCCCTTGGTACCGGCGGCGGTACGAGTGGGAGCTGACCGAGGGCCCCGACGTGGAGGTGGTCACGTTCCCGGCGCCGGTGCCGGACGCCCTGAAGCGGGCCCGGGAGCGCGCCCTGTGCGACGCGCCGCCGCTCACCGCGTCCCCGCCGATCCGCCTGGAGGTCGTCGCCGACGCGGACGCGGGCGGCACGTCCAGCGTGCTGTTCCTGACCATCAACCACACCGCGCTCGACGGCCCGGCCTGCCTGCGGGTGCTCGCCACCGCGGCCGAGCTGTACGGCGGCCGGGACAACGCGCCCGCCGCGCCCCCGACCCGTACGCCCGTGTCCCCCGCCGCGTCCGGGACGCCCGCTCAGGGTCCTTCCGGGCTGCCGTCGCCGTGGGCCACGCCCGCGCGGGTCGCCCACGGCGCCCCCGAGCGCGTCCCGGCCGCCCGGCCCGGCGGGGCCGCGCCCGTGCCCGGCACCGGTCTGTCCGGCAACGGCATGCTCGTCGCCGAACTGCCCGTGCCGCGCCGCCCCAAGGGCGCGCCGTACACCGTCAACGACCAGCTGATGGTCGCGACCGCCCTGATGATCGCGCACTGGAACCACGAACACGGCTCCAAGCCGCGGCCGTTGCGCATCACGATGCCCGTCGACGACCGCCCGCGCGACATGACGATGCCCATCGGCAACGGCACCCGCCTCGTCGAAGTGCCTTTCGGTGCGGGCGAGTTGATGCCGCAGGGCGGTGACGGGCGGTCCGGGCCCGACAACCTCGGGCCCGAGGAGATCCACGCGCTGCTGCGCCGCACCTCCGACCGCACCCGCGCCCTCAAGGCCCTGTCGCGGCCGCAGCTCGGCCACGGCGCCGCGCTGCTCACCGCGCCGGTCCTGCCGGTGACGATGCGGGCCGCCGTCACCCGCGGCCTGCGCAGGGCCGCCGGTCCGTGGACGTCGACGACCCTGCTCAGCAACATCGGGCGGGTGCCGTACGCCCTGGACTTCGGGGACGCCGGGGCTGCGACGGCGGTGTGGTTCTCCGCGCCCGCCCGCATGCCGCGCGGCCTCACCGTGACGACCGCGTCCACCGCGGGCCGACTGCACCTGGCCCTGCGCTGGTCGCGGACGCTGCTCAGCCACGGCGACGGGGCCCATCTCCGCGATCTCTTCGAGCACTATCTGCGTGCCACGCAGGACCTCCACCCGACCCCGGAGGACGGCGGCTCATGACGACCACACGCACCACCCCGCACACGGAGGGGACACCGGGCACGGACGGGACGGACGGGGCCCGACGACCTTACGAACTGCGGGACTTCTACGAGAACCCGGACGTGCCCGTGGCGTCCGGCGACGCCCGCAGCCTGCGCCAGGCCCGGATGCTCGCCGCCGCCCTCGGCCCCGCGAGCACGCGCGCCGGAGTCGTGCTCGACATCGGCTGCGGCGACGGCAGCGCCGCCCGCGTCGCCGCGCCGCTGCTCGCCGGACACCGCGTCGTCGGCGTCGACTGGTCCCAGGACGCGCTGCGCCGCGCGAGCGGCCACCTGCCGTACGTCGTACGCGGCGAACTCACCGACGGCGGCCTGCCGTTCGCCGACGGATCGGCGGACGCGGTCCTGTTCAGCGAGGTCATCGAGCACCTCGTGGACCCCGACAGCGCGCTCGACGAGCTGCGCCGCGTGCTGCGGCCCGGCGGCCATCTGATGCTGTCCACGCCCAACCTCGCCGCCTGGTACAACCGCGGGCTGCTGCTCGCGGGCGTGCAGCCGGTGTTCTCCGAGGTGAGCCTGCGCGGCATCCACGGGCGGCCCGGGCGTGAGGTGGTGGGCCATCTGCGGCTGTACACCGCTCGCGCGCTCCGGGAGTTCGTGGCCGCGTCCGGCTTCGACGTCATACGGCTCGCGGGCGCGCCCTTCCACGGCGTGCCGCGGCCGCTGCGCGCCCTGGACCGACTCGCCTGCTCCGTGCCGGGCGCCGCCTCCATCCTGCTGCTGCACGCCCGAAAGGCGTAGCCATGTGGTGGGGTGTGGCCGCGGCGCTGCTCGCGAACCTGCTCTACAGCACCGGCTTCGTCCTGGAGAAGCGGGCGCTCACCGCGATGCCGTCGGTCAGCGTCCGCAACCCGGCCCGGCTGCTCCGCCAGGTGATCTCCAGCCCGCTGTGGATCGGCGGTTCGCTGGCCCTCGCGGCGGGCTTCGGCGCGCAGCTCGTCGTCTACCGGACGCTGCCGATCGCGGCGGCCCAGGGCATCTTCGTCTCCGGGCTCGTGCTGCTCCTGCTCCTGTCGGCGAAGCTGCTCGGCGAGCGCACGTCGGGGCGCGAGCGGTACGCGGTCGGCGCGATCCTCGCCGCGCTCCTGATGGTCGTGCTGTCCCTGAAGGAGGGCACGGACACGGTGGGCCGGGACGCGCCCGCGCCGCTCGTCCTCACGGTCTGCCTGCCGTCGCTCGCGGCCGGTCTGTGGCTGTACGCGTCGGCCGAGCGCCGCACCCGCAGCAAGCACCGCCAGCCGACGACGGGCGTGGAGTACGGCGTCGCCGTGGGCCTGCTCTACGGCGTCAGCTCGCTGGCCATCAAGGGCGTGTCCAGCCATCTGCCCACGGACGGGCACGGCGGCCTGGGCGGCGCCCTGTTCGACCTGCTGCGCTCCCCGTACCCCTATCTGCTGCTCTTCACCGGCGCGTTCGGCCTGATCATGTCGCAGGCGGCGCTCCAGCGGTGCCGGGCCTCACTGATCGTCCCGGTGTGCACGACGGTGACGTCGCTGTTCACCGCCGTGCTCGGGACGCTCGCGTTCGGTGAGGCGCTGCCCCACGACCCGGTGCGGCTCACGCTGCGGGTCGCGGGGACGGTGCTCGCGGTGGCGGTGCTCCTGGTGATGCCCAAGCACGACGACCCCGCACCCGCCCTGCCCGCCGAACCGAATCTGCCACCCAAGGAGCTGATGCCCTGATGAACCCCGACGACCCGCTGCTGAAGATCCTCGCCTGCCCGCTCGACAAGGGCCCGCTGATCCTGCTCGCGCCGGAGGCCACCTTCCCCGCCGACCCGTCACCGGACCCGGCGCCGCTGCCCGAACAGGCCCTGTACAACCCGCGCCTGCACCGCCGCTACCCGATCGTGGACGGCATCCCTCAGCTCCTGCCGTCCTCCGGCGAACAGGTCTCGGAGGACGAGCACGAGCGCCTGCTCAAGCTGATCTCGTCGTGACGCCCGCCGCGCGCAAGACCCTCGCCGCCCGCGTCGCACCCCGCCTTCCGATCCGCGCGGTGGCCGCCCTCGCCCGCCTCGTCTATCCGCGCTTCGAGCCGGAACTGGCCCGCCTCGGCGAGCTGTGCCCGCCCGACTGCGGCACCGCCGTGGACGTCGGCGGCTGGTACGGGCCCTGGTCGCGGCGGCTCGCCCGGCGGGCCCGGCGCGTCGTGACCGTGGAGCCGGTGCCGCATCTGGCGCGGCTGCTCGCGGCGGCCACGCCCGGCAACGTCCGGGTGATCCAGGCGGCGGCGGGCGAGGAGCCCGGCACGGCCCGGCTCTGGCTGCCCGAGGACGACCGGGGCGACCGCGGGGTGTCCTCGCTGGTGCGCAGGGACGGCGTGCACGGCACCGCGCTCGACGTGCCGTGCGTGGCGCTCGACGGTCTCGGCCTGCTCGACGTGCACTTCATCAAGATCGACGTGGACGGCCATGAGCTGCCCGTCCTGCGCGGCGCCCGCGAACTCCTCGACCGGGACCGCCCGGCGCTCTTCGTCGAGCTGGAGGCCCGCATCCAGCCCATCGCCCCGGTCGTCGACCACCTCGCGCACGCGCACGGCTACCGCGGCTGGGTCCTGCCGGACGACGCCTGGCTGCCCCTGGACGCCTTCGACCTGGAGGCGCACCAGCGCGCCACCTCGTACGTCGTGTCGCAGGGCCTGGTGCGGCGCGCGCTGACACCGCGGCGGCCGCGATACGTGAACTCGGTGCTGTTCCTGCCGGACGGGCGGCGTCCGACCGGGCGGGCCGTGCGGGACCATGGGGCGTATGTCCGCTAGCTCCGCCGCCGGGTCCGGTCCGGGTTCCGCACGGCCGCCCGGCCCGTTCACGCCGCTCGACTTCCAGCTGGTCCTGCTGCGCCGCATGGCCGACCACAACCCGGGCCTTGTCGAGGACGCCCGGCACACGCTGGGGGTGTCCATCGCCGACATGCGCGAGGCCAACCGCCGCTGGCAGGCGATGCTGCACGCGCGCAAGGGGCGCGCGGCGGTCTCCCGGTACCGCTCGGTGCTCGGCCCGCCCGAGGCGACGGCGCCCCGGAAGATCGGCGACCTGGAGTGCGAGGCGCTGCTCTGGCCCGTGCCGCTCTGGCCCGACCTGCGCTTCGAGGTGCTGCTCGGGCCGAACGCGGCGGTGTGGAACGAGTGGCTGATCCGCGCCCCCGGCGCCCCTGGGACCGCCCTGCGCACCCTCGCCGACCTCACGCCCTGGTCGTGCACCGTCGACGAGGCGGCCCGCGCCTTCGCGCCCGCACGCCCGATGGAGGGCACGGCGCCGACGCGATGGCGGCTCGCGTTCACCGCGCCGGACGCGGAGTCGGGCGAACGGCGGTGCTGTGTCGCGGAGTTCACGTGGGGGCTGCTGCAGCGGGTGTCGTTCCCGGAGGGGTGAGGCGGGCTCCGGTCCTGCGTGACCCGGGGCTGCCGGGCCGGGCGGGCTCCTGGTGCTACCCGCGCTCCTGGCGCTGCCGGTGCTCCCGGTGCTCCCGGTGCTCCCGGTGCTCCCGGTGCTCCCGGCCTATCGGACGGCCTTGAGGATCAGTTCCGCGACCCGGGGCGCCGAGTCCGGGTGGAGGCCGAGGAAGAGGTTGGGCTCGACGAGTTCGAGCTCCATGACGTGCGGACCACTCCCGTCCCCCTCACCGGCCCTCTCCCCCTCGCCGTCCCCGTCCACGAGGTCCACCCGCGCGTACAGCAGCTCGGGCGAGCCCGGTACCGCCGCCAACGCCCGCTCGGCGACGTCGAGTTCGGCGTCGGTGGGCCGCCAGGGCCGCGGGTCGGGGTGGGACACCTTGTCGGCGTCGTACGCGGTGCCGGGCGCAAGGACCGCGCCCTTCCGTATGGCGTGCAGGAACTGGCCGCCGACGAAGACGAGGGCGCGCTCGCCGGTGACGTCGATGCGCCGCATGTAGGGCTGCACCATGGCGGTGAAGCCCTCCTCGTGCAGGCGGGCGATGTGCGCGCGGGCGGCGTCCCGCTCTTCCGCGCGGTACCTGGCCGCGTACCGCGCCCCGGCCCCGGACGTGGGCTTGACGACGAACTCCCGGCCGGCGGGCGGGAGTTCGTCGCCGTCTCCGGGCGCACGGTAGGCCGTGCGGACGGTGGGCACCCCGGCCGCGGCCAGCTCGCCCACGTACCGCTTGTCGGTGTTCCAGCGCACGACGTCCGCGGGGTTGGCGAGGCGGGTGAGCCGGGCGCACCGGTCGGCCCACGCCACGTACTCCTCGGCGCGCCAGCTGTAGTCCCAGGTGGAGCGGATCATCGCGAGGTCGAATCCGGCCCAGTCGACGTCCGGGTCGTCCCAGCCGACGATCCGGACCTCGGCGCCCGCCTCGTCCAGGGCCCGCGCGAGCACCGGCAGATCACGGTCGTGCTCCGGCTGCGGACGGCGGGTGACGAGCGCGATGCGGGGGCCTGCCACGGGGACTCCTTCTCCGTACGCGCGTCGCACGCGCTCTTCGTACGCGGTCACAGCCCCCGCAGGCTAACAACCCGGCACCACCCGCCCCAGGGGCCCCTCAGAGAATGAAGACGCTGCGCGCGGTGGACCCCCTCCGCCGAGCGGACCGCTCCGACGCGACCCGACAGGCACTCAACGTGACGGATCAGGCACGCGTTGTGACGGGCGTGTGGAGGCGGCCCCGGCTCGGGGGCGTGCGCCGTGTGTGGCCCAATCGTGGGGCGGGTCAAGGGAGTTCGTATGATGCGCCCATGGCAAGCACGGGCGAACTGGTCGCCGGACGCTACCGCATCGAGGCGCGGCTCGGCCGTGGCGGCATGGGCACCGTGTGGCGCGCGCGGGACGAACTCCTCGGGCGGGCCGTCGCGGTCAAGGAACTGCACGTCGACGACGCGCTGACCCCCGAGGACGCGCAGCGTCAGCAGGAGCGGACGCTGCACGAGGCCCGGTCGGTGGCGCAGGTGAAGCACCCGGGCATCCTCGTGCTGCACGACGTCGTGCGGTACGAGGAGCGGCCCTGGCTGGTGATGGAGCTGATCGACGGCCGGTCGCTGGCCGACCGGGTGGCGGCCGAGGGGCCGTTGCCGCCCACGGAGGCGGGCCGGGTGGCGCTCGCGCTCCTCGGCGCGCTGCGGGCCGCGCACACGGCCGGGGTGCTGCACCGCGACCTGAAGCCCGCGAACGTGCTCCTGGAGGCGGAGACCGGCCGCGTCGTCCTGTCCGACTTCGGCATCGCGCAGGTCGCGGGGCAGACGCGGCTCACGCAGACCGGGGCGTTCGTGGGCTCGCCCGAGTACACCGCGCCGGAGCGGATGTCGGGGCAGCGGTCCGGCCCCGCGTCCGACCTGTGGTCGCTCGGGGTGCTGTTGTGCGCGGCCGTGGCGGGCGAATCCCCGTTCCACCGGGACTCGGTGGCCGAGGTGCTGCACGCGGTGATCCTGGACGAGATCGCCCTGCCCGACACCCTCGGCCCCCTCCTGCCGGTCGCCCGGGGCCTGCTGGAACGCGACCCGGAGCGACGCCTCACCGCGACGACCGCGGAACAGGCGCTCCGCGAGGCCCTGGACGAGCCGATGCCGCCGGGCCCCTCCCCCTCGACTCCCCGGCCCACCTCGGCCTCAGGTGCGGGCGGAACACCCACCACCCCGCCCGCGGGCAGCCGGCCCACCCAGAGGGCGATGGGGGTACCCGCCGCACCCGCGGCCGAGGCGGGCGCGGGCGGACCCCGCGGCGCCGGGCAGCCCACTCTCCGTATCCCCGGCCCCCGTTCCCGCACAGCCATGGCCCTGGCCACCGCGGCCGCCGTCCTGGCGACGGGCGGCATAGCCACAGCGGCCTGGCTGCTGGCGTCGAGCGGCGACGACTCCGGCGACCGGGGCAAGCGGACGGCCGAGGCAGCGGACAAGAAGGAACTGCCGCCGTCCGAGGACGACTCCCCCTCCGGCCCCGGGGCATCCCCCGACTCCGCCGCGCCACCGGACACCGAGGACCGCCCGGACAACTCCCCGGCCGAGGACTCGGCAAGGCCCCCCGGCGCGGCCGAGGGCAAGGCCCCCGCGGGCTACCGCACGGTCACCGACCAGGCCGGATTCACCCTCGCCGTCCCCGAGGGTTTCACCCGCTCCCCCGAACCGCCCCGCGTCTACTACTACTCCGCCGCCAAGAGGTTCCGCATCGGCGTCCACCCCCAGCCCAAGGCTCCGGCCGGCCCCTACGCGGTGATGCTCCGGGCCCACCGCAAGGGCCCCTCGAACTACCCCGGCTACCGCACCGGCTCCGTCACCCGCACCACCCACAACGGCCACCCCGCCGCCCTGTGGACCTTCGCCTGGGACGGCGCCGACTCCGACGGCGGCCCCCGCGTCACCTACGACCTGAGCTGGAACGAGAACGGCAGGATGCACGACGTGTGGGTGTCGGCGCCCGCGAAGAACCGCGCCCTGGGCAAGCGGTACTTCGACCGGGCAATCGCGTCCTTCAAGTCGTCCTCCTGACGCCCCCCGGCCGCGCATGCCGCAGGCCGCGCGGTGAACTCATGCGAACAGGGGAGCAGTTGTTCCCTGGAACAGGTGATCGTCGCCGCAGGGATTGCGTGCGGCGCGCGTGATTGACGATGCTTACGGTGCGCAAGCGACGTGCTGCAGAACGTAGTTGGCGCGGTCCCATTCGTACACGTACCACCATGTCCCAAGGAGAAGCACCACCATGAACCTGCTCACCGACATCCTCGCCGGCGTCGTCCACTTCGTCGGCTGGCTGGTCTGACGGCCGCGTAGCCGTCAGCGGTAACGAGCCGCGGCGCCGCCTCCCCTCGTCCCACGGGCAGGCGGCGCCGTCATGTCCGGTGCCGGGCACGGGACTTGGGTCAGCGCGGCGGCGGCCCGCCGCCCGCGCGCTCCGGATAGAACTCGCGCGGAGCGCCCCGCGCGTCCCGGGCCCGGCCGAGCAGCCCCGCCGGGTACTCGACGAGCCAGTAGCTCACCGCCGCCGCGGCCACCGCCACGACGAGCACGATCAGCGTCCCGGCCGCGAAGCCGAGCGGACCGCGCGGCAGCAGCCCCCACCGGTCCAGCTCCACCATCACCGGCTCGTGCCAGATGTAGAGGCTGTAGCTGATCAGGCCGACGCCGGTCACCCAGCGCGCCCGCAGCGCCCCGAGCCACCGCGCCCGGCCGCCGTCCCGCTCCCGGGGCCGCAGCGTCGCGTACAGGAGCACGGACCAGAGCAGCGCGGCCAGCGGATGGTAGTAGGTGTACGCGGTGTTCCCCGGGTCGGCCGCGTACGAGAGGGCGTACACGCCGCCGAACGCCGCGAGTGCCAGTGGCCCCGCGACCCGCGCGTCCAGGCGTCCCCGCTCCCCGAGCGCCACCAGGAGCACGGCGAGCGCCATGCCCGCCGCGAAACCGCCGAAGCGGGCCTGCGGGCCGAAGTACACCGGCCAGTCGGTGTACGGCACGTCCAGGACGTGGTGCGCGACCGCGATCCACAGCAGCGGCGCCACGAACAGCGCCCCGCAGCCCGACAGGCACAGCGCCACCCGCGCCCGCCGCGTGGCCAGGCGGCGGCAGGCCCGGATCGCGAGCGGCCCGAGGGCCACCAGGGCCAGGTAGAAGGCGACTTCGAGGGAGAGCGACCAGGTCGGGCCGAGGGTGTAGAAGATGCGTTCGCGGTCGAAGACGTGCGTGAAGGTGAGGTGGCCGAGCAGGTCGCGCCAGTCGCCGGGCAGGGTCGGGTTGCGGCTCGACCAGACGAGCAGGACCGCGAGGAAGTACAGCGGCAGGACGCGGATCGCCCGCCGGAACAGGAAGTCCCGGCCCGAGCGCACCCCGGTCCCCTCGGACGGGGGCGCGTCCGGGCCGTCGATGGCCGCGCGCGCGTACGACAGCGTCAGCAGGTACGCCGACATCACGAAGAACAGGTCGATGACCTCCAGGGAGATCAGCGCGCCCAGGTAGGGGTTGTCGACCGGTGGGTGCGCCCCGGTGGCGTCGTACGTGTAGTACTGCTGCCACACGTGGAAGACGACGGTGCTGAGGGCGGCGAGGCCGCGCAGGCCCTGGAGTTCGACGGCGCGGGCGCGGGCGGGCCTGCGGGTGCGGGGCTCGGGGAGGGGCTCGGCGGGGAGGGGGGCGGCCTTCGTGGGCGTGGGGCTCCGGGGCGGGGCGGGCACCGGGGGCACGTCCGCGAGCGCGTCGTCCGGCGTCCTCATGAGGCCTCCGCGTCCGCCGCCGCGGTGCGCGGCGTGACCCGCCACTGCCGCTGCCCCAGCGCCTCCTTCAGATGCGCCTGCCGGGCCACGAGATTCTTGAAGTGGGTGTAGAAGACCGTGGTGACGAGGAGATAGCGCCAGAACCAGGCCTTCCTGCGGCGCAGTTCGGGCACCGCGAGCCGCCACGCAAAGGCGGCCTGCACCACCCCGGCGGACAGCGTGACCGCCGCGGCGAGCAGGCACACCGGCACCGCCCAGTCCAGCTTGTCCGCGCCGCCCGCCCGCCACGCGGCGTGCAGCAGCACCGGCAGGATCTGCAGGGTCAGCCAGGGCTGCACCTCGCGCCATCCCAACAGGACCCACAGGCCCGTCTTCTGACGGGGTGTGAACTGCTCCGAGCGCAGGGCCGCACGCAGATGCCGCAGCGACACCTGGAGCCAGCCCTGCGCCCAGCGGGAGCGCTGGTTCCACAGCGGCCGCAGTGTCGTCGGGGCCAGTTCGCGCGAGATGAGAGTGCGGTCCATGGCGATGCGGGCGCCCGCGCCGAGGGCCCGCAGGGTGGAGTCGATGTCCTCGGTGAGCATGGAGCCGTGCATCCGGGTGCGGGCGAGGACGTCGGTGCGCCAGAAGCCGTTGGAGCCGCCGAACACCCCGAATCCGTACAGGCGGGTGCGGCCCGGGTGGCTCACGGCGTAGATGGCCTCGAACTCGACGGCGACCATCCGCGCCACCCACGAACTGTCGCCGTTGCGGACCACGCAGTGCCCCTGGACGACGTCGTAGCCGTGGGACAGCCAGTCCCAGGCGTGCCGGAACGCGTCCGGCGCCGGATGGTGGTCGGCGTCGAAGACGCCCACGAACTCGCCGCGCACCCGCGTCACGGCCGCGTTCAGGTTCTGTGCCTTGGACGTGGAGCCCGCGACGGGCAGCAGCACCAGTCGCGGATCGCGGCGCGCCACCTCGCGCAGGGTGTCCTCGACGGGCAGCGGGTGCGGGGTGTTGTAGGCGAGGACGATCTCCAACTCGCCCGGGTACTCCAGGCGCAGGAAGGACTCGACGGTGTCGACGATCGTCGCCGCCTCGTTCGGCAGGTACGCCGCGATGACCGCGCTCGCGGGCGGGTACGGCTGCGCGGCGGCGGCCGGACGCCCCGGCGCGTCCAGCGCGAACAGGCACTCCAGGACGATGAGCAGCGCCGACGCCACGAGCCCCGCGACGACGACCCAGTAGGCGTACGCGGCCACGTCCCAGCCGAGACGGTCGTACGCCTGCTGGTACAACAGAAACGGTACGCCGACGCCGAGGAGCAGCATCAGGACGGGCGAGAGGAGCGGGGTGAGCGCGGCGCGCAGGGCGCCGAGGCCCACGCGGGCGCGGGCGTGCCGGGGCCCGTCCTGCGCCCTCGCCCGCATCCACGGCTCCCAGCGCACCGGCCGCAGATCGCGGTGGCGCAGGGCCTCGTCGGTGGCCTCGCGGGCGCTGCGGGCGGCCGCCTCGTGGCCACCGGAGTCCTCGTACGCGGTGAGCGGGGTGAAGCCGATGGCCGGGGTGAGCCGGACGTTCTCGTCCGCGACGACGAACCGGGTGCCCGCGACCGACGCCGCGAACGCCGCGAGGTCCTGCCGCGCGCTCTCCTCGTCGACGCCGGGCATCAGGACAAGGAGATGCCCGTCGTCGTCCCAGCCGAGCCGGTCGCAGACGCTCCCCAGGCCGCCCCGGGCTCCCGTCCCGACGGGCGCGGTACCGCCCGCGACCTGCGCGAGCCGCTCGGCGACCTCCCGGTGCACGCGCGGCCCGAGCCGCTTCTCCAGGGCGGGCATCTCGGCGACCCCGACGACGGCGAGGACACCGCCGCGCCGCGCGGCCGCGGGACGGCGCAGCTCACGGTCCAGCTCGTCCATGAAGTGCGGCCCGGAGTACAGCCCCGTCCGTGGGTCGCGCAGCAGCTGCTCCACCGGTACGGGGACGCGGTGCAGCTTCGCCGCGATGCGCGCCGACAGTTCGACGGGCGCGCAGCCGCTCGGCAGGCAGTCGTCGGCGCCCCGCCGCAGCAGCTCGGCGACCGCGGCGGGCTCGCGCGCCGCCGCGCCCACCAGGACCAGCGGCAGCGCCTGCCCGGCCGGCTGCGACCGCACCTCCGTGATGACGTCGCCCCCGCAGCGCCGCCCGCCAGGGCCGTCGTCGAGCGCGACGATGGCGTCCGGCGGGGTCTGGCGTATGTGCGGGTGTATGTCACCGGGGACGGTGTGGTCGACCTCGTAGCCGCTCGACTCCAGGGTGCGGGTGAGCTGTTCGCGCCCCGGGCCCGGGGCGGCGACGGCGAGGATGCGGCCGGGGGCATGCGGGGGCGGGGCGCTGGATAGGTTGGTGGTGCCCGAGGGCGTGGCCGGTGCGGGGGCGGTAGGGGTTGATGTCGGAGTGGATCCGGATGAAGAGTACGAAGTGAGCAAAGTGGGTGGTCCCATCCTGTTTCGGATTGTGGGGGGAGGACCGGTTGAGTCGACCGGAGCACGGACCGCGGGCTGCTGCCCAGCGGCGACCGGCTGTTGACTTGTGAACCGCCGAACAGCCCCCAGAACCAGGGACAAACGGCCACTTCAGCCTCAACGATCACTGTGACACCGCACCTTCGGCGGCGTAACGCTCTCATTAAGTCGCCGTGCACACACCGAGGAGTACGACCCGTGGATTCCGAGCCCCTCTTCCCCGCCCTCACCACGCCGGGCCCCGCCCCCGCCGTGACCTTCGGCGACCGCACCCTGACCTACGCCGACCTGGCCACCACCACGACCGCCCTGGCCGCCCGCCTCGCCGCGGCGGGCGCGACCCGCGTGGCCGTCTGGGCCACCCCCACCCTGGAAACGGCGGTGGCGGTGGTGGCGGCGCTGCGGGCCGGGGTGCCCGCGGTGCCGCTGAACCCGAAGTCGGGGGCGGCGGAGCTGGGCCACATCGTGGCGGACAGCGAGCCGTCGCTGGTGCTCGCGGGGGTGGGGGACGGGTTGCCGGAGGTGCTTGAGGGGGTGGGGCGGGTGGATGTGGAGGTGCGGGTGGAGGGCGCGGACGCTGGCACGGGCGCCTCGGGCTCGGCGGGCGCGGACGGCGCGGCCCCTGCGGGCGCGGACGCGGGCGCCTCGTATGCCGTTCCCGCCACCCTGGACCCCTCCTCCCCCGCCCTCATCGTCTACACCTCCGGCACCACAGGGCCGCCGAAGGGCGCCGTCCTCTCCCGCCGGGCGGTCTCCTCCACCCTGGACGCCCTGGAGGACGCCTGGCAGTGGACCGACGCCGACGTCCTCGTGCACGGCCTGCCCCTCTTCCACGTGCACGGCCTGATCCTCGGCGTCCTCGGCCCGCTGCGGCGCGGCGGCTCCGTGCGGCACCTCGGCCGGTTCAGCACGCAGGGCGTGGCCCGGGAGCTGGCCACCGGCGGGACCATGCTGTTCGGGGTGCCGACGATGTACCACCGGATCGCCGAGGCGCTGCCCGACGAGCCGGAGCTGGTGAAGGCCCTGTCCGGGGCGCGGCTGCTGGTCTCGGGCTCGGCGGCGCTGCCCGTCCACGACCACGAGCGGATCGCGTCCGCGACGGGGCGGCGGGTCGTCGAGCGGTACGGCATGACGGAGACGCTCATGAACACCAGCGTCCGCGCGGACGGCGAACCGCGCGCGGGCACCGTCGGCGTACCGCTGCCCGGCGTCGAACTCCGCCTCGTCGACGAGGCCGACGCCGAGATCCCGCGCGACGCCGGGCCCGAGGCGGTCGGCGAGATCCAGGTCCGCGGCCCGAACCTCTTCACCTCCTACCTCAACCGGCCCGACGCCACGGAGGCGGCCTTCGCGCCCGGCGGGTGGTTCCGCACCGGGGACATGGCCGTGCGGGACGCCGACGGGTACGTGCGCATCGTCGGGCGCAAGGCGACCGACCTCATCAAGAGCGGGGGGTACAAGATCGGGGCCGGTGAGATCGAGAACGCGCTCCTCGAACATCCCGGCGTCCGCGAGGCCGCCGTCACCGGGGAGCCGGACCCCGACCTCGGCGAGCGCGTCGTCGCCTGGGTCGCCCCCGCCGACCCCTCCCTCCCCCCGGCCCTCGACGACCTGGCGGCCCACGTCGCCTCCCGGCTCGCGCCCCACAAGCGGCCGCGCGTCCTGCATCTCGTGGACGCGCTGCCGCGCAACGACATGGGGAAGATTCTCAAGCGGGCGCTGGGCAAGGGCTGAGGCCGGGGGCCCTGCCGGCGGCTCCCCAACCCCGCCCCTTCCCGAAACCGGGGGCTGCCGCCCCCGGACCCCCGCTATCGGCGCTTCGCGCCTCGTCCTCAAACGCCGGACGGGCTATGGACAGCCCGTCCGGCGTTTGGCTGACGGGGGGGGTGACCCCTGACCTGATCAGTGGCAGAACGACGAACGTACAGCGGTCACGATGTCCGCCGATTGCTCGGCCGTGAGGAACGGAACGCTTCCGCCCTCGTATCGGAGCTTGGCGCCGTTGTGCAGTGTCTCCGTGTCCACGCCGTTCTTGATGTCCAGGCAGACGTTCCGGGCCCGGCTCACTGCCCGGTCCTCCTTGCTGACCAACCCCGGGTCGACGGCGCCCAGGGCGCGTAACAGCTTCGCTCTCTGTACGGGGTCCGGTGAGGGGACGCCGCTGCCCGTAGCGGACTGGGACGGCTTCCCCTCAGGCTTGCGCTCCTTCGCGGACTCCGTGACCGACGGCTTGGGCTCGGCCTCCGCCTCGCTGCTGTCGTCGTCCTGGAACAGCAGGCCCACCGCACCGATGGCGAACAGCGCCACGCCGCCGATCACCCAGCCACGCGTCTTTCGTTTCATGACCCCTCCCCTGATCGCACGCAAGATCACTCATGCCTATCACGCCGTCTACACACGGTGAACGGCCCTACAGCCCGTCCGGCGTTTGAGGACGAGGCGCGGAGCGCCGATCTGCGGGGGTCCAGGGGGCGGGAGCCCCCGGTTTCGGAGAAGGGGCGGGACTGGGGCGCCCCCGCGAGGCCTACCGCACCCCCACCCCCCGCACCACCTCCTGCGAGACCGACCCGCCCCGGTCGTCCCGCACCTTCGCCCGGAAGGAGATCGCCTCCGCGTCGCCCGGGACCTTCAACTTGCCCCTCCAGGAGGCCGATCGGCCGGAGCGGGCGAGGTGGACGTCCTGCCAGGACTTGCCGTCGTCGTAGGAGACCGAGAGGGTCGCGGCGGAGATGCGGCCCGTGCCGACGGCGCCCCGCACGTACTCGGCGGAGATGCCGACCGGCACGGTCCGGCCGCCACGGACGTCGCCGGAGAGGTCCGTGGGGACATCGAAGCCGAGGTTCAGGAGGGGCAGGAAGGTCTTGCGGTCGTCGGGGGTGCGGGCGGAGCGGAAGGTCCACTCGGAGTGGGCCTTGGTGGCCAGGCGCCAGCGGGAGGGGGACAGGGTGGTGTCGGTGACGAGTTTGTAGGGGCGTTCCTCGGGGGCCGCGCCGGTGACGTAGACGCCGGAGCTGGTGCGGCGGTCGACGAGTTGGCCGTCGGCGTAGACGGCGGTGGTCTGGGTCAGGGAGTCGTCGTTCCAGACGTCGCCGAAGCCGGTGTGGTCGGGCCCGGAGTCGCCCCAGCCGGGGGCGTTGAAGTCGAGGTTGTCGCCGCTGCGCTGCTGGCCCCAGCCGAGGCCGGTGCCGAGCCAGGGGTGCCAGACGGGCTTGAACCAGTCGAGGGGGGTGCGCTTGCCGGGGCGGTAGTCGACGAGGCCGCTGCGCTGTTCGACGGCGTCGGGGCCGTAGTGGAGGGACTCGTGCCAGTGGCGGCCCTTGCCCGCGGCGACGTAGTCGGTGCGGGTGGCGGGGTAGGAGATCCGCTCCGGGAAGCCGAGGCCGATCTCGAAGGTGTCGGTCAGGGAGTAGCGGAACTCGCCGCCGGGTTCGGTGCGGCGGGTGGGGGCGTGGAACTTGGTGGGGACCACGGCGAGTTCGCGTGCCGACGGGCTGTACGTCAGGTCACGGGACGGGATCGCGCCCGCGTGGCCGTCCTCCAGGTCGTACACGTACGGCGTGTAGGCGGTCGACTCGGACTCCACCGAGCGGCCCCGCCGCGCCGCGTCCCGCAGCTTCGCCCCGTCCGCCGCGTTCACCGTGGCGATCCGCAGCGGCCGGTCCGCGTTGTCGTCCGTGCCGAACCAGGCGTTCAGACGGCCGGGCACGCTGTCCGTCACGAACAGCGCCTTCGCGCCCGCGTCCTGTGCGGCCTGCGCGAGCTGCGGGGGTGTCAACTGGTCGGCCGCGCCCTTGCGGGTCACCACGACTGCCTTGCCCCGTACGTCCTTTCCTACGTACGCGGACGGCGATCCGTCACCCGCGTCGACCAGCTTCAGGCGCGTGCGGCCCTCGCCCAGGGTGGAGCCGGGCTGCGCGACGGCCTCGCCGATGCCCTCGACGTCCAGGAGGGGCTTGCCGAGGCGCCACACGGTGCGGTACTCGAAGCGCCCTTCGGCCACCTTCGGGGTCGGCGCCGCGAACACGCTGTCGTACTTCACCGGCACCTGCACGGCACCCTGATAGGCGGAGCCGTTCGCGGTGCGGTCGTACTCCATGACGAGCTGGCGGGTCTCCGCGCGGCGCGGCACCTCGGCCGTGATCTCACGCAACTTCCGTGCGTCCAGGGTCACTTCCCGGTCGCGGTCCAGAGTGGTCTCGGGGGCCGCCAGGAAGCCGATGCCGAGCGCGTCCTTGCCGTGGGCGCCGCGGACGTCCAGGAACGTGGACAGGGCGTACGCCCCGGGCTTGAGGCGGAGCTTCAGCTCACCGGACTCGCCGACCGCCGCCGGGTAGGGGTCGGCGTCCTTCGTCAGCGGCTGGACGACCAGGTCGGCGGGGGTCGCGGCGCCGTCGCGGTCCTTGACCTTGACGGTGAGCGTGTACCGCTCCTCCTCCTTGACCAGGCCGAACGCCGTCCGCGCGACCTCCTTGCCGCCCGCGCTCGCCACCACCGCGCCGCTGGTGGCACCGACGGGGGCCTGGGCACCGTCGCCGGTCACGGTCGTCGAGGCGCTGCCGTGCGCGGGGACGGTCAGCCCGGTGTCGGCGAGGGTGACCACGCCGTCGGCCGCTCCGCGTGCCGCGAGGGTCAACTCCACGGGCTCGGCGGAGGAGTTGGTGTACGTCAGGGTCCGAGTCACCGGCTTGTTCCCGGAGTACGGCCAGCGGTAGAAGCCGAAGTCGGCGCCGCCCGTCGCGGTGACCCTCGCGTCGATCGCCGACGGCACGTCCACCCGGCCCGCGCCCAGCTCGTACACGGACGCGTCGAGGGCGCCGGACGTGGACATCAGGGCGTCCTTGAGCTGCTGTCCGTTCCAGTCGGGGTGCCGCTCGGCGAGCAGCGCGGCGACGCCCGCGATGTGCGGGGTGGCCATCGACGTACCGCTCATGGAGGTGTAGTAGCCCTCCCCGGACGTGAGTTGGGAGCGGGCGGCGAGGATGTCGACGCCGGGGGCGGACAGGTCGGGCTTGAGGGCGTTGTCGCCGGATCGGGGGCCCTGGCTGGTGAAGTACGCGGCCTTGTCGGCGGAGTCGACGGCGCCGACGGTCAGCGCGGAGTCGGCCGCGCCGGGCGAGCCGATCGACGAGGGCGCGCCGGTGTTGCCCGCCGCGACGACGAAGAGCGCGCCGGTGTCCTTGGAGAGCGTGTTGACGGCGGCGGCCATCGGGTCGGTGCCGTCGCTGGGCTCCCGCGAACCGAGGCTCATGGAAACGATCTTGGCGTCGACGTCCTTCGCGGCCCACTCCATGCCCGCGATGATCTCCGACTCGCTGCCGAAGCCCTCGTCGCTGAGCACCTTGCCGACGGCGAGGTCCGCGCCCGGCGCGACCCCCTTCTCCTTGCCGTCGGACGCGGCGCCGCTGCCGCCGACCGTGGACGTGACGTGGGTGCCGTGGCCGCCGCGGTCGGCGACCTCCTGGCCGGGGATGAAGCTCTTCGTCGCGCCGATGCGGTCCTTCAAGTCGGGGTGCGTGAGGTCGGCGCCGGTGTCGAGGACGGCGACCTTCACGCCCTTGCCGGTGAGCCCGGCCTCCCACGCCTTGGGCGTACCGATCTGGGCGTTGCTCTCGGCCAGGTCGGCCTCGACACGGCCGTCGAGCCGGATCTGCGCGATGCCGCCGCCGAAGCGGCGCCCGCCGCCCCGCGCCGCCTCGCCGTCGGCGGTGGTGACGGCCCGCCAGAAGGCGGTGCCCTTGGCCGCCTTGAGCGCGGCGGCGCGCGCACTCGGCAGCGAGCGGATCTTGTCCGCGCCGCGCGGGGCCCGCGCGTCCGCCGCGGTACGGGACGTGTCGTACGTGACGATCAGCGGTGTCGTCGCCTTGGCGCCGCCGCGGTCCCCGCCCTGCCGCAGCAGCCCCGTCACGTCGAACAGCCGCTTGTCCAGGACGCCCGCGCGCAGATAGGGGCGCGCCTCGTCCGGTACGACGGTGACGCGGCCGTCGGCCACGGAGGTGCGGACGGCTCCGCTCGCGCCGCGCGGCCGCTCCACCGTGACGGTCTGCTTGCCGCCGCCGAGCGGGGTGACGGTGACCTCGTCGCCGGTGATGAGGGTGACGGTCCTGGGGGCGCGTGCGGACGCGGACGTGCCGCCGCCGTGCGGCTGTTGGGCCTTGCCCGAGGCCCTGGCGGACTCCGCGGCGGCCGCCGGAGTGCCCGTGGCGGTCGCGGCCAGGGAGGCGGGGAGCAGGGCGAGCGCCAGTCCCGCGGGCAGGATTCCGAGCCGGGCGCCGCGGGCTCTTCGGCCCGCGGGGGCGCTTCCTCTTCGTCGGCTGGGGGCGCTTCGGGGTCTCGGCATCAACGCGACCTCTCTTCGTCGGCTCCGGGTGGGGGGTGGCTCCCGGGTGCTGCGAAGAAGTGTCAGGCGCGTGATGTTGCGGGAGAGTTGCCGGGGACTGGCGGGAAGCTGCCAGGGCGGCTTCCCGCCAGGTCGGCGGTTCGGCAAGAATGTCGGCGAGCGGGTGACACGGGTCTTCTACGGGGGCGGTCATGGACGGTCTGGTGCAGTTCACGACGGACGGCGGCGCGCATGTGGTGCTCGCCGACGTCGACGACGACGGGTCGGGCGCCCGCCTGGTGTCGCGCGGCGACGGCCCCGCCCTGGCCGCCCGCACCTTCGAGGCCTCCCTGGGCCCGGTGCGCACCGCCGCCGAGTCGGCCCTGCGGGTGTTCCGCGACGGCGAACTCGCGCCGGACTCCGTGGAGATCGAGTTCGGCGTACGGATGACGGCGGAGGCCGGGGCGGTCATCGTGAAGGGCTCAGGGGAAGGGCATCTGCTGGTGCGGCTCTCGTGGTCGCCGGAGCGGGGGTCCGAGCGGGGCGGGGCGGCCGGGGCCGTGGATGCGGCCGGGGCGGCGGAGGCCGCCGGTGCCACGGTGGCTCCGGGCGACTCCGAGAACGCGGGCGCCCCGGGAAGCACGGTCGCTCCAGGGACCTTGGGGCCCGCGGCCTCGAACGGAGAGCCAGCGCCCGCCTCATGAGCAGTACGACCTGGCATGCCCGGGTGCAGTGCGGACGCGAGACCGGCGCCGGCTTCCTCGTGTCGGAGCGGCACGTGCTGACCTGCGCGCACGTCGTGCGGGACAGCGGCGCCGCCGGGGTCGCGGTCTCCTTCCCGCACCGCGGGGAACTCGGCGCGGTGACGGCCGTCGTCGGCGCGCACGGCGGCTGGAGCGGCCCCGACGACCACTCCGGCGACCTCGCCGTCCTCGAACTCGACCGGTCCGTGCCGATCCCGCCCGCCGGATTCGCCGCCCCCGACGACGCCTACCTGGAACCCCGCCCGCGCCTGGTCGTGTACGGCTTCCCGCGCGGGTACGCCGAGGGCACCATCGCCGAGTACCGCGCCACCGCCGCCCAGCTGATCGCCGACGAGTGGGTCCAGCTGGAGGCCTGGAGCGCGCACGGCCAGCCGCTCGCGCCCGGCTTCAGCGGGGCCGCGGTCGCCCTCGCCGACAGCGGGCTCGTCGTCGGCATGGTGTCGGCGGTGGCAGGCGCGGCCGGGGTGCGCAACGGGCGGATGCTGCCCGCGCCGGTCATGGCCCGCTACTGGCCCCGCCTCGCCGAGCTGATCCCGGTGCCCGGCCGGGGCCGCACGACACCGCACCGGCTGCGCGCCCTGGTCGAGGACGCCGAGAAGGCGGGCCCGGCGACGGGGCGGTCGGCCGCGTGGGCACCGGAGCGGCTGTACCTCGACGCGGTCGGGCCGCTGGGACCGCCGGTGCCGCCGGGCGGCTTCGCGTCGCTGTGGTCGGCGGCCTGGTACGTCCTCTCGGAGGTGGACGTGCCGGGGGCGGTGGAGCGGTTCGCCGACCGGCTCGCGGAGCTGGCGGAGGGGCGGGGCGAGGGCAGGGGCGAGTTAGAGGAGGGGCTGGGTGCGGGGCTCCGGCCCGGGTCGGGGTGCGCACGGGAGGTACGGCAGGCGTGCGACGTACGGGACGCGCCTCTCGTACGAGACGGTCGGGGCGCCCCCGAGGCGGCGGAGGCCGTGGCCGCGCCGGGGACCCCGGCGGCTCCGCGTGCGGCCGGGTTCGGAGGCTCCCCCTGGCCCTCCTGGTCCCCCATCCTCGTCGAACTCGCCCGCAGCGGCGCCGGGGGCGACCAGGTCCTGGTCGAGGTGTCCGCGTGCCGCGACGGGCACCGGCACCCGGTGGGTTCGCGCACCCTCGCCAGGAGCCAGGTGCGGCCGTACGTCCAGGAGCGCATCGACGAGGCCTTCGGCCAACTCGCGCCGGACGCCGACGAATTGATCGCCTTCGTACTGCCCCGGGAGTGGCTCAACGAGCCCGTGGCCCACTGGGAGCGCAGCGTCGACGACCCGACGCCGCTCGGCTGCTCCTACCCCCTGGTCGTCACCGACCGGGCGCGCCGCGCGGGCGGCCTGCGCCACCAGCTGGCCCGCACCTGGGACCGGCTCGACGGCAAGTCCACGACGGTCGTGCACCGCGTCGACTGCGCCACCGGGGAACAGCCGAACAAGCTGCGCTTCCGCCTGCGCAGCGGGGAGGCCGACCTCGCGGGGTTCGCCGCCCCGCCCCGGGCGCCGCGCCTGAAGCGCCACTTCGAGGTGTCCCTGAACGCGCCCGCGCCGGTGCTGCTGTGGGCGCGGGTGGAGTGTGAGCACGGGGGTGGGGAGACTGGAGGTGCTGAAGGCGCGGGAAGCACTGGCGGCCCCGAGGGCGCCCGTGGCTCCGCCGGAGACCCCGCACCCCCCGCCCCCTGCCCCGGCTCCGCCTTCCTGGATCAGCTCGCCGCCCATCTGACCCGGCTGCCGCCCGCCGAACTTCCCCGCCACGTCCTGGCGTTGCGCGAGAGCGCCGACGCCGCCGACGAGCCCGAGCTGCACTGGGCCCGGGACATCCAGCTCCTGTGGGACGACCCGCGCTGCTTCCCGGACGCGGCGGCCGCCCCGCTGCACTCCCCCGTCACCTGACCCCGCCCGTACCGAGGAGAGAGTCCGCATGTCCCTGTGGCCCGTCTACACCGGCACGAACGAGCCGCACGACGGCATCACGCGGCTGCCCCCGCCGCCGCCGTGGCGCGCCTTCGACGGCGGCCCCGTCCTGGACGCCCCGCGCACGGACCGCTCCGCGACCTCCCCGGACCGCGCGCACCGCGCCCGCACCTACCGCGCCACCGACGAGTGCGTCCAACTCGTCAACGCCGCCCTGTACTTGCGCCGCCCGCTGCTGGTCACAGGGCCGCCCGGCAGCGGCAAGTCGAGCCTCGCGTACGCGGTCGCGCGCGAGCTGGGCCTCGGCCCGGTGCTGCGCTGGAACATCACCAGCCGCAGCACGCTGCACGACGGCCTGTACCAGTACGACCCGCTGTCCCGCCTGTACGCGGCGGGCCGCGCCGCCGCCGAGAGCGCACCGGACACCCAGAGCTCCCCGGACACCGACACCACAGCACGCACCACCCCCACCACCCCGCCCCAGGACCGCACCGGCATCGAGGACCACCTCCGCCTCGGCCCGCTCGGCACCGCCCTGCTCCCCTACGCCCACCCCCGCGCGCTGCTCATCGACGAGATCGACAAGAGCGACCTGGACCTGCCGAACGACCTCCTGAACGTCCTGGAGGAGGGCCAGTACGAGATTCCGGAGCTGGCGCGCGTCGCCCGGCACACGCCGTCCGCCTCGCTGCCCGCCGACGGCTCGGACGATCCGGTCACCGTGGTGAAGGGCCGGGTGCGCTGCCGCGCGTTCCCCTTCGTGGTGCTCACCAGCAACGGCGAGCGCGAGTTCCCGCCCGCGTTCCTGCGCCGCTGCGTCACCCTGCGTCTGCGCCGCCCGCACGGCGAGCACCTGGAGGAGATCGTCCGCGCCCACCTGGGCGAACCCGACGCGCACGCACGGGAGTTGATCGACCGGTTCGTGGCCCGGGGCAGCGGCGGCGAGCTGGCCACCGACCAACTCCTCAACGCCATCTACCTCACCGGCGCGGCCGGTCTCGACACCTCCTCGCGGGACGAGCTGGCGCGGCTGCTCATGCCGTATCTGAGCGAGGGCGCGGAGCACGCTCCGGACCAGGGTTCCGATGCGGCCTTCTGACCGGGCGGAGGGTGGGGGCGGGGGCGCCCCGGGAGCCGGGCGCGCCCCCGCCCCCGCCCGTGCCTCCGCCGTCGCGGGGCTCGCCGCCGTCCTCACCGGCGCGGCGGGCGGAGGCGAAGGGCCGTCCGCCGCCGAGCTCGCCGAACTCCTCTGGCTCGCCCGGCATCTGCCCCCGCCCCCGGAGCCCGAGCGCCCGGACGGGGCGGCGGACAGCGGCACGGCGGCGCGGCCGTCGGCACCCGGCGCCCCGGGCCCGGGCGACCGCTTCGCGACGCCCGACACCGCCCCGGCCCGCCCGTCTTCCTCCGACCCGGCCACCCCGGAAGACCCGGGGGCCCGCACCGGCTCGGCGGCCCCGACCACCTCGGACCCCACCGCGCCACCGCACCCCGGCCGCACTCCCCCGGCCGCCGCCCCCACCCCGCACGCCGACTCCCGCGTCCCCCTGCACCTCCCCGCCGCGGGCCACCGCCCGGGCACCTCCGGGCACACCCCGACGGACCCCGGAGCGGGCCCGGCCCACCCCGCCCGCACAGCGGTCGACGGCACCGTCCTCCACGTACCCGTACCGCCGATGATCGCCCACCCCCTGGCGCTCCAGCGTGCCCTGCGTCCGCTCGGGCGCCGGGTGCCCGCGCCCGTCGGGCGGGTCCTCGACGAGGAGGCGACCGCGCACCGCATCGCCGCGCTCGGCGCGCACCCGCGCGGCTGGCTGCCGGTGCTCCGCCCGGCACAGGAGCGCTGGCTGCGGCTGTGTCTGGTGTACGACGACGGGCCCACGATGCCGGTGTGGCGGCCGCTGGTGCGTGAACTGCACGCGGCCCTGGTGCAGTCGGGGCTCTTCCGCACGGTCGAACTGCACCCGGCCGGGCCCGACGGCACGGTTCCGGCCCGTGCGGCCGCCGCGCCCGCCGCGGGCCGTACCGTCGTCCTCCTGGTCAGCGACTGCATGGGCCCGCAGTGGCGGGAGGGCGGGGCCGGACGCCGCTGGTACCGGACGCTGCGGCACTGGGCGTCGCGGCTGCCCCTCGCCGTGCTCCAGCCGCTGCCCGAACGCCTCTGGTCCACGACCGCGCTGCCCGCCACACCGGGGCTGCTCGCCGCGCCGCACGCCGCCGCCCCCGCCGCCACGTACACGTTCGAGCCCTTCGACCCCGATGCCGCCGAGCCGTCCGCCGTCCCCCCGGACGCCCTGCCGGTGCCCGTCCTCGACGCGTCCCCGCGGTGGCTGGCGAACTGGTCGTCGCTCGTCGCCGACGCGGGCGGGCGCCGACTGCCGGGATCCGTCGGGTGGTTGGCGCCGCGCCCGGCCGCCGCGCTCGCCCGGGACGGCGTGGAGCGCGCGGACGTCACCCTCCTGTCCCCGCAGGACCTCGTCCTGCGCTTCCGCTCCACCGCGTCGCCGGAGGCGTTCCGCCTGGCCGGGCATCTGGCGGTGGGCGAGCCGCACCTGCCGGTCATGCGGCTCGTCCAGGCGGCGGTGGAGCGGCGCCCCCGCGCCCAGCACCTGGCGGAGGTCATCCTCAGCGGCATGCTCACGGACACGCCCGAGGGGCCGCCGGGGTCGTACGCGTTCCGGGACGGCGTGCGGGAGGTGCTGCTCGGGACGGTGCCGAGGTCGGCGCGCGGGCGCACCCGGCAACTCCTGGCCCGGGTGGGGGCGTTGATCGACGAGCGGGCGGGGGTGGCGCCCGGGGAGCTGCGGGCCGTGGCGCGGGGGGTCGGACGGGGTCCCGGGGCGGCGCCCGCGGTGGTCGAGGGGGAGCCGTTCGCGACGGTGAGTCCGCAGAGCGCGCGGCAGTTGTCGGGGGTGGCGGAAGAGGACGAGGGCGCGGTCTCCGGGCTGATCGACGGGCGGTACCGGGTGACGCGCCGGTTCAGACACGGTCACGACCTGTGCGCGCAGGACACCCAGCGAGGCGACCGCACCGTGGTCGTGACACGCTACCGCGACGCGCCGCCGGACTCGCTCTGGCGCTTCGAAACGCTGCGGCGCGCCCTTTCGGGCCTGCGGCACCCGAACGTGGCCGCCCTGCTGGGCGACGGCACCCTGCGCGGAGTACCCCATCTGATCCTGGAGCACCACGAAGGGGAGACACTGCACGCCGCGCTCGACCGGCACCAGGGCGGGCTGCCCGTCGATCAACCCGCCGACCTGGCCCGGCAGTTGGCGCGTGGCGTGCTGGCCCTGCACACGCACGGCATCGCCCACGGCCGTCTCTCGGCCCGCTGCGTCGTCCTCGCCGACCACGGCCCCGTCCTCTACGGATTCGGTCAGCTCGCCCTCGACGACACGACCCGCGCGGCCGACCTCCGCGACCTCGGCCACCTCGTGCACCTGATGCGCACCGGGGACTGGCTGACGCGGCCGGAACAGCTCGCACTCCCCCTCGGCGCGGGCCACACGCTGCCGGAGCACCTGGAGTACGAACTGCGGCAGGCCGTGGCCGACCTGGTGTCCGAGGACGCCGCGCTCCAGACGCGGGGCGCCCAGCGGCTCGAACAGCTCGACACACAGGGGGAGCACCGGCGCCTCTACGACCTGCTCGGCCCGCTGCGCGTCACCCGCGGCGGCTTCCCCCTGGCCGTCGGATCCCCCCAGGAGCAGGCCATGCTCTGCATGCTGCTGCTCCGCGAGGGCGAGGCCGTGCACGAGGACGAGCTGCTGGCCGGGCTGTGGAAGTCCCCCGCGCCACCGGACGGCGGACGGCAGGTGCGGACGTACGCGTCCCGGCTGCGCACCGCCCTCGGTCCGGGCTCCGTGGAGCCCAGCGGTGACGGGTACGCCCTGTCGGCCTCCCCTGACGACGTCGACGTCGTGCGCTGCCGGAGGCTGGCCGCCGACACCGAGGAGGCCCGTGCCTCCGGCGACCTCGCCCGCGCCCGCGCGCTCGTCGAGTCCGCCCTCCGGCTGTGGCGCGGCGACCCCCTGCCGGACGTCCCCGGCCCGGCGGCGAAGGACACCCGCGCCCGGCTGCGCCTTCTGCGTACCGCGCTGCTCCGCACCCGCGCCGAACTCGGCCTGGAGATGGAGGAGTTCGACCGGACCGCGACCGACCTCCGGGCCGCACTGGGCGAGTTCCCCCACGACGAGGACCTGCACCGCCTCCACCTCGTGGCGCTCAAGGGCCAGGGCCGCGTCGACGAGGCGATCAGCGCGTACGAGGAGTACCGCACCCTGCGCCTGGCGGAACTCGGCACCGAGCCGCCCGCCGTGCTGCGGGAACTCCGCCAGGAGCTGGCCGGCCTGCGCGCCGCCGAAGCGACGGCCCAGGCGCCCACCACCCTCGCCTTCGCCTTCGCCGCCAGCCCCGGCTGGCAGGCGGACACCCTGATGAAGCTCAGCCGGACCGTCGCCCGGCTGCTCACGCAGGGCGGCGCCGCGGCGGAGCAGTTCGACCTGCTGCCCCGCGAGCGCGGCTGGGACGCGGTGGTCTCCGCCGAGGTGCCGCGCGCCCCGCTGCTGGCGGCGATCCTGCGCGAACTGCCGTTCACCGTGGGCGCGTACACGGGCCTGGGGCTGTACGTCACCGTCGGGGACGCCCCGGACCCGGCAGGGCCGCCGCACACCGGCATCGCCGCCGGGGCCGGGTCCGACGAGGCGGTCGTCGTGGTCCCGGGTGACGTCCACGACGAGCTGTACCGGGAGGGCCCGGCCGGCATGACGCGCTTCAACCCGGTGCCGGGGTCGACCGCCTGGGTCTGCCGGGTCCCTGCCGTCGCGGGCCGCCCCACCGGCGCGTTCCCCTCGCTGCCTGACACCCTCGACCGGGCCGACACCGTCGTCCTCGGCTTCGACGGCACCCTCACCCGGCTCTACGCCCCCGGCAAGGCCCGCGAGGCCACGCTCCGGCTGCTCGCTCTCGTCGTGGAGCGGCGCGGCCCCGAGGAGGCGCTCGGCGGCACGCCGGTGCCGCGCGCCGAGGGCGGCAGCGAGTACGTCCACCCGCTGGACGTGCTGCGCGCCTTCGCCGCCGAGGGCCCCCTCGCGGCGGACCTCGCCGACCAGTTGGACCGCATCGAGCGGCAGGCCGTGTTCGCCGCGAAGCCCGTGCCGCACGCCGCCGCCCTCGTCAGGCTCCTGGCGGACGGCACCGGCCCCCGCACCGACTCCGGTACCGCCCCCCGCACCCGGCCCCGCGCCGTGTGCCTGGTCACCGACACCGCCCCGCGCGCCGTGGCGACGTACGTGGCCGCCCATGAGCTGGCCGTCCGGGCGGACCGCATCCACTGCCGCACCGGCGACCTCACCCGGCTCCTGCCCGACCCGGAGGGCCTGCGCCGCGTGCTCGCCCGGCCGGGCGTGACCGCCGACCGCTGCCTGATGATCGGCGCCACCGTCGCGGAGGCGACCGCGGCCCGCGCCCTGGACGTCCCGTTCGTCGGGTACGCCCCCGACGGCCGCGTCCGTGAGCGCCTGCTCGTCGCCGGGGCCCGGCACGCGGTGAGCGCGCTCTCCCAGATCGTGGACGCCGTACGCCGGGCCTGAGGGGCCGTGTGCCCGCCCCTGAGCCCGCGTTCCCGGTGCGGTCGTGGGCGTCGGGCGCGGTGATCCGGCCCTCCGTCAGTGCAGGATCTCGGCGCGCAGCCTCTCCTTCGGCGTGTTGATGTCCCAGTAGCGAACACTGCCCCGGGCGTCCTTGAAGGCGCCTGTGCCGCCGGTGATGGCCATGTCGAGCGAACTCGCCTCGTCCGGCCGCAGCGACTGCATCGTCAGGGAGCCACGCTCGAGCTCTATCGTGATCACGGCCTGCGACGTGGCTTTCCCACCGCTGACGTACACGACCTGCGACGTCCCGGCCCCCCGTCCGACATTGCGGCCGTCCTCCACCGCGGTGGCGCAGTAGACACTCATGTCGCCCAGGCTCGGCCCCGGCCTGCCGAGGTCGACGGACTCGTGCTCAAGGTCCTTGAGCTGGAGTTCGATGACCTCGACCCGGCTCTTCTTCGAGGCATCGGCATTCGCGCCCCCCGCGGCGAAGACGCCGACCGCCAGGGTGGCCAGCGACAGGGCGGCGCATCTCTTGAACAGGGTCCGGTTGCTGCTGTTCCCCATGGTGGAAACTCCTCATGGCGATCTACGTGTGCGAACAACTTGACGCTATGGCGGGCGAGTTGAGCGGTCCAAGACCAACATCGCCATGACGTCATAGCCCTGGCGGCATAGTGCCGATCGACACCGGGCGTCGAACCGGAGTCGGCCTGGGTCGGCGTCTTCCGCCGTCAGGCCTCCGGCGAGCGCGCGTCGTAGCGCAGGAAGGCCCGCCACCGCGCGGCGAGCAGGACCACGGCGACGACGCACGCGACACCGCCCCCGACGATCGCCACCCGGGGCGACACCGCCTCGCCGACGGTCCCGGCCAGGAAGTCGCCGAGCCGCGGGCCGCCCGCGACGACCACGATGAACACGCCCTGGAGGCGCCCGCGCATCGCGTCCGGCGTGGCCGCCTGGAGCATCGTGTTGCGGAACACCATGGAGATCATGTCCGAGCACCCGGCGACCGCGAGGAAGAAGACCCCGAGCCACAGGTTCCGGGTGAGGCCGAACACCGCGATCGCCGTGCCCCAGGCCGCCACCGACACCACGATCATGAGCCCGTGGCGGCGGATGCGGCCCTGCCAGCCGGAGAACACCCCGCCGAGCAGCGCGCCCACCGCGGGCGCCGCCGCGAGCAGCCCGGCCGTCTTCGCGTCGCCGCCGTACCAGACCACCGCGACGGCGGGGAACAGCGACCGCGGATGCGCGAGGACCATCGCGCACAGGTCGGTGAAGAAGGTCATGCGGAGGTTGGGGCGGGTGGCGAGGAAGCGCAGGCCGTCCCTGACGGAGGCGCGCTGCCGCTTGCCGTCGCCCGCCCCGGCGGCGTCCTCGGCCCCGTCGCCGCCCGGCCGCATCGCGGGCAGCCGCCACATCGCGTACAGCGCCGCCGTGAACGCCACCGCGTCGATGAGGTACGCCGACTGGTAGCCCCACAGGCCCACGAGCAGGCCGCCGAGCATCGGGCCGACCGTGATGCCCGTCGTCATCGTGAGGGAGTTCAGTGCGTTCGCGGCCGGGAGCTGCTCGGCCGGAAGCAGGCGCGGGATCATCGACGCGCGGGCCGGGGCGTTCAGCGCGGCGCACACCGCCTGCAGCGCGACCACGCCGTACAGGAACCCGACGTGTTCGTAGTCGAGCAGCGCCCCGCCCGCGAGCGCGATCGACAGGGCGCACAGGCCGACCGCCGAGTACAGGCCCACCTTGCGGCGGTCCACGGTGTCGGCGACCGCGCCGCCGTACAGACCGAAGACCACCAGCGGTACGAGCGTGAAGAGCCCGACCAGGCCGACGGCGAAGCTGGAGCGGGTGATGTCGTACACCTGGAGCGAGACGGCGAGGGCCGTCATGGCCTGGCCGATCCAGGAGATGGTGTTGCCGACCCAGAGCCGCCGGTAGTCGACGGAGGTGCGCAGCGGGGTGAGGTCGGCGAGGAGGCGCCGCTTGGGGGCGGGGGCGGGGTGCGGGTCCGGGTCCGGGGCGACGCCGACCGATATCGGAGGGTCGTCCCGCTCGGCTGTGGGAGGGTCGTCCCGCTCGGACCGGTCGCCAGGTGCGTCTTCCCCAGATGCTCGTGTCACACGGGATGCTAACCGGCGCCCGGGCCCCCGCCTCAAGCCGATATCGATCCGAGGATCACCCGCCCGGCGGCACCCCGCCCGGCGCACCCCAGCGCGCGCTCCGCCCCGGGCCGCCGCACGATGCGAGACAGGAACGCCGTCCGGCGGTCCGCACGGTCTGCGCTCTCGGGAGGATCTGCCATGACCGTCAGCCTGGAACAGCTGCGTCGCTGCCATATCGCCGTCGACCTGGGGGCCGCGCGGACCCGCGTGTACGTGAAGGGCGCGGGCCTCGTCGTCGACGAGCCGAGCGCCGCCGCCGTCAACACCCGCACCGGCGCGCTGATCGCCGTGGGCCAGTTCGCGGAGCAGATGACGGGGCGTACGCCCGGCTACATCCGCGTGGTGCGGCCCGTGTCCGGCGGCACCGTCGTCGACATCGAGATGTGCCAGCGGATGCTGCGGCACCTGCTCGGCGAGAAGCTGCGGCGCACGCTGCGCCGCAAGCCGCGGCTGCGGGCCGCCGCGTGCACCCCGCACGACGCGGACCCGCTGGCGCAGCGGGCGGCGGTCGAGACGATGGTCGGGCTCGGCGCGCGCCGCGTGGAGCTGGTGGACACGCTGATCGCGGCCGCGGTCGGCTGCGGGCTGCCCGTGGAGCGCCCCGAGGCGACGATGATCCTGGTCTGCGGGGCCGCGACCACGCAGGTGGCCGTTCTCTCCCTCGGCTCCATCGTGACGGCCGAGCGGATCCCCGTCGGCGGCGAGGCCATCGACCACGCGATCGTGCAGCATCTGCGCCACCAGCACGAGCTGATGCTGCCCTCGCAGTCGGTACGCCCCCTCCAGCTCGCCCTCAGCGGCAACGGTCTGACCCCGCACGGCCCGGAGTCCACCGAGATCCACGGCCGGGACGTGGCGACCGGCCTCGCCCGCTCGGTGCAGGTGGAGACGGCCGCCGTCCGGGACGCCATCCACACCCCGCTCACCGCGGTCCTCGACGGCATCGGCAAGGTCCTGCGGGACTGCCCGCCGGACCTGGTGGCCGACCTCGCCGACCGCGGGATCATGATGGTCGGCGGCAGCGCGCTGCTCCCCGGCCTCGACCAGATGCTCGTGAACGCGACCGGCATGCCCGTACGCATCGCGGAACGGCCCGACGTGTGCGCGGTGCTCGGTCTGGGTGCGATGCTCGAAGGCAAGATCCAACCACTGGTCCTCGACCCACTGGCAGGCTGACCACCACGGGGCCCCGGACCCCGGGTTCCGGGGCCCGACCACCGGGGCCCGACCACCGGGTCTCGAACGCCGGGTCCCGAACCGACGGGTCTCGAACGCCGGGTCCCGAACCGACGGGTCCCGAACGCCGGGTCCCGAACCGACGGGGAGTACGCCGACGCCATGACCGACGACGTCACCGCACCCCCGCTCCCCCTGCTCCTCGACGCCGTCCTCAGCGTCGGCACCGAACTCGAACTCCACGCCACGCTCCAGCACATCGTCACCAGCGCGGTGCGCCTCACCGGCGCGCGATGGGGGGTCCTGGAGGTCGGCGAGGGAGCGGGGGGCGGGGCGGGCGAGGTGTTCACGGCGGGGGTGGGGGCGGAGGTCGGTGGGGGCCTGGGGGGTAGTGGGGGCTCGGAGGGGGGTGGAGGCCTGGAGGGTGGTGGGGCGGTCGGCTCCGGTGGGGCGGGCGGCCCGGGGGCGTTGAGTGTTCCCATCCTCGTGCGCGACGAGGAGTTCGGGACCCTCCATCTCACCGCCGGGGCCGCCCACGCGTTCAGTGACGCCGACCGGGGGCTGCTGCGGGTCCTCGCGGGGCAGGCCGGGATCGCCGTCGGCAACGCCCGCCTGTACGAGACCGCCCGGCAGCGCGAACGCTGGATCGAGGGTGCCGCCGCCGTCACCACCGCCCTGCTCACCGGCGAGGCCGCCGCCGACGCCCTGATGACGGTGGCTCAGCAGGCGCGGCGGCTCGCGGGCGCGGCGGCCGGAGTCGTCCTCCAGCCCACGCCCGCCGGCGGCATGTCCATCGTGGCCGCCGCCACGGACGCCGCGGGCGGCGGGCTCCCGCCCGAGCGCCGCAGCCATCCCGCCGCGGCCGCCCAGAACGACCTCATCGGCACCACCATCGAGCCCGGCAGCGCCGTCCTCGAACAACTCCTCGGCGGCGAACCGGTGTTCATCGAGGACTCCGCGACCGACCCGCGCATGACGACCCACGTACGGTCCCGCTTCGGGCCCAGCATGATGCTGCCCCTCCAGGCGGGCGGCCGCCTCATCGGCACCCTCGCCCTGCCGCGCCGCCGCGGCGACCACCCCTACACCGCCGTCGAACGGCTCCTCGCCACCCAGTTCGCCTCCCAGGCCGCGCTCGCCCTCGTCCTCGCCGACGCGCAGCAGTCCCGGCAGCGGCTCGCCGTCTTCGAGGACCGCGACCGGATCGCCCGCGACCTCCACGACCTCGTCGTCCAACGCCTCTTCGCCACCGGCATGATGCTGGAGTCGACACGGCGCAGGGCCGGTTCGGCGCCGGTGGGGACGGCGCTCGACCAGGCCGTGGACGAGCTGGAGTCCACCATCCAGGAGGTGCGGACGGCCATCTTCGCGTTGCAGCAGCCGCCTGCCGACGCGCCGACGACGTTCCGGGGAAAGGTGCTCAAGGAGACCGCCGGGGCGGGGGCGGTGCTCGGTGTGCAGCCGTCCGTCCACTTCAGCGGTGCCGTCGACGCCCGCGTCGCCGAACCGGCCGCGGGGCGGCTTCTGCGGGCGCTGCGGCGGGCGCTGGCCGCGGCGTCCCGGCGGGTCGGCGTCACCCGGGTCGACGTCGTCGTCGACGCGGGGGTCGGGTTGCCCGATGGGCGGGGTGGGGTGCGGCTCACTGTGTACGACGACGGGGAGACGGATGGGGTGGGTGCGGGGACCACGGTGACGTGGCAGGCGCCGCTGTAGCCCTCGCGGGGCGCCCCAGTCCCGCCCCTTCTCCGGCTGTGTCAATGTGCGGCTCCGCCGCGGGGGGGGCTGCGCCCCTGGACCCCGGGGGTGGGTGTCCCCTGCGGGTGGGCCGGGGGCACCGCCGATCGGGGGCTACAGAGGTACGACGGACACCTCTGTCGCCTTCACGCTCGTCCAGACGGGGGCCCCGTCCGTCAGGGCGAGTTCGGCCGCCGCGGCAGGGGTGATCTCGGCGACGAGGTCGGGGGCGTCCGGCGAGGTGATGAGGACACGCAGCCGGCTCCCGGCCGTGGTGATCTCACGGACGGTCCCGGGCCACACGTTGCGCGGACTCCCGGCGGGCTTCTCCCGGTGGACGGACACCGCCTCGGGCGCGATGACGGCAAGCACCGAGACCCCCACGTCGAGGGGTTCGGCGACAACCAGCCGCCCCGCCCCGTCAAGGGCGAGCGTACCGTCGGAGGCCCCTGTGCCGGACCACGCGTTGCGCCCGAGCATGCGCGCCACCCACGGCGACCGCGGATGCCGGGTGACCTCGGCGGGCGGCGCGTCCTGCAGGGCACGCCCCTCGTCGAGCACGAGGACCCGGTCGGCGAGGGACACGGCCTCGACCGGGTCGTGCGTGACGATGAGGCAGACCCCCCCGAAGCCGTCGAGGTGCCCCCGCAGGGTGTGCCGCACGTGCGCCCGCGTGGTCTGGTCGAGCGCGGCGAGCGGCTCGTCGAGGAGCAGCAGCCGCGGCCGCGCGGCGAGGGCCCGGGCGAGGGCCACCCGCCCGGCCTGCCCGCCGGACAACTGCGCGGGCCTGCGGTGCGCGAGGTGCCCGACGCCGAGCCGGTCGAGCCACGCCTGCGCCGCCCGCCGGGCCTCCGCACGCGGTACGCCCTGGGCCCGCAGCCCGTACGCCGTGTTGCGGAGAGCGGTCAGGTGCGGGAAGAGCGCGCCGTCCTGGGGCACCCAGGCGACCCCCCGCCGGTGCGGCGCGAGCGCGGTGACGTCGGCGTCGCCGAGGCGCAGGGCGGCGTGCGCGCGGGGCGTCAGGCCGAGGAGGGCGCGCAGGAGGGTGGTCTTGCCCACGCCGTTGGGCCCGACGACGGCGATGGTGGTGCCGGGTTCGGCGTCGAGGGTGAGGCGGGTGAACCCGGTGACGTCCGCGTGCAGCGCCCAACTCCCACCGGGTGCGGCCACCTTGGCGAGGGGGTCACCGGCCGACGAATCCGGTACGGCATCGGCGCCCCGCCCACGTACGGCATCGGCGCGCGACCCGCTCACGCCGTCGGCACCCGGCCCACGCAAGACATCGGCGCCCGCCCCACCCACACCACCGGCACCCGGCTCCCGTACCGCATCGGCACCCGACCCACGTACCCCCTTCGCACCGCCACCACCGCTCCCCGCGCCCCCACCGCCCCCGGTCCACCGCCCCCGCAGCGCCACCAGCACCGCCATCGCGATGGCGAGCAGCAGCAGCGACACGGACGTGGCCGCCTCCGGCGAGTCCTGGAGCAGCAGGTACACCTGGAGCGGGAGGGTCTGCGTCGTCCCGGGCAGGTTCCCCGCGAACGTGATCGTCGCGCCGAACTCGCCGAGCGCCCGCGCCCAGGTGAGCGCGGCCCCGGCGGCGAGGCCGGGCGCGACCATGGGCAGGGTGACGGTGCGGAACACCCGCGCCGGGGACGCGCCGAGGGACGCGGCCGTCTCCTCGTAGCTGGGCCGCAGCCCGGCGATCGCGCCTTCCAGGCTGATGACGAGGAACGGCATGGAGACGAACGTCGCCGCGACGACGGCACCGGAGGTGTGGAAGGGCAGGACGACGCCGAAGGTGTCCTCCAGCCAGGGCCCGAGCAGCCCGCGCCGTCCGAAGCCGAGGAGCAGCGCGACCCCGCCGACGGTCGGCGGCAGCACCATCGGCAGCAGGACGAGGGACCGGACCAGCGCCTTCCCGGGGAACGGGACCCGCGCGAGCAGCCAGGCCAGCGGCACGCCGAGCAGCAGGGAGAGCCCGAGCGCCCAGAAGGACACGATGAGCGACAGCTTGAGCGCCTCGGTCACCCCGGGGCTGGTCAGGTGTGCGCGGAGCTGCCCCCACTCCGTACGCGCCAGGACCCCGACGAGGGGCATCAGCAGGAACGCGACGGCGAGCAGCGCCGGCACCGCGAGCACGAACGGCGCGCGGACGCGGCCCCCGCCCGGCCGCGGGCGGCTGCGGAAGCGGTTCATCGGTGGGTCCTGACGTACGGGGCGGAGCGGAGGGGCAGAGGGGCAGGGAGGCAAGGGGGCGAGGGGTCAGAGGTTCACGGATTCACGGGTTCAGGGGCTCCCAAGTTCAGGGGCTCCCAGGGCCCTGGTCGCGTCACGGCTTCTGGAAACCCGCGTCCCGAAGAATCTTCTGCGCCTCGGGCGTGCTGAGCCACTTCACGAACGCGTCCGCGGCCTCCTTGTGGCCGGACTCCTTGAGCGTGGCGGCCGGGTAGGACGCCACGGCGTTCTGCGCGTCGGGGATGGTGACGGCGTCGACCTTGTCGGGGGCGGTCGCGGCGTCCGTCTTGTAGACGATGCCCGCGTCGGCCTCGCCCAGCTCGACCTTGCTGAGCACCCCGCGCACGCTCGTCTCCTGCGAGACGGGCTCGACCTTGAGCTTCTGGGCGTCGAGCACCTGCTGGCTGTAGCGCCCGACGGGCACCTCGGGGGCGGCGAGCACGACCTTCAGGCCGCTGTCGGTGAGGTCCTGGAGGCTCTTGATCTTCTTGGGGTTGCCGTCGCGGGTGGCGATGACCAGGCGGTTCTTGGCGATGACGCTCGGCGAGCCGACGTCGGACCTCAGGCCGTCCATGGTCTTGGTGTCGGCGGTGACCAGCACGTCGGCGGGCGAGCCCTGCTTGACCTGCGCGGCCAGCTCCTGCGAACCGGCGAAGGAGAAGGTGAGCTTCGTGCCCGGGTGCTTCTTCTCGTACGTGGTCTCGACGGTCTTGAACACGTCGGTGAGCGACGCGGCGGCGAGCACGGTCAGGTCGGCCTCGGGCACGGCACCGCCCTTGCCTCCCTTGCCGCCCTTGTCCTTCTTGCTGCCGCCGTCGCCGTCACCGCCGCAGGCGGCGAGCGGGAGGAGCAGCGCGGCGGCGGCCACCGCGGCGGCGGCGCGGCGCCTGCCCCGCGGGGAGCGCGCGGCGCGGGACAGGAGCGAGGCAGGGGAAACGGGGGACATGAGCGGGACTCCTAGGAAGGCGTTCGCGGGTTCAGACGCGGTCGATGTGCACGCTGGTGGACTTCACCCGGGCGGTGGCCTCCATGCCGACCTCAAGCCCCAGCTCCTCCACCGCCTCACGGGTGAGCAGCGAGACCAGGCGGTGCGGGCCCGCCTGGATCTCGACCTGCGCGGCGACGTCACCGAGCTTCACGGCGGTGACGATGCCGGGGAAGGCGTTGCGCGCGGACGTGTACGTGTCCTCGTCCTCGGTGGTGCCAGGACCGTTCTGGGCCAGCTCCACGGAGAACGCCGCCAGGTCGCGCCCGTCGATGACGCGGCGCCCGGCGTCGTCCCGCCGCGTGGCGACCCGCCCGGCGTCCGCCCAGCGACGGGCGGTGTCGGGGCTGACGCCGAGGAGCCGGGCGGCCTGACCGATGGTGTAGGACTGCATGTGCAGCACGATAAGCCCGTTTGCCTGGCAGTTGTAAAAGTTCGGGCGAACCTACATCGCAGATGCGAGGGGGCGTTCCACCGGCTGGACGAAGCGCCAAGGCGGCCCGGGAGCGCGGCCGAGGGGCCCGTACGTCACCGCGCGTCCGTGCTCCGTACCGTCAGGATCCGCACCGACCGCTCCCCCGTGTGCCCGTCCCGCCCGTGCCAGCAGCGGTAGTTGTCGAGTACGAGGATGTCGCCCGCGTCGAGCCGGAAGCGCGGCAGCCCGTCCTCAAGGCCGTGCACGGTCCGCGTGAAGCGCTCCAGGAGGGCGGTGACGCGCTCGGCGTCCGGATCGCGGTGCAGGGGCACGGCACCGTCGGTGCGCCGCACGATGCGCCGCCCGGTGCGCGTCCACTCCACGTGCCGTCCGACGCGCGGCGTCGCGGGCAGCCCGCGCAGGCCCGCCCACGCCCCGTACAGATCCACGTCGCACCCCGTCAGGAACTCCGCCAGCTCCGGGTCGGCCGCCGCGAGCCCGTCCACGAACCGGCCCGCGTCCAGCGCGAAGGAGTGCCCGCCGGACGGGGCCGGGCGCACGCAGCGCACGAAGACGTGGTCCTCGTCGGGGTGGCGGCGTCTGCTGGGGACGCCGCCCACGTCCACCGACACGTCGAAGCTGTCCGCGTGCAGGTGGACGGGGCCGCCGTCCCGCGAGGTCCGCAGCCGCTGCGGGTACAGCTCGCGCAGCCGGGCGCCGAGCATCCGCGCGGCGGCGAGGGCGAGGGGGTCGGCGCCGCCCGTCGCGTACGCGGAGAGCACGACGGCGCCGTGCTCGGCGAGCAGCGCGGGGGCCTCGTCGATGCGCTCGGGCGGGACGCGGGGCGGCACGATGCCGCGGCCGGGCACAGTGGCCGAGGAGCGATCGCCGCGCGGCGGCTGACCGTCACCCGGTGGGTGACCGCCGTCCGACAGGGGGTCACTCATCCCGTACGCCCCCCTCACGCGACTCCCGGCGCGCGAACCCGCGCGCGCTCGGCACCAGCGCCGCCGCCGCGGGCGCCGCGAAGCACAGCACCGCGCACACCGCGAGCACAGGCCGGGGCCCGAACTGCTCGATGGCCGGGGCGATCAGGGCGAGCCCTGCGGGCGCGAGGCCGTAGGACAGCATGAAGTCGAGGGACGAGACGCGGGCCAGCTTGTCGGGGGCGACCTCGCGCTGCGTCGCCGTGAACCAGGGCACGTTGAACAACTCGATGCCGATCCCCGCCACCGCGTACGCGGCCACGACGACCGCCCAGTGCACGGGAAGCAGCAGGCTCAGCGGCGCGAAGCCGTACAGGCCGAGACCCGCGAGCGCGGCCCAGCCCTGCGCGCGGGGGCGCCAGCGCGCGACGACGACGGCCCCGCCGAGCGCGCCCAGCGTGTACGCGGTCATGGCGGCGGCGAGGACGAAGCCGGTGTCGTACTTGTCGCGGCTGACCAGCGGAAGCGCGACGCCGGTCGCCGAGTAGCCGGTGCTGATGACGACGGTGAGCGCGCCGAGCCCGGCGAGGAACCAGGGGTGGCGGCGCGCCTCGCGCAGCCCCTCGGCGAACTCCGCGAGGAACGAGGGCCGTCGGCGGGCACCGTCACGGTCCGCGCCGTCACCGTCCAGCCCGTCCGCGCTCACGCTGTCACCGTCCACGCCGTCGGCCTCCGCGCCCTCGGCCGCGTCGGCCCCCGGCCGCTTCGCCCCGGGCCCCGGCATCAGCGCCGCCACCAGCCACAGCACCCCGATCCCGAGCAGCAGCGTCCAGGTGTCGAGGGCGACGGCGAGCAGCGCCGTCAGGGAGGGTCCGGCGAGCGTGGTGGCCCGTACCGACAGGGTCATCGCGGCGTTGGCCGCCTGGCGGCGGTCCTCGTCGACGACCTCGGCGGTGAGCGCCTGGAAGGCGGGGCGGCACGCGCCCTGCCCCGCGCCCGCGACCACGGCGGCGGCGAGCATCAGCGGGAGCGACCGCCCGAGGCCCAGGGCGAGCAGCGGCGTCGCGGCCGCCGCGGCGAGGCCCGCCCAGAGGACGACGCCGCGCCGCGAGTACCGGTCGGCGAGGACCCCGCCGACGGCGACGGCCACGAGGAAGCCCGCGGTACGGGCGGCGAGCAGCAGGCCGAGCGTCGCCGCGCCGATGGTCCGGTCGAGGACGGCGAGCCCGAGCACGAAGGGCAGCGCCCAGGTCGCGAGCCCGGACGCGGTGGTCCCGCACCAGAGCCGCAGGAAGGCCAGGTCCCGCAGCACACCCGGCCCCCGGCCCGTTTCCCCGGCCGCCTCGGCCCCGTCGGCCCTGTCGGCTCCCTCGGCCTCTGCAGCCCCTTCGGCCCCCTCGACCCCTTCGACCCCCTCGACCTCCCGGGCCCCGTCGGCCTCCGTCCGTATCGGCGTAGTCGCCACGTGACGCACGTCCTCTCCTGATCGTCCGCGCGGGCCTCCCACGGCCCTCGTACGGATCTCGAAATCGTTATGCGGCCCGGCATCGGCACCCAACTGGCCTGCGACAAGCAGCAGTTGAAGCGGACCTGCGGCGCGCCGCCGACCGGCGACGGCCACCCCGGAGCCCATTAATGAAAATGATTGCCATTACAGTACCCTTATCGCGTCCCACCCGAGACCGGAGGTCCCATGCGCCACCGCCACCCCGCCCGCTACGGCATAGCCGCCCTCGCACTCGCCCTCACGGCCGTCGGCTGTTCGTCCTCCGACGGCGGCGGCTCCGCGTCGGACGACAGGGCGGGCGGCCGGGAGACGACCGTCACGAGCTGCGGCCGGAAGCTGAGCTTCGACGGCCCGCCCGAGCGCACCGTCGCCCTCGACCAGTCCTCCACCGAGGTGCTGCTCGAACTCGGCCTCCAGGACCGCATGGCCGGTACGTCCAACCTGAAGACGAAGATCGCGCCCGAGTACAGGAAGGCGTACGACAAGGTCGACGTGCTCAGCCCGAAGATCCTCACGAGCGAGCAACTGCGCGCCGCCACCCCGGACTTCACCATCGGCGGCTTCACCGACTACTTCACCAAGGACCGCGTCGGCACCCGCGAGGAGCTGGCCGACCTCGGCCTGCCGTCGTTCGTGAGCGCCGTGGACTGCCCGAAGCAGAACGCCGCCAAGGGCACGAAGTCCCCCTTCGATCTGCTCTTCCAGGACTACCGGGACCTCGGCGAGATCTTCGGCGTCGAGAAGCGGGCCGCGAAGCTGGTCGAGGACCAGCGCGCCACGCTCACCGAGGCGGCGAGGACCGCGGACCGGGTCAAGGGCAAGCCCACCGTCGTGTGGCTGTACTCCGTGTACGGCGACACCCCGTACGTCGCGGGCAGGAGCGCGATCCCCAGCGAGATGAGCCGGACCGTCGGCGCGAGGAACGCCTTCGACGACATCGACGAGGACTGGCCGACCGTCACCTGGGAGCAGATCGCCGAGCGCGACCCGGACTTCATCGTGATCGGCGATCTGTCGGAGCGCGGCAAGCCCGGCGACAGCGCGGCCGACAAGCTCAAGGCGATCCGCGCGAACCCGGTGACGGCGAAGCTCGACGCCGTCGAAAAGAAGCGGTTCATCGAGATCCCGGGCACGGAGATGGACCCGTCGGTCCGCACGGTCGGCGCGCTGCCGCGCCTCACCGCGGGGATGAAGGACCTCGGGTATGCCCGCTAGCCCGGGCGGCACGGACCTGCTGCACCCCTCGGCCCGGGACATCGCGGCGCCACCGCCCCCGGTGGACCCCGCCCCGGAGCGGACGGCGCGCCGCGCGCGCCTGTCCGCCCCCTCGGCGGCGACCCTCCACCTCCTCGCCGGTCTCGCCCTCGCCGTCTCCCTCGTCGCGTCCGTCCGGATCGGCACCACCGACGTGTCGTACGCCGACGTGGTGCGCACGGCCGGGTTCCATCTGGGCCTGGACGTCGAGCCGTTGCCGCGCCTGGTGGACTCGCTCATCTGGGAGCTGCGGGTGCCGCGGGTGGTGATGGCGGCGCTGGTGGGGGCCTCGCTCGCGGTGTGCGGCGCGGCGCTCCAGGCGATCACGCGCAACGCGCTCGCCGACCCCTATCTGCTCGGCATCTCCTCGGGGGCGTCGACGGGCGCGGTCGCGGTGGTCGTGCTCGGCGTCGGGTCCGCCTCGTTCGGGGTGACCGGCGGCGCGTTCGTGGGCGCGACGGTGTCGTTCGGGCTGCTGATGCTGCTGCTCAGGAAGGGCGGCCTGGACTCGGTCCGGGTGGTCCTCACCGGTGTGGTCGTGTCGCAGCTCTTCACGGCGCTGACCTCGCTCGTCCTGATGGCGTCCGGCGACTCCGAGGCGATCCGGGCGATCACGCAGTGGCTGCTCGGCTCGATGGCCCCGGCCCGCTGGGACACCACGGCGGTGACGGCGGCGGTGACGGCGGTGGGGCTGCTCGTCCTGTGGCTCAACTCGGCCGCCCTGGACGGGTTCTCGTTCGGTACGGACACGGCGTCGTCGCTCGGCGTGGACGTCCGGGCGACGCGCTGGGTGCTGCTCGTCGTGACGTCGCTGATGACGGCGGTGGCGGTGGCGTCCGTGGGCGCCATCGGGTTCGTCGGCCTGATCGTGCCGCACGGCGTGCGGTTCCTCGTCGGGCCGCGGCACCGGACGCTGCTTCCGCTGTCGGCGCTGGTGGGCGCGGTGTTCCTGGTGTGGACGGACGCGCTCGCGCGGGTCGCGTTCGCGCCGCAGGAGGTGCCCGTCGGGGTGTTCACGGCGCTGCTCGGCGTGCCGCTGTTCCTGCTGGTCCTGCGCAAGCGGGGGGAGCTGTGAGGATCACCGCCGAAGGCCTCGCCCTGTCCGTTGCGGGCAAGCGCATCCTGACCGGCGTCGGCCTGGACGTCGCGCCGGGCGAGACGGTCGGCCTGATCGGCCCCAACGGCTCCGGCAAGTCCACCCTGTTGCGCTGTCTCGCGGGTCTGCGCACCCCGACGTCCGGCTCGGTCTCGTACGACAAGGAGCCGATCCGGTCGTGGAGCGCGCGCCGGATCGCCCGCCAGGTGGCGTTCGTGGAGCAGGCCGCCGACACCGACAGCGATCTGCGGGTCGAGGACGTGGTGACCCTCGGCCGTACGCCCTTCGGCGACCGGTGGCGCGGCTTCGGCGCGCGGGACCGGGCCGTCGTCGCCGCGGCCCTCGCCCGCCTCGGCCTCACCGAGCTGCGCGAGCGCCCCTGGAAGGCGCTGTCGGGCGGTGAGCGTCAGCGCGCCCACATCGCGCGGGCCCTGGCGCAGCAGCCGTACGCGATCCTGCTCGACGAGCCGACCAACCACCTCGACGTGAAGCACCAGTTGGAGCTGCTCGGCCTGCTCGCGGCCACCGACCAGACCGTCCTGGTCGCCCTGCACGACCTGTCCCTCGCCGCCCGGTACTGCGACCGGCTGCTCCTGCTGCACGGCGGCCGCCTCGTCGCCGAAGGGCCGCCCCGGGAGGTCCTGACGCCACGGCTCCTCGCCGAGGTGTTCGAGGTGGACGCGGTGACCGGCCCGGACGCGCTGGGGCACCTCGCGGTCGCGTACCGGGGTGCCGCCGCGCCCCCTGTCACCGCGGCCCCGGACGTCCTCCGGTCCCCCGCCCCCGCTTCCCCCGCCCCCTCATCCCCCGTCCCCGCGTCCCGCACCCCCCTGGGCCACCCCGCCCCCACCCCCGAACTCGTCGACTCCCCCACCCCGAAGGAGACCTGATGGACAGCACGGCCACCGGAGCCGCCCTGCTCGACCAGTTGCCGCCGCCGCTGCCCGCCGCGCGCGTCATCGCCCTCAACCAGCCCAAGGCGGACCTGCACACCCCCCGCTCGTACACCTGGAACGGCTGGTCCTTCGACGTGCCGCCCGGCGTGTTCATACCCGGCTGGACCAGCCGCCTCGTCCACGAGCGGCTGCTCGACGGCCGCATCGAGACGCGCTTTCGCCGGTACGCGGCGATGGGTGCCGGGCTCGGCGTGGAGGCGGTCGCGGCGGGGGTGCGCGGGGCGCGTGAGATCTACGCGCTCGACGTGCACCCCGAGAGCGTCGCCACGGCCGCCCGGCACTACGCGCGCCTGGTCGGCGAGCGCTCGGGCGCGGACCTCGTCCCGGTCGTCGGTGACCTCTTCGACGGACTGCCCGACGGCGTCCGGCTCGACGTCGTCACGTTCAACCCGCCCGCGGTCAGCCAGCCGGTCAGCGAGGACCCCGACGTCGTACGCAATGTGTGCGTGGGGGCGCCGCTGCTCGCGCGGTTCTTCGCGCAGCTCGCCGAGCGGGATCTGCTCGCGCCGGGCGGTGAGGTGTACGTGATCGTGTCGAACACCGCCGATCTGCGCGCCATCGTCGGGGACGCGCTGGCCAGGGGCTTCACGGCGGAGGTCGACCATCTGCACGACTGGGAGGACGGCGTGCTGACGTTCCTCCTCAAGTTCCGGCTTCCGCCCGGGGCGACGTCCCAGCCCACGTCCCAGCCCGCTTCCCAGCTGATCCGCGGAGGCCTCGCGTGAAGACCGTCGACGAACTCCTGTCCGCCGTACTCGCCGGTGAACTCGGCCCCGATCCAGCCGAGTTGACGGCCACCAGCGTGTTCTGGATCCACCACGGCACGCGTCTCGCGGGCGGCCATGTCACCTACCTCAACCAGTACGTCCTCGTGCGCGTCGGCGGGGCCTTCGGCGGCTGCGCCTTCGAGGCGGGCGAGATCGACCCGGCCATCTGCCGGGACGCGTCGGGCAGTTCGCTCGCCACGCTCCTCCGGGAGGCGCCGCGGGCGCTGCGGACGGCCGCGCTCGACGCCTACCTGGCCGCCGTCTCACCGCACCGCGAGGCCCCCGGCGCCGAGCCCGTGACGCTGCCCGCGGGCCCGCCGGAGGTCCGCGCGGTGGCACGGGACACGGCCATCGCGGGCCTCCTCGACATCGAGCCCGGCGCCAAGGTCGCGCTCATCGGTGTCGTCAACCCGCTGGTCGCGGCGATCCGCGAGCGCGGCGGCGACCCGCTGCCGTGCGACCTCAACCTGCGCACGACCCAGTGGGGCGACCCCGTCAGCGACGACATGCACGAGGTGCTCGCCGCGGCCGACGCCGTCGTCGCCACCGGCATGACCCTCAGCAACGGCACCTTCGACACGATCCTCGCCCGCTGCCGCGAACGCGAGGTGCCGCTGATCGTGTACGCCCAGTCGGGCAGCGCGGTGGCCCGGGCGTTCCTGGGCGCGGGGGTGACCGCGCTGTCCGCGGAGCCGTTCCCGTTCTCGCAGTTCAGCGCCGAGCCGACGGCTCTGTACCGGTACCGGGCGGCGCCGCGCGCGAAGGGCGGGTCGTGACGGACGCGGCGCCGGAGGGCGTGGTCGGCACCGGTCACGCCGCCTGTCACCACGGCGAGATCCTCCAGGGCGTCTTCCTCGACGAGCGCGGGCGGCGCCGCGCGGGCCTGGTCACCCTGCCGATGCCCGCCCTCGGCACCCGCGCGGAGTTCGTACGCCGCCCGGGCGCCGAGGACGTGACGGTGCTGCCCGCCGACCGCACCAAGGCGCTGCGGGCCGCCACGTACGCGATGGCGGAGTGCGCGACGCACTGCCAGGAGCCGTTGTGCGGCGGCGAGTTGAGGCTCACCGGCGCCATCCCCGTGGGCCTCGGCATGGGCTCGTCGAGCAGTGACGTGATCGCCGCGGTGCGCGCGGTCGCGGACGCGTTCGGGGTGCTCCTCGCGCCGGAGGCCATCGCGCGGCTCGCGGTGCGCGCGGAGCGGGCGTCGGACCCGCTGATGCTGGACGGCCGCCCGCTGCTCTTCGCCCAGCGGGAGGGCCGGGTCCTGGAGGAGCTGGGCGCCGCGCTGCCGCCCGCGGTCGTCGTCGGCTGCGCGCTCGGCGGCGGGCGGCCCGTGGACACCCTGGCGCTGCCGACGCGCGGGTACGACGACGAGGACGTGCGCGCGTACGAGCGGCTGCGCGCCCTGCTGCGGCGGGCCGTCGCCGACGCGGACCCGGTACTGCTCGGGCATGTCGCGACCGAGAGCGCCCGGCGCGGCCAACGCGTCCTGCCGCACGAGGAGTTCGGGGAGCTGACGGCCATCGCGGGCCGGGTCGGCGCCGTGGGCGTGCAGGTCGCGCACAGCGGCAATGTGGCGGGGCTGCTCTTCGACCCGGCGGCACCGGACCTGCGGGGGCGGCTGCGCCGCTGCTCCCAGGCGCTCACGGCGGCGGGCATCCCGGCGACGTACACCTTCGCGACGACCTCACGGGGCGCCACCCCGCACGCCCCGCACCCCTCACCCCCACCACCCACCCCTTGCACAAGCGCACCCACCAGCGAGGAGTCCCCGCATGGCCGAGACGGACGAGACGGACGAGATAGACGAGATGGGAGAGATGCGCGAGAAGGCCGGGACGGACGAGCACATCGCGGAGGCGATCGGCCGCCCCGACCTGATACGTGTCGACGAGGGGCTCATCTGCCTGCGCTTTGAGACCATGAAGGTCGTGTCGGCGCTCGCGGCGGTCCGGCATCTGCTCGCCACGGGCGCGGTACGCCGGGGCGACACCCTCCTCGACAGCTCCAGCGGCATCTACGCGTACGCCCTCGCCCTGGCCTGCCACCGCTACGGCATGCGCTGCCACATCATCGGCTCCACCACCGTCGACCACACGCTGCGCACCCAACTCGACATCCTGGGCGCGCACTTGGAGCAGATGCCACCCAGCTCCGACCTGAAGCTGGACCAGAAGCGGCGGGTCGCCCGCGTGCACGAGATCCTGCGCGTGCACCCCGAGTACCACTGGATGCGGCAGTACCACGACGACATCCACTATCTCGGCTACCGCGCGATCGCCGACCGCGTCCGCGCCGCGGCGCCCGCGGACGGATCGCCGCTCACCCTGGTCGGCGGGGTGGGCTCGGGCGCGTCGACCGGCGCCCTGGCCCGCTACCTGCGCGCGGACGGGGCGGGCCCGGTGCGGCTCGCGGGCGTGCAGCCCTTCGGCAGCGTCACGTTCGGCAGCGAGCACGTGGCCGACCCGGAGATCATCATCGCGGGCATCGGCAGCTCGATCCCGTTCGCCAACGTGTCGCACACCGCGTACGACACCGTCCACTGGCTGTCGTTCGACACCGCCCTCGCCGGAAGCGTCGACCTGCTGCGCCGCCACGCCGTGTTCGCGGGCCTGTCCACCGGCGCGAGCTACGCGGCGGCCCGCTGGGAGCACGCCCAAGTCCCCGGCGGCACCACGGTGTTCATCGCGGCCGACACCGGCCACCGATACGTCGACACGGTCTTCGCCCGCCACGCGGAAGCCACCGACCTGGACACCCTCGCGCCCCGCACGGTGGCCTCCCTGGCGGAACTGGCCCTGCCCTGGTCGCGGATGGAGTGGGGCGGGGCGGAGGCGCCCACGCGGGCGGAGGCGGCGGCCGGGATGGCGGAGGGGCCCGGTCGGGCGGATTTCCGGGGGTAGGCGCGGGGTTTGACATGATCGAGGGAGGGGTGGACGGGGGGAGGCTGGGCGTGGGTGTGGACGTCGGTGTGGGCATGGGCGTGGGCCTGGGCGGCCATGGCCACCACTGCGCGGACTCGGGCGCAGGCACGGACGCATGCCTGGACCTGGGCATCCGTGACCCCCGCGACCGACCCGATCTCGGTGCCCTCCGTGCCGTCACCCGGCGTCTGATCGGCCTGGACTCCACCGGGGGCGGGGCTGCCGCCGTGCCCCTCGTGCGGGCGATCGTGCGCGAGGTGTCCGAGGTGACCGCCGACCCCGCCGCCCTCGTGGGCGCGGGGAGCGACCGGCTCGCCGTGCTCGCGGAGTTGTGCGAGGTGGTCGGGTGGATCCTCTTCGACGCGGGGCACCACGCGGCCGCCCACCGGACGAACGCCCGCGCGCTCGCCCTCGCCGAGCTGTGCGGCGACCGCTGGACGGCCCGCCTCACCCTGCTCAACGACAGCATGCTCCTGACCCACACCGGGCGCCCCCGGGCCGCCCTCGCGGCCGCCGCCCGGGCCCGGGGCCCCCGCCCGCTGCCGCCGCGCGTCGCGGCCCTCGTACTGATCCGCGAGGCGCATGCGACGGCGCTGCGGGGCGCCCGGCGGGAGCCGGTGGACCTCATGGCCCGCGCCGACAGCCTGTTCCTCGACGGCGTCTCGCGGCACGACCCGGCGTGGGCCTGGTGGCTCGACGAGCGGGAGCTGACCGGCCACCGGGGCTGGGTCGCCGCCCGCGTGCGGGACTTCGACCGCGCCGTCCCGCTGCTGCGCAGCGCCGCCACGGGCCCCGGCGACCCGTCCTACCGCCACCTGTTCTCGGCCCACCTCCTGGCCGCCCTGACCGGCGCCGGGGCCTGGACCGACGCGGAGCGGCTCGTCGCGGACCTCGCCCCGCGCGCCGCGGCCCTCGGCTCGGCGCGCACCACGGAGAGCCTGCGGGCCACCGCGCGCCGCCTCCTGCACGGCCCGGACCGCGCCCCGGCGTCCGTACGGGACGCGGCGGTGTTCCTCCTGGAGTCACTGCCGTCGCCCCCTGAGGCGTGCCCGATGGGCCCACGCCCCTGACACCCCCGGTCCACGAGCTGCTGCGCGAGCCCAGGCCGGTGCCAACCGTGCGGGTCAGGCGGGCGCCGACAGGGGCCGACGGCGTCGGCGGACCGGGCCGCGCCCCGGTCCGGAGGAAGGGCCTTTCAGGTGAAACGTGCGCTTAACGCCTTGTCGTAGCGGTCGAAGCCGCCCCCCACCACCCCACAGTTGACGCGTCCTCAGGTCCCCTCGTGGTCGGAAGTGCTGTGGTCCCCATCGCCCGCCGGTACCGTCGCGCCCTCGTCGCCGCGGTGGCCGTCCTCGTCGCCGCCCTCGCCGCGCTCGCCCTCGTGCCCCACGACAGCGCGGCCCGCGCCGACCCCCGGATGAGTGTCCGCCTCGACCCGGGCACGTCGCCGGTGCCCGCGGGCGACCACGTCACGTACAACGGGTTCATCCAGTGCTCGATCCCCGGCGACTGCCAGTCGGTGACCGTCACCTTCACACCCCCGCCCGGCGCCTCCGGCAAGGGCGTGGTGTCGCAGCCCTACCCGCCGGGCGTCACCGGCGTGACCTCGAACGACGACGGCACCGTGACCGTCACGTACAGCTCGATCGCCAGCGGGCAGAGCTCCCAGCTCACCGTGAGCTGGCCCACCGAGGACTACTGGACGCCGCCGGGCGGCCAGGAGGCGCGGATGTCGGCGACCGCCACCAACGGCGACGGCACCCCGAGCACCGACGACGCCGTCGTCGAGGTGAGCGCCGAGCCGAACCCGGCGATCCGCAAGGAGGGCCCCTCCCGCGCCCGCCCCGGCGAGACCCTCACGTACAAGGTCACCGCCACCAACGACCCCCGTAACGCCAACCGCCCGCGCGGCAACCTCGCCCTGGAGAACACCGTCCTCACCGACGTGCTCCCCGAAGGCGTCGACCTCGTCGACGCCACCCCCGCGGGCTACACCTACGACGCGGCGACCCGCACCATCACCTGGCCCGTCGACACCGAACCCGACCGGCCCGGCGACCAGCTGGCGCAGGTGAAGAGCTACCCCTACGGCGTCGTGCACGAGATCCGCGTGAAGGTGCGCGACGGCGTCGCCGACGGCACCACCCTCACCGACACCGCGTCCGTCACCGGCGACCCGTTCGGGCCGGAGACCGAGAAGATCACCAAGTCCGACACGGCCGACACCGTCGTCGGCACCGGCGGCGGCGAGGTGTCCGGCACCCTCGACAAGTCCGTCGACCCGCCGCTCGCCGCGAACGGCCAGCGCGTCTCGTACGTCCTGCGCTTCGCCAACACCGGCACCGACGCCGCGGACGCCCGCCTCAGCGACACCCTGCCCCGCGGGTTCGACCCGCGGACACTCAGCCTGTCCACCCCCTCCGGCGGAACCTACGGCGGCGACTGGTCGGTGGTCGTGACCCGGCGCGACGGCAGCACCGAGACCATCACCCCGTCCGGGCAGACCATCGACCTCAGCCGCGCGGGCGACCTCGTCGCCGTACGCGTCGACGTGCCGCGGCTGCCCGCGGGCACCAACCTCGTCGTGCAGATCTCCGGCCGCGCCGACGGCTCCGAGATCCCCGGCGGCAGCGGCGACATCGACAACTGCGCCCGCCTCGGCCTCACCGGCGCCGCCGGCACCGCCGACGAGGAGTCCTGCGCCGGCTTCCACATCGAGCCCGAGGTCTCCCAGCCCGAGCTCGCCAAGTCCACCGACCCGGCACCGGTCGGCCCCGGCGGCCACCACACCTGGACCGTGACCCTCACCAACGACCGCTACCGCACCGGCTCCTCCCCGCTGCGCCCCCGCTTCGTGGACCTCGTGCCCCGCCAGCTCGCCTACGAGAAGGGCTCCTGGACCCTCGCGGACGACCAGCCCGACTACTGCCCCGCGGGCGACCGCTTCACCGAGTCCGTCACCGAAGGCCCCCAGATCCCGGACGGCCGCACCCGCGTCGAACTCACCGCCGAACCCGGCGCCGAGATCCCCGCCGACGACTCCTCCTGCGTCTACACCTTCCGCACGACCGTCGAGCCCGGCGTCGCCAGCGGCACCTACGGCGGCTCACCGGGCGACGCCGACTACGCGGGCAACCGCGCCGGGCTCTACGACGCCGAACGGCCCGTCAACACCCGCACCACCGACCGCCACGACATCGACGGCGACGGCGACACCGGCGAGAACGTCGCCGAGGCCACCGACGACTTCGCGATCGCCGAGTCCTCCGCGCTGTTCGTGACCAAGGAGGTCAAGGGCGACGAGGACGAGGCGTTCAAGGGCTCCGCGGAAGTCCCCGGCAAGGAGGGCGAGGTCGGCCGGTCGACGATCGGCGGCACCGTCGAGTACCGCACCGTCCTCGGCAACATGGGCAACACCGCCCTCACCAACGTCGTCGCCTACGACCTGCTGCCCGCCCCCGGCACCACGGGCGTCACCAGCGGACGGTACGAGGACGACGTCACCAGCCAGTGGCGGCCCCGGCTCACCGGGCCGATCGACGCGGGCTCGGCGCCCGTGACCCTCACCTACTCGGAGAAGGCCGACCCGTGCCGCCCCGAGATGGACAACACCCCGGACAAGAGCGCCCCCTTCCAGTGCGACGGCCGACCCGACCCGACCTTCGTGCCCGCCGGTCAGGTCACCGACTGGAGCCGGATCCGCTCGGTCCGCTTCGACTTCGGCGACCATGTGTTCTCGGCCGGGGAGCGCTATACGCTGCGCTGGACCATGGACGTGCCCGAACGCGGCCCCGGCGGGGAGCCGTTCGAGGGCGGCGAGCGCACCTGGAACAAGGTCGCCATCGCCGGTGACCGCCGCCAGCCCGACGGGACGACGCGGCGGCTGCTCGCGACGGAGGCGCCGTGGGTGGTGGACGAGATCCGCCCGGCGCCGTCGCCGTCACCGTCGGACTCCCCCTCGCCGTCGGACTCCCCGTCGCCGTCCCCGTCCCCGTCGGACTCGCCGTCCCCGTCCCCGTCGGACTCGCCCTCGCCGTCCCCCTCGGACTCCCCCTCCCCCTCACCCTCTCCGTCGGATTCTCCCTCGCCCTCGCCCTCTCCGTCGGACTCCCCCTCCCCCTCGCCCTCTGACTCCCCGTCGCCCTCGCCTTCGGACTCGCCCTCGCCGTCCCCGTCGGACTCCCCGTCCCCGTCTCCGTCCCCCTCGGATTCCCCTTCGCCGTCCCCGTCCCCGTCCGACTCCCCCTCCCCCTCCCCCTCGGACTCGGACTCGCCTGCGCCGTCCCCCTCGCCGTCGGAGTCCGCCCCGACGCCGCCGCTGCCGGACACGGGATCCGGGGACATGTGGATGACATCGGGGATCGCCGCGGCGCTGCTGGCGGCGGGTACGTTGCTCGCGGCGATCGCCCGCAGGCGACGCGAGGTACGCGACGGCCTGTAGAGCGAGCCCGCACGCGGCGCCCGCACCCGCACCCGCCCACCCCTCCCCGAACCGGGGGCGGGTGGGCGGCGCCATTCCCGGGAGCACCCCCGGAAAACATCCCCCTGGCATCGCGGACGGCATTGCGGACTTTGGACCTGACCGATTTGGGACCAATGGCACCCACTACCTCCTGAATGCGCCGATACCTTTGCCCCTTCTTGACACTTTCTTTAACTGGGAGGGGACCCGTGTCAGAGAGCCCACCAAGGCGCCCATTTCGGAGAGCGGCGGCGCTGAGCACCTGTCTCGCGCTGTCGGGGCTGCTCACGTTCGAGGCCGTCATATCCGGCGCCACCGCCCTGACCGCCACCGCCGCGTCGCGACCCGGCAAGGCCGAGAAGACCGACAAGGCCGACGGCCGGGGGCCCGCCGCCGCACCGCGGCCCGCGACGGACACCTCGAGCGCCGCGCTGAAGGCGCGCCTTGACGGCAAGCGCGTCGAGGTCGTCGGTGGACGTACCGAGACCCGTACTCTGTGGGCGAATCCGGACGGGACCCTGACGGAGGACGAATCGGCCGGTCCGGTGCGGTTCCGTGGGGAGGACGGCTCCTGGCGGAGCGTCGACATCAATCTCGCCGAGCGGGCGGACGGCGGTGTCGCGGCCAAGGCCCACCCCCTGGACCTCACGCTCGCGGGCCCCGCGCCCGAGCGCGACGACAAGGCGGCCACCCGTCGGCTCCGAGCCGACGGGCCGGTGGCCGCCGCCACTCCCCTGGTGTCCCTGAAGTCTCCGGACGGTCAGCGCGTCGAGCTCGGTTGGCGCGGCGCCCTGCCCGGGCCCCGGATCGACGGCACCAGGGCGACCTACCCGGACGCCCTGCCGGGTGCCGATCTCGTCGTGGAGGCCACCCGTACCGGCTTCGAGCAGTTCCTGACCCTCAAGTCACGCGCGGCCGTGGACGACGCGGGCACCGTGCGCATGACGCTCACCGCGAAGGGTCTGACCGCGAAGGCGGCCCCGGACGGCGGGGTGACCTTCACCGACGCCAGGACGGGGCAGGCCGCGGGGACGCTGCCCGCCCCCGTCATGTGGGACGCCCGCGTCGACGAGCGCTCCGGCGAGCACACCCACCGCGCGCCCGTCGAGATGGACTTCGCCCAGCGCGGCGACGTCATCGACCTGACGCTCACCCCGGACGCGGAGTTCCTCACCGACTCCAGGACCCGGTTCCCGGTCACCGTCGACCCGTCCGTGAACCTGCTGTCCACCTTCACCACCTTCGTGCAGGAGGGATGGACCACCGACCAGTCCACCGCCAAGGAGCTGAAGCTGGGCGACAACGGGTCGGGGCAGGTCGCCCGTTCCTTCCTGAAGTTCGACAACCGGCCGGTGAAGAACGCCGAGATCAAGTCGGCGACGCTCAAGCTCTGGAACCACCACTCGTGGTCCTGCCAGGCCCGTGCGTGGGAGGTGTGGGACACCAACTCGGCCGGCACCGCGACGCGCTGGGACAGCCAGCCCAAGTGGAACCGCAAGTGGGCGACCTCCACGCAGACCAAGGGGTTCGGCAGCGGCTGCGCGGCCGGTTGGGTGAGCGCCGACATCACGAACCTCGCGCAGGCCTGGGCCACCAACCCGTACAACGAGAACGTCCTGGGCATCCGGGCCGCGGACGAGAAGGATCCGTACGCCTGGAAGCGCTTCAGCTCCCGCAACGCCGCGAGCGGCGTGCCGGTGATCTCGGTGACCTACAACCGCCTGCCCGCGGCGCCGGGCGCCGTGCAGCTCGACCCGTCGGCGGCCAACACCTTCAACAAGCGGACGTACGCCACCTCCACCACCCCCACCTTCTCCGCGAAGGTCTCCGACCCGGACGGCGGCACGGTCAAGGCGCAGTTCGAGGTGACCGCCGACCCGGGCCCCGGTGACGCGGGCTCCTACTCCTGGACCGGCACGAGTACGGGTGTCGCGTCGGGCGCCACCGCCAAGGTGACGCTGCCCGCGGACAAGAAGCTCGGCTCCTTCGCCTACCGTGTCCGCGTCCGGGCCCACGACGGCACCGCCCACGGCCCGTGGAGCGCGTACGTGCCCTTCCGGGTGAACACGCTCAAGCCCGTTCGCCCCACGGTCAGTTGCGAGGGATTCGCGCAGGACGAGTGGACCGACAAGAACGGTGAGCTGAGCTGCACGTTCACCACCACCTCCAGCGACGGCCGCGGCTTCCTTTACGGCCTGGACGACCCGAACACCCAGAAGCAGGTCAACGACCCGGCGGGCACCGGCGGCAAGCCGGGGACCGTGAAGCTCAAGGCCGCCAAGGGCTGGCACACCCTGCACGCCCGCACCGTCGACTCGGCCGGGCTGCTCTCGGGTACGAGCACCTTCCAGTTCGGCGTCGGCCCCAAGCCCGCGGTGCTGCCCGTCCCGGACCTGCCCACCACGCTCCAGGAGGGTGCGACCGACACCCCGGCCCCGCTCCTGTCGGGCGTCGTCACGTCCGCCGACCAGGCCCGGGTGAGCGGCGAGTTCGCGCTGTACGACGCCTCCGGCAAGGAACTGCCCGGCGTCGTCCTGCCGCAGTCCACCGAGGAGAGCGGCAGCCGCGTGGCGACCGCGGTCCCCGAGGGCACGCTCGTCCCGGGTACCAAGTACCAGTGGGCCATGCGCGCCTGTGGTGAGGCCGCGTGCTCCCCGTGGACCCCCAAGCGCACGTTCACCGCGAAGGACGCGAAGGACGATCCGGTGCCGGACACCCGGACCGTCGAGATCACGGCGCTGTCGGACGCCACCGCACCGGTCGGCGCCGAGGACTGCGCGGGCAAGGACTGCGCCGCCGTCCGTGACGAGACGCTGCGCGTGGGCACGCCCGGCGGCGTCTCCTGGCGCTCCTGGCTCAAGGCGGACCTGGCCGCGGTCCCCGCCGGAGCGCGGATCACCGACGCCCGCCTGAAGCTGCACCGCGCGGACTGTGCCGCCGACGACGACTGTGTCGAGCCCGCCGCGACCGTGAAGGACCTCGCCGAGGCGTGGGACCCCGAGCAGAGCGGCCAGGCCCTGGCGGCCGCGGCGAGCGACGAGGCGTTCGACACGGAGGAGGGGCTGCCGCTCCCTCTCCAGGACCTGAACGTCGCTCCGCTGGTGGCGGACTGGCTGGAGACCGGCGAGAACCACGGTCTGAGCCTTCAGCTCGGTGACGAGAAGGACGCCGCCCCCGGCGTGGTGTACCACTCCGCACGCGCCGCCGACCCGGCGAAGCGACCGCGGCTCGTCATCTCCTACATCCCCTCGGACGCGCCCGGCGTCCCGCAGGACGTCAAGGCCGTTCCGGCCGACGGCGGGCTCCTCGCCACCTGGAACGCCCCGCGGGACCCGGGCTCCGCGACCGACGCCCTGAAGTACACCGTGGTCGTCCACAAGGGCACGGCCGAGGTCGCCCGCAGGACGGTGGACGACACCCGCGCGGTCTTCTCCGGCCTCGCCAACGGCGCCGCCCACACCGTCACGGTCAGTGCGGCCTCCGAGTTCGGCACGTCGAAGACGGCCTCCTCGGAGCCCGCGAAGCCGGTGGCGGTCACCTCCCAGGACCGCTATGCCCAGGCCGTACGGGACTACTTCAAGGCCCGGGCCGCGCTCCTCAAGGGCACGCACACCACCGCGGAGAAGGCCGCGGCCGCGTCCCCGCACGCGGCGATGTTCCGCGACCTGCTCGCCGGGCAGGAACCCGACCTGACCCTCACCCGTGAGGCCAACGCCCGCCACGGCCGCCACTTCTCGGAGGTCGAGGCCACCTTCGACGACCTGCTCACCGGCCCGGGCCCGGACCACACCGTCGTCGTGCGCGGCCGGGTCGTCGAGCGGACCGTCCTCACCGGCAAGGACGGCGACCAGGAGCCCGAGGAAGGTGAGGTCCCCGGCCGGTTCGTCTTCGCCGACGGCGTCCTGCGCATGGAAGCCGACGACGCCGCTGTCGAGGTCACGATGCCCACCGACGAGGCCGCCGCCCAGGCCGCCACCGTCGCCCCGCCCGCCGAGGACAGCGTGGCGGAGATCGTGTCCCCCGAGGACGAGGGGCTCCCCACCGAGCTGGACGAGGACGGCATGCTCGTCGACGACCCGGCCGCGGCGGGACCGCCCCTCGCGTACGCCGCGCCGAACCACAGCGGCACCGCCTCCTGGGCCAAGCGCCACGTCAACATCGGCTGGGACCACGGCAACGACTGCGCCAACTTCGTGTCCAAGGCCCTGCACCACGGCGGCAAGATGAAGATTCGGAAGGGCCCGCGCAGGAACCTGTCGAGTTGGTACCGCGGGAAGATCTTCTGGAAGCGGGTCGACAGCTTCACATGGGCCGCCGCGGCCAACCTCCGCCAGCACCTGAAGAACCATCGGGGCGGCCGCGAGATCTCGCGCTACAACGCCCGGCCGGGTGACGTGATCTTCGCGTTCTACCGGAAGGACCGGCAGTGGAACCACGCCGGTGTGGTCACCGGCGGCAAGCGTGGCAACCTGAACATCACCCAGCACGGCAGCAAGAATCACACCACCCTCAACCAGTGGCTCAAGCCCAAGAAGATCACCGCAGTCAGCATCATCAGGCCGGGGAGGCGCAAGTGAGGAGAGCACGCATCGCGGGCTCGTTGGCCGCGGCGGCGCTGCTCCTGAGCGCCTGCACCGCGGAGGACCACACCCCGCCGTACGTCAAGGACGGCACGGCCGACCTCGACCTGTCGGTGACGGGCCAGCCGGTCCCCAAGACCCTGGCCCTCGTCGAGAAGGCGCTCGTCCGCATCCAACGGCACGACGCCGACGGTCTCGCGAAGCTGTCGTACGACGACGAGCACGCCAAGGAGACAGCCGACGCCTGGGTGACGAAGTGGGGTGACGCGGCGCGGAAGCCCATGGTCGCGAACTTCCTCGTCAGTCCGAAGAAGTACGTGGACGTCACGGTCCGTTTCAAGGGGGTGAAGGGCAGTCTGGCCCTCACCCTGCAAGAGGACACGGACGACTGGACGTACGGCATCGTGACCCGCGAAGGGTTCTACGACGACTGATCCATCGCCTGCTCCGCGCACTGGCGCAGGTGTCCGGGAGCACGCTCGCGGCCCAGCCGGACCCGGTCCGGCTGGGCCGTGCTTCCCCGCCACGCGCCGCGCTGGAACCGGCTCGATACACACCCCCGGGCGGTAGTCCTGCCGCGTGACGGGTACTGCTGGTCCATGAGGATTGTCGTGCTCTGCGGTGCGGAGAGCCTCGAACGCTACGTCTCCCTGGAATCCGGCCTGTCGGTGGCCCGCGCGCTGACGGAGCTCGGGCACGAGGTCAAGGTGATCGACCCGGCCGCCCCGGACCCGGTACTGGCGGGGCCGACGCGCACCGCCGACGCCCTGCCACGGTTCACCTCACCGGTCCGCCTCCCCGACAGGGACGAAGCGCGGGACAGGCGACGGATGTTCGCCGTTCTCACCCACGGCCCCGTGCTGGACGCGCTGCACGCCGCCGACCTGGTCTTCCTCGCGCTGCACGGGGGCTGGGGCGGCGACGGGCACATGCAGTCCCTGCTGGAGATGGCCGGCATCCCCTTCACCGGTGCGGGCAGCGCGCAGTGCAGCCTCGCCTGGGACAAGCGGCGCACGCTGCAACTGCTGCCGCACGCCGGGGTACGGGTCGGGCCGTGGACGGCGCACCGCACGGACGACGGGCGCCTGCCGCCCGAGCCCCTCGCGCTGCTCGAAGACGGCCCGGTCGTGGTGAAGTCCGCGGCGGGCACGGCCCACGAGATGCTCCATCTGGTGTGCGGGGAAGACGAGTTGTCCCGGGTGTTGCAGGACGTGCCCGCGGGCGAGGAGCTGGTGCTCACCCCGTATCTGCCCGGCCGGGAATTCTCGGTGGGAGTGCTGGGCCCGCGCGTACTGCCCGTCGTTGAGTACGTGTTCGACGGCCCCTTCCTGGACTACCGGGCGAAGTACGCCGAGGGCGGCGCGTCCCACACCTGCCCCGCCCGCATCCCGCCGCGGCTGGAGCGGCATCTGCGCGAGCAGGCCCTGCGGGCCCACCGGGCCGTGGGCCTCGGGGACACGGACTACTCCCGCTCGGACTTCCGCTGCGACCGGCGGGGAGAACCGCACTGCCTGGAGGTGAACGCCTGCCCGGGACTGCGCACGACCAGCGCTCTCGCGCACGCGGCCGAAGGCGCCGACATCCCCTACCCCGCCCTCATCGACCGGATCGTGCACCTGCGGAGGCACGGCATCGACGGTGACGAACAGCGGAAGCACGGCATCGACCTCGGCGAGCAGCAGAGGCGCGGCCTTGACGGTGACGAGCAGCAGAGGCGCGGCACTGACCGCGACGAGCACTGGCTCGATCTTTGAGATCGAGGGGCGCACGCGGCTTCGAATGCGGCGCGGAGTGCTCCCGGCCCGCCGCCCGCCGCCCGCCCGGCTGCTACTTGACCACGCGTACGGTGTCGAAGGCGGGGTCCGCGGCGTCGGGGAGGTTCATCCCGGCTGCCACGCCGGTCCGCAGATAGGCGAGGACCGGTTCGGTGAGGCGCTCGCCCGGCAGGACCGCCGGGATCCCCGGCGGGTAGGGAGTCACCATTTCCGCGGCCACGCGGCCCGCAGCCCGCCCGACGGGGACGTCCTCGGTCGGGGCGAAGTAGGCGTCCCGGGGCAGGCACGCCTGTTCCATGCGCAGACCGTCGGCGCTCGGCACCGCCACGACGGGCGCCTTGTCCCAGCCGCGGGCGGTGTCCACGAGGTCGTGGAGCGCCCGCAGCAGGGGCTCGGTGGTGAGCCGGCTGTCGGCGTGGGTGATCTGCACGTTGATACGGCGATGGTCGGCGATGTGGACGTTGATGGAGCGGTGCTCCCGCAGCCAGTCGGCCGCCCGGTAGCCGGAGAGCGCGGGCCCGGACAGGTCGACGACCACGGGCAGCGGGTCGAGGTCGTCCGCGCGGCCGGGCCCGCAGAAGTCCCGCGCGTCGTTCACGTGGAGGCCGTCGATCCGTTCGACGGCGCGCCGCAGTTCGTCGGCGGTGGCGAGGGCGTGGCCGATCAGCTCGTGTCCGTGCAGCGCCATCTGGCGGCGCCAGCCGTCCATGGCGGCGTAGACGAGGACCGAGGGGCTCGTCGTTCCCATCAGGTCGGCCCGGTTCTTGAGCACTTGGGGCTCGACCAGGTCGCCCTGGAGGTGGAAGACCGACCCTTGCTCCAGGCCGCTGCCCATCTTGTGGATGCTGGTCACGCAGACGTCCGCGCCCGCGTCCATCGCCCAGACGGGCAGATCCCGGTGGAAGGGCAGATGGGCGCCCCACGCCTCGTCCACGATCAGCGGCCGGCCGTGGCGGTGGCAGACCTCGGCGACACCGCGCAGGTCCGCGCAGCCGCCGTAGGGGGTCGGGCTGGTGATCAGCGCTCCCCGGGCCTGCGGTGCGCGTGCGAAGGCGGCCGCGTAGTCCTCGGCCGAGGGCGGGTGGGCCAGATGCCGTTCGTCGTCCCAGCGCGGTTCGACCCACACGGGTTCGATGCCGGACAGGATCAGGGCGGCGACCACGGACTTGTGGGCATCCCGACTGACCAGGAGCCGCTGGCCGGGCCCGGCAACGGACAGCATCGCCGCCTTGACCGAGAGGGAGCTGCCGCAGGTGGTGAAGAACGTGTGCTCCGCGTGGACGGCGTCCGCCATCAGCTTCTCGGCGTCCCGCAGATACCCGCCCCGCGTACGCCGGTCGTCCAGGCCCCCGGAGGCCAGGAGATCGTGCTCGAAGACCTCCCGCCCCAGGAGACGTCGTACGTCGGGATCCGCGCCCGCGCCCTGTTTGTGCCCGGGGGGCGTGAACGACAGCATGCCGCGGCGCCGATGAGCGTCCACCGCCTCCACGACGGGAGCCCGTGAGTGATCGAGTGCCATGGATGCCTGCCTTCCTTCTACTTCCCTGCCGCCTTCCCTGCCGCTTTCCCTGCCGCTTTCCCTGCCGCCTTCCCTGCCGAGAGCGGGACCCTCGCCCCGCGCGTCCGCACGACTGTTCGAAACCGCGGATCAGGGGTGGGGGCTTCCTTGGTCGGGGTCGTCGTCGGGGGTCTGCCAGGTGTCACCTCGCTGCGCCTCGCCGCCGGTGGGCGTGGCGCCGTGGGCGGGCGTGCTGCTTTGCGTGCGGCGGGCCGCGCGGCGGCGGCCCGCGACGAACATGGCGATGAGGCCGACGACCACGACGACGCCGACGACGATGAGGGCCAGCGAGGCGCCACCGGAGGCGGCCAGGACGGTGTGGCTGTGAGTACGCATCTCGGTGGAGTACCCGATCGTCGGCAGAAATCGCAGGGCCGGTCGGGTGAGAATCGAGGGACGCCGCCACACGGGCGCCGCCACACAACCGCCGCTCCACGCGCGCTCGCGTGCCTGCGGGCGCACCCTGGAGAAACGGCTCAAGAGACGCAGCCGACTGCTGCCGGGGCCGGAGCCTCGTACGGACAAGACACCTCACGAGGCCCGCGTGACGAAAGGAAGGCGCATCACATGTCCGACAAGCCGCTCGACGGCCGCCGTGTACTGGTGCTCGTCACCAACTATGGAGTCGAACAGGACGAGTTGCTGGTGCCCGTCCGTCGGCTACGGGACGACGGCGCGGACGTCACCATCGCAGCCGTGAGTTCGGACCCCATCGCGACACTGGTCGGCGACCGGGATCCGGGCGAGACGGTCGAGCCGACCACCGTGCTCGACTCGGTGGACCCCGGCGCGTACCAGCTGCTGCTGATCCCCGGCGGCACCATCAACGCCGACCAGTTGCGCCTGCAGCCCAAGGCCCTTGAGGTGATCAAGGAGTTCGCGGCGGCGGGCCGCCCGATCGCCGCGATCTGCCACGGCCCCTGGGCCCTGGTGGAAGCGGACGTGCTGCGCGACAAGACCCTGACCTCCTATCCCTCGGTCCGCACGGACGCCCGCAACGCGGGCGCCAAGAGCTGGGTGGACGAGGCGGTGGTGAGCGACGGCGCCCAGGGCTACACCCTCGTCACCTCCAGGACGCCGAAGGATCTCGACGACTTCGTGCGCGAGGTCCACAAAGCCCTGGCCGGATCCTGAGCCGACCGGCCGCCTCAGGATCCGACCAGGGGGCGCCCGGGGGTGCTGCCGGACGGTGCCCGGCGGTGCGGATGGAGCGCGTCGGCTCGGGTACCCGGGCCGGGCGACGGTGACGGCACCGTCGGAGCCTGACGAAGGAGGTCCCATGGCCCAGCGAGTACGCGACATCATTTCCGGCGCACCCGTCGCCGTCGAACCGCTCACTTCCGTGCGGGAGGTGGCCCGCCTCATGCGCGACCAGGACCTCGGGGCCGTCCTGGTGACGGAGGCGGACGAGCTGCGCGGGCTGGTCAGCGACCGCGACCTGGTGGTGCGGGTGCTGGCCGAAGGCGCCGACCCGGACCGGACGACGGTCATCGGCGTGTGCAGCGAGGAGGTGGTCACCGCGGCCCCCGACGAGCACCTGAGCCAGGTCGCGGAACGGATGCGCAAGCACTCGGTCCGCAGGGTCCCGGTCGTCGACCACGGCCGAGTGGTGGGCATCGTCGCCCTCGGCGACCTGGCCATAGAACGGGACCCGGAGTCGGCACTCGCGGACATCAGCGCGGCGAAGCCCAACCGGTAACGGCCGGGTCGCACAAGCGCATCACGCATCGAGCCCCTGCGTCGCGCCGCTGAGGTTCCTCATCGCCCGACCCACAGGACGCAAGCCACCAGATCGAGGCCCCTCGGACGGGCAGGAGCGTCCAAGAAGACGACCCGAACGAGAGTCTGCGTCCCGCGGCTTGACGCGCGTCCCGAATGCGTCCCGCCGATCATGAAATCCTCATCGAGGAAGACCCGCCAGGCCCCCTCGACCATCGCCCCGACCAGCAAAGTCGCTGGTCGGAACGATTCTTCGCACATGGTGCGGAGTGGGGCGGGTGGGACTCGAACCTAAAACGGTGACCCATCTCACCTGCGGTTTTATCGGGGAACCGGACATGTCCACCCGATTCGATCCTCCCAAGTCCCGTTCGATCCCGCTCAATCCGGTGTGGTGAGGCAATTGCCTCACCATGATCCGAGGCCGTGTTGCCTCGCGGCGAGTGGAACGCAGCCACGATGACGCAGGCACGAGAATCGCATTGCGCGAGCAGCGAAGATGCCTCTCGGTACCCCATTGACGCGATCTGTGTCGCAGTTACGGACTGTAGCGACAGGAGACTCGACGCCCTATCACTCAGCCAGCTTAGGGCGGCCGGCTGACTCCGAGCTACGTGACGCGCTTCTATCGGGCGGGGATGCTCAGGACCTCCGCTCACGCAGAGAGCACGCCACGTCGTCCGAGTCGGCCAGCACGTACCCCGGTTCACCTCCGCTCGCACGGAAAGCACGGCCTGCTCGAGACGCCCCTCCTGGACGGGCACGGTTCACCTCCGCTCTCGCGGAGAGCACGTCCGAACCGCCGACGGCACCGTTCTCCACGACGGTTCACCTCCGCTCGCGCGGAGAGCACTCGACCAGCGGCACGCCGTACCTGACGCTGTACGGTTCACCTCCGCTCGCGCGGAGAACACGTCTGATCCGGCGCGGGAGGGCGAGCCCGCCTCGGTTCACCTCCGCTCGCGCGGAGAGCACGGAGGTCGAGGTCCGGAGGAAGGCAGGTCTCGCGGTTCACCTCCGCTCGCGTGGAGAGCACATCACCGTCGCCCGGGCCGCGGTCTGCGACGACGGTTCACCTCCGCTCGCGCGGAGAGCACTCGACCAGCGGCACGCCGTACCTGACGCTGTACGGTTCACCTCCGCTCGCGCGGAGAGCACCCCGCGGACATCGAGGCCCTGCCCACGCCGGACGGTTCACCTCCGCTCGCGCGGAGAGCACACCGGCCCGATCCGCGTCCGCCGCGAGGGCGTCGGTTCACCTCCACTCGCGCGGAGAGCACTCCTTCTGCCCGTGCCGCTTCAGATACTGCCGCGGTTCACCTCCGCTCGCGCGGAGAGCACGCCTCGGCGGAGTCCGTCGTCCACAGCGTCGACGGTTCACCTCCGCTCGCGCGGAGAGCACCGCCTCCGTCTCCCACTCCACTCCCAGTGGATCGGTTCACCTCCGCTCGCGCGGAGAGCACGGGGTAGTTGGTGTCCGCTCTGCAAGCCGAGATGGTTCACCTCCGCTCGCGCGGAGAGCACCTAACCCTGACAGCATGCCGTGTCAGGCGAACCGGTTCACCTCCGCTCGCGCGGAGAGCACGGCCATCAGCACGATGAAGGCCAGGATCTCGGCGGTTCACCTCCGCTCGCGCGGAGAGCACTCGAGTGCGTCGTGCTGCCGCTCGGTGTTCTGCGGTTCACCTCCGCTCGCGCGGAGAGCACATCTGCGTGCCGCCCGCGACGCCCCGACCCAACGGTTCACCTCCGCTCGCGCGGAGAGCACTGCGACACTGAAGTCGCCAGGCATGTCGGTCACGGTTCACCTCCGCTCGCGCGGAGAGCACGATGACGCTCACGCCGTCGCCCCCGCCCGCATCGGTTCACCTCCGCTCGCGCGGAGAGCACCAGCACACCGTCACCCTGGCTCAGGGCTGACACGGTTCACCTCCGCTCGCGCGGAGAGCACGTTCTTGCACTCCAGCGGGGCGACGACCCGGCCGGTTCACCTCCGCTCGCGCGGAGAGCACATCTCGATCTGCGTCGACTTCTTGTCCGGGATCGGTTCACCTCCGCTCGCGCGGAGAGCACTCGTGGCACATCAGCCCGCGAGACGCCGACCTCGGTTCACCTCCGCTCGCGCGGAGAGCACACCGACGCTCATCGAGCCGTTCGTGGGCGCTGCGGTTCACCTCCGCTCGCGCGGAGAGCACTCGATCTTGTCGCCGGAGTTCGCCTTGTCCGGCGGTTCACCTCCGCTCGCGCGGAGAGCACGAGCCCGTGGACACAGCCGAAGCCCCCTCCCCCGGTTCACCTCCGCTCGCGCGGAGAGCACGCAGCCGCTGAGCAAGGCCCGTCTCGGAACCTCGGTTCACCTCCGCTCGCGCGGAGAGCACATATCTGCGACGGTCATGTCGCCCCAGTGTGGCGGTTCACCTCCGCTCGCGCGGAGAGCACAAATCCGACGCCTTGCCGCTCTTCGCGTACGCCGGTTCACCTCCGCTCGCGCGGAGAGCACGACCGCAACGCGGGCCTGGTCGACGAGCAGGCCGGTTCACCTCCGCTCGCGCGGAGAGCACCGGCGGATGCCTCGCAGCGTCAGGCCGACACGCGGTTCACCTCCGCTCGCGCGGAGAGCACTACCAGACCAGGCGTTTCGCCGCGAAGTCCGGCGGTTCACCTCCGCTCGCGCGGAGAGCACCCTTCCCGACCAGGCCCGTTATGGCGACTTTGCAGTTTCTTGAACCTTGTGACATAGCGCAGCCCACGTGTCGTGTTGAGCCATCCATGGCTGAGGCATAGGGGCAGTCTATGGTCCCAGCCGAAGCAGGTACCGGTCACGAGTTTCGCCTGCTCGGGGCATGTTGTCAGTGACGGCTGCTATCCCTGACGCCATGACGAAGCGAGACGGTCACTCGCGCCAGGGCAGGAACATCGACGCTCGGATGTGGGGTAAGGAATGGGGACTGCCGAGCCCCTATCCCGTGATCTGCCATCTCCTGGACACGGCGGCTGTGTTCGGAGTCCTGTGGGATGTCCTGCTGAGCGATTGCGTGCGTGAGCGAATAGCTCGCGCGCTCGGCCTGCCGGTGAGCGATACCCGTGCGGTGCTCTCGTTCTGGGCGGGATTGCACGACCTGGGCAAGATCACTCCGCCGTTCCAGGCTCAGGTGCCGGACGCCTTTTCATCCGTGCGGGACGATCCCGAGTACGCGTTCGCTCCTGGCGCGCCACACGAGCGGGCGTTCCGCCATGAGATGGCGACGCACTGGGCGGTCACGCGGCTTCTGGAGGAGGCCGGTTACCCAGGTGGCCAGCGGCAGATGCGCCGGGCGGTATGGCAGCAGGTCGCCCAGATGCTGGGTGGGCACCATGGATGCTTCGGCCGAGTGCTGCTGGCCAAGGAACTGGCCGCTGCGAGTGGCTACCAGCCAGGTCTCGGCGAAGAAGGCTGGGCGGCTCAACGCAAGGCGCATTTCGCGGAGTTGCGGCGCATCACGTATGCCGATGCCGTGCCGGCGCAGGGGCTGCCAGCCGAGCTGAGCGTGGTTGTCTCCGGTCTGGTAGTTGTCGCGGACTGGCTGGCCAGCCAGAAGGACGCCATCATTCCGAGGCTGCCTCCTGAGGGTTGGCGGGCGACTCCTAAAGAACTGGATGCCCACTGGGACCACGCCCGTAAGGCCGCGCCGGAATGGGTGTCCCGAGCCCAACTGGGCCGAGCTCGGTTCGACGCCGAGTACTTCGGTGAGATGTTTCCCTTTCCCCCGAACGCCCTCCAAGCCGATCTTGCAGCTCGGCTACCGGAGCTCACGGCGATCAGGGGTACGGGGCTGCTGCTCGTCACGGCTCCGACAGGCGATGGCAAGACGGAGGCCGCTCTGTACGCGGCGTCGGTGCTGGGGCGGGCAGCCGGAGCGCGGGGGCTCTATTTCGCGCTGCCCACGATGGCCACCGCGGACGCGATGTTCCCTCGCGTGAGGAAGTTCGCGCAGGCCGCCATGGGCGGAGAGCGGGCCTTGACGCTGCTGCATTCCATGGCCTGGCTCAGCCCGCTGTACGCCGGGGCAGACGCGCCCGGTGAGGGCGAGGAAGTGCCGGACGGCGAGATCAGTGCGGACAAGGAGACCGCGACGGCGGCGGGCGCGTGGCTGCGCGGTCACAAGCGTGGGCTGCTCGCCCCGCTCGGCGCGGGCACTATCGATCAGGTGCTCAGCGGCGTTCTCCCTCTCAAGTACAACGCCCTGCGACTGTTCGGTCTGTCCGACAAGGTCCTGGTTGTCGACGAGGCCCACGCCTACGGCCCGTGGATGCACCAGTTGCTCGTCCGTCTGCTGGAGTGGCTGGGCGCGTTCCGCGCGCCGGTGGTTCTGCTGTCGGCCACGCTGACGGGGCGTACGGCGTCGTCATTGGTGGACGCCTATCGGCGGGGCGCCGGCTTCCCGGAGCCCTCTGCCGTCGAGCCGTACTATCCGGGCTGGCTGTTCACGGATGCCTCGACCGGTTCCGTCTCGCCTCCGCGAGCGGTGAGGAGCGAGCGGGCCCGCCGTATTGACCTCGATATCCGGCCGGTCATGTGGGACACGGAGGCGGACCTGGCGTGGGATCCGCGTCCAGGTGGCCGCCGTGAGGCGCTGCGGGAGGTGCTGCGCCCCGTGGCATCGGACGGGGGTACCGCGCTGGTGTGCTGCACGACGGTTGCCGAGGCCCAGCAGACGTACCGGGACCTGCGCAACGCGTTTCCCGAACTCGCTGAGCGGAAGGGCGGGTTGCGTCTGCTGCATTCACGCTATCCGGCTGGCGTGCGGCAGAGCATCACCGCCGCGTGTGAGACCGCATTCGGCAAGCCGCGCGGTGCGGAGGACATCGCCCGGCCCCGTCCGGCGTCCATCCTCGTCGCCACCCAGGTCGTCGAGCAGTCGCTTGATTTCGACTTCGATCTGATCGTCAGCGATCTCGCCCCGCTGGCCCAGATCCTCCAGCGTGCTGGACGGGGCCGTCGTCACGAACGCGGCGAGACCGGTCGCCCGCTCTGGGCGATCCCGGAAGAGTCGCCACGTCTGACCGTCTTGGCACCCGTCGACTCCCAAGGGGCCATTGCCGTGCCTCGGAGCTGGGGATTGGTCTATGACGCCGGGCTGTTGCGCCGTACCGCCCTCGTCCTGGGCGAGGCGGAAGCGGCAGGCATCGACGTCCCCGGCGATGTCCAGAACCTGATCGACACCGTGTACGCGGAGGACTTCGTGGACCGGCTGGCTGAGACCTCAGAGCAGGAGCAGCTGCGCATCCTGGATGCCGAGCGTCAGGCCGAGGAGATGGCCCAGACACATCTGGCCACCATGGTGGGCATCTGCGCCCCGGCGGACGTCGCCGGTGATCTCCACCGGCTCAGTGAACGGAAGGCAGGCGTCACGGAAGAGCTGCTGACATCACGTCTAGGAGCAGACACTGGACGGGTGTTGTGCCTGTTCGAGCAGGGCAATGGCTCGCTGACGCTCGACAAGGCGGGGATCCATTCGCTGCCTGACGGCATCCGTGGACTCCCCCGCAGCCGACTGGCGCAGATCATTTCCCTTACCGCCCCGGTGCCAGGCAAGTGGCTAAGAGGCGAAGGGGGTTGCGAGGCGCCCAAGGGCTGGGACGAGCAGCCGCTGCTCCGCGATGTCGTACTGCTACGGATGCGGCCAGAACCCGATACGCAAGGCATCGCATGGTCCTGCCGCCACGGAGGCCGCACGATCCGGACATCGGATGTCGGCTTGGAGGTCGTGTAACCGCGATTTCGAGCCTCCTCCGCAGAAGTGTGCTCCGCACGCAGCACACTTCCACTAACGTCTTCAACAGCCGCCCTGGCGCGTGGTGTTGCTCTCCGGTTGACCGGCGCCAGGGCGGCGCCGCCCGCCTGCGCGGGCCAAGGGAATGACACGTGATCGCTCCTCACGCGGCACACGGTCCACCTCCGCGCACGCGGAGATCCCTCTCCATAGTGTCTCTTCACCTGGAGCCCTATGCCACCGCCTGCCTGCAACCTTCTCAACGAGCCGTGGATCCCCATCCGCTGGTCACCGAGCGCCCCTCCCCCTTCAGCTGGCGAACCTCCTGATCGCCTCGGACTACACGAACTGCTCCTGCGCAGCCACGACATCGCGGGCCTGGCCGTCACGTCCCCTCCGGCACACTCCGCCCTCCTGCGGATCCTGTACGCCCTCACGGCCCGCGTCACCGGCCTGGATGAGGCCGGCACCCGAGACTGGGGCACGCGTCTCCAAGACGTGTGGGACGAGGGAGAGTTGCCGCGGGATGGCCTTGCCGCGTACTTCTCCAGGTACGAGAGCCGATTCTTCCTTTTCGACCCGGAGGGCGGGCGCCCGTGGATGCAGGACGCGCGTCTGGCTGAGCAGTGCGACGCGGACAAGACCGCCGGCGTGAACAAGCTGATCGTCACGCGCGCCTCAGGCAACAACCACGCCTGGTTCCGTCCTGACAGGGACGCCCGCCCCACGCTGCCCACCGCATCGGAAGCAGTGCTGAATCTTCTGGTGTGGCACTACTACGGCCCATCCGGCCGCTGCTCGGCCCGAGAAGTCAACGGCACGAAGAGCGCCAGCATGACAGCCGGTCCACTGCGCACCGCGCTCTCGTACCACCCTGAGGGAGAGACCCTCTTCGAGACGCTGCTGGCCGGACTGGTCAGGCCAGAATCCACCGTGAGGGCGGCGCGGGATCAGTGCCCCTGGGAGCGGGACGAGTTGCCGGACCCCGGCAAAGCACCCCCCGCACCAACCGGGCCCTGCTCCCGTCTCACCGCGTGCTCCCAGCACGCGCTCCTTCTCGTACCGGAAGGCCAGGACGGGCAGTTGGTGCGGGACGCCTACATCACCTGGGCCTATCGCTCCGGCCGGATCCCTCGGAGTGATCCCTTCTTGATCTGGCAGGTGAGCCAGCAGGGCAATCCCTACCCGCGTCCGGCCGACTCCCGGCGGGCCCTGTGGCGGGACCTGGATGCCCTGCTGCTCAAGGAGCCTCCCGGGACCGCCCAGCCGAAGCGGCCCGAAGTCTTCGAGTACGCCTTCGAGGTCTCGGAGGACCTGCGGGTGCGGGCCCTCGGCTTCGAGCAGGAAGCACAGGCCAAGGACATCCAGTTCGTGTCCGGCACGACACCGCCGGTGCTGGGTTTCGCCGAGCGGGACACTCCGCGGACCGCCTTGCCGGTGGCGCGGCTTCGGCAGTTCGGCGAACTGTACGGGCGGCGCCTGGACAGAGCGGTGAAGCAGGCCTGGTCCGCCTACGTTCGCGACCCGAAGGCCAAGGGTGACACCTGGGCCGCCGAGGCCGGCGCACGTTACTGGCCCCGCGCCGAAAACGAGTTCTGGGACCGCTTCCGCCGCCTGGACCGCTCGGGCACGGCGCTGGACGCAGGCTTCGACCGGGCCGGATCACGGGCTGCGTTCCTGGCCTTGGCCGTGGAGGCGTACGACACCGTGACCGCCTCCGTCACCCGCACACAACGCGGCGCCAAGGCCGTCTCCGACGCCCGGATCGGGCTGTACGGCGGGACCCGCAAGAAGACCAACGGAGCCGTGAAGGCGCCGCAGGGCGCGTGAGCGCACAGCGTGGACGAGAACTAGAGGGGGCGAGGAACAGAATGACCACTCAGGCCGCTACCACCGACCCGGCCTCGGCACGGCGTCAGCGCCTGCTGGCCTACACCCAGTGGACGGAGCAGCTCTGCCGACAGGACCCCGGAGCCCGAAGTGCGCTGCGCGGCGGACTGCGGCGCGGGATCAACGACCGTCTGACGCAACGCATGCACCGGTTCATCGCGCCCTGGCTGCCAGAGAACAGCCTCAGTTCGGACGCCGATCAGCGGGCCTACTACGCGGTGGCCGCGATGATCGCGGCGCAGCCCCGAAGTGGATCTGCCGCCACGGATCTGCCCGCCGAGCTGGAGGAGAGCGAGGGCGGAGGTGCCGCCGATGCCGGACCCGCAGTCGAGAAGGCCGCTGAGGCAGCGGCGGTGCTGACAGGGCGGCAGCGCTACGGCACGAGCCTGGGCGCCGCCTTCGCCGCCGCCGTCACCGACAGTCCCGGCCGGGACAAGGCGATGCGGGAGTCGGGGGCTGAAGCGCGACTGAACCTTCTCACACGTCAGAGCATTGACGGCCTGCACCGTCATCTGCCCGCAGCTGTCGGCTACTTGCGGGGCCTGGGCGTGCCGGTTGACTGGGCGCGGCTGTTGAGCGATCTGCTCGCCTGGCCCGACCACTCCGGGCGGATCTCCCGTCGTTGGCTGCAGGACTACTACCGGCAACGCTCCGCGGATGCCGCCGATCGGGCCAATCGCGCCGACGCCGAAGAGACTCTCAGTGACGAGTCCGACCAGCCTGCGGACGGGGATTGACCGGCGCCGCTCACCCATCCGCTCCTGCCCACAACCTCTGCGCCAAGCCTCTCAGGGAGACCTCCGTGTCCGTTGCCGCCCGTTTCATCGACATCCACATCCTGCAGTCGGTCCCGTTCTCCAACTTGAACCGGGACGACACGAATTCCGTGAAGACCGTCCAGTACGGCAACACGCTGCGCACCCGCGTCAGCAGCCAGTCCTGGAAGCGCGCCATCCGCGCCGTCTTCGAGGACAAGGTCGGCCAGGCCGCACTGCGCACCCGCCGTATCGGTGAGCGCGTCACCCAGGAGCTGCTGACCCGCGGCTGGGCCGAGGCCGATGCTCAGCGCGCGGGCGCCCACATCGCGGCCGCCAGCAGCATCAAGTTCGAGCTCGCCAAGGACCCGGCCGACCCCAAGCAGATCGTGCCCAACAAGGTGCTCACCAACGCGATGGTGTACGTGCCCGAGGTGGCGGTCACCGAGCTGGCCGACCTCGCCCAGGCCCATCGCGACGCGGTGGAGAAGGCCAAGGACATCAAGAAGCCCGCCGACAAGAGCGTGCTGCCCAAGGACGACGTCGAGGCGATCCTGCGCTCACGCAACGGCGTCATCAACCTCTTCGGCCGGATGCTCGCCGAAGTCGACAACGCCGGGGTGGACGGCGCCGTCCAGGTCGCCCACGCGCTGACCACCCACCAGACCGACGTGGAGCTGGACTACTTCTCCGCCGTCGACGACATCACCGCGGCCTGGGGCGACGCCACGGGCAGCGGGCACATGGGCCACGCCGAGTTCAGTGCCGGAACCTTCTACCGCTACGCCACGGTCGACCTGCGCGACCTCGCCGCCAACATCGGCGATGAACCGCAGGCTGTCCGCGAGTTGACCAGCGCGTTCCTCGGTGCGTTCATCGAGTCGCTCCCCCAGGCCAAAAAGAACTCCACTGCCCCGCACACCATCCCCGACCTGGTCCACCTCTCCGTGCGCACGGACCGTCCGCTGTCGTACGCGGCCGCCTTCGAAGAGCCGGTGCAGGCCCGGAACGGTTTCGCGCAGGACTCGCGCACACGACTGGCTGAGTACGCTCAGGCGGCGAACAAGCTGCTCGGCACCGGCCGCGTCCTCACGTCGGGCTGGGCCGGTCTGGACGCCAAGGACCTGGCCGGCCTCGGCCGACGGCACGACACCTTCGACGACCTGATCACCATGGCCCTCGACGCCGCTCTCATCGAGGCCAACGGCGAGGCCGCGTGAACTCCCCCCGCACCCCGGATCCTCAAGCGGAGACAGGCCTGCTCCTCCGGCTGACCGGCCCCCTGCAGTCCTGGGGCGAGCGCAGCCCCTTCAACGAGCGGGACACCGCCCTGTTCCCGACCCGCTCCGGCGTCATCGGGCTGCTGGCGTCCGCGCTCGGCCGAAGCCAGGACCAGCCGCCGGACGACCTCGCCCGGCTGTCCCTGACGATTCGCGTCGACCGGCCCGGCGTGCTCCTCCGCGACCTGCACACCGTCGGCGGCGGCCTGCCGGCCAAGGCCACCGTCACCACCGCCGAGGGCAAGAAGCGGTCCGGCGACACCGGCACCCTTCTCACCCACCGCATGTACCTCGCCGACGCGGCCTTCACCCTCGCCGTCACCGGCGGCCCGGACGACACAGAACTACTCAGCCAAGCCGAAGTTGCTCTCCTCGCACCGCGATGGCCGCTCTTTCTGGGGCGTCGCTCCTGCCCGCCCGAGGGCCCGCTCCTCCTGGGCGCCACCACCGATCCGTTGCACCACCTCGTGCACCTGCCGCTCGCCGCACCCCGCCCACGCAACGGCTTCCAAGCCATCGACTTCTTCGCCGACCGGCCCTTGAACCGGCTCCTGACGTCCGAGGATCCAGGCACACACGACGGGCAGGACGGGGCACAGCCCACGAGCGAAATCAACGACCAGCCGCTCTCCTTCCGCCCCGGTCACCGCGCCCACCACACCCGTGACCTCTATCAACGCAGCCTCCGCCTTCCGGCCGACCAACACACCGGGCTCGGCATCAGCCACCTGACCGCTCTCGCCGCGTACGCCCACGAACACCTCGACCGCCCAGCCCTGGAAGGACACCGTCGTTGACCACCTGGCTGACCCGCATCGTCCCCGACCAGCGCTCCCGCGACGCCCGCCGCGACCTCAACGGCACTGAAACGGCCGTCGGTCTGCACCAGCGCCTCATGACCCTGTTCCCCTCGCACGCGGGCCCCGACCCACGCGCCCGCTTCGGCGTCCTCTTCCGTATCGAGGACACCCCCACCGGAGCACAGATCCTCCTCCAGAGCAGCCACGAACCCGACCTCAGCCAACTCCCCCCCGGCTACGGAAAGGGGGACACTCGCTCACTCGACGCACTCCTGAACGCCCTGCGCCCCGGCCTCACGGTGCACTACCGCTGTGTGGCCAGCGCCGTACGCAAACCCGGCGCCACCACCCGACGCCTCTACAAGCTGCCCGCCGTCGTGCCCCTGCACGGCGCCGACGCCGACGAATGGTGGCTCCGCCAAGCAGCCACCGCCGGGCTCAAACCGCTCACCCACCAGCCCCACCCCCTCGAGGCCGCCCGCGGCCCGCACGGCCCCCGCAACTCCCCCCAGCAGCGGCACATCCATCACGCCCGCACACGCTTCGACGGCACCGCGGCCATCACTGATCCCGAACCCCTCCGCAAGAAGATCATCGACGGCATCGGCCGCGGCAAGGCCTACGGCTGCGGCCTGCTCAGCATCGCCCCCGCCCGGGACACCTCATGACCAAGGCGGCCGCACCTCGCTCTGCCCGCTCCCCTGCCGACTCCCGGCGCCAACTCGCCGCTCCCACCGTCGCAATGCTGCCGCGCATCGCCGACTCCCTGTCGTTCCTGTACCTGGACATCGTCCGCATCCACCAGGACGACACCGGCGTCTGCGCCGAAGTGACCAGCGACCGCCGGGGCACCGAGACCGTCTACCTCCCCACCGCCGCCCTCAGCTGCGTCCTCCTCGGCCCCGGCACCTCGATCACCGCCCGCGCCCTGGCCACACTCGCCCGCCACGGCACCACCGTCCTGATCACCGGCTCAGGCGGCGTCCGCTGCTACGCCGCCACGCTCCCCGACTCCCTCACCACCACCTGGCTCGAACGCCAGACCCGCGCCTGGGCCGACGACACACAACGCCTCGCCATTGCCACCGCCATGTACAACAAACGCTTCGGCCACGGCACCGCCCCGGCCGACCCCACCCTCGACCAACTCCGAGGCCTCGAAGGCCGACGCGTCAAAGCCCACTACCGGCTGCTCGCACAGCAGTACAAGATCGGCCGCTTCCGCCGCTCCTACGACCCCGCCTCATGGGACACGCAGGACCCCGTCAACCTGGCGCTCTCCTCAGCCAACACCTGCCTGTACGGCATCGTCCACGCCGCCATCCTCGCCCTGGGCTGCTCACCGGCCCTCGGCTTCGTCCACAACGGCAACCAGCAGGCGTTCGTCTACGACATCGCCGACCTCTACAAGGCCGAGCTCACCATCCCCCTCGCCTTCTCCCTCCACTCCGCCACCAACCCGGAAGCCTCAGCCCGCCGTTCATTCCGCGACGGCCTGCGCCTCTTCAAGCTTCTCCCCCGCATCGTCACCGACATCCAGCAACTCCTCGACCCCGACACCCCCTCTGACGCCCCCGACCCCGAAGAACACCTCGTCGACCTCTGGGACCCCATCAGCGGCACCATCCCCGGCGGAAAGAACCACGGAGCCGACACCTGACACTCCAGCCAAAGGACCACGCCACACATGGCCTCGATGATCGTGCTCTCCGTCACCGCCATCCCCGACCACCTCCGCGGCGCCCTCACCCGCTGGCTCCTCGAAGTCACCCCCCACCTGTACGTGGGAACCGTCTCCGCCCGCGTGCGTGACGAACTCTGGACCGCCGTCTCCGCCTGCACCGGCGACGGCATATCCGTCCTCGCTTACCCCAGCGACAACGAACAAGGCTTCGCCCTGCGCACCGCAGGCACCCGACGACGCCACCCAATCGACTTCGACGGCCTCACCCTCGTGGCCTTTCAACACGAGGGTAAAGAAACTGCAAACCCATCGTAGGCCTGCAGGTCGGGAAGGGTGCTCTCCGCGCGAGCGGAGGTGGTCCGGCCTGGCCGCCGTACCGGCCGGGGACGTGGTGGTGCTCTCCGCGCGAGCGGAGGTGGTCCGTCGCCGGGGTGTGGGAGCACGTAGGCGATTGGGTGCTCTCCGCGCGAGCGGAGGTGGTCCGTTGACGCGACCCGGCCGGGCCCCCGTCCCCCAGTGCTCTCCGCGCGAGCGGAGGTGGTCCGATCGTGCTCCTGCTGTCCAGGAGCGCGGAGCGGTGCTCTCCGCGCGAGCGGAGGTGGTCCGCCCCCCAGCAGCCACCGGCCCCAGCCCCGGGCGTGCTCTCCGCGCGAGCGGAGGTGGTCCGGTTGCGCAGGGCCTCGGTGGCGTCGACCAGGTGTGCTCTCCGCGCGAGCGGAGGTGGTCCGCATCTCGGCTGTCCTCGGAGTGACCGGCGAAAGTGCTCTCCGCGCGAGCGGAGGTGGTCCGCGGGGCGGAGCTACATCTCCCGGTGCTCCGTCGTGCTCTCCGCGCGAGCGGAGGTGGTCCGCAGTGGAAGCCGCCCCCGAACAGGCGCCGGTGGTGCTCTCCGCGCGAGCGGAGGTGGTCCGCTTTTCCTCACCGACGGCAGCGTGGTCACGCTGTGCTCTCCGCGCGAGCGGAGGTGGTCCGTACACCCAGCGGGACATGCAGTTCGCCGAACTGTGCTCTCCGCGCGAGCGGAGGTGGTCCGTTCTGCCAGCTCAGGGTTAACACGTCGGCGACGTGCTCTCCGCGCGAGCGGAGGTGGTCCGCAGCCTGAGGAGGCACTGTGGCTACACCGACCGTGCTCTCCGCGCGAGCGGAGGTGGTCCGCGGCTGGGCAGTGAGCTGCAGGCGTCGCGGGAGTGCTCTCCGCGCGAGCGGAGGTGGTCCGAATTGACGCTCACAACAGACGGGGGCACCGTCGTGCTCTCCGCGCGAGCGGAGGTGGTCCGCGGCAGCGCCGAGCGCCATCCGGTCTCGTGTTGTGCTCTCCGTGCGAGCGGAGGTGGTCCGCACAGCCGAAGCCGTCGGCCGGCACAGTGCTCTCCGCGCGAGCGGAGGTGGTCCGGTCGCGGCGTAGACGTCGGCCTTGTTCGACGTGTGCTCTCCGCGCGAGCGGAGGTGGTCCGCCGCGGGAGGCGCCGCCGGGGCCGCCGCCGCCGTGCTCTCCGCGCGAGCGGAGGTGGTCCGGCGCGGGTGATCGCGACGGTCGCCCCGAGCTGGTGCTCTCCGCGCGAGCGGAGGTGGTCCGGAGCAGACCGGAATCGCACGGCAGCTCTCGGAGTGCTCTCCGCGCGAGCGGAGGTGGTCCGGGCTTCTTCGTCACGGTCGTCTCCCGGTTGAGGTGCTCTCCGCGCCAGCGGAGGTGGTCCGGTCGTTGTGGGTGCAGTGTGGGCAGGTGGTCAGTGCTCTCCGCGCGAGCGGAGGTGGTCCGCCGTCGCAGGTCCCGGCCCGCGACCGGGGCGTGTGCTCTCCGCGCGAGCGGAGGTGGTCCGTCGACATGAGCGAGAGTACGGGCCCCACCCCAGTGCTCTCCGCGCGAGCGGAGGTGGTCCGCCACACGCCGAGGTCGTCCAGGTCCGCGACCGGTGCTCTCCGCGCGAGCGGAGGTGGTCCGCGTACGGGGAACAGCGGCCGGTCTTCCCAGGCGTGCTCTCCGCGCGAGCGGAGGTGGTCCGCCACATGGTCATGCCGACGCCGGCCATCTCGTGTGCTCTCCGCGCGAGCGGAGGTGGTCCGGCGGCAGCACCACCGGCAGCACGGTCACGGGCGTGCTCTCCGCGCGAGCGGAGGTGGTCCGGGGCTGGGCATCGTCATGGTCGCCTGCGTCGTGTGCTCTCCGCGTGAGCGGAGGTGGTCCGAACCCTCCAGGACCGTCGAGGTACACCGCGTAGTGCTCTCCGCGCGAGCGGAGGTGGTCCGTGGCGTCTGGGCGGCTCCCGTTCGGCTCCTCAGTGCTCTCCGCGCGAGCGGAGGTGGTCCGTCCTGCAGGATCCGGAGTTGACGGTGGATGTGGTGCTCTCCGCGCGAGCGGAGGTGGTCCCTTTGGCACCAGGAAGGCAGAAGCTGTCTCGGTGCTCAGAGTGCGACCCTGTATAAGGGCGTGGTGGACTGCGGACGCGCCTTAGCGGCACCCTTCCTCAGCGGTGGCGTCGTGGCCTTGGCTCAGCGGCAGTCGCCGACCGCGATGAACGCTATATGCCCGCCGCATCGCGCTGTAGAGGAGCAGCTGAGAATCAACTCATGGTCGTCACGGGCACGAGACATACGGCCGGAGCGGTCTTCCCGTCATCCGCTGACCGCGGCGAAGACAGGGCCGGCCACCACGCCCCCGACGACGGCTCCGGCAACGGTCTGCGCCACCGTGTGGTCGCGCAGAACGATCCGGGACCAGGCGATCACAGCGACGACCGGAGCGGCAGTCCAAAGGAGCGGACTGTACGCGTCGGCGAGCATCGCGAGAGCCCCGGCGGCCACGCTGGTGTGCACGCTGATCTTCCAGAACGCCGTGATGGGCAGCAGCACAGCGAGGGTGGCCAGCATCGCGGCGACCAGAGCCAGCATCTGGCGAGGGGCCTGGAGCCAGAGCATGCCTCCGATGCCCGCGGCGACGGACGCCATGATGACGGGTATGAGGAGCATGCGGCGCTGCCGCTGACCTACGTGACGGTCGGCCCACATGCCGCGGCGCATGCCGTGCTTGATGTAGGCCACGGGGATCACCGCGGCGAACAGGATGGCTTCGAGCCCCCACGCGAGGCCTGTGAGCGGGTTGTCCTGGGCCAGGCCGACGCCGAGGCTCACCAGGACGATGACGTTGCGTGGCTCCGTGCCGTCGGTGATGAGCCGTGCGGCGCGGCTCTCCTCCTGGTGCGGCGCGGTGGCAGCGGTGTCGGTCATGCGGCGAAAGCCTCCTGGGGAGTTGCGATGCGCCCGTCGAGGGTGCTGGCGATCTCGGCGATGCGGGGAGAGGTGTAGTGGCGGGTGACGCGGGCGAGCCAGTTCGCGTTCGCCAGGAGGTCGTGGCGCAGTGTCAGCAACGTGCTGGCAGGGCGGACGACGAAGCTCTCGCCCTGAACAGCTTTGAGGCGGGCCACGCGCAGGCAGATGGCCTCACGTGCGGCGCGGGCCTCCGCTCCGTGCAGGCCTACACCGCGCGCGGCGACAAGAGCTTCGCGGCGGAGGTCCTCGCTGACCCACGGCAGCAGCTCGAACACAGCGTCCGAGATATCCACGACCCGCTCGTCGAGGCGCCCATACAAGTCGCCCAGCCGCAGCCGGTCGGCCTGTGGGGAACTCCCCTTCTTGAGGTGGCGCAGGATGGCTTCCGGCGGGAGAACCGACACAAGCTCTATCCACAGCGGGCGCAGGGCTATCAGCCCGCGGCGCTGCCGGATCCCTCGGACCACCAGGTCGACGGCGCGTACCGAGCTGCCGATCAGAACGAACGTGATGGTGACGAACTGGAAGAGGGAGCCCCCGAGGTGGAAGGCGGGCTCGCTGAGCGGGTACGTCCAGGAGGCGAATCCGTACGCCAGGTACGAGATCCGGTAGGCGGGGTAGAGGCATCCCGCGAGGGCGCCGAGCCCTAGGAAGCGCATGCACAGCCGCAGGAGCCGATCGTTCGTCCGGCGGGCGACCGTGAAGTACAGGAACGCGGACGGCGCCAGGGCTGCCGCCATGCTCAGCAGGTAGCAGGCCAGGTGGACGGTGCCCGCGACGTCGCCGTACTGGGCGGAGGAGAAGTCCTTGGAGCCGTCGGCCGCGGTGATGGCGGGTGCTGCGTAGGGGAACGCTGCCGTGGCGACGATGCTGAACACGGCGAGCACCGCCACGCGTGGCCTGAAGGCAACCCAACGGCGCCAGGTGGGGTCGCTCTCGCCCCTTGGAACAACGGAGTCCACCCAGCCCAGGAGGATGGTGCAAGCCACCATGATGGCCAAGTGCTTGGGCAGCACCGCCGCGTCCTGGAGGCCAGTCAGGTCGGCGAACAGGTCCTCGACGGCGGACAGCCGCAGGGTGGCACCGATGGCCAGGACGACCATCGTGGCGAGGAAGGCTCTTTGTCCCGACGTGGACGGTCTCTTGTAGACGCGGACTGCGACGACCACCCACAGCGGGATGGTGGTGGACAGGTCTATGAGGTCATCGGTGGGCACAGTGGCGCTCTTCCAGCGGTGAAGGTCTGAACGGTTTAGAGGCTGTGGTGCACGCGGTCGACGAGAGGATCACCGCGGTGCCGGGTCTCGCGGGCCTGCCGGGCGGCGACGCGACGCAGGTGGAAGGCGAACTCCTCGGCCTGCTCCTCGATCTGCACATACGCAGGATCCAGCGGCATCGCCTGCGAACGGGCGCGGAGCGTTCGGTCTGCGGTCAGGGTGTTCGTTCTGCCGTTCCGTCTGCTCCGCCTCTTCGAGCTTGCTCGCGAACGAGGCAGGGCGGGCCTGCCCCTGCGGGGAACGGCGCTGCTCGTCCAGGCAGCGAGCCCTGTGCCGACTGCCGGCCTGGAAGGTCTCCTTAGGCGAGGGCGAGCACCGCAGACGCGGGCAGCAGGAGTGGGATTCCGTCAGCGGAGGTCGTACGAGAGGTTTTCGCGTGCCGCCCGCCGCACGCTATTGAGCCTGGCGTCCTCTTCCGGGAAGAGTTCAAGCATCTCGTAGGCGTAGGACGCCGCCTCGATGGAACGGCCTGAGCAAATTTCCTCGTAGAGGATCCAGGAACCGCCGCGGACCAGGTCGAGGCATGCCTCGGCGGTGTCGTCCTGCTCGCCGTGGACCAAGGTGTGCAGGACCGACATCAGCTGGTGGCGATGCTCGTGCGGGGCGCCCGCGGCGAGCGCCGCCATCACCATGGACGCCGTGGCCACGGCGGGCTGCATGAGGTTCGACTGCACGAAGGCGTGGTCGTCCGCCCAGCCCTCCCCCGTGTCCTCCGGGGGCGGTCCGCCCAGGGAGCGGAGGAAGTCCCGGGGAATGTGTTCGGCCGATCCGAGGCACCCGCACGTCATACCCGCCCAATTGTGCCGGGAGATTTCCGTCTGCAAGAGGTCAAAGAAATTCACTTACATCACCGGACGCCGAGTGGAAGCTGAGGCGACGTGGACCGCACAAGAGAGATGCCGTACAGGAACAGACTCACCACGATTCGCACGGACTATTCGTCGACCACTGGAACACCTGAGTCCAGCATCCTCTGAACGACCTGTTGATGAACGGTCTCATCGTCAATCAGCTCCACCATCTGGTTCACCTGATGGACGATGAGCAGAACCTCGTCTCCGCCCACTTCAAGTCGCTCAAGAACATAGGTTCCTGGCGGGGCGGCCCATAGATAGGAGAACTGGTCGACACTCATCGGACGAAGGTACCATCCTGCATCCAACGACCTCCGAAGCGGATTGTGGTTCCGTCCGGCAGGACGACCTGGCTGGACCTCTGAGGCGATCCGCTCCGGCCGTACTTCAGCATCAGTGCCATGTCGGGCCTACTGGCGTAAGCCGTCCAACCTGGGTGAGTGTGGTAAATGAGCCGGAAGTTGGACCCCACTGGCTGGCCTTTCGGCAGTGGTTCGCTGTCCTGGCTGATTGAGGCCAGTGGTGGCGTGGATCTCGTCTACGGGCCATAAGCAGTGACTCGCCATGATCGCGAACTACGGCTGGAGTACTAGCCTCAGTCGACCCTCAGTTTGATCTGCCGATTGCGCTCGACATGGTCGACAACCACCCCTTCGATGGCAACGCCAACCTCGGGCCACCGAGTCGAATCGCAGACCTCACCATCAGGGACATAAGAGATGGCATCAATTACGGCTCTAGCTGCGGGGAATTCGGGTATGTGTACGAGCATCCCAAACTGATAGTGCCGCTCCACAACACATCGAACGCGCACACCATAAGGCAGGCCATCCTTAACTCTTCGCCATTCCTGCTCATCACTCATTTGTGCCATATCCTCGGATACCCGTTCAGCTTCTCAATGTCATAATTAGGAATCGCGACCTCATATTGCGGACCCCCCTGATATTTCCGCCGATAACCCCTAAAGTATCGCTCGTAATCAACCGCCGGTATCTTGATTTCAACTATTCCATCACCGTACGAATTGGCATATGTCTGCGCCAAAGATCGATCCTCTGCGAAGTAGGCATGCCCATCAGGCAAAGCATACGGGTCATTCGGATTGCCGGGGAAGTCGTCAGCCCGGTAGCCGTTGGTGTGCTGATTTTGACCTGCGCCTCTCTGCGGGGCCTTGAACAAACTCACTGTGTCGTCCCCAGACGAAGCCCCACCGAACGCCGGATCGTCAGCGTGCGCTGCTCCAGGGCCAAAACGCCTTGGCGCCACCGCCCCGCCCGGCTTGTTCACGAGTTTCTTGCCCCATGTCCAAGCGGGTCCTACAAGACTGCCGAGCGCCCCACCCGCAGCCCCGAACAACAAATCCGTGGGGCTAGTCGGCTGGCACTGCACCGAGTTGACGGCGTACGTATAGGCCGCCCCGATGGCGGCGTCCGTGACCACCGCCGTCGCCAGGGCCCGTCCCCCGGAGAGGCCGAGCGAGGTGGCGAAGCCCATCCCCGCGGGGGCGAGGTAGCCGGCGCCCGCGCCGATCACGGTGCCCTTGGCCGTGGCTCCGGCGAAGTCTCCCCAGTCGAAGTCGTCCTGGTGTGTCAGGGCATAGACCCCGCCGCCCACGACGCCGCCGATGACGCCGCCGATGCACCAGGGGCACGCCCCGGACGGGTCGGCGAGGTTCGACGGGTCGTTGTTGACGTACGCGTACGAGGACTTGCTGGAGTTGTCGAGGGCGGCCGGGACCGGGTCCTGGCTGGTGAAGCGGCGCTGGTCGATGTCGTAGGAGCGGGCGCGCAGCAGGAGGCGGTCCGGCAGGTACTGGTCCTTGTACTGGCCGGTGTAGCCGAAGATGCTGGTCTGGCCGCCGCTGATGGTGGCCTTGCCGGTGGACTTGCCCCAGGGCCCGTAGGTGTAGCGGTAGTTGTCCTTGCCCGCCGCGTCGAAGACCGTGCTGACGGAGTTCTGCCGGTCCTGGGTGAAGTGGAACGTGCCCTTCGTGCGGTCCATGGACCGCGCCGTGCCGTCGGGGTCGTAGCGGTAGTCCGCCATCAGGTCACCGGCGCCGTCGGTGTCGGTGGCCAGCTGCGGCAGCGGGTTGTTGATGTCCCAGCGGGAGGTGCGGGCGAGCTTGGTGTTCTTGTCGCTGACGGTGCGGTTGCCGTCCGCGTCGTACTGGAACGCGTAGGCGTCCGAGCCGATCGTGGCCGACTTGACCCGGCCCAGCGGGTCGTACGCGTAGGTGTCCGCGCCGTCCTTGGTCTGGTTGCCGTCCGCGTCGTAGTCGAACTCGGTGGTCGTCGACCCCTTCGTCGCGGAGTCGAGCCGGTCGGCCTCGTCGTGCGCGTACGTCGTCGTGGTGCCCGACGCCTTCGCCGTCTTGAGGTTGCCGACCTTGTCGTACGTGTACGTCTCGCCGTCGGTGCCGGGCAGGCAGGACGCGGTGCCGGTGTCGGTGCACGCCCGCTTCATCCGGCCCGCGCCGTCGTACGCGTACCGCGTGGGCTTGCCGCCCTTGGGCGTGTCCGTGATGATCCGGCCCGCGTCGTCGTACGCGAAGGAGTTGCTGCCCGACGGGGTCGTCAGGGAGGCGAGGCGGCCCGCCTCGTCGTAGCTGCGGCTCTCGGTGCGTGCCGTGGTCGTCGGCAGCGTCACCGAGGTGAGGTTGCCCGCCTCGTCGTACGCGTAGCCGGTGGCCTTGCTGTCGGTCGTCTGGGTCTTGACCCGGCCGGTGTCGTCGTAGGCGTACGAGGTGGCCCGGCCGTCGGGATAGGTGCGGGACTTGAGGGTGCCGTCCGTGTTCCACCGGTAGATGAACGGCTTGTCCGCGCCCGGCGACGTGATCGTCTCGATCTTGTCGTCGTTGTCGTACGTCAGTGTCCGCGTGCCGGTGGCGTCCTTGACCGTGATGACGCGGCCCGCGTCGTCACGCGTGTACGTCTGCGACGGCGATCCGTCCGAGTACGTGACCTTGGTCGGCAGGCCGCGGGAGTCGATCGTCGTGGTGATGGTCTGGCGGCGCGCGTTGGTGACCTTGGTGCGGTTGCCTTCGGCGTCGTAGGTGTGGTCGACGGTCTCGCCCAGGGGGTTCTTGACCGAGGTCATCCGGCCCTCGGCGTCGTATCCATAGGTGGTGACCCGGGCGTTGGCGTCCTTGCTGGTGTCCAGGAACCCGGCCTTGGTGTAGGTCGGGTCCGTGGTGCCGCCGTCGGGTCCGGTGATCAGGTCGACGCGGTTGAGCGCGTCGTAGGCGTACGCCGTCGGCTTGTTGCCGGGCTCCGCCACCGAGGTGACGTTGCCGACCTGGTCGTAGCCCGTCGTCCGCTTGTGCTTGAGCGGGTCGGTGACCGAGGTGGGGCGACCCGCCGAGTCGTAGCCGATCGACCAGGTGTACTTGGCGGGGTCGGCGCCGGTGGCGTGGCCACGCGGGTCGACCATGGTCGTGCGGCGACCGTCACCGTCGTAGCCGTAGGTGGTGCGTTCCTTCTCCGGGGAGACCTCGGCTGTCAGGTTGTTGTCGTCGTCGTACTCGTACCGGGTCAGGTGGCCCGACCAGGTCTTCGAGGACTCCAGGCGGCCCTCGTCGTCGTAGGCGAGCGTCGTGCCGTGGCCGAGGCCGTCGGACGTGGCGGTGACCGAGCCGTTGTCGTCGTAGGTGACGGAGCGGGTGTGGCCCAGGGGGTCGGTCGTCGACAGCGGGCGGTCGTCGGCGTCCCAGGCGAACCCGCTGGTCCTGCCCTGCGGGTCGGTGACCGACTTCCGGTTGCCGACCTTGTCGTAGCCGAACTTCCAGGTGTAGTCGGACTTCTTGGCGCCCTCGACGTTGCCGCGCGCGGTCACCAGCTGCGACTGGCGGCCCGCCTTGTCGTACACGTACGAGGTGGTGCCACCGGTGCGGTCGGTGAACGACGCGGCCCTGCCGACCTTGTCGTAGCCGGTGACCTGCTTCTTCCCGGCAGGGTCGGTGACCGTCGTCGGGCGGCCGGCGTCGTCGTAGCCGTAGCTCGTCACCTGCTTCTTCGCGTCAGTGACGGTGAACAGGCGCCCGGCCGGGTCGTAGTCGTACGCCGTGACGTTGCCGCGGGCGTCCTCGACCGTCTTGAGGCGGTCAGCGGCGTCGTAGGAGTAGCCGGTGGTGTACTTCGCGGGGTCCGCGCCGGGCTCGTTGCCGCGCGGGTCGACGGCCGTCTTCAACCGGCCGGAGTCGTCGTACGTGTAAGTGCGCCTGCCGCCCTCGGGCAGGGTGACGGACTTCAGATTGCCGTCTGCGTCGTGGCCGTAGCGCGTGACCTTCCCGCGTGCGGACGTGGCCGTCTCGATGAGGCCCGTCGTGGCGTCGTACCCGTACGTCACCGGCTTGGTCAGCGGCCCGTCGACCGAGGTCAGCTGGTTCTGTGCGTTGTATCCGAAGAGGGTCTTGTTCGACTCGCCGTCCGTGTGGGTGGCGACGTTGCCGGCGCTGTCGTAGGTCCACGACTCGTCGGAGGCACGGGACGAGCGCCGCTTCATCCGGCCCGACGTGTCGAAGTCCCACTGCGTTTCGCGGATCTCCGCGTCCACCGCGCTGGTGCGGTTGAAGTGCTGGTCGTAGCGGTAGTAGCTCTTGTTGCCGAGCGGGTCGAGCTGGGTGAACAGGACGTTCTTGTAGTAGATGTCCGTCCAGACGCCGCCGTCCGGCGCCGTCACGTCGACCTGGTCGAACGCGCCGTTCTTCGTGTACGCGAAGCGCGTCTCTTCCTTGACCCCGTCGGTCTGGGACGTCACCCGCCCCTTGTCGTCGTACACGTTCTTCGTGGCGACCTTGCCGTCGGCCTTGGTCACCTCGTCCAGGAAACCGGCCGGGCTGTAGCCGTACTTCTCGATGCTGCCGTCCAGCGCCTTCACGCCGGTCAACCGATCGCCGGTGTAGTCGTAGTCGACGAGACGGCCGTCGGCCAGCTTCAGCTGGTCGAGACGGTCACCGGTGTAGGACAGTGCGGCTGTCCGCCCGGCGGCATCTGTGATCTTCGTGGGCCTGGCGCCGGTGTACTCCAGCGTCAGGCCCCGACCGGTCCGGTCCTTGAGCGACGACAGCCGTCCCTCGGAGGTGAAGGAGTAGACCCGGTGGTCGGCCGTCGTCAGCCTGTAGCCGCTGCCGTCGGCGGACAGCGTGGAACGGGCCTGTCCCGGGGCCGCGTACGCTCCCCCGCTCTTCTTCGCGTAGGTATGCCGCGCGCCGCCCTCGCCGATGAGCGTGACATCACCGTCGGCCTGCACGGCGAGCCGCGTCTCCCACGGCAACTGCCAGCCCTTGCCGAGTGCACCGGAACTCGTGTTGTCCGAGGAGTACACGCGCCGCACGCTCAGCGGTACGCCCGGGGCTGCCACGTGAGCGTCGGTGAAGGGTTCCGTGAAGGCGCCGGTCGCGGTGTTCACCGGGTCGGCGCGCATCACCGTCGTCCCCACCGCGCCGCTCGCGTCGCCGCACAGCGCGGCACACGCGGCCCCGTCCGGGAGGGCAGGGACCATGTAGAAGAGGTTGTACGACCCGCAGGTCTCCTTGTCCGTGGGGTCGTCGGCCACGGTCGTGCAGACGTAGACGAAATACGAGGGGTCGGGCTTCTCGCACACGGTCGTCGGCAGCGTGATGGAGGCGCTCACCACGGGGAACGTCTTGTCCGTGTTGAGCGTCGGCGCCTGCACCGTCTGCCCGAAGTCCAGGACCTTGTCCGGCGTACCCGCGCAGTAGTCCTTCACCTGCCAGCGCACCTTCACCGGGTGCACCTCGTCGTCCGCTCCCCCGGTCTGCCAGATCGCCGCCGACACCTGCAGCGGCTCCCCCGGCACTGCGGCACCGATGTGGTTGCCCAGCGCCATCAGCCAGCCGCCCTGCTGAGCGGCCGTGTTCCCGAAGGGGTCGACCGTGTACTGGTAGAGCGCACCGCTGGAGTAGGAGGGGGCCGCTGCCTTGGGGGCGGCTGCCTTGGGCCGGTCGGCCGCCTTCAGCTGACGCTGGTTGCGCTTGAGCAACTCGATCTGTGCGGCGCTCGCGGGCCGGCTCTTCGTGGTCGGCAGCGCGCGGGCCTTCGACGCCTTGGCCCGATCCTTGGTCTGCTCGCGCCGATCCTTGAGCGAAACCGGCTTCTGCTCGGGGGCGGGCACGGGCATGCGATCCGAGCTGCCGCGGCTCGAACCGCCGCGTCCAGGAGCCGCACCGGCTTCGCCCGCCGACACCCCCACCAGCCAGCCGCCGCCCGCGACAACGGCCAGCACCAGCATCACGACCAGCACGCGCATGCGTATCAACGCAGCCGTCACCACAGCCCCCCACCCTCACGATGCACACACATTCGTAATGAGTTGTGTGCAGGTCGTGACGAACTTTGATGCAGGTGACATCAAGAAGGCAAGGGGCAGGAAGTTAAGCTATGCCCCTTTTGTGAGTGTCCATTCGGAAAGCTTTACCGAGGCGTGATTCCGCAAGGCACCCCAGAGCGGCCTAGGACGCACTTGCGAGCGCAGGTGGGGAACACTTCTTCGGAGGGGTACTCGGACCCGTCCGGCTCGACGCCCCCTCCCCCTTGATCCAACCCGGCGGCCACTGCCGTCCATGACGGTTCACCAGGTCGCGGGAGCGTTGCGCCACAGCAAGGAGGCCGCGTGCGGCGGGGGCGTGGCGAGAGATCTCTGCGGAAACGCCACGCCGTGACGTTTCCGCAGGTCAGATCGATTCTGCTGAGTGGGGCGGGTGGGACTCGAACCCACGGCCGACGGATTATGAGTCCGCTGCTCTAACCGGCTGAGCTACCGCCCCTAACGGCGCGTCGCGCACATTTGTGCGCGCCGTCTGCCGCAGCATAGCCGCTCATACGATCTCCTGCTCCGGCTGGTCGGCTATGCACGACCATGAGGACCCCACTGCGGCCCGCACGGTTCCACCGGGGGCGAAACAAGCACGTACGAGGGATCGTTGGGGGCGGTTCCCGGAGGGGTCCGGGCATGCGGGAGGGCCCCCGCTGCGCCGCGAACGAACGCTTCAGGGGCCCTCTCGAACAGCTCTCCCGACTGGACTCGAACCAGTAACCTGCCGGTTAACAGCCGGCTGCTCTGCCAATTGAGCTACAGGAGACCGCGCTCCCCCGACTGGACTCGAACCAGTAACCTGCCGGTTAACAGCCGGCTGCTCTGCCAATTGAGCTACAGGGGAATGACTCGTGGTGACGGAGTCACTGCAACAATGTCACCTACCTGGGGATTCCCGGGCGGCGTGCGCTCGCTGCGACACATACATTAGCGCAAGCAGGGGGGTGCTCCGCCAATCGGTATCCCCCGCGACCGACGTCGGGACAGTCGAGGCAAGGGAAGGGTGGCCGTCATGCGCTACCGGCTCACATTCGTGGCAGGTCTGGCACTCGGGTACGTGCTCGGGACCCGGGCCGGACGCGAGCGTTACGAGCAGCTGAAGAAATCGGTTCGCGAGATCTCCCAGAACCCCGCCGTCCGCAACACCGTGGAGTCCGCGGCCCAGCAGGGCCGGGACGTCGCGGGCAAGGCCTTCCACTCGGTGTCGGAGAAGGTCGGCGACCGGATGCCGGACTCCGTGGCCGACCGGGTGCGGTCGCTGCGTGAGCGCGGGCAGGGCGCGGAGGACGACTGGGGCACCAGCAATACGTAGCCGGTGCGCCGCGGGCGCCGGGCGCGCCGCCGCCGCGCGGTCACCTGCGACGACGAGCCCCGTACGGACAGCCGTGCGGGGCATCGTCCGTTGTGCGGCAGAATCCTCGGCATGGGGATAGTCGCGGGGTTGGACAGTTCGCCCGAATTCACACGCATCGTGGTCTGTGACGCCGACACGGGTGCCGTACTCAGGCAGGGCTATGCCCCGCATCCGGTGGAGGCCCCGGAGGGCGGCGGGAAACCGACGGACGTCGACCCGCAGGCCTGGCTGCTCTCCCTCGGCGAGGCGGCGGGCGGCGGACTGCTCGAAGGCGTACAAGCGATCGGCGTCTGCGCACAGCAGCACGCGCTGGTTCCGCTCGACTCGCAGGGCAACACGGTCCGGCCCGCCCTCGTCGGCAACCACCCGCGCGCCCAGGTCGCCGCCGCCGACCTCGTCGACGGGCTCGGCGGCCGCCAGGCGTGGGCCCAGGCGGTGGGCTGCGTACCGCAGGCCCCGATGCCCGTGACGAAGCTGCGCTGGCTGGCCCGGCACGAGCCGGAGGCGGCGCTGCGCACCCAGTTGCTCATGCAGGCCCACGACTGGCTGGTGTGGCAGTTGCTCGGGCGGCCCGCGCGGCGCACCACCGACCGGGGCGGGGCCTCGGGCACGGGGTACTGGTCGGCGGCGACCGGCTCCTACCGTCCCGACCTGGTGGAGCTCGCGCTCGGGCACCAGTCGATGCTGCCGGAGGTCATCGGTCCGGCGGATGCCGCGGGTACGACGCCGGAGGGGCTGCTGATCTCCGCCGGTACCGGCGAGACCATGGCCGCCGCCTTCGGGCTCGGCGTGCAGCAGGGCGACGCCGTCGTCTCCCTCGGCGCCTCCGGTTCCGTGATGGCCGTGCACCACGAGGCGCTGGTCGACCCGAGCGGGACGATCACCTCGCTGGCCGACGCCACCGGCATGCATCTGCCGGTCGTGCACACCCTCAACGCCGTACGGGCGCTGCGCGGAACCGCCGAGATGCTGGGCCTGCCCGACCTCGAAGCGCTCTCCGACCTGGCCCTGAAGTCGACGCCGGGCGCCCACGGGCTCGTCCTGCTGCCTTATCTGGAGGGCGAGAAGACGCCGAGCCTGCCGCATGCGGCGGGCACCCTGACGGGGCTGCGGCGCGAGTCGATGAAGCCCGAGCACCTGGCGCGGGCCGCGTTCGAGGGCATGCTGTGCGGGCTCGGCGACGCCCTCGACGTGCTGCGCGGGCGGGGCGTCGAGGTGCGGCGCGTGTTCCTGCTCGGCCCCGCCGCCGATCTGCCCGCGGTGCGGGCGATGGCGCCGATGCTGTTCGGCACGCAGGTCGTGGTCGTACAGCCCGCGGACTACGCGGCGATCGGCGCGGCGCGGCAGGCCGCCTGGGCGCTGACCGGGCAGCTGCCGCTGTGGCAGGGCGCGGTCTCGCAGGTCTTCGAGCCCGGCGAGGAGCTGGCCGTCGGGCAGGCGGTGCGGCAGCAGTACGTGACGGTGCGGGAGCAGGCGCACCCGGGGGCGTTCTCGGGGACGCCGGTCGCCTGAGCCGCCGCCTCGCCCTGGCTCGCTCCGGGCCCCCGGCTGTCCGAGCCGCCTCGCCGCGGATCACCACGGACCCGTTCGCCCGAGTCGCCTCCCCACGGACCCGGTCGCCCAAGTCGCCTCACCACAGACCCGGTCGCCCGAGTCGCCTCACCGCGGCCCGGGCGGCCGGGTCGGTCGTTTTGCTGCGGAATTGGGTATTCCACAGCGCTGCGTGAGGGAACCAAAGCGTTCAGTGTGCCCAGTTCTTGACCGAGGCTGATTTTTGACCGAGTCATGGGTTAATCGGTTGCACGCGGGTGGGTGCGGTGGCGCAGGATGGTGGGCGACTTCGACGACGCCTCCCCCCGCCTCCCCCCATCCATGACTCAGCCGAGAGACGAGCGTGCTCATACGACTCCTGCGGACCCATCTGGGTCCGTACAAGAAGCCCATCGCCTTGCTGGTGCTCCTGCAGTTCCTGCAGACCTGCGCCTCGCTCTATCTCCCCACCCTGAACGCCGACATCATCGACAACGGTGTCATCAAGGGGGACACCGGTTACATCCTGTCGTTCGGCGCCCTGATGCTGGCCGTCACCGTGGGCCAGATGGTGTGCAACATCGGCGCCGTCCTGTACGGCGCCCGCACCGCCGCCGCCGTCGGCCGTGACGTCCGGGGCGCCGTGTTCGACCGGGTGCAGTCCTTCTCCGCGCGGGAGCTCGGCCAGTTCGGCGCGCCCACGCTGATCACGCGGACGACCAATGACGTCCAGCAGGTGCAGATGCTCGTCCTGATGGCGTTCACGCTGATGGTGTCGGCGCCGATCATGTGCGTCGGCGGCATCATCATGGCGCTCGGCCTGGACGTGCCGCTGTCGGCGGTGCTGCTCGCCGTGGTGCCGGTGCTCGGCATCAGCGTCAGCCTGATCGTGCGCCGCCTGCGACCGCTGTTCCGCACCATGCAGGAGCGCCTGGACACGGTGAACCGGGTCCTGCGCGAGCAGATCACCGGCAACCGCGTCATCCGCGCCTTCGTCCGCGACTCCTACGAGAAGGAGCGCTTCCGGGGCGCCAACGCCGAGCTGACCGACGTCTCGGTGAGCTCCGGCAAGCTGCTCGCGCTGATGTTCCCGATCGTCATGACGGTGGTGAACCTGTCGTCGATCGCCGTCGTCTGGTTCGGCGCGCACCGCATCGACGACGGCGACATGCAGATCGGCGCGCTCACCGCGTTCCTCGCCTATCTGATGCAGATCGTCATGTCCGTCATGATGGCCACCTTCATGTTCATGATGATCCCGCGGGCCGAGGTGTGCGCCGAGCGCATCCAGGAGGTCCTGGACACCGACACCAGCGTGGTGCCCCCGGCGGAGCCGGTGCGGGAGCTGCGCGGCCACGGCCACCTGGAGCTGCGCGGCGCCGGATTCCGCTACCCCGGCGCCGAGGAGCCGGTCCTGAAGGCCATCGACCTGGTCGCGCGCCCCGGCGAGACCACCGCCGTGATCGGGTCGACGGGCAGCGGCAAGTCGACGCTGCTCGGCCTGGTGCCACGGCTGATGGACGCCACCGAGGGCGAGGTCCTGGTGGGCGGCGTCGACGTGGCCACCGTCGAGCCCGCGCTGCTCGCCCGCACCGTCGGACTCGTACCGCAGAAGCCGTATCTGTTCGCCGGGACCGTGGCGAGCAATCTGCGGTACGGCAATCCGGACGCGACGGACGAGGAGCTGTGGCACGCGCTTGAGGTGGCGCAGGCCAAGGAGTTCGTGGCGGGACTCGCGGAGGGGCTGGACGCGCCGATCGCGCAGGGCGGCTCCAATGTGTCCGGCGGGCAGCGCCAGCGCCTGTCCATCGCGCGGACGCTGGTGCAGCGGCCGGAGATCTACCTCTTCGACGACTCCTTCTCCGCGCTCGACTACGCCACCGACGCGGCACTGCGGGCCGCGCTCACCCAGGAGACCCGCGAGGCGACCGTCGTGATCGTCGCCCAGCGCGTGTCCACCATCCGTGACGCCGACCGCATCGTGGTCCTCGACGAGGGCCGGGTCGTCGGCACGGGCCGCCATCACGAGCTGATGGACGACAACGAGACGTACCGGGAGATCGTCCTCTCCCAGCTGACGGAAGCGGAGGCCGCGTAATGCCCCCTGGTGGCATCGGTGGACCGATGATGGGGCCCGACTCGCGGTCCATGGACTTCAAGGGCTCCGGGAAGCGGCTGCTCGCGCAGTTCCGGCCGGAGCGGGTCACGATGTACGGGATGCTCGCGGCCGTCGTCATCAGCGTCGCGCTGTCCGTGCTCGGCCCGAAGATCCTCGGCCACGCGACCGACCTGGTCTTCGCGGGCATCGTCGGCAGGAACATGCCCGAGGGCGAGTCGAAGGCCGCGGCCATCGAGCGGCTGCGCGAGCACGGCGACGGCGGCATGGCCGACATGCTCTCCGGGCTCGACTTCACGCCCGGCGAGGGCATCGACTTCGGCGCGGTCGGCGCGGTGCTGCTGCTCGCGACGGGCGCGTTCCTCGCGGCGGGCCTGATGATGCTGGTGGCCACGCGGCTCTCCAACCGGGCCATCAACCGGACCGTGTTCCGGCTGCGCGGCGACGTCCAGGCGAAGCTGTCGCGGCTGCCCCTGTCGTACTTCGACAAGCGGCAGCGCGGCGAGGTCCTGAGCCGGGCCACGAACGACATCGACAACATCAACCAGACGCTCCAGCAGTCGATGGGCCAGCTCATCAACTCGCTGCTGACCATCATCGGCGTGCTCGCCATGATGTTCTGGATCTCGCCGCTGCTCGCCCTGGTGGCACTGGTGACCGTGCCGCTGTCGTTCGTCGTGGCGACAAAGGTCGGCAAGCGCTCGCAGCCGCAGTTCGTGCAGCAGTGGAAGTCCACGGGCGCGATGAACGCACACGTCGAGGAGATGTACACCGGGCACACCCTGGTGAAGGTCTTCGGCCGCCAGGAGGAGTCCGCGAAGGCCTTCGCGGAGCACAACGACGCGCTGTACGAGGCGTCGTTCAAGGCGCAGTTCAACAGCGGCGTCATGCAGCCGCTGATGTTCTTCATGTCGAACCTGAACTACGTCCTCGTGGCCGTCGTCGGCGGTCTGCGCGTCGCCTCGGGGTCGCTGTCCATCGGTGACGTGCAGGCCTTCATCCAGTACTCCCGGCAGTTCTCGATGCCGCTGACGCAGGTCGCCTCCATGGCGAACCTGGTGCAGTCCGGCGTCGCCTCCGCCGAGCGGATCTTCGAACTCCTCGACGCCGACGAGCAGGAGGCCGACCCGGTGCCGGGCGAGCGCCCCGTGGATCCGCGCGGGCGCGTGGAGATGCAGCATGTGTCGTTCCGGTACGAGAAGGACAAGCCGCTGATCGAGGACCTGTCGTTGGTGGTGGAGCCGGGGCACACCGTCGCCATCGTCGGGCCGACGGGCGCGGGCAAGACGACCCTGGTGAATCTGCTCATGCGGTTCTACGAGGTCACCGGCGGGCGCATCACCCTCGACGGGGTCGACGTGGCCCGGATGTCCCGCGACGAACTGCGCGGCGGCATCGGCATGGTGCTCCAGGACACCTGGCTGTTCGGCGGCACCATCGCCGAGAACATCGCGTACGGCGCGGCCAAGGACGTCTCGCGCGAGCAGGTCGAGGAGGCCGCGCGGGCCGCGCACGCCGACCGGTTCGTCCGGACGCTGCCCGACGGGTACGACACCGTCATCGACGACGAGGGCACGGGGGTCAGCGCGGGCGAGAAGCAGCTCATCACCATCGCGCGGGCGTTCCTGTCCGACCCGGTGATCCTTGTCCTCGACGAGGCGACGAGTTCCGTGGACACCCGTACCGAGGTGCTCATCCAGAAGGCCATGGCCCGGCTCGCCCACGGGCGGACCTCGTTCGTCATCGCGCACCGTCTGTCGACGATTCGCGACGCCGACACCATTCTGGTGATGGAGGACGGGGCGATCGTGGAACAGGGCACGCACGACGCGCTGTTGGCGGCGGAAGGCGCCTACGCGCGGTTGTACGCGGCTCAGTTCGCGCAGGCCGTGGCGGAGGTCGACTAGCGCCGTCGGGGGCGGGCCCTCAGTCCAGGTAACCCCTGAGCTGGTCCGCGAAGGCGTGGTCCCGCAGCTTGTTGAGGGTCTTCGACTCGATCTGGCGGATGCGTTCGCGCGTGACGCCGAAGATCCTGCCGATCTCCTCCAGGGTGCGGGGCCTGCCGTCCGCGAGGCCGTAGCGGAGCTGGACGACCTTGCGTTCGCGTTCGCCGAGCGTGGAGAGCACCGCCTCCAGGTGTTCGCGCAGGAGCAGGAACGCCGCCGACTCCACGGGGCTCGTCGCGTCGCCGTCCTCGATGAGGTCGCCGAGCGCGACGTCGTCCTCCTCGCCCACGGGCGCGTGCAGCGACACGGGCTCCTGGGCGAGGCGCAGGACCTCGCTGACGCGCTCGTGCGGCAGGTCAAGGTGGGCGCCGACCTCTTCGGGCGTCGGTTCGTAGCCGCGCTCCTGGAGCATGCGGCGCTGCACGCGCACGACGCGGTTGATGAGTTCGACGACGTGCACGGGCACGCGGATGGTGCGGGCCTGGTCGGCGAGGGCGCGGGACATGGCCTGGCGGATCCACCAGGTGGCGTACGTCGAGAACTTGTAGCCGCGGGCGTAGTCGAACTTCTCCACCGCCCTGATCAGGCCGAGGTTGCCCTCCTGGACCAGGTCGAGCATGGTCAGGCCGCGGCCCACGTACCGCTTGGCGACGGAGACGACCAGGCGCAGGTTGGCCTCGATGAGGCGGCGCTTGGCCATCCGGCCCATCACGACCAGCTTGTCCAGGTCGAGGGCGAGCTGGGAGTCCGGGTCGGGGGTGCCCGCCAGTTTCTCCTCGGCGAACAGGCCCGCCTCGACGGCGCGCGCCAGCTCGACCTCCTCGGCGGCGGTGAGCAGGGGTATGCGGCCGATCTCGCGCAGGTACTGGCGGAACAGGTCGGAGGAGGGGCCGCCGGTGTCGGCGCGGCTGCGGGGGCTCGGCACCTCGACGACCTCGACGACCTCCTCGGGCGGCTGCTCGGGGGCCGGCTCGGCGGCCTCCGGCAGTTCCGGATGGAGCGGTGCGTGGCCCTGCGGCGGCACCGCCGCGATGATGTCGGCGTCCACCGCCGCGTCCACGGGCGCGGCGGTGTCGGTCTGGGTGAGGGTCTGGGTCTGCACGGGGGCGACCTCCAGGGTGATCGCTGCCGCGGGGGACGGCAGCGGTACAGCGGGACCGGCGTCGACGGCCTCGCCGCTGTCCGTCCCGAACACGATGTGTGGAACCGCGGGAATGTCGGACCCGCTGTCTGCTGCGGGCCGGCCGCGCTCCGAGGACTCAGGCACCGCACCCCAGTGTGGAGTACGACACACGGCCGCCACGAGGGGCGTGCGGTGACTTTTTGAGTCCGGTGCGTGACCGGACGGTTACCCCTCGCGGGGCGCCCCAGTCCCGCCCCTTTCCCCAAACCGGGGGCTGCCGCCCCCTGGACCCCCGCTGTCGGCGCTCCGCGCCTCGTCCTCAAACGCCGGACGGGCTGGTACTCACCGGCACATTTTCCAGCCCCTCCGGCGTTTGAGGAGCGGCTCCCCGCGAAGGTCAGAGCGCTGCGGCGCCCCGCTCGCGCAGAGCGCGGCCGTACTGCTGCAGGACCCACAACTCGTTCTGCACGGCGGAGAGTTGCTCCGGGTCGCCGTGGCTGCCCGCGAGTCGGGCGAAGGTGCCCTGGACGTCCCGGACCCGGCGGTCCACCGCGCGCAGCCGCACGGTGACCAGCTGCTCCCCCGCGTACGCCGCGTCGACGGTCCGGCGCATGATCGCCTCGACGGCCAGCTCCGTGACCATGGCGCGGACCCCGTCGTCGGGGGCGGCGTCGCGGACCCGGACCAGATAGTCCTGCGGATCCTGCGTGCCGTACTCCGCGCCGCCCGCGTCGAGGATCGCCTGGCGCACGGCGGCGTAGGGCGCGGCGGTGAACTCGTCGACGCCGTACGCGTCGAAGGCCGGGGAGACCAGGCCGGGGTGCTGGAGGGCGAGCTTCAGGAGCTCGCGCTCCGTGGCGTACACCGGATTGCGCAGGTTCAGGGCCGGGCCCGCGTGGCCCTGCCGGGCGGCGGGGGCGGGGCCCTGCGGGGCGGCGCCGCGCTGCGGGGCCGGGCCCTTGCCGCCGCGCTCACGGGCCCAGCGGGCGAGCTGCGCCACGCGCTTGACGACGAACTGGGTGTCGAGGATGCCGAGCATGCCCGCGAGCTGCACGGCGACCTCGTGCTGCGCGCCGGTGTTCTTGATGCGGGCGACGACGGGCGCGGCCTCGTCGAGGGCGGCGGCGCGGCCCGCGGGGGTCTCCAGGTCGTACCGGGCGACGATCTGGCGGAGGGCGAACTCGAACAGCGGGGTGCGGGGTTGGACGAGGTCGGCGACCGCCGCGTCGCCCTTGGCGAGCCGCAGGTCGCAGGGGTCCATGCCGTCGGGCGCGATGGCGATGTACGTCTCGGCGGCGAACTTCTGGTCGTCCTCGAAGGCGCGCAGGGCCGCCTTCTGGCCGGCCGCGTCGCCGTCGAAGGTGAAGATCACCCGGGCGGAGCCGTTGTCCATGAGCAGGCGCCGCAGGATCTTGATGTGGTCGGTGCCGAAGGCCGTGCCGCAGGTCGCGATGGCCGTGGTGACGCCCGCGAGGTGGCAGGCCATGACGTCGGTGTAGCCCTCGACGACGACGGCCCGGCTGGCCTTGGCGATGTCCTTCTTGGCGAGGTCGATGCCGTACAGGACCTGGGACTTCTTGTAGACCGGGGTCTCGGGCGTGTTCAGGTACTTCGGGCCGTTGTCGTCGTCGCGGAGCTTGCGGGCGCCGAAGCCGACGACCTCGCCGCCGATGTCGCGGATCGGCCACATCAGGCGGCCGCGGAAGCGGTCGATGGGGCCGCGGCGGCCGTCCTGGGAGAGCCCGGAGAGGATCAGCTCCTTGTCCGTGAAGCCCTTGCCGCGCAGGAAGCGGGTGAGGTGGTCCCAGCCCGCCGGGCTGTAGCCCACGCCGAAGTGCGCGGCCGCCGCCTGGTCGAAGCCGCGCTCGGCGAGGAACTTGCGGCCGATCTCGGCCTCGGCGCTCTCCAGCTGGGCGATGTAGAAGTCGGTGGCCGCCTTGTGCGCCTCGATCAGGCGGATGCGTTCGCCGCGCTGGTGGGAGGGGTTGTACCCACCCTCCTCGTAACGCAGCGTGATGCCCGCCTTGCCCGCGAGGCGCTCGACCGCCTCGGAGAAGGTGAGGTGGTCGACCTTCATCACGAAGGTGAGGGTGTCGCCGCCCTCCTGGCAGCCGAAGCAGTGGAACAGGCCCTTGCTGGGGCTGACCTGGAACGACGGCGACTTCTCGTCGTGGAAGGGGCAGAGGCCCTTGAGGTTTCCGCCGCCCGCGTTGCGCAGCTGGAGGTACTCGGAGACGACGGCGTCGATCGGGACCGCGTCCCGAACCGCCTTCACATCCTCGTCATTGATCCGTCCAGCCACCCTGGGATTCTACGGCTCGGCACCGACACTCCTGTCCTCGCGGGGCGCCCCGGTCCCGCCCCTTCTCCGAAACCGGGGGCTGCCGCCCCCGGACCCCCGCTGTCGGCGCTCCGCGCCTCGTCCTCGAACGCCGGACAGGCTGAAATCAGCCCCTCCGGCCAGGGCCGTCAGCCGAGCAGGGACGTCAGCGGGCGGTTCGGGTCGGCGAGGGCGTCGGGATCGGGGTGGGCGGCCGTGCGGATGAGCTTCTGGATGGCATCCGTGACGTCCCACACATTCACGTTCATCCCGGCGAGGACCTGCCCCTCGCGCAGCCAGAACGCGATGAACTCGCGCTTGGCCGCGTCGCCGCGGATCACCACCTGGTCGTACGAGCCCGGGGGCGCCCAGCCCGAGTACTCAAGGCCCACGTCGTACTGGTCGGAGAAGAAGTACGGCACCCGGTCGTACGTGACGTCCTTGCCGAGCATGGCGCGGGCGGCGGCCGGGCCGCCGTTGAGGGCGTTGGCCCAGTGCTCCACGCGCAGCCGGGTGTCGAAGAGGGCGTGGTGGACGGCGGCCACGTCACCGGCGGCGTAGATGTCCGGGTCGGAGGTGCGCAGGGAGGAGTCGACGGCGATGCCGCCGCCGTCCGCGCGGTCCACCAGGTCGAGGCCCGCGGACTCGGCGAGCGCGGTGCGCGGGGCGGCTCCGATCGCGGCGAGCACGTCGTGCGCCGGGTGCTCCTCGCCGTCGTCGGTACGGGCGGCGAGGACCATGCCGTCCTGGCCGGTGATCTCGGTGAGGCGGGCGCCGAAGTGGAAGCGGACGCCGTGCTCGGCGTGCAGGTCGGCGAACATCTGGCCGATCTCGGGGCCGAGGACGGCGTGCAGCGGCGACGGCTCGGGCTCGACGACGGTGACCTCCGCGCCGTACTCCCGGGCGGCCGCGGCGACTTCGAGGCCGATCCAGCCAGCGCCCGCGATCACCAGATGGCCGTTGTCGCGGCCGAGGGCGGCGAGCACGTGCCGCAGCCGGTCGGCGTGGGCGAGGCGGCGCAGGTGGTGCACGCCCGCGAGGCCGGTGCCGGGGACGTCCAGGCGGCGGGGCTCGGCGCCGGTGGCGAGGAGCAGCTTGTCGTAGCGGATGACGGTGGCGTCGCCGAGGCGGACCGTGTGCGCGGCGCGGTCTATGGCGACGACGGTCTGGCCCAGGTGCAGTTCGACGTCCGCCTGCGCGTACCACCCGGGCTCGTGCACGAAGACGCTGTCGCGGTCCTCCTTGCCCAGCAGATAGCCCTTGGACAGGGGCGGGCGTTCATAGGGGTGGTCGCGCTCGTCGCCGATGAGGATCACCCGGCCGGTGAAGCCCTCGGCCCGGAGCGTCTCGGCCGCTTTCGCGCCCGCGAGGCCCCCTCCGACGATGACGAACGTCTGATCCGCGTCGACCACTTGATGCCTCCTCGAAACCTTCAGCTCATGGGAGCGTCCCGCACGGAGCGTGAGGACGGAAGGGGTTGCGCGGCTCCGTGGCCACTTTCCGTCACGTCCCCGCGCGCCCGATCCGACGCCGCTCCCGCAGACCTGACGACTGGCTGCCCCGGCTCCTCGATCTCCTGGATCTCCTGTTTGCTCAATTTTGCTCAGTCTTCTGCTTCCTCAACAATTTATGGGTTGCCCCTGTCATCTCCTAGGACGACCGCCCGTGAGGCGTCGGTGCAGGGACCGGGCGGCGGCGTCCGTGAGGGACGCGATCTGGTCGATGACGACGCGCTGGGCGGTGTGCTCGTCGGTCGCCGCGTCGTACAGCGCCCGGAACTGCGGGTCGAGGCCCTCGGGGGCGCGGGCGGTGAGCGCGGCGGCCAGCTCCGCGACGACGACGCGCTGGTCCGCGCGGAGCCGCTCCTGCGCGGGGCGCTGCATCACGTAACGGTCCGCGACGGCCTTGAGGACCGCGCACTCCAGGCGCGCCGCGCGGGGCACGACGAGTTCGGCGGCGTACCGGGTGAGCGGCCCCGTCCCGTACCGCTCCCGGGTGGCGGTCTCCGCCGCCAGACAGAAGCGGCCGATGAGCTGGCTGGTGGCGTCCTTGAGCCGGGCCTGGGCGACGGCCGACCCGTCGTACCCGTGCGGCCACCACTCCTGCGCCTGAAGCCGGTCGAGGGCCGCGGCCAGCTCCTCGGGATCGGTGTCTGCCGCCACGTACCGTCCGATGGCAACGGCAAAGACATCCTGCCGCTCGGGCTCGGCGTGCAGCAGATTCGGGTCGATGTGCCCGGCGTGCAGACCGTCCTCGACGTCGTGCACCGAGTACGCGACGTCGTCCGACCAGTCCATGATCTGCGCCTCGAAGCAGGTGCGGTGCCCGGAGCCCGGGTGGGCCGGGGCCTCCTTGCGCACCCAGTCGAAGACCGGCCGGTCGTCGTCGTACACACCGAACTTCACCGACGACGGATCGGTCGGATGGGAACCGCGCGGCCACGGGTACTTGGTGGCGGCGTCGAGCGCGGCCCGCGTGAGGTTCAGCCCCACGCTGACGAGCTCGCCGTCCTTCCCTCCGCGCGTGAACCGCTTCGGCTCGATCCGCGTCAGCAACCGCAACGACTGGGCGTTGCCCTCGAACCCACCGCACCCCTGCGCGACTTCGTTGAGCGCCTGCTCGCCGTTGTGCCCGAACGGCGGATGGCCGAGGTCGTGCGACAGGCACGCCGTCTCCACCAGATCCGGGTCACACCCCAGCGCCGCGCCCAGCTCCCGGCCGACCTGAGCGCACTCCAGCGAATGCGTCAGCCGCGTCCGCGCACTCGCGTCCCACTCCTGGCTCTTCGTCCCCGGCGTCACCACCTGCGTCTTCCCCGCGAGCCGCCGCAGCGCCGCCGAATGCAGCACCCGAGCCCGATCCCGCTGAAAATCCGTACGCCCCGGCCGTTTGTCGGGCTCGGGCGCCCATCGCTCAACAGCTGCCTCGTCGTAGAAAACGGTGTGCGGGTGCGGTGCGGTGCCTTCCATGGATCGACAGTAGACGGGGTGGGGGGTGGGGTGCGCGGGGGGTGTGGGCCGGGGGCGGGGCGGGGGCGGCCGGCCCTGCCTGGTCGAGGGGGGCCGGAGGTCAGGCCGACGTCAGCTGTCGGTGGGACACGGGAGTGGCTGACCTTGCCTGGTCGTAGCGGTGCAGCAGCAGGGCTGCGAGGGCCGGGTGGGCGCCGAGTGGGGCCGCGGCCAGCCACGGCGCGGCGTCGGCGACCTGGGTGGCGAAGCGGCCGGGTGCGGTGAAGTACGACGCCACGGCGGCGTGGCGGACCCCGCGGGCGGCCAGCGCGCGCAGGGCCGCGGGCATCGTCGTCGGGGTGTGCTCGGTCGGCGCGGCGTACGCGGGTACGACGGGGACGCCGAGGCGGCGGGCCAGGAGGCCGGCGGTGCGGCGGGTGTCGACGGCGGAGTCCGGGTCGCGGGAGCCCGCGGCGGCGAGGACCACGCCGTGCCCTTCCGCCGCGGGCCCGGCGGGCCAGCCCGCTTCGGTGAGGCGGCTGTGCAGGGCCTCTATGAGGAGGGGGTGGGGGCCCAGGGGGGCGGCCAGGCGGAGGGGGCCGCGGGGGCGGGCTTCGCCCGGGTGGGCGGGGGCCGCGGCGGCCGCTGCGGCGGGGATGTCGTGCTTGACGTGGTAGCCGCGGCTGAGGAGGAGCGGTACGAGGACGGCGCCGGGGCCGCCGTCGGCGGGCAGGCCGCACAGCGTCTCGTCGAGGCCGGGCTCATTCAGCTCGATGTGCCCGAGCCGCACGTCCAGGCCGGGGCGCAGGGCACGGACGAGGTCGAGCAGCGCGGTCACGGTGAGGCGGGCGCGGGGGTCGCGGCTGCCGTGGGCCACGAGGAGGAGGGTGGGGGCAGGAGCGGGGAGGGTGGGGACGGGGGTGCGGGTGGGGGTGGGGGCCGTTCCGCGGGACCCCTTAAGGGTGACGCGTCCGAGGCAGGTGCCCAGCTCGCCGGTGATACGGGTCATGAGTTGAGCGGTGGTGTCCAGGGCGGCGGTGGGGTCCGGCGGGGCCACGGCGCCGGGGAAGGCCGTGGGGTCCGGCAGGGCCGGGGGGTCCGGGTGCAGGTTCGACGGCGTCATGGACCGAGGATGGCCGGGGCAGATTGCGGTCCCGTTGCGTCGCCGTGACGAGTGTTTTCGAAGGGCTCACGGGCGGGGTGGGGGGACTGTAAGTCGGTAGGCTCCCGGCCTGATTCGCCCAGGCACCAGACAAGGACCCACTCCATGCCCCGCGCTTCCGCACTGATGTATGCCGCCGCCACCGCCGTGGCCCTGACGCTGCCGTTCGCGGCGCCCGTCGCCGCCGCCGGGCCCGGCGGTTCCCTGACGATCAACGGCACCACGTACAACGACCCGCGCCCCGGCTGCTACCCCAGCAACGCGCCCAACGCCCTGGTCGTCAACAACACCGCAAGCGACGCCTACGTGTACGCCGACCCGCACTGCCGGGACCTGAAGGAACTCCAGGTCGTCCGTCCCGGGGCCACCGGTTACGTGTCGGGCGGGCAGGGCGTCCACATCATCTGAGGTCCGCTGAAGGGGGCGCGGCGCCGGGCAAGACCCCGGCGCCGGTCCCGGGCCTCACAGCCGGGCCCGCCTCGGCCGGAGGTCGCCGTACCGCCCGCGTAACCCGCCGGCCCGTGGCGTGAAACAACCGCATCCGAGGGTGGGGGCATGCACCCCACGGCCGCACCCGAACGGACCCCGACCGCACCCGGTCCCGCCACGCCCACCCACTGCCCCTACTGCGCCCTCCAGTGCGGCATGGGCCTCGTCCGGGGAGCGGCCGGGGTGGAGGTCGTCGAGCGGCCCGCGTTTCCCGTCAACGGGGGCGCGTTGTGCGGGAAGGGGCGCACGGCGCCCGCCGTGCTGTCTTCGCGGGTGCGGTTGACCGGGCCGTTGGTGCGGTCCGGTGTGAGCGGGGAGCTCGAGCCCGCCGGGTGGGACGAGGCGTTGGATCGGGTGGCTGAGGGGCTGGCGCGGGTTCGGGGGGAGCACGGGGCGGATGCCTGTGGGGTGTTCGGCGGGGGTGGGCTGACCAACGAGAAGGCTTATGCGTTGGGGAAGTTCGCTCGGGTCGTGCTGGGGACTTCGCAGATCGACTACAACGGGCGGTTCTGCATGTCGTCCGCCGCTGCCGCCGGGACGCGGGCCTTCGGGGTCGACCGCGGGTTGCCGTTCCCGCTCGCCGACGTCGCCCGTAGCGGGTGCGTGATCCTCGTCGGGTCCAATCTCGCCGAGACCATGCCGCCCGCCCTGCGGTACTTGACCGAGCTGAAGGAGAACGGGGGCACGCTGATCGTCGTCGATCCGCGGCGCACCCGTACCGCCGAGCACGCCGATCTCCACCTCTCCCCCCGTCCCGGCACCGACCTCGCCCTCGCCCTCGGCCTGTTGCATCTCGTGGTTGCCGAGGGGCGCGTCGACGAGGTGTACGTCCGGGAGCGCACGACCGGGTGGGAGGAGGCACGGGCCGCCGCCATGGCGCACTGGCCCGAGTACGTGGAGCGGGTGACGGGGGTGCCCGTCCCGCAGTTGCGGGAGGTCGTACGGATCTTCTGTGACGCCGAGAACGCCATGGTGCTCACCGCGCGCGGGCCCGAGCAGCAGGCCAAGGGGACGGACACCGTCGGCGCGTGGATCAACCTGTGTCTGGCCACCGGGCGGGCCGGGCGGCCGCTCTCCGGGTACGGGTGTCTCACCGGGCAGGGGAACGGGCAGGGCGGGCGTGAACACGGGCAGAAGGCCGATCAGTTGCCCGGGTACCGGAAGCTGACCGATCCCGCGGCGCGGGCCCATGTCGCCGGGGTGTGGGGGGTCGATCCCGAGTCCTTGCCCGGGCCCGGTCGGTCCGCCTACGAGCTTCTTGACGCGCTCGGGCGGGATGTGAAGTCGCTGCTGCTCATGGGGTCCAACCCTGTTGTCTCCGCCCCTCGTGCCGCCCATGTGGAGGAGCGCATACGGTCGTTGGACTTTCTGGTCGTCGCCGACGTGGTGCTCTCCGAGACCGCGCGGCTCGCCGACGTCGTGCTGCCGGTCACCCAGTGGGCCGAGGAGACCGGGACCGTCACCAACCTGGAAGGGCGGGTGCTGCTGCGGCGGCGCGCCGTCGATCCGCCGGACGGCGTGCGCAGCGACCTCGAGGTGCTGCACGGGCTCGCCGCGCGGCTCGGGCACGGGGAGAGGTTTCCGGTCGAGGCCGAGGAGGTCTTCGAGGAGTTGCGGCGGGCCAGCGCGGGTGGGGTCGCGGACTACTCGGGGATCTCGTACGGGCGGCTGCGGGAAAGGGACGGCGAGGGCGTGTTCTGGCCCTGCCCGCGGGAGGTGGAGGGCGAGGACGCGCACGGGGGTACGCCTCGGCTGTTCCTCGACCGGTTCGCCACCGAGGACGGGCGGGCCCGGTTCGTGGCCGTCGTGCATCGGGACTCCGCCGAGGAGACCGACTCCGAGTATCCCGTCGTGCTCACCACGGGACGGGTGCTCTCGCAGTACCAGTCCGGCGCCCAGACTCGGCGCGTGGAGGAACTGAACGCTGCCGCGCCGGGGGCGTTCGTCGAGGTGCATCCTCGGCTCGCCGCCCGGTTGCGGGTTGCCGACGGGGAGGCCGTGGCCGTGGTCTCGCGGCGGGGGCGGGTTGTCGTGCCGGCGCGGGTCACCGCCGGGATTCGGCCCGACACCGTGTTCATGCCGTTCCACTGGCCGGGGGAAGGGCGGGCCAATACGCTCACCCATCCCGCGTTGGATCCGGTTTCGGGGATGCCGGAGTTCAAGGTGTGCGCGGTGCGGGTGGAGCGGGTGCCCTTGGACGCCGGAGGTGGGTGACCCCTTCGGGTGGGACGGGGGAGCCGCCGATCGGCGCTGCGCGCCTCGTCCTCAACCGCCGGACGGGCTGGAAACACCGCCCCCGGACAAGCCGGCACTCGGCGGCCACCTGCCCTCCGGCAACACCACCCCCCGCGCCCGCAACCCCGCCGCCAACCGCGCCCCCGCCACGTACACCCAGGCCCTCCTCCCCGCTCCGTCCGCACCCCGCACCTCACGCGCCACCCGCTCGTACAGGTTGTACGGGTCCCCGGGGTCGTAGTCCTCCAGGCGGTCCAGCGCCGTGCGCACCGCCTCGTACGCCGCCGGGACCGGGGTGATCAGGTCGCCGTGGACGGGGCCCGCCCCGGGGGTCTCCACCGCGTAGGGGTAGCCGGGGCCGTCGTACAGGACCGCGTCCGGCAGGTGGGCCGGGGTGTGGGTCAGGACGCGGCCGGACAGGTGCGCCGCGTGGTTGCGTTCGCCGGGGCGGAGGGTGCCGTAGACGAAGAACGGCAGGTGTTCGGCGTGCGTGTCGGGAGGGGTCACTCAGGGGCTCCCCCGGATGTCTCCTCCGCCACCCAGGACAAGTAGTCCGCGCTGCCCCTGGTCACGGGGGTCGCGATGATCTCCGGCGTGTCGTAGTCGTGCGCCGCCAGGAGCCAGGACTCCAGGGCGGGGTAGCGGGACTCGGTCGTCTTCAGGAGCACCTGCCACTCCCGGGCCGTCTCGACCGCACCCTCCCAGCGGTACACCGACGTCACCGGGCCGCTGATCTGCGCGCAGGCCGCCACCCGCGCCTCCACGGCACCGCGCGCCAGCGCGTCCGCCTTGTCCGGGGTGTCGGTCGTCGTCAGGACGGTCAGGACGGCGGAGGCGGTGGGGGTGGGGGTGGTGGGAGCGGTGCGCGTGGTGGGAGGTGCGGGGGTGGTCGGGTCCGTCACGGCGGGGGCTTCCTCTCCTCGGGGCTCAAGTACGGGGAGGCTACCGGCCAGGCCTAAGGTCCCGATATCCGATGTTCAGGAACATTGGGCGCTGTTGTTACACAACCTCCCGGTTTCCGTGATGCGTCCTTCGTACCGTCGACAGCGGTGGCCGGTCACCGCCCGTCACCCCGTCTCTCTCCCTCGCTCCCCCACTCCCCCACTCCTCGGCCCTCACATGAATCCGCGCTTCCGCATCCTGCCCGGCGTGCCCCTGGCCGCCCTGGCCGTCGCCGTGCTGTCCGCCTGCGGCGCCGGCAGCGGCATCGGCGACAGCGAAGCCGCGCCGCCGGTGTCGGTGCAGCCGCGCCCCGAGCCGCTGTGGTCCGCCTGGTCGGGGTCGTCGCCGTCGGCGCCCGGCGAGGATCCGACGGCGCAGCAGCCGCCGCCCGAGCCGCTGGACGGGCTCGACCCGCTCGGGCCCGGCGGGCTCGCCAAGGCCGACGTGCGGGAGCTGCTGCGCGCGGACACCCGCCTTCGTACCCTCGCCGACCGGCCGGTCGTGAAGAAGCCGGGGCGGCCGGGCATCCGGCCGCCGGTGCTCACCGACCTCACCGGGGACGGCAGGCCCGAGATGGTGGTCGCCGTGGACGTGGAGAGCGGGCGGAGCGTGCTCGTCGTCTATTACGAGAAGCGCGGCAAGGTCTATCCGATCCTGTTCACCGCTGGGCGGCGCCTCGCCGTCGAGACGCTCGGCAGCGATCTGCTGGTACGCAGCCCCTGCGCGGAGGGCGGCGAGCAGGCCGTGCGCTTCCACTGGGACGGCACCCGGATGTCCACCGTCAGTGACGTCAAGAGTTACGGCCGGGGTGACAAAGACGGTGAGGGGCACGGGGGCAGCGAGGGCTCGCCCGCCGCGCCTCCGGACCGGACCCCCCGCTCCCCCGGAGCCCGCCCATGAGGCTCCGCCTCCCCCGCGCCCGCCTCGTGCGCGCACCCCTGCGCGCCCTCGCCGCCCTCGGCCCCCGCTGGCACGCCCTCGGACTGCGGTGGAAGATCGCCGCGCTGCTCGCGGGCGGGTGCGCGGTCGTCGCCGTCGCCATCGGGCTGCTCATCCACAACGCGCGCCTGGACCAGGTGTGCGAGGGCGCGCGGTCGGCGGCCACGGCGCAGCTCGTGCGCGTACGTCAGGTGTACGAGCTGACCGGGCAGGTCCCGCGGGACGACACCGACGCGGCGATCGACGCGCGCGGGCTGCCGGATTCGCTGCGGGCCGCCGCGCTCGACGGGCAGCGCAGTACGTATCTGGACATGGACGCGGACGAGCCGTCGGTGTGGGCGGCGCGGCCGGTCGGCGACCACGTCCTGTCCGTACGGCTTCCGCTGCGCGAACAGGCCGACGAGATGGCCGAGTTCGACCAGCAGCTGATCGTGTCCGGTGCCGTCGTCGTGGCCCTGGCCGCGCTCGGCGGCGCCGGGCTCGCCAGCAGGCTCAGCCGCGACCTGCGCATCGCCGCGGCGACCGCGCGCCGCATCAGCCAGGGCGAGCTGGACGCCCGCATCGGGCATCCGCTGCCGCCGGGCTTCCGGCACGGCAGGAACGAGGTCGCCGACCTCGCCACCGCCGTCGACACCATGGCGGCGACGCTGCAGCGGCGTCTGGAGGCCGAGCAGCGGTTCACCGCGGACGTCGCCCACGAACTGCGTACGCCGCTGACCGGGCTGCACACCGCCGCCGAACTCCTGCCGCCGAGCCGCCCCACCGAGCTGGTGCGCGACCGCGTCGGCGCGCTGCGCACCCTCACCGAGGACCTGCTCGAAGTCGCCCGGCTCGACGCCGACGTGGAGCGGCCCGAGCTGGACGTGCACCCGCTCGGCACCCTCGTTCAGGGCATGGTCCAACGAGCGGGCTGCGCCGAGCAGTTCAGGGGGTGCGGGGTGCGGCTGAGCACCGCCGACGAGCGTCTCGTACGCACCGACGCGCGCCGCCTGGAGCGGATCCTGACCAACCTCGTCGGCAACGCCTACCGGCACGGCCGCGGCCCCGTCGACCTGTGCGTCGACGGAGCCTCGGTGACGGTGCGCGACCACGGCCTCGGCTTCCCGCCGCACCTGCTGCGCGAGGGCCCGCAACGGTTCCAGACGGGCGCCCGCGAGCGCGGCCAGGGCACCGGGCTCGGCCTGACCATCGCCCTCGGCCAGGCCGCCGTCATCGGCGCGCGGGTGGAGCTGGGCAACGCGGACGACGGGGGCGCGGTGGCCGTGGTGCGGCTGCCGGAGGCGTAGGCACTCCGGGCCGCCCAGCTCCGGGCCACCCAACTTCGGGCCGCCCAGCTCCGGGCCGCCCAACTTCGGGCCGCCCGACCCAGCGCCCCTCAACTCCGGGCCGCTCAACTCCCGTACGACCGAACCTCCTTGGCCGACCGCAGCGCCCAGGCCCACCAGTGCAGCTGGTCCAGCATCCCCTTCGCCGCGGCCTCCGCAGCCGACGGGTCCCGGTGCGCGCCCTCGTCGTCGAACAGCGCGCCCGCGTTGTGGAAGGAGACGGTGTCGCGGACGGTGACCATGTGCAGCTCGGCGAAGACCTGGCGCAGGTGCTCGACGGCGCGCAGGCCGCCGGAGATGCCGCCGTAGGAGACCAGGGCGACGGGCTTGGCCTCCCATTCCTCGCGGTGCCAGTCGATGACGTTCTTCAGCGACGCGGGGTAGGAGTGGTTGTACTCGGGCGTGAGGACGATGAACGCGTCGGCCTCCGCCAACTTCGGGGTCACCTTGGCGAGTTCGGCCAGGACCTCGGCGGAAGGGCGGAAGGACAGGGACGTGGGCAGGTCGACCTCGGCCAGGTCGACGAGGTCCGCCTCGAATCCCTCGTGGCCGCGCACCCGGGCGAGCAGCCACTCGGCGACGACCGGGCCGAAGCGGCCCTCACGGTTGCTGCCGACGATCACGGCGACCTTCACCGGCGTACCGGTCGAGGACGCGAAAGCGGTGTCGGGGGACGGGGAGACGGACGAGGAAGAGGAGGTGGTAACGGGCTGCGAAGCGGGCTGGGCCGTGGTGGTGTTCATGCGGAGAGCTTCTTAGTTAAACCTTGGTTCAAGTCAAGCGGCGACCGCGATTAATCTGGCGGCATGACGACGCATCTCGCACCGGACGCCAAGGAAGCCACCGTCGGCGAACTCGCCGAGCGCAGCGGAGTCGCGCCCTCCGCCTTGCGTTTCTACGAGCGCGAAGGGCTCATCTCCAGCCGCCGCACCACCGGCAACCAGCGCCGCTACAGCCGGGACACGCTGCGCCGCGTCGCCTTCATCCGCACCTCGCAGCGGATCGGCATCCCGCTGGCCACCATCCGCGACGTGCTGAAGCTGCTCCCGGAGGACCGCACGCCCACCCGCGAGGACTGGGCCCGGATCTCCGAGTGCTGGCGCGCGGACCTGGACGAGCGCATCCGCACCCTGCAGCGCCTTCGCGACAACCTGAGCGACTGCATCGGCTGCGGCTGCCTCTCCCTGGACCGCTGCGCCCTGTCGAACCCGTGGGACGAACTGGCCGCGCACGGCCCGGGCCCGCGCCGCCTGCTGGAGGACTGACCCGAGAGGACTGACCCGAGAGGGCTGAGCCGAGAGGGCTGAGCCGAGGGGACTGAGCCGAGGGGACTGAGCCGAGCGGGCCGTCCGGGCCGTCCGGGCCGTCCGGGCCGGTGAACTCCGAACGTACGGTGGGCCCATGACCACACCAGCACCCCTCACCCCCGCATCCACCACTACCCCCGCCCCCACTACCCTCGCCACCACTTCCGCCTCCGACGTCACCCGACTCGAGATCGACGGCGCCCCCGCCACCGTCGACACGCTCCGGGCCCGCGCCCTCGACAGCTTCGGGCACTTCACCGCCATGCAGGTCAGGGACGGCAAGGTGCGCGGCCTCGGGCCGCACCTGGAGCGTCTGGACGCCGGGACGCGGGAACTCTTCGACCAGGAGCTCGACGGGGAGCGGGTCCGCGAGCTGATCCGGCACGCGCTCGCCGGGGACGGCGGCGCGGACGGCGCGACCGGCGTCATCGCCGACGCCTCCGTGCGCGTGTACGTGCACGCGCCCGGCGGCTCCCCCTCCCTGATGGTCACCGTGCGGCCGGCCGCCGAGCTGCCCGCCGTGATGGCCGAGCGGGCGCAGGCCCTGATGTCCGTCCCGTACGTACGTCCGGTCGCGCACATCAAGCACCTCGGCGGCTTCGGGCAGGCCTACCACGGCCGGGAGGCGCGCCGCGCGGGCTACGACGAGGCGCTGCTCACCGGCCCCGACGGCCTGATCAGCGAGGGTGCCATCACCAATGTGGCCTTCTTCGACGGGCGCGATCTCGTGTGGCCGGACGCCCCGCACCTGACCGGGATCACCATGCGGCTCCTGCTCGCGCGGCTCGCGGACGCGGGCCTGCCCACGCGCCTGGGTCCGGTACGGCTGCGGGACCTGCCCTCGTACCGGGCGGCCCTCGTCACGAACTCCTGGGGCATCAGCCCGGTGCGCCGCGTCGACGACCTGGACCTGCCCGTGGACGAGAAGCTGATGGCGGCCGTATCCGAGGTGTACGAGGCCGCGCCCTGGGACGTGATCTGAGCCGGGCTCAGCTGTCGGCCCGGCCCCGGGTCACCCATTCACAGGCGCCGCGCCAGGGCTTCGGATCCTTTCCGCGACACGCGTGGTGACCTGCTGGAACGTTCCCGTCGATGCGTCAGGGGCCGGGTCCGCGCAGGGTTTCTGACGGGGCTTCAGCAGGCGTACGCGGCCGAGTGCCACTTACCTCGGAGGTGCGTCCCGCACGTAGGCCTCGACAGGAGCAAGCCCCATGCGCACAGCCCGCCAGCTGACGACCGCCGCCGCACTCGCCGTCACCTCGGCGGGCCTGTGCGCCGCCCCCGCGTCCGCCGGGCCCGCGGGCGGGCTCCAGGTGTCACCGGCCACCGTCACGCCCGGCACCACCGTCACGGTGAACACCACGGCGTGCGGCGCGGACGGCACCGCGACGGGCGACGCGAGCGCGGTCGGCGCGGGCACCTTCGCGCTGGCCCCGCGGGCGCGGGCCGAAGCGGCGTCCGGGCGGTTCAAGGTGCCGCCGTCGGCGCAGCCCGGGACGTACGAGATCGTGGCGCGCTGCGCCGGCTCCGGCGACCGCGAGGTGGCGGGCGACCTGTCGGTGACGCTCACGTCCACGGCGTCCGCCCGCGCGGAGCAGCCGGTGCCGGTGCCGGTGCATCCGAAGGGGCACGTGAAGACGGGGGTCGGTGGCGCGCTCGGCCCCGACCCCGTGAAGACCGCGGCGGGCGTGGCGGTACTCGCCCTCGCCGCCGCGGGCGGTACCTGGCTCCTGCATCGCCGGGCGAGAGGCGACAGGATCTGACGGGCCCCCTCCGCGGTCCGCGGGTACCGCCGCTCCCCCTCCCCCCGCCGGGCGCACGTCCCTCGTGACCGGCAGGGGGAGGCGGGAACGCACCGTGCAAGTGAAGCCACCCCCTCCCCACCTCTCCCCACCCTTCTTCCCACCCTTCCCGAGGGGGCGAGCCATGCGGCGGACACAGCGGCGAGGCAGGTTCGGCACCTGGGTCATAGCGGTGGCCACCGCGCTCGCGCTGTGCGGCGGCGCCTGGCTGGTGCGCGAGGGCACCGCCGGGCATCCGCCCCCGCAGCCGTCCGCCGCGCAGGCGGCGGTGCCGGGCACCACCCGGGCGGGACCGGCCGTGGCCCCGCTCCCCCCGTCACCGCCCGACCGGATCCGGATCCCGGCGATCGACGTGGACGCCCCCCTCATGGGCCTCGGCCTGACCCGCCAGGGCAGCCTCGACGTACCGCCGTCCCGGCACAGGAACCTCGCGGGCTGGTACGAGGCGGGCACCACGCCGGGCGAACGCGGCACGGCGGTGGTGGCGGGGCACGTCGACAACGCGGAGGGCCCGGCGGTCTTCTACCGCCTGGGCAGCCTGGCGAAGGGGCGGGTCGTCGAGGTGGAGCGGCGCGACGGCGGGGTGGCGCTGTTCACGGTGTACGCGGTGGAGGTGTACGACGCGAAGGGCTTCCCCGACGAGAAGGTGTACGGGGCGGCGGCGCGGCCGGAGCTGCGGGTGATCACGTGTGGCGGGGCGTACTCGAAGAAGACGGGCTACCAGGGGAACGTGGTGGTCTTCGCACACCTGACGGGCACGCGCTGAGGTCCCTGGCCCCCGGCCGCCGCCGTACGCCTCAGGCCACCCACTGCTCGTACGCCATCTTGGCCACCAGGGCGACGACGGTCGTCAGGAGCACGATCCGCACGAACCCGCTGCCCTTCTTCAGGGCGGTGCGGGCGCCGAGGGTGCCGCCCGCGAGGTTGAACAGGGCGAGGACGGCGGCGAGCTGCCAGAGGACGGCGCCCTGCCAGGCGAACATGGCGAGGGCGCCCGCGTTGGTGCAGCAGTTGACGATCTTCGCGTTGGCGGAGGCGGTGACCAGGTCGAACCGGAGCACGGCGGTCAGGGCGAGGACGAGGAAGGTGCCGGTGCCGGGGCCGATGAGGCCGTCGTAGAAGCCGATGCCGACGCCCGCGATGCCGATGGCGGCGAGGATGCGGCGCGGGGGCAGCGGGCCGGTCGCGGGGGCCGTGCCGAAGTCGGGGCGGAAGATGACGAAGGCGCCGACGCCGACGAGGACGGCCATGATCACGGGCTTGAGCACCTCGGTGCTCATCCCGGCGGCGAAGAAGGCTCCGCCCATGGAGCCGGTGAGTGCGGCGAGGCCGATCTTCACGGCGGTGCCGACGTCGATGGGCGCCTTGCGGACGTACGTCACGGCGGCGCCCGTGGTCCCCACGATGGCCACCGCCTTGTTCGTGCCGAGCGCGGTCGCCGCCGGGGTGGACCCCGGCAGCCCGAGCAGCAGCGCGGGCAGCAGCAGGAGTCCGCCGCCGCCCACCACGGCGTCGATCCACCCGGCCGCGAACGCGGCGAGGCACAGGACGACGACGGCGGTCGTCGGTATGTCGGGCATGATCGCGACCCTATGGACGGGGTAGGTGGCGTGTCCACGGAAATCTGGGCGGCTTGAGGGACTTCAGAGGTTGCCGCCTCGGGCGCCGTGAGCAGGCCTGCAACCGTTCTCCGCCGCTGCGCGGCGAAGCCCGTCCCACCCGCCCACCCGCGCTGTGGCCCCAGCGTGACCGCAACGACGCCCCCGGGGGCCCACCCCGCGTCCCACAGCAAACGGGTGGGCGGGTGGGAGAAAACCCGCCGCGGTAGCGGTGGGCACCCCCACGGGCCCGAGGCCGGACTCGTCCTCACAAACGGTCGGCGCCCCCGCTGAGCCCACCGTTCCCCCACCGAAACGCCCCGGCCCCCGCCGGGAAACCCCCGCCCAGCAGGCTGCGAACCATGACCACCAGCGCACCGCAGCCACGCATCGTCGTCCTGGGCGCCGGGCTCGCCGGAGCCCGGCTCGCCGCCAGGCTCGGCAGCGACGCGCTGCTGATCGGCGAGGAGCCGTACCCGCCGTACAACCGGGTGCTGCTCACCGAGGTGCTGGCGGGCCGGTACGGGCCGGAGGTGATCGCGCTGCCGGAGCCCGCCCCGGAGCGGTATCTGCGGGCGCGGGCGGTGCGGATCGACCGGGCGGAGCGGGTGGTGCTGTGCGAGGACGGCTCCCGGGTGGCGTACGGGAGTCTGGTGCTCGCCACCGGCGCGAACCCGGTGCTGCCGCCGCTGCGCGGCCTGTTCGCGCCGGGGGCCCGCGAACTGCCGGGCGGGGTGCACGCGTTCCGGACGATGGCGGACTGCCTGGCGCTGTCGGACGCGGCCCGGCCGGGCGCGCGGGCGGTCGTCGTCGGGGGCGGGCTGCTCGGGGTGTGCGCGGCGCGGGCCCTCGCGGACCGGGGGGTGCGGGTGGTCCTGGCCCAGCAGGGCGACCGGCTGATGGAGCGGCAGCTCGACCCGGACGCATCGGAGCTGGTGCGCCGCCATCTCACCGGCCTCGGCGTGGAGGTGCACACCGAGTGCCGGGTGCGGGGCGTACGGCAGGTGGACGGCGCCGTGCGGTCGGTGGAGCTGGCCGACGGCTATGTCCTCGGCACCGATCTGACGGTCCTCGCCTGCGGCGTCCGCCCCCGCACCGGCCTGGCCGCGGCGGCGGGCCTGGACGTGCGGCGCGGCATCGTCGTCGACGACGGGCTGCGTACCGGCGACCCGCACGTGTACGCCATCGGCGACTGCGCCGAGCACGCGGGCGCAGCCCCCTGCCTGGCGGCGCCCGCCCTCGACCAGGCCGACGCCCTCGCCGCCGCCCTGACCGCCCCGGAGTCGGCCCGCCCGTACACCGGCACCCGCTCCCTGACCCGACTGACCCTGCCGCACCGCGAACACCCTCTGGACATCGCGGCGTTCGGCGACCCGGAGACCCGCCCGGACGACGACGTGGTGCGTCTGACGGACGCCACCCGGGGCACGTACCGCAAGGTCGTCGTGCGCGGCGACCGACTCGTCGGGGGCGTGCTCCTCGGCGAGCTGACGGCCGTGGGCGCGCTCGCCCGGGCCTGGGAGGCCGACGAGGCCCTGCCCGACGACGGCAGCCCGCTGCTGCATCTGCTCACTCACGACGGAGGCCACTGACCCATGGACGCGACCTCGACCCCGCATCCGGCACCGCATCCGGCACCGAAGAAGAACCTTGTCCTGGTCGGGCACGGCATGGTCGGCCAGCGCTTCCTCGAAGCCCTCGCCGAGCGCGGCCTGACAGAGACGCACCATGTCGTCGTCCTGTGCGAGGAGCCGCGCCCGGCCTACGACCGCGTCCAGCTCACCTCGTACTTCTCGGGCACCACACCGGACGAACTCTCCGTCACCGAGGGCGGGTTCATGGAGCGGCACGGCATCGAGCTGCGCCTCGGCGACCCGGCCGAGCACGTCGACCGCGCGGCGCGGACCGTCACCGCGCGCTCGGGGCGCGTCTTCGGCTACGACACCCTGGTCCTCGCCACCGGATCGGTGCCGTTCGTGCCGCCGGTGCCGGGCAGGGACGCGGACGGCTGCTTCGTCTACCGCACCATCGAGGACGTCCTCGCCATCGAGGCGTACGCGAAGGCGGGCGCCACGACGGGCGCGGTGGTCGGCGGCGGGCTGCTCGGCCTGGAGGCGGCGGGCGCCCTGCAGGGGCTCGGACTCGCCACGCACATCGTGGAGTTCGCCCCGCGCCTGATGCCCGCGCAGGTCGACGACGGCGGCGGCGCGGCGCTGCTGCGCACGCTGACGGGCCGGGGGCTCTCCGTGCACACGGGCACGGGCACGCAGGAGATCGTGACGGACGAGGCGGGCGCGGTGCGCGGGATGCGCCTGTCGGACGGCTCCGCACTGGACGTCGGCCTGGTGGTGTTCTCGGCGGGCGTGCGCCCCCGCGACCAGCTGGCCCGCGACTCTGGCCTCGCGGTCGGCGAGCGCGGCGGTGTCACCGTCGACGAGCGGTGCCGTACGAGCGACCCGCACGTGTACGCCATCGGCGAGTGCGCGCAGGCCGTGGACGGCAGGGTGTACGGCCTGGTCGCGCCCGGCTACGAGATGGCGCAGACGGCCGCCGCCGCCCTCGCGTCCGACGCCGCGGACGCCTCGTTCACCGGCGCCGACATGTCCACCAAGCTGAAGCTGCTCGGCGTGGACGTGGCGTCGTTCGGCGACGCGCACGGCACGGCGGACGGCTGCCTCGACGTCGCGTACGCCGACTCGCGTGCGGGCACGTACAAGAAGCTCGTCGTCGGCGCGGACGGCACGCTCCTCGGCGGCGTCCTGGTCGGCGACACGGAGTCGTACGGGACGCTGCGGGCGCTGACCGGGTCGGTGCCGCCGGTGCCCGCCGAGCAGTTGGTGCTGCCCGCGGGCGCGGGCGCCGCCCCGGCGCTCGGCCCGGAGGCGCTGCCGGACGACGCCGTGGTGTGCAACTGCCACAACGTCACGAAGGCCGCCGTGCGGGCGTGCGCGACGCTGCCCGAGGTCAAGAAGTGCACCAAGGCCGGTACGGGCTGCGGGAGTTGCGTCAAGCTCATCGGCCAGCTCCTGCCGCAGTCCGGCGATCAGGGCCTGTGCGGCTGCTTCGCGCAGACCCGCCAGGAGCTGTACGAGATCGTCCGCACCCTGCGCGTCACCTCCTTCCGGGACCTGCTCGACCGACACGGACGGGAGTCGGCGCGCGGCGGCGAGGGCTGCGAGACCTGCAAGCCCGCCGTCGCCTCCGTCATCGCCTCGCTCGCCCCCGCGATCGGCGCCGACGGCTACGTCCTCGACGGCGAGCAGGCCGCCCTCCAGGACACCAACGACCACTTCCTCGCCAACCTCCAGAAGAACGGCTCCTATTCGGTGGTGCCGCGCATCCCGGGCGGCGAGATCACCCCGGACAAGCTCATCGTGATCGGCGAGGTGGCCCGGGAGTTCGGCCTCTACACGAAGATCACCGGGGGTCAGCGCATCGACCTGTTCGGCGCGCGGGTCGAGCAGCTGCCGGTGATCTGGGCGCGCCTGGTCGACGCGGGCTTCGAGTCGGGGCACGCGTACGGCAAGGCGCTGCGCACGGTGAAGTCGTGCGTCGGGCAGACCTGGTGCCGCTACGGCGTGCAGGACTCGGTGCGCATGGCGATCGACCTGGAGCTGCGCTACCGGGGCCTGCGCGCGCCGCACAAGCTGAAGTCGGCGGTGTCGGGGTGCGCCCGCGAGTGCGCGGAGGCCCGCTCCAAGGACTTCGGCGTGATCGCCACGGCGAGCGGCTGGAACCTGTACGTCGGCGGCAACGGCGGCGCGACCCCGCGCCACGCGGACCTGCTCGCCCAGGACCTGGACGACGCCGAACTGGTGCGGCTCGTCGACCGGTTCCTGATGTTCTACATCCGCACCGCCGACCGCCTGGAGCGCACGTCGGCGTGGCTGGAGCGGATCGACGGCGGCCTGGACCACGTACGGGACGTGGTGGTGGACGACTCGCTCGGCATCTGCGCCGAGCTGGAGGCCCTGATGGCGGACCACGTCACGCACTACCGCGACGAGTGGGCGCAGACGCTGGCCGACCCGGACCGCCTGGCCCGCTTCGTGTCGTTCGTGAACGCGCCCGAGGCTCCGGACCCGCTGGTGGCGTTCGTCCCCGAGCGCGACCAGATCAAGCCCGATCTGCCGCTGCTGACCCTGCGGCCCCTGGAAGGAAGCTCCGCGCGATGACGACGATGACGCCCATGACTCCGACGACTCCGACGACTCCGGCGAAGCCGATGACTTCGACGACGACGGCGATGACCGGGGCGCCCCCCGCCGCACGCGTCACCCCTGCCGACGCCAGTGTCCAACTGCACCTCGACGGCGCCTGGTTGACCGTGTGCGCCGCGGGCCGGCTGACCCCGGGCCGGGGCGTGGCCGTACTGCTCCCCGACGGGCGGCGGCAGGCCGCACTGTTCCTGGACCGGGCCGGACGCCTGTACGCCATCGACAACCGCGACCCGTTCACCGGCGCGGCCGTGCTCTCGCGGGGCCTGGTCGGCTCGGCGGAAGGACGCCCGTTCGTGGCGTCGCCGCTCCTGAAACAGCGTTTCGACCTGGGGACGGGGCGCTGCCTGGACGACGACGGGGTGGGGGTCGGGGTGTACGAGGTGCGGGTCTCCGCCTAGTATTGGATTGTTCAGTCCAATACTGTCGGGCCGAACGCTCTCCTCCGTGGACCGAGCGCTCTCCCGCATCGAGTCCACCGAGGAGTCCCCATGCCCGCCGCCCGCACCCGCTTCACCGGCCGCACCGCCCTCGTCACCGGCGGCGGCTCCGGCCTCGGCCGCGCCATCGCGCTCGCCCTGGCCGCCGAGGGCGCGAACGTCGTCGTCACGGGCCGCTCCGAGGCCCCGCTGAAGGAGACCGTGACGCTCATCGAGGAGGCGGGCGGCACGGCCCTCGCGCACACCGCCGACGTGACGCGCGCCGCCGACGTCGAGGCCGCGGTGCGCGCCGCCGTCGACCGCTTCGGCTCCCTCGACGTGGCCGTGAACAACGCGGGTGTCTTCCGCGGCGGCGCCCCGGTCGCCGACCTCCCCGAGGCGGACTGGCACATCCTGTTCGACACCAACGTCACCGGCGTCTTCCTCGCCCTGCAGGCCGAGGTGCGGCAGATGCGCACGCAGGACGGCGGCGGCGCGATCGTGAACATCGCCTCCAACCTGGGCGCCCACAAGCGCCGCCCGGGCATCGCCGGCTACGTGGCCGCGAAGGCCGCCGTCTCCGCCCTCACCCGCGCCGCCGCCCTCGACCACATCCAGGACAGCATCCGTATCAACGCGGTCAGCCCCGGCCCGTCGGCCACCACGATGTCCCTGCGCCCCGGCGAATCCGACGCCGCCCGCACCACCCGGATGCGGGCCGAGTCCCCCCTCGGCCGCGTGTCGGACACCACGGAGATCGCGGCAGCCGTCCTCTACCTGGCGTCGGACGACGCGGCGTCGGTGGTGGGCACGGACCTGGTGGTGGACGGGGGCGCGGCGGCCTGACCGGGCCCCGGACTCCCTCACCACCCCCGCACAGTCACCCCCCTGACCGTCCGCACATACGGGCGTACGCTCAGCCGCATGACGGGCAGTGGGCGTACGAGGAGTTGGGCCGCGCGTGACATTCCCGGCCAACAGGGGCGCGTCGCCGTGGTCACCGGGGCCAACAGCGGGATCGGGTTCGTCACGGCGCGGGAGCTGGCCCGGCGGGGCGCTCGGGTGGTGCTCGGCTGTCGCAGCGCCGAGCGCGGGGGTGAGGCCGTGCGGCGGCTCACCGCCGAAGTGCCGGACGCGGACGTCGAGTTCCGGCGGCTCGACCTCGGGGACCTGGGCTCGGTGCGGGAGTTCGCCGAGGGGGTCGAACGGGGGTTCGGGGGGCGGCTCGATCTGCTCGTCAACAACGCGGGCGTGATGGCGTTGCCGTACCGGCGCACCGTGGACGGGTTCGAGACGCAGTTCGGCGTGAACCACCTCGGGCACTTCGCGCTGACCGGGCTGCTCCTGCCGCAGCTGCTCGCCACGCCCGGCGCCCGCGTCGTCACGGTCGCGAGCATGGCGCACCTGTTCGCCAATATCGACATCGGCGACCTCAACAGCGAGCTGCGCTACCGCCGTTGGCCCGCCTACGCCCGGTCCAAGTCGGCCAATCTGCTGTTCGTCCACGAGCTGGCACGGCGCCTCGCCGAGTCGGGCGCCGACGTGGTCGCGGCGGCGGCACACCCCGGCTACGCCGCGACGAACCTCCAGTCGGCCGGGCCCCGCATGGCGGGCCGCCGGGCCACGGAGGTCTTCATGGCGGTGGGCAACCGCCTCGTCGGCCAGTCCGCGGAGACCGGCGCCCTCCCACGCTGTACGCGGCCACCGCACCGGGAGTACGACCGAACTCCTTCACGGGCCCCCGCTTCCTGGCCTGGCGCGGCGCCCCCGCCCCCTCCCCCCGAGCCCCCTGGACCCGAAACGACGTGGCGGGCGAACGCCTTTGGGCGGCGTCGGAGGTGCTGACGGGGGTGACGTATGCGGCGCTGAAGGGCTGAGGCAGCGCGACACAGAGCCCCGCAAGGGGCGCACGGCACAGGGCCCCGTAAGGGGCGCGGGGAACTGCGCGACCAGCCCCCACCCACCCGCAGGAGAGCAACCGCCCCGCAGGCGCAGCGCTACCGCAGGCCCGAAGCCGCGAACACCGCCTTCGCCTCCCGCCCGTCCAGCCGCGCCAACAGCCGCGAAAGCTCCACCGACCCGGTCCGCAGCAGCCCCGCCTCCCGCGCGGCCCGAGCGCCCGCGTCCAGGCGGTGCAGCAACAGCGGATTCTCGGCAAGGATCTTCGGGTCGAACTCCACACGGTTGCCGAGCGAGTCGCACAGGACGAGCCGCGCGGCAACGGTCTCGCTGACCCGGACGCTGGTGAGCAGCCCGACGCACACGTGCCGACGGCGCAGCGGCCCCCGCACGGCGAGCCAGCCGGGCCCCGCACTGACCCGCGCCGGATGCAGGATCACGTACAGGAGCGCACCGAGCCCCGCCCACAGCCCGGCACGCACGGCGCTCAGCGTGCCGGCCGCGAGGTCGACCAGCATGATCAGGGCGAACAGGGCGAGCGAGCAGAAGACGGCGGCCCGCAGGTCGGACGCCCAGCGCCGGTCGGTCACCACGGCGTCCGCGTCCGGTGCGCGGGTCGCGTCCAGTGCGTGCGCCGTGTGCCTGCCCCGAGTCGTCCAGTCATGTCCCATGTGCCGCACGGTAGGACGGGGCCCCGGTCCTGGCTGCGGCGTTGACGCGGCGCATACACGTGCATGGCGCACCTTGATGCGACGCTGACGCCCCCCTTAACAAGTCGTCAAGAGGCGCCCCGCCCCCGTCAAGGAGCCGCCAAGGAGTGCGGGCGCCCACCGCACACGCGTTGACGCTGGGCCTACGCGCCGGTTTGACCACACCGGCCGACCTGCACGAAAGGCACCCCCATGACGACCGTTTCCGAGCGCCCCGGCGCCCCGGCCATCGCGGAACCTCCCGATACCGGCGCGGCGGACCCGGGCGACCGTCACCGCCTGACGGCCCTCCAGGGCCTGGCCGCGCTGTCCCTGGACGCCATGGCCTCGGTCGCGTACGGGCCGGAGGCGATCGTGCTCGTCCTGGCCGCGGCCGGCGGCTACGGGCTCGGCTTCACGCTGCCGGTGACCCTCGCCATCGCCGCGCTGCTCGCCGTCCTCGTCGCCTCCTACCGCCAGGTCATCGCCGCCTTCCCCGACGGCGGCGGCAGCTACGCCGCCGCGAAGACGCACCTGGGCCGCCGCTCCGGCCTGGTCGCCGCCGCGTCCCTCGTCCTCGACTACGTCCTGAACGTCGCCGTCGCCGTGACGGCGGGCGTCGCGGCCCTCACCTCCGCCTTCCCCGAGCTGTACGGCGACCGCGTCGCCCTGTGCCTCGGCGTCCTCGTCGTGATCACGGCCGTCAACCTGCGCGGCATCGTCGACTCGGCTCGCGTGTTCATCGTCCCGACCGCGGTGTTCGTCGGCGCGATCCTCACGATGGTCGCCGTCGGCCTGTTCCGGGACGGCCCGGTCTCCACCGAGGCCGCCCAGGGCCATGCCTCGGTGCTGTCGGACAACGCCACGACGGTCGGCGCCCTGCTTCTGCTGAAAGCTTTCGCCTCGGGCTGTTCCGCGCTCACCGGCGTCGAGGCCATCGCCAACGCCGTGCCGTCGTTCCGCGCCCCGCGCGTCAAGCGCGCCCAGCACGCGGAGATGGCGCTCGGCGCGCTGCTCGGCGTGATGCTGATCGGCCTGTCCGTCCTCATCTCCCGCTTCGGCCTCCAGCCGGTCGAGGGCGTCACCGTCCTCGCCCAGCTCACGGACGCGTCCCTCGGCCACAACTGGGCCTTCTACGTCGTGCAGTTCGCGACGATGATCCTCCTCGCCCTGTCCGCCAACACGTCCTTCGGCGGCCTGCCCGTCCTGATGAGCCTGCTGGCCCGGGACAACTACCTGCCGCACGTCTTCGCCCTCAAGGCCGACCGGCAGGTCCACCGGCACGGCGTCATCGCGCTCGCCGTCGCGGGCGCGGGGCTGCTCGTGTTCTCCGGCGGCGACACCAACACCCTCGTACCGCTGTTCGCGATCGGTGTCTTCATCGGCTTCACGCTCTGCCAGACCGGCATGGTCATCCACTGGCGCAAGGCGGGCAAGCCCGCGAAGGCGCTGCTCAACGGCTTCGGCGCGGTCCTCACCGGTGTGTCCGCCGTCGTCGTGACGGCCACGAAGTTCACCGAGGGCGCCTGGCTGATCGTGCTCGCGCTGCCCGCGATCGTCGCCGTCTTCGAGGTCGTCCACCGGGCGTACGGCCGCATCGGCGCGGACCTCGGCCTCGGCCGCGTCCCCGAGCCGCCGCACCGCGACCACTCCCTGGTGATCGTCCCCGTGTCCGGCCTGTCCCGGCTGACCTGCGAGGCCCTGAACGCGGCGGTGTCGCTCGGCGACGAGGTGCGGGCCGTGACGGTCACGTACGACGACGTCGAGGACCGGGCCGCCGCGCGGTCCCTGCGCCGGGACTGGGAGCTGTGGGGGCCCGGCGTGGACCTGGTCGAGCTGCCCTCCACGGCTCGGACGGTCGGGCGGCCGGTCGCCGAGTACGTACGGAAGGTGTACCAGTACCACCCGGGGACGCGGGTCACCGTGCTGATACCCGAGGTGGAGCCCGCGCATCTGTGGCAGCGGTTGCTCCAGAACCAGCGGGGGGCCGTGCTTGCGCACGCGGTGCGGCGGGACACGGACGCGGTGATCTGTCGGTTGCGGTTCCGCCTCGCGGCGCGGCGCTGATAGGTCCCACCTCTGGGGCTGCGCCCCTCTCCCCCCCCCTTTCGGCCCTTCGGGGCTGGGGGGGGGGGGGGGGGGGGGGGGGGGGGGGGAGGGGGGGGGGGGGGGGGGGGGGGGGGGGGGGGGGGGGGGGGGGGGGGGGGGGGGGGGGGGGG
>NZ_JBVIXA010000016.1:0-192029 GCF_055594065.1 Streptomyces sp. NPDC040610 | reverse complement strand
AACAGAAAACACTTCCCCCACCAACTCCTGGGGGTTCTTACACCCCATAACAGGGGGCGGCGGGGGTTTTTTCTGGGAACGGGGAAAAAAAACCCCCCCCCCCCGATCCTGTCCCGGGCGAGGCGGGGCCGAGGACCGGCGCAAGGGGCCTCACCGTCGGCCCGCACGGACCTCGCCCCGGGCAGCGCACGCGCTGTCCACTCCCCGAGGCAACACGATGAACGCCGTGCCCCGGGCCAGGTCGATGCTGGAGCGAGGCGGCGCACCGTCGCCCTCGTCGTCGCGCAGCAGCAGTTCCACCCGTCGCTGCTCCATCTCGACCTTGTTTCCGTTCACGACCGCCGTGAACTCGTCGAAGGCCGTGTTCGACTGATCCGCTTCCCCCATGCGGCGGAGGCGCTGCCACGGGAGATCCACCGGACATGTCCCGGTTCGGCGATATGGCGATGGGTGGCCAGATCCTGTCAGCACATGGCCATCGAGCCACCACCGGGGAGGCCGCCGACCAACCAGTCTTACGCCGTGCCCGAGTCCACCGGCACGAACTCCCCAGTACCTCCCACCGCACAAGGAACGTCGCCATGGCCAAACCCCAGCCCGTCACCGCCCCCTCCACCATGCGCGCCGTCTCCCAGGACCGGGCCGGAGACCCCGACGTCCTCAAGGTCGTGAAGACCAGGCGGCCCGAGCCGGGCCGGGGCGAGGTCCTGGTCCGCGTACAGGCGGCGGGCGTGAACCCGGCCGACTGGAAGACCCGGGCGCGGGGGATGTTCGGCACCGGAGAGACTCCTCCCTTCACCCTCGGATTCGATGTCGCCGGAGTCGTCGAGTCGGTGGGCCCCGGCGTGACGATCTTCCAGCCCGGCGACGAGGTGTTCGGGATGCCCCGCTTCCCGCATCCGGCGGGCGCGTACGCCGAGTACGTCACGGCGCCGGCCCGCCACTTCGCGCCGCGCCCGCCCGGCCTGGACGCCATCCAGGCGGGCGCCCTGCCGCTGGCGGCGCTGACGGCCTGGCAGGCCCTGGTCGACACGGCCCGGATCGAGGCGGGGCAGCGCGTGTTGATCCATGCCGCGGCCGGTGGTGTCGGCCATCTGGCCGTGCAGATCGCGAAGGCGCGCGGCGCGTACGTCATCGCCACGGCCAGCGCCGCCAAACACGACGTGCTGCGCACGCTCGGCGCCGACGAACTCATCGACTACCGCACCCAGGACGTCGCCGACACCGTCCACGACGTCGACGTCGCCCTCGACAGCATCGGCGGCCCCAACTGGACCCGCTCGCTGCGCACCCTGCGCCCGGGCGGCATCCTCGTCTCCCTGGTGCCGCCGGACGACACCTTCCCCGTCCGGCAGGCCGAGGAGGCCGGGGTGCGGGCGGTGTTCATGCTCGTGGAGCCCGACCAGCAGGGGTTGCGCGAGATCAGCGCTCTCGTCGAGGACGGCCGCCTACGGGTGATCGTCCACACGGTCCTCCCGCTCGAACAGGCCGCGCAGGCACACACGTTGGGCGAGACGGGGCGCACCACGGGGAAGATCGTCCTGGCGGTCGGCGGATAGATAGTCGATGGAGCAGGACCGGGGTCGGTCCCTAGCATGAGCACCATGCGTGAGTTCTTCACAGTCGACCGGCGGCGGTTGTCGTTCCTCGACTTCGGCGGGCCGGGTCTTCCGCTACTGGCGTTTCACGGGAACTTCAACGAGGCGGCGGTGTTCGGCCCACTGGCACAGGCGCTGGCGCCGCAGTGGCGAGTGATCGCCCTGGACCAGCGCGGGCACGGCGAGTCCGACCGTGCCGAGAGCTACGAACGGGCCGACTTCGTCGCCGACATCGCGGCTTTCCACCGCCACCTCGGGCTCGGTCCGGTGGCGGTCCTCGGGCACTCCCTGGGCGGCGTGAACGCCTATCAGTACGCCGCCCGGCGCGCGGACCAGGTCAAGTCCCTCATCGTCGAGGACGTCGGCGCCGTCGTGAACATCGACTGGACGTTCACGACACAGCTGCCGCGCAGGGCGCCGACGCGCGAGGCGTTGGCCACGGCCATCGGCTGGACGGCGCCCTACTTCGCGTACTCGTTCCGCGAGTTCGACGACGGCTGGGGATACTCCTTCGGCATCGACGACACGGTGCTGACCCAGAAGGCCCTCACCGGCGACCACTGGAGCGACTGGGAGGCGGTGACCTGCCCGACCCTGCTGATCCGCGGAACGGACAGCGAGGTGCTGGCCGAGGACCACGCCCAGGAAATGATCGCCCGCCGGACCGGCCGGGCGCAGCTCGCCGAAATCGCAGCCGGACATGTGGTGCATCACGACGCCCCCGACGAGTTCGCCGCCGCCGTCCGCACGTTCCTGTCCCGACAGCCCGAAAGGTAGAGGCCCCGGCCCTTCTCCACGGGCCTGCGGCGATTTCCGCCGCCGGACGACGTCTTCGCGCCAAGATCTACCGACCGGGCGTATTCCCGATACCTCCCCGACGTCCACCCCGTTGTCCCCGGCGACGATCACCGCCCGCCCTCCCCGCCGGGGGCGGGCGGTGCCACGCGCCCAGAAGGGACACCACCAGCTCATGACCTCACGGCACCACCTCGGCCGGAGCGCCGCGGTACTGACCGCCGCCCTCGCCTTCACCACGGCGGCCACCGGTCTCACCGCGTACGCCGCCGACAGCGCCGACAAGACCGGCAAGCACACCGCCGCGACCGCCGCCTCCCTGCCGCACGCCGGAGCGGGGCTGCCCCACAACGCCCCGGACGACGGTTGGGAGGGCGACGGGCTGCGGCTGAGCGCCGAGGAGAACCGCAAGGTCGACGCCTACATCACGCGTGCCCGTGCGGCCGAGCCGTCGATCAGCCAGGACGTGCGGGTCGCCGCGGATCTGAGCGGGGCGGAGCTGGTCGGGTTCGACCACCGCCTGAAGTCGCCCGACTCGCTCAAGCGGAAGGTCGCCACCGACCTCAAGGAGCACCCCGAGAACACCGTCGACGAGGCGCTCGCCCGCCTCAACGACGCGGTGCGCTACACCTTCCAGTGGCCCGACGGCGAGTACGTCACCGGCGCCACCATCGCCTCCGAAGTGCTGTCCGCCTGGGGCAACGACACCACCAAGTGGAGCAACACCTGGGGACGCGCCCAGGGCTACAAGGGCCTCAACACAGGCTGGCGCGCCCCTGATTCGCGGCAGCGGTTCGAGGTGCAGTTCCACACCCCGGCGAGCAAGTACGCCCAGGAGGAGACGCACAAGCTGTACGAGGAGCAGCGGCTGCCCACGACCAGCCCCGAGCGCAAGAAGGAGCTCCAGGCGCAGCAGAACGCGCTCTTCGCCGCCGTGCCGGTGCCGGACGGCGCCCCCGAACTCGCCGCGCCCGCGCCCCGCCCGGCCCTGACGCCCGCGGCGTGAGGCCCGCCACGTCCGCGCTGCCGTCCGGGTCCTGAACCCGCCCCGCCCCACGCGTAGCCCCCGGCCCCCGGCCGGGGGCTACGTCGTGCCGGTCACGCCGAGGGGCGTGTGGGTTCTGCGGGACGTGCGGGCTCTGCCTGGTCGGCGGGGTGCGCTGCGGCGGCCGCCGGACGGGGGAGCGGCCCGAAGTGCCGTCGGAAGGCGATGCGGCGGCCCTGGCTGAGGGCGATACCGGCGATGACGACCAGCGCCCCGACGGGCTCGTTCCAGGAGATGGCCTCGCCGAGTACCGCGATGCCCAGCGTCACGCCGACCACCGGGGTGAGGTAGGTGACGGTCGAGGCGCTGGTGGCGCCCCACGCGGCCACGACGTTGGTGTTCCACACGTACGCGAGTCCCGTACCGGCCACACCCAGCGCGCCGACACTGAGCACCACGCTCCACGACAGGTGAACCGGCGCGGTCGCGGTGAACGGAGCGAGCAGCAGCATGACGGCCGCCCCGAGACAGACCTGCACGGTCGCCACCGGGACCGCCGACAGACCGCGCGGCGAGACGAACCGGCGGATGTACACGAAGGCAAGCCCGTACGAGAGCGTCGCCAGCAGGCACGCGGCCTGTGCCGCGCCTTCGCCTCCGGAGAATCCGCGCCAGGGCCCGAGGACCACCACGACACCGGCGAAGCCCATCGCCAGACCGGCCAGCTTGGTCCGGTCCGGCCGCTCGCCGGGCAGCGCGACCGACGCGATCAGCAGCGTCATCAGCGGAGTCGTCGCGTTGTAGATGCTGGCAAGTCCCGACGAAACATGCAGCTCGGCCCACGCGAACAGCGTGAACGGCAGGACGCACAACAGCACCGATACGACCGCGAGGTGCCCCCACACCGCCGCGTCCCGTGGCAGCCGCTGCCGCGTCACCACCGTCACGACCAGCAACGCCACCGCTCCGGCCAGCATGCGCCCCAACACCACCTGAGGGGGAGAGAACCCCTCCAGGCTGACCTTGATGAACAGAAAGCTCGCCCCCCAGGCGAGCGCCAGCAGCAGGAACTGCCCCAGTACCGCACGCGAGCCTTCTGCCCCGGGCCGAGTCATGACGTTCTCCCGTGCTCTTCGCGCTCCGCCAGCAGGGAGCTCACGTCGTCGACGCGGTGGCCGACCGTTCTGCGGGTCCGCGGCGCACAGCGGGCCGCGTACGTAAAGAATCACTCGCCGACCAGCGGATTACTGGCGGCATTCGGACATCGCATTCGGGCACCGGGAATCCGGTAGGCAGGACCAGAGCGTGTATCGGAAGGACCGGCGGGCGGGGACTGACAGGGGGTGGGCCTGCAAGGATGCGGTCATGGAACAGATATTGAGTCGGCAGGAAGCTTCGGAGGCGGTCCAGGAGCACGGGTGGCGCTACTTGCTGGGCTCGTTGCAAACGTCGGTTCCGGTCGGGACGTCGGCTCGAGCGGTCCGCTTGGCAGCGGACGCTGTCGCGGTGTGCGGCGACGACGCGGATCGCCATCTCCGGATCGATGTCCGCCCCGATCGGGTCGTCTTCACCCTGCAGTCGTTGGACCATGCGACGGTCACCACCCGGGACGCCGAGCTCGCGCGTCGGATCTCTGCCACCGTCGCCAAGTCCGGGTTTCTGCCGGAGCCCGGAAGGGGAACGGAGGCACCACGGTCCGTCCAGCTTGTGGAGATCGCCATCGATGCCCTGGACATCGCCGGGATTCGGCCGTTCTGGAAGGCGGTGTTGGGCTACACCGATGAGGCGGGCGCCGAGGGAGCGGAGGACCCGCTCGTCGATCCGCTCCGGCAGGGCCCGGCCATCTGGTTCCAGCGCATGGACCGTGCACGTCCGCAGCGCAATCGCATCCACCTCGACGTCAGCGTTCCGCATGACGAGGCACCCCGACGGATCGAGACCGCGCTGGCCGCTGGAGGGCGGCTCGTCTCCGCGACCCGTGCCCCCGCGTTCTGGGTGCTTGCCGACCTGGAGGGGAACGAAGCCTGCGTCACCACATGGCAGGGCCGGGACAACTGAAACAACGTGCCGTTCACAGCCACTCGTTCACGCCGACCGCACCCAACTGATGGCCTGTCCCGCTGTGGCTCCTTGCGCAGGCGGCCGGGGCCATCACCGCGTTGCAGACGCATGTGAGCGCTGCGACGGGGACAGCCGGGCTTCCACGGCGTCGGCGGCCACCGGGGCGCCACCGGCCTTGCGGACCTCGTCCTGCATGGCGGTGAGACGCTGCCGGACGGAGGCGTCGCCGAGCAGGTCGGCGACGACGGAACGCAGCCGGTCGGCCGTCGCGTCGGCCGGGGCGAGGGTGTGGCCGAGGCCGAGTTCGACGATGCGGTCGGCGGTGGTCTGTGCCTCGGGGGTGTGAGGGAGGGCCAGCATCGGTAGGCCCGCCGCGAGGGCCTCCATGGTGGAGTTCATGCCGGTGTGGGTGACGAAGGCGTCGGCGTGGGCGAGCACGGCGGTCTGAGGTACGGACCGATGGGCCTCGATGTTGCGGGGCAGCGGGCCGAGGGAAGTCGGGTCGACGCCGCTCCCGACGGACATCACGACGTGGTACGGCTGGTCGGCGAACGCCCGGACACAGCGGTGGAAGAAGTCCGGATCAGTGATGATCGTGCCCAGCGCCACGTACACCAGCGGCGTTTCCTCGGACGGGGACGAGGGCGTGAAATCGCCGGGCGTGGGCGGGTTCGTGGGGCCGACGAAGGCGTAGCGGTCGTCGAACGTCTCGTTGTGTACGTGGAAGGCCTTCGGCTGGTAGACGAGGTTGAACTCGGCGGGCCGGTAGAAGTCGTGCAGCTCCAGCGGCGGGACGCCGTGGCGCTCGCACACCGTGGCGAGCAGGGAGTCGAACGCGGTCATGTACGAGCTGCCGGTGAACATGTCGACGATGAACCGGCCGAAGTCGAACCCCTCACTCGCTGCGTGGGCCGACCAGGACTGGATGCGGGGGATGTGCCACGAGGCGGCGAGCATCGGTCCCGACCAGGCGAGCCAGTCGTTGACGATCAGATCCGGGCGGTCGTCGGCGTAACCGGCCTCGATCTGCGGCAGTGCGTGTTCCACCTGTTCGAGCAGGGCCAGGGTCGCGCGGGCGGCGGCGTCCATGCTGTCGACGACGATGGCCTCGCCCGACGCGGGAGCGGGTTCGTAAGGGACGACCTCGGCGCCGGTGGGGCGGATGCGTTCGGCCATCGCGGCATCAGCGGGGTAGGTGACGCGGTGGCCGCGGGCGACCAGCTCGGTCGCGATCGGCAGGGTCGGGTTGAGGTGGCCGGACTCGGCCAGGCTGAAGAAGGCGATGTGTGCCATGGCGGCTCTCCCGGGCGGTGTTGAGGGGTGGGGCGCGGCCGTCCCGTGTGACCGGACGAAGCCGGCTCGCGGTGGACGGGCACGCTGACGCCATCAGATTCACCCGAACCAATGTCTTTGTCAAACAGATGGATGATTAATGCATGCGGCCATATGGCAAACTTGAGGCCATGACTGAGCAGCACGGCACGCGAGGTCGCAAGCCCTCCGACACTCAGCGATCACCTCGGCGGTCCCCGGCCCCGCACGAGCGCCGGCGCGACCCGGAGCGCACCAGGGCGCGCATCCTCGACGCGGCGATGGTCGAGGTCTCCGCCAAGGGCTTCGCCGGAGCCCGGGTGTCGGAGATCGCCCGCCGCGCCGGGGTGAACCAGCAGCTGATCTCCTACTACTTCGGCGGCAAGCAGGGCCTGTACGAGCAGCTCGGTCACCGTTGGAAGGCCCACGAGGACGAAGCGATCCCTGCCGATACGCCCCTCGATGAAATGATCAAGAGGTACGTGCAGGCTGCCGCCGACCCGCGCCTCGGTGGCCGCCTCCTCGCCTGGGCGGGCCTCGCCGACACCGGCGAGGACGGCCCGGAGGCGCGCGAGCGCAACGCGTCACTGCACCAGGAAGTCGAACGGCTCCGGGAACGGCAACGGAGCGGCGAACTCGACGAGCGGCTCGATCCGGCCGCGCTCCTGCTCATCCTGATGAGCGCGGCCAACGCCCTGGCGGTCTACCCGCACTTGGCGCGCGGCCTGTTCGCGGCGGACGCCACTTCACCCGAGGTCGTGGAGCGTTACGCCGCTCAACTCGCCCAGCTGGTCCAGCCCCCCGCGACACAGGGGCATGCGGACGACGGCGAGAACTGACGCGACATCCGCCACCAAAGGCGATCACGAGCAGTGCGCTCCGGCTGCGGATCCCGTTTTCCGCGCCCCGGCGGCGTGCTGGTGGGCCCGGCCGGCGGTGGAGTCGTCAGCCGCTGCCCCAGGGTGCCCTCGCCGAATCGCGTGTTCGCCACCGCACCTAAGCCGGAAGCGGCGCCGGTCGGAGTTCCGGCCGCACAGCGCGCTGACGGTGGCCAACTGCGCAGGTGAAGGCCCCGGGTGGCCCTCACGGCGGAACCCCGATGTAAAAACGGCCTAGACGCCCAGCGGCGCGAGCACCGCGTCCACGACCCGCAACCGCCGCTCACGCGACCATTCCTCCGGCGCCTCGACCCCGGCCAGGACCAGCCCGTCGACGAGGACATCGACGACGTCCGCTTCGTCGGGACCGCCGACCAGGCGCCGCACCTCGGCGTCCCACCAGCGGTGGAACTCCTCGAGCTCGGCGCGTACGACCGGCTCGGTCCGCGCCCCGAGCACGATCGCCAGCCAGATCCGCTGCGCGTCGGCCCCGGTGCCGAGCACCGCCCACTCCACCAGCGCGCGCAGCGGACGCTCACTGTCGGCGAGCAGCTCGGTGATCTGGGCCTGCCGGAGCTCGACCTCGTGGCGCACGGCGATGCGGATCAGCTCGTCCCGGCCGCTGACGTAGTGCGTGACCTGCGAGGTGGAAGCGCCGACGGCCGAGGCGACGGCCCGGATCGTGGCCTCACGGAAACCGCGCTCGGCGGCGATCTTCAGGACCGCGAGGCCGATGTCGCGACGGCGGGCTGCGTGGTCGACCTGACGGGGCACCCAGCCACTCTTGCACGCCCCGCGCCCATCATGCAACGCTCGTTGTAAAACGCCTGATGCAAAAAACCTGCACCTGGTGCGAAACACCTGACGCGGAAACGGGAGGGTTGGAGATGCCTGATGTAGTCGTGGTCGGCGCCGGATACGCGGGGCTGTGCGCCGCGCGCCGACTCCGCACGGCCGGAGTCGACGTCGTCGTACTCGAAGCAAGCGACCGCGTCGGCGGCCGCACCCTCACCGCACGGCTTGCCGGAGGCTGGGCCGTCGACCTCGGCGGGCAGTGGATCGCCCCCGCCCACACCCGGTTCACCGCACTGGCCCGCGCCTACGACGCGGAGACCTTCACCGGCCACACGCAGGGCGACAACCTCCTCCTCACCCAGACCTCACGCCGCCGCTTCTCCGGAGAACTCCCTCCGCTGCCCCCGCACGCGACCGCGGTCCTGGCGATGGCGCTCTGGAAACTGGACCGCCTCACCACCCGCCCGCTCACCACCGCCCAGGCGGAGCGCCTCGACGCGACCACCGTCGCCACCTGGCTGCGCCGCCACCTCCCCGTGCCCCGGGCCCGTCGCCTGGCCGAAGCGCTCCTGGGCTCCGAGCTGTCCGTCGACGTAGCCAGCGTGTCCATGCTCGCGCTGATCACCGCCGTCCGCAGCGCCGGCGGAGTGAGGGCCGGTACGGAAGCCGAAACGACAGCCGCCCTCTTCACCCAGGGCGCGGACGGCCCCGCCCGGTCCATCGCGGCCGAACTCGGCGACGCCGTCCGCCTCAGCACACCAGTGACATCCATTCACGACACAGGCAAGGAGGTACACGTTGCGACCAGCGAGGAGGTACACGGTGCCACAGGCAAGGGGGTACACGTTGCCACCAGCAAGGAGGTAGCCGTCGACACCGGCACCAGGGCACACGCCGACACCGACAACGGGGCACACGTCCCAGGCATACGAGCCGCACGCGTGATCGTCACGCTCCCTCCACCCCTGGCAGGCCGCATCCACTACACCCCACCCATGCCCGCGCCCCGCGACCAACTGACCCAACGCATGCCCATGGGTGCAGCCCTCAAGACCTTCGCCGTGTACGACACCCCCTTCTGGCGTGCGGACGGACTCTCGGGCCTCGCTCTCGACCTCGACGGCCCCATGACCTTCGACGCCTCACGCCCGGACGGTCCCGGCGTCCTGTGCACCCTGGCCAACGGCCCCGCGGCCAGGCACCTGACCCGTCTGACCCCGCCCGAACGCAAGGCGACGATCATCCGATCCCTCGTACGCGGATACGGCCCCAGCGCGGCCCACCCCGTCGACTGGCACGAGAAGAACTGGTCCGACGCCCCGTACTCCCGCGGCGGATACAACGCCTACTTCCCACCAGGAGTCCTCACCACCGTCGGCCATGCCCTGCGCACTCCGATAGGTCGCATCCACTGGGCGGGCAGCGAAACGGCCACCCAGTGGTCCGGCTACATCGAGGGCGCGATCCGCTCGGGCGAACGAGCCGCGGACGAAGTCCTCCAGGCGGAGCCACGATTCCAGGACCGCCTCATGCCGGACTGAGCAGACGCCTTTTCGACTCGCTTCGTTGGGCTGCGTCCGGCAGTGGCGCGGGGCAGGCACTCGGGCGGCCAGACGGTGTCGACGCTTCCTTATGATCGCTGGGCGGGGAACCAGAAGTTGACCACCTTCGGAGGCGAACGAGCATGTCGGAACAGCGTGTTGTCCTGGTGACGGGCGGGGGAACGGGAATCGGGGCCGCCACCGCCCGGCTGCTGCGCGCGGCCGGGCACCAGGTCGTGATCTCCGGGCGGCGGCCCGAGCCACTGCGCCGGGTGGCCGAGGAGACCGGAGCGCTGGCCCACCCTTCGGACGCCGCTGACCCCGAGGCCGTGCGCGAACTCGTCGAGACGACGGTGACGGCCTACGGGAGACTCGACGGTCTGGTGCTCAACGCCGGCATCGGGCGGGGCGGCGCGGTCGGCGACACCGAGGTGGAGGACTGGGAAGAGCTGATACGGACCAACCTCACCGGTCCGTTCCTGCTGCTGCGTGCCGCGCTGCCGCATCTCCTTTCGGCCCGCGGCGCGGTGGTCGCGGTCGCCTCGGTGGCCGCGCTCCGCAACAGCGTCGGCAACGCCGCCTATGCGACGTCCAAGGCGGCTCTGCTCCACCTCTGCCGCTCCCTCGCTGTCGACTACGGGCCACAGGGGTTGCGGGCCAACACGGTGTGCCCGGGCTGGGTGCGTACGGAGATGGCCGACCAGCGGATGACGCGGTTCGCGACGGAGGCGGGACTGGCGGGCGGCGCGGAGGCCGCGTACGAGGAGGCGAACCGGCTGAATCCTGCCAGGCGGCCGGGCGATCCGCAGGAGGTTGCCGAGGCGATCGACTGGCTGCTCTCGCCCGCCGCGTCCTACATCAACGGGGCCGTCCTGACCGTCGACGGCGGAGTGACCACGGTCGGCGTGGGCGGTGCCGCCTTCGACCACCGGATCGAGGCGCGCACCCCGGGCCGATAGCGAAACGCTCGCCCAGGCCGGAGTGGCCGGGCCGCGAGGGGTGGGCTCGAAGCGGCTCTTGCCGTGCTCTCGTTCTGGTCCCGGGTTTCGCGTTCGAGTTGCGCAAGCTGCGTCGGGAGGCGGGTAGCCCCACCTACCGGCAGATGGCGCGGAGCGCGCGCTACTCGGTGACGTCCCTCTCGCGGGCGGCCGCCGGCACGGCCTTGCCCTCCCTTGCAGTCACGCTGGCGTACGTCCGCGCCTGCGGTGGGAACGTGCCGCAGTGGGAACGCCGATGGCAAGAGGCCTACGAGGCAACAGCGCTCGCGGAGTCACGCGACGACAGGATGCGGCCGCCCTACCAGGGGCTGGCCCGGTTCGAGCCGGACGACCACGACCGGTTCTTCGGGCGCGACACCCTGGCGGAAGGAGTACGGGCTCTGGTGGGTGAGCACCGGTTCACCGCGGTGCTGGGCCCGTCCGGCAGCGGCAAGTCCTCACTGCTGCGTGCCGGCCTGATCCCCGCACTGCGGGCTCAGAGGGAGGGTCTGTCAGCGATCCGGATCCTCACCCCTGGAGAACACCCGTTACGCACCCACGCCCTGGCCCTGCACCCGGCTGAGGGCGACGGGGACACCGTCGTCATCATCGACCAGTTCGAGGAAGTGTTCGCTCTCTGCCACGACCCGGCAGAACGCGCCGGGTTCATCGATCAGCTGCTCGCCGCCCGCGAACCGGCCGGCGGACTGCGCGTCGTGATCGCCGTCCGCGCCGACTTCTACGGCCGCTGCGCCGAACACCGCGCCCTGGCCGACGCGCTGACCGCCTCCAGTCTGCTGGTCGGCCCGATGAGCCCGGCGGAACTGCGCGAGGCCGTCGTCAAACCGGCACAGACCGCGGGACTGATCGTGGAGCGCGACCTGACCGCCCGGCTGATCAGCGAGATCAAGGACGAACCGGGTGGGCTGCCGCTGCTGTCACATGTGCTGCTGGAGACCTGGCGCCGCTGCCGCGGCCGGGTCCTGGCGAGGGAAGCCTACGAAGCCGCAGGGGGCCTGCACGGGGCGATCGCCCAGAGCGCCGAAACCATCCACACCCAGCTCACGAAGACACAGGCGGAGTTGGCCCGACTGTTGCTGCTCCGCCTCATCACACCCGGCGAGGGCGCCCCGGACACCCGGCGCCCCGTGCCACGCTCGGAACTCGACCTGGCTCAGGACAACGGTGATGTCGATCAAGTTCTGGACCGCCTGGCCCGCGCCCGCCTGATCACCCTCGACGACGACGCGGTGAACCTCGCGCACGAAGCACTCATCACCGGCTGGCCCCGCCTGCACGGGTGGATCGACGCCGGCCGGGAACGGCTGCTTGTTCACAGGCGACTGACCGAAGCCGCCGACGCATGGGCCCAACTGCATCACCACCGGGACTTGCTGTGGCGGGGGCCTCGGCTGACTGCTGCCGAAGAACACTGGACCACCCCCTCACAGCAGCAGTCCCTGACTTCTCTGGAAAGAGACTTCTTACGGGCCAGCACAGCAACCCGGTACCGCGCCCGCAGGCTCCGGCGCATCCTGGTTGCTGTGATGTCGGTCCTGGTCGTACTCGCGTCGTCGGCGGGCGGGCTGGCCCTGCAACAGCACCGCACCGCGCAACAGCGATACGAGGAACAAGAGGGCCGCAGGGCCGCCATGGCCGCGGTCAGCCTCATGGCGTCCCCTTCCGGGCGAGACCGCGTCCTGGGGATGAAGCTCAGTGTCGCTGCCTGGCGCCTCGCATCAGTGGAGGAGACAAGAGCCGTACTCACCCAGGCACGGTACGTCCAGTACACGTCGGAGCGTTTGGCCTTTCCCCATGATCCGGATGCCGTCGACGCCGAGGAAGCAGGAAATCTCAGTCGCACGCTCTCCCAGGGACGCCTGGCCTACAAATTTTATGTCTCGGACAAGAACGGCGGGCTCTCAGGTATGGCTGACGCAGTCTGTGCCTACATTGGTGGTCCTTCTCGCCGCGAATGGGCCTCGATTCTGCGTGCTCCCTATCGGGACGTCTGTTGACAACGTAACGCCGGACGTGCCTGACATCCCGGTCGGCCACCCGGCCTTGCGGAAACGCCCGCCGGCTCCAGGGCGATGACCTGGTCGGCCGCAGTTCTTCTCTCCCCGCTCCACCACGTATCCGGGAACCGTTCCTCCGCTTCCCGCGTGATCTGGTGGTGTGCTGTCAGCAGGTGGCGGCGGGACCGGAGGGGACGGCATGAGAGCGCGGACATGGGTGAGCGTGGCGGTGTCGGCATGTGTGGTGCTGGTGGCGAGCGCGTGCGGACCGGACGAGGCGAAGAAGGACACGGACTCCAAGCCGTCGCGGCCGTCAGCGTCCACGCCGGTGAAAGAGCCGTCGGCCACGCCGTCCAAGCCCGCTCGGACCGAGAAGCCGTCGGCCACCCCGTCCGGCGACCAGCCCGCGCCCAGGACGAAGAAGGGCGCGATCCAGCGCTACGAGCAGTACCTCCATGCCCTCGGCCGTGAGGATATCGACACGGTCTGCGAGGTGGCCGGGCCCGCCGCGAAGAAGGCGGAGGACGAGGGCGCCGGCCCGTGTACGTCGACGTACGCCACCGTATTCAAGATGATCTCGCCCGCGCAGAAGAAGGCCCTGAAGACGGCGACGGTCGACCCGCGGCGCGTCGTCGTGCGCACGCCCGCCAAGATCGAGATGCCGGTCGCAGCGGTCAAGTCCTCCGCCACCTTCTCCGAGAGCGACCTCGGCAATTACACCCTTGAGTACCTCAAGAAGGACTGGTACATCACCGACTGAACCCGACGCGTGAACCGACGCGTCATGCGCGATCTTGGGCAGGGAGTCATGCCGGGCTCGGCAGGTCCATCAGCGCGAGCCTGGCCGGGTCGACCACGGCAGTGATCTCGGTGATGCAGTCGTCGACGACGGTGAAGGCCAGGAGGGAGAGCGGGGTGCCGTCTTCCTTCCAGGCGATGACGCCGGGGCGGCCGTTGACAGTCGCCGTACGTCCAAGAGCCGCGCCGCCGGCCACTCGCGCGCGGGCGGCGACGTCGGTGGCTCCGAGGGTGACGAACTGACCCTCCGACGTGTGGACGGTGAACTCCACTTCGGGGTGGAGGACTTCCAGAAGCCGCTCGAACTGGCCGTCGCGGGCGGCGGCCAGGAAGGCGCGGACCACCTCGCGTTCCTGCCGTGCGGTACTTGCAGGCGGCTGGGCACCCTGTACGTTCCGGACCTTGCCGCGGGCGCGACTGGTGAGCATCTTGGTCGCGTCGGCGGACTTGCCGAGAATCGCGCCTACCTCGGCGTGGGGCACGGCGAAGACGTCGTGCAGCACGAACGCCAGCCGTTCGTCCGGACGCAGCGAGTCGAGAACCGTGAGGAGCGCGAGGCCGACGGAGTCCCCGAGCTCCACGAGGTCGTCCGGAGCGGGTGCGTCGTCGAGCGTCACGGTGAATTCGGGCTCGTGGTCGTCGAGGCCGACGTGCGGGCGGGTCCGGCCCGACCGCAGGACATCGAGGCTGATGCGGCCGACCACGGTGGTCAGCCAGCCGCCGAGGTTGTCGATGGCCCCGGCGTCCTGGCGGGAGAGCCGCAGCCACGCCTCCTGGACCACGTCTTCCGCGTCGGCGTGTGAGCCGAGCACACGGTAGGCCACGGCTCTGAGCCGGACACGGTGGGACTCGAAGGCCTCGGAGATCGGATCCACGGGATGGGCCTCAGACACGTTGTTACCTTCCTCGAAACTGCTCCGTCAGAGGGGTGACGGGCACCAGCCCCGGAACGTAACCCCGATAAGGAGAGCACCCTCACATGGAGAACCGGCTCAAGAACAAGAACAAGGCCAACCCCGGCGTATGGACCGCGATCCAGCACCTCCAGAAGGCGATCGCCGCCGGGGGCGTCGACCCGAAGCTGCTCGCGCTGGTCCACCTGCGCGTCAGCCAGATCAACAGCTGCTCGCCGTGCGTCCACGCCGCCGCCACCGGAGGGAAGAAGGCCGGCGAGACCGACGAGCGACTGCACAACGTGGCGGCATGGCGCGAGGCGCCGTTCTACACCGACGCGGAGCGCGCGGCGCTGGCGCTGGCCGAAGCCGCCACTCGCCTGCAGGACGGCGCGGAGGGAGTAACCGACGGGATCTGGGAAGACATCAACGCCCATTTCACCGAGGAGGAGTTCGGCGCGATCAACCTGGAGATAGCGCTGACCAACTTCTTCAACCGGATCAACCGCACCATCAAGGAACCGGCCGGTCAGACCTGGGGCTGAGCCCGGCGGTCCGCTTGTGGCTCATCAAGGTCTCCGAGGGCGCCACCTCCTCGACTCCCGTCGCCGGTACGAGGCGGCCCCACAGGGCGTGTCTCCGTGGCCGCTGGCCTGACATTCGGCGGGGCTGCCTCGTCGGATGTGCAGGGACGCACCCGGTCCCGTGAACAGCCGTTCCGTTCCCGCGGGGGAGCTCCCGTGGGGGAGCGGAACGGCCCGAGATGGGGAGATGATGATGAAGGCCCGTATTGACTTCCACGGCAATGCGATCGGCGCCAAGCACGTGAAGTACCTGGCATCGGCGGGCCAGGCGCTGCTCGCCACGTCGCTGCCGAAGGCGACGATGGAGCTGATGGCGCTGCGGATCAGCCAGATCAACGGCTGTGGTTTCTGTGCGGACATGCACACCAAGGACGCGGCTCACGCCGGGGAGACCCCGGTGCGTCTGAATCTGGTCGCGACATGGCGCGAGGCGACGGTCTTCTCCGAGGCCGAGCGCGCCGCGCTGGAACTGGCGGAGCAGGGCACCCGCATCGCCGACGCCGCGGGCGGTGTCAGCGATGCGGCCTGGGCGGACGCGGCCCAGCACTACGACGAGGACCAACTCGTCGCCCTGGTATCGGCGATCACGCTGATGAACGCCCTGAACCGCCTGAACGTGATCATTCAGCAGCCCGCGGGTGACTACCAGCCGGGCCAGTTCGGATAACCGGCAGCGCTCCGATCGCCGCTGGCGGACGGGCTGGAACACACGGGACACAGCGATGGCCGGACGCCGATTCCTCGGGGTCCGGCCATCGGCCGAAGTAAAGAAGACAGTGAAGTAAAGAAGACAGTGGGGGGAGGCCGGACCTTTGCGAGAACGCCCGCTGCTGTTCCTGGACGTCGACGGACCCCTCCTGCCGTTCGGCGACGGCCCGCAGCGCAAGCCGTCGGGCACCGCGACGGATGCGCACCTCACGCGGCTCGACCCTCGCGTCGGGCCTCGCCTCGCGGCACTGCCGTGCGAGGTGGTCTGGGCGACCACCTGGGAGGAGGAGGCGAACACCGAGCTAGCACCGCGGCTCGGCCTGCCGCCCCTGTCCGTCGTGCGCTGGCCGAACCGATCAGCACTCGACCCGATCAGCCGTTCAAAAGTGTTCCCGCAGGAGCTCGGACCTCGCGAGTACCTTCGCGACGTCCGGGTAGTCCCGGCGCACTCTGTGGGCGTACCGTGCGCAGATTTCCTTTCTGCTCCTCGGGTTGTTGTGCAGGAGGGACTTTGCGTTCCACAGGTGGGTGAATGTCTTGTTCGTTCGTCCGGACCACAGCTCGGCGCCTGTGTAGTCACGGAGGAACGCACCGATGCGTACGCCGCTCGCCTTGGCGCACATGGGCAGGAGCCGCTGTTCCGCGAAGATCGGGTGTGCGGGTAGCGACGCGTCGGGCTCCGACCGGACCGGGTTGTCCGCCATGAACGACAGGGCTCGGTCGGCGTATTCGTTCTTGAACGCGTCCTTGGTGAAGACGAGCAGCGCGGCGCTGCAAGGAGCGACCGACCAGTCAAGGCCGCTCCAGTCGAACGCGGGTGGTGCGACGAGGCGGTCCCGGCCGACGTAGGCGGCGAAGCCGAGTGATTCCTCGTGGAGGCTCATCACTTCCGCGGTGACGAGCTGCCGGATGTCGTCCCAGACGATGAGGTCGATGTCCAGGACGCAGCACGGCGCTGCCTCCTGCCGCAGAGCCACGATCTTCCCGAAGGACCAGAAGACTCCGCCGTTGATCGTCTGGGACGCCGACTCCAGGAGCTGGGTGTCGACCCCGCCGTCCCAGAGGTCCAGAAGGCCGAGCCGGTCGTAGAAGTCCCGGCCCGGAGGGTCCGTGTAGAGCCGGATCACTCCGTTGTGTCGGCGCCACTCCAGGGCGGACAGTACTGTCGTGAGGATCTCGAAGTCTTCCTGCCGGTAGGGGGAGCCTTTGGCTCGGGAGACGTAGTAGTTCGTGGTCGGCCGGGTGGACACGACGTGGATCGCCCTCACCGTCGGCCCCTCCCACGGCGCCCCTGCCGACAGCGCCCCCGCGGGCGGCCGTGGCCTGCGGACGGCGGCTCCCTCACGACACGTACCGCCGGATGCTGGGCATGTGACCCAGCATTCCCACGAGTTCGGGGTAGTCGCGGCGGATCCGGGCCACGCACCGTCGGCAGAATGACTCCCGGCAGTCCGGGTCGCTCTTGAGCTGGTCCTTGTAGGCCCAGACGTGGGTGACCAGTTGGTTCCTGGCGCCGTCGGCCATCGTCTCGCTGTTGAGCTCGGGCTTGGGCCAGTCGAGGAAGTACGCCGGTCGCACCCCCAGCCTCAGCGCGCACATCGGCAGCAGCCGCTGGGCCACGAACACATCGTGGACCGGCAGCCGGCTCTCGGCCTCCCGCCGGATCGGGTTGTCCAGGATGAACTCCATCGCTTTGGCGTGGAACGTCTCGGTGAGCCCGTCATGCGCGTAGTACGTCAGCGAGGCGTTGCACGGGGCCGCCTCCCAGTCCCACTCCTCCCAGACGTAACCGGTGGGCGTGCTCAGTTCGCACCGGGGTCTGTACACGCCGTGGTTCAGGGGCTCCTGGTGCAGTGCCATGAAGTCCGAGGCGATCAGGGTGTCGATCGGGCCCCAGACGACGAGGTCCGTGTCCAGAGAGACGAAAGGTGCCGCCTCTGCCCGGAGGGCCGCGACGCGTCCGGCGGTCCAGAACACGTCGTGGTTGATGGAGGCGGGCAGCGACTCCAGTACGTCCGTGTCGATTCCGCCGTCCCACAGCTCCGTCATCCCGAGGCGCCGGTAGTACGCCTCCCCGACCTGGTCGGTGTACAGCTTGACCGGGCCGTTGAAGCGGCGCCAGGCAGCGGCAGAGAGGATGGTCGTGAGGAGTTCGAAGTCCTCCACCTCGTAGCCTTCGGGGCCTTTCAGGCGCCCGAGGTACGGCACGGAGGGCACGGTCGAGTTGACGTGGATCCCCTTCATCCGGCGTCAGAGCTGCGGGCGGCCGGTGAGCCGGTTGACGACCTGCGCCAACTGGGCGAAGGCCGGGCGGACGCTCGGGGGAGCCATCGAGGCGCGCAGCACGAACGGGACCTGCCCCCGGTCGATCCTCATCGCCACCTCATCGCCCTCCGGGGGATCCTCGTCCTCGACGGGGAACCACAACGTGATCCGGGCGTTCGCCGACGTGATGGCGACCGACCCGACGAGCGAGTCCGGTACGTACCCCTCGTCCGTGTTGGACGGGAGCTCCATCAGGGACGCGACGTTCAAGTTCCGTGCCAGGGCCGCCAGTTCCTCGGGGCGCACTGCCTCCGAGAACTGTTCGTCGACGTCCCGCAGCTCGTCCACATGGGCCACCGCGGCCTCACCCCTGGACGGGACCGAGGCGCGGAAGTCCACCCGCTGTCCCGGGCAGCCGCCGGAGATGTACAGGTCGATCGTCACGTCGTCGGCGGCAGCGCCCTCCTGATCGCCCGTCGGCCCGTCGGCGAGCCGTGCGACCGCGGCCCTCATGCGCTCGACGTCGGGCCGCGTAAAGGATTCGATGGTTACCCTCATGTCGTCCTCGTCCTCGTCGTGAAGCGGTCGGGCCTAGATGAGATCCAGGCCGATCGAGAAGACCTCGGCCGCGAGCGGAGCCGAGACACAGATCCGGTTGACGTGGCGCTGCAGCGCCGGGCCGGTGTTGTTGTCCATGACCGTTCCCGTGTTGACAGGGTTGCGGCTCGGGCAGCGGGTGTCGGAGTACTCGTCGGGATTGCCGAGCATGTGGCCGAACTCGTGCGCGGCGACGTCGCCGCTGTCGGACGTGTCCCACGTCGTCATGTCGGTCTGGGCGGGGCCTTGGCGCACCCGGACGACGTGGTGGGGGCTGGAGGTCACCCACTGCACGTCGACGGTGATCGTGGAGGTGCCGTAGGGCCCGGCGCAGACGAAGCGGTTGCTCCACTTGTTCTCGATGCCGGTCTCCCACGTCGTACGCAGTGACGCCATCGTGGCGGCGGTGATCCCCGCGTCGGGGTTGAGCTGGATCCGTACCGTGACGGCGGTGCAGTTCTGGAAGTACGCGGCGTTCCAGGCGAAAATGCACTCGGACACCCGGAATCCGCGCTGGCCGACGTAGGGGCAGGGGCCCGCGAGGGCCTCGGTGCCTTCGGCGGGCTCGGGGGCTTGGTGCGACACGACGACTCCCTTCGCCGCCACCGCATCGGGAGCGACAGGCTGGGAAGCGGATGAGGGTGAGGTCCTCGCCCGTGGCGGCGGCCCTGATGAGCCGGACGCGCCGGACGCGAGGTATTCGCTGTACTCCGGCAGCGGATCGACGCCGTAGAACGCGTCGGTCCTCCGGGTCAGGTCCAGGAACTCGGCGAAGAGGAGCGGGGAATACGGGACGGCGTCGATGCGGTGGAGGACGTTGCGCGCGTACGCCCGGGCGTTGTTCGCCTTGAAGTCGTACGCGTGCGTCGGCGTCGTCCCACCCGCGTCGCCGAGGTCGTCCAAGAAGCCCTCGATCCGCTCGCGCGCCGCCTGCCGGAGCTCGGGCGGGAGCGTGGAGATCCGGTGGACGGCCGGCACCGTGGCGATGTAGCTGGAAAGCGAGTCGGCCTCGGCGAACTGCCCCGACAGGACCATCGTGTAGTACGCGGGCAGGTCGAACAGGTTGATGTTGGTGATCGTGTTGTGCAGGTTGACGGTCGTGTTGGGAAGTGACTTGATCTCGGTGAAGTGACGGAACACGTCGTCGAAGTCGCTGTGCATGCGCACGTATTCGGTCGTCCGCCGGGTGCCGTCCAGGCTGATGTTGAAATGAACGTGCTGGAATCGCGACAGGTGCGGTCGGATGTCGACCTTTCCTGAAGTCAGTGTGGAACCATTCGAGATGATCTCCACGGAAACATCGTCCGACAGCTCGTTCAGCACGTCCAGGAAACGGGGCTCGTTGATGGGGTTGCCGCCGTGGAACGTGACGATACGGATCGGGTTCGCCCGGATGAAGCTGATGACCTTGTCGATGTCATTGCGCCGGTACCCGACCGGCTCCACGCCCAGCATGCGGTGGCGGTCGGAATTCAGCCGCGTGCTGAGTTTGTCGAAGCACATCCGGCAGCTGTACGTGCACAGGTTGCTGAGGGCGATCAGCAGATACTGCGTCCGACTGACGTCACCGGTCGTCTCGTCGTAGGCCTCCGCGACATCCCGCCAGTCGAATTTCTCCTGGTAGTAGTTGTGGACGGTCGGCTGACGCGTCGCCTCGTCGAGGCACGCCCGGCAGCCCGCCGGCACCTCACCGCGCAGGAACTGACGGCGTGCGAGACGCATCTTCTCGCTGTTGACAAGACCGGACACATCGTCGACCAAGCCCAGCCGACCGGCCTGCGGCCCCTTGTCCTCACAACAGATGATCGACTCGCCGTCGGCCCAGATGGCCAGCGAGACGAAGGGGGCGATGCAGAGCGGAGCCCTGGTCGCGGGATTCCTCTCAGGCTTCTGACTCATCACGGCTCCCGGCGGGTAGCAGATGAAGAACGTCAGCGGTCGGCCGGGGAAACCGAACCAGCCTCGCCGTACGGCATTCTCGCGGAGTGATATGAGAATCCGCCATGGGAATAAGCGCCCACAGATGAAGACCAGCCATACCGTGCGCCACAAGGGTGAGCAGATTTCGCTACCCAACTCGTGGGAGATGCCGGGGAGATGAGTGTCCCTGTACCCCACTCTCTGATCTGCAGTACACAATATTCTCGTGCGGAATGGCTCGATTCTGGCTCAGGCCTGACGTCAGCCTGTCATGGAGCGAAGAGGACCCGCTTCCCTAAGAGCAAGACGGGTCCGGCCGACGGCCGTTCGAAGCTGAGGTTCGGGATCGTGCCCTGTAGGCCTCTGGTGCCGTTCGCGTAGTACCACGGTCCCGTCCTGGCCTCACTGTTCAACCATCTGGCCCGAGGTCGACGTCACACGAACCACAGGGGCACACCTGCCCCCAGGGACGACGACCTGAAAGGCAACACCTATGAAGCAGCGGGCTGCACGTACCACCTCACTCGCGATGGCAGTGGCCGCACTGCTGGGGACGGCCACCGTCGCCCCCTCGGCGCAGGCCGCGGAGCGGACGGTGGACCGCGGGCACGAGGCGACCCGGGCGGCGCTGCGCACGCTGGTCGAGGAGGGGGAGCTGCCCGGCGTCGCCGCCGAGGCCCGAGGCGGCAAGGGGAAGTGGTTCGCCACAGCCGGGTACGCCGACACCGCCACGGGGCGCAATCGGTCGGCCGCCGACCACTTCCGCGGGGCCAGCATCACCAAGACCTTCATCGCGACCGTCCTGCTCCAGCTGGACGCGGAGGGGAGGCTGAGCCTGGACGACACCGTGGAGGCATGGCTGCCGGGTCTGGTCCAGGGCAACGGGTACGACGGCGCCAAGATCACACTGCGCCAACTGCTCAACCACACGAGCGGCATCGCCAATTACACCGACGACCCGGTCATCGCCCACAACTCCGCCGGCCTCGGCTTCCCCGCGCACCGGTACGACACCTACACCCCCGAAGAGCTCGTGGCGGTCGCGCTGAAGCAGCCGCCCCACCCTGACCCCAAGAAGTCGCCGCTGTACTCGAACAGCAACTACGTGATCGCCGGAATGGTCATCGAGAAGGCGACGGGCCACGGCTACGCACAGGAGGTCACCCGGCGGATCATCAATCCGCTGAAGCTTGACGGGACGTCGTTCCCCGGCACGCGGCCGCAGCTGCCGCACCCGCACCCCGTCGGGTACTCCCGTCTCCACCAGCAGACCCCCGACGCCGAAGTGGTCGACGCCACCGAGCAGAACATGACCTGGCTGGGTGCGGCGGGAGACATCATCTCCACCACCGGCGACCTCAACCGCTTCCAACGTGCCCTGATGCGTGGCGCGTTGCTGCCGCGCGCCCAGATGAAGGACATGCTCCGTGAAGTGCCGGACGGACAGGGCATGGGCTTCGGGCTAGGCGTCGAGTTCGCGAAGCTGTCCTGCGGGGTGAAGGTCGTGGGCAAGACCGGCCGCACGAACGGCTCGCTCTCGGCGATGGTCGGCACGGCGGACGGCAAGCACCAGCTGACGTTCAACATCAACGGCGACTGGCTGTGGGACAGCTCGATGTACACCGACGTGGTCGAGGCCGAGTTCTGCGGCAAGATCCCGGCGCGGACCGGTGACGAGCAGCGCCGAGACCTCCTGGGCCGTCGTCTCCTCCGGTGAGAGGGCGCTGGCCGCCGTGGGCGATGCGCGCTCAGAGCCTGTTCTCAAACTGCGGTGGCTTCGAAGGCGATGAAGGAAAGGCATCCATCATCCGATGGGAAATGCAGGTGCAAGGCCTGTTCGGAGGAGCCCGTGCGCATCCGCGCCGCCGCCACCCTTGCCACACTCACCGTCCTGCTCGCGCCTGCCAGCGCCCGTGCCGCGCCCGGCGACGACATCCGACCGGCGCCACCGAAGCGAAAGTCGACCGGTGCTGGCAGTCGTTCCTGCGTCGCTTCGACATCGAGCACACGTTTCGCCTCTTCAAGCAGACGCCGAGGTGGACCAAGCCCCGGCTTCGCAAGACGAACTCGTCGCCGTGCTTGGACGGAGCGGCAGGACTGAGTGCGCGGGCGGGCGAAGCTCAAGGCGCACGTCGAACGGGTGTGGATCAGCGAGATCGACGCCGCGCTGCTGCGTGGGGGCGAGCTTGGGCGCGCCAACTCATCAAGCCATTGTTACAGTAGTACTGTAACAATAGTTCTTGAAGTTGGAGAGCTCATGACCTTCCAGGCCAAGAAGACGCGTCCCGGAATCTCCGATCGCAGTCGGATCGTCTTAGGTGCCGCCCCGTGGATCGCTGCCGCCGTGGCACAGCTGGCCGTCTACGCGGCTGTCCGCGGTCGGCTGCCGGACGAGGTGGTCTCTCACGTGGGCTTCTCCGGGCCCGACGGCTTCATGTCGCCCCTCAAGCTGGTCGCCATCACCATCGCCGTGTACCTGGCCGAGGCAGCCCTGTTCGGATACTTGTTGACAAGCCGCCGCCAGACGGCCGGGCAGTATCGACTCGTTGCCGCCTGCGGGTGGGGCGCCGCTCTGGGCGAGGGCTACTTCCTCACCGCCTCCTTCGCCGCCAACGCCGGACTGTCCGACCCGCGCGACCTCGACTTCCCCATGGCGGTGCACGGGGGGATCGCCATCGCTATCTGCCTGGCGGGCGGCGCTCTCGGGGCAGCGCTGGCATGGAAGGCGGACCGGTGATGACGGCGCACACCCCTCGCAGGGCGGCCTGGAGCCGGAACGCGGGGCCTGCCTGGTGCGCACCGGTCGGAGTGCTCCTGGTCGCCGCAAGCGGCGGTCTCGCCTACGTCACATCGGTGAGCTGGTGGCTGCTCTTCGCGGCGTTCATTGGCCTGCTTCTCGTGCTGTTCGGCAGTACGAGGGTTACCGTCGACGCGGGCGGTGTCACCGTCTCTTCAGGTCGGCTGCCGATCCGGCGCTTCCGCTCGGATCAGATCGTCGCCGCGCGCTCCGGCTACGCCCGCCTCGCCGACCTGGGGGGCTTCGGCTATCGCGTGATGCCCGGTCGGCACTCCGTATCCTTGCGGCCGGGCGATGCCCTGTGGCTGGTGCTGAGCAGTGGGCGAGAGTTTGTCGTGACAGTAGACGATGCCGGGACTGCCGCACGTCTGATCACGGACCTCTCTGAAGGGCGTTGACGCCATGCTGGTGGAGATCGATACAAGCTCCACGCAACCGCTGTCGGAACAGGTTGCCGCGGCCGTGCGGCGCGCCATGCTCGCCGGCTCGCTGCGCGTGGGTGACCGGTTGCCGGCTGCCAGGGATCTGGCCGGGGCATTGGGGATCAGCCTGCACACCGTGCTGCGGGGCTACCAGGCGCTCCAGGCCGAGGGGCTCATCGAGTTGCGGCGCGGCCGAGGGGCGGTCGTCATCGCATGCGCTCCGCAGGACCGCGCCGCAGTCGTCGAACAAGCACGGCAGCTGGTGGCTGCCGCTCGGCGGATCGGCATCTCGGATGCCGAAACGCTCGCGCTGGTCTCGACATGCATGGGCCGGGAGTAGATGCGGTAGATCCGGTGGGAGTCCGTCCTCTGCGTGTCAACTGGCGCTTCGTACCGGAGGTCGCAGCGTCGTGGGCTCGACAGGTTCGACTGGTTCGGCAGGGGCCTCAGCAGTCGGCTGCGCCCGGCGCCGGGCCACAGAGGCGCCGGGCGGCAGGCAGAGCACCAGGATGCCGCCCGCCATCGCGAGGGCAAAGCTCCACAGGCCCATCATCAGCCCGATCGAGAAGTGGAACAGCAGCCCCGCCCACATCGCCGCATAGCGAACCCGCTGCGGCAACAGCGGGGCGATGGCGAGTGTGATCTCGATGAACAAGGGAAGCCACGTCATCAGGGCGACCCCCCATGGCGTCGACACGACAGGACGTACGATGGCGGCCAGCCAAGGGGGAGCGCCGAAGCTGAGGTTGGTGCTCCAGTACCACATGGCCGTTCCGTCGTACCACTCCTGGTGCGGCAGCTTGGCGACGCACGCGGTGAAGTAGACGACGCACATCTGCAGCCGCAGCATCAGCAGTCCCGAGGAGCCGATGAGAGCCCAGCCTCGGCGGGCCCGGGAGCCTTCGTCCGATGGCGGTGCCTGCCAGTGCCACCGGCGCGGGTCACCCAGGGCAGGCAGGATGAACAGCATCGACAGGATGAGCCCGATCTGGTCACCACCGTCGCTGATGGCGATGCCCGCAAAGACGCTGTAATTGACATAGGCGTGCGGAACGGCGGTGAGGCGGGGGCGCCATCCGGAAGCGACGACCAGGAGCAGAAGGACGCACAGCCACTTCAGCCACAAAAGGCCGGCGTGGTCGTCCTTCGCGAGGCAGAACACGGAAGCTGAAGTGGCCCCCTCGCAGGTAGGAAAGTCACCGGCGAGGGCGACCGGGCGAAACAGGGTGTCGACGCTGGAGAATGCGAGGGTGCCCGCGGTGCCGAGGGCGACGAGGGTGCGTGCCAGGCCGTAGACGTTGCTCCACGGCAGGCGGACGAGGCGGTCGGCGGCCATGTCAGCACTCCACCTCCCAGACGGCAGCGCGCACCGGCGTGTGGGTGCCCGACAGCAGATCACGCCAAGCCCACGGAACCGGTTTCATCTCGACCATGGCCGAGCGCCCGCAGATGCTGGGCGACGGCGAACGGTTCTTCAATTTTCGCGCCGCAGATACCTTTTGAAGGCACTCGGCAGCGGAGGTGGCGTCACCGCAGGGATGCCAGACGATGCCCTTCTCATGCAGGAGCAGGGCTCCCTCTATTCCCTGAGAGCGAGAGGCACGGTCCAGGCCGAGAGCATTGGAGGCGCGGGCATGCGGTCCCAGCCGGATATCGCGCCACTCCTCGCCCTGCCGATGGAAAGGAACGAACTCGGAGCTCTTGGCGGACTTGGTGTAAAACGCCCAGCCCTGCGGTGCGACCACAAAGGCGACGTCGTGCAACTTCTCCTGCCCCGGAAAGTGGAGGGCGTTCTTCGGTAGAAATATTTGGGCCAAGTAGAGGACGATCACAGCCCAGATGACGGCAGCCACGACGATCCAACTGCTCGGCACGCGGGTGCGACTAGCGCTATCAGTTACTCGTAGCGGTATGTGCTCGGCAAGTCTCATCAGCGATCTGCAAGCTGGGTGCAAAGAGGTGCTCGGCTGCTGTGGATCACGCAGCGGCGAGTCGGGTGATGTCGGCGACCTTTTGCTCCTTGGTGATGCCGTCCTCGTCGTCGTGTGCTGCCCTCGACATGTTGACGACGTTCTTCCACGCTTGCACATTGACTGCGACGGAAACATTCACAGCGCCGCCTACGTTCACGGCGACCAGCACGTTCACCGCGATCACAGCGCAGCGACCGGTACCCGTGCCCGCGTCCCCAGAGCTCTTGTCGGTGTCCTTCTCGTCCACCGTGACGTCGGCGAGCAGCTTGACGGCCTGGTCCATTCCGGATTCGACCTTGCGGGGATCGCCGGAGCGGACCTTTGTGGAGAAGGCGCTGAAAAAGCCGGGCTCCTTCTCGGCGATCGCGTCGAGCACCTGGGCGACGGCGCGCCGTGCCTCGGAATTATTGTTCTTTCGGTAGGAATCTGGGGCACCGGAGTATGACCCAAGCTCGGTGAACTTCTTGCCAAGGTCCCCCTGCAGGAAGATCAGTCCCGCGTAAAGATGGCGGCCGTCCTGATCGGTACCGACAGCCGGGCCCGACTTTTCGGCGGCGACCGGTGCGGTATTTACAGCAGGGGCGGCAGAAGCATTCGACGAGATCACCCCGCCCACACCGATCGCGGTGACTGCGGTCATTGTGGCCAGGAAGCGCTTGGTTATCGTTATCCGGGTGGACAAGATGCTCCTTCGGTGACGGGCGGACATGCTGGACGGCAGTGATGAGCACGGTAGTTCACCAATATCCGGCACGCCAAGATTCTACGCAGAGACCCGACTCTTGCCCATGACGGAATTCCCTATACAGGGATTGGGAAACCCTCTCACCGGCCCGCGCCAGGTGAATGCGCAGAGCTGTGAAGGCTTTGGAGGCACCTGTAGAACTGCCGTCCTCGTCGACGTATGGGCCCGGCGTGGGCTGCGGCACCGGGGCCGGTAGGGGGACAGCGGGCGTCGGGAGTGACGAACACCAGCCAGATCGCCTCTCGGCTCAACTCAGGCCGCAGGCCTGATGCCCTCGCCGCCCTGCCGATCACGCCGTCCGCGGCCTGTCTCCCTTCCGGGCAGCGCACTCGGCTCCGGCCCGGCGCAGACAGAGCGCGAGCCAGGAGCACTGCCCGCCGCTGCCGGCAGGCCCGAACCCGGCACCGGTCGGAGCAGTACACCGCCGACCTCACCCGCTCCACCCCCACCGTCCACGATCGCCCGCACACCGGACACACCGCCTGCTCGCCCCGCTGTATCGCAGCCACCCGCCTCCGGGTCCGCCGCATCCTCCGCCACCGCCGCGACCTGCACCGACTTGAGCACAACACCGCGGCCGCCGCATCGTCACCGGCAACGGATCACCACACTCCCGGCAATACCGCCGGACCGTCCCGCCCAGCCCCCACACCGCCGATCATCCAGCCGTCTCTGCCTCACGGCCGGAGTTCAAAGACAACTACTCAGGAGCCGTGGCCGGTGCGGGGAGGAGAAGGGGGCGGCTGCGGCACGCGGGCGAAGCCGGTCCGGTAGGCGAGGGCGACGAGCTGCCCCCGGTGGTGGGCGCCGAGCTTGTGCATGATGCGCTGGACGAAGGTGCGAACCGTCAGCGGGCTGACGCACAGGCGCTCGGCGATCTCGTCGTTGCTGAGCCCCTCGGCGGCGCACAGCAGGACTTCCTGTTCGCGGGGGGTGAGGTGCTCCAGCTCGCGCGGGGTGGCGGTCGGGCGGTCGGGTCTTGAGCCGGTGAGGTAGCGGGTGACCACGGCGTGGGTGGCGAGCGGGGACAGCACCATGTCGCCGGCCGCCACGGTGCGGATGGCGCTGAGGAACTCGGCGGGACCGACGCCCTTGCCGAGGAAGCCGCTCACGCCCGCGCGCAGGGCCCGCGTGATGTAGTCGTCGGTCTCGAAGGTGGTCAGGATGAGGACGCGAGTGCCGTGCAGCTGGGGATCCGACGTGATCTGCGCGGCGGCGGACAGGCCGTCCTGGTGGGGCATCCGGATGTCCATGACCACGACGTCCGGTGCGCTGGTGCGGGTGAGGTGCACGGCTTGGGCGCCGTCGGCCGCGGTCGCGACGACCTGAAGGTCGTCGGTGGCGTCGATGAGGACCTGGAAGGTTCCGACGAGGAGCGCCTGGTCGTCGGCGAGCAGCACGCGGATGTTCACGGGGTGTCCTCGAAGTGGGCGGGCGGCATGCCGGCGGGGGAGGGCGTGAGGGTGGGAAGTTCGGCGACGACCTCGAACCCGGCCCGCTCCCGGGGGTGGGCGTGCAGGTGTCCGCCGGCGGCGTGGGCCCGCTCGCGCATGCCGATCAGGCCGTATCCGGCGCCGTCGCGTGTTGATACGGGCGGGCCGTCGTCGCTGATCGTCAGGGTCAGCAGGCGGTCGGTGTAACGCAGGTGGACCGCGGCCGTGGTCGTGAGTGCGTGTTTGGAGACGTTGGTGAGCGCTTCTTGCGTGATCCGGTAGGCGGTGAGGTCGACGCCGGGCGACAGCGGCCGCGCGGTGCCGTCCTGGGTGAGCGTGACGGTGAGGCCGACACGGTCGAACGAGGCGAGCAGTCGCGGCAGTTGCGCCAGTCCGGGGGCGGGCTCGGTCACCGGGCCTTCGGGGTCGTCGCGCTCGCGCAGCAGACCCACGGTCGCGCGCAGTTCGCCCAGCGCCGAGCCGAGTGTGGCAGTGAGATGGCCCATGACCTGCTGTGCCTTGTCGGGCCGGGCCGCCAGCAGATAGTCGGCGGTGGCGGCCTGGGCGTGGGCGAGCGTGATGTGGTGGGCCACGACGTCGTGGAGTTCCCGGGCGATGCGCATCCGTTCGGCGCCGACCCGCCGGCGGGCCTCTTCCTCGCGGGTGTGTTCGGCCATTTCCGCGCGGGCCTCCACCGCGGTGACGTAGTCGCGGCGGCTGCGCAGGGAGTCGGCCACGGCACCGGGGACGAGGGTGAAGGCGGCCAGTCCCACCTGCTCGGGCCGCAGTTGCGGGCCGCCCGGCGGCCAGAGGGCCGAGGCGGCAAGGAGGGCAAGGGCGGCCGCCACGGTGTAGCGGGCCGCTGTGCGGCTGTCGGTGCGCCAGGCCAGCGAGGCGAGCGCCGCCATGACAGGAGCGGCGAGGGTCGAGCCGAACTCATAGCCGAAGGCGGGTCCCATCGCGCCCAGGACAGCGGTGCACACCGTGGCGGTGACCACGGTCAGACGCGGGCGGCCGCGGCGCAGGAGCAGCGCGGCGCACGCGCCGACGGCGACGGCGGTGGCAGGCAGGGGCGGCCAGCGCACGATCCGGGGCGGCTGCGCCATCGTGGTGGAGAGCACCGCGATGGCGCACAGGGCCGCGGCCATCGCGGCGTCGAAGCCGCGGGGGTGGCGGCAGGCCCACGACCGGATGCCGGGGATCACGTGCCCTCCTCAAGGGGTGGAGTACGACGGTTGGTCGGCCGCGGGTGACCGGGGCACGCGCTGCCGGGCGGGATGCCGGAATCCCCGGGGATGCCCGCGGATCGCGGGCGTCCCCGGGGCGGGGCGGGCTAGATGTTCACCGATTCCTCCCGGGATGAGCGCGCTTCCGGGACGGGGTGCCCGGCCGCGGGGGTGCGGGTGAGCTTCTCGCCTTCGACGTCCAGGTCGGGCAGCAGCCGGTCCAGCCACCTGGGCAGCCGCCACGCCGCCTGTCCCAGGAGCGCGAGAGCGGCCGGGACGATGGTCATGCGGACGATGAACGCGTCGAAGAAGACGGCGGCGGCCAGTCCGAGGCCGAGCATCTTGATCATGGGGTCGGACATGCCGATGAATCCCGCGAAGACGGCGATCATGATGACGGCGGCGGCCACGACGACGCGGGCGCTGTGCCGGAAGCCGGTGACGACGGCCCGGGTGGGCGATTCGCCGTGGACGTGGGCTTCGCGGATACGGGTCACGAGGAAGACCTCGTAGTCCATGGCCAGGCCGAAGACCACACCGATCAGGAAGATCGGCATCATGCTCATCACCGGTCCGGTCTGGGCGACGCCGAGCAGGTCGGCGAGCCAGCCCCACTGGAAGACCGCGACGATCGCGCCGAAGGCCGCGGCGACCGAGAGCAGGAAGCCGAGGGCTGCCTTGAGCGGGACGAGGACCGAGCGGAAGACGACCATGAGGAGCAGGACGGCCAGGCCCACCACGACCGCGAGGTAGGGGAGGAGCGCGGCGGTGACCTTGTTGGAGACGTCAATGTTCATCGCGGTCTCGCCGGTCACCAGCATGGAGGCGCCGGACGTGGCCCTCAGGTCGGCGGCCTCGGAGCGGATCGTCTTGACGAGGTCCTTCGTCGCTTCGTCGCTGGGGCCGGTGCTGGGTACGGCGGCGATGGTCGCGGTGTCGCCGACCTTGTTGAAGGTGGCCGGTGAGACGTCCACGACACCGTCGGTGGAGTTGAGGTTCTTGCGGGCCCGCGCTGCCGCGGCCTTCGCGTCGTCGGCGCCCTTGGCGTCGATGACGATGGTCAGGGGCCCGTTGAAGCCGGGGCCGAAGCCGTCGGCGAGCGCGTCGTAGGCGCGGCGCTGGGTGGTGGAGGTGGGCTGCGCCTCGTCGCCGGGCAGGCTGAGCCGGAGGTCCAGTGCCGGGATCGCGACGACGCCGAGGCCCGCCACGCCGAGCAGCAGCGTCGCCAGGGGACGGCGGACGACGAAGCGGGCCCACCGGCTGCCCGCGGGCTCCCGCACGGGCGAGGGCGCGTCGGCGTTGCGCCGGTGCTCGCGTGGCAGTACGGCCCGGGGGAAGAACCCGAGCAGGGCGGGCAGCAGCGTCAGGGCGACGAGTACGGCGATGACGACGGTCCCGGCGGCGGCCAGTCCCATGTCGGTCAGCATGGGCACGCCCGCCACCGACAGTCCGGCCAGCGCGATGACGACGGTGGCTCCGGCGAAGACGACGGCGGACCCGGCGGTGCCCACCGCCCGGCCGGCGGCCTCTTCCGGCGCCTGTCCCTCGGCTCGTTCCGCGCGGTAGCGGGAGACGATGAACAGGGCGTAGTCGATGCCCACGGCCAGCCCCAGCATCAGGGCCAGGGTGATCGTCGTGGTGGACATGCCCGCGGCGACGATGGCACAGACTCCGGCGCCCAGACCGATGAGGGCGGTCACCAGGGGGAGTCCGGCGGCGACCACCGCGCGGAAGGTGATGAACAGCACGAGTGCGGCGACGGCTATGCCGATCAGCTCGGTCACGCCGCCGAGTTCGGGTCCGCCGTCGACGGCCGAGCCGCCGGCCTCCACGGTCAGCCCGGCCTCGCGGCCGTCCCGGACGGCGTCCATGAGCGCGGCGGTCGTGGCCTCACTGAGGTCGTCGCTGGGGGCGGTGTAGGTGACGGTCGCGTACGCGGTGGTGCCGTCCTTGCTGACGGCGCCCGGCTCGAAGGGGCTCGAGGCGTCCTTCACCTGCGCCCCGCGCGCGATGGTGTCCACGACCTTCTCGACGGCCGCCCGGTTCTCACGGGCGGTCACCTTCTGTCCGTCGGGCGCGGCGAAGACGACGCGCGCGTCCGCGCCCTCCGCGTTGTCCCCGGGGAAGCGCTCGTCGAGCAGGTCGAACGCCTGCTGCGACTCGGTGCCCGGCATGGAGAACCCGTCCTCCTCGGCGGCCGGGGCGCTGAGCGCGGCGAAGGAGCAGGCCGCCAGGAGCGCCACCCACAGCAGGACGAAATAACGGCGTTGCCGGAAGGACAACCGGCCGAGCCGATAGAGCAAGGAAGCCATGACGAGGCGCTCCAGTCAGAAGGGGGAAAGGGTGCCGCGGCCGTGCGATCCGCGCTCCGGGCGGGACAGGTCCGCAGTCTCGGCTCCATCCTTGGCACCGCGGGCCGCCCCGTCGTCCCGCGTCTGCGGACACCCGCCCGTACTGCAAAAGCACTACGGGCCCGGCTCGGTCTCCTCCCGCGGGGTCAGACCGCGTGCCCGTTGGCGTACGCATAGGCCGGCAGCCGCCAGGCGCCGCCCCGGTCCTCTTTCGACAACCGCGCGACCAGGTCGGGGACGCGGAAGAGACAGGCCAGCGCGGTGGCGTTCTGGAAGGCGCTGATGGCGTGCTTGCTTCTGGGCATGCCGACGCGCAGGATGCGGGGGTTGACCTCGCCCTGGATCTTGTCGACGAAGGGCCGCAGGACGCGGTCGTAGTTCGCCAGCGCGGTCGGCAGATCGTCCGCATGCCGGTTGATCTCCCCGGCCAGGACGTACGCGCCGACGAGGCCGCCGGAGATGCCCATGCCGCTGTAGGGGGAGGCGCAGTGCGCGGCGTCACCGGCCAGGACCACGCGGCCCCGGGACCAGGTGTCGGTGCGCACTTGGGCGATCTCCTGGGAGTAGAAGAACGGACTCGTCTCCATGCCCGCGATGAACCGCTCGGTCTGCCATCCGGCGCCCCGGAACCGGCCGGCCCAGAACTCCCGCTGCTGCTCTGGGGGTGCGCGGTGGATCGCGGACGCTTCCGCCGACTCCTCACGCATCACGAAGTACACCTGGGTCTCGGTCGCGTTGTGGCTGCGCCGCATGATCTGACGGCCGCCCGGCACCATGTAGGTGTCACGGATGCTGCTGTCGGAGGCGATGCGCGGCACGAACCAGTACGCCATGTGGATGCCCACGCGCCAGTACGGGTCGAAGCCCTCCGGGAGAAGCACCCGACGGACCCGTGACCCCTGGCCGTCCGCGCCGACCAGCAGGTCGAATTCCCCACGGGAGCCGTCGGAGCAGCGGGCGGAGACCTGGGATTCGTCCTGGTCGAAGCCCTCGACGCTCTTGCCGAAGACGTACTCGGTGTCGTCCTTGGTCGCGTCGTGGAGGATGCGGACGAGGTCGCCGCGCATGATCTCGTACTCCGAGGTGAGGCTCTGGCGGCCCGTGCCGGAGGTGTTGGCCAGGATCGTCGCCTTCGGCTTCCCGCGGGAGTTGACGAAGGCGACTCCCGCCTCGTCCACGAGCCGACTGCGGACGGTGTCGAGCAGCCCCATCCGTTCGACCGCTTCGATTCCCTGCCCGCGGAGGTCGACCTGCGCTCCCGAGGCGCGCAGCGCCGGGAAGCGTTCGACGACCGTCACCCGGTGGCCACCGCGGGTGAGCCAGAAGGCCAGCGCCTGCCCGGCGACGCCGCCACCGGCGACGAGAATCCGCAGAGAACGCTCAGTGATCTTGTTCGTCATGCCGACCACCTCAAAATCTATCGGTGATTGGTTCCTGTCCAGAGTCTTCTATCACCGATAGATTGTCAATGTGACCAAGATGAACCGTGAGACCGTCGTCACCGAAGCGCTGAACCTGCTCGACGAGGTGGGCCTGGAGAACGTCAGCACGAGACGTCTTGCCCAGCGGCTCGGCGTCGAACAGCCCTCGCTCTACTACCACTTCCGCACCAAGAAGGATCTCCTCGCGGCCATGGCGCAGGCAGCCATGGCTCCCCATGCCCGCGCACCCCTCCCGACGCCCGAGGACGACTGGCGCGCATGGTTCCTTCAGAACACGCGCAGCTTCCGGCACACACTGCTGCAGCGCCGCGACGGCGCACGCCTCCATGCCGGCAGCGCCCCGACCGGCGACCTCGACCGGATCCGTCGCAAGATGACCTTCCTCATCACCTCCGGCGTGCCCGAGCGGGACGCGCAGATGGCCATGCTGGCCGCCAGCCGTTACACGGTCGGCAGCGTCCTGGAGGAGCAGGCCGACACGGACTCCGCCGACGTCACGGACCGACCGGCCGACGTACCGGAGATCGACCATGAATCGGCGTTCGAGGCGGGCCTCGCCCTCATCCTGGACGGCCTGGTGCAGCGCACCGCGGCGGCTGGATCCCGGGCCCGGCAGGACCCCGCACAGTGATCGCCGCGGGGGCAGCGCCGGCGAGCCCGTCCGGCCGGGCTTGAACAGGACGCCCAGGTGCGCGAGCGCGCCACGTCGCCCGCCCCGGCGAGATGCCGCGGCGCGCCGCGACTCTCCACAACCACTGCCATGGCTTTCTGCGTCTGGTTGTTCGTGTGCCTTCCCGCTCATGACAGGGCGTGATCCGGCAGGTCCTGCCGCACGAGGACGTGCAGGACGTGCAGGTCCTGCCGTGTCGCCGTCGCCCGCCCCGGGCAGCCGTGCTGCCGTCCGTACCAAGGAGACGTTCGTGCCCGAGATCCCCTGCACCCTCGTCGGCCTGCCCCGGCCCGACGGCGCGCGCCTGGCTCTCCACCTGCATGGGCCGAGTGACCCCGACCTGGTGATCGTCCTGGCCCACGGATGGCAGGCGACCTCCGCCATCTGGGACAAGACCGTGGAACAACTGAACCGCCCGTCCACTCTCGTAGTGCGCTATGACCAGCGCGGACACGGCCGCTCCACCACCGGCACCGCACAGCCGTCGATGTCGCTGCTGGCCGACGACATCCAGGCGATCATCGCCGCCACCGCGCCCGGGGACGTACCGGTCATCCTCGTCGGCCACTCCATGGGGGGCGCCGCGGTTCTCACGCTGGCCGCTTCCCGCCCCCGCCTCTTCGGGGAGAAGGTGATCGCGGCTCTGCTCGTGGCCACCAGCGGTGGCGGCCTCGACCTCGCCGCCGCCGGATTTCCGCTGCGGACGCGGTTGGTCGGCCTGCTGCGCCACGCCATGGCCAGCCTGTGCATTCACGCGCCCCGCGTGGCGTTGCGCCTGCACAACCTCTGGGAGCCGCGGCTGAGCACGCAGCCCCCCATGGATGTCGCGGGGCGGTGGTTCAAAGCCCTGATGCGCCACGAGGTCACCGAGCTGGGAGCCTTGCAGCGGATCCCGGTGCACATCCTGGTGGGGGAGGAGGACCCCACACTTCCGCCCGTCCACTCACACCGCCTGGCCGAGCAGATCCCCACCGCCGAACTGCACGTCCTCCCGCGAGGCTGTCACCGTCTGCCCACCCGGCACTCGTCAGTCGTCGTCGCGGCGATCGAGCGCACCTGCTCCGACGCGCTCCACGGGTCCGGCAGCCGACCGGCCGTGGACAAGACCGACGGCCCCGGGCCCGGCCCGGACCCGACCGCGGTCCACACATCACCGGCGTGACGCCGAGCATGGGTCCCCCCCCCGGAGGTGTCGGTGGCACGGAGTGTCCGCGATCGCGGGCCGTTCACGGGTGGGTTGGGTTGCTCCACAGCGCGGCCGATGAGTTTCTGGCTCCCGGCCGGTCCAAACTCGTGACACCTGAGGAAAGGACACCGCCATGTCGGAGCTTCTCGTCGACTTCATCACCTCCCTCGACGGTTACGCATCGGGAGAGGGATGGCCCGGGTTCTGGGGTCTCGAGGGCCCGGAGTACCTCGCATGGCTGGGCGAGCAGCCCGAGGTCACCTACCTGATGGGAGCGAACACCTACCGCCTGATGTCGGGCTTCGCCGCAGGCGAGGTCCCGGATGGCCAGGACGAGTTCAGGCCGGAGGAGGAGGCGTCCGTCGACGAGCTCACGCAAGCGTCCAAGGTGGTGTTCTCCTCCTCGCTCAAGGAGCCACTGACGTGGGCCAACTCCACGCTCGTCCGCGACGACGCCGTCGAGGCGGTCCGCGCCATGAAGGCGAGCGGCTCCGGGCTCCTCAGCACGCTCGGCAGCCTCAGCCTGTGCCGGTCCCTGCTACGAGCCGGACTCGTCGACCGCTTCCGGGTCGTGATGTTCCCGGTGATCACCGGGGCCACGGGCGAGGAACGCATCTACGACGGCTACCCGGACGTCGCCCTGGAGATGATCGAACACCGCACCTTCGACGGCCGCACCCAGCTGGTCGAGTACAAGCCCCGCGTGCTCGAGCACCCGCCGCTCGGCGCCCCTGCGTGACGTCGCCCCGCCCGCCGGTGCGGGCGGGCGGGAAAGGACATACCCGGCGCGGCCGTTACGTTTACGATCACCTGTGTGACTGACGGGACAGTGCGGGCGATCACCGGTCTGTTCCGGGGCCGCAGGCGTGCGGATGAACTTGCTCAGGTCGACGCGGAGATCACCGCGTTCGGGGAGGCGCTCGCAGGGCATTCCTTCGAACCGGGCCACCACAGGGACAATCCCGGTCTCCTCACGCTGGGAGAGCCGCGGAACCGACGGTGTCCAGCTGGTCCGCAGCTAGCCTCGGGAGCCATCCCTGCTGGTGGTCCACCTGGAACGGGCTGCGGACTCCTGGGTCGAGCTGACCAGCCCCCCCCCCCCCGCGACGGCGCACGACCGCCCGAACAACTCCTCACGCACGGCTCCCCGCTGACGCGGGCGATCGTTCCCGTCGAGTTCGACGGCAAGGATGCGATATGCCCGCAGATGAACACCAACGGAAGGTGGCGGATCTGGTTGCATCCGCCGGAGCAGATTCCGCTCCTGGAGCGCGAGCTGAGATCGACCGGCTCCTACGTCCCCCGGCGGCCAGGTGCCCCTGCGGATCACCCAGCATCGACCCGAGCGGCGGGGTGCACAAGTGAGCCTGGACAGGCTGTTGGGAACCGGTGAGGCTCCACCAGCGGCGCTCAACCGCACTCGGTGACGAACGATCATGGTTGTTAGCCTCGCGGGATGAATGCGACCTTTGATGAAGCCGTCCGTGCCCGCCTGAAAGCCGCCAACATTTGGTACGTCGGCACCGTGTTCGCCGACGGAGCGCCGCAGGTGAGCCCGATGTGGGTGGATCTGGAGGGGGACGGGGAGCTGACGTTCAACACCTCCGTGGGGCGGGTGAAGGAGGAGAATCTGCGGCGTGATCCGCGCGTCTATCTCTCACATGCGGACACGGCCGATCCTTTTGACCGAGTGCAGATCAGTGGCGAAGTGGCCCGCTTCATCGAGGGCGACGAGGCGCATGAGCGGATGGACCGGCTGGCCCGGAAGTACCTGGACAGCGAGCGGTTCGAGTGGACCATGCCGGGGGAGCAGCGGGTCTCGGTGATCGTGCGCCCGGTCAAGGTGCGGCACATCATCGGAGTGGAGCGGTTCCGGCCCGGCGGCCCCACTCCAGGACGCTGACCAGCCCTTCACGGGCGAACGCGCCGAGTTGAGCGCGCAGTTGCCCCTGCGGGCACGCACCGCAAGGGGCTTCGGGCGCGCTCGCGCAGAGGACGGATTTGGCCGGGGCGTGAAGAAATCCGTGGACGGCACCGCGGTAGATCACTTAATGTGTGGCTCCACGCCCTGAGACGGATGGAAGGAGGCGAGTGCCGTGCGGTTCACACCTTTCCAGCGCTCCCTCTTGCCGCTGTCCCGGCGTGGTTCTTGAGTTCTGACCGGGAGCGCTCCAAGCAGCCTGTATCCCGGAGGAATCCATGACCGACGCGGTCATCCGCGCGCTCTCCGCGAGCGACGCCCATCTCTTCGACGCACTCCCCGACCCCCTGGGCGCCCGTGAAGCCCATCGGCGTACCCAGTTCCGCCCCGACTGGAAGCGCGTCGCCCTGCGCGACGGCGAGGTCGTCGCACGCGGCGCGTGGTGGGGCGGCCCCAACGACTCGGAGCCCGTGAACATCAACTGGTTCGACGTGGCCGAGGGCGAGGAGGAGGCCGGGGCCGCACTCCTGCGCTCCGCTCCCCGGCAGGTCGAACTCGAGATCAACCTGCCCGGCGACTGGCGGGAAAAGACCGACCTGCGCGCCGCCGCCGAGGCACGCTTCGCCGCCGCACGAGCCGCCGGGTACGAACTCCTGGTGGAACGCTTCCTGTACCGCTGGACCCCCGAACGAGGTCTGCCCGAGCGGCCCGGACGCCTGCGCTTCAGCGCCGAACCCGACGACACCGTGTTCTTCGACGCGTTGCGCCGCATCCACTCCGTCACCCTGGACGCCCACGCGCTCAGGGCCATCGAGGAGGGCGGCATCGACCAGGCCGCCCAGGAGGAACTCGACTTCTTCCACTGGTGCCCCTCCCCACGGGAGTGGTGGCAGGTCGCGCACACACCGGAGGGCGACCTGGCCGGTATGCACATCCCGGCCCACAACCCCTCCGGCCCGACCATCGGCTTCATCGGAGTCGTCCCGGAACAGCGCGGTCACGGCTACGCCTACGACCTCCTCGCGGAGTGCACCCACGTCCTCGTGGAGCAGGGCGCGGAGTTCGTCAGCGGAGCGACGGACCGGGGCAACTTCCCCATGGCCGCGAACTTCGCCAAGGCCGGTTTCCCCGTCATCAGGGAACGCATCAACTTCCACCCGGCGGGCCAACCGGCCTAGCGAGGAGTAGCAGGCGCTGAGGGGTCCGGTCCGGGATCAGGTCCGGACCCCTTGTCGGCGACATGCGGGAGTTGCGCTGTGGCCAACGGCCACCATCGCGTCGCCGTCCCTTCGGGGGCTACCGGCCGAGCTGGATGAGAGCGGCAGCGGTGACGGCCTCGGCGGTGAAGCCGAAGTGGTCGGTGACCGCGGCCATCGGGCCGGAGGAACCGAAGGTGTCCAGGCCGATGACCGCTCCCTCACGGCCGACGTAGCGTTCCCAGCCGAAGCGCGAGCCCTGCTCGATGGCGACGCGCGCGTGGATCGACGGCGGCAGTACCTCTTCGCGGTACACCGTGCTCTGGTGCTCGAAGAGCTCCCAGCTCGGCAGGGAGACCACCCGGGAGGGGACACCGTCGGCGGCGAGTTTGTGGTGGGCGTCGAGGGCGAGGCCGGAGGCGGGACCGTGGACCGTGCGGTCCAGGGGGGGGCAGCGGCTGGCGGGTCAGGGCGAGCGCGGCCGGGCGCTCCGGGTGGGTCATGATGTGGCGCCACGCCTCGGCCGCTTCGTTCGCGTCGCACGGTCGCAGGACGTCCAGGCCCGGCATGGCGCGGAGCGTGGCGAGGTGTTCCACCGGCTGGTGAGTGGGGCCGTCCTCGCCGACGGCGAGGGAGTCGTGCGTGAAGATGTGGACGACGGGCAGTTCCATCAGGGCGGACAGGCGCAGCGGGCGAAGTCGGAGAAGCGCTCGAAGTCCTGGTCCCAGGCAAGGCGCGCGGTGTGGCCACGGTCGGCCAGGCCGGTGGCCATGTGCCCGGCAAGAGAAGCCGCCTCGGCGGCGACACCCTCCATCAGATCACCGTCACCGCACAGCGCGTACGTGTCGTACCCGAACAGGTCGTATCCGGGGCGGCCGTAGCGCGCGGTGAACCAGCGGGCCGCGGCCGCCGTGCCGACGGAGGTCGCCAGGCCGGTGCCCAGCGGGCCGGTGGTGGCTTCGACGCCGGTGGTGAGGCCGTACTCGGGGTGTCCCGCACGACGGGAGCCGAGCTGCCGGAAGTTCTGGAGATCGGCGAGCGACACGGCCGCGCTGTCCAGAACGCGCCCGTCCGGGGCGACCTCTTGGGCGAGGTGCAGCAGCGCGTACAGAAGCGCGGAGCCGTGGGCGACCGTCAGACCACCCAGCACGGCGCCGGGGGCGACCAGTTCGGGCAGCTGCCGCGGGTCGGGCCCCACGGCGTCAAGGAGCCACGACCAGGTGAAGGTCGCCACGTCGACCAGACCGAGCGGATCGGCCGACGCCCAGCTGGTGACCTGCGGACTGCCGTGCTCCTCATCGTCGACGAACGCACCCCGGAATCCGTCCTGAAGGACCTCCGCGAGCGAAAGGTCACCGTCGAGGTGGCCAAGACCCGGTGACAGGACGGGCCGGTTGACCGACTTCCGGGCACGGCCAAGTCCCCTCAGCCGCCCGAGGACAAGGTCGTCGGGTCGTCAGACGGTGGCGGCCGGAGGCACCCACCGGTGGGTGCGGGGCACGGCACCGGAGAGGCCGTAGTCCTTCTTGAGGGTTTCGGGGATCGCGTAGTGCATGACGCGTCCACGGGTGAGGGAGGACAGTTCGAGGACGGTGGTGAGGTGGCCGAGGCGGTCCAGGGCCCAGGCGCCGAGGGGGGAGCGGTCCTCGATGGTCTCCAGGACGCCGAGGAGGTGGGGCACGGCCTTGACGACGGTGTCCCACGATGTGCGCGGTACCTGGAGCCAGTCGGCGCAGGTGTCGCCCACGAGGTGGCGGATGAGGGCGGAGACGATCGGGTCGAAGAAGGTGCCGGGCACGACCTCCTCATAGAGGTCGATCAGCTGCCGGGTCAGATGCGTGCCCTCCTCGGAGGGCCCCATGTGCCGGACCATGTACAGGTCGAGGAACTGGCGGGCCTCGTCGAGGTTTTGCGGGACGGCATCCTGGTCGACGCCGAGCATGGCGCCGACGACACGCCACGCGTAGTAGTAGGCCTCCGCGCCCTCGGTCGACATGTGGATGCCGAGGCGGTGCAGGCTGTCCAGGACGAGCAGGGAGAAGAACATCTGCCCGCCGATCATGTCCTCCTGGCAGATCGGTGTGCCCAGGGCCTCGGTGTCCCAGTGGTTGTCGCGGGTGAGGTGGTGGCGGATGGAGGCGTGCAGGAGGCGGACCTTCTGGGCGGCGGGGATGAATCGGCTGCCGGCCTCGAAGGCGTCGGGCTGCATCAGATGGACGGTGAACTGGCCGGTCTCCGCCATCCGTTTGGACGGGTACTTCAGGCCGTGGGTCGCCGAGAGCAGCTTCGCCACGTGCGGGACGAGATAGCAGGCGGGCATGGAGGCGAAGGACAGGGCGGTGGAGATGTGCACGTTGTTGTCGATGAAGAACAGCCGGGCCTTCTCCATCTCGGTCCAGTCCACCCAGTCCGGCGGGGCGCTGGTGACCGTGAGGTAGTCCCGCGCGACGTCGGGCAGTCCGTCGGGCAGGGGAGCGCCGACGGTGGAGACGTAGCGCATCAGGGTGTTGAACTTGCCCACTTCCCCCCGTTCGAAGAGCGTGGCGACGGTGGCATCGGCAAGCTCGTCCCCGGCCTGCCGCAGGGCGTCCATCGATGCGTCGGTGTAGGTCATGGCGGGGGTCCTCATCTTCCTCGGGGGTGTGCCCACGACAGGCGGCTCGGGGGTGTCTCCACGACAGGCGGTAGGGGCGGCTGCCCGGGACGGCACGGGCCCGCGCCACCCCGATGCGAGGTCAGGACAGGCGTACCGCCGCGGAATGCGCCAGCGCGGTGAGCGCGGTCGCGGCATACGTCGGAAGATCCAGCTCGTGGAGGGCGCCAAGAGCCTCCTCGACCCGCGCCCCGATCATGTCCTCGATCCGGTCGGGTGCCCTCAGCCGGCGCATCACCTCGCGCACCGCGCCCAGCCCCTCCGCGCCCAGGTCTTCCCGGCCCAGCAGGGAGCGCAGCAGCTCGCGCTCCTCGTCGTCGGCCAGACGCCACGTCTCCGCCAGCAGCGCAGTGGGCCGTCGGCCGCGCACATCGTCGGCGTTGGCCTTGCCCGTGTGCTCGGGGTCTCCGAACAGCCCGAGCAGGTCGTCCCGGAGCTGGAACGCCTCGCCCAGCGGCAGCCCGTACGCGGAGTAGACCTCGCGCAGCCGCGCGCCCGCTCCGGCCAACGCACCACCGATCAACAGGGGCTGTTCGACGGTGTACTTGGCGGTCTTGTACCGGATCACCTTCAGCGACGCCTGGGTGTCCGGGCCGGCTCCGGTCCGCAGGATCTCCAGACACTCGCCCGCGATCAGCTCACGGGCCATCACCGCCCACAACGGCCGGGCCCGGACGAGATACGCGGCGGGCAGACCGCTGGTGGCGAACAGCTGCCCGGCCAGCGCCATGAGCAGATCCCCCACCAGCATCGCCAACGACCGCGCGGCGGCATCGGCGTCCGGGCGGGCCCCTACGGCCCCGAGGAGGGCGACGTGGGTGGTGGGCCGCCCGTGCCGCAGCGGGCTGTCGTCGATGAGGTCGTCGTGCACGACCGCGGCCGCGTGCACCAGTTCCATCGAGGCCGCCGCCCGCACCAGCGCGTCGCTGTCCGGCTGCCCCACCGCGCGCCACCCCCAGTAGCAGAACGCCGCCCGCAGCCGCTTGCCGTCCGCGACCGCCGCCTCCAGCCTCTCGGCCACCGCGCCGAGCGTCGGATCCACCGCCGCGAACTCGTCGGCCTCCCGGGCGACGAACCCGCACACCACCTCGTCGACGCGGGCCTTGAACGCGGCCGACTCCCACCGGTCAGATGTCACCGGCGGCCTTCCGGGCCAGGACGCGCTGGGCAAGGATCTCCAAGTGGGCCGGCGGCACAGCCGCGTACCGGTCAAGGACCAGGCGCCCGCGCGCCACCAGTTCGTACTCCGCCTCCGCCGCCAACTCCGCGGCGTCCGAACGACGAAGCAGCGCCCGTACGGTCCCCAGGACCGAACCCGCCGTGCTCACCGCCAGATCGGCCAGTCCGGCAGTCAGCAACAGCGCCTGGCGGTCTAAGCCTCCGCGCCGTCCCGCTTCTTGAGTCACGCCATCTCCCTCACCGTCGTACATCCAGGCAGCCCTGGGCGCGCAGCGCCCTTCCGAGCATCGAGTCCCACCGGGTGCGACAGCGGAAGAACTCACGATCGAGTGATCCCACCGTTCGACCGTGCGGATTGTGGATGCCGCTGACTCGCACTCGCCCTGCGAGCCGCGCGGATTCAGGGGGGCCGGTCGTGCGGGAGAGGGGCCCCTGTCTGTTCCTCGGCAGGAGGGGGCGCGGCGGCCGGAGCAGTGATGCTCTGCTCGAGGTTGTCGAGTGCGTCGCGCGCTTCCGCTATGCGTGCCAGTAGCCGGTCTTCCGCGCCGACGGCGGACATCCGGGTGGCCGTGCCCGGGGGGTCGGTGTTGGCTCCCTCCAGGCGTCGTGCTTCGTCGAGGGAGTTGAGTACGACTCCGATGAGCACGTTGACCAGGACGAATGAGCCGAGGAGTACGTACGAGGCGAAGTAGAGGATGCTCCAGGGGGAGAGTGCGAGGCCGGCTCTGATCGACTCGTCCAGACCGTCCAGGGTGACGAGGACGAAGAGGCTGAGGGCTGCCCGGCCCAGGGAGCCGTAGTGGTCGGGGTCGCTGTCGGCGAAGATCAGCCAGCCGAGCATGGCGTAGATGTACAGCAGGAGGGTGCCGGCCAGGACGAAGCCCAGCGCGCCGGGGAGGCTCTTGCCGACCGCGATGATGATGATGCGCAGTTGCGGCAGCATTCTGGCCGCGCGCAGGACGCGGGCCAGGCGCAGCAGCCGTAGGGCGGTGGCGTTCTCACTGGCGAAGGGGAGATACGCGAACACGACGATGCCGAGGTCGAAGACGTTCCAGGGATCGCGCAGGTACTGGCCCGGACGGTCCGCATGGGATGCGGCACGCAGGGCGGCCTCCGCGGTGAAGGCGACGAGGAAGCAGTGCTCGGCGACCCTCAGCTGCGGATGCCATGCCTCGACTATCCCGTCGTACGTCTCGACGCCGAGCAGGGCGGCGTTGGCGAGGATCAGTCCCAGCGCCAGGCCGGTGAACCAGCCGGACTCCGTGATGGCTCGGCATGAGGCGGCGAACGCCTGACGACGAGTGAGAAGAGGTGAGGGCTCAGCATGCCACGGACGCGGGAGCGGCTCCTTTGGGCAGCGCCTGTGCCTCAGGACCGGCGGGCACCGTCTGCGCCTCAGGACCGGTGGACAGCGCGGGCGTCCCATCGCCGGTGGGCAGTGCGGGCGTCGCAGGGCCGGAGGAGCTGGCAGGGGCCGGAGCAGGTGTGTGCGGTGGGCCCACCTCGCCGCTCGTGCCATCCGTCCCCGATACGCGCTGGTCAGGCACCCGCGTCTCTGCCGCTGCGGAGTTCAGCAACTCCGCGACGGTGCTGTGGCCCGAGCGTTCGGCGTCCGTCAGCGGTGTTCCGCCCCAGCGGTCCCGGGGCGCCGGGTCGACGCCATGGGTGAGGAGGTATCGGACGATCTCCGTTCGCCCCTCCGATGCCGCCAGGTGCAGGGGCGTACGTCCGTCGTAGTCGGCGGCCGACAAGTCTGCTCCGGAGGCGGCGATGCGGCGTACTTCGTCCAAGTCGCCCTGACTGGCGGCCCAGCAGACCGCGACGACATTCTCCACGCGGCTCTGGTGGCGCCGCAGCCGAAGGTCCTTCCGGTGCGTCGGCGATACGGAACCCGCCGAGTGCGGATGCACGTTGTACATCTCCACCAGGCGTCGGCAGAACTCGATTCCCCTGACGGTGTTGCCGAGTTCGTCCAGCCGAGGCGACCACACGCACACCCCGAGAACCTGCGGGACGACGAGGATCAGCGCGCCCGAGACACCGCTCTTGGCGGGCAGCCCCACAGTGAAGGCGAACTCGCCCGAGAAGTCGTACATGCCGCACGACGACATCAGCGACAGACAGTGCTGAACGGTTTCCTCGCTGAAGACCCGGTCTCCGGTCAGCGGGCATACTCCACCGTTCGCAAGCGACGCCGCGACGATACCGAGCCCTTCCGCGTCCAATTCCAGCGAGCAGCACTGGAAGTAGAAATCCAGGGTCTCCGTCAGGTTGGTGCCGGAGGGGAACGCGTTCTGCTCCCGCATCGAGTATCCGAGCGCGAAGTTCCGGTCCGCGGTGTGCCGCTCGGAGAGGTAGACAGCATTGTCGTAGCCGAGCCGCCTGCCTCCGGTGAGGCGTTTCCAGGTCTGCGCCACGTGGTCGAAGCGGTCGGCGAGCGGCTGCCCGGGCCGGATCAGCGCACAGCTCATGATCGCTCCTGCGTTGATCATCGGGTTGTGCGGCCTGCCCCGCCGGTCCAACGTCAGTTCGTTGAAGCCGAGCCCGCTGGGTTCCCGCCCGATGTGCTGGTGCGCGACCTCGACGCCGTGCTCTTCCAGCGCGAGACAGTAACTCACGGTCTTGGACACCGACTGCGCGCAGAAGAAGACGTCGGCGTCCCCGACGGTGTGCCGCTGCCCGTCCACGGTGCACAGCGAGATCGCGAACTGCTCGGGATTCACCCGCGCCAGTTGCGGAATGTAGCTCGCGACTGCTCCGCCCCGCAGGGGGAGCAACTCGCCGTGGATCCGGTCGATATCGGCGGTGAACCCGGTGAAGTCGGGCACCACCAGTCGGCCCTGCATCGCACGCTGCACCAGACCGCTGTGGTGCTGGATCAGCGTGGCGAACTCGGCGAAGCCGATCTCGCGGTCGGCTCCGCCTTCGGCAGTGGCGTCCAGGATTCCCTGGATGCGGGGGTCGTCCTCGAGGATTCCCGCCTCGGCCAGATGCCTGACCAACTCCTCCCGCGACAATCCCTGGCTGCCGTCGTCGTCGAAGGCATCGAACAGGGCACGGTACGCCGACTCGAAAGGGCCGAGGTCAGTGGGCGCCGAATCTGTGTGAGACTCCATGGGCTCCTCTTCCTGCCGACTGCGACCAGCCGGTCGTTCCGCCTTGAACTTGACCGGAAACGAATGCCGCTATTCGGGTTGATCGGAGTACTGCGGGAGCGCCCTGGGACACGTACCAGTGGGATGCGCACGACCGCGCAGACCTGATCACGCAGGGGCGCTCACACAGCTCTGGCGATGACATTCGCCGAGCAGGTCTCCGGGCTACAGGCCCGATCCGGGGCGGCCCGGCCCGCACATGCCCGGAGGGGCGGACAGACCGTTTTCGGTCTGTCCGCCCCTCCGGGGTGCTCGTTCGCTACGGAAGGCTGTGCACCTTCGGGCCGACGGCGTTCGACCACGCGTGGCCCGCCGTCGCGTCCCAGTTCGTCGACCACGTCATGGCGCCGCGCAGCGACGGGTACGTCTTCGACGGCTTGAAGGAGCCGCAGCCGGTGCCGCGGGTCAGGCAGTCGAGGGCGTTGTTCACGACCGACGGGGCCACGTAACCGCTGCCCGCGCCGCGCGTCGACGCCGGGACGCCGATCCCGACCTGCGAGGGGTCGAGGCCGCCCTCCAGCTGGATGCAGGCGAGCGCGGTCAGGAAGTCGACGCTGCCCTGGCTGTAGACCTTGCCGTCACAGCCGAGCATCGAACCGCTGTTGTAGTACTGCATGTTGACGACCGTGAGGATGTCCTTCACGTTCAGCGCCGTCTGGAAGTACCCACCGGACGTGGACTGCATGTCGATGGTCTGCGGTGCCATGGTGAGCACCATCTTCGGGCCCGCCTTCGCCGAGAGCTGGCGCAGCGCCTTCGTCATGTAGGTGGGGTTGAGGCCGTTCTCGAGGTCGATGTCGACGCCGTTGAACCCGTACTCCTGCATCAGCGCGTAGGCGCTGTTGGCGAATGCCGTCGCGGAGGCGTCACTGTTGACGGAGATGGTGCCCTTCTCGCCGCCGACCGACAGGATCACGGACTTGCCCGCGGCCTTCTTCGCGGCGATGTCCGCCTTGAAGTCGGCGGTGGAGGCGTAGCCGACGGCCGGGTCCAGGTTGAAGGTGATCTGCCCCGGAGTGGTGGTGGCGTCGGCGAACGACACGGCGATGATGTCGTACTGCGAGGACACGTCCCGCAGCTTCTGTACGGTCGCGCCGTTGTTGAAGTTCTGCCAGTAGCCGGTCACCGCGTGCCGGGGCACCGTCCCGTCGCCGCCACCGTCGCCCTTGGGTGTCGTCACGGACACCGCCGTCGACTTCGCCGACTCGCCCGCCGCGTTCGAGGCGCTCACCTGGAAGCTGTACGTGGTCTCCGGCGTGAGGCCGGTGACGGTCGTGGAGGCGCCACTGGCCGAGGCGACCTTCGTGCCGTCGCGGTAGACGGTGTACCCCGTCGCCGTGGACGACGGCGTCCAGGACAGGTCCACCGACGTGGGCGTCGCCGTGCCCGCCGCGAGGCCGGCCGGGACGGGCGGTATCTCGACCGGGTCGGTGCCGCCGCCCCCGTCGGGTCCGAAGACGCTCACGTCGTCCACGTAGTACGCGCTCTGCCCGTACCAGCCGTGGGTGTACACGGTGACCGAGGTGGTGTTCGCGCCGGTGGTGAAGCGGGTGGACAGCTGCTGCCAGGACGAGGTGCCCGGCGTCCAGGTCGACACGTCGGTGGTACCGGTGCCGCGGGCGCCGAGGTAGGCGTAGCTGCCCTGCACCCAACTGCTCAGCTGGTACGTCGAGTTCGGCTTCACCGCGACGATCTGGGAACACTCGGCGGTGCCCTGGCCGGACGGGGTGGCCTTGAGTGCTTTCGCGCCGCCATGCACGGGGGACGTGACGGCGGCACCGCTGTTCGCGGCGCAGGTCCAGTTGCTGAGGTCCGCCTCGAACCCGGCGTTCTTGGCGACGTTGACGTCCGCCGCCTTGGTGCTCGCGGCCTTGGTTCCGGCCGCGTTGGTGTCGGCCGACTGCGCGGGCACGGCGAGGGCGGTGAGGGCGAGCGCGGCGGCCGCACCGACGGCCAGCGCCGCGCTGATTCTCCGGCGGACGCCGGGTCTGTCCTGGCGCACACGGTCCACGGGGTGCCTCCTGGGAGAGAGGTGAAGCACGGAAGCGACGACGGTGGCCACCGCTGTTGCGCGCATGGTTGGTCCAGACCAATAGAGTTGTCAAGACCTCTGGAGAGGAGAACCTGCGGCGGAGCACTCGATGGCCGTGGCCGCCGTCATCCCCAGCACCTCGAACGGGAGGCCGGTCAGGAAGCAGCGCGGAGGCGCGCGGGAGTTGGGAGAGGCTCAGGGAGGTGGGGCTGTCCCGCCGGCGCGGCGATGCTATGACTCGCCGGTGATCCTGGCCGAGCCGATCGTCGCCGCGACGATCTCCCTGGCGGCGGTCCGGGTCGACGAGCCGGAGTTCAGGCTGCTCAGCGATGCCTGGTTGAGCGCGTGGACGACGAACTCGTAGGTGTTCACCGTCGAGGGCGAGCACGGTCCCTGGTAACCGTAGAGGTTCGCGCTGCCACGGTAGTAGACCTGCCTGGCTCCCACCGGGGTGGAGGGCCGGTATGTGTGGTCGACGTTCTGGGGGAGTGAGGTCGTGTTCGCCGGGATGTCGTAGATGACCCAGTGGATGAGGTTGGAGTTGTCGAGATCGCGCATGACGATCGCGTAGCTCTTGGCTGTGGTTGGAGAACCCGCCCAGGTCAAGGGAGGGGATTCGTTCCTCTTGCCGGGATCGCTTCCTCCGCCGCTGGTGCACTCGTGGACCTTGGGGATGATGCCGCCGGCGGCGAAGGCGGTGCTGGACAGGGTGAATGCGCTTCGGGTTGCCGACGGCGTCGACGAGGTCGCCGAGGCGGTGGTCGGCGCGAGGCCGACGGCCCCGGTGATGAGCAGAGCGCAAAGCCCGATTCTTGCACTTCTCACGGGATGCTCCCGAGGATATTCGTGGTCGCTTGGGTGTCCGTGGCGCGAGAGCGGTATTCGTGCGATGGAGTCAACGTAGGCATCTTGGTTTCTGATGTCATGTCACTTATCGACCCGATCGATGTACTTTTCTCGCCTTCGGTTCGTCGTCCTGGACGGGACTGTCAAGGCGATGTGCCGCTCGTCCGCTCCGGCGGGCGTTGGCCGCTCTCAGTCAGCAGCATGACGGCGGTGAGCACGACGAGAGCGGCCGCCGATACGTGAATACTCAGGGCTGTGGTGTACGTGCCGCCATGGGTGAGGACCGCGAGCGCGTCGCCGAGCGGAATGATGGCGTTGATGAGGACGACCCAGCCGAGCGTCCGCCGCTGCCCGATCGTGAGCAGCAGGAACACGGTGGCTGCCACCGCGATGTCGCGTACGCCCTTCACGGCGAAATAGCCGTCGGCGTTTCCCTCCGGCCAGGGGGTGATCCCGAATCCGGAGGGTGCGCCGTCGGGGTTCAGAAGGAAGTTGAGCCCGAAGAGCAGAACCGTGGCGCCGGTCAGTACGGCAAGGGCCGTGGTGATGTGACGCCTTCTCACGGAGCCTCGCAGAGGCAGGACAGGGCCTGCGGGGTCACGCGGGAACGGCACGCGTGTGGTCATGGTTGGTCCTCCGGGTCGAGGTAGTGGGTTCCTGCCGGATCAGGGTGATGCCGTACGCGACGATCCAGACGACCCACATCAGCCAGCCGGTGAGACCCAGGAGGCCCAAGGTGCCGTCGGCGATGACCCAATGGGCGAGGGTGGCAGAACTGAACTGCAGTACCGCGGCGAGCAGTCCCAGGATGCCGTGCCACGGCCGGATCAGGCCCGTGCGCAGACCTCCGACGGACAGGCCGAGAAGGGCGAGCGCCAGGAACGTTCCGTTGAGGGTGAACACCGCATCGTGCAGCGCCCAGAGTGCCGGGGTCGCGGAGGGATCGTGCGGGGCTGTCGAGGCCAGTGCGAGGCGGGTCGCGACGACCCCGGCGAAGGTGACGTTCTGAAGGGCCAGACCGGCGAGTCCGAGCAGCGACCACGCCTCGTTGCGATCGCGCTCGGACCGCCGCAGCGCGATGAGCGCGCCGGCGCCGAACAACGTGGCCAGGATCCAGGCGGCGGGGGCCAGTGCGGATCCGATGCCGACGGCCGTGCCCTCCGTGGCGAAGAACTCGGTGACCTTGCCGTTCTCTGCGCCGGTGAGGGGCAGACCGGCGGGCACCATGACCACGTTGCTGAGGGAGATCATGGCGGCGAAGCCGATGGCCGCCATGCCCCCGATGCGGGAGAAGCTGATGGCGGCCAACTTGGATTGATGTGGCATATATTGATTATAAGCAGCGTAAACCCAGAGGGGGCAAGGCATGAGCGAAGAGCAGGACCGGCGTCGCTATGACTCACTGCGTCGCACGGCGCAGGCACTGGAGACCCGGGCCGAGATCGCCCGCGCCGCGCGCCGGCTCTTCGACTCCCAGGGCTGGGCGGGAACGACCGTGCGCGAGGTGGCGCGCGAGGCGGGAGTTTCCGTGCCCACGGTCTACGCGACGTACGGGAACAAGACCGGGCTGACCCGGGCCGTGGCCGATTCGGCGGATCTGTCCGCCGACGCGCCGCAGATGCTCGCGGAGTTGGAGGCCGCAGGGGCGAACCCGAGGGGTCAGCTCGCGGCGATGGCCGCCTACGACCGGCGGCTGTTCGAGCGCGCGGGCGACATCATCATGGTGATGCGCGAAGCGGGCCGCAGCGAACCCGAGCTCGCCACGGCCTACCGTGACGGTCGCGAACGGGGCGATGCGACCAGGGTGCAGGTCTTCTCGTCCTGGCCGGCCGGAACCCTCCGACGCGGCCTTGACCAGCAGTCTGCCGTGGACATCTACGCGGCCATCTGCAACATCGACGTCTACACCACACTCACCACCGAACGCGGCTGGCCGCCCAGCCGTATCGAGGAGTGGTGGGGGCAGGCGCTGGCTCGTGAGCTGCTGAGTTAGGCGCGCGAGTCCCGCTCCGCATGTCGCGGGCTCGCGCATCGTTTCGCCGGTCCCGGCCGATGCGGAGGTCGGTCCGGACCGGGAGTTCCAAAGCCTGTTGCAGAAGGCTGTGAACTGGGCCTCTGTATGGCCGGGGCGCTGAGGGCTGAGGCGTTGTAGGTGGAGACGTTTACCGGTTGCTGCGGTTGGGGCCTTCCGGTGGCTGCTGAAGGCGGCCCGTGAACGGGGCGGCAACGGCACCAGGATGGAGCGCCCGTGGTGTCTGCTGTTGGACGAGCGGGTGATGCTGGTGCCGGTGTACTACCGCACGCATCTGACGAAGCAACAGTTGGCGCCGCTCTTCGGCGCCCCGCCCGCGACGGTGTGCCGAGTGATCCAGAAGCTCGGTCCGCTGCTGACGGTGGAGCTCGTCACACGTCCTTCAGATGCGGTGGACCGGCTGTGGAGCGTGGACGGCACGCTCATTCCGGCCCGCGACCGCACTGTTGCTGCCTCCTCACACAACAACCGGTTCTCGGCGAACGTGCAGGTCATCATTGATGCCGACACACGCCTTGTGGTTGCCACCGCCCGATCGGCCCCGGGGAACAAGGCCGATGCGCAGGTCTGGCGGAGTTCTGGTCCGGCCTGCTGGGTCGTTTGATGGTTTCGCCTACGTCCTGGTGGGGGCGGGGTTGAACCGTGGCCAGCTCGACACGAATGCTCTGGGTGACCTGCTTGTTTCCCTACCGCTTCCGCGGTTCGACGGGCAGGGCGGCCAACTCGGCGGGTGCGCGGGGCCCTTCGGGCACGTGGTCCGCCATGCGCGCGAGGGCGGCCGCCCTGAACGCGGCCGGGAACACAAAACCGAGCGACGCCTCGATGAGTGCGGCGGCGCCCGCGTCCGCGTCGTCGGCCGTCCGTTACTCAGCAGTGCCCGTGTCGCCCATCGGCCAGGCTCCTTCCGCTCCCGATCCTGGTCAAGCGCACCCGTGCCCCACGGACCGCGCCCTCAACCCCGGCTTCCCACGAGCGGATTACCCGTGGCGCATAGTGAGCGGTCACCGCGTCAAGTCGGTCCCGGCTTCTCCGGTTCCCGTTCTCCCGCGCGTCGGGCATCAGCACGTGTCAATGACATGGGCGCCAATGCGAGTCGCCGATCTGGCTGCGCTGACCCCGATCGCTTTCGGATCCTTCACAACCTGCCGAGAAAGTTCGGATGTGCGGCGTCCCAAATCTGTGGGGACTTGAGGCTGTCTGTATGCGCGCCCGTACGGGCTGTCAGGTTTGTGGCTGAGGTGGCCTCGCTGAATCGTGCCGCTGCCGAGAGCGCAGGGCTCTGGAATTCCACGCACGACGGCGGAAGCTGGCATGGGCACGTGGGCATTCCGGCTGTCCGGTGACTGTCATGGCGCCGATCGGGCGGCGGAACCCGTAGTCCTCCCTCCGCTTCTTCTTCGCTTCGGCGGACCGGGTATGCCCAGGTGGCGGGCCATTATCAGCCCTCCGATGTGCTCGTCGCAGTTGATCTTGGCGCGTTCTTAACGCTGGCACCGCGGATCCGTCGTCGCCCCGGTGCGGGTAATCGAGGTGAATCGCTTAAGAATTGCTCGCTGTGCTCCAACGCTGCCGACTTCGCACCTCATGCGCCGCCTGCCGGGCCCAGTTTCTGATTCCGGTTAACTCTGGCTGATTCCTTGCCGGTTGATTCGCGGCTGTCGTAAATGGGTGTGTCCGGTTGCCCGGACAAAATCCTTGGTCCTGAGCGGGAGGTGGGATATCGAGTAGGGAGCACTGAGGTCGCCCGCTCTCGGGTTCGGCCAGCAATCCAGAGGGACGGAGCTTCCGGAATGTCAGATTCCGCAGTGGTCGGGAAAATGCCGATGACGACGTTCTCCGAGCTGTTCGACCGGCAAGCGGCCGCGTCACCGGACGCGGTCGCCATGGCATTCGGCGCGGAACAACTCACGTATCGGGAACTGGACGCCCGGGCGAACCGGCTGGCGCGGCTGCTCGTCGCGCGCGGTGTGGGACGCGAGTCGATCGTCGGTGTCGCGCTGCGACGCTCACCGCGCTTCTGGGCCTCGGCGCTCGCGGTGCTCAAGGCGGGCGGGGCGTACCTGCCGCTGGACCCGGAGTATCCCGAGGACCGGCTCGCCTTCATGGTGGCGGACTCCGGGGCGGGCCTCGTACTGACGGACACCGCGACCGAGAGGCGGCTGCCCCGGCTCACCGCGCCCGTCCTGCGCCTCGACGGAGACCTCGGTGGCGGCCTCGGCGGGGCTTTCGACGGGTCCCCCGACGCGGCTCTCACCGACGTGGACGCCGCCCCGCTGACCGACGCAGACCGCCCCCGCCCCACGCCCGCCAACGCCGCGTACGTGATCTACACCTCGGGCTCCACGGGCCGCCCCAAGGGCGTCACCGTCACCCACACCGGCCTGGCCGCCCTGCGCGCGACGCACCGCGAACGCTTCGCCGTCACGCCCGGATCACGGATCCTGCAGCTCGCCTCGCCGAGCTTCGACGCGGCGGTCTGGGACGCGCTCATGGCCCTGACCAACGGCGCCACCCTCGTCGTACCGGAGCAGACCCGCCTCGTCGGCGACGACCTCGCCCGCATGCTCGCCGAGAGCCGCGTCACGCACGCCACGCTCCCGCCTGCGGTCGTCGCCACCCTCCCAGCCGACGCCCCCCGGAACCTCACCGACCTCAGGGTCCTCATCGTCGCCGGTGAGGCGTGCCCGCCCCACCTGGCGGCGCAGTGGGCCCCCGGTCGCCTCTTCATCAACGCCTATGGCCCCACCGAGACCACCGTCTGCGCCACCCTCAGCGCGCCCCTGACCTCCGACCGGGCCCCGATCGGCACGCCCGTCGCCGGTTCCCGCGTCCATGTGCTCGACGAGCGCCTCGCACCGGTGGGGCCGGGCACGGCGGGGGAGTTGTACGTGACGGGCCCGAGCCTGGCCCGCGGCTATCTGAACCGGTCCGCCCTGACCGCGGAGCGGTTCCTCGCCACCCCGTTCGGCGCCCCGGGCGAGCTGATGTACCGCACCGGGGACGTGGTGCGGTGGGGCGACGACGGCCAGTTGGAGTACCTGGGCCGCGGCGACGACCAGGTGAAGGTCCGTGGACTGCGGATCGAGACCGGGGAGATCGAGGCGGCCCTCGCGGCCCACCCCCGGGTGGCGCACGCTGTCGTCACCACGCACGACGGGCGCGACACGGGGGAGGAGCAGGGCAGCCGCGGGACGCAGCTCATCGGGTACGTGGTGCCCGCCGAAGCGGACGCGCAGGAGCAGGCCGGACGCGGCACCGGGCACCTGGCTCTCGACGCCGGGTTCGGGCCGGGTGAGCTGCGGGCCTTCGCGGCCGCGCGGCTGCCGGAGTTCATGGTCCCGGCGCGGGTCCTCGTACTCGACCGGCTGCCGCTGACGACGAACGGGAAGGTGGACAAGGCGGCGCTCCCCGAGCCGGTGTTCCAGGGGAGTGTGTACCGGGCGCCGCAGTCGGAGGCGGAGGAGGCGCTGGCGCTCCTGTTCTCGGAGGTCCTCGCGGTCGACCGGGTCGGCGTCGACGACGACTTCTTCTCACTGGGCGGTGACAGCATCCAGTCCCTCCAACTGGTCTCGCGGGCGCGCGCCCAGGGCGTGGAGATCACCTCCCGACAGGTCTTCGCGTGCCGGACGGTGGCCCGCCTCGCGGAGGCGGCCACCGCCGAAGGGGACGCGACACCGGTCCTTGCGGAGCTGGACGGCGGTGGCACGGGCTGGCTGCCGCTGCTGCCGGTGGCGAGCTGGCTCAAGGGCCAGGGCCCGGGCTTCGAGCGGTTCCTGCAGACGATGGTCCTCGATCTGCCCTCGGGCATCGACGAGCACGGCCTGAACGAGACGCTCGCCGCGGTGATCGACCGCCATGACCTGCTGCGGTGCCGCCTGACGGACGAGGGCGACGGCGGTCTGGTGGTCGCCGGACCCGGCACGGTGGACGCCGCGTCCCTGGTGCGCCGCGTCGCGTGTGCCGGCGACTGGGCGGAGCGGGCCGACGCGTGGCGCACCCTCGTCCTCGGCGAACTGGACGGGGCCGCAGGCCGGTTGGACCCGCACGCGGGCGTGGTCGTGCAGTGCGTGTGGTTCGACGCCGGGCCGCGGAGGGCCGGGCGGCTCCTCGTCGTCCTGCACCACCTGGTCGTCGACGGCGTGTCCTGGCGCGTCCTGCTGCCGGACCTCGCGGCCGCCTGGAGCCAGGTCCGCGAGGGCCGCACCCCGCAGCTCCCCGCCGTCGGCACATCGGTGCGGCGCTGGGCGCACGCCCTCGCCGAGGAGGCGATGAGCCCCGGCCGGGTGGCCGAACTCGGCCTGTGGCGCTCCATCGTGGACGCCCCCGACCCGCTGCTCGGCACCCGCCTGGTGGACCCTGCGGTGGACGTCCGAGCCACCGTGCGGGAGACGCGCGTCGAACTGCCCGTGGAGGTGACCGAGGCCGTCCTGACCGGGCTGCCCGCCGCCTTCCACAGCGAGGTCAACGACGGGCTCCTCGCCGCCCTCGCCCTGGCCCTGGCCAAGTGGCGGCAGACGCGGGGCGTGCGGGACTCGTCGGCCCTGATCCGGCTGGAGGGCCACGGCCGCGAGGAGGCCGCGGCGCCGGGCGCCGACCTGGCCCGTACGGTGGGCTGGTTCACCAGTGTCTACCCCGTACGCCTCGATCTGGCCGACACCGACCTGGGCGAAGCCTTCACGGGTGGCGCGGCGGCCGGGCGCGCGGTGAAGGCGGTCAAGGAGCAGCTCCGCGCGATCCCGGACAAGGGCATCGGCTACGGCCTCCTGCGCCACCTCAACCCCGACACCGCGCTGTCCCTGGCCCCTCACCCCGGCGGCCAGGTCTCCTTCAACTACCTCGGCCGCTTCTCCGCCGCCGGCGACATGCCCGCCGAGCTGCGGGGCCTGGGCTTCACCCAGGCCCACGACGTGGCCGACCTGGCGGTCCTCGACGCCGCCCACGACCCTCGCATGCCGGCCCTGGCCGAACTCGACATCAACGCCGCCGTCACCGACACCGCCCAGGGCCCGTGCCTGAGCGCCGTGTTCGCCGCTCCCGAGGGTGTGCTCGCCCCCGAGTCCGTACGCGAACTCGCCGACCTGTGGTGCCAGGCCCTGGGCGCACTCGCCCGTCACGTCGCCCACGGAGGCACGGGCGGCCTGACGCCCTCCGACGTCCCGCTGGTCTCCGTGACGCAGACCGACATCGACCGCTGGGAGGGGCACTACCCCGGCCTGTCCGACATCTGGCCCACCTCGCCCGTCCAGTCCGGCATCCTCTTCCACAGCCAACTGCACGCCGCCGCGGAAGACCCGTCCGGGGCCGACGACAGCGACTCCTTCGACACCTACCAGGAGCAGTACACGCTGCACCTGTACGGACCGGTCGACGCCGAGCGGATGCGGGCGGCCGGACAGGCGCTCCTCGACCGGCACCCGGCGCTGCGCACCGCCTTCGTCCCGGACGCCGACGGCCACCTCGTCCAGCTCGTCGTCGACGGCGCCCGGCTGCCGTACGCGTACACCGACCTCGGACGCCTCACCGGCGCGGCCCAGGACGAAGCCTTCGAGGACCTCCTCGCCGCCGACCTGACCGCGCACTTCGACCCGGCGGACCCGCCCATGCTGCGGCTGCACCTGGTGCGCCTCGGCGCTGAGCGCTTCGAGCTGGTCCTGTCCTCGCACCACGTCCTGTTCGACGGCTGGTCGGTGCCGCCCCTCGTGGGCGACCTGCTGCGCTGCTACGCCGACGACGGGCACGCGGGCGGACAGCCCGGCCCCCGCGGCTTCGGCGACTTCCTGGCCTGGCTGGCCGAGCGGGACACCGACGCGTCGGCGCGCGCCTGGCGCCAGGAGCTGGGCGGCCTGGAGGAGCCGACGCTGCTCGCCCCCGCCACGGGCTCCGGCGGCAGTCTCGGCATCGGCCAGGTCGACGTCCCCCTGTCCACCGAGCAGGCCCGTGACCTCACGCGCACCGCCGCCGATCTCGGCCTGACCCTCAACACCCTCGTCCAGGGCGCCTGGGCGCTCCTCCTCGCGCAGGTGACGGGCCGTCAGGACGTGGTGCTCGGCTCGGGCGTCGCCGGGCGGCCGCCCGAGCTGCCCGGTGTGGACTCGATCGTCGGCATGTTCCTCAACACCCTTCCCGTACGGGTGCGGTGCGCGCCCTCGGACACGCTCGCCGACCTCCTCACCGGCCTGCAGGACCGGCAGGGCGCGCTGCAGGAGCACCACCACCACGCCCTCAGCGATCTGCACCACCTGACGGGCCACAAGGCCCTGTTCGACACCGTGATCGGCTTCGAGTCGTTCCCGATGGACCGTGCCGCCATCGCCGAGGCGAGCGCGGCGGCCGGGATCTCCGTCACCGGCATCCGCGCGTTCACGCCCAGCCACTATCCGCTGGTCGTCTTCGTCTACCCCGACGGCCCGCACCCCCGCCTGCACATCCAGTTCCAGCGGAACGCCTTCGAGCAGGCCACCGCCGACGACTACGCCACCCGCTTCGCCCGCATCCTGACCCGGATCGCCGAGGACCCGCGGGCCCAGGTCGGCCACGTCGACGTGCTCGCGCCCGCCGAGCGCCACCAGCTCCTCGCCGACTTCAACGACACCGCCGCGCCCGTCGTGGCGCACACCATGGCGGAGGTCTTCGCCGAGCAGGTCGAGGCGGGACCCGACCGGCTCGCGGTGATCTGCGGCGAACAGGAGCTGACGTACCAGGAGTTGGACGCACGCGCGAACCGGCTCGCGCGCGTGCTCCTCGCGCACGGAGTGGCGCGGGACTCGGTCGTGGGCCTGGCTCTGCCCCGGTCGACGGACCAGATCGTCACCGTGCTCGCCATCCTCAAGGCGGGCGGCTGCTATCTGCCCCTGGACCCCGAATACCCCGCCGAGCGCCTCGCGTTCATGATCGGCGACTCCGCTCCGGCCCTGGTCGTGACGCATACCCGGATCGCGGCGGACCTGCCGGAGGGCGTCTGCCCCTATCTGCTCCTCGACGCGGCCGACACCCGAGCCGCCCTCGCCGACGTCCCGGCCGGACCCGTGGAAACCGCCGCCCCGACCCACGTCGACCAACTCGCCTACGTGATGTACACCTCCGGCTCCACCGGCCGGCCCAAGGGCGTCGGCGTCACCCAGCGTGGCGTCGTCCGGCTGATCTCCGACAGCGGCCACCGCGAGGGCGCGCACGAGCGGGTCCTGACGCACTGCCCGCAGGCCTTCGACGCCAACACCTACGAGCTGTGGTTCCCGCTCCTCAAGGGCGGCACGCTCGTCATCGCCCCGCCCGGACGGCTGGACGCCGCGACCCTGGCGCGGATGGTCAGCGAGCACCGGCTGACGGCGATGATCTCGTCCGCGGGCATGTTCAGGGTGGTCGCCGAGGAGATGCCGGAAGCCTTCGCCGGACTGCGCGAGGCGTGGTCGGGCGGCGACGTCGTGCCCCGTACCGCCTTCGAACGCATCCTCGCCGCCTGCCCGGACACCCGCGTGATCAACGCGTACGGGCCGACCGAGGCGACCATGGCCACCAACATCCACCCCGTCACCGAGGCCGCGGAGATCGGCGTGACGGGGGAGATCGGCCCGCCGATGGACGGCACCCGCCTGTACGTCCTGGACGCCGCGCTCCGCCCCGTCCTGCCGGGCGTGCCCGGTGAGCTGTACATCGCCGGTGACCGCCTCGCCCGCGGCTACCTCGGCCGCTTCGGTCTCACCGCCGAACGCTTCGTGGCCTGCCCGTTCGGTGCTCCGGGCGAGCGCATGTACCGCACCGGGGACGTGGCCGCCTGGACTCCGCAGGGCAGTCTCGTCTTCCAGGGCCGGGTGGACACCCAGGTCAAGATCCGCGGCTTCCGCGTCGAGCCCGGTGAGGTCGAGGCGGTGCTCGCGGACCACCCCGGGGTCGCGCACGCGGTAGTGACGTTCGGCGAGGACCAGACGGGCGAGCGGCGCCTTGTGGGCTATGTGGTGCCGCACCCGGACGCCGCAGATCACGCCGAGGACGCCTCGCGGCAGGTCGGCCAGTGGGAGGAGATCTACGACCAGGTCTACTCGGCCGCGAACACGGTGTGGGGCGAGGACTTCACCGGCTGGGACTCCAGCTACACGGGGCGGCCCCTGCCGCTGCCCGAGATGCGGGAGTGGCGCGACGCCGCGGTCGAGCAGATCGCCTGCTGGGGCCCGCGCCGGGTCCTGGAGCTCGGCGTCGGCTCCGGCCTGCTGATGGCACACCTCCTGTCCGACGTGGCGGAGTACTGGGCGACGGACCTGTCCTCGCAGGTCATCGAGCGCCTCGGGCAGGAGGTCGCACAGGCCGGACACGCGGACAAGGTCACGCTGCGCCACCAGCTCGCGGACGACGTGTCGGGGCTGCCCCGCGGGCACTTCGACACCGTGGTCCTGAACTCGGTGGTGCAGTACTTCCCCGACGCCGACTACCTGGACCGGGTCCTCGCGCAGGCCTTCGACCTCCTTGCGCCGGGCGGGCGCATCGTGGTCGGCGACGTGCGCAACGCGGCCACCCTGGGGCTGTTCCGCGTCGGCGTGCAGCGGGCGCAGCACCCCGACGCGGCGCCGTCGGTGGCGCGGGCGGCGGTGGCCCGCTCGATGCTGATGGAGCCCGAACTGGTCCTGGACCCGGACTGGTTCACGCACTGGGCCGAGCGGCACGGCGCGGCCGGGGCCGACATCCGGCTGAAGCCGGGCCGCGCCCACAACGAACTGACCCGCCACCGCTACGAGGTCACCCTCCACAAGGCGCCGGTGGAACCGGTGGCGGCCGACGGCACGCCGACCCTGCGGTGGGGCCGCCAGGTCGGCGACCTCACCGCCCTGCGCGAACGCTGCCGGGCCCACGGGGACACGCCGGTGCGGGTGGCGGGCATCCCCAACGCCCGGCTCACCGGCGAGGCCGAGGCCGCCGCCGCGATGTCCGTGACGGGCGCTCCCGCAGCGGCCGTCGCCGTGGACCCGCAGGAGCTGACCGACTGGGCCGCCGAGCACGGCTACGGCCTCCTGCTGACCTGGTCGTCCACGGCCGCCGAGTGCTTCGACGCGGTCGTCTTCCCCGACGGCCGGGCGGTGGCCGGTCACCTGGTGCCCGGCGGGTACCTCGCCTCCGGCCGGGCCGACCGGACGCTGACCAGCGACCCCGCCGCCGCAGGCCGTATCGGGGCGGTGGTCGGCTCCTTGCGCGAGTACCTCGCCGAGCGGCTGCCCGCACACCTGGTGCCCGCCTCCGTGGTGGCCATCGCCGAGGTGCCGTTGAACGCGAGCGGCAAGCTGGACCGCAAGGCGCTGCCCGCGCCGGACTTCGCGGCGGTGGCGACGGGCCGGGCTCCGCGCACGCCGCAGGAAGAGCTGTTGTGCGGTCTTTTCGCCGAGGTCCTCGGCCTGGACCGGGTCGGCATCGACGACAACTTCTTCGACCTTGGCGGCCACTCCCTGCTCGCGACCCGGCTGGTCAGCCGCGTCCGGGCGGTACTGGGCGTCGAGCTGCCCATCCGTGTCGTCTTCAGCGCTCCGACCGTCGTGGAACTGGCGGACCACCTGGGACGAGGCGACCGGGTACGGCCGCCGCTCACGCGCGTCACCCCGCGCCCCGAACGCGTACCGCTGTCCTTCGCGCGGCGCCGCCTGTGGTTCATCGACCTGTTCGAAGGACCATCGGCCACCTACAACGCGCCGTTCCCCCTGCACCTGCGCGGTGAACTGGACGCGGGGGCGCTCGCCGCTGCCATGCGGGACGTGGTGGCGCGCCACGAGAGCCTGCGGACCGTGTTCGCCGAGGACGAGGACGGCGTGCCCTTCCAGTCGGTACTGCCCCTCGACCGGGCCCAGTTGGACATGCCGGTCGTGGACGTGGCGTCCGAGGGCGTCGCCTCGGCCATCACCGGGGTCGCCGCACACCGCTTCGACCTGTCCGCCGAGATACCGATCAGGGTCGTCCTGCTGCGCCTGAGCGCACACGAGCACGTGCTGGTGTGGCTGGTGCACCACATCGCGTGCGACGGCGCCTCCATGGCCCCGATGGCCCGCGACCTCACCACCGCCTACACCGCCCGGCTCGCGGGCCAGGCTCCGCGCTGGACCGAACTGCCCGCGCAGTACGTGGACTACACGCTGTGGCAGCGTGACCTGCTCGGCGACGAGAACGACCCGGACAGCTTCCAGTCCGCTCAGGTCGCTTACTGGCGGGAGGAGTTGGCGGAGATACCGCAGCCCCTCCAGCTCCCCACCGACCGCCCGCGTCCGGCCGAGGCCAGCTATCGGGGCGACTCCCTGGAGTTCACCCTCGACGCGCACCTGATGGCCGCCGTCGACGAGCTGGCCCGCGCGCACGGAGCGACCTCGTCGATGGTCCTGGAGTCGGCCCTGGCCGTCCTCCTGCACGGTCTCGGTGGCGGTGACGACATCACGATCGGCTCGCCGATCGCCAACCGTACCGATGAGAACCTCACCGACCTGGTGGGCTTCTTCGTCAACACTTGGGTCCTGCGCACCCGCCTGGACGGCAACCCGACGTTCACCGACGTGCTCGACCAGGTCCGAGCCAAGTCCCTGGCGGCCTACGACCACCAGGACGTGCCCTTCGAACGGCTTGTGGAAGTGCTCAACCCGGAGCGTTCGACGGCCTACGCGCCGCTGTTCCAGGTGATGTTCGCCTGGCAGAACAACAGCCGCCAGGACTTCGCGCTGCCGGGCGTGGAGGTGGAGCTGGAGTGGCTGCACAGCCGGTCGGCGAAGTTCGACCTGTTCTTCAACCTGGTCGAGGAGCCAGGCGAGGGCGTGGTCGGCCACCTGGAATACGCCACGGACCTGTTCGACCGCGACACCGTCCAGCGGCTCGCCGACCGGTTCACCCGGCTGGTCCGGCGGTTCGTCGCCGACTCGCGGCAGCGCGTCGGCGACGTGGAGCTCGTCGAGGCGGACGAGCGGGAGCTCGTGCTGTACGGCTTCAACGACACCGCCGCCGCGACTCCCGACGTGACCGTTCCGGGCCTGTTCGGGCGCCACGTGGTGGCCGCGCCGGACGCGGTCGCCCTGGTGTGCGGTGAGGAGGAGTTGTCGTACGCGGAGGTGGATGAGTGGTCGAGTCGGCTTGCGCGGGTGCTTGTGGCGCGGGGGGTGGGTCGGGATTCGGTGGTGGGTCTGGCGTTGCCGCGTTCGGTGGATCAGGTGGTGGCTCTTCTGGCGATTTTGAAGGCGGGGGGTGGTTATCTGCCGGTCGATCCGGAGTATCCGGCTGAGCGGCTGGAGTTCATGCTGCGGGATGCGGCGCCGGTGCTGGTGGTGACGAACGCCGAGATCGCGGCGGGGCTGCCGGACAGCGGCTGCCCGTACCTTGTCCTCGACGGGCCCGACTCCGTGGCTGCCCTCTCCCGGGTCTCGCACGAGCGCCTTGAACTCGCCGGTCATGCAGAGCAGTTGGCGTACGTGATGTACACCTCCGGTTCCACGGGCACGCCCAAGGGGGTCGGCGTCACCCACCAGGGCCTGATCGACCTCGCCCTGGACCACCGGTACGCGGGGGAAGCGCACCGACGCGTGCTGCACCACTCGGCGCAGGCATTCGACGCCTCCACCTACGAGCTGTGGGTGCCGCTCCTGCGCGGGGGCACCCTCGTGCTCGCCCCGCCCGGCCGTCTGGACGCCACCACGCTGGCCCGCACCATTGACGCACACCGCGTGACCGCGGCCTTCCTGCCGTCGGGCCTGTTCAGGGTGATCGCCGAGACAGGGCCGGAAGCCTTCACGGGCCTCATGGAGATCTGGACCGGCGGTGACGTCATGTCTCCCACAGCGGTACGGGAGACCCTGCGCACCTGCCCGGACATCCAGGTCGTGAACGCGTACGGGCCCACGGAGATCACGATGGCCGCGACCTGCGAACCGGTCACCCGGGCCGACGCGGTTGCTGAAGCGGTGCCGATCGGGTCTCCGATGGACAACATGTGCGCCTACGTCCTGGACTCCGCGTTGCGGCCGGTTCCGCCGGGCGTGGCCGGTGAGCTGTATCTGGCGGGGACGGGTCTGGCGCGCGGTTACCTCGGTCGTCTCGGGCTCACGGCGGAGCGGTTCGTGGCCAGTCCGTTCGGCATTCCCGGTGAGCGGATGTACCGCACCGGCGACATCGTGGCCTGGACTCGTGACGGTCGTCTCGACTTCCGGGGCCGTGCCGACGCCCAGGTCAAGATCCGTGGCTTCCGCGTCGAACCCGGCGAGATCGAGACGGCCCTGACCCGGCACGACGGCATCACCCAGGCACTCGTGCTCGCCCACGCGGGCGCCGACTCCGGCAACCAGCTCGTCGCGTACGTCGTGCCCGCCGACCCCACGGCCGACGGACCGACCCCGGCAGAGCTGCGCTCCTACCTGGCCGACCGCCTGCCCGCACACCTGGTGCCCGCCTCCCTGGTGGCCATCCCCGAACTGCCGCTGACGGCGAACGGGAAGCTGGACCGCAAGGCGCTGCCCGCGCCGGACTTCGCGGCGGTGGCGACGGGCCGGGCTCCGCGCACGCCGCAGGAAGAGCTGTTGTGCGGTCTTTTCGCCGAGGTCCTCGGCCTGGACCGGGTCGGCGTCGACGACAGTTTCTTCGACCTCGGCGGCCACTCCTTGCTCGCGACGCGCCTGGTCAGCCGGGTGCGGGCGGTGCTCGGCGTGGAGCTGCCCATCCGCATGGTGTTCACCGCCCCGACGGTCGTGGACCTGGTGGCGCACCTGGGGCAGGGAGAGCGGGTACGGCCGCCGCTCACCCGCGTCACCCCGCGCCCCGAGCGCGTACCGCTGTCCTTCGCGCAGCGCCGGCTGTGGTTCATCGACCGGTTCGAAGGGCTCTCGGCCACGTACAACGCGCCGTTCCCGCTGCGGCTGCAGGGCGAACTCGACGCCGACGCCCTACGGGCTGCGGTCCGGGACGTCGTGGCGCGCCACGAGAGCCTGCGGACCGTGTTCGCCGAGGACGAGGACGGCGTGCCCTTCCAACGGGTCCTGCCCGTGGACGAGGCACACGTGGACGTGCCGGTCCTGGAGGTCGAACCGGCCGGACTGGAACGCGCGATCGTGGACTTCATGGCCCACCGCTTCGACCTGGCCGCCGAGATCCCGGTCAAGGCGGTGCTCCTGCGCCTGGGCGCGGCGGATCACGTGCTGGTGTGGCTGGTGCACCACATCGCGTGCGACGGCGCGTCGCTGGCTCCGATGGCACGCGACCTCACCACCGCCTACACGGCCCGGCTCGCGGACGGATTCCCGCAGTGGACGGAACTGCCCGCGCAGTACGTGGACTACACGCTGTGGCAGCGTGACCTGCTCGGCGACGAGAACGACCCGGACAGCCTCCTCTCCGCTCAGGTCGCGTACTGGCGGGAAGAGTTGGCGGACATCCCGCAGCCCCTCCAACTGCCCACCGACCGCCCCCGCCCGGCCGAGGCCAGCTACCGAGGCGACTCCCTCGAATTCGCCCTCGACGCAGAGCTGATGACCACTGTCGACGAGCTCGCCCGCACCCACGGAGCGACGTCCTCGATGGTCCTGGAGTCGGCCCTGGCCGTCCTCCTGCACGGTCTCGGTGGCGGTGACGACATCACGATCGGCTCGCCGATCGCCAACCGCACCGACGAGTACCTCACCGACCTGGTCGGCTTCTTCGTCAACACCTGGGTCCTGCGCACCCGCCTGGGCGGCAACCCGACGTTCACGGACGTGCTCGACGACGTACGCACCAAGTCCCTGGCCGCCTACGACCACCAGGACGTCCCCTTCGAACGGCTCGTGGAGGCCCTCAACCCCGAACGCTCCACGGCCTACGCACCCCTGTTCCAGGTGATGTTCGCCTGGCAGAACAACAGCCGCCAGGACTTCGCGCTGCCCGGCGTGGACGTCGCACTGGAGTGGCCGCACAGCCAGTCGTCGAAGTTCGACCTCACCTTCAACCTGATGGCGGAGCCCGCGCACGGCGGTGCTGTGGGCTCGGTGGAGTACGCCACCGACCTCTTCGACGAGACCACGGTCCGCAAGCTGGCGGATCGGTACGTGCGGCTGCTCCGGCAGCTCACCGCCGACCCCCGCCGCCGGATCGGGGCGGCGGACCTGCTCGAGGCGGATGAGCGCGACCTGGTGCTGCGGGGCTTCAACGACACGGCGAAGCCGGCCGTGCGGCACTCCATGGCGGAGGTCATCGCGGAGCACGTGGCGGCGGCCCCGGATCGGCTCGCGGTCGTGTCCGCCGAGCAGGAGCTGACGTACCGGGAGCTGGACGCCCGCGCCAACCGCCTCGCCCGCGTGCTCGTCGCGCACGGCGTGCGGCGGGACTCGGTGGTGGGTCTCGCCCTGCCCCGCTCGGCCGACCAGGTCGTGGCCGTCATCGCCATCCTCAAGGCGGGCGGTTGTTATCTCCCCCTGGACCCCGAATACCCGGCCGAGCGGCTGGCGTACATGCTGTGCGACTCCGCACCGTCTCTCGTGGTCACCGACACCGAGAACGCGTCGAGCCTGCCGGAGAACGTCTGCCCGGCTCTCGTCCTGGACGAGCCGGAGACCACGGCCGCGGTGGCCCGGGAGCCGGCCGGGCCGCTGACCGTCGCCGGGCATCCCGACCAACTGGCGTACGTGATGTACACCTCCGGCTCGACCGGCAGGCCCAAGGGCGTCGGCGTCACCCAGCGCGGCGTCGTACGGCTCAGCTCGGAGAGCGGGTACCGCGAGGGCGCGCACGAGCGGGTCCTTACGCAGTGCGCGCAGGCCTTCGACTGCAACACGTACGAGCAGTGGTTCCCCCTCCTCAAGGGCGGCACGCTCGTGATCGCGCCGCCCGGGCACGTGGACACCGCCACCCTCGCGCGCCTGGTGACCGAGCACCGGCTGACCGCCGTGATGTCGTCGTCGGGCATCTTCCGAGTGATCGCCGAGGAGCTGCCGGAAGCCTTCGCGGGCCTGCGTGACACCTTGACCGGCGGCGAGGTCGTGCCGCGCTCCGCCTACGAGAACATCCTCGCGGCCTGCCCCGGCACCCGGGTGATCAACGGCTACGGGCCGACCGAGGCGACGATGGCGTGCACCTTCCACGGGGTCACGGAGCACGAGGGGATCGGCGTACGCGGCGAGATCGGCCGGCCGATGGACGACACCCGGATCTACCTCCTTGACTCGGCGCTCCGCCCGGTCCTGCCGGGCGTGCCCGGCGAGCTGTACATCGCCGGTGACCGCCTCGCCCGCGGCTACCTCGGCCGCTTCGACCTGACCGCCGAACGCTTCGTGGCCTGCCCCTTCGGCGACACCCCCGGCGAGCGCATGTACCGCACCGGCGACATCGCCACCTGGACGCCGGAGGGCAGCCTGGTCTACCACGGCCGTGCCGACACCCAGGTCAAGATCCGTGGCTTCCGCGTCGAACCCGGCGAGGTCGAGGCGGTCCTGACCCGGCACGGCACCGTCGCCCAGGCCGTGGTGATCACCCGCGACAGCGCGGAGTTCGGCAAGCAGCTCATCGCCTACACCGTCCCCAGCGACACGGAGAGCGGGACGGACCTCGCCGAGCTGCGCTCCTTCGCCGCGGAACAGCTCCCGGACCACATGGTGCCGTCCGCGTTCGTGTCCCTGGACAGCATCCCGCTGAGCCCCAGCGGCAAGGTGGACCACCGGGCGCTGCCGGAACCCGAGTTCACCAGCGCCAAGCCCTACCGCATGCCCCGCACTCCGGCGGAGGAGACCCTGACGGGCGTCTTCGCCGACGTGCTCGGCGCCGACCAGGTCGGCATCGACGACAACTTCTTCGACCTGGGCGGCCACTCTCTCCTCGCCACCCGCCTGGTCAGCCGGATCCGCGCGGCCCTCGGCGTCGAGCTGCCCATCCGCACCGTCTTCGCCGCGCCCACCGTGGCCGCGCTGGCCGCACGCCTCGACCAGGGAGAACGGGTACGGCCGCCGCTGACCAGGGCCGAGCCGCGGCCGGAGCGCGCGCCGCTGTCGTACGCGCAGCGCCGCCTGTGGTTCATCGACCGGTTCGAGGGGCCGTCGGCCACGTACAACGCGCCGTTCCCGCTGCGGCTGAGCGGGGAGCTCGACACGGTGGCGCTCGCCGCCGCCATGAGGGACGTGGTGGCGCGGCACGAGAGCCTGCGGACCGTGTTCGCCGAAGGCGAGGACGGGGTGCCCTGCCAGCGGGTCCTGCCCGCGCACGAGGCCCACTTGGACGTCCCGGTCGTGGAGGTCGAACCCGGTGGGGTCGAGGCGGCCCTCGCGGAGTTCGCCGCGCACCGCTTCGACCTGGCGGGGGAGATCCCGGTCAAGGCGGCACTGCTGCGCCTGGGCGCGGCGGATCACGTGCTGGTGTGGCTGGTGCACCACATCGCGTGCGACGGCGCGTCCCTGGCCCCGATGGCACGCGACCTCAACACCGCCTACACGGCCCGGCTCGCGGACGGATCGCCGCAGTGGGAGGAACTGCCCGCGCAATACATCGACTACACGCTGTGGCAGCGTGACCTGCTCGGCGACGACAACGACCCGAATAGCCTCCTGTCCACCCAGGTCGCGTACTGGCGCGAGGAGCTGGCGGACATCCCGCAGCCCCTCCAACTCCCCACCGACCGCCCCCGCCCGCGGCGGGCCAGTCACGACGGCACCGCCGTCGAGTTCTCCGTCGACAACCGGATCATGAGCGCCGTGGCGGACCTCGCCCGCACCCACGGGGCGACGGAGTCGATGGTCCTGGAGGCGGCCCTGGCCGTCCTCCTGCACGGTCTCGGTGTGGGTGACGACATCACGATCGGCTCGCCGATCGCCAACCGCACCGATGAGAACCTCGCCGACCTGGTGGGTTTCTTCGTCAACACCTGGGTCCTACGGACCCGCCTGGCGGGCAACCCGACCTTCACGGACGTGCTCGACCAGGTCCGAGTCAAGTCCCTGGCCGCCTACGACCATCAGGACGTGCCCTTCGAACGGCTCGTGGAGGAACTCAACCCGGAGCGGTCGACCGCGTACGCGCCGCTGTTCCAGGTGATGTTCGCCTGGCAGAACTTCGACCTCGACGGCTTCGAACTGCCGGGTCTAGGGGTGGAGTTCGAGCGCGCGCACAGCGAGTCGGCGAAGTTCGACCTGACCTTCCACATGGTCGACCTGCCCGAACTGGGCGGTGTGGTCGGCTCGTTGGAGTACGCCACCGACCTCTTCGACGACCTCACGGTCCGCAAACTGGCGGACCGCTACGTCCGCCTCCTCGATCGGCTCACCGCTGACCCGCGCCAGCACGTGCGCGGTGTCGAACTCGTCGAGCCGGACGAGCGGGAGCTCGTGCTCTCCGGCTTCAACGGCACGGCCGCCGCGACGCCGGAGTTGACCGCCGCCGAACTGTTCGCGCGGCGGGCGGCGGCCACCCCCGAGGCCACGGCACTGGTCTGCGAGGACCAGAAGTGGTCCTACGCGGAACTGGCAGCCCGGGTCGGGCGGCTCTCCGGTGAGCTCGCCGGTCGCGGGGTGGGTCCGGAGACGGTCGTGGGGCTCGCGCTGCCGCGCTCGGCGGACCTGGTCGTGGCGATGCTGGGGATCTGGCAGGCGGGCGGCGCGTATCTGCCGATCGACCCGAAGTACCCGAGCTCCAGGCTGGACTTCATCCTGGCGGACGCCCGGCCCGCGCTGGTCCTGACGGACGCTTCCGCGCAGGGCGTGCTCACGGGCGCCGACGTCCCGCGCCTGCTCGTCGACGACCTGGACCTGGGCGTCCACGACACCCCGGCGCGGGACCGGCAATCCGCAGCGGCGCGGCCGTTGAACGCCGCGTACGTGATGTACACCTCCGGCTCGACCGGCACCCCGAAGGGCGTGACGGTCACGCACCGGGACGTCGTCAACGGCGTGCTGCGGCTGGCCGAGGTGGTGGACATCCACGCGGGTACGCGGATGCTCGCGGGCACCTCCGTGAACTTCGACGTTTCGGTGTTCGAGATCGTCACCACCCTCGCGGCCGGAGGCACCGTCGAACTGGTCCGGGACGTCCTTGTGATCGGTGAGCGCGGCGGCTGGGACGGCGGCGTGATCAGCACGGTGCCGTCGGTCTTCGCCGAACTGGTGGACCAGATCGGCGACAGGATCGAGGCCGACGCCGTCGTCTTCGCCGGTGAAGCGCTACCCGCCGCGCTGGTGCGGTCGGCCCACGAGGCCCTGCCGGGAGCGCGCGTCGTCAACGCCTACGGCCAGACGGAGTCGTTCTACGCCACCACCTTCACCGCCGACACGGAGCCGACCGGCGGCGCGAGCGCCCCCATCGGCACCCCCCTGGGCAACATGCGCACCTACGTCCTCGGCTCCGGGCTCGCCCCCGTACCCGTCGGTGTGGTGGGCGAGCTGTACGTCGCGGGCAACGTGGCCCGCGGCTACCACGGGCGGGCGGCGCTGACTGCCGAACGCTTCCTGCCGGACCCCTTCGGCCCGCCGGGGACACGGATGTACCGCACCGGTGACCGGGCCCGCTGGACCTCCCAAGGGCATCTGGAGTACGTGAGCCGCGACGACGCACAGATCAAGGTGCGCGGCCTGCGCATCGAACCGGGCGAGATCGAGGCGGCACTCACTGCACACGCGGGCGTGGCGCAGGCGGTCGTCGGCACCCGGGACGTCCGCGGCAGCACGCAACTGGTCGGCTACGTGGTACCCACCGCCGCCGACGCGGGCATCGGCACCGGTGTCTCCGCCAAGGCGCTGCGCGCCTTCGTGGCCGAACGGCTGCCGGAGTTCATGGTGCCGTCGGTGTTCGTGACCCTGGACCGGCTGCCCCTGGCCCCGAACGGCAAGCTGGACCACTCGGCGCTGCCGGAGCCGGAGTTCACCGGCGGCGCGTACCAGGCACCGCGCACGACCGCCGAGGAGATCCTGGCCGCCGTGTACGCCGAGGTCCTGGGCCTGGACCGGGTCGGCGTCGACGACGACTTCTTCGCCATCGGCGGCGACTCCATCCGCTCCATCCAGGTCGTCTCGCGGGCCCGCGCCCAGGGCGTCGAGGTCACCCCGCGACAGATCTTCGAGTGCCGCACCGTGGCCGAGCTGGCCGACGTCGCGGCGGCCGAAGGACAGGCCGCTGTCCTGGCGGAGCTGGACGGTGGCGGCGTCGGCTGGATGCCGCTCCTGCCCATCGGCCACTACCTGCTGGAACTCGCGGAACAGGGCGGCGGCTTCGGCCGGTTCGCGATGTCCATGGAGGTCGTGCTGCCGGGCGGCATCGACGAGCGAGGGCTCGCCGCGACCCTGGGCGCGGTCCTCGACCACCACGACATCCTGCGCTCCCGGCTCGTCGTCACCGACGACGGCGACGCGGGCCTGCACGTCACCGCGCCGGGATCAGTCGACCCGGCCGCCCTGATCCACCGGGTCGCCTGCGACGGCCGCTGGGACGAGGCGGCCTGGCGCGACCGCGCTGCCGCCGAGCTCGACCGGGCCACCGGCCGCCTCGACCCGGCAGCCGGGGTCATGGCCCAATTCGTATGGTGCGACCCCGGCCCGGGTGCCCCCGGACGCCTCCTCCTCGTCCTGCACCACTTCCTCGTCGACGGCGTGTCCTGGCGCGTCCTGCTGCCCGACCTCGCCGCGGCCTGGAACGACATCCGGGACGGCCGGACACCCCGGCTCGACCCGGTCGGCACCTCCGTACGACGGTGGTCCCACGCCCTCGCCGAGGAGGCAACCAGCCCACGGCGCACCGCCGAGCTCGACCACTGGCGGGCTGTCGTGTCCGGCCCCGACCCCGACCTCGGCTCCCGGGCCTTCGACCCCGCCGTCGACGTGCGCGGCACGGTGGCGCACGAGTCGGTGGAGCTGCCGGTCGCGGCAACCGAGGCGCTCCTGACCACCGTGCCCGCCGCGTTCCGCACCGGCGTCAACGACGGTCTCCTCACCGCCTTCGGGCTCGCGCTCGCGAAGTGGCGGCGGGCGCGCGGGGTCGACGAGCCGTCGGCGCTGATCCGGCTTGAAGGCCACGGCCGTGAGGAGGCGGCGGCGCCGGGGGCTGATCTGTCCCGCACCGTGGGCTGGCTCACCAGCATGTTCCCCGTGCGCGTGGACGTGGGCGGCGTCGATCTGGAGGACGCCTTCGGCGGTGGCCGGGCCGCGGGCCAGGTGCTGAAGGCCGTCAAGGAACAGTTGCACGCCGTACCGGAGAACGGCGTCGGCTACGGCCTGCTCCGCTACCTCAACCCCGAGACCGCCGACCTTCTCAAGTCGGCCACGGGCGGCCAGATCTCCTTCAACTACCTGGGCCGGTTCGCCGAGAACACGCCCGAGGAGCCGCGCGGCCTCGGTTGGACGCCCGCAGACGACAACGGCCTGCGGGGCGCCGACCTCGACGCGGACATGCCCGCGATGGCGACGATCGAGGTAACCTCCCTCGTCTCCGACACCACGCAGGGCCCGCGGCTCACCGCGCAGATCAGCTTCCCGATCGGGCTGCTCGCACCCGACGACGCGCGCGAGCTGATCGAGCTGTGGCGCACGGCGCTCGAAAGCCTCGCCTTGCACGCCGCCGCACCCGGAGCGGGCGGCCTCACGCCGTCCGACGTGCCACTGGTGCGGGTGAGCCAGCGCGACCTGGACCGGTGGCACGATCTGTACCGGGGTGCGCCGACCGACGTGTGGCCGGTGACGGCGACCCAGTCGGGCATCCTCTTCCACGGCATGCTCGCGGAGTCGTCGTTCGACGCGTACCACACACAGCTCGTCTTCAGCCTGTCCGGGAACGTCGACCCGGAGCGCATGCGGACCGCCGGACAGGCCCTCCTCGACCGGCATGCCGCACTCCGGACCGCCTTCGTCACGAGCGCGGCCGGAGAGCAGGTCCAGCTCGTCCTCGACGACGTCGAACTCCCCTGGCAGGCCGTGGACCTGACCGACCTCGACGACGCCGAACGGGACGCGGCCTTCGAGCGCCTCCTCGCCGCCGACCAGGCCGTCCACTTCGATCCCGACAGGCCGCCGCTGCTTCGCCTCGCCCTGATCCACAGGGGCCAGGACCGCACGGAGCTGGTCTTCACCGCCAACCACGCCCTGTACGACGGCTGGTCGATACCCCACCTGCTGCGGGAACTGCTGCGCCTCTACGGCTCCGGCGGGGACCCCTCGGCACTGCCCCGGGTGCGCCCGTACCGTGACTTCCTGGTCTGGCTGTCCCAGCAGGACCAGGAGGCGGCGGCCCGCGCCTGGGCGCGGGAGCTGGACGGCGTCATGGAGCCGACGCTCCTCGCCGCCCCGGCCGGTGCCACCGCCGAGTCGGAGGGCCTCGGGCAGATCGAGGTGCCGCTGCCCGACCCGGCCGCGCGGGAGCTCTCCCGCAGGGCGAGCGAGCTGGGCGTCACCCTCAGCACCCTGCTGCAGGGAACCTGGGGCCTTCTCCTCGGCTACCTGACGGACCGCCGGGACGTGATGCTCGGCACGACCGTCTCCGGGCGGCCGCCGCAGGTGGCGGGGGTCGACGAGATGGTCGGCCTGTTCATCAACACCCTGCCGGTACGCGTCACGTGGGCGCCCGACGCCACGCTCGCGCAGACCCTGACCTCGCTCCAGGAGCGCCAGACACCACTGCTCGACCACCATCACCACAGCCTGAGCCGGATCCACGAGACCATGGGCCTCCCGACCCTGTTCGACACCATGGTCGTCCTGGAGTCGTACCCGGTGGACGAGGCGGGGCTCGAGGAAGCGCACGCGGTGGCCGGTGCCGCCCTCACCGGTGTGCGTGCGACCACCGGCACCCACTACCCGCTCGCTGTGGTCGCCGCCGCGGAGCCGCACCTGCGCGCTGAACTCCAGTACCAGGAGAACCTGTTCCCGAAGGCCGCGGCGGAACGGATCGCCGCCCGGTTCGGGCAGCTCCTCGAACGGGTCGCCGCCGACGCGCACCTCCCGGTGGCCCGCCTGGACCTCCTCGACGGGACGGAACGCGACCAGGTCCTGGAGCGGTTCAACGACACCGGCCGGGAGCGGGCCGGGCGCGGCATCGCCGAGGTGTTCCAGGAGCAGGTGACCGCCGCGCCGGACGCGGTCGCCCTGGTGTGCGGTGAGGAGGAGTTGTCGTACGCGGAGGTGGATGAGTGGTCGAGTCGGCTTGCGCGGGTGCTTGTGGCGCGGGGGGTGGGTCGGGATTCGGTGGTGGGTCTGGCGTTGCCGCGTTCGGTGGAGCAGGTGGTGGCTCTTCTGGCGATTTTGAAGGCGGGGGGTGGTTATCTGCCGGTCGATCCGGAGTATCCGGCTGAGCGGCTGGAGTTCATGCTGCGGGATGCGGCGCCGGTGCTGGTGGTGACGAACGCCGAGATCGCGGCGGGGCTGCCGGACAGCGACTGCCCGCACTTCGTCCTCGACGAGCCCGGCTCCGTGGCTGCCCTTGCCGGAGCTTCGGGTGCGGCGCTTGAACTGGCCGGTCATGCGGAGCAGTTGGCGTATGTGATGTACACCTCCGGTTCCACGGGTACGCCCAAGGGGGTCGGTGTCACCCACCAGGGTGTGGTCGACCTGGCATGCGACGACCGCTTCGCCGGTGACGGTCATGAGCGGGTGCTGCACCACTCGGCGCAGGCATTCGACGCCTCCACCTACGAGCTGTGGGTGCCGCTCCTGCGCGGGGGTACCCTCGTGCTCGCCCCGCCCGGCCGTCTGGACGCCACCACGCTGGCCCGCACCATCGACACATACGGCGTGACCGCGGCCTTCCTGTCATCGGGCCTGTTCAAGGTGATCGCCGAAGTGGAGCCGGGGGCCTTCACGGGCCTCAAGGAGATCTGGACCGGTGGCGACGTCATGTCCTCGGCTGCGGTACGGGAGGCCTTCCGGGCCTGTCCGGACGTGCGGGTCGTGAACGCGTACGGGCCCACGGAGATCACGATGGCCGCGACCTGTGAACCGGTCACCCGGGCCGACGTGGTCGCTGAAACGGTGCCGATCGGGTCGCCGATGGACAACATGCGCGCCTATGTCCTGGACTCCGCGTTGCGGCCGGTTCCGCCGGGCGTGGCCGGTGAGCTGTATCTGGCGGGGACGGGTCTGGCGCGCGGTTACCTCGGTCGTCTCGGCCTCACGGCGGAGCGGTTCGTGGCCAGTCCGTTCGGCATTCCCGGTGAGCGGATGTACCGCACCGGCGACATCGTGGCCTGGACTCGTGACGGTCGTCTCGACTTCCGGGGCCGTGCCGACGCCCAGGTCAAGATCCGTGGCTTCCGCGTCGAACCCGGCGAGATCGAGACGGCCCTGACCCGGCATGACGGCATCGGCCAGGCACTCGTGCTCGCCCACGCGGGCGCCGACTCCGGCAACCAGCTCGTCGCGTACGTCGTGCCCGCCGACCCCACGGCCGACGGACCGACCCCGGCAGAGCTGCGCTCCTACCTGGCCGACCGCCTGCCCGCACACCTGGTGCCGTCGGTGTATCTGGCCCTCGCCCACATCCCGCTGACCCCGAACGGAAAGGTGGACCACAAGGCGCTGCCGCAGCCCGAATTCGCCGTCGCGGCGCCCTACCGTGCCCCGCGCACTCCCCAGGAGGAGATCCTGGCGGGCGTCTTCGCCGGGGTGCTCGGCGTCGACAAGGTCGGCATCGACGACAGCTTCTTCGACCTGGGCGGCCACTCGCTCCTCGCCACCCGCCTGGTCGGCCGCATCCGCGCGGTACTCATGGTGGACGTGCCGATGCGGGTGGTGTTCCAGTCCCCGACCGTGGCGGAACTGGCGCAACACCTGACCGATGGAGCCGAACCCACGGGCCGCACCGACCCGTTCGGGGTGGTGCTGCCGCTGCGGAGCGGCGGCAGCGGCACACCCGTCTGGTTCATCCACCCGGGCCTCGGGCTGTGCTGGCCCTACTTGGGCATGGACGCCCAACTGGGCGACCGGCCGGTCTACGGCATCCAGGCCCGGGGCTTCGACGGGGCGCCGCTGCCGGAGTCCATGGCGGACATGGTCACCGACTACGTGGAGCAGATCCTCAGCGTCCAGGCGGACGGGCCGTTCCAACTGATCGGGCACTCCATCGGCGGCACCATCGGGCACGCCGTTGCCGTGGAACTCCAGCGCCGTGGCCATGAGGTGCCGCTGCTCGCGATCCTCGACTCCGTGCCCAGCGACTGGTTCGCCCGACAGCCGGTGCCCGACACGTCCGAGGCACGCGACGGCATCAGGGACTACGTGCTGTCATCGGGCGTCGACGACGACGCCGTCCGTGAGCGGCTCGTCGAGAACGGCGCCAAGATCCTGGTCGAACACGGCCGCATGACCCGGGAGTTCACCCAGCCCCGGGGCTACCGCGGGGTCACGCTGTTCTTCAACGCGACCCTCAACAGCGACGAGTCGTACGCACCTCTCTGGGCGCCTCATGTCGAAGGGCCCGTGTACGCGTACGACATCGAGGCCACGCACATCGGTCTGCACGAGCCGCGGCCCGGCGCCGAGATCTGCGCGCTCGTCAACCGCCACCTGAAGGAGGAGCCGGTCACCGACCACTGACACGCCCTTGAGCGGGGCCGTGGCCGCTGAACGGCTACGGCGCGCCCCGTTGCCCGCACTGGCCGTTGTGTGCATCGCGGACAACAGGAACCGCGGTTGCGCCTTTGAGCGTCTCGGTCCCGTACCCCTTGCTGATCTTTTACGCTGTGTGCCGGGGGAGGCTTGAGAGTTCATGCGGTGTCGTGGAATGGGGCAAGCGGAGATGGCGTCGCTCGCGGGGCTGCTGGGGGAGTTCGGCGACGACCAGGAGGCGGAGGCCGCCCGGCCCCGGGCCCTCGGCGCCACCGACATCGACCTCGGGCAGGGCGACGTCCCGTGGCGATGCATGACCGACCCGGACGGCCACGAGTTCTGCGTCCGGTCCTCCTGACGTAAGGCCCCGCCTGCTCTGCCTGCCGGACATCCGGCAGGCAGAGCAGGAATCCGCTGCACTACTTCCTGAAGTGCTCGACCAGACGCGCGTAGCTGTCGTTGGCATGCCCGTCCTCCATCGCCTTGTCCACGAGGCCGAGGGTGTAGCGGGGGAAGCCGGTGTCGATGTTCCGCGCCTCGCTCTCGCGGATCAGGTCCTCGACCGAGGGCCGGTGGTGCTGGAGCGCTCCGTACTCCGCCGCATACGCGCCGCGGTCCACCTCGTCGGCGATCATCGGGAAGGACGCGAGGAGAGCAGAGACGGACGCGCCGGCGTCGTCCAGGAACCGCTTGACCTCGATGCCTTCGCTGGACAACAGCGCGGCCGCGTGCAGGAATCCGTTGAGCGTGCCCCACATCGTGTCGTGCACGGCCATCCCGTACAGGGTCGGCACACCGGCGTCGGCCGCGACCAGGGTTCCCCGGACGCCGATGAGCCGGAGCATCGGCTGACAGCGGTCGTACACGGCGTCGGAGCCACCGTAGAAGATCACGGTCTCGGCGCCGCCGATGCCCGGGGCGATCGTCATGATCTGCCCGTGAAGATAGTCCGCGCCCTGGCCTGCGACCCAGTCGGCCACAGCCCTGACTTCCGCCGACGTCCCGTCCGTCAGGTTGACCACGGTGCGGCCGGACAGCGCGTCACCCGCTGACTCCAGCAACTCCCGGGCCGTGGCGTTGCCCTTCACGCTGACGACCACGAGCGAGCTGGCGGCGACGGCGTCGCGGACGGTCGCGGCCCGCTGGGCTCCCTTGGCGACCAGGGCGGCGGCCTTCTCCGGAGTGCGGTTCCACACCGTGGTCGGATGCCCGCCGTCCAGGAAGGCACCGGCGAGCGTGAAGCCCATTTCGCCCAGACCGATCACGGTCACGGCCGGCTGAGCGTCGGTCCGTGTCGAGGCAGTGGTCATCAACGTCATCCTCGTTCAGGTCGTGGTGGCCCGGTTCGTCCAGGGCCGCCTGTGGCGCTGCGCGGAACGCACGCTAGAAGTTGAACGGGACTTGAGGTCAAGAGACGTCCCGGTGCGTGCCGGAGGTCGCGAACCCCGTATCGGGCATCCCCGCCCCTTTGGCCGTACGGACAAAACCAGCCAGGGATTTCTGGACGGGCGCCGCATGCACGCGGTCAGAACAGGAGAAAGACTGCGCGCAAGCCGCTCGCAAGGAATTTCACACGGCAGCCGCCGCACTCCTTGGCTCGAGGCGGAATCCCATCAACGCCGCACGCATATGCACGGTGAAGGAGACATTATGCGAGGCAAGGCGAGTGCTGTCCTGGCCTTGGCGTTCACGGCCTCTCTCGTGGCGCCGACCGCCACGTCGACCGCGACACCACGATGCGAAACCAAGCCCGTACAGACCGCATTGAAGGCACTGGACAAAGTCGGGGCGTCGGGCATCAGCGTGACCGTGAAAAGCCCGCGCTGCGGCGTCTGGAACGGCGGTGTCGGCCTCGCCGACCTCAGGACGGGCCGAAAGGTCGTCGGCAATGAGCACAGCCGCATCGCCAGCGACACCAAGACCTGGGTGGCGACGGTCGTGCTGCAACTCGTCGGCGAAGGCAGGATCAAGCTCGATGACTCCGTGGACCACTACCTGCCCGGCCTGATCCGCACCAAGGACTACGACGGCCGCAAGATCACGGTCCGGCAGCTCCTGCAGCACACCAGCGGCCTGCCCGACTACCTGGAAGGGCCGGAGTGGGAGGACCTGGAAGAGCACCGCTGGGACCACTTCGACCCCCTGGAGACGGTCGAGCAGGCGCTGAAGCTGCCCCCGCCCGACGACCGGACCCCGGACGGCTTCTCCTACTCCAACACCAACTACAACCTGGCCGGACTGATCGTCACCGAGGTCACCGGGCGCAGCATCGGCACCGAGATCGAGCAGCGGCTCATCAAGCCCCTCGGCCTGCGCGGCACCTACTGGCCCGGAGACCGCGTCACGCTCCGCAAGCCCGACCTGCGCGGCTACGTGGTCCAGGACGGGAAGCTGGTGGACAAGACGGAATGGAACGTCTCGGCGGCCGACGCGTCGGGTGCGCTGGTCTCCACCAGTGCCGACGCGACCGCGTTCTGGACCGCGCTGTGGTCGGGGAAACTGCTGGCTCCGGCCCAACTGGCCGAGATGAAGAAGACCATTCCCGATGACCTGGGCGAAGGCTACGGCCTGGGAGTCGAGCGCTATGAGCGCACTCCGGGCTTCGTCACCTGGGGCCACAGCGGCTATATGGAGAGCGGCCACAAATTCAGGAACGCCGTCACCGAGGACGGCCGCCGGGCCGTGACCCTGATGGTCGGCTCGGAAAGGTTCGACTCGGAAAAGGTGGATTCCATCATCGGGAAACTCATCCACGACATCCGCTGACCGTTTTCTGTCCTCTTCGGTGACGCACGGAAAGCGTGTACCGGCCAGGTTTACCAGAACTCCCGCCAACGCCGGTTGAGAGGGGCCCTTGCCCATGAAAACGCCATTCCCCGAGCCAACCGTGGAAGCAGCCTCCCACGCGACCGAAGGAACGGCGGTGGTCGGCTCGGACGGCCCCGAGGACAGTGCCGCGGACAGCGCGTCCGTGCAGGGGCGCTCCCTGGGCCGGATCGCCTGGGAGCGCCTCAAGAGCGACAAACTCGCCCTCGCGGGCGGCATCGTCGTCCTCCTCCTCATCGTCGTGGCCCTGCTCGCCCCGGTGCTCACCGCCCTGGTCGGGCAGGACCCCGAGACCCACCACGAGGATCTGATCAACCCGCTGTTCGGCACCCCGACCGGCTCCCTCGGCGGGATCAGTGGCGACCACCTCCTTGGCGTCGAACCGGTCAACGGCCGCGACATCTTCGCCCGCATCCTGTACGGCGGCCGGATCTCGCTGCTCGTCGGCTTCCTCTCGGCCGTGGTCGCCGTCGTCCTCGGCACCGTCCTCGGCATCCTGGCGGGCTTCTTCGGCGGCTGGGTGGACACGGTCATCAGCCGCGTCATGGACGGACTGCTCGCCTTCCCGCAACTGCTCTTCATCATCGCGCTGGTCTCCGTCATGCCGAACGACATGCTGGGTCTCACCGGATCCAGCGTGCGCGTCTTCGTGATGATCCTGGTCATCGGCTTCTTCGGCTGGCCCTACATCGGCCGGGTCGTGCGCGGCCAGGCACTGTCCCTGCGGACACGGGAGTACGTCGAGGCGGCCAGGTCACTGGGCGCCGGGCGCTTCCACATCCTCTTCAAAGAACTCCTGCCCAACCTCGTCGCACCGATCATCGTGTACACGACGATGATGATCCCCACCAACATCCTGACCGAAGCGGCACTCAGCTTCCTGGGCGTGGGCGTCAAGCCGCCCACGGCCTCCTGGGGTCAGATGCTCTCGCGGGCGATCGACTACTACGACTCGGACCCCATGTACATGGTCGTGCCCGGCATGGCGATCTTCCTCACGGTCCTTGCCTTCAATCTCCTCGGCGACGGCGTGCGCGACGCGCTCGACCCGAAGGGCTCCCGCTGAACCGCGGTGACCCCAGCGGCCCGTGGCACTCACACGGTGTTTCCCATCAATTCCGGAGGAACCGAGATGGCGACTACCCAACGCACCCCAGGGCGGCGCAAGCAGATCATGGCCGCTGCCACGGTGGCCGCCGCCCTGCTGACCACGGCGGCGTGCGGCGACAGCGAGGAGGGCGGGGCCGGATACGACGCCGCGAACAACAAGGTCCTCAACGCCAGTTCGCACAAGGGCGGTGAGCTGAAGTTCGCCGGTTCCCAGGACGCCGACTCCTGGGACACCACACGGGGCTACTACGGCTTCGCCTGGAACTTCATGCGCTACTACAGCCGTCAGCTGCTGTCCTACAAGACCGAGCCCGGCAAGGCGGGCGCGGAGCTGACGCCGGACCTCGCCACGAACGCGGGCAAGATCTCGAACAACGGCAGGACCTACACGTTCGACCTGCGCGACGGGATCACCTGGGAGGACGGCAAGCCGATCACCTCCAAGGACATCAAGTACGGCATCGAGCGCCAGTGGGCGCAGGACGTGCTGTCCGGCGGTCCGGTGTACCTCAAGGACGTCCTCGACCCCGAAGGCCGGTACCCGGGCCCGTACAAGGACAAGTCCGCCGACAGACTCGGCCTGAAGTCGATCGAGACGCCCGACGACAGGACGATCGTCTTCAACCTGCCCCGGGCCAACAGCGACTTCGCACAGATGCTGGCGACGCCGTCGGCCTCCCCGGTGCGCCAGGACAAGGACACCAAGTCCAAGTACACCCTCAGGCCCTTCTCCAGCGGCCCGTACAGGTTCGCGTCGTACGCGCCGGGCAAGAGCCTGAAGCTGGTCCGCAACACGCGGTGGAAAGCCGCGTCCGACCCGATCCGCAGGGCGTACCCGGACACCATCACCGCCAAGTTCTTCGCGAACGCGGGCGACATGGACCAGCGCCTGATCAACGGCGACTACCACCTGGACATCAACCAGACCGGTCCGTCGCCGCAGGGCCGCACCACCGCCCTGAAGCAGCACAAGGGAAACCTGGACAACCCGCTCAGCAGCTACATCCGGTACGCGGTCTTCCCGCGGAGCGTGGCGCCGTTCGACAACATCCACTGCCGCAAGGCCGTGATCCACGGCGCGGACCACGTCTCGCTGCAGAACGCGCGCGGCGGCCCGCTCGCCGGAGGTGACATCGCCACCAACATGCTCCCGCCGTCGATCCCCGGTGCCGAGGGCCAGAAGTACGACCCGTACGGCATCGCCGGAAGCGGCAAGAAGGGCGACATCGCGAAGGCCAAGGAGGAACTCAAGGCCTGCGGCCATCCGGACGGCTTCCGGACCACCATCGCGGTCCGCAACAACAAGCAGGCCGAGGTCGCCACCGCCGAGTCCCTCCAGGCGTCGCTGAAGAAGATCGGCATCCGGGCCGAGATCGACCAGTACGACGGCGCGCAGACCGCCGGCATCGTCGGCAGCCCCGCCAACGTCAAGAAGAAGTACGGCATCGTCATCGACGGCTGGGCGCCGGACTTCGGCACGGTCCAGGGCTTCGGGCTGCCGCTGTGGAGCAGCAAGTACATCCTGCAGAGCGGCAACAACAACTTCGCCCTGATCAGGGACAAGGCGATCGACGGACTCTTCGACTCCTACGTCAAGGAGCTCGACGAGGCCGGGCAGGCCACGATCGCCAAGGAGATCAACCACAAGGTGATGGCGGGCGCGTACTACCTGCCCTTCACCTTCGAGAAGTTCCTCAACTGGCGGTCCCCGAAGCTGACGAACGCCTACACCTCCGACGGCTTCAGCGGCATGTACGACTTCGTCAACCTCGGCCTGAAGAACGCGAAGTAGCGCCATGCTCGCTTACCTCACCAGGCGCCTTCTCGCCGCCGCGGTGATGCTGGTGGTCATCATCATGGTGGTCTTCTGCATCTTCTTCCTCGTCCCCACCTGGGCGGGCGTCGACATCGCCTCCAGCTTCGTCGGCAAACAGGCCGACCCGGGCGCCGTCGCGGCGGTCCGCGAGAAGCTCGGCCTCAGCGACCCGATCCACATCCAGGTCTGGGAGTTCTTCAAGGGCATCTTCGCGGGCCGCACCTACGCGGCCGGCGGCGAGGTCACCCACTGCGCGGCGCCGTGCTTCGGCTACTCCTTCCGCAGCGAACAGGCCGTCTGGCCGGTGCTCACCGACCGGCTGCCGGTGACCCTGGGACTCGCGCTCGGCGCCGCCGTGCTGTGGGTGATCGTCGGCGTCGCGGCGGGCGTGCTCTCCGCGCTCAAGCGGGGCAGCCTCTGGGACCGCGGCGCGATGGTCGTCGCCCTCGCCGGTGTCTCCCTGCCGATCTACTTCACCGGCCTGCTCTCGCTGGCGGTCTTCGCCTTCGGCCTGAAGTGGCTCGACGCGCAGTACGTGCCGCTCGGTGACAGCTTCACCGGCTGGCTCGGCGGCATGATCCTGCCCTGGATCACCCTCGCCTTCCTGTACGCGGCGATGTACGCCCGGATCACCCGGGCCACCATGCTGGAGGTGCTCGGCGAGGACTACATCCGCACCGCCCGGGCCAAGGGGCTGCGCGAGCACACCGTCGTCGGCAAGCACGCCATGCGCTCCACGATGACGCCGCTCCTCACCATGCTGGGCATGGACCTCGGCGCCCTCATCGGCGGCGCCATCCTGACCGAGTCGACGTTCAACCTGCCGGGCCTCGGCCGGGCGGTCCTGGACGCCACCCGGAACCAGGACCTGCCCATCGTCCTGGGCGTCACCCTGATCACCTCGCTCGCGGTGCTCCTCGCCAACCTCGCGGTGGACGTCCTGTACGCCGTGATCGACCCCCGAGTGAGGCTCGCATGACCGCCTTCCTGGACGTGCGCGACCTGAAGGTGCACTTCCCGACCGACGACGGCCTGGTGAAGTCCGTCGACGGACTCAGCTTCCAACTGGAGAAGGGCAGGACCCTCGGCATCGTCGGGGAGTCCGGCTCCGGCAAGTCCGTGACCTCGCTCGGCATCCTGGGCCTGCACACCGCCGGCCAGTACGGCAAGCGCAAGGCGCGGATGTCGGGCGAGATCTGGCTGGACGGCACCGAACTGCTCTCGGCCGACCCCGACCGCGTACGCAGGCTCCGCGGCCGCGAGATGGCGATGATCTTCCAGGACCCGCTGTCCGCGCTGCACCCGTACTACACGATCGGCCGGCAGATCGTGGAGGCGTACCGGATCCACCACCACGTCACGAGCAAGGCAGCCCGCCGCAGGGCCGTCGAGATGCTCGACCGGGTGGGCATCCCGCAGCCGGACAAGCGTGTCGACTCCTACCCGCACGAGTTCTCCGGCGGCATGCGCCAGCGCGCGATGATCGCGATGTCGCTGGTCAACAACCCCGAGCTGCTCATCGCGGACGAGCCGACCACCGCCCTGGACGTGACCGTGCAGGCGCAGATCCTGGACCTGATCCGGGACCTGCAGAAGGAGTTCGGCTCCGCCGTCATCATCATCACCCACGACCTGGGCGTCGTCGCCGAGCTGGCCGACGACATCCTGGTGATGTACGGCGGCCGCTGCGTCGAGCGCGGCCCGGCGGACGAGGTGTTCCACGAGCCCCGGCACCCCTACACCTGGGGTCTGCTCGGCTCCATGCCGCGGCTCGACCGCGACCAGCAGGAACGCCTCATCCCGGTCAAGGGCTCCCCGCCCTCCCTCATCAACCTCCCGTCCGGCTGCGCCTTCAACCCGCGCTGCCCGTACGCCGACGTCCCCAAGGACGACGTCACCCGCACCATCCGCCCCGAGCTGACGGAGGTCGGCGGGCGGCACTGGGCCGCCTGCCACCTGTCGGCCGAGCAGCGAATGCGCATCTGGGACGAAGAGATCGCGCCGAAGCTGTGAGCGAGAACCCCAAGGACGCAGCCATGACCATTTCCGAGCGGAGCGACGGTGCCGCCCCTGCCGGGTCCGGCGGGGCGGCACCCGCCAAGCCCCCGGGTGAAGCCCTGCTGAAGGTGACGGGACTGCAGAAGCACTTCCCGATCAAGAAGGGCCTGTTCCAGCGGCAGGCCGGTGCCGTACGCGCGGTCGACGAGCTGGACTTCGAGGTCCGGCCGGGCGAGACCCTGGGCGTCGTCGGCGAGTCCGGGTGCGGCAAGTCGACGATGGGCAGGCTGATCACCCGGCTGCTCGAACCGAGCGCGGGGACGGTCGAGTTCGAGGGCACGGACATCACGCACCTCGGCGTCGCCGCTATGCGGCCGCTGCGCCGCGACGTGCAGATGATCTTCCAGGACCCCTACTCCTCGCTGAACCCGCGCCACACCATCGGCACCATCGTCGGCGCCCCCTTCGCGCTGCAGCACGTCTCGCCCCGCGGCGGCGTCAAGAAGGAAGTACAGCGGCTCCTCTCGGTCGTGGGGCTCAACCCCGAGCACTACAACCGCTACCCGCACGAGTTCTCCGGCGGCCAGCGCCAGCGCATCGGCATCGCCCGCGCGCTCGCCCTCAAACCGAAACTCGTGGTCGCCGACGAGCCGGTCTCCGCCCTCGACGTGTCGATCCAGGCCCAGGTCGTCAACCTGCTGGACGACCTCCAGCAAGAGCTCGGCCTCACCTACGTGATCATCGCGCACGACCTCTCGGTCGTCCGGCACGTCTCCGACCGGATCGCGGTCATGTACCTCGGCAAGATCGTCGAACTGGCCGACCGGGACTCCCTCTACCAGGCCCCGATGCACCCGTACACCAAAGCCCTGATGTCCGCCGTCCCCATCCCGGACCCCCGCCGCAAACACACCAGGAACAACCGCATCCTCCTCAACGGCGACGTGCCCTCCCCGATCTCCCCACCGAGCGGCTGCCGCTTCCACACGCGCTGCTGGAAGGCGACGGAGCTCTGCGGAACGACCGAACCACCCCTCCTCGAGCTGCGGCCCGGCCAGCAGGTGGCCTGCCATCACCCGGAGCCCGCGGACCGGCTTTCGCCGGTGCGGGCCGTGATGCCTCCGGCCGGTCGGGGGTCATCGGCATCGCGCCCGGCGCCGTGTTGACGGCCATGCTCGCGCGCTCGGCGCCCAGGGGAAGCCGCGGACGGAGGCGGCCCTGGGATCGTGCTCACGGGGTACGTCTCACCGTGGCCGCGGAGCGGTATCGCCCGGAGGTTCTGCTCCCAGGAGGGCGAGCAGCCCGGGAAATCTCTTCTCGATGTCCGCGCGTCGCAGACGGACGCCCTTGCGGTTGCCGTAGTCGATCTCGTCGATGAGACCTGCCTCGCGCAGGACGCGGAAGTGGTGGGTCTGGGTCTGCTTCGAGATCGGAAGATCGAACGAGTTGCAGCCCCGCTCGCTGTCGCCGCGGTCGGCGACCAACTGCGTCAGCACCGAACGGCGGTGCTCGTCGGCGAGGGCGCGAAACACCGCACCCAGATCGAGCGCGTCGGCCTCCGGGCCGACCAGGTTCTTCCCGGTCACGCGGCACCCCCTTCAGGTACGACTTGAATCGTACCTGAAGGCTGTGCTCCACTGAGGTACGAAATGTTTCGTACCTTGGTCCGATCGCGCTGCCCCGTGCCGCCGCTCCCTGAGACCCGGCCCGGCGCTCACCGGGGGACCTGGCCATCGACACTCCGAGAGGTCATCGTCATGAAGAAGCCCGAGGTGCTGATAGTCGGTGCCGGAATCGCAGGGCCCGCACTCGCGTACTGGCTCTCCCGGAACGGCTACCGGCCGACGGTCGTCGAACATGCCCGGCAGCTGCGCTCCGGTGGCAGCGCGATCGTCGTGAAGGGGCCCGCGATCCCGGTCGCCGACCGCATGGGCATCCTTCCGCAGCTCCGGGGGCTCGCCACCCGCAATCGGTCACTCACCCTGCTCGACCCCGGCGGCAGGCGAATCCTGCAACTCCCGCTCCCCTCGGACGAGGCGCCGACGGTCGAGGTGACCCGAGCGGACCTGTCCGAGGTGCTCCACCGGTCGGCGCAGACCGAGGCCGAGTTCTTGTTCGACGACACGGTCACCGCTCTCGACCAGGACGGAAGCGGGGTCGACGTGACCTTCCGGCGGTCCGCGCCCCGGCGCTTCGACTTGGTGGTCGGTGCCGACGGGATGCACTCCACCGTGCGACGCCTGGTATTCGGCCCCGAGCGGCAGTTCGCGGGCGACCTGGGCCTGTACGGCGCGACCGTGCCGCTGGAACCCGACGCCATCGAGGACCCGAGCGAGATGACGATGCTGACGGTGCCGAACCGGATGCTGGTCGTCCACCCCTCGCGGACCACTCCGCTCGCGATCTTCACCTTCAGGGCCGCACAGCCGACGCCCCACGACCGCAGGAACATCGCCCTTCACAAGCAGACCGTGGCCGACGCCTACGCCGACGTGCGGTGGCGGGCACCGGAACTCGTGGCGGCGTTCCTCGACCACCCGGCTCCGTACTTCGACCCCCTGACCACCGTCCGGGTGCCCTCGTGGTCCCGCGGACGGGTCGTACTGCTCGGGGACGCGGCGGCGGCGACAGCCCTGCTGGGTGACGGGTCCAGCATGGCGATGGCGGGCGCGTACGCCCTCGCGGAAGAGCTCGCCGCCCATCCCGGTGATCACGCCCGCGCCTTCGCCGCCTACGAGTCGCGGCTCCGCCGTGAGGTAGGTCCGCGGCAGCGGCGCGTCGGTCTGCTCTCCAGGCTCATGGTGCCCCGCACCCGGCCGGGCCTCGCGGTGCGCAACGCGGTGGGCCGCGCGGTCGGTCGCACGAACCGGTTCGCCTCGCGCGAAGCCGCGAACCGGTAGACCGCGTCCGCACCGACCGGCCACCGGTCGGTGCGCGGCTCCGCGGCAGCTCTCAGCCGGGTCGGAGCCGCCCGTCCGCCGAGCCCGGTTCTTGACGCGGTCAGCCGCTGGTGCAGGGGCATGTGGGGCCTCATAACCGGCCTACCCCCGTGGGACTGGTGCCGTATCTCCGTACCTCTCTGGAGCATCCAGCCCAGATCCTCGATCGCCTGAGGAAGGTCCACGAGCCCTCAGAGCCGGTCTATGAACCCCCGTCGTTCGCGCGAAGCGCGGGCGCAGCGGCGGCCGGTGCGTGCGTCGGCGTGCGCGCCGGGCGTCGGGGCGCGGGCGGAGGTTCAAAGACCGGCTCTGGGGCACGGTCGGGGCGATGAGCGACCGGCGGAGCCACTTGGTGCCCGGTCCGACTGTGCGGGATCATCGTGGGATGTCCACTCTCGATGAGACGTCAGGGCAGCAGGGGGACGTGGCGGGACCGGTGCTGACGGTGAGTACCGACAGCATCCCGGCACTGGACCGGTTCGACTGGTGGGTCGAGATGGTCGGCAACGAAGTCATGCCCGTGACCGTGCGCAGCACGCACGCGGCCGTGTTCCAGGGCCGGGCCAACGCCGTCGAACTGCCGGACAGCCAGGTGGCGTTCTTCAGTTTCTCCCCGATGACAGCCCATCGCTCGCCCGCGCAGATACGACGGTCCGACCCCGAGGCGTACTACCTCGTCCTGGTGCACGGCAGTCCGATCCGCCTTGAGCAGGAGCGTGGCATCGCCTGCCTCGGGCCGGGCGACATGACCTTGTTCTCCACCTCGCACCCGCTGGCGTGCGACTTCCTCGACCACGGCCGGCAGATCCGGCTCACCCTGATGAGGCTGCCCCGGTCCCTGCTGCCGTTGGCGAGCGGCAAGGCGGACCGCTTGCTGGCCGAGCCCCTGTCCACCCGGGCCGGTTCGGCGAGGCTTCTTGGCCCCTACCTCGCGGGGCTGCCCGACGCCGCCCGCGCCGGCGGCCCAGGGGAGCGGGCCCGACTCGGCCACATCGGCGTGGACCTGGCGGCCGCCGTGCTGGCGGGGCATCTGGGCGCCCAGGACCGCCTCCCCGCCGCGAGCCGTAGATCGGTGCTGCTGGCCCGCATCAACGCGTTCATCGACCACCACCTCGGCGACCCCGAGTTACGCCCTGCCGCCATCGCCGCTCACCACCACATCTCCTTGCGAACCCTCCATCTCCTCTTCCGCGAAGAACCGGACACCGTAGCCACCACGATCCGACGCCGCCGTCTGGAGCGCTGCCACGCCGACCTGACCGACCCCGGCCAGCGCCACCGCACGATCACCGAGATCGCCACCCGATGGGGCTTCCACCGCCCCGCCGACTTCAGCCGGGTGTTCCGCACCGCCTATGGATTTCCTCCGAACGAGGTGCGGGCGCTTGCGCTGGATGCGAAGGATTCCTGCGCTGGTTGCTGAAGACCCCGTGGCCGACGCCGGGCCACAGTTGAGCCAGGCGCGGAGCACCCGTACACCGACACCGGAACATCGCACCATCCGGATCCGCGCCCCAACCCGCAGTCGAGGAAGGGAAGTCACCTATGCGTGCGACTCGTTCGCTGGTCGTCGCCTCCATGGCCCTGGCCGCCACGCTCGGCACCGTTCCACTCGCGTCGGCGTCCCCGGCCCCCGCCCCGGCGGCGTACAACTGCCCCGCCGCGTACTTCTGCATCTACAGCGGCTGGAACGGCACCGGTGAGCGCTGTATCTGGCAGAGCGCTCAGCGCGCCAACACGGCCGATGACTGCGGCTTCATCCAGCGAGGGGCGAACGTGTTGTCGGTGGCGAACAAGACCACCCATCGCAAGCAGTACTACAAGGCCACGAACTACAACGACCGTGTGGGCTCCACTCCGTCGAACGCGGAGGGAAACCTCATGGGCAATTACCAGATCCGCTCCTTCAGGCCGCAGTAACCCGCGGCACCGGACCCCGGGGGGCTTGTCCGGGGCCTGCTCAACCTCTGCCACCCCTCTTCGCGGTCTTGCTGTGCAACCAATTGTGAGAGGCCGGGTCGCCCGGGATGAGATTCCCCCGGGCGACCCGACTTCCGTATGTCAAGTGCCATGGCCACCGTTGTGCCATGTCGGCCTTCTGGGGCTTCTTGGAGTTCGGTACGTGAGTAGTTGTCAGTTTCGCAGTCGGGCTTGAGCGAGGACTGCTGGTCGACCTGGAATGCACAGGCAAGCCACAGCCCTTCCAGATGATGGCTGAGCGACGCGGCGGTCTCAGCGCCTATCGCCACTCCTGTGTTGTTCGCTCGATGGTCTGACGGCGGGGTATCACTACGGGTTGTCAGTGGGACTTCCTGCCCACGACATGCCGCCGCCAGGCACGGTGAAGTACTACTTCTGTCTCTGGCGCGACGGCGGCACCGACCGGACCGTCCATGACCTGCTGCGCTGTCAACTACGGGAGAATGAGCAGAGGTTGGCCGACCCGAGCATGGTGGTCCTGGACAGGCGGAGCGTCCACGCTGCCGTCGGCGTCCCCGCCGAAACGACCGGACGGGACGCCGCGAAGAGAGTACCGGGCAGGAAGGGGTGCCTGGCCGTGGAGGTGTCGGGCCTGGTCGTCGAGGCCGTTGCGCTGCCGGCCTCCGCGCACGACAACGCCCCCAGGCATCGCCCTGCTCGACGGGGTGGCCAAGCAGACCGGCACGGTCGAGAAGGCTCTGGTCGACCAGGGCTTCAAGCGGCGCGTCGTCGACCACGGCCAAAGCCACGGCATCGCCGTTGAGATCGTCGACCGCAACCCCGCCGGCCAAGAGCTTCGTCCCGAAGAACACCGAAGGCATCCGCTCCAAGCTGAAACGCCTGGTCACCAGGGGCATCCTCACCGAACCCGAACCCGGCCTGTTCGCCCAGCCCGGGCACCTGAGTTGCACCGCATCCCGGCCAGCGGCCCGCGGGAGGTCGTCGGGTCATCTGCGGCCTGCGGTGTCGGAGGGCAGTTCGGCGAAGCGGGCGTGGTAGTAGCTGGCGAATCGGCCAAGGTGGGAGACACCCCACCGGTAGGCGATCGTGCCGACCGGGTCGGTGGAGGCGAGGATGTCCTGGCGGATGCGGTCGAGCCGCAGGTTGCGGACGTAGGCCATGGGGGAGAGGCCGAGGCGGTCGCGGAACGCGGAACTCAGGGTCCGCGGGCTGCAGCCTGCGGCGGCGGCGATGCCGTCGAGGCTGATGCGCTCGGCGAGGTTCGCTTCGATGAACGCGAGGGCTTCCCGCAAGGGGCGCGGATAGCCGGGGCGCGGAGCGTCGTGCAGCGCGCCGGTGTGCGAGTGCGGCTGGGCCAGGAGCAGGGCGGTGACGAGGCAACGCAGCTGGCCGCGCTGCAGCTCCGGGCGTTGGAACAGGGGGTCTTGCGAGTCCAGCTGTTCGAGGAGGGAGCGGACGAGGAGCCGCACCGCCCGCCCCTTGGGCTTGGCCAGGTCGAGGGCGAAGTCGAAGCGCACGGTGGACACCGGCGGCTGCCCGGTCAGCGCGGCGTACTCCTGGTCGACCAGGGCGGCGTCGATCCGCAGGCCCAGGAACCGGGATCGCCGACCTCGCAGGGGGCGTAGTTCCTGGGTGTCTCCGGGGTTGGCGACGCCCGCCGTCGCCGCGTCGAGGGTCGCCCGCAGACCGCCGCACGAGGCCGAGACGGCACCGGAGACACCGATGTTGACGAAGTAGGAGCGACGGCTGCGGCCCCTGGCCGAGGCGACGCGGACGCCGAGCGGCGAGACGAAGTAGCCCACCGCGAAGTCGTGTGCGGCGACGCCGCGCAGTTCGTGGACGCCGTCGCCGGACAGCTCGTCCAGAGGCGATGTGGTGATCGAGCCGCCGAACAGGCGGGTGGCGGCGTTGAGCAGGTCAGCGGGGTTCTGGGAACTGGTGATGAGGTGGTTGCGCAGCGGCGTCGGCACGATGGTGGGGTCACCTCCCTGGGAGCCCATGGTGAGGGATGCCTGTGCAGTGTGGCTGAGCGGGCCGGTGCAGCGGCTTGGCCCGGACGGGCGGCGGGGCCACGAACAGCCCCGGGGCGACGTCGTTGTGGGACTTGGTGGCGGAGGGGGGTTACGCGGGCTGAGCCATGAGCTGGTGGCAGGAGTCGGTCAGCGCGTACGTCTCCTGGTGGCGCCCCGCCTGCTCCAGGCCGACGATCGCCTCGGAGGTCTCCACGAGCGTGCGGCACCGTCGCGTGCGTCTGCCGGCGAACGCCTGGAGCGCCGCGCCGACAGAGCCGTGCCGCCCGAGTTCCTGGGCAAGGACGAGCCCGTCCTCGATGGCCAGGGCGGCGCCGCTTGCCATCTGCGGCGCGGGCGCGTGCGCGGCGTCACCGATGACCACGGCGCTGCCCCGGCTCCAGGCGCCCTTCAGGAGGGCCGTGAGGACCGGGCGGCGTACCACCGATTCCGACGCGGACACCAGGGAGCGGATCTCCTCCACCCGCCCCGGCAAGGTCTGCAGGAGCTGACGCAGGCGCGGGGCGAGTCCGGCATCGGGCAGGACGCTCTGCTCCACTCCGTTCTCCGTCAGGAACACGTACGCCTGCCCGGGGGAGAGCGGCACGAGTCCGGCCGTGTCGTACTTCCCGGCGAAGTGATGGATTCCGGTGGCCCACGACGGTCGGGGCACCAGAGCCCTCCAGACCATCTGCCGGTGAAAGGCGAGCGAGGCCTCAAGCCGCAGCAGGCCCCGCGTCGACGAGCGGATGCCGTCCGCGCCCACCAGCAGCGCGACCCTGTGGACCGTCCCGTCCGACAACCGCGCCCGGACCAGCTCCCCCTCCTGATCCATCGAGGCGACGGTCACTTCATGGCGTACCACTGCGCCGCACCGCTCGGCTTCCGCGTACAGGATGCGGTGAAGGACGGGGCGCGCGATGCCGGCCATCGCCGGGCGCCGTGCCCCGATCAGGCGCGGCAACCGCACCTCGCCCGCAGGTTCCCCGTTCACGTCCACATGCGTGACCGTGCGCATGCCGTAACCCTCGGCCAGACACGCGCCCGCGAGCCCCAGCTCGTCCAGCACGCGCAGCGAAGGACCGGTCAGACACAATCCCCATCCGGAATCCGCCCGGGGCGGGTGGATCTCGGCGATCTCCACCTGCCATCCGCCGCGTGCCAGGGCGATGGCCGCTGTCAGACCAGCCACTCCCGCACCCACGATCAGGGCCGTCCGCTCACCGCGACAACTGTCCATGTACGCCTCCAGAGCACCGATTTCCCCGAAACCGTAGGACGCGTGGGCACTCGGCCTTGTCCGCATCGGGCGGCCGTCATCCGCTGTCGGCAAGCGGTCATCCGACGGGGACGCCGGTGTGGTGGGCCACCGTCGGCCCTGTGGTCGGGCAGATCGTCCTGCGCATTCCATGGCGGCCCCGGCCTGCGTCCGGCACCGCGCAACGACCCTGGTTCTCGGCGTTGCTCCAGCCACACGCGACACAGGTCATCCCACATATCCTGATAGCTGGGGAAGATGGCGTTGACTTGGGCGTGTGTGAGATCGCCGGGAGGTGTTGATGCCACCAGGTGTTCCAGTCGTCGGCCAGACGCCGGAATCGGTACTGCGTCTCCTCCATCAGCGCCCATCGGGAGCGCCAGTTGAAGAACGGCTCGACGGCCCCCAGCAACGTCCCTGGAGCCACCAGAGCAAAGGCAAGACCGGCCCATGTGTCGAGGCTTTGCAGGCCCCGGATGATGGTGGACGCCGCGGACAGCGTCAGTGTCACCAGCTTGATCACTGAGGCGAGTCGGCGGAACTGCTGCTTCCTCCTATCGGCGTAGTCGTCGCCCCGACGAATCTTGCCCAGCAGGAGAGCAGCCACCTCCTCCGGGCTGAGGCCTGCGCTCAATTCGCCAGTCGGCTGCACTCTGTCCGCCCCCAAGACAACCCGCCGTCACCTCGCGACTCCCTACGTCAGACACTGCCTGGCGACAGCCGAAGGCTGGCCAGGGAACGGACTGCCGAGTGTGACTGCTGGGTGGGGAAGCGAGCTGGCCGTACGCGGGGAATTCCCCTCTGGCCGCCGCGAACCCTCGCTGGCCTCGGTGTTCCCGCGTGCTCCGATCGCGTGCGGGGTACCGGTATGACAGAGGGCTTCGACGAGGGGAAGGCAGCTCAAGGGTGAGTGCTGTTCCTGGGGATCTGTCGGTGCATCCTGTCTTTCGTCTGCCGGACATGACCCGTCTGCTGCCGGGGCGGCTGCACCCTGATGCGGCGCGGATGCATGAGGCGGTGCACGAGTGGTGTCGGTCGGAGCTACGTGCGTTCTTCTCCGACCAGGTGTCTTTCCACCAGTTCCTCGAGCACCACGTCGACTTGTGGACGTATCTGACGGTTCCGGTGGGGGACACCGATGTCATCGAGGCGACATGCGAGCTCACCTTTCTTTTCCTTGTCCTGGACGACAAGCACGGTGGCGACGTTCCTGGGTCCGCGCACGGCGACGAGGGGCTCAGTTTCCGTGGCGACGCCAAGGCGTCGTGGACTGTCGCCGACCACCTCGCGGCGATCATGCACGGAGGCGCCGCCGATCCCGCAGTGCCGTTCGCGGGGGTCTTCCAGCGGCTGTGGAAGCGGCTGACCCGCGGGATGCGCGAGCCGTTGCGTGAGCGGTTCGCCGACTGCCTGAACGCCTTCATCGGCGGCGCGGCGGCCGAGGTGGCTCCGCGGCCGCAAGGCTCCCATCCCGACTTCGACCATTTTCCCCAGTACACGCGGGCCGGCTTGGGGGAGTACCGGAGTTTCGAGGAGTACCGCTCGGTGCGGGAGCACTCCATCGGCGCCCGCTATCTGTACGTCCTGCACGAGCACGCGCTCGGCATCGACATGACCGAAGTGCTGCGACGAAGCGCAGACTTGCAGCGCGTGGAGCGGGCGGTGGTGCACCAGCACTTCCTCCACAACGACCTGTTGTCCTATCGCAAGGAACTGCTCGCAGGACAGCGGGACAACACGCTGGCAGTGCTACAGGACACTGAGGGGCTGTCCCTTCAGCAGGCAGTGGACCGTCTGTGGGCCTGCGCGGAGGAGGCCGAGGACGTTTTCCTGCGGGTCCGGGAGCGAATTCTGCACAACGCGCTCGGGCGGCGCGGGGATGTACGCCGGTATCTCGAACAGATGTGGTGGATGATTCCCGGGAGCATCGAATACCAACTGATGTCGCCCCGCTACCACGGCCTCGGCTATTGCTGGAGCGGTTACGCCTGCGGGGAGTTCGTCCTCCACCCCGAGCAGACCGTTCTGGTGCCTCCTCCCGGGGCGCGTCCGGTCGTTCCGGCCTGGCGCTCCTTCATCCGCATCACGCCCGCGCCCGGACACGCTGGCTGACCTTCCCTCTGCCGGGAGTGCCGAATGCTTCCCGCGACAAAGGTCACCTCGTGTTCCTGGAGGCGGACGTGGTGATCACGGCGTAGCCGTAGACGGCGCCGACGGCCGGGATGGTCTTTCCCAGGATGCGGGCGAGCGCGTCGGCTGCTGGACCGCCCGCGTCGGCGACGTGCTCGCGATGGTGGTCGAGATCGGTGCTCAGACGTTGGAGCGAGCGCAGGAGGTGGTCGTCGAGATCGGTGTGTCCGGTCACCTCGAAGCCGGTCTCCTCCAGCAGGGACAGCAGGGTTTCGAGCGGTTCGACCGAGGAATGGGCGTGGGGTTCCGGATCGGGCGCTCGCAGGATCATGTCACTGATGACGAAAGGACCGCCGGGCGCCAGGATGCGGTGGATCCCGGTCAGGGCCCGGCGGGTGTCGGGGATGTGCAGGAGGGACTCGATGGCCCAGGCGGCGTCGTAGGACCCGTCGGGGAAGGGCAGGGCGGTGGCGTCGGCGAGCTGAAAGCCCACAAGGTGGTCCAGGCTGGCCGCGCGGGCCTGGTCGGTCGCGAGACGGACCTGGATGCCGCTGATGGTGATGCCGGTGACCTCGGCTCCGGTGGCGCGGGCCAGACGCAGGGCGGGCCGTCCGACTCCGCAGCCGACGTCAAGGAGCCGTTGGCCAGGGGCGAGCGAGAGTTCTTCCACGAGGAGGTCGGTGAGGCGGTCGCTGGCCGTGCTGGCCTCGGCGAGTCGGCCGTCACGATCGGCGTCCTCAGGGGGCGTTGCCCGATCGGGCCAGAGGCCGATATGGAAGTTTCCGCCCCACAGCCGCTGAAGGAGAGGGGTGAGCAGGTCGTAGTAGGCGCCGACGTCTTCGGTACGGGTCATGCGGACTCGCCCTCCTCAGGGACGGTGGCCGGTGGCGAGTTGTCGAGGGTGATCTCCAGACTTGCCGGGATCGTCATGGTCGGACCGTTCTTGAGACGCCGAAGGCCCCGGTCCGCACCGAGCAGCCGGAGACCGGGGGTGCGCAGCAGGCGGGCCAGGGCGATGCGGAGTTCGAAGTCGGCCAGTTCGGCCCCGGGGCAGCGGCGGGTTCCGGTGCCGAAGGGGAGGTAGCGGCTGCCACTGGGCTTGTGGCGCAGGAAGCGGCCGGGATCGAAGCGGTCCGGGGCCGGGTAGAGGTCCGGCCGGTGGTGCACCAGATGGATGGCGGGGACGAGTTCGGTGCCGGCCGGGATGTGGTGGCCGTCCCAGTCGAAGTCCTCGGGGACGACGCGCGCCAGACCGGCGGGGACGACGGAGCCGTGCCGCAGGGTCTCGGCGCACACCGCGCCGAGGTAGGGGAGGCGGGCGATGTCCGCGTGGGCAGGGTCGGCACCCAGGGAGTCGATCGCCCGCACCAGCCGCCGCCGGATGCCAGGGTGGATTTCGAGCTGGTACAGGGCCCAGGCCAGGGCGCTGGCGGTGGTGTCATGGCCCGCGATGAGCAGGGTCATGATGTGGCCGCGGATCTGTTCGTCGGGTTGTGCGGGCTCAGCGGTGGCCAGATGGAACAGCAGATCGGTGCGGGAGGAGTCAGGGACGGTCCGCGCTGACGCGGTCTCCTCCGTCACGATCTGCTGGAGCCGGGCCAGCAGCGGGTCCATCCGGTCGAGCAGCTGCCCGCGGTCGGCGTCCCGTGCGGTGCCCGGCTCATACATGAGGTCCATGACGTCGATGAGCAGGCCGGCGCACTCCTCGCGACGGGCCTCGGGCAGCGGACCGAAGCACACCCGGACGATCAGACGCAGGGTGATCTCGTGAGCGAGACGGATCACCGGGCGGGTACGCCCGCGCAACCGGGCCATCACACCGTCGACGATCTCGTCGACGGCGGGCCCCAGCGCCCGCAGTGGCACCCCGTGCAGCGGGGGCGCCAACAGCAGCCGGACCGCCCGGTGCTCCTCCCCGATGAGATAGGGCAACGCCTGAGCACCGATCACCGGACGGAAGTAGAGCGTGCCCCGCGCGTCCCAGGGCGTGCGATCACCGATGAACAGCGCCCGGACGGCGTCGGGATCACTGATATAGACCCGGGGTGGCTCACCCTCGGCCCGCAGAGTGAACACGGGTCCGAAGACGCGGGCGTACTCCTCCCAGGCCAGGAGTTGCCGTTCGCTCTCCATTCGGCTCAGCTCGCGGGACGTCAGGCGCGGTCCGTCGGGCAATCCCGCCCCGGCCGGGCACACCGCTGACGCACCCGGCCCCGGACGGGACCGGGAAGGAAACCTGTTCTGCTCAGCCATGAGCGGGTCTCACCTCCGTAAGAACAGCACCCACAGGGCCGCCCCCACCCGCCCGCTTCAACGCCCTGCCACACCGTTGGAACCCGAACTGCCGGTGGCACGGGTGTCTACGTTGCTCGGGGTTTCGCCACCAGGCGGATACGGGCGTTCGCGGGGCTCTGAGTGATGCGCACATGGGGCCTGACCGCCCGCCCGGAGGCCGGATGGATCTGCCAGCGTTGCAGGAGTGCGGCCAGCACGATGCCGGTCTGGGTGAGGCCGTAGGCCTCTCCGATGCACTTGCGGGCGCCGATACCGAATGGCATGTACGCGGCGCGCTGCGGGCGGCCGGTACGGCTCTCGGTCCAGCGGTCGGGGTCGAAGCGGCCGGGTTCGGGGAAGGTTGCGGGATCCCGGTGCAGGACGTAGGCGCTGAGGAACACGTCGGAGCCGGCGGGCAGCAAGTGCTCGCCGAGCGGCGCCTCGGTGCGGGTGGTCCGGCTGACCAGCCAGACCGGAGGGTAGAGGCGCAGTACTTCGCTGACGATCCGCTTCAGCAGCGGCAGTCGTGCCAGGTCGTCGTAGGTGGGCGGTTTGCCGCCGAGTACGTCGTCGATCTCGTCGTACGCGCGGGCTGCTGTCTCCGGATGGGTGGCGAGGAGGTGGAGCGCCCAGCCCATCACCGATCCGGTCGTCTCGATGCCGCCGATCAGGAAGCCGAAGAGCTGGTCGCGCAGGGCGGTGTCGTCCGGGGCGAGATGGGTGTGGCCCTCCGGGGAGAGCAGGAGTGACAGGAGATCGGGGTGGTCGGTCGCGTCGGTGCGGCGCATCGCGATCATGTCGGTGATGGCCCGGTGGATCGTGTCGATGGAGTGCCGGAACCGCCGGTTGCCGGGGGTGGGCAGCCGTCCGGCCGCGGGCGCCAGCATCTGGGTGGCCAGCCCGGAGATGACCACGGGGAAGTGGCGCTGGAACACCTCGGCGGCCTCGGCCGAACCGGGCCCCAGGAAGAGTGTGCGGGCCAGGGCGTCCATCGACAGTGCGGTCATCTCCTCGGCGGCGTCGATGACGGTGCCGTTGGTCCACCGGGTGACCCGGGCCAGGGCGACGTCGCGGAAGGTCTCGGCGTAGCCGGGCATACGGGAGTGGCGGAACGCCTGCTGAAGGATGGGGCGCTGGCGGCGGTGGGCGGCGGCCGGGCAGGTGGGCAGGCTGTCGCCGACCAGGCGGATGAACAGGTCGAGGACGGGTCCGCCCACGTCGAAGTACGTTCCGTTGCTGTCCAGTTGGACCTGCCGGGCCAGGGCCTGGGCGGTGATCACGTAAGCCGGCCTGCGGCCGAGAGAGATCCGCACGAGCGGGCCGTGACGGCGCTGGGCGTCGAAGAACCCCATCGGATCTCGGGCGAGGGAGAGGACGTGTCCGACGAGGGGCAGCCCGCCGGGGGACCTGGGCACGGGCACTGTGGAGTTCACATGAACCTCCGCCTCGGTTGTCCGCAGGCGTCCGCGGGAAGACCCGGTCCGGGAAGGTGCGCGAGCTTGGCTGCTCCCAGATCCGGCCCTACCCCGTTCCCGACGGCCGTACATGTCCAGCGGGAAATACTCGGACGCACGATGGGCGCACAACCCGTCATATTCGTACGCCCGTTGATGCCACGGTGCGCCGTTGTGTGCGCATGGCTCCGGTTCGGACGGTGGTTTCCCTGGCTTCGGTTGTCGGCGTGCAACCGCCACATGCCAAGGCCGACGTCGGTTCACTGCCTCTTCCCTGTCTCCAGCGACGAAGGGCGACCGTCATGTCCGCACCCGTACCCCCCACCCCCGAGGACGTCGGCGCCATGTACGACGCCCTCACCGATCTGCTGTCCCAGGCCCTCGGCGACAACATCCACGCCGGCTACTGGCAGGACGCGCAGGACCCCAGCGATGTGGCGCGGGCCGCGGACCGGCTCACCGAGCTGGTGGGACAGCGGCTGCGGGCCGGTGCCGGGCGGCACGTCCTCGACGTCGGCTGCGGCAGCGGCCGTCCCGCCGTCCGGGTCGCCGCGGCCTCGGGTGCCCGGGTCACCGGCATCACCGTCAGCAGGCACCAGCTGAGCCTGGCCCAGGCCCGGCCCGAGACGTCAGGCCCGGACGGCATGCTGGAGTTCCGGCAGGCCGACGCCATGCAGCTGCCCTTCCCCGACGCCTCGTTCGACGCCGCGTACGCCATCGAGTCGCTGCTGCACATGTCCGACCAGCGCGCCGCCCTGGCACATCTGGCCCGGGTCCTGCGGCCCGGAGGGCGGCTCGTGGTGGCGGACCTGTGTCTGAGCGGTGTGCCACAGGGCACGGACGCGGACGACGTGGCCGCCGCCACTCAGGTGTTCCGGGTCTCCTCGATCGCCTCCCCCGACGAGTACCGCGCCCTCCTGGAGGAGGCGGGCTTCAAGGTCGAGGAGTTCTCCGACATCGCCCCGCACGTCCGCCGGACCTACGCCGTCGTCGCCCGCACCATGCGCCGAGCGGGCGAGAGCATCGGCGGTGAACTCGCCGCCCAGCTGGACGGCGCGGCGGCCTCGGTCGAACGGTTCGGCACCCTGGACTGTGTCGGCTACGCACTGGTGACCGCTGTCCGCTCCTGACCTCTGCCCAGGACAGGCCCAGTCCTTCCCTCCTGCCGCCGATCGCTTGAGAGGGCGCAATGCCCACCGCTCCATCGCCGTTCCACTGCCCCTTCCCCTCACGCACCCACCCGAAGAGCGAACTCCTGGAGTGCTCGGCGGTGTCCCGGACGGTCTCCCACGGTCTGTACGCCGACGAAAGTCCCCTGGGCCATGACCCCGGCGTGAGTCCCCTGGGCCGTGACCCCGGCGTGCTCGCAGTGGCCCTGGCTCTGCTGCACCACGCCGAGGCCCCTCAGCAGACCCCACAGGATGCCGCCGGACACGCCACCGCACTGCGCGAACTGCAGCTGCGAATCGAGGAGTACACGCCTGCAACACACTTCTACGCGCGCTCCCCGCCGGTCCGCACGCTCACTGAGGCAGCCGCGCTCTCGCGCAGCCCGCGCACCGACATCGCCTCCTGGGGGCGTACATCCGAGGTGCGGTCGCCTGGAGCCTGAGCGCCCTGCGCTACACCCGGCCGACGGTGACGGCGATGGCGCGGCCCCGGCCTTCCGTCCTGGCGGTTGGGCCGACTGCCCCTGCGGCCGGCTGCCCGAGCCGCTGCCCTACCCATCGGTGTCCTGTTGGTGGCGGCACGCCCCTGGCGTACCCGGGTGAGCACACCCACCCCACCAACGACCAAGGGAACCTCCATGCCCCAGAGCTCTCGGTCGGCCTTACCGGCCGTACGCGTGATCGACAGCCCCCGCGTCGATTCGTATCGGGCGAAGGTCGAGTACACCTACGACGACCCTCCCTGGATGTGGGAGAAGGCACTCGGCCCGGATAACCTGCTCTTCCAATTCGGCCTCTTCCCGCCGGAGGAACTCGCTGCAGGGCCGGTGCGCGGCTCGGTCGGGCCGTCCGAGGTGCGGCACTTCGAGAAGCAACTGCAGATTGCCGGTCTGACCGGCCCGGGCCGGCCCCACCTGCACCGGATTCTGGACCTGGGCTGCGGCTGGGGGTTCATCTCCCGCTACCTGGCACGCCGCTTCCCCGAAGCCGCGCACATCGACGCGGTCAACATCAGCGCACGGCAGCTGGAGTACTGCGCCGGGAAGCTCGCCGCCGAGCCGGAACTCGCCGACCGGGTACGGCTGTTCCTCTGCAACGGGCAGGACGTCGATCTGCTCCCCGACCCCGAGCTCCCCTACGACCTGGTCGTGGTCCGCGGCGTCTACACACACTTCCTCCACGACGTCTTCGAGGCATCGACCGACGCGGTCGCAAGACGGCTGCGCCCCGGCGGCCTGCTGGTGGTCTCCGACACCCTCTACAAGACCGACCTGCCCGCCTACAGCCCCGCGATCCCCGACACCGTCGACCGGCTGGCCTGCGGCAACCGCAAGTCACCCGCCTACTTCGCCCGGGTCCTGGAAGAGCACGGCCTGATCCTTGAGGACATGCGGATCACACCGTCCAACGCCGAGATCATCCACTGGTTCGGCAAGGTCCGGCTCAACATCGACCACCACTTCCCCGACGGCGCCACCGGCCCCATCGAGGAACTCCGGGAAATGTCCATCAGCTTCTCCGCCGCCCTCGCCGCAAACAAGGCATCGGTGTACTCGATCATCACCAGGCGCACGGCATGACCTCCGCAACCACCACCGCGCAGGCCGCGCACGGCCCAGAGCCGTCGGCCGCACGAGATGCCACCGCCCTGCTCACGATGGCCCGCGCCGCCGTAAGGCCGGTACCGCGGGTGGCAGTGGACACCCTGCCATCCGCCATGAGGCTGGTCGCCGGAAACCACCCGGGTTGGAACGACGAGCACGGCACACCGGACACGGCAACGCGCAAGCTTGCGCAACTGGGTGCCGAGTAGGCAGCCGAGTCCGAGCGTTGGCCGGAGTCCCCAGCGGGCTGTCGCCCGCGCCTGGACTAGTGTCAGATCCCAAGTTCGGGAGACGGAGCAACGCGCGAGGGGCGAAGTCAATGCGCGTCCGCGTGCCGAGCCAACACGGCCCCTGGCACTGACCGCACCACAGCGATCTCTGCTCTCCTCACGCAGGAGCGGCGTGGGCGAGCGGGTGCCGATGTGCACGGTTAGGTTCGGTTCATGGCGTACGACAGGGCGTTGGCGGAGCGGTCCGGGTGTCGAAGGGCTGGGTGTACGTGGCCGGGGAGGCCCTGGACGACGACGTGCTGGAGGGGTGGCTGCGGGCGGCCTTGGACGCGACGGCCGAGCCGCCGCCCAAGTGATCCGGGCGGCGGGCGTGGGCGGTCCGTGATTGGCCCTTCGTGGCAGGGGCGTGGGGCTCGTCCGGTGCGCCGGCAGTGGTGAGCGCGCGGGTCACGTCCTGCAGGAGCTGTGCGAACTCCGCCAGGTGCGGGGCGAGTTCGGAGCTTCCGTGGAAGGCGCTGCCAGGGTCGGTGAGCCGGTCCACGCGGAAGGTGCGCCAGTCGGTGTCGTAGGCGATCAGGTCCTCCAGCCTGCGGGCGGCAGTTCGATGTGGCCCTCCGCCGACAGAGCGACGGGCAAGTACCCGGTGCGGGCCACGGCGATGGCGTACGACTCGTTCGGTGACAGCGGGCCCAGGCCCCCAGGTCTGGCCGTCGGTGTTCCAGGTGCTGGGGAGTGGGGGCGGGTGTATCGCGGGTGTATCGAAAAACGCATACGTCACCGCGACAGTCGTCCGTCTTGAGTGGGGGGCACGGCCGGTTCGTCGATCAGAAAAGGACCGTGATCATGGATTCGGATTTCGTAGGTGGCGTCGACCGGCGGCGGCTGCTGGGATGGGGCGGGCTGGCGGCCGCCGGGACGGTCGCGGCGGGCGCGCCGCTGGTGGGCGCCCAGCCAGCCCGTGCCGATGCGGCCCCGACGGGCTCCGGCGTCCCGCCGGACACCCGGCCCGGCGGAGCCTACGACCGGTACGTGGCGAAGCTGGCCGCCGAGGGCAGGTTCTCCGGCGTGGTGCTGCTGTCGCACCGGGGCCGGACGGTGCTGTCGCGCAGCTACGGCATGGCCGACAAGGAAAAGGGGATCCCCAACGGCGAGAACACCGCGTTCAGCCTCAGCTCGGCGGGCAAGCCGTTCCACGCGGTGGCCATCTTGCAGCTGGCGCAGCAGGGCCGACTGAAGTTGTCGGACACGGTGGGCACGCACCTGACGGGTTACGCCAAGGAGATCGCCGAGCAGATCACCATCCACCAGATGCTCACCGGCACCTCCGGGATGAAAACCCCGGATGAGGACGTGCAGCGCATCTTCCAGAGCCGGAAGGAGGTGCACGAGTTCTACGAGCGGTGGGCCCGGCAGGCGACGCAGGAGGCCCCTCCCGGCACACCCAGCAGCCACTCCGGCGCCGAGGTCGCCATTCCCGCGCAGATCATCGAAGCCGTGACCGGCCAGACCTATTGGGACTACGTCCAGGAGAACATTTTCAAGCGCTGCGGCATGACCGGTTCGGGGTTCTACACCAGGCCGCAGTGGCTCACCGATCCGAACATCGCGCACCCGTACATGGTGCTGGCCGACGGCAGTCACGTCGACGCGGTCCGCAATCTGGACAAGGGCAGTGCAGACCCGTATGTACGGGGCAAGAACCCGGGCCGCGCCTTCATCGATGCCCCTGGGGACGGCGGCTTCGCCACCGCGCCAGATCTGGTCCGGTTCGCGCGTGCGCTGGGCGACGGCACAGTGCTGGACCGGCACTACGCCGAACTGTTCACCGGACCCAAGATCCCCCTGGCTCCCGAGGGGGGCGGTCTGGCCCGCCGGGCAGCCCCCGCCGACGCGTCGTTCGGGGCCTACCAGGTGCCGGTCAGCCTCGCCGGCGGCCAGTGGGTGTGGAGCCGCGCCGGCGCCAACCCCGGCGTCGGCGCCAGCTGGACCATCTATCCCGACACTGGCTGGGTCGGCGTCATCCTCACCAACCACGACGGCGCACCGTTGTGGGAGATCGTCGAGCAGGAGACCCGGGCCGTCATCGCCCCAGACTGATGCGCGGCCACCGCAGACTGACACGCGTCCAGTCAGCTCCGGGGCTCGCGTCGACTCGCTCGAACATCGGATGCCCTGCGTGGCAGTGAGCGGCCGCCGACGGCCGGGATATTCCGGTGATTTCGTGGGATGGATTTCGGGGGTCGGAGCGATGAGTTCTGCCGGGCCCGTCGGTCTTAGAGGGTGAATCCACCACACCGGGGAGAGCACAGATGACTGAGCACGACCAGGCCCGTATCACCGGCATCGGCACCGTCGCCGTTCCCGTCAGCGACCAGGACAAGGCCGTCGAGTTCTACGTCGTCGTCCTGGGGCTGGAGAAGCGGATGGATGTTCCGCTGGAGCAGATCGGCGGGCGCTGGATCACCGTCGCCCCCGTCGGGGCCGTGACCAGCATCGCGCTGATCCCCGGCGAGTCCACCGGCGTCGACACCGGGATCAGGCTCAACGCCGGCGACGTCCCGGCCGTCCACACACGTCTCAAGGAGCAGGGGGCCGACGTGGACGACCTGCTCCAGTGGCCTGGAGTGCCGCCCATGTTCACCCTTCGGGACCCTGACGGCAACATCCTGGTTGTCGTCGAATAGGAGCGCGCCATGACCGCACTGGACAAAGAGTTCACCGCGACGCTGCAGAAAAGCCCGAACAAGGGCGGCTGGACCTATGTGGTGATGCCCGGATCGGCCGAATACTTCGGCACCCGCGGGCTCGTGAAAATCCGAGGGACGATCGACGGTCACCCATTCCTGAGCTCCTTCATGGCGCTGGGCGACGGCACGCACAAGCTGCCCGTCAAGACCGCCGTACGCGAGCTGCTCGGAAAGGGCCCCGGTGACGAGGTCACCATCCACCTCGAGGAACGCATCAAGTGACGAGTTCCCGGGCCACGGCGGTGACCGTCCTGCCCGCGGAATCGACGGGCGCGATCGCGTCCCGCTCGAACTGGGCACGGGCCGCAGTGAGGTCGTGCGTACGGCCCGGCAGCGCGCGGGAGCACCACAGCGGGGTGCCATCCGGGCGCGCGACGACCTGCACTGTCATGCCGTGCTTCTGGTGTTTCCGGGAGTGGTGCGGCTCGTCCACCTTGACGCGGTCGGCGGGAACGAGTGTCCCGTCGACAATGACGAAGTCGCCTTCGCCGAGCCCGACGAGCGCCTCGCTCAGACCGGGGCCGCCCAGGACACGAGGACCTCGATTCGGCCTCGCGCCGCTCCGCGTCGGCGATCGCCTCGTCGAGCCTCCGGATCCACATGGCGTGCCAGGTCCGCACGGCGCGGAGGTGCAGCAGACCTGAAGGCAAGTCGATCGCGCGTTCGGTGACATGCCGACCCTCACCCCCACGTAATCCAAGGTTTCGGCGCAGACGCATCTCGCTACCCCGTCGGCAGAGCGAACCTCACGCTCTGTGCGGCTATGTTGAGACTCGCGCACACAACGTAACCAGACGAACACGTGGAGAGTCCTTTGCGCCGCTCGCTCACCGTCCTTGCTGCCATGACCACCGCACCCCTCATCGCCCTGACCCTCGCGGCCGCTCCAGCTCAGGCGGCTCAGGGCACCGCCAACTTCCGTAACACCAAGGGCATGGACATCACCCTCACCGATCCGGTCAACGGCCAGTGCTACAAGCTGGCAGAACCCTGGGAGGAAGGCGCCGCCTGGCGAAGCAACGACACCGACACCGACGCCACGCTCTATCACGGGGCCGACTGCGCCCAGGACATGCTGACGGTGACGCTGAAGTCCCACCGTCGGCTGGAGCCAATGTGGGGGCACAACACGATCATGTTCCCGCCCCATTCGGTGAAGTTCGGCTAGCCGCAGACGCGCGGGCGCCCCCGCCGCGCGAATCGAGGCGGGGGCGCACGCATGCTCAGCTACTCGACTGGGTCCCCCCGGCGCGCCGGACGGCCTTCTACGTGGCCAGATCTTAGGCCTCGCCAGCCGCATCGCCGGTACGGCTTACCGCCGACACGAGTGCCACTCCTCCAGGATTCGCCCGACGGGCAAAAACCCCGGTCAGACGCCTTCTTTCGTGCCTCTGGAAGAAGCCGGGCTTCTTCGGCGAGTACGACAGCAGGAGGTTCTTGGGCTACTGGCGGTACAGCCGCTGCGCCCGTGTTGACCAGGCCAAATGGTAGTTGGTGCAGCCTGCGAGCAGCACTACGGCTGGGCCCAGGTCGACATCCACGGCCAGACCGATCGGCACGGCCACTGGCGCCTGCTGGTCCGCCGCAACCGCCGGACCGGTGAAGTCGCCTTCTGCCGTTGCATCTCACCCCGCCCGATTCCGCTGTCCACCCTGGTACAGGTGGCCGGACGGCGTTGGACAGTGGAAGAGACGTTCCAGTCCAGCAGGGGCCTGACCGGCCTGGGCGAGCACCAGGTCCGCCGCTGGACCTCATGGCATCGGTGGGCCACCCTCGCCATGCTCGCCCACGGCTTCCTTGCCGTCACCGCAGCCGCCGAACGACAGACCGTTCTACCGCCGGCGGCCTGTTTCCCTTGGCCGGAAATGAGATCCAGCACCTCTTCGCGGCACTGAACAGTCCGGTCCGTGACCTCTCGCACCGAGTGCGCTGGTCACAGTGGCGACGACGCCACCAAGCCCGCGCCCGCGACTGTCACTACCGACGGCACGCAGCCGCCCAACGACGAGGATCACGATCTGCAGCTGGAGTGTTAACAGGCCGTCTCGTTTGGTTCAGCGTGTGGACCGGGGGACGGTGCCCGCGATGTGGAGTCCGGCTCTGCGAGGGGAGACGAAGCGATGACATTGCGTTCCGATGTGGCTGAGTTGCTGGCGGGGGCCGGCATCGTCGACGTGGATGTCGATGGTGCCCTCGCGGACGAGCACGTCCGGTCGTCTGCGTACCAACGTGTCGTCTCGGTGACGGCTTCCTCCTGCTCGCCGGGTCAGGCTGCAGCAAGAAGATACGAAACATCGCGACAGGCCGGGCCGGAAACCGCACGCTGAGAACGCGATGAGTCAAAAGTGGCGATGGGCGGGCGCGGAGAGTCCGTCTCACCACGTGACAACGTCTAACTCAGCGTTTGTTCCGCTGATGGGTGTCTGGTCCCGGTAGGTCGGGTGCCACGCCAGTTTGGGGTGGTTTCGCTGGTGAGGCGGCGGGTCATGGGGTCGATCATCGCGAGGTGGATCATGGCTTCCGAGCGGTGCGGGTGTCGCTCGTAGTCACGGGCGAGGCGGCGGTGGTGCATGAGCCAGCCGATGCCCCGCTCGATGGTCCAGCGGCTCGGAATGATCGTGAACCCGCGGACGCCCGGCGGGTTTTGGGCGGGCTGGACGTCGAGGCCCAGGCGGGCGCCGTGCTCGATGGCGGTGGTGCGGTAGCCGGCGTCCACCCATGCCTTCGTGATGCGAGGGTGAGCCGCGGCGATGCGCGAGAGCAGGTGCACGCCGACCGCCGTGTCGGAGACGCTTGCGGCGGCGACCAGCACGGTCAGCAGCAGGCCGAGCGTGTCGCAGCCGAGGTGGCGCTTGCGGCCGCCTGATGAACCGGCAGTTCCGTCTCCTGCGCTCCCTCCTGGACGAGGTCCTCGCCGCGAGTAGTCAAGGCGCCTGCCGTAAGGCGGTGTTGCAGCAGATCTGGCAGGCCACCGGGCACCCGGAACGCGCCGGGCCGAACGTCTGGCGCCCCTTCGAGCAGCTGCGAGAAGACGTCCGTGAGGCGATGTGGGACGCCGCCGCGTTCCAACTGGCCGCCGACGGGCTGATCAGCGCCCGGGGGCGCCTGGGGTCCGCGCTCCAGTTCCAGTTCCCCTACGTCTGCGACGGCGACGAGCCCTCCCCGTTCCAACACACGCCTGGCAGGGCGCTATGGCCGCGTGGGAGGAGACACTCACCCAGGCCCGGTCCGACCCGGCCACCGCACGGCAGCTCCTCGGCATCCCCACCGGCGGCTGCCGCACCCTCGCCGACTACGAGAAGGAACGCGCTTGCCTGTACGGGGAGGGAATGCCCGCCGATGTCCTGCCCGGCGCCCGCGAACTGGGCCGCCCCGACCTCATCTGACGGTGTTCCACTTCCATGGAAGTGGAACACCGTCCCCGGCGGTTCGTCAGGAGACCCGCATCCTGGGCCACCTAGCGGCATCGGCTCCTGCCCCGGGGGACCTGCCGCCCAGCCCCGGGATCAGCACCGCCGCCACCGCCAGATGCATCAGAGCGAGGGAGACCCGGGTGCCGCCGTCCATGCCGTCGCCGATCAACGGCAGGAAAGACACGGCCAGTACAGCGCCGGCCACCCCGGTCCAGATGGCGCGGGCACGCCGCACCCCAAACCGCTCCAGGGCGGCCAGCAGTCCCCAGCCGGAGAGCGACGCGAGCAGGGCGACCACCGCCACGGGCACGGCGCCGATGTCGAGTGTCTGCTCGCCGTCGGCGATCCGCAGTCGGTGCCCCAGCAGTGGGTCCGCGACGAGCCACACGAGGACGGGGGCCAGTACGGCGAGGGTCGTAACCCGCAGGCGCCTTGTCCGCGCGCTCACTTGACGCCCCCCGAGAGCGCCCCGTGCAGGAAGACCTCCACCAGCTCCTGCGGGGTCAGGTCGGGCTCGTCCTCCGTACGCGGCTGGGTGAAGAGCAGCCCGAAGAAGAGGGCCGCGATCTGCTCCGGCGGCCGACGCAGGGCGGCCTTGTCGGGCTCCAGCAGCTCCGCGAGGGCCGCCCGGATGCGGGTCGTCGACTCGTGACGGCCCGCGCCGCGCACCGGGCCGGGGTGCTTGCCGCCACCATGCCCCAGCGAACCGAGGATCGCGCCCATCCTGTCCATGTGTGCCTGCAGCGCCTCGGCCGCCTCCGCGAGCCGGTCGGGCAGCGGCTGGGACACGTCGATCGCGTCGAGCTCGCGGATCGCGTGCTCGGGGGAGAGCGCCTCGGCCACACAGGCTTGCAGCAGCTCGTCCTTGTCGGCGAAGACCCGGAAGATTGTGCCCTCGCCGATGCCCGCGGCGCGGGCGATCTTCGCAGTCGTCACCGCGGCGCCGTACTCGGCGATCAGGGGGATCGCGGTCTGGATGATCATCTCGCGGCGCTGCTCCGGCGACATGCCGGGGGCGCGGCGGCGGGTGGTCTGGTTCTCCTTGGGTGCTGTCATGACCGCAAGAGTACGGAGTGAGTACTCACTCCGTCAATGAGTGAGTACTCACTCCGAGGGTCGTGCCGACGGCTCGCTCCCGGCGGGGGCCTTCGCAAACCAGACGGGTTCGCGGTGATCCCGCGCGACAAATGTCGCCGAAAGAATCGCGACATGAGTGGCCAGGGCGTAGGCGGCGTGGATCCACTGGAGAGCCGCGGTGGTGGCGGCGATGGAGGGCGGCGCGGTGTAGACGACGGACCCGTCGAGGGCGTTCATCAGCTCGGTAGTCAGGACGACGGCGCGGGCCCGGCGCGGGGCCGGGGCTCCGGCGCGCGGTGGGTCGCTAATGGTGCGCTCAGACCCTGCGGGGGTCGGCGGCCCCGCCCGCGCAGGACGGGCCGCCGACCGTGATTCAGGCGGCCTTGACCGGCTTGGGCAGTAGGAACATCAGCGCCCACATCACCACGAGCGCGGCAATGACGTACCAGATGCTGTCCGCGAACGCCTCGGTCACGGTGGTGCCGTGGCTGCCCGCGGGGGCGTGGTTGAAGAACACCACGGAGGCCATCGCGACACCGAGTGCGGTACCGAGCTGCATGGCGGTGTTGAACAGTCCCGCCGCAGATCCGGGGTCCTCATGGCCGACCTGGCTGAGGGTGAGACCGGCGAGACCCGCGCCGACCATGCCGAAACCGGCTCCGACGAGGATCATCGGGGCGAGGGCGGCCACGAACGGCATCGAGGTCTCCTGGGCGGAGACCAGCAGCTGGTAGCCGACCAGAGTTGCGGCGATGAGCACCGCCCCGGCCTGCGGTACGCGCCGCATATGGGTGCCTGCCCACTTCGAGGCGAGCATCGCGCCGGCCATGCCGCCGATGGAGATGGCGACGGACGCCGGAGCGAACTGCCCGGGCGAGAGCCCGAGGCCGGACTGCATGAACAGTACCCACGTCAGCAGGAACACGCCGGACATGAGGCCGAAGACCAGCTGGGCGGCGAGCCCGCCGGCGACCGCCTTGCTCTGGAAGAGGGACAGCGCGACCAGGGCGGAGCCGTCCTTGCGGGTCTTCGCCCGCTGCTGAGCCACGAATGCCGCCAGTACCAGGGCACCCGCGACGAGCATGACGAAGCTCCACATCGGCCAGTGCTTCTCGCCGCCCACGGTCAGCGGGTAGGCGAGAAGGAGCAGGCCCGCGCTGGAGAGCAGCATCCCCAGCGGGTCAAGACGCCTGGCCTGCTGCTCGCGGGACTCGGGGATGAACCGGAGGGCGAACAGCACGGTGGTCAGGCCGATGGGCAGGTTGATCAGGAAGATCGCCCGCCAGCCCAGACCGGCGATGTCGGTGGAGGTCAGGACGGCGCCCAGGACGGGCCCGAGGACGCCGCCGAGCGACATGATCATGCCGTACATGCCGAACGCCTTGGCTTGCGACTCGCCCTGGAAGGTGACCGCGATAGTGGCCATGACCTGCGGCACCATCGCCGCCGCGCCGGCGCCCTGCAGGGCCCGCGCGACGATCAGCAACTCCGGGCCGGTTGCGATCCCGCAGAGCAGCGACGCCAGCGTGAACAGCACGGTGCCGGCGATAAAGACCCGCTTACGCCCGAAGAGGTCACCCAGGCGCCCGCCCGTGATCAGGGCGAGGGCGAAGGTGAGGGTGTAGGCGGCGGGGACCCACTGCACCGCGGCACTGGAGGCGCCGGTGTCTGCCTGGATGGAGGGCAGGGCGGTGTGGACGATCGAGCCGTCGAGCGCGTTCATCAGCTCGGCGATCAGCACCACGGCCAGGATGGTCGTGGCGGCACGGCCGGCGCCTGTGGGGCGTGGCTGACCGTGGGTACGGGTGTCGGTTGACACGAGGAAGATTCCTGTTCGCGTACAGAAGAAATAGGGGCAAGGGCAGGCCTGGGCATGCCCCTGCGCGCCTACAGCGCGACAGGGGAAAGCAGGGTGCAACGAGCCCAGGCCATTGGGGAGCACCGCCGTCGAGGCACGCGTCGGAAGCCCGCCATCGCGGACAGCCGGAAAAGAGCCTCGGAACGAGCGGCTACTTACTTGGCCTGGGAGATACGTCATCACCTCGAAACACAGCGCCGGGCCCCGGAAACGGGCACCGACGGAACCACACGAGGCTAAAATCTTCCCGGGCATCCCCGCAACGCAATAACGACTCGGTACGCGATTGAGGTCGGGGTGTGCTGGCCTGGCGGTTCGGCTGGCGGGTGATCAGTAGGCGGTCTGCCGCGCGAGTACGAGCTCGGTGCTCGTGCTCCGCCGGGCGGGCCTGCGGGCCTGCGGGCAGCGCGGTCGCAGTCCGGTCCGGCGACGACGGCGTGCGTTTCGGCGTAGGACTCGCGGCGGCCGAGGTAGCGCTGGAGCGGCCGCCACTTCTTCTCCTCGCCGATGGTGTGCTCCGCGCAGGCCCGTGCCGAGGACTGACGGCGGTGCTCCTCGCGCCAGGCGTACCTCTCGCCCAGTGGCGCCCCGTCCTGACGTCCGGGGGGAACCGCAGCTGTTCGGCGATGCCCTCGGTGCGCATCGCGGTCTGGTCGTGTATCCGGCCGGGCCGGTCGGCCCCGGACCACAGCAGGCGCCCCTATCCGTTGTGGTCTCTCGGGGCTCTCATCATCACGGCACTCGTCATGGCGGTCATCGGAGCCGGTTTTAGGGGAAGACGGTCCTGCACCGATGCCCGTATCTACGGGTCAGGTTTGTGGGCGGCTCTGGTCCAGCTGCTGCGCCTGTCGGGCGAGGACCAGGCGCGCGGTGCGCGGCACTGGATGCGTTTGTCCGACGACCTGGCCGCGAGCACCGCGTGTGTGGTGGTCCGTCTGCCGCTGCACTGGCTGGGTTCGGACAAGGAACGCGCGGCTCTGGCGCATGCCGTTCATGCGCGGCTGCCCGGTGAGTGGCTGGCGTGCTACAGCCAGCGTGGGCACGACCCGTACGTGACGTTCACACCGCGCCGGCCGGCCCCGCCCGCGCCGGAACTGCCCACCCGGGTGGAGTGAATGCCCTCGGCGGACCCGGCCCGGGTGTATGTGGGGGAGACCTTCCGCGGTGCGCGTTATGTCGACACCGAGACCGAGACGCCGCACTGGGGCATTTCCGGCGGTACGGGTGATGGTAAGACGACCTGCCTCTTATGCCGGTTGTCCACGGCCGCCAGCACGGCGCCCTGGTCGACTGCATCACCATGAAGGCCGCGGCGTTCAAGGACATTGAGGGGGAGAGCGGTATCCGCGTCCACAAGAGCGGACGCCGGGCCGTCTCTGCTTTGGCGGAGTTCTACGTCTCGATGAAGGCCGCTGAATCCCTGCAGGGCACCCCGGCGGGAGACGAACTGTCCGGCCGGATCTTGGTCAGGCTGCGGGTCCAGTCCGGTACGGCAATTCCGTTGTGATGTGCTCGCGGTCGAGGACCTGGACCAGCCGGGAATGCACGCTGGAGGACACCGCCATGACCACCGGGGACACGTCGGCCCCGGCCATCAGATCCACGTCGACGAGCGGGCGGGTCTCAGTCCGCGCGTTCCATGAGCTGGACAGGAGCGGACGGCGGCGTCGTCTGGTACCGCGCGGGATGTGCGGCAGCGCAGAGCGTGTACCGCGCTCAGCGGTGATGCGGTCGTTGGCCTTCCGCGAGGGGAGACCGTTCGGGCCGTTCGAAACAGACGAGGGTTGGGCTGCCCACCAGCTGTACCGACCGGCACGGGTACGGGGGTGAAATCCCGGTGAAACCGCATGTGAAACAGGACCGGGGTCTACCGACTGGACCCAACCGCATCAGGCTGGTCCGTGTGCCGTGAGCAGCGCCTGCGTTCGCCTGGACAGAGATGGTCAGGCTGCCGCGGTGATCGAGTCTGCCCCGCTCCCCGGCCACCCGCCGATCTGCATCGTCGTCGTGTGCCCGACAATCATCGATGCCCTGTCCGGCGAGGCGAATGCGCGCGGAGGGCCGCCCTCATGGTCAGTGGTCACTCCGCAGAGCGACCGCAGGGCCGGGCGAGACGTTGTGGATCAAGACCGAGGCTCGAGCCCCTTTGTGTATCGCGGGTGTGACGCGCCGCTTCGGGCGGCGGTGTGCTTCCGTGCGACCCCCGTGCCCAGCGTGTCGTGCGCCGGTCAGGGGGGAGGTGCAGGGTGTCCGGATGTGTGCTCGCCGGTTTGCTGGTCGAAGGAGAATCGATTGTCCGAGACCACTGTCGCGCTCCCTGCCTGTGTGTTCGACCCTGCCGGTGTGCGGAGTGCAGTCGAGGAGCGGCTGGCCGCCTTCCTGGATACCAAGGCGCGTCTGGCGGCCGCGCAGGGCTTCCCCGCAGAGATCGTCGAGGTGCTGCGGGATCTGGTGCTGGGCGGTGGTAAACGAGTCCGTCCGGTGCTGTGCGTGGCTGGCTGGTGCGCGGCCGGTGGACGCGGTGATGAGGGCCCGATGTTGCAGGTGGCCGCGTCGCTGGAGATGTTCCACGCCTTCGCCCTCGTGCACGACGACGTCATGGACCGCAGCGCCACCCGCCGGGGTCGGCCCAGCGCCCATGAGGCCTTCGCCGCCCGCCATGTGGGGCGTCCCGGCGCGGCGCGGCTGGGCGTGGATGCGGCCGTGCTGCTCGGGGATCTGGCTCTGGTGTGGTCCGACGAGCTGCTGCACACGGCCGGACTGGGTGCGGACCGGTTCGCTGCGGCGGCCGTGGTGCTGGATGGGATGCGCACGGAGCTGATGTACGGGCAGTACCTCGACCTGCTGGGTACCGGCTGCCCGAGCACTGATCTGGAGGGGGCGCTGCGCATTGCCCGGTTCAAGAGCGCGAAGTACACCGTGGAGCGGCCGCTGCAGCTCGGGGCGGTGCTGGCCGGAGCGGATGCCGGGGTGTGCGCGGCTCTGAGCGCGTTCGGTCTGCCCCTGGGCGAGGCGTTCCAGTTGCGTGATGACCTGCTCGGCGCGTTCGGCGACACACCGCAGACGGGAAAGCCAGTGGCCGAGGATCTGCGGGAGGGGAAGCACACCGTGCTGCTTGCCCTGGCCCTGCGCCGGGCCGTCGGAGGCGAGCGCGATCTGCTCACGAGCCTGAGCGGGGGGATGCCGCCCGGGCCGGGGCAGGTGGGGCAGATCCGTGCCGTGCTGGAGGGCACCGGTGCACGCGCCGAGGTCGAGCGGCTGATCGAGGAGTGCCGCGGCCGGGCCTTGCGGGCGCTGGAGGACGTCGGCCTGCCGCCGGACGCGGGTGCCGTTCTGCGCGCGGCCGCCTCCACCCTGATCGGATCGCCCTGATGGCCATGGGCGAGTCCTGGCCCCCGCAGGGTGGGGGAGGGCGTCCGGTCCGTGCCGGGTGGCCCGCACGCACGGCCGCCGCCCCGGATCATCGTCCGCCGCGCAACTCCTCGATCCGTTACGCGACTTCACCTGTGCGCAGCTCCCGGAGGCGACGCCATGACAATGACCTGCCCCCCGCCCACCGCCCCCATTCCCCGCGCCGCCGGCGCGCTGCCGCTGCTCGGACACGCCGTTCCGCTGCTGCGCGATCCGCTGGGCTTTCTGCGGTCGCTCCCGCAGCAGGGCGACCTGGTCGCCGTCCGCCTCGGCTCCCACCCGGCGATCGCTGTGTGCGATCCCGAGCTGCTGCACCAGGTTCTGGTCAACGACCGCGTATTCGACAAGGGCGGCCCGATCTACGACCGGGTCGGCGACTTCCTGGGCAACAACGTGGCCCTCTGCCCCCATGCCCAGCACCGCCGACAGCGTCGGCTCCTGCAGCCGGCGTTCCACCCCGAACTGCTGCGCGGCTACGCCCGGACGATGGCCGTGCAGATCGACGAGGCCACCAGCGCCTGGCACGAGGGCCAGATCATCGATGTCCTGCACGAAACCACACGTATCACCTCCCGAGCGCTGATCGCGACGCTGTTCGGCACCGGACCCGACACCACCGCCATGGAGCAAGCGACCGCCGACATCGCCACCCTGGTGGCCGGCACCTACCGCCGGACGCTCCAGCCGGACTGGCTCAACGCCCTGCCCACCCCGGTCAACACCCGGCACCGCCGCGCCTCCCGACGCCTGCGTGCCATCATCGCCGCGTACATCGCCGAGCAGCGCACTCGCGGGGGCACCGGTCGTATGCTCTCGATGCTCCTGGAAGCCCGCGACAGCGAGGGCGACGGTCAGGGCATGTCGGATGCCCAGTGCATCGACCAGGTCATGACGTTCTTCTTCGCCGGGACCGAAACCACTGCGGTGGCACTGGCCTGGTCCCTGCACCTGATCGCCGCGCATCCCGCCCTCGCACAGCAGGTGCGCGATGAGGCCGACCGCATGCGCGAGGCCGGTGACGCCGACGCCGACCAGCTGCCCCTGACCCGCGCCGTCGTCACCGAAGCCCTGCGCCTCTACCCGCCCATCTGGCTCTCGACGCGACTCACCACGGCCGACACCGCCCTGGGCGGCCACCCCATCCCGGCCGGCACCACCTTCGTCTTCAGCCCCTACCTCCTCCACCACCGCCCCGACCTGTACCCCGATCCCGAACGCTTCGAGCCCGGACGGTGGATCGGCGCGGCGCAACCCGCCGCGGCGCGCCACGCCTTCGTGCCGTTCGGCGGCGGCGCCCGCAGGTGCATCGGCGACCAGTTCGCGCTCGCCGAATCCGTCCTCACGCTGGCTGCCATCGTCGGTCTCTGGCACCTGGAACATCCCGGATCAGCTGGCTTCCGCACGCCCAAGCCGCGCATGACGTTCCAGCCCAGGGGCCTGCGACTGCGTCTTGTCTCCCCGCCAGCCCGTCCTGGCCCGCGCGGCCAGGCGCCGTCGGCGCCATCGCGGGGATGAGAGCCGACCACAGCGCCGCGCCCCACGGCGCCCTGGCCGGTACTGCTCCGGGCAGCCGGACAGTGTTCCCGCCCACGGCCCGCGACAACCTGCGCCCCGCACGCCAGCAGCGGCACAAAGGCCTCACGAACCCCACCCACCCGCACGGCCGCGGCATGGAGGACAGATGACCACGGACATCACCATCCCCACGATCGACCTCCCCCTCGCCGTCTCGCAGAACAACCCCCTGCAGGACCAGCTGTACCCCGCCACACTGGAGTGGGCCCGCCGCTTCCACCTGGTCACCACCGAAGCAGCCGCGGAACGCCTCAGGCGGTACCGCCTCGAACTGTGCTCCTTCTACGCCCCCACCCTCGACAGCCGGCCCGCGCTGCAGCTGCTCACCGACTGGATTACCTGGGCCGTGGTGTTCGAAGACCAGATCGATGAAGCCACCGCCGGCCTGCGCCCCGACCGACTGGCCCCGGTACTGGACGAATTCCGCGCCGTCCTTCGTGGCGACGCCGGCCCAAAGACCCCGCCGATCCCCGCCATGGCGGCATTGGCCGACCTCTGGCAGCGCACCGCTCCTGGCAGCGGGGCCCGGTGGCGCCAACGCTTCTACGATCATCTCTCCGAGCAGTTCCGGGCCGAGCTACGGGCTTCTCTCCACCGGGCCACTCACACCCCGATGGACATCGCCACCTGCATCGAACTCCGCGCCAAAACGGGCTGGGTCACCCTGGTCCACGACCTTCAGCACCACATCCACCAGGTATGGCTTCCCGACACCGTCTACTGCAGCACCCCCTACCAGACCCTGCTGTGGAGCACGGCCGACATCGTCATGTGGACCAACGACATCTTGAGCTACACCAGGGAGTCAGCCTTCGGAGAACTGAACAACCTGGCAATCGCCCTCCAGACCCAGCGAGCCCTCACCCCCCAGCAGGCGGTGGACCACGTCCGCACCATGATCGCCAACCGGGTCGAGGACTTCCTCAAAGCCGGCCAGGAACTGCCTGATCTCGTCCGTTCCCTGCAGCTTCCCCCCGACGTCGAACATGCCGCTGAGCACTGCCTGACACACATGAGGACGCTGCTTCGCGGCAGTCACGACTGGCACATGAGCTGTGAGCGCTACCACCACGGACCCGACATCGCCGCGAACCTCCACACGCTCGAAGATGTCTTCGGGATCGCTCAGGACACCACCAACGCCCACAGCGAAGGTGCCCCGCAGAAGGGGAAGGGTGAGGCGCTGTGAAGAGCGAAGTGCCCCAACTCCTCGACCTGTCACCGTCCGTGTACGACATCGCGGCCGTCTCCCTGGTCTCCGGACCTCAGCAACCCCTGTGCCTGGACTGGCTGCTGACACACACGACGGGCCCTGATACCTGGGGAGCGCCGGCACACCGGTGCTGGTTCGACGCCTACATCTCCACCTACGCCGCCGCCGTCGCCCTGCGCAACGCCGGAATGCACCAGTCGGCCGACCGGGCCTGCGGCTCCCTGGCGGGCATGGTGCCCGCCGGCCCTCCGCCCGGGCCGGAAACCCTGACGTTCGGCGGGCTCGTTGACGTACTCGACCGCATCAGCACCGCACGAGGCTGGCCCGCCCCCGCCCACCCGGCCCTCGTCCGCAGCATCACCGAGCGCGAACGCGCCAAGTGGGAACACATGCGCATATGGCCGGACTTCTACGATCCGTCGCTGTCCATCGCCGGCTACTGCGCCGAACGGGTCTACGGAGACCCGGCCGTCGACACGGCCCGGTTCCTGGAGGCATTCCAGGCCCCCAACGGCTCCATCGCCAACTCCCCGGGCGCTTCCGCGGTCTTCCTCCTCGAATACGAACGCCGTGGCCGGCCGCTCAACGGCTGCCGCCTCGCCCAGCTCCAGGAATACCTCCACTCACGGGTTCCCGAGAACACCGCCTATCTGGACCAGGTGCCGCACTTCGTCACCGCATGGACAGTCATGTTCCATCACGAACTGGACACCCCGCAGGACCCTCCCTGTGCACCGCGCGCCCTGGACGAACTCTCCCGGGACCTACACCATCCCTCCGGGCTGCTGTGCACCGTCGGCGCCGGAACCACGATCCCCGGCGACACCGACAGCACCGCATGCGCAGCCGTCGCCGCCCGCATCACCAGCCGGCCCGCGCCCAGCGCCGCGACCCTCGACCGCATGATCGAGCCCGGTGGTGACGCATACCGGACCTTCCTCTTCGAACACGACCCCTCACTCACCACCAACATCCACATGGCCGCGCTCCTCAACCTCGAACAGGACCACGAGCGACTGCTCCCTGTACTGCGCTGGCTGCAGACCCAGACCACCCAGCACCGCGCCCGGACCTGCAAGTGGCACCTCTCGCCGACCTACGCGCTGGGAGAGATGGCGCGCGTCATGTCCAGAATCGAGCACCCCCTGGCCCACTCCCTGTGCGCCAGCGCATCGGCACAGATCTCCCGCACCCAGAACAGCGACGGCGGATGGGGGGCCGACGGCTCAACGGCCGAAGAAACCGCCTACGCGGCCATCGGCCTGGCAGCGGCAGCGGAACGGGGCCTCGCCGGCGCGGACTGGGAAAGCACACTGCGAAGAGCCCACACCTGCCTCTCCACACACCCGCCACAGTTGACGCCCCTATGGCTGGGCAAGACCCTCTACTGCGTCCAGCCGCTCGTGCACCTCCTGCACACCGTAGCGATCCGCCGCATCGACACGATGAGCTGATGCGGGCGGTCATCGGGGCGGCCCCGCACACGCCGCAGCCGCCCGCCGCCTCAAGGACTTCCGCACCTGCCTCGGTCTGCCCACCCGGCTGGCGAACGTCTCCTGGGCGCCCCCGCGAGCAGCACATTCCGCCGCGCGTCGAAGCCACGCTGCGTGCCCGGGCCCACGGCTCCGCCATCAGCTCCGGGCCACGGCTGCCGCCGGGGTGTTTGGCAATCAGGATGTCTTCGCGAACTCGAACCCGGCCGCACGGCGACACCGGGAAACTCGTGCCGTCGCTCACCAGCGACGAACTCGTCTCCTGCGAGCAGGTCGCGGGGGAACTGGACGACGTGACGTAGCGCGGCGGCTGCTGGGGGCCTTCGCCGGCCAGTGCAGTCGCCTGAGGTCCGGGGGGTGAGTATCCGTACTCATGCCTTGCTGCCCGTGTGGGGGCAGGGTGACTGTCATGTACGAGACGGGCACGACGGGGGACGGTGTCGGCTGGTACCGGCGCATACGGCGCGCTGACGCCCTGGTGGCGGTGTTGGTCGGGGTGGGCGACGTCCTGCTGTGCGGGATGCTCCTCATGATGGTCATGGCTTCGGGGATCACCTTCGGTGCGCCCGATGCGACCCAGCAGGCAGAGATGGACGCCACCAACCACCTGGCCAGGCAGCTGTACCTCGGCTGGCTCGCGGGCGGCCTGCTACTGCTCGGCCTCTTCCGTCTGCCTCGTTCGGCCCTCGCCCACCTGCTGTGCATGGTCGTACCTCCGGCCGTGCTCTTCGCCCTCGTCGCGGTGGACGGGTGACGGCCACCCCGTAAGAACCTGAATTCAGACCCAGACTTGCAGGCCGTGAGGCAGTGGCTGTACTGGAAAGCGGCGGCATGACGAGGATCTGTGAATTCGGCCAGTGATGTTCTTCCTTCCCCAGTTAGTCGCTGTCGGCAACGAGGGTCGGGGGCGCCGGCAGGAACCGTGTCACCAGCCGGAAGGGAACGGTCAGGGTTTCGTACCCGCAGCCTTCTCGGCTGGGCACGGCGCGATCTTTGCTTGTCGAAGCGTGAGGAGCCCGTACCGCGCCGGGTAAATCTGTTTGCGTCCCCGGCTGGCTGACCTACTCTGTCGGAGGTCATGTGCGGCGGGGCCCCTGCCGCACCACTCGGCGCGTTCGGCGTCGATGCGTACCGCGTGCCCGGCGGGGAGGAGGTGGGAAACATGGACTGGAACTGGACAACGAGTGTTGCGGCCATAGTTGCCCCCGGCCGTGTGCCCCCGTTCGGCGCGCGGTAGGACTCTCCCCCCCCCCTTGCGGCACCTCATGGTGGTGTCCGCTGCTCTCGCGATCCCTTGTGTCGCGTCCCGGGGTGTAGGACCGCGCGTCTGCTCCTACACCTTCGACACGGAATGTGATCGCCTTGACCGAGAAGTCCTCCCCCGGGGACACCGTGCCCACGCCGGTCCCTCACACCACCGCGAACGCGGCCGAGTTGCCCGATCCGAAGCGGTGGTGGGCCCTCGCCGTCATCGCAGGCGCCCAGCTCATGGTGATTCTCGACGGCACGATCGTGAACATCGCCCTGCCCTCCGTCCAGAACGGACTGGGCATGTCGGATGCGAACCGGCAGTGGGTGATCACCGCATACTCCCTGGCCTTCGGCGGCCTGCTCCTCCTCGGCGGCCGGATCGCCGACCTGGTCGGCCGCAAACGCACCTTCATGATCGGCCTGGTCGGATTCGCCGCCGCGTCTGCGCTCGGCGGCGCGGCCGACGGCCCCGGGACGCTGTTCGCGGCGCGGGCCCTGCAAGGGGCCTGCGCGGCCGTCCTGGCCCCCTCCGCACTGTCACTGCTGACGACGACGTTCACCGACCCCGCCGAGCGCGGCAGAGCGTTCGGGATCTACGGCGCGCTCGCCGGGGGCGGCAGCGCCATCGGGCTGCTGGTGGGCGGCCTGCTCACCGAGTACGCGACCTGGCGCTGGTGCCTGTACGTCAACGTCCCCATCGCGCTGGCTGCCCTCGGCGGCGCGCTGGCCCTCCTCAAGGACAGCCCCGGCCAGCGCGGGGTGCGCCTCGACGTCCCCGGCGCGCTGCTCGCCTCCGGCGGGCTCGTGGCGATCGTGTACGGCTCCAGCGACGCCGAATCCGCCGGTTGGGCCGACCCGTCGGTCCTGACCCTGTTCGCGGCCGGTGTGGTCCTGCTCGCCGTCTTCGTGTGGTGGCAGTCCCACGCCGAGCATCCGATGCTGCCGCTGCACATCGTCAGGGACAGAACCCGTGCGGCGGCGCTCGCGACGATGGGCCTGGCCACCGTCGCCATGTTCGGCGCCTTCCTGTTCCTGACCTACTACCTCCAGGCCATCCTCGACTACTCACCCGTACGGACCGGACTGGCGTTCCTGCCGATGTCCGTCACGATCGTCATCGGCGCGACGCAGATCGCCGCCCGGTTCCTGCCCCACACCGCCCCCCGCAACCTGATGGCCCCCGGCATGCTCCTCGCGGCCGTCGGCATGCTGCTCCTGACCCGCCTGAGCATGAACTCCGCCTACACCACCGGGGTGCTGCCCGCGCTGGTGCTGCTCGGCCTGGGTATGGGACTGACGTTCATGCCGGTTTACGCGACGGCGACCGCCGGGGTCGCCCCGAAGGACGCCGGAGTGACGTCCGCGACCGTCTCCACCTTCCAGCAGATCGGGGGCTCCCTGGGCATCGTCCTGCTGAACACGATCGCGTCGTCCGCCGCCACCCGCTACATCGACGCCCACCCGTCCCTGAGCCGGGGCCTGGGGGAGGGTATGGTGCACGGCTTCACTGTCGCGGCCTGGTGGTCGGCGGGCGCCCTGCTCCTTGCAGCGCTGGTCGCGGCCATGGCCAAGACGCCTGAGAAACCCTGACGAAGTGATCTCCGAGGTCGTTGGACCACTCCGGATCGGATGGTGTTCCATGGCGTCCCGTTCGCGCTCCACCCCGGGATCGCCGGGGAGCACCTGCCGCAGGAAGTCGGTGTCGGCTCCGGCATGACCTGCTGACGCCGTCTGGCCAAGTGGCCCGAGTGGGCCGACGCGGGAATGTGGCCCCGGAGGGCCTCTTCGCCGAGCTCCGCAGCGCGAACGTCGCGGACTTCCCCCGGGCCACGGTCGACGGCTCTCCCGCCCCGCGTTGAAGGGCGAGCCAAGACCGGACGAAGTCCCGTCGACCGGGGCAGGACGGGCAGCAAGCATCACCTGATGCGCCCACGCCATACCGGCGGCTTTGAGGTGGGGAGTCAAGGTGGGCAAGTCTGTCCCACCCTCGAGCGCAGGGTGGGGAAGTTCAAGGGTCTGCCAGCGATCTCGTGAATGCCGAGGTCAAACGGCTACGCAGACGGGAATGCCCTGGCGATGGGGGATGTCTGCTTATCGGCCGAGGGCGTGTTCTTTCCCGGGACTCGTGGGGTGCGGGTGGAGTATGTGGAGGCGCTCGGGACTTTGGTCCAGCTGTCCAGTACATGCTCGTCGAGAGCGTGTCCGGACTGCGGTGTCACATCCCGCCGGGTCCACAGCCGTTACGGTCGTCAGCTGGACGACCGTCCCGTTGCCGGCAGGCCGGTGCTGGTTCGGCTGACCGTCCGCCGGTTCTTCTGCGATACCCCAACCTGCGGGCGGAGGAACTTTGTTGAACAGGTCGACAGTGTGAGTGAGCCCTACCAGCGGGCCAGCTCCGGCCTGCGCGTCGTGCTTCGTTCCGCGGCGGCAGAGCTGGGTGCACGGCCTGGTGTCGGCGTACTAGCTCATCTGCAGAGCGGAGTACGGGGTCAATTGCAGAGGTGTGTACGAAGCTTTTTGGCCGGGTCGAGGGCGTCAGCCCTCGTGGTCAGCGTCGCGCATGCTCAGTCGGGCGATCGCCGCAGTCCCAACTGACGCCTCTTATCGCCCCAACCTCCATCCGCAGCCCCCGGCCACCAGTTCCGGCCGCAACCAGCGGGGCGGGCCCGGCGTCCGGCATGGTGTGCGAGCACACGCTGATCCGAAGGGGAGCACTTGAGTTACCACCAGCCTCCACAACAGCCCGGGCCGTACGGCCCGCAGGGGCAGCTGCCTCCTCCGCCCGTGGGCCCGCCGCCCCAGGCCGGCAAGGGCGGCGGTAAGACGGTCGGCGTCGTCGTCGCCGGGGTCCTCGCGATCGCGCTGGCGGGAGGTGGCGCCTGGTACTTCCTTGGCGGCGATTCGGGTGGCCCGGCGCTGAAAGACGATGGGAAGGACTACGAGCTGGCGGTGCTGCGGACCGTGCTAGGCGAGTACAAGTTGGACAACCCGGGCGAGACCGACGGCGAAGTCAGCCATGACAACATGAATCATGTGGGGGTCAAGCGGGCCCACGGCATAAGCCCCGTCTACCGCACCAAAGAAGGCGACGACCGCTCGCCGTCGATCGATTTCGAGGGAGTCTGGGGTGAGGTAGCAGATCCACAGCGGTCCCTCGACCGGGTCATCGCCGACCCCGGCTGGATCACGGGCTGGGTCGGTATCTCGGAGCATGGTGCGAAGGCTGTGGGCAAGCCGCAGCGGGTGATCCCCGAGGGCCTGGACAACGCCGTGATGAAGTGCCAGGTCTTCGAAGAAGCGGGGAACGACGACAAGACCGTGTGCGTCTGGGCCGACTACAGCACCATCGGCGTGGTGGAGCCGAAGAACGACGGCGCTCAGGGCGCGGAGAAGGTATCCGTCGAGGAAACCGCGCAGATCGCAGCGGATCTACGCAACGAGGTGCGTCGGGAAGTGAAGTGACGTCCTCGGCGGGCCGTGTCACCGGTCGGCACGGCCCGTCTCGTTCACGACTCTCAACCCAGCGTCGCTGACGCCCCTGCCGGATTCTTCGGCGAACGGACTGGTCGAACCCCGCCCATTACGGCAGCCGCATGGGGGCGTTCAGCCTGCACTGCCCGTACGCACAACCCGCATACGAGACGCCCAAGACCAACCCGATCGAGTGTGTACGTGAGCCCGTACCCGCCCTATGTGTATGAGCGGCTCCGGCAAGAATGTTCGACCGGTGGGGTGTGTGGGATGTGCTTCCGGACAGCGGGAGGCGGCGTTGGTCGCTGGAACCGTTCGAAGGTGTGGGGCCGCTGCGTTTCGGGATGCGGTCCGAGGAGGTCACCGCCGAGCTGGAGGGCATCGTGCGCAACCCCCAGCGTCACACGCGCGCGGCCCTGTCGCCGGATCGGTACGGCACGGTCAAGGGGGAGTGCTGGGAGCTGGGGCTGACGTTCTATTACGGACTGGAAGAGCGGCTGCGGGGAAGAGCTGCCGATGCTCTGAAAGGACCTCAGATCTACGCGGACGGCGTCGCGTTGGTCGGCCGGACTCCCTCGGACCTCGAACAGTGGATCGTCGACCGTGCCGGAATCCGCGAGCCCTTCTCCGATCTCCGAGCTGTTCTACGCGAACCTCGGCCAGCCCGGATCACGGAGCCTCGGCGTGGTGATCCGTGTCCAGCGGGCTGGTGACCGCCTGCTCACCCGACCGGCGTTCCTCCCCGCACACGACCTCGACGCGCCGGTGAGCTTCCTCCCTTCCACGGCGTGGGCAACCCAGTGACCACAAGTCGGGTCGCCCGGGGATGCGTTTTCCCGGGCCGACCCGACCCCAAAGCGCGGCTGCGTGTGCGTGATCCTCATTCCGGCTGCTGATGATGCGTAGACTCGCTGCCTTGTGAGGCGTCGTGTCACCGAGGGGTCTTCGACCAGTCGGTGCGGCGCCCGCTGCGGGTCAGCCGTCGGGTCATGAGCGTGATGAACGCCCAGTTGAGGTGGGGTCCTTGAGCTGGTTCTCGCGGCGACCCCTCCTGCGAGGGATGGGGGTTCACGAGAGCCACTGATCAGGCGCGTCTGGACAACCTTGAAGAGCACGTTGTTCAGAGCACGTCCCGAGGGAAAGGCCCCGCCTGCCACCACGGTGTGACAGGTGCCCGGCATGCGTATGAGCACGCCGGGGCCGTCAATGCGCCGGGGTAATCCTGATCTCGGCCACGATGCCGTCGCCGCGCAGGGCCAGCGGTCCCGGCCCTTCGTGACGTACGCAGTCGAGACGGCCGAGTGTGGCGTCCGGTGCGCCCGGTGTGGTGACGGTGATCTCTCCGGTGACGGCCATGACGAGGAGGATCTCACCCACAGTGCACGCCACCGTGACCGTTCGCGTGGCGGTGACGGGGAGGATCTGCACGTGTGCCGTTGCCCGGCCCCTGCGGGTCATCACGTTGACGTCGCGGACCGCGCCCGCCGTCAGCTCGCAGTCTGTTGCTGCGTCACCGGAGAAGGAGAAGGGGGCCAACGGCGCGACCGGCTGTCGTGTGCCGTCCACGGTGAGGACCATGCCTTCCCCTTCGACCAAGGTGATCACGCGATCGACCCCGGGAAAGGAAGAGAAGGGCCCCTGTGCGTCCACGTCCGCGACGCTCACCCGCCAGTCGAAACCGTCCACGGGCTCCACCGAGGCCGACGGTGCTTGCATCGCACCTGATGCGACTTCGTGGGTCACGCCGCCGCCGTTCTTCCACGGCACGCAGGGGTATTCGCTCCAGCGCAGGACATCCGTGCCCATACGACGCCGCCTCCCGTTTCCGCGTCGGTTGCCTTCACCACCGCATCTGGGCCACTGCCGCCCGGCTTTGTGTCCATCGGATGGCAGGAGCACGCCGGGGCAAATGGCCACTGATCCCCGGGGCAGCCTAAGTGCCGGCCCGGGTGCACAGAGCAGAGGACGCCTCGCCACCGGGTGCACGACAGGGCCAACAAACCGGACGCCAAGCCGCGAAGGCCCAGGCGCATGCGCCGCCCGGGCGACGCATGCAGCACCGGGCGGTGCCGACGGCGCCAGGCAGCGCTGGGCCTACCCGGCGGGGCCCGACGGTGGGCTCGCCACCAGTGCGGCTCACATCGGCGTAGAACTAGCCGTCAGGCGTATCGGCCCGGCCGGCCAGCCAGTTGGTGGCCAACGCGGTCGATGAAAGGTGACGGGGGACTCACGCGCTGCGGGTGCGGGCAGCCAGCAGGGCAGCCAGGACGCACGGCGCGAGCAGCAGTCCGAAGGCGGCACCGTAGCCGACGGCGTCGGTCAGGCCGGTGCCCAGGCAAGCGTTGAACACGGCCGAGGAGAGACCCAACACGGTTGTCTGGCCCAGGTTCTGGGTGGTCTGCATCGCGCTGCTGGCATAGCCCTGCCGGCCGGGCGGACTGTGGGTGAGTGACAGCACCGTGAGGGAAGGGGCATACATGCCCATGCCGATCGCCGCGATGACCATGGCGGACGCGGCGGTGTACGCGGGCGTCGCGGGACTCGTTCCGACGACCGCGACGACGACCGCAGTTGCCTGCACGAGTGCACCGGCCACGACCAGGCGGTGGCGAGGACAGCGCTCCAGCAGACGGCCTTGCACCCAGGAGAAGCCGGCCCAGGCCACGGCGGCACCGGTGAAGGCCAGGCCGATCACCAACGGAGGCGCGTCCCGATCGGTGACCAGCATCAAGGGCACGTAGGCCTCCAAGGTGAAGAACACCCCTGAACCCAGCCCACACAGCAGCACCGTGGCGGGCAGGCCGCGGGCGGCACGCCAGGTGTCCGGAGGCAGCAGCCGTGACGCGAAGGCCACCAGCAGGGCGAAGCCGCCCGCCGCGAAAAGCAGGTGGCGTACGTCCCAGCCCGAGACGCCGTACTGGCCCAACGCCGCACCCAGGCTTACCGCTGTCGCGACCAGCAGCGCCGGGCGCGGCGGCCGATGGTCCGGCGGGGCGAGCGTGGCCGCCCAGGAAGGGCTGCGCGCCACGACCACCACCGCATACGCGGGCAGCACGGTGAGCGCGGCCAGGCCGAAGAACACCGCGCGCCAGGACCACCACTCGGCCACGAGTCCCGCCAGCGGAGGACCGATCAGCGACGGGACGACCCAGCAGGCGCTCATCAAGGCCAGCGCGCGCGGCCGCAGGCGCTCCGGGTACGCCCGGCCGATCGCGGTGTTGATCGACACCGTGACCATCCCGCCCGCCAGCCCGTCCAGGAAGCGTCCGGCCGCCAGCTGCCAGATCGACGTGCTGGCGCCCGAGACCAGCAGGGTGACCACGGCCAGCGCAATGCCCGCCGCCAGTGGACGCTGCGGCCCGGCACGGTCTGCCCAATGACCTCCCAGTACTCCGCCGAGCAGACTCGCGGCCACGAAACACCCCGCCACCAGCGGGTAGAGCGACACCCCGTTCAAGTCTCGCGCGGCCGTCGGCAGTGTGGGTACGACTGCCAGCGCGGCGAGCCCGGTCAGGAACATCACCGCGGCGAAACACAAGGTGGCGGCACGGTACGTCCCGGAGAACAACCCCTCGGCTGTTGGGGACTGCGCAGGCGGACGCTCAGCCGCCGCCGTGGTCGTCGTGTCGAAATCCTCCACGTTCGGTTCGGTCAATGGAGACGGGCCACTGGACGAACGCTCCGGATCATCAGTCACGGGCCCAGAACGTATGCGGAGCACGCGAATGCGTGCCACGCCTTTTCGGGCTGCCCCGCCCTCGGACGCAGATGGACCGCCTTCCGCATACGGGATGAGTGGTCCGCCACCCGCATACGGGATGAGCGAGATCAGCTGCCCGGCGAGGCGGGGGCACGCTGCTCAGGACACCACTCTCGTACTGAGCTTCTTCAGCGTTGCAGCTCCAGTGTGAGGACGGCCTTGGCGATTGACGTCATGCGGTTGGGACTGCAGCGGGCTTTGCGGAAGATCCGCCAGGATTTCAGGCGGGCGACGCCTCGTTCGACGGCTGCCTGTGCCGCGGCCAGGGCCCGGTTGCGGGTCTTCTCGGTGGGGGTCAGTTCCTGCAGGGGCTTGCGTTTGATGCCGGTGGTCAGCCGGGGGCCACCGCCCTGGTAGGCGAGATCGGCCAGGATGGGGACGCCCTGGCGCTCGCAGATGCGGATGTTCCGGTGGGTGCGGGCGGTGGTCAGGTCGTGGGTGCGGCCCGGCAGGGCGGGTGAGAGCCACAGCAGTCGGCCGCCGGGGTCGGTGACGGCCTGTCTTGGGCAGGCCCGGTGCACGTTCGGCGAGCAGGTGGATGACCGTGCGGGTGTAGGCGTGGGCGGTGGACTCGCTGATCCCGAACCCGGCGGCGATCTTCGCCAGGGTGGTGTGTTCGCGCAGGTACACCAGTGCCGCCATCGTGTGCTGGGACGGGCGGAGCTTGCAGCGCCGGTCGCCCGCGCGGGTGACGATCAGCATGGTGACCCACTCCACGAGCGCGTGCGGCAGGTCGGTTGCGGCAGGATGTATTACCAACGAGGCCCCAGAGCAGCGTGGTTGAGACGTCAGGCATCTCGATCAACAGCCCGGGGGCCTCGCTCGTTGCGCCTCAAGGACTGCCACCCGATCGGCGGCCAACTCGAAGAAGCTCACTGGTGCACCGATGGCCCGTCATCTGGGTCTGAGGGCGGAGCGGAACCGATGGGGCGCACGGGGGCGCTCGCACCGTGCGGCCGTGACCGGAACGTACGCCACCTCCGTCAGGGGCATGCGCCCGCGCACACTGTGTGACGATGCGCCCCTAAGTGCGCCCCCCTCGGGCCGGGTGGAGCCGCCCTTCGGGCCTGTCGTTCGTGTCCGGGCGCACCGCAATTGACCCGCCCGTGTCAATGCCGCGGGTCTTGCCGAGGGCTCGCAGGCTCATGGATCCGGCCAACTGGTGTTCACCGGCTAGTTGTTCACGGGGTGAATCCGGAATCCATTGCTGGTCAGATGGGTTTTCGGTCACTTGTCCGCAGGGTAGAACGCGCCGTGTTCCGCAGGCGTGTGTTTGAGGAGGTGGCAGCCGGGCACTTGGGGCAGGCGGTGGCCCGGCCATGGCTGTCGTGCGAGGTTGAGGCCTCGCGGAAGCTACTCACCGGTTACTGCGCGCGGCAGCAAGAGCACTATCCGTTCAACTTTAGGGGGTTGCTATCCCGTGACCCACCGTGAAGACTGTGGCCGAGTTCCACCGGGACGAAGGGGGTTCGAGTGCGCGCTGAGCAGAGCGTCGGACAGGTTCCGGCAGGGTGTGCGCACCGCCTCACCCCGTTCCCGGGTATTCGGCCTCAGGGGGGCCGCCACCAGTTCGTAGGTGCATGGGGAAGCACGCGCCCAGCCAGCGGCGCGGAACGTTTCACTGGGGGATGAGTGATGTCGGCAAGGTTCGCACCAAAGGTGCCGTCCTTCGTCCAGGGGCGGGTGAAGCACCGAAGTGCGCCGTGGCGGCTGTGTTGAGCCCGGCCAACACGGCCTCGTTGACGGACGGATGACAGCCGAACGACCCGGCGGGCACGCCACCAGCGCCTAGACCCGCGCAGGTGTCGGCCCGCACGACGTGCGTGCCCAACTGGCCCGCAAGCATGCCTGATCGAGCCCGCCGGTGCAGCGGAGGCAGGCATGCCCGGCCACCACCGTTCCCGTCCGCGCGCGTTGCCGTCCGACCGGAGGCGTACCACGCCCACGTCCGGCGTGCCGAACGCGACCGCCTCAGCCGCACCCCGCCCATGGCCCCACTGCGCCCGCACGCGCCATTCAAGGGAGAAATGTGACCAGCAGCGAAACGATACGGCCGGACTTACCCTTCGCGGCCTTGACCGACCGCTGGCAGGCCCTGCGCGAAGGCGGGCCCGTCAGCTACGAGGAAGCGCAGGGCGTGTGGCGGGTCGTCGACCACCAAGGGGTCGCCGCCGTGCTCGCCGACCCGGCGACGTACTCCTCGGACATGACCCCGATCGCCCCCACTCAAGAGGATTTCGCAGCCTTCACCCAGGGCAACTTCGTCGGGATGGATCCGCCGGAGCACCGCAAGTTCCGCACCCTGGTGAGCCAGGCGTTCACCCCGCGCGTGGTGCAGGGCCTCGAACCCCGCATCGAAGCCGTGTGCAGGCGTCTGCTCGACACCGTGGCTGACCGAGACAGGTTCGATGTCGTCGACACCCTGGCCTACCCCCTGCCGATCATCGTGATCGCCGAGCTCCTCGGCATCCCGGCGGACGATCACCCGCTGTTCCAGGAGTGGGCCGCCACCCTCTTCGGCGGCGACCAGCTCAGCGAGGCGCCCGACGCGGCCGACCTGGAGCGCGCGCTCGAAGCCATCGCGCCGACCGTGCGCGAGATGAACAGCTACGTCCTCGACCACATCCGGCACCGCCGCGCACACCCCGCCGACGACCTCATCAGCGAGCTCATCGCCGCCGAGGTGGACGGCGTGCGGCTTGAGGACCAAGAGATGGTCGGCTTCGTCGCCCTCCTCCTGGTGGCGGGCCACGTCACCACCACCGCCCTCCTCGGCAACGCCCTGGTGGCCTTCGACCAGCAGCCCGGCACGCTCACCGCCCTGCGCGCGGAACCCGACCGGCTGCCGGTCGCCGTCGAGGAAGTGCTGCGGCTGCTGCCGCCCTTCCCCGAACTGGGTCGCCGCATCACCAAGCCCGTGCGGCTCGGCGACCATGAACTGCCCGTCAACTCCCTCGTGATGGCCCACCTGGGTGCCGCCAACCGCGACCCGAGCCGGTTCACCGCGCCCGACACCCTCGACATCCGCCGCAGCCCCAACAACCACCTGACGTTCGGCCACGGCATCCACTTCTGTTTCGGTGCGCCGCTGGCCCGACTGGAGGCCCGGATCGCGCTGCGCATGCTGCTCGACGACTTCCGCGATCTCGTGATCCCGTCGTACGCCGACGTCACGTACCAGAATCCCGCCGTCATCATCGGCGTACGTCACCTGCCGGTCGAGGTCAAAAGGCCCTAGCGACCGCACCTCGGCGCGGCCGGCCGCCGCCCATCCCGCCCGGTCGGCGTGTCACCTTCCACGAGCCACAGCCCACGGGAGTTCCCTTCTCATGCCGTATCCCACAGCCACCCCGGTCGCCGACCGGCAAGCACCGCTCCTGCGCCAGGAGTTACAGGACCGCCTCGACAGCCTCGCCCACGCCCACCGGGTGCCCGGAGCCCACCTCGCCGTGGACACCGGCACGGAACTCATCAGCGTCCACACCGGCACGGCCGACGCCGCCACCGGCCGGGCGTACACAGCCGACACGGCCGTCCCGCTGGGCTCCGTCACCAAGGTCTACACCGCCGCCGCCGTCCTCCTCCTGGCCGACGACGACGATCTCGACCTGGACGACCCCGTCGCCTCGTACGTCCCCGAACTGCGCGAGTTACCGGAGGTGACGATACGTCACCTGCTCGGCCACACCGCCGGGTTGCCCACGGGACCGGACTCGGACACCGCTGCCCGCACCACCGCGTCGCGCTATCTGTCCGGGCTCTGCACCGCACAGGACGCGCTGTTCGCACCCGGCACCGGCTTCTCCTACTCCAACGCCGGCTACATAGCCGCCGGCCGCCTCGTGGAGCTGGTGACCGGCATGACCTGGCAGGAAGCCGTCCAGGCGCTGCTCCTCGACCCCCTGGGCACCGAGCCCGCCTTCCTCGGCGAACCCGCTCCCGCCCGCCCCGGCGCCGTCGGCCACGCCGTGAACACGGCCACCGGCCGACTGCGCCCAACCCATCAGAACCTGGCCCCGGTGGAGGCACCGGCCGGCGCCCTCCTTGCCGGCGCGCTCGACCTGGTGGACATCGGACGAGCCCTGGCGGGCCGCTCCGCCGTACTGCCGCCCGACCTCGCCGCCCGCATGCGACGGCCCGAACCCGGCGCCGCCCCGGGTGCCTTGGCCGACGGCTGGGGCCTCGGCGTCGCGCTGTTCGACCAGGACGGGCAAAGGTGGTGCGGCCACGACGGCAACGCGCAGGGCACCTCCTGCCACCTGCGGGTGGAACCGGAAAGCGGTGTGGTCGTCGCCTTCACCGGCAACGCCGGCGGTGCCACCAAGCTCTGGCAGGACCTCGTCGACGACCTTCCCCGGCTCACCGGCGCGCGCGTGCCGACCGCTCCGGCGCCCGCTCACCGCGGCGACCCCATCGCCCTCCCCGAATGCGCGGGCGCCTACCACAACGGCCCGACCGAATACCTGATCACCCTCGACGCGGACGGTCGCCCCACGCTGTCCGTCGACGGTGACGCCCCGCTGCCGCTGGTCTGCTACCCGGACCTGACGTGCGATCTCGTCGACCCCGCCACCGGCCGCCTCGAGCCCGGCGGCCGGTTCCACCGCGACCCCGCCACCGGCGTCATCGAGCACGTGCAGATCTCGGGTCGCGCCGCCCGCCGCACCGGCACCGTCTGACGTACACCGCACCGCCGTCCTCCTGTGCCGTGCGGTCGCGGCACCCCCATGACTCCGCCGTCCGGGGGCGCCTTCCGCAGCGGCGCGCCCAGCACCGTCCCCGTACTGAAGGACTGCCCCCATGAACGAGCCGCACGACACATCCACTCCGGCGTCTTCGCATCCGCGGCCCCCCGAGGCCGCCGCGGCCACCGGGACAGAGGGGACGGATCCGGCGCCGCACCGGACGCTGGCCGAACTGTTCGGCGCCTGGGTGACGCGCACGCCCGAGGCGCCCGCGCTGACCGACGGCCGACGGACGTGGTCCTACCGTGAGCTGGCGGCCCGGAGCGGGCGGCTCGCCGCCGAACTCATGCGGCGCGGAGCGGGCCCCGAACGGACCGTGGCCCTGGTCCTGCCGCGCTCCATGGAACTGATCGCCGCCGAACTGGCCGTGTCCCTGGTGGGCGCGGCCTTCCTGCCCGTGGACCCCGACTACCCCGCCGAGCGGCGCGCGTTGATGCTGGACGACGCCGGGCCCGCAGTGGTCCTGGACGACCTGCGCCGAGTCCGCGACGTGATGGAGACCGCGCAGAGTACGGGCGAGGCGCGGGGTACGGACGATGCGCAGGGTATGGCCGTCGCGGACGGCACGGACACCGGGGGAGCGCACGCCGGAGTGCCGGGCACGTCGGTCGGCGCCGACCATGCCGCCTACGTCATCTACACCTCCGGTTCGACCGGCAGGCCCAAGGGCGTGACGGTCACCCACCGGGGCATCGCGGGCTTCGTCGAGGCCGCAGCGGAGCGGTACGCGGTGGGGCCGGGCGATCGCGTGCTCCAGTTCTCCTCACCCAGCTTCGACGCCTCCGTGCTCGAACTGTTCATCTCGGTGCTGACCGGCGCCACCCTCGTGGTCCCGCCGGACGGGCCGTGGCTCGGCGACGAACTCGCCGCTGTCCTGGACGAGTTCCGCATCAGCCACACCCTCATCCCGCCGGCCGCCCTCGCCACCCTGCCTCCCCCCGGCCCCGGCGGCGCGTCCCACCTGCGGACGCTCATCGTGGGCGCCGAGGCCTGCCCGGCGAACCTCGTCGACGCCTGGGCACCCGGCCGCCGGATGATCAACTCCTACGGTCCGACCGAGGCCACCATCGTCGCCTCCTGGACCGGGCCCCTCGCCGCCGGATGCGGCACCCCCACGATCGGCGGCCCGCTGCCCGGCACCCGCGCCCACGTCCTGGACGCGGACATGCGGCCGGTGCCCCCCGGCGGTGACGGCGAACTGTTCGTGGGCGGCGACGGTGTGGCCCGCGGCTACCTCAACCGGCCAGGACTGACCGCGGGACGCTTCGTCGCCGACCCCTTCGGCCCGCCCGGAGCCCGCCTCTACCGCACCGGGGACCGGGCCCGCTGGACCGCCGACGGCGAACTGGAGTACCTCGGCCGGGTCGACCGCCAGGTGAAGGTGCGCGGCTTCCGCATCGAACCCGGCGAGGTCGAGGCGGCACTCCTTGCCCACACCGGCGTCCGCGAGGCCGTGGTCGTGGTGCGCGAGGACGAGCCGGGACGGCGCAGGCTCGTCGGCTACGTCACGGGGGTCGGCGGTGCCGAACAGGCCCCGGGCCCGGCGGAGTTGCGGGCCTTCGCGGCCGCGGCGCTGCCCGCGCACATGGCGCCCTCCGCAGTCGTCGTCCTCGACGAACTCCCGCTCACCCCGCAGCACAAGATCGACCGGCGTGCCCTGCCCGCCCCCGTGCATGCCTCCGCGCCCGGCCGCGTTCTGCCGCGTACCCCCGCGGAGCAGGCCCTCGCGGGCATCTGGGCCGACGTCCTGGCCGTCGAAGCCGTGGGCGTGGAGGACGACTTCTTCGACCTCGGGGGCGACTCGATCCTGGCGGCGCGGACCCTGTCCCGCATCCGTGACGAGCTGGGCGTCCGCCTCCTCCTACGGGACGTCTTCACCGCACGCAACGTCGCGGCGCTCGCACCCCTGCTCGGCGACCCGGCCGCCGCCGTGGCCCCGGAGCCCATAGCGGCCGCCCCGCACGACCGGCCGCTCCCGCTGTCGAGCGCGCAGCGGCGCCTGTGGTTCCTCGACGACCTCAGCGACGGCGGCACCGAGTACAACACCGGCGTGGCGGTGCGGCTGCGCGGAGACCTCGACACCGCGGCACTGCGCCGGGCCCTGGACCGTCTTGCCGCCCGCCACGCATCGCTGCGCACCACGTTCGCCACCGTCGACGGGCAGGGCGTACAGCGGGTGAGCCGCGAGTCCGTCCTGCCGCTGCGCACCGCCGACGTGCGGCAACTGCCCGCCGAGCAGCGCGCCGAGGCCGCGGAGCGGCTCCTCGCCGACGAGTTGAGCCGCCCCTACGACCTGGAGGCGGGGCCGCTGACCCGGGCCCTTGTCGTCCACCGCGCCGCCGCCGACCATCTGTTGCTGCTTGCCCAGCACCACATCGTCACCGACGGCTGGTCGGTGGGCATCCTGACCCGGGAACTGACCGCGCTCTACCGCGCGGAGGTCGCCGGCACACCGGACACGCTGCCCGCGACGGGGGTGCAGTACCCCGACTTCGCCGTGTGGGAGCACGAGCGGTCCGGCGGCGACGGCCAGGCCGAGGACCTCGCGTACTGGAAGCGGCACCTGACGGGGATGCAGCAACTGGAGCTGCCCACCGACCGGCCGCGCCCCGCGGTGCGTACCACCGTGGGCGCCGCGCACCGCCACCGGCTCCCGGCCGGACTGATCGCCGATCTGCGGAGGCTCGCCGGAGGCCGCGGCACCACCGTCTTCACGCTGTTCGCCGGAGCGGCGGCCGTGCTGTTCTCCCGCTACTCCGGACAGCGCGACGTGGCGTTCGGCACCGTCACCAACGGCCGAGGTCGCCGGGACCTGGAGGAGGTCACCGGCTTCTTCGCCAACACCGTGGTGCTGCGCGAAGAGGTCGACGACACGATGACCGTCGACGGGTTCGTGGAAAGCATGCGCGCGACCGTCCTCGACGCGTTCGCTCACGACGGGGTGCCGTTCGACCGCGTAGTCGAGGAACTCGCGCCGCTCCGCGATCCGAGCCGCACCCCCTTGGTGCAGGCCCTCGTCGTCCAGCAGACCGCCGCGGACCTTCCCGCGGACTGCGGTGGGGTGCGCGTCGAGGAGCACCCGCTGCCGCGCCCGGCCGCGCGCTTCGACCTGGTCCTGGAATTCTCGCCGAAGCCGGACGGCGGCTGCGAGCTGACGGTCGAGTACAACACCGACCTGTTCGGGGAGGCCACGGTCGCCCGCATGAGCGGTCATCTGCACCGCCTCCTCGAAGGCATGGTGGAGGGCCCGCACCGGACCCTGGCCGAGCTGCCGCTCCTGTCGGAGGACGAGCGGCGCACCCTGCTCGAATCCTGGAACCCGCCCACGCCCGCCGGTCAGGATCAGCGCGGTGACGGCGCGCTGCCGTCACTGTTCGAGGCGCAGGTGGCGCGCACCCCCGACCGCACCGCCGTACGCTGCGGCGCAACGCGGCTGGACTACGCCGAGGTGAACCGGCGCGCCAACCGGCTCGCCCGCCTCCTGGTCGCGCGCGGCGCCGGACCCGAGACGCTCGTGGCGATGTGCCTGCCCCGCACCGCCGACCTCCTGCCCGCCCTGTGGGCGGTCCTGAAGTCCGGTGCGGGCTATCTGCCCGTGGATCCCGCGTATCCGCGCGAGCGCGTCTCCTTCATGCTCGACGACTCCTCGCCGGCCCTCGTGCTGGCCGCCCGGGAGACCGCGGACGCGCTGCCCGACGGATGCGCTCCGCTGATCATCGAGGAGTGCCTGGCCGACGAGACCCTGGACCCGGCCGACGCCGCCCTCACCGACGCGGACCCGGCCGACGCGGATTCGACCGATGCCGACCTGACCGACGCCGACCGCCTGCGGCCCTTGCTCCCCGACCACCCCGCGTACGTCATCTACACCTCGGGCTCGACCGGCCGCCCCAAGGGAGTCGTGGTCACCCACCGCAGCGTCGCCGCGCTCGCAGCCTGGGCGGGGGAGCGGTTCGGCGCCCACCGTCTCGCGCACGTGGTGGCCTCCACGTCCCTCAACTTCGACGTGTCCGTCTTCGAGTTGCTCTGCCCGCTGCTCGCGGGCGGAAGCGTCGAGGTGGTCGCCGACCTGACAGCGCTCGCCGACGCCGACGGGCCCGGGAGGGCCGGGCTCCTCAGCGGAGTGCCGTCGGTGGTCTCCCGGATGCTCACCGCGGGCGGCGCGCCCCTTGAGGCCGACACGGTCGTCCTCGCGGGCGAGGCGCTGCTCGCGCAGACCGTACGCGACCTGCGCGAGGCCATGCCGTCCTGCGAGGTGGCCAACATCTACGGCCCCACCGAGGCCACCGTCTACGCCACCGCCTGGTTCGCGGGCGAGGAGGTGCCCGGCCAGTCCCCGCCCATCGGCAGGCCCGTGGCCCGTACCCGCGCCTACGTCCTCGACCGGCTCCTTCGACCCCAACCCCCGGGCGTGACTGGCGAGTTGTACCTGGGCGGCGGCGGCCTCGCGCGCGGCTACCTGCGGCGCCCCGGCCTGACCGCCGCCCGCTTCCTCGCCGACCCGTTCGCGCTGCCGGGGGAGCGCATGTACCGCACCGGGGACCTGGCGCGCTGGACCGCCGACGGCGAACTGGAGTACCTCGGTCGGATCGACCAGCAGGTCAAGGTGCGCGGCTTCCGCATCGAACTCGGCGAGGTCGAGGAGGCGTTGCGCGGTTGCGCGGGCGTGGCGGAGAGCGCCGCCACCGTCGTGGAGAGCGACGGCCACCGGCGTCTGGCCGGCTATGTCGTCCCGGCTCCGGGGGCGCGTCCCGAACCGGAGGCGCTGCGCAGGACGCTCGGCCGTACCTTGCCCGACTACCTGGTCCCCGCGACCGTCACGGTGCTGTCCGCGCTCCCGCTGAACCCCAACGGCAAGCTGGACCGCGGCCGCCTCCCGGCACCGGCGCCCGCCGGGCACGTCACCCGCCACGTCGCGCCCCGCACCCCCACCGAGCGGGTACTGGCCGGGATCTGGGCCCATGTGCTGCGTGTGCAGCGGGTCGGCACCGACGACAACTTCTTCGCCCTCGGCGGCGACTCCATCCTCAGCATCCAAGTCGTGGCCCAGGCCCGGCAGGCGGGACTCACGGTGACCTCCCGTGACGTCTACCGGCACCAGACCGTCGCCGCCCTCGCCCGCTGCGCGGACGCCTCCGGACCTCGCAGAACCGCGGCCCCGGCCGTCGTGGCCGCCACCGGCACGGCACCGCTGACCCCCATCCAGCGCTGGCTGTTCGACAGCGAGGGCGAACGTGCCGGGTACCTCGCAACCGCGGGCGAGCGGGCGGGCCGCTTCGCGCAGACCCTGTCCACGGAGCTGACCGGCACCGTCGACGCGGCGGCCCTGGAGCACGCACTCAACGACGTCGTCGCCCACCATGACGCGCTGCGCTCCCGCTTCCCGGGCGTCGCCGGAGGGCCGGGCGGCGCCCGGTGGCACATCGACGCAACCATGCCCCGGCTGCGCCTGACCCACCACACCGGCCCCGGCACCGACACACCGCACCTCGGCCCCTTCGACCTCGACCACGGCCCCCTGGTGCGCGCCGTCCTGCACGACCGGGGCGATGGCCTGCCCACCGTCCTGCACCTGGCCGTCCACCACCTCGTGGTCGACGGCGTCTCCTGGCGCGTCCTGCTTGAGGACCTCGACCGGGCCTACCGCGCCCGCCGCGAGGGCCGCGACGGGATCGCGGCGCTGCCCGCCAAGACCTCGCCGCTGCGACACTGGGCCCGACGCCTGGCCGCCCACGCCGCCGAGGGCGGCTTCGACGACGAGGCGGCGTACTGGACCCGGGCCACCGCGGGCGCCGTGGCCGATCTGCCGCGGGACCTGACGGGCGCCGACACCTACGCCTCGGTGCGCTCGGTGACCGTACGCCTGACCGCCGAGGACACCGCCGCGCTGCTGCGTACGCTGCCGGACACCTATCGCACCCGGGTGAACGACGTGCTGCTGAGCGCGCTTGGCAGGGTGCTGTGCGCGTGGACCGGACACGAGCGCGTGCTCGTGGACGTCGAGGGGCACGGCCGCGAGGAGCTCTTCTCCGACGTCGACACCAGCCGTACGGTCGGCTGGTTCACCACCCGCCACCCCGTCGCCCTCGCCGTCGCGCCGGACGCGAGCTGGGACGCCGTGCTCAAGCAGGTGAAGGAACAGCTGCGCGCGGTGCCCCGGCACGGTCTGGGGCACGACGTCCTGCGGTACCTGGACAGGACCGGAGTGCTGCCGCCCGCGCCCGCCGCGCAGGTCAGCTTCAACTACCTCGGGCGGTTCGGTGTCGGTGACGAGTCGGACGGCCTCTACGGCGGTGTGTTCCGTCCGCTGGAGCTGGACGCCGACCCGCTCGCCGCCCGCCCCCACCCGCTGGAGGTCGTGGGCCAACTGGACGGCGAGGAGCTGGAGTTCACCTGGTTCTACTCCGCCGCACTGCTCCAGGAGTCCACTGTCACCGGCCTCGCCGGGCGGTTCGCCGACGCGCTGGCCGACATCGCCCTGCACGCGGCCACCCCCGGCACCGGCGGGCGCACCCCGTCGGACTTCCCGTTGGTGGAGCTCGACCAGGCGGCCGTGGACCGGATCACGGGCGTCGACCCCCGCGCCGTGGAGGACGTCCACCCGCTCACACCCACCCAGGCGGGCATGCTCTTCCACGGTCTGTCGCAGGACGACCGGCGCGTCTACTTCCAGCAGTTGTCGTTCGTCCTGGACGGCGTGTCCGACCCCGAGGCGTTCGCGGCGGCCTGGCAGCAGGTCACGGACCGCACGCCCGTGCTCCGCGGCGACGTCGTGTGGCAGGACGTCCCCGAGCCGCTCTTCGTGGTGCGGCGGCACGCGACCGTCCCCGTCACCCACCTCGACTGGCGCGAGCTGAGCGAGGACGACCGGGAGACAAGGCTCCGGGAGTTCCTCGCCCAGGACCGCGAGCGTGGCGTCGACCTCACCCCGGCCCCGCTCCAGCGCCTGGCCCTCGCCCGGCTCTCCGACACCTCCGTGCGGGTGGTGTGGTCCTTCCACCACCTGATCCTCGACGGCTGGAGCCTCTTTCACGTCCTGTCCGACGTGTTCGCCGGCCACGCCAGGATCACCGGTGCGCCGGGCGCCGACGACTCCCTCACGGCGAGGCCCGACCGGCGTCCGTACCGCGACTACGTGGCCTGGCTGCGCGAGCGCGACACGGCGGAGGCCGAACAGCACTGGCGGGACCGCCTCCTGGGCCTGAGTGAGACCACCCCCCTGCCCTACGACCGCGAGCCGAGCGAGAGCCACCGCGCCGAGTCCACGGACGCGGTCCGCGTCACCGTGCCCGAGGCCACGAGCCGGGCGCTCGAAGACCTCGCGAGGGCGGAAGGGCTGACCGTCAACACCCTTGTCCAGGGCGCGTGGGCGGTGCTCCTGAGTCGGCAGGCGGGCCGGGCCGACGTGGTGTTCGGCACCACCGTCTCCGGGCGGCCGCCCGAGCTGCCCGGCGCCGAGGACATGGCCGGCCTCTTCATATCGACCCTGCCCACCCGGGTCGCCGTGGCGGGCGAGGGCACCCTCCTCGACTGGCTGCGCGACCTCCAGCGCGGCCAGAGCGAGGACCGCCGCTTCGACCACGTCCCGCTCACGCGGATGAAGGCGCTCACCGAACTGCCCGAACGGGCCGCGCTGTTCGACAGCATCGTGGTCTTCGAGAACTATCCGGTCGACGACGACCTCGCCGCCGCCCACGGGCTGCGGCTGAGCGGGCTCGACGGCATCGAGACCACCAACTACCCGCTCAGCCTCGTGGCGTACCCCGGGACGGAACTGGCCTTGAGGGTCGGCTACGACCCCGAGCTGTTCGACGCCGCCACCGTCGCGCGGATGGCCGAGTACCTGACCGTCCTCCTGGACGGCATGACGGCCGGGCCACAGTGCGCGCCCGCGCGGCTGCCCCTGCTGACGCCCGCCCGCCACCACCAGGTGCTCGAGACGTGGAACGACACCGCCGCGCACGCCCCGGACGTCACCGCGGCGGACCTGTTCGCCGCACAGGTGCGCCGCACGCCCGACGCCGTCGCCCTGGAAGCCGGGGACGAACGGCTCACCTACGGAGAGCTGGACGGCCGGGCCGCGGCGCTCGCCACCCGGCTCATCGCGCTCGGCGTCACGCCGGAAGTCCCGGTGGGCGTCCTGATGGACCGTTCGGTCACCCTCGTCGTCGCGCAGCTCGCCCTCGCACGCACCGGCGGCGTGTACGTCCCGCTGGACGGCAGGGCACCGTACGAGCGGCTGAGGCGCATGCTCACCGACGTGGGTGCGGCGCTGCTGCTCACCGACGGCTCGTGGCAGGAGCGCGCGCGGGACGTGCTGCCGGACGGCACGGTGCTGCGTGTCGACGGCGACCTCGACGCGGCCATCGACGGAACTTTCGACGCAGGCTTCGACGGACCGTCCGGCGGTCCGGACATCCCCCTCGTGCACCCTGACAACGTCCAGTACGTGATGTTCACATCGGGCTCCACCGGCCTCCCCAAGGGCGTCGCCGTACGCCACCGGGACGTCGCCGCGCTCGCCCTCGACCGTGCCTTCGCCGGGCACGAGCGGGTCCTCGTGCACTCCCCGCACGCCTTCGACGCCTCGACGTACGAGCTGTGGGTGCCGCTGCTGCACGGCGGAACGGCGGTGCTCGCGCCGCCGGACGACCTGGACGCCGCCGCCGTACGCCACGCGATCACCGAGCAGAGTGTGCGGTGCCTGTGGCTCACCGCCGGACTCTTCCGTCTGCTCGCCCAGGAGGACCCGACCTGTCTGCGCGGTGCCACCGAGGTGTGGACCGGCGGTGAGGCCGTGCCCGGCGCGGTGGTCGCGCGGGTCCTGGAGGCCTGCCCCGGCCTGACCGTCGTCGACGGCTATGGCCCCACCGAGACCACCACGTTCGCCACCCGGCGCCCCTTCCGCGCGGGCGACCCGCTGCCCGCGGTGCTGCCCATCGGACGGCCCTTGGACAACACCCGGGTGTACGTCCTCGACGACGCGCTGCAGCCCCAACCGCCGGGCATTCCAGGTGAGTTGTACGTCGCGGGTGCCGGTCTGGCCCGAGGCTACGCCGGGCTGCCCGGGGACACCGCCGCCCGCTATCTCGCCGACCCGTTCGGCCGGCCCGGCACCCGCATGTACCGCACCGGCGACATCGTGCGCTGGAGCGGGGACGGCGAACTGCACTTCGTGGGGCGCGCGGACGACCAGATCAAGATCCGTGGCTTCCGGGTCGAGCCCGCCGAGATCGAGGCCCGGCTTACGGCACACGCGGCCGTCGCCGAAGCGGTCGTGTCCCTGTACGAGCAGGCCGGACGCAAGCGCCTGGCCGCCCACCTCGTCCTTGCCCCGGGCGCGCCGGATCCGGCCGCGGCCGAACTGCGCGCCCGGTTGGCTGCGGACCTGCCGGACTACATGGTGCCCGCCGCCTTCGTCACCGTGCCGGAACTGCCCCTGACGGCCAACGGCAAGGTGGACCGGCGCAGGCTGCCCGAGCCCGACTGGACCGCGACGGGCGACGCGGCCTACCGGGCGCCGCGTGCCGGTGCTGAGCGGATACTCAGCGAGATCTGGGCGGAACTGCTCGGCGTGGCACGTGTAGGCGCCGACGACAACTTCTTCATGCTGGGCGGCGATTCGATCCTCAGCATCCAGGTCGTCTCGCGTGCCCGCGCCGCCGGTCTCGCCCTCACCCCGCGCGACCTGTTCCGGCACCCCAGCATCGCCGCTCTCGCAGCCGCCGGCGGTACCGCCGCACCCGTCGCCGGTACCGACCCGGTGGCCGGGCAGGTCGCGCTCACGCCCATCCAGCACTGGTTCCTGGACGCGGGGCCACACCGCCCGGAGTTCTTCAACCAGTCCGTCGTCGTGGAGACCGCCGAGGACGTCGACGTCGACGCCCTGCGCCGCGCGCTCGCCGCCCTTTGGACGCACCACGACGCCCTGCGCGCCAGCTTCGGCAGGCAGGACGACGGCGCGTGGCGGCAGACCTGCGCCGACGCCGAAGCCGCAGCACCCGAACTGCTCGAAGTCCATGACTTGAGCGGCCTGGACGCGGCGGCGGCCGAGGACACCGAGTCCCGCCTCACGGCCGAGGCGCACGCCTCCTTCTGCCTCGACACCGGCCCGCTCCTCACCGCCCGCCTGTTCACCGGAGCCCGCCCACGGCTTCTCCTGACGGTGCATCACCTGGTGGTCGACGGCGTCTCCTGGCGCGTACTCCTGGAGGACCTGGACACCGCCTACCGGCAGGCGCGCGCCGGGGAAGGGGTACGACTCGCCGAGCGCACCACCTCCGTCCAGGAGTGGGCGCGCCGCCTGCGCGCGCACACCGCATCCGGAGGCTTCGCCGCACAGCGCGCACACTGGCAGGACGTGTCCCGGCACTGCGCCGCACCGCTGCCCGTCGACCACCCGGACACCGGGGGCCAGGGCAACACCATGGCCGACGTCCGCGAGGTCACCGTACGACTCGACAGGCAGCGCACCGACGCGCTGCTGCGCGAAGTCCCCGGCACCTACCGCACGCGGATCGACGACGCCCTGCTGGCCGCCCTCGGCCGGGTCCTCGCCGGGTGGACCGGACGGGGGACCGTCGCCGTCGGCCTGGAGGGGCACGGCCGTGAGGACCAACTGTTCGACGACGTCGACCTGTCGCGCACGGTCGGCTGGTTCACCTCCCTGTATCCGGTCGCGCTCGACGTGCCGGACGGGGACTGGGGCACCACCCTGAAGGCCGTGAAGGAACAGCTGCGTTCGGTCCCCGACCGGGGCATCGGCTACGGCGCGCTGCGCCACCTGGACACGGACGGGGGGCTCACCGGCGCGCCCGAGGCCGCCGTCAGCTTCAACTACCTGGGTCGGTTCGGCTGGAACGGCGGGGCCCGGGGCGTTGACGACGGCGCGCTCGTGCGCTCCGTGCCCGGCGGGCTCGACGGCGCCGAGGCCCCCGAGTCGGTGCGCCCGCACCTGCTCGACGTGGTTGCCCGCGTCGAGGACGACCGCTTGGAGATCACCTGGTACTACAACCACCGGACGCACCGCGAGGAGACCGTCGCGGGCCTCGCGTCCGGCATGCTCCACGCCCTGGAAGGCATCGTCGCCCACTGCGCCGAGCCCGGCGCCGGAGGCCGCACCCCGTCGGACTATCCCCTGGCACGCCTGGACCAGGCGGCCCTCGACCGGATCGTGGGGGACGGCCGCGCCGTCGCGGACCTCTACCCGCTGACGCCGATGCAGGCGGGCATGCTGTTCCACAGCCTCCTGGACCCGGACGGCCGCACCTATGTCAACCAGGTCCAGCTGGTGCTGCGCGGCGTCACCGACCCGCACGCCCTGGCCGAGGCCTGGCAGCACACGGCGGATGCCAACCCGGTCCTCCGTACCCGCCTGGAGTGGCAGGAGACCGCCGAACCCCTCCAGGTCGTGCAGCGGCACGCCACCGTGCCCGTCACCCACCACGACTGGACGGCATGGTCCGCCGAGCGCCGCGAGCAGGAGATGGACCGGCTGCTCGCCGCGGACCGTGCGGCCGGCGTCGACCTGGGGGCGGCACCGCTGATGCGGCTCACCCTCATCCGGCTGTCGCCGGACCGGGTGCGGATGGTGTGGACGTTCCACCACGTGCTGCTCGACGGGTGGAGCGCGGCCCAGGTCTTCGACGAGGTCTGCGAGCGCTACGCCGCGCTGACCACCGGACGCCGCCCCGAGGTTCCCGACCGGACGGCCTTCGCCGACTACCTGGGCTGGCTGGACGACCAGGACCACGAGCAGGCCGAACAGTACTGGCGCACCGTCCTCGCCGGGTTCACCGCGCCCACGGAGCTGCCCCGTGACCACAGGACCGCCGAGGCGCACCGCGCCTCCTCGTCCGGTTCGGCCCGCGTGACGCTCGACGCCGACGTGTCGGCGCGGCTGCGGGACACCGCCCAGCAGGCCGGTCTTACCGTCAACACCATGCTCCAGGGCGCCTGGTCGCTGCTGCTTTCCCGCTACAGCGGCGGTGACGACGTGGTGTTCGGCACGACTGTCTCCGGGCGCCCGGGCGACCTGCGGGGCGTGACCTCGATGGTCGGCCTGTTCATCAACACGCTGCCGACCCGGGTACGCGTCGACGGACAGCGGCGCCTCCTCGACTGGCTCGGCGACCTCCAGGCCGCCCAGTCGGAGTCCCGGCGCCACGACTTCGTCTCCCTCGCCCAGCTCCAGACCTGGAGCGACATTCCCGGCGGCACCAGCCTGTTCGACAGCATCGTGGTCTTCGAGAACTACCCGTTCGACGCGGACGCCCTGGCCCGGCACGGCCTGGCCATCGACCAGGAACGCGACGTACAGCCGACCAACTATCCGCTCACGGTGGTGATTTCGCCCGGGGAGCGGCTCTCCGTCGAACTCGGTTATGACCCGCGGTACTTCGAGGAGTCGACGGCTCGCTCCCTGGAGGAACAGCTGCTGCACACGTTGCACGCGCTGGCGGATGCGACGGACTCCACGCGTCTGGACGCTGTCGATGTGCTGCCGCCCGCGGAGCGGTCGCGGTTGCTGGCGGGTGCGGCCCGTCCGGAGATCGAGTCGGTCGTGCCGGTGACTCTGCCTGCTCTGGTGGAGGCGGCGGTGGATCGTGCTCCGGACGGTCTGGCGTTGGAGGCGCCGGGTTTGTCGCTGTCGTTCGCGGAGTTGGAGGCGCGGGCGAACGTGCTGGCGCATCGGCTGATCGGGCGGAGTGTGGGGCCCGGTGATCTCGTGGCTCTCACGCTGCCGCGTTCGGCGGAGATGGTCCTGGCCCAGGTGGCGGTCACCAAGGCGGGCGCGGCGTTCGTGCCGGTCGATCCCGGATATCCGGAGGAGCGGATCGCGCTGATGCTGCGGGACGCGGCGCCTGCACTGACCCTCGGCGTTGAAGACCTCAGCGGCCTGCTCACCGGCGATCAGGATCGGGAAGTGCAGCTCCGGCCTACTGACGCCGACCGTGTCCGTCCGTTGAGGCTCGATGATCCTGCGTACGTCATCTACACCTCGGGTTCGACGGGCACGCCCAAGGGCGTGGTCGTGACCCACCGGGGCCTAGCGGGCTTTGCCGCTGCCGAGGCCGCGCACTACCAGGTGAGTCCTGGCGACCGCGTCCTCGTGTTCGCGACGCCGAGCTTCGACGCTTCGGTGCTCGAACTGTGCATGTCCTTGCCGCAGGGGGCGAGCCTCGTAGTTCCGCCGCCGGGTCCGCTGCTGGGTGCCGAGTTGGCGCAGGTGCTGCGCGACGGGCGGATCACACACACGCTGCTGCCGCCTGCCGCGCTGGCCACGCTTCCGTCGGACACGCCCGGCACGCTGCCCGACCTGAAGACCCTGACCGTCGGCGCCGATGCGTGTGGGGCCGAACTGGTCGAGCGATGGGCGCCCCACCACCGCCTCGTCAACTCCTACGGGCCGACCGAGGCCACCGTGGTCGCCACGTGGTCGGCTCCGCTGGAGGCGGACGGCACGGCCCCGCCGATCGGCATGCGGCTGCCGGACACCGGCACCTACGTGCTGGACGCGCGGCTTCGGCCTGTCCCCGATGGCGTGCCGGGTGAACTGTGGCTCAGCGGGCCGTCGTTGGCCCGCGGCTACCTCAACCGGCCCGGTCTGACCGCCTCCCGCTTCACCGCCGACCCGTTCGGTGCGCCCGGTACCCGCATGTACCGCACCGGCGACCTCGTACGCCGCGACGCACACGGCGAACTGCACTACCTCGGCCGCACCGACCACCAGGTGAAGCTGCGCGGCTTCCGCATCGAACTGGGTGAGGTGGAGTCCGCCGTCGCCCGGCACCCACAGGTGTCCGCGGCCGCCGCCCAGGTGGTCGAGCACGACGGCCATCAGCGCCTCGTGGCCTACGCGGTCCCCGACGGCGCCGACGTCCCGGACTCCGCCGAACTGCGCGCCTTCCTCGCACGGACGCTGCCCGACCACCTGGTCCCGTCCGTGGTGGTGCCGCTGGAGCGGCTGCCGCTCGGCGCCACCGGCAAGCTGGACCGCCGGGCGCTGCCCGAACCGGTGTGGCCGGCCGGCGGCAACGACAACGGGGACCACGCGCCGCGCACCGACGCCGAGAAGACGCTCGCCACCATCTGGTCCGAGGTGCTCCGTGTGCCCGATGTGGGCGTGCGCGACAACTACTTCACCCTCGGCGGCGACTCCATCCTCGGCATCCAGATCGTCTCCGCCGCCCGCCGGGCCGGCCTGGCCCTCACTCCCCGGCACCTGTTCCAGCACCAGACGGTCGCGGACCTGGCCGCGGCGGCCGAGGACCTGCCGACCACGGCGATCCGGGCCGAACAGGGCCCGGTCGTGGGCGAGACGCCACTGACCCCCGTACAGCACTATCTGTTCGACACCCTCACCGGCGACCCGGCGCGGCTCACCCAGACGGCCTGCCACCACCTGGCCGCCGACACCGACGCGACACTGCTGCGTGGCGCGCTCACCGCGGTCATCGAACACCACGACGCCCTGCGGCTGCGCTGCGAGAGGGACGGCGGCGGGCAGTGGCACCAGCACATCGCCGCCCCAGGCGCCGCGGCCCACCTGGAGGTGCACGATCTGCCGCGGCGCACCCCCGAAGGCACCGACGCGGTGCTGCACCAGCTGGCCGACCGCCTCAACGGCGGGTTCGACCTGACCGCAGGACCGCTGCTGAAGGCCGCGCTGTGCCGCGCCGACGGCGACAAGCGGCCCGTACTGCTGCTTGCCGCCCACCACCTGGTGGTCGACGCCGTGTCCTGGCACGTGATCCTGGAGGACCTGGACATCGCCTACCGCGCCCTGCGCGACGGGCATCCCGTGGACCTCGGGCCGAAGACCACGTCGTTCCGCGCGTGGGCGCACCGCCTCGTCGACCACACCACCGAGGGCGGCTTCGACGACGAACTCGCCCACTGGGAGCGGGTGTCGGGGAGCGCCCCGCTGCCCGTCGACCTCTCCGGCGCCAACACCGCCGCCTGTGAGGAGACGGTGACGGTCCGGCTGGACCGAGAGGACACCCGCAGGCTGCTCCAGGACGTGCCCGACGCCTACCGCACCCGCGTCAACGACGTCCTGCTGTGCGCCCTGGGCCGGGTCGTGGCGCGCTGGACCGGACGGGACCGGGTGGAGGTCACGCTGGAGGGCCACGGCCGCGAGGAACTGTTCGACGGCGTCGACCTGTCGCGTACGGTCGGCTGGTTCACGAGCGTGTACCCCGTCGCCCTCGACGTGCCCCGTCATGCCGACACCGGCTCCGCCCTGAAGTCCGTCAAGGAATGCCTGCGCGCCGTGCCGCGCGGCGGACTGGGATACGGTGCCCTGCGCCATCTGCACGCCACGGCGGGGGACCGGCTTCCCGGACTGCCGCAGCTCGGCTTCAACTACCTCGGGCAGCAGGACGGCAACACCCCGACGGGCGGTCTGCTGCACGCACCCCACGGCGGACTCATCGGGGGCATGGACCGTGCCGCCGAACGCCCGCACCTCATCGATGTCCTCGGTCATGTCACCGACAAGCGCCTGGAGTTCACCTGGTCGTACTCGCGCGAGGTGTACCGGCGCGACACCGTCGACCGCCTCGCCGCCGAACTGGCCGAGGAGCTGCGTGCCATCGTGCGGCACTGCGCCGAGCCCGGCGCCGGGGGCCGCACCCCGTCGGACTTCCCCCTCGCCCCGCTGGACCAGGAGACCGTGGATCGCCTGGTGGGCACCGGCCACGACATCGTGGACGTCTACCCGCTCACCCCCACCCAGTCCGGCATGGTCGTCCACGGCATGGACGACCCCGGCGGGGGCGTGTACACCGAACAGGTCACATTCGTCATGGACGGCGTGTGCGACACCGGCCGGCTGGCCGCCGCCTGGCAGCACGTCGTCGACCGCACCCCGATGCTGCGCACCGCCGTGGTCCTCAGCGGCGTGCCCGTCCCGCTCCAAGCCGTGCACCGCGCGGCGACCCTGCCCGTCAGCGAGTACGACTGGAGCGCCCTGACGCCCGAGCGGCGCACGGCGGAACTGGAGCGGTTCCTCGCCGAGGACAAGGCCCGCGGCCTGGCCCTCGACGGCGTGCCGCTGCTGCGCGTCGCCCTGATCCGGCTCGCCCCGGACGAGGTACGCGTGGTGTGGACGTTCCACCACGTCCTGCTCGACGGCTGGAGCGTCTTCCACGTCCTGTCGGACGTCGTGGCCTGCCACTCCGCGCTCGCCGCGGGCGACGAGCCGCGCCTGCCGGACCGCCGCCCGTTCGCGGACTACGCGGCCTGGTTCGCCGGCCGCGACGCCGCCCGCGCCGAGGAGCACTGGCGCACCGCCCTCGCCGGACTCACCGCCCCCACCGCCCTGCCCTACGACCGCAGGCCCGCCCTGGGTGCCACGGTCTCCTCCGGCACCTGGCTGTCGCAGCGGCTCGGCGAGGACTCCACCCGACGGCTCCAGGAGTACGCCCGCCTGCACCGGCTGACCCTCAACACCGTGGTCGAGGGCGCCTGGGCGCTGCTCCTCTCCCGATGGAGCGGCGAGCCAGAGGTCTGCTACGGGACCACCGTCTCCGGGCGGCCCTCGGACCTGCCCGGCGCCGACACCATCACCGGCCTGTTCATCACCACGCTGCCCGCTCGGGTCACTGTGGACGGGGGAGAGACGTGCGATGCGTGGCTGCGCCGCACGCAGGCCGCGCGGGCCGAGGACCGCCGCTTCGGCCACGTGGCGCTCACCCGTCTGCACGGCTTCAGTGAAGTGCCCGCAGGGACACCCCTGTTCGACAGTCTGCTCGTCTTCGAGAACTACCCGGTCGACGACAGCACCGCGGGTGCCCACGGAGTGCGGATGCGGGACCTGGAGGCCCGCGAGTCCACCAACTATCCGCTCACGGTGGTGATTTCGCCTGGGGAGCGGCTTTCCGTCGAACTCGGTTACGACCCCCACTATTTCGAGGAGTCGACGGCTCGTTCCCTGGCCGATCAGCTGCTGCATACGTTGCACGCGCTGGCGGATGCGACGGACAGCACCTGCCTGGATGCTGTCGATGTGCTGCCGCCCGCGGAGCGGTCGCGGTTGCTGGCCGGGCCTGCCCGCCCGCAGATCGATTCCGTGGCACCGGCGACCTTGCCTGCCCTGGTCGAGGCGGCGGTGGACCGTGCTCCGGGCGCTGTGGCGTTGGAGGCGCCGGGTTTGTCGTTGTCGTTCGCGGAGTTGGAGGCGCGGGCGAATGTGCTGGCGCATCGGCTGATCGGGCGGAGTGTGGGGCCCGGTGATCTCGTGGCTCTGACACTGCCGCGTTCGGCGGAGATGGTCCTGGCCCAGGTGGCGGTCACCAAGGCGGGCGCGGCGTTCGTGCCGGTCGATCCCGGATATCCGGAGGAACGCGTTGCGTTGATGCTGCGGGACGCTGCTCCCGCACTGACCGTGGGTGCCCAGGAGGTCGCGGACCTGCTCGGCGTGGTACCGGACGGCGAGCTCGGGCATCGGCCCACGGATGCCGACCGGGTCCGTCCGTTGCGGCTCGATGATCCGGCGTACGTCATCTACACGTCGGGGTCGACCGGCACGCCCAAGGGTGTGGTGGTGACGCATCGGGGCCTCGCGGGCTTCGCTGCCGCCGAGGCCGCGCACTACCAGGTGAGCCCCGGGGATCGGGTCCTGGCGTTTGCCACGCCGAGCTTTGACGCTTCGGTGCTCGAACTGTGCATGTCGCTGCCGCAGGGGGCGAGTCTGGTGGTGCCTTCGCCGGGTCCGTTGCTGGGTGTGGAGTTGGCGCAGGTGCTGCGCGACGGGCGGATCACGCACGCGCTGCTGCCGCCTGCCGCGCTGGCCACGCTTCCGTCGGACACGCCCGGCACGCTGCCCGACCTGAAGACCCTGACCGTCGGTGCGGATGCGTGTGGGGCGGAGTTGGTGGCGCGGTGGGCGCCCCACCACCGCCTCGTGAATTCCTATGGGCCGACCGAGGCCACCGTGGTGGCTACGTGGTCGGCTCCGTTGGAGGCGGATGGCACGGCTCCGCCGATCGGCAGGCGGTTGCCGGACACCGGTACGTATGTCTTGGACGCGCGGCTGAGGCCGGTCCCGGACGGGGTTGCCGGTGAACTGTGGCTCAGCGGACCGTCGTTGGCGCGTGGCTACCTGAACCGGGCGGGCCTGACCGCGTCCCGCTTCACCGCCGACCCCTTCGGTGCGCCCGGTACCCGCATGTACCGCACCGGCGACCTGGTACGCCGCGACGCCGACGGCGAACTGCACTACCTCGGCCGCACCGACCACCAGCTCAAGCTGCGCGGCCATCGCATCGAAGCCGGCGAGGTCGAGACGGTTCTCATGCGGCACCCCGCCGTCCTGGACGCCGTGGTGACCGTGCGGGAGGACGAACCGGACCTGCCGCGTCTGGTCGCCCATCTCCTGGTCCCGCCGGGCGCCGAGCCCCCCGCCGCGGCCGAACTGCGCGCCCTCGCCGCGGGCGCCCTGCCAGGGCCGATGGTGCCCTCCGCGTACGTCGTCATGGAGTGCTTCCCGCTCACCGACAACGGCAAGACCGACCGGGCCGCGCTGCCCGCGCCCGCCGCGGACCTGGCGGAGACGGCCGGGCATGTCGCACCCCGTACTCCCACGGAAGAGGTCCTGGCCGACATCTGGGAGGAGGTCATGCAGGTGGCGGTGGGCGTGGAGGACGACTACCTCCTGCTCGGCGGTGACTCCCTGCGCGCCCTGCGCATCGTCTCGCGGGCCAACGACGCCTTCGGCGTGAGCCTCACCCCCCGCGACGTCCTGGTCCACCGCACGGTCGCCGCCCTGGCCGACCTGGTGGAGGAACAGGTGCTGAGCGAACTCGAAGACGCCGCGCGCGGCGACAGCGACCACGACGAACTGTAAGGACCCCCACGACCATGACGTCTTCGAAGCGAGACCGCGCCGAGGCCCTGCCCCAGGACCTTCAGGAGGCGCTGCGCCGCCGCCTTGCGGGACGCGCCGGGGGAGCGGGCGCGGCGGCACGGGCCGGGGCGCCGGACACGGGCGCCCGGCGGGGCATCCCGCGCGCCGACCGCTCCCGGCCGCTGCCGCTGTCCTTCGCGCAGCAGCGGCTGTGGTTCCTCGACCGGCTGAGCCCCGGCGACGCCGGTTACAACAGCGCGGTCGCCCTGCGGCTCACCGGCCGGCTGGACCGCGCCGCCCTCTCCCGCGCCGTCGACACCCTGGTGGCCCGGCACGAGGCGCTGCGCACCGTGTTCGAGGAGAGCGACGGGCGGCCGGCCCAGACCGTGCGCCCGGCGGGCCCGGTGCCCCTGCCGGTCCGGGACCTCACCGCGCCGGACGGGCACGCCCCCACCGCATCGGGCGCCGTTGACAGCGCCGTGCTGGACGCCGCGCTCCTCACGGAGTACGACCGCCCCTTCGACCTCGACGCCGACGCCCTGCTGCGCGCACTCCTGCTGCGGGAGTCGGACACCTCGCACGTCCTCATGCTGACGGCCCATCACATCATCACCGACGGCTGGTCGATGGGCGTACTCCTGGAAGAGCTGTGCATCGCCTACGACGCCTTCGCCAGGGGCGCGGAGCCGGACCTGCCGCCGGTGGCGACGCAGTACCCGGACTTCGCGGTGTGGCAGCGCGAACAGCTGTCCGGGGCGCGCCTCGAACGTCAAATCGCTTACTGGAAGCAGCAGTTGACCGGCTCCGTCACGCCCGCGCTGCCGCTGGACCGGCCGCGCGGCGGGCAGGAGCCCGGGGCGGGCGCGATCCACCAGTTCACCGTGCCCGCCGACATCACGGCCAAGCTGCGTACCCTCGCGACCGAGCAGCACGCCACCCTCTTCACTTCCCTGGTCGCCGGTTGCCAGGCGCTGCTCGCCCGCTGGTCCGGGCAGGACGACATCATCGTGGGCTCCCTGACACCGGGACGCCCCCGCACCGACCTGGAACGCGCCGTCGGCTTCTTCGCCCACACCGTCGTCCTGCGCACCCTCGTGGCGTCCGGCGGCTCCTTCCGCGACCTGCTCACGGCCGCGGCCGACACCGTCAACGAAGCCTTCGCGCACGGCGACACACCCTTCGAGCGCCTGGTGGAGGCCGTCGGCGCGCCCCGTGAGCCCGGCCGCAACCCGCTGTTCGACGCCATGGTCCTGCTGCACCCGGACCCGCCCACGGCGCCCGCCCTGCACGGCCTGTCCGTCGCCCCGGTGACCGTGCCCCGCCAGGCAGCCGCGTTCGACCTGAGCGTGGAGTTCGTACCGGACGGCGAACAGCTCACCGGACTGCTCGAATACCGCACCGACCTGTTCGACACGGCCACCGCCGAGCGGATGGCGGACCAGTTGCTGCGGCTCCTGGACGGCGCCACCACGGAACCGGACCGGCCGCTGGACGCGCTGCCCCTGCTCTCCCCGGACGAGGCACGGCGCGTCACGGACGAGTGGAACGCGACCGCACGCCCCGTCCCCACCACTACCTGCCCCGAATTGTTCGCACGCCAGGCCGCGCGCACCCCGCACGCCACCGCCCTGGTGGCTGGGGGCGAGCGCCTCGACTACGCGACACTCGACGCCCGCGCCACCCGCCTCGCCCACCACCTCGTCGCCCGGGGCGCGGGCCCCGAACGGCTCGTCGCGCTGCGCCTGCCCCGCACCGCCGACATGGTCGTGGCGATCCTCGCCGTGTGGAAGTCCGGCGCCGGCTATCTGCCGCTCGACCTCGCGCTGCCCGAGGAGCGCGTACGGTTCCTGCTCGACGACGCGCGACCGGCCCTCGTCCTCGACGAGGAGATGCTGCGGTCCCTGCCCGACGCGGCCACCCCCGTCCCCCTCACCGCACCCGACCCCGACACCACCGCCTACGTCATCTACACCTCCGGCTCCACCGGCCGCCCCAAGGGCGTCGCCGTGTCCCACCGCTCCGCGGCGAACCTCCTTGCGGGCCACCGCGGGGGATTCGTCGCCGACGCGGGCGGCGGGCCGCTGCGCGTGGCGCTGACCGCGTCGTTCTCCTTCGACACCTCGCTGGAGGGCGTGCTGCTGATGGCCGACGGCCACCCGCTGCACCTGGTCGACGAGACGACCCGGCTCGACGCCGACGCCCTCGTCGAGTACGTCGTCGAACACCGCGTCGACTTTCTCGATCTGACGCCCTCCTACCTGCGCCAGCTGCTGCCCGCCGGGCTGCTCACCGACCCGCGGCACCGCCCCCGGGTGCTAATGCTCGGCGGCGAGGCCATCGGCCCCGGCCTGTGGCGCGAGCTGGCCGCACACCGGGACGTGGCCGCGTACAACTTCTACGGCCCCACCGAGTGCACAGTCGACGCCCTGGCCTGCCGCATCGAGGGCGACGACCGGCCACTGGTGGGCCGGCCGCTGCCCAACGTGCGCGCCTACGTGCTCGACGCGGGCCTGCGGCCCGTGCCGCCCGGTGTCGGCGGTGAGCTGTACCTCGCGGGCGGGCAACTGGCCCGCGGCTACGCGGGACGGCCCGGCCTGACCGCCGCGCGCTTCCTCGCCGACCCCTACGGCGCGCCCGGCACCCGCATGTACCGCACGGGGGACCTGGCCCGCTGGACCGCCGACGGGCGCCTGGACTACCTCGGGCGTGCCGACGACCAGGTGAAGGTGCGCGGCCACCGCATCGAGCCGGGCGAAATCGAGGCGGCGCTGCTCGACCTGCCGGAGATCACCGGCGCCGCGGTCGTCGCGGTGCCCGACACCCACGGCCAGCTGCGCCTCGCCGCCTACTTGGTGCCTGCCGCGGACGCGGTCCGGCCCCAGGCGTCCCAGCTGCGGGCCGCCTGCCGCCTGGTTCTGCCCGACCACATGGTGCCGTCGTCCTTCACCCCGCTCGACGCGCTGCCCCTGACCACCAGCGGCAAGCTCGACCGCCGCGCCCTGCCGGCCCCCGACCTCGACGCCGCCCCACGCGAGCGGGAGTTCGTCGCCCCGCGCACCGCGGACGAGCAGACGCTCGCCGACATCTGGGCCGACGTCCTCGGCATCGCGCAAGTCGGCGTCACGGACAACTTCTTCGAGCTGGGCGGCGACTCCATCCTCAGCATCCAGGCCGTCTCGCGTGCCCGCGCGACCGGACTCCAGCTGACCTCGCAGGACGTCTTCCGCCACCAGACCGTCGCCGACCTGACGGCCGCCGCGTCCCGCAGGACCGCCGCCGCGCCCTCGCCCCGGCCGGCGCGCACCGACGGACCCGCCCCGCTGACCCCCGTACAGGAGTGGTTCTTCGCCACGCACGGCGCGCTGCGGCACTTCAGCATGTCGATGCTCCTCGACCTGCCGCGCGACCTCGACGAGCGGGCCCTGGAGCGGGCACTGACCGCGCTCGCCGCGCACCACCCGGCGCTGCGCGCCCGGTTCGCCCGGAACGGCGACGTCTGGGAACAGCACCCCGGCGCCGTCCCGGCCGCCGGCCTGCTCACCCGCCACGACCTCTCTGCCGCCCCCGATCCCGCGGCGGCCCGCACCGCGGCCGCGGACGCCGCCCGAGCCGCCCTCGACCCGGCCACCGGCACCCTGCTCCGCGCCGCCCTGCTGCTGCCCTCGTCCGGCGAGCGCCCTCAGCTCTTCCTGACCGCCCATCACCTGGCTGTCGACAGCGTCTCCTGGCGCATCCTCCTGCCCGACCTCGAACAGGCCTACCGGCAGGCGGCCGCCGGTGAAGCCATCCAACTGGAGCCCACTGCCGCCGAGTTCACCGACTGGGCCGCCCACCTGTCGGACCGGGTGCGCGCGGGCGACTTCGACGACGACCTGCCGTACTGGACGGCCGAGGCCGCCGAACCCCGTACCCCGCTGCCCGTCGACCGGACCGACACGCCGCTCGCCGGATCCGTGCGCACCGTCCGCACCCGCGTGGACCGCGCCACCACCGAGGCACTCCTGCGCCGGGTGCCCGGCGTCTACCGCACCCAGGTCAACGACGTGCTGCTCAGCGCCCTCGGGCGCGTGCTCTCCGACTGGACGGGTGCCGAGCGGGTGACCGTGGCCCTAGAGGGGCACGGCCGGGAGGACGACACGGTCGACGTGTCCCGCACGGTGGGCTGGTTCACCACCCAGTACCCCGTCACCCTCATCCCCGCGGGACCGGCCGCCGCACCCGATTGGGGCGCGACCCTCAAGGCCGTCAAGGAGCGCCTGCGCGCCGTGCCCCGGCGCGGCCTGAGCCACGAGGCACTGGCCCGCCTCGGTTCACCCGACCCCTCCGCGCGGGCGCTGCGCGAACTGCCCCTGCCTCAGGTGTGCTTCAACTACCACGGCCAGTGGGACACCTCCGGCGGGAGTGAGTTCGCACCCGCCGCCGACGTGCCCGGCCGCGACATGGCGTCCGACGAACCCCTGGACCACCTCCTGGACGTCTCGGCCGTGGTCGCCGACGGCGAACTGGAGATCATCTGGCACTACAGCGAGCGGACGCACGACGCGGACACCGTCCGGAGCCTGGCCGACGGCATGGTCCGGGCGCTCGGCGCGATCACCGAGCACTGCGCGCGGCCCGACGCGGGCGGCCGCACCCCCTCCGACTTCCCCCTCGCCCGCCTGGACCAGGCGGGCGTGGACCGCCTGGCCGGTGACGGGCGCGGCGTGGAGGACCTGCTGCCGCTGACGCCGCTTCAGGAAGGCATGCTCTTCCACCGCCTGGTCGGCGGCCCCGACGACGTGTACGTCGACCAGGCCGACCTGCTCCTGGAGGGAGTCGGCGACCCCGACGCCTTCGCCGCGGCCTGGCAGCGCGTGACCGACCGGACGCCCGCGCTGCGGACCTCGGTGGTCTGGGAGGACGTACCCCTGCCGCTCCAGGTCGTGCACCGCGACGTACGCGTGCCCGTCACCCACCTGGACTGGCGTGAGCTCGACGACGACGAGCAGTCCGCACGCCTCGACCGGTTCCGCACCGACGACCTCGCGCGCGGCATCGACCTCGCCGCCGCCCCGCTGACGCGCCTCGCCCTGATCCGCCTGCCCGACGCACGCCTTCGCCTGCTGTGGACCTCCCACCACCTGATCCTGGACGGCTGGAGCCTCGCCCAGGTGCTCTCCGAGGTGTGCGACGAGTACGCGGCCCGCGCCGCGGGAAGCACCCCGCGGCCGGTGGCACGCCGCCCCTTCGCCGACTATGTGCGGTGGTTGGCCGAGCAGGACACCGACGCCGGGCGCGCCCACTGGAGCGCGGCCCTCGACGGATTCGCCACGCCGACCCCGCTGCCCGTCGACCGCCCCCTGGGCGAGGCCCACCAGGCGCGCTCCGCGGGCGTCCACAAGGGCGGCCTGTCCGCCACGGACTCCGCGACGCTCGCCCGCACCGCCCGGCAGTCCGGACTCACCGTCAACACCGTGGTCCAGGGCGCCTGGGCGCTGCTGCTGTCCCGCTACGGCGCCGAGCAGGACGTGGTGTTCGGCACCACGGTGTCCGGCCGCCCCGACGACCTGCCGGGCGTCGAGTCCATGGTGGGCATGTTCATCAACACCGTGCCCACCCGCGTCCGCGTCGACAGCGGGGCCACCGCGAGCGCGTGGCTGCGCGAACTGCAGGAAAGCCAGGCCGATTCGCGCCGCCACGCCGCCGTCTCCCTTGCCGAGCTGACCTCGCTGAGCGACGTGCCGTCCGGCACCCCGCTGTTCCACAGCATCGTCGCCTTCGAGAACTACCCCTTCGACGAGGCCCGCACGGCCGCGTCCGGCGTACGCCTGGCGGACGTCACCTCGCGCGACGCCACCAACTACCCGCTCGTCCTCCGCGCCCATCAGGGCGACCGCGTCGGCTTCGACCTCGCCTACGACCCCGGCCTGTTCGACATCGGTACGGTACGGGCGCTCGCCGACCGGCTGTGCCTGCTGCTCACCGAGATCGCCGCGGACCCCGACCGTCCGTTGCGGGCCCTTTCCTGGACGACCGCCGAGGAGCGGGAGGCCCTCGTCGGGGGCGACGGCGGCGAACACGCGCGCCCCACGGAGACATTGGTGGACCTCTTCGAGGCGCAGGCCGCCCGCACGCCGGATGCCACCGCCGTCACCTGCGGCGACGACCGCCTCGACTACGCCACGCTCGACGCGGAGGCGGGCCGTCTCGCGCACCGCCTCGCCGAGGCCGGCGCCGGACCCGAGCACTACGTCGCCCTCGCCCTGCCCCGCTCCACCGACCTGGTCGTGGCGGTCCTCGCCGTCCTGAAGTCGGGCGCCGCCTACCTGCCCGTCGACCCCCGGCTCCCCGCCGAACGCGTCGCCCACCTCCTCGGCGACGCGGCACCCGTGACGCTGGTGACGACCACGGGCGCCGGCGTGCGGGCCGAGGGGACCGGTGTGCCCGTGCTGTTCCTCGACGACCCGACCGTGCGCGCCGACCTCGCCGGGCGCCCCGCCGCCCTTCCGGAGCCGGTCCGCCGTCCGCTGCCGGAGAGTCCCGCCTACGCCATCTACACGTCGGGCTCCACCGGTCGGCCCAAGGGCGTGGTCGTCCCGCACGCCAACGTCGTACGCCTGTTCACCCGCACCCGGCAGTGGTTCGGCTTCGACGAGCACGACGTGTGGACCCTGTTCCACTCCTACGCCTTCGATTTCTCCGTGTGGGAGCTGTGGGGGCCGCTGCTGCACGGCGGCCGGCTCGTCGTCGTCCCCGACGACACCGCCCGCTCCCCGGAGGACTTCCTGCGCCTGCTCGTCGACGAGCAGGTCACCGTCCTCAACCAGACACCGTCCGCCTTCTACCCGCTCGCCCGCGCCGACGCCGAACACCCCGGCCTGTCCGCGCGGTTGGCGCTGCGCACGGTGATCTTCGGCGGCGAGGCCCTGGACGTCGACCGGCTCGCCGACTGGTACGCGCGCCACCCCGACACCGCCCCGCGCCTGGTCAACATGTACGGCATCACCGAGACCACCGTGCACGTCACCTACGAGCCCCTGGACCGGGGGACGGCGCGCACGGGCGCCGCGAGCCCCATCGGCACGGGCATCCCCGACCTGCGGGTCCATGTGCTCGACGGCGACCTCGCGCCGGTGCCGCCCGGCGCGATCGGTGAGATGTACGTGGCGGGGGAGGGGCTTGCCCGCGGCTACCTGGGACGGCCGGGGCTGACGGCGACCCGCTTCGTGGCCGACCCGTCCGGTCCGTCCGGCAGCCGCATGTACCGCACCGGTGACCGGGCCCGCCGCAGGGCCGACGGCACGTTGGAGTACCTGGGCCGCGCCGACCAGCAGGTGAAGATCCGCGGCTACCGCATCGAGCCCGGCGAGATCGAGGCCGCCCTGCACCGCCACCCGGGCGTGAGCGCCGCGACGGTCGGAGTGTACGAGGACGCCTCCGGGACGCGGCGCCTGGTCGCCCATGTCGTCGGGGCCGGGAACGGTGCCGGAACCGACCCGGACGGCGCTTCCGGCACCGGCACGCGCGGCAGTGGTCCGGGCGGCGAACCCGGCAGCACGGCGCCCGTCGCCGCGCCCTCCGCCGCCGACCTGCGCGCCCACCTGGAGCGCCTGCTTCCCGCCCACATGGTCCCCGCCGCCTACGTACCGCTGGCGGTCCTGCCGCTCACCGTCAACGGCAAGCTCGACCGGCGCGCGCTGCCCGCCCCGGGCGCGGACGGCTTCGCCACCGGCACCGACCGCACCCCGCCGCGCACCCCCGCGGAACGCGCGGTCGCCGCCGCCTGGGCGGACGTGCTCGACACCGATGCCGTGGGCGCCGACGACGACTTCTTCGCGCTCGGCGGCGACTCCATCCTCGCCGTGCGCGTCACCTCCCGGCTGCGCACGGCCTTCGGTCAGGACGTCTCACCGCGGCTGCTCTTCACCCGCCCCACCCTGTCCGCGCTCGCGGCCGCCCTCGGTGAGCCCGTGGCCGACGGGGGCACCGGAACCGACGTCATTCCGGCCGCGGACGCCGGCACTCCGCCTCCGCTGTCGTACGCCCAGCAGCGCCTGTGGTTCCTCGACCGCTTCGCGCCGGGCAGCACCGAGTACACGACGCTGTCGGTGCTGCGCCTGCGCGGTTCCCTCGACGAGGCCGCCCTGCGCGCGGCCCTCGACGGCCTGGTGGCCCGGCACGAGTCGCTGCGCACCACCTTCGCCGAGGAGGACGGCCGGGCCCGGCAGGTCGTCCATCCGCCGTACGCGGTCGCGCTGCCCCTCGACGTCCTGTCGGGCGCCGACCGGGACGCACAGTTGGACGCCGTCCTCGACCGCGCCGCCGAGACGCCCTTCGACCTGTCCACCGGCCCGTTGCTGCGCGCCCGCCTCGCCCGCCCGGCCGACGACGAGCACGTCCTGGTCCTCGCCGTCCACCACATCGTCACCGACGGCTGGTCCGGCGCCGTCCTCGGCCGAGACCTGAGCGAGCTGTACGCGGCGGCCCTGGAAGGGCGCGCCCCCGAGCTGCCCGCACTGCCCGTGCGGTACACCGACTACGCCGCCTGGCAGCGCGCCCGCACCGACGTCGCCGACGAGCAACTCGCCCACTGGCGCGAGGCATTGGCCGACCTCGAACCGCTGGAACTGCCCACCGACCGGCCGCGCCCCGCAGTGCGCACCCGCGACGGCGCCCTGGTGACCTTCCAACTGCCCGCCGAGCTCACCGAGCGGCTCCGTGCCATGGCCCGAAGCGCCGACGCCACCCTCTACATGACGCTGCTCACGGCCTGCCAGATCCTGCTGGCCCGCTGGGCCGACCAGGAGGACGTCGCGGTCGGCACCGTGACCGCGGGCCGGGAGCGCCGCGAACTCGAGAACCTGGTCGGCATGTTCGTCAACACGCTCGTGCTGCGCGGCCGGGTCCGCCCCGACGCGTCGTTCCGTGAGCTGCTCACCGAGGCGCGCACCACCGTCCTGGCCGCGTTCGCCCACCAGGAGGTGCCCTTCGAGCGCCTGGTGGACGCTCTGGAGCCGGAGCGGGACACCAGCCGTACGCCGCTGTTCCAGGTCATGGTGGCCCTGCACAACCTGGGCGGCGAGGCGCCCCGCCTGCCCGGCCTCGACGTCGAGCCCGTGACACCGCCGGTGCGCAACGCCACCTTCGACCTCGCCTTCGACTTCGTGGAACACGGCGGCGGCGTCACCGGTCACCTGGAGTACAACACCGGCCTGTTCGACGCCGGTACCGCGGAACGCCTCGCCGCCCAGGTGACGTCGCTCCTCGAAGCCGCCGCGGACGACCCGGACGAGAAGGCCGGCGCACTGCCGCTGATGACCACCGCCGAGCGCCGTCAGGTCATCGAGGAATGGCAGGGCGAGCGGCTGCCGGCGGCGGACAGCGCCTTCCCGGCCCTGTTCGAGGCGCAGGCGGCACGCACCCCGCACACCACCGCCCTGACGGCCCGCGACACCACGCTCGACTACGCGGCCCTCAACGCCCGCGCCAACCGCCTCGCCCACCACCTCATCACCCTCGGCGTCGGCCCCGAGGACGTCGTCGCGGTCCGGCTGCCCCGCACCACGGAGCTGTTCGTGACCCTGTTCGCCGTCCTGAAGGCGGGCGGCACCGTGCTCTGCGTCGACCCCGGCCTGCCCGAGGAGCGCGTGACGTTCCTCCTCGCGGACGCGGCCCCGCGCACGCTCCTGACGGCCGGGACGCTGCGCGAGGTGCCGTGGGATCGACTGCCCGCGCACGACCCGACCGACGCCGACCGCCGCGCGCCGCTGCGCCCCGACCACGGCGCCTACATCATCTACACCTCCGGCTCCACAGGGCGGCCCAAGGGCGTCGTCGTGGAACACCGGCACCTGATCAACCTCTGCCACGACCACCGCGAAGGGCTCGTCGCCCCGCACACCGCCGACGGACGGCGCCTGAAGGCCGCGCTCAGCGCCTCCTTCTCCTTCGACACCTCGTGGGAGGGCCCGCTGCTGCTCGCCCTCGGCCAGGAGGTGCACCTCGTCGACGAGGACGTACGCCTGGACCCGGAGGCGTTCTGTGCCCAAGTCGCGGACAGTGAACTGGACGTGGTGAACGTCACCCCGTCCTTCCTGCGGGAGCTCACCGCCGCGGGGCTCCTCGCCCCCGGCCGTCACCACCCGCGCGTGCTCCTGGTGGGCGGCGAGGCCGTCGGCACGGACACCTGGCGCGAGCTGTGCGCTGCGGCCGACCTCGGCGTCACCGCGTACAACATGTACGGCCCCACCGAGTGCACCGTCGACGCCGTCTACGGCCGCTGCGGCGAACAGCCCGGACGCCCGGTCATCGGCCGCCCCGGACGCGGCCTGCGCGCCTACGTCCTGGACGGCGCGCTGCGGCCGGTGCCGCCCGGCGCGCCGGGCGAGTTGTACCTGGCGGGCGCCCAGGTGGCCCGCGGCTATCTGAACCGGACCGGCCTGACCGCCGCCCGCTTCCTGGCCGACCCGTTCGGCGGGCCGGGGGAGCGGATGTACCGCACCGGGGACCGCGCCCGCTGGGACGCCCAGGGCCTCCTCGAATTCCTGGGCCGGGCCGACGAGCAGGTGAAGATCCGCGGCTTCCGGGTCGAGCCCGGCGAGGTGGAGGCCGCGCTCCTCGCCGACCCGGCCGTCGCCGAGGCCGTGGTGACGGTCCGTCATCACGCGGGCCGCGACATGCTCGTGGCCCATCTGGTGCCCGCGGGCGAACACCCCCCGTCGGCCGACGACCTGCGCATACGGCTGCGGCGGACCCTGCCCGACCACATGGTGCCCGCGGCCTTCGTGCCGCTGGCGCGAATCCCGCGGACCAGCAGCGGCAAGACCGACCGGCGCGCGCTGCCCGCCCCGCCCGCACAACCGGACAGCTCCACGCCGTACGTGGCACCCCGGACCGGCGCCGAGGAGCGCCTGGCCGCCATCTGGGCCGAGGTCCTTGGCGTCGAACGGGTGGGCGCGCGCGACGACTTCTTCACGCTCGGCGGCGACTCGATCCTCAGCATCCAGATCGTCTCCCGCGCCCGGCAGGCCGGACTCGCCCTCACCACCAAGGACGTCTTCCGCCACCGCACGGTCGCCGAACTCGCCCTGTGCGCAAGGGAAGCCGCGCCCCGGCCCACGGCGACGGGCGGCGGCGCCGCGCCCACCGAGGCGCCCCTCACTCCCATCCAGCGCTGGTACCTCGACGGCCGCCGCCCCGGCGACCCCCTGCGCTTCACGATGACCCAGCGCCTCGAACTGGCCCCGGACGCTGACCTCTCCGCCCTGGGCGAGGCCGTGGACGCCCTCGTACGCCACCACGCCTCCCTGCGCACCCGATTCCGCCGCACCGGCGACGGCGGCTGGCGTCAGGAAGTCCTGCCGGAACCCCCGGACGGGCTCCTCACACGCCACGACGTGACCGGCCTCGACGACTCGCGTGTGGAGCGCGAGGCGCAGCGGACGGCGGACGCCGCCCAGGCCTCCCTCGATCCCGCCGAGGGCCGGGTCGTCCGCGTCCTGGTCTTCGACCGCGGCCCGTCCCTGCCCGCGCAACTCCTCATCACCGTGCACCACTTGGTGATGGACGGCGTGTCGTGGCGCATCCTGCTCGCCGACCTGGAGAGTGCCCACCGTGCCGCGACGGCGGGGCGGGCCATCGCCCTGCCCCCGGTGGGCGCCACCTACGGACAGTGGGCCGCCCTGCTCGACCGGCACACCCGCTCCGGCGGCCTGGACGCCGACCTGCCGTACTGGACCCGCGCCGCCACCCCAGCCGCCCTGCCCGCGGGCCGGACCGGACCCAACACCCACGGCACCGCGGCCACCGTCGTCGTCACGCTGGCCCCCGAGGACACCGAGGCGCTGCTGCGCCAGGTTCCCGACGTCTACCGCACCCAGGTCAACGACGTGCTGCTCAGCGCCTTCGCCCGAACCCTTGGCCGCTGGTGCGCCCACGACACCGTACTCATAGGCGTGGAGGGGCACGGCCGCGAGGACCTCTTCGACGGCCCCGGGGATCATGTGGACGACCTCGGCGACGTCGATCTGTCGCGGACCGTCGGCTGGTTCACCGCCGAGTACCCGCTCGCCCTGACCGTCGACCCGGACGCGGGCTGGCGCGACACCCTGCGCTCCGTCAAGGAACAGCTGCGCGCCGTCCCGCACCACGGGCTCAGTCACGGCGCCCTGCGCCGACTGCTCCCGGACAGCCCGCTCGCCGACGCCCCGGCTCCGCAGATCGGATTCAACTACCACGGTCAGTGGGACACGGGCACTGGCAGCGGCACAGGCGCACGCACCGGCACCGGCACCGGCCTGTACGGCGCCTCGCTCCCGTCGGCCGGGCGCGACACCGACCCCGACGAACCCCGCCCCTACCTCCTGGACCTCACCGGCGTCGTCCAGGACGGCCGGCTCGAACTCGGTCTGACCTACCCGACCGCCGTGTACGACGAGTCCACGGTCCGCCGCCTCGCCGAGGAGACCTGCGCGGCGCTGCGCGACATCGTGGACCACTGCGCCCGGTCGGACGCGGGCGGCCGCACCCCGTCCGACTTCCCGCTCGCCGACCTGACCCAGGAGCAGCTCGATCGGCTGGTGGGCGACGGCCGGCAGGTGGCCGACGTGCTGCCCCTGACACCCCTGCAGGCCGGGATGCTCTTCCACGGCCTCGTCGACGACGCGGGCGCGTACTTCGACCGGACCGCGGTACGGCTGACCGGGGTGGCCGACCCGCAGGCGTTCGCGCACGCCTGGCAGCAGGTGGCCGACCGCACCCCGGCGCTGCGCACCAGCGTCCACTGGCGGCAACTGCCGCACCCGGTACAGGTGGTGCACCACCACGCGGACCTGCCCGTCACCCACCTCGACTGGCGCGACCTGACGCCCGAGCAGCGCGAGTCGGCCACCGAGCGGCTGCTCGCCGAAGACCGTGAAGCGGGCATGGAGCTGACCGCCGCGCCGCTCACCCGGATCACGCTCGCCGCCCTCCCCGGCGACGAAGTCCTGCTGCTGTGGTCCTCGCACCACCTGATCCTGGACGGGTGGAGCACCGGGCAACTGCTCACCGAGGTGTGCGAGCGCTACGCCGCGTTGACCGGAGGCACGGACGCGGCACCGCCGTTGCGGCGACCGTTCGCGGACTTCGTACGGTGGCTGCGCGCGCAGGACGAGGGCGCGGCCGAACAGTTCTGGACCGACGCGCTCGCCGATTTCCCGGCCGCGACGCCGCTGCCGTACGACCGCGCCCCCGCCGAGGCCCACCGCGCCCGCTCAGGCGACGCCGTCCAGCACGAACTGGACGTGGCCGTGTCACGGCGGCTGCGGGAGACGGCCGCTCACGCCGGGCTGACCGTCAACACCGTGGTGCAGGGCGCCTGGGCCCTGCTGCTCGCCCGCTACAGCGGCCGCCGCGACGTCGTGTTCGGCACGACCGTGTCGGGCCGCCCGGCCGAACTGCCCGGCGTTGAGTCCATGGTGGGCATGTTCATCAACACCGTGCCGACGCGCGTGCGGCTGCCCGGGGACGACGTGCTGTCCTGGCTGCGCGGCCTCCAGGACGAGCAGAGCGACGCCCGGCGGCACGACTTCATGGCGCTGTCCCGCATCCAGGCGCTCAGCGACGTACCGGCGGGCCAGGCCCTGTTCGACAGCATGGTGGTGTTCGAGAACTATCCCGTCGACGAGGCGGCCACCGCCCGGACGGGCGTGGGCGTGGCGGAGGTGCGCGCCGACGACGCCACGACGTTCCCGCTGTGCCTGCGCGCCCACGTGAGCGACCGGCTCGGCTTCGACCTGGCCTACGACGCGGATCTCTTCGACCACGCCACCGTGGCACGCGTGGCGACCCGGTTCGCCGCGCTCCTCACCCGGCTCGCCGACGGGATCTCCGGCACGGTCGACGACCTCGACCTGCTCACCGCCGCCGACCGTGACCTGCTGCGCCGGTGGAACACCACCGCCCGCCGGGTGGCGCCGCGCAGCCCCGTGGACCTGTTCGCCGAGCAGGCCCGCCGTACCCCGGACGCGGCCGCCCTGTACGACGACCAGCGTGAGCTGACGTACTGCCAACTCGACGCCTGGTCGGACCGTGTGGCGTCCCGGCTGCTCGCCGACGGCCTGCAACCCGAGGACCGTGTGGCGCTCCTGATGGACCGCTCCGCCGAACTCGTGGTGGCGCAGCTCGCGGTCCTGAAGGCGGGCGGCGCCTACGTGCCCGTCGACACCCGGGCCCCTGACGAACGCCGCCGCACCCTCCTCGACCGGGCAGGCGTCTCGGCACGACTCACCGCCGCCGACGTCACCGCCGCGTACACCGCGCCCGGCGAGACGTTGACGGCCCCGGCGGCGGATCCCGACCGTCTCGCCTACGTGATGTTCACGTCCGGCTCGACCGGCGAGCCGAAGGCCGTCGCCGTACGCCACCGCGACGTGGCGTCGCTCGCCACCGACGGCCGCTTCGCCGACGGCGTCTGCGACCGCGTCCTGCTGCACTCACCGGTCGCTTTCGACGCCGCCACCTTCGAGGTGTGGGGGCCGCTGCTGACCGGCGGCTGCGTCGTCGTGGCCGCGGGCGAGACGGTGGACGCGGCACTGCTGCGCCGCCTGGCCCGTCCCGACGCCGGTGCCGGTGCCGGTGCCGGTGCCGGTGCCGGTGCTGATGTCGGTGGCGGTGGCCGTCGCGGACTCACCGCGCTGTGGCTGACAGCCGGTGTCTTCCGGCTCCTCGCCCAGGACGCCCCCGACTGCTTCGCGGGGCTGCGCCAGGTGTGGACCGGCGGTGACGTCGTCCCCGCCGCCGCCGTGCGCCGCGTCCTCGCCGCCTGCCCCGGACTGACCGTGGTGGACGGCTACGGCCCGACCGAAACCACGACCTTCGCCACCTCCCACGCCCTGGCGGACGCGAACGGCGTCCCCGACACCGTGCCCGTCGGCCGCCCGCTGGACGACATGCGCGTCCACGTGCTCGACGCCCGCCTGCACCCCGTACCGCCGGGCTGCGCGGGCGAGTTGTTCGTGGCGGGCGAGGGCCTGGCGCGCGGCTACCTGGGCCGCCCGGGCGAGACCGCGGCCCGCTTCCTCGCCGACCCCTACGGGCCGCCCGGCACCCGGATGTACCGCACCGGCGACCTGGCCCGGCGGCAACCCGACGGCACGGTCGAGTTCCTGGGCCGCGCCGACGACCAGGTGAAGATCCGTGGATTCCGGGTCGAGCCCGGCGAGGTGGAGGCCGCCCTGGCCGGCCACCCGGGGGTCGGGGACGTGGCCGTGGTGGCCCGCGAGGACCGGCCGGGCACCCGGCGCCTCGTCGCCTACCTCGTCGGCCCCGCCTGCGAGGACCTGGCCGCGCTGCGGAAGTACGCCGCCCAGGCGCTGCCCGACTACCTCGTCCCCTCCGCGTTCGTGCCCCTGACGGCGCTCCCGCTCAGCGCCAACGGCAAGGTGGACCGGGCGGCGCTCCCGGCCCCGGACACCCAGGTGGAGTCCGGCACGCGGACCGAACCCCGCACCGAGGCCGAACGCCGCACCTCGGAGGTCTTCGCGGAAGTTCTGGGCATCGATCTCCCCGGCATGGAGGACGACTTCTTCCGCCTCGGCGGCGACTCGATCCTCAGCATCCGCCTCGCCTCCCGTCTCGCCGAGGAGCTAGGGACCGAGGTGTCGCCGCGCGAGGTGTTCGCCCACCCGACGCCGGCCGCGCTCGCCGCGCTGCTCGGCGACCACCGGGCACTCGGCGGGGCGCGCCCCGGCGTCGTCCCGGTGGAACGCGACGCGACGGCGCCGATGTCGTACGCACAGCAACGCATGTGGTTCCTGGAGGAGTTCGCACCCGGCGGCGCCGAATACGTCACCGCCCTCGCGCTGCGCCTGCACGGACAACTCGACGTCCGCGCCCTCGCCGCGGCCCTGCGCGCCCTGGTGGTCCGGCACGAGTCGCTGCGCACCACCTTCGACGCGGTGGACGGCCGCGGTGTGCAGGTCGTGCACCCGCCAGGCGTGGTGCCACTGCCGCTTCAGGACCTGACGGGGCTGCCCGGGGAGGAGCGCGCCGCCCGCCTCGAAGACCTGCTGACGGCCGAGCGGGCCCGCCCGTTCGACCTGCGGCGCGGCCCGCTGCTGCGCGCCGGCCTCGTGCGACTCGCGGACGACGAGCACGTCCTGACCCTGACCCTGCACCACATCGTCACCGACGGCTGGTCCACAGCCGTACTCACCGGCGACCTCGCCCACCTCTACCGGGCCGAACTGGACGAGGGCACGGGCGAGTTGCCGCCGCTGCCGGTGCAGTACGCCGACTACACCCACTGGCAGCGCACCGCGCCCGGCGCCGAAGCGCAGCTCGCGTACTGGAAGGAGCACCTGGCCGACACCGAACCCCTGGACCTGCCCACGGACCGGCCACGCCCGGCCGTACGCACCCGCAACGGCGCGAGTGCCCGCCTGGTCCTGCCGTCCGACACGGCCCGGCGCCTCACCCAGGTCGGCAGGGAGCGGGGCGCCACCCTGTTCACGACGCTCGTCGCCGCCACGCAGACATTCCTCGCCAAGGTGTCGGGCGGCCGCGACATCGCCGTCGGCACCGTCACGTCGGGCCGCGACCGCGCCGAGATCCAGAACCTCATCGGGTTCTTCGTCAACACCCTGGTCCTGCGCTCCCACGTCGACCCCGACCAGGCCTTCCCGGCCTTCCTCGACGGTGTACGGCAGACGGTCCTCGACGCCTTCGCCCACCAGGACGTGCCGTTCGAGCAGGTCGTCGACGAGGTGCGTCCTGCCCGCGACACCAGCCGTACCCCGCTGTTCCAGGTGATGGTCGTCTTCCAGAACACCCCGGCCGCCGACCTGGACCTGCCAGGACTGCATGTCGAAGACGTCGAGTCGGAACTCCGGCACGCGGCGTTCGACCTCACCCTGGAGTTCGCCGAGACGGACTCCGGAGGCCTGCACGGCGTCCTCACGTACAACACCGACCTGTTCGACACGGGCACCGCCCGGCGGATGGCCGACCAGCTCGCCACTCTCCTGACAGCCGTCGCGGACGACCCGCACCGCCCGCTCGGCACCCTGCCGCTGGCTGCGGAGGCGGAATTGAAGTCCCTGCTCGACCAGGGCCGGGGCGCGGCCGGATCCGTCCCGGCGGTGACCCTGCCGGAGCTGTTCGAGCGGCAGACGGCACGCACGCCCGACGCGGTGGCCCTCGACGAGGGCGGTCAGCAGTGGACATACGCCGAGGTGGACCGCGCCGCCAACCGTCTCGCCCACCGCCTCATCGGCCAGGGCGTCGGACCCGAGCGGATCGTCGCCCTCGCCCTGCCGCGCGCCCGCGAAAGCGTGATCGCTCAGCTCGCCGTCGCCAAGGCGGGTGGCGCCTTCCTGCCCGTCGACCCCAACTACCCGGAACCACGGCGCGAGTTCATGGTCCGCGACGCGGGCGCGACGCTGGTCCTTGGCGACCCGGCGGACGTGTGGGTCCAGGAGGGCCCCGACACCGCGCCCACGGATGCCGACCGCACGGCCGCCCTGACGCCCGCTCACCCGGCGTACGTCATCTACACATCCGGCTCCACCGGCACGCCCAAGGGCGTCGTCGTCCCGCACCACGGCCTCGCGGGCTTCGCCGCAGCCGCCGCCGCGCAGTACGCCGTCGGCCCCGGCGACCGCGTCCTGCAGTTCGCCTCACCCAGCTTCGACGCCTCCGTCCTCGAACTGTGCTCCTCGCTCCTCAGCGGGGCGACGCTGGTGACGGGCGAGGAAGGTCCGCTTGTCGGCGACCGCCTCGCGGACGCCCTCGCCGAGCAGCGCGTCAGCCACACCCTCATCCCGCCCGCGGCCCTGGCCACCGTCCCGCCCCACACCGCGGGATCCCTGCCGCACCTGCGCACCCTGATCGTCGGAGCCGAGGCCTGCCCGCCCGACCTCGTGGCTGAGTGGGCCCCCGGACGCCGGATGATCAACTCGTACGGGCCGACGGAAGCCACGGTGGTCGCCACCTGGACGGGCCCGCTGAGCCCCGGCGCCGCCGCCCCGCCGATCGGCGGCCCGGCCGGCGCCACGCGCCTCTACGTCCTGGACGCGGCCCTGCGCCCCGTCCCGTCCGGAGTGACCGGGGAGCTGTACGTGGCGGGCCCCGGCCTCGCCCGCGGCTATCTGAACCAGCCGGGTCTGACCGCCCAGCGGTTCCTCGCCGACCCGTTCGGCGGGCCGGGGGAGCGGATGTACCGCACCGGCGACCTGGTCGTGTGGGCCGCCGACGGCCAACTGCGGTTCGCAGGACGGGCCGACGACCAGGTCAAACTGCGCGGCTTCCGCATCGAGCCCGGCGAGATCGAGAGCGCGCTGCGCGGTGCCCCGCAGGTGCGGGACGCGGCGGTCGTCGTCCGCACGGCACCACACCGGGACGACACCGTGGGGGAGGCGGACGAGGAAGCTTCCGACTCCCGGGAGGGCACCGCAGAGCACGGCCGCCTCGTCGCGTACGTCGTCCCCGCCACCGGAGATCCCGAGAACCTGCCGGTCGGTGAACTGCGCGACCACCTCGCCGGACTGCTCCCGGCGCACATGGTCCCGTCGGTGTTCGTGCCGCTGGAGCGCCTGCCGCTCACTCCGAACGGCAAGACGGACCGGCGCGCCCTGCCCGAACCCGGACCCGCCCACACCGGCACGGCGTCGCACACTCCGCCGCGCACCGACACCGAACGCCATGTCGCGCGGATCTGGGGCGACGTCCTCGGCGTCGACGGCATCGGCGCGCACGACAACTTCTTCCACCTCGGCGGCGACTCGATCCTGAGCATGCAGGTGGTGTCGCGGCTGCGTCGCGAGGGCCTGCACCTGGCCACCCGCGACCTGTTCACCCACCAGACCGTGGCCGAGCTCGCCACCGTCGTACGCACCGCGCCCCAGCACTCCGGCGACGGCCCCGTCACCGGCGACGTGCCGCTCACCCCCATCCAGGAGTGGTTCCTGACCACTCCGCGCGCGGGTCACCACCACTTCAACCAGTCGGCGCTCCTGGAACTGCATGCGGCGCCCGACCGGACGGCGCTGTGCGCGGCCCTGGGCGCCCTGCTGGAGCACCACGACGCCCTGCGCATGCGCTTCACCCACGACACCGACGGATGGCGCCAGTTCAACCGGCCCCCGTTCGACGGCGACGAGGCCGAGCGCCTCCTCGACCGACACGACCTCACGGGTCTGTCGGCAGAGGAGGCCGACGCGGCCATGGAGAAGGCCGCCGACGACCTGCACACCGGTTTCGACCTCGGCCACGGACCGCTGCTGCGGGCGGCCCTGTTCACCGGCGGCGCCGACCGCCCTGTCCACCTCCTCCTGGTCGCCCACCACCTGGTCGTCGACGCCGTGTCCTGGCGGATCCTCTCCGACGACCTGGAGGCCGCCTATCACCAGGCCGTCCAGGGGCAGCCGATCGCGCTGGGAGAGCGCACCACCTCCTTCCGGGACTGGTCCCGGCGCCTCGCCGCCCATGTCGCCGAGGGCGGCCTCGACCACGAACTGCCGTACTGGCAGGAGGCGGTGACGGCCGAGCCGCTGCCACCCGCCGACCGGCCGGAACCCGACGCGGGGGAGACCCGCACCCTCTCGGTCGAGCTCGGCGAGGAGGACACCACGGCCCTGCTGCGGTCCGCCCCGACCGCGTACCGCACCCGCGTCAACGACGTCCTGCTGGCCGCACTCGCCCTGGCCCTCGCCCGCTGGACCGGCGGTGACCGGGTCCGCCTCGACCTGGAAGGACACGGCCGCGAGGACGTGTTCGACGACATCGACCTGTCCCGCACGGTCGGCTGGTTCACCACCGTCCACCCGGTCGCCCTGACGGTGCCCGAGCCGGACGACCTCGGCCCGGCCCGCGACTGGCGGGGCCTCGTGAAGTCCGTACGCCGCCAACTGCGCGCCGTTCCCGGCAACGGGCTCGGCTTCGGCGCACTGCGCACGTTCGGCCCGCCCGAGGTCCGCGAACGGCTGGGCTCAGTGGCGCACGGGCAGGTGGTGTTCAACTACCTCGGACAGTGGGACGCCCGCCCGACCGCGTCCGAGGCAGGGCTTGTGCGCACCGAGCACGGCTCGTTCGGCCAGGACCACGACCCCCGGGACAGCGGATCGCACCCCCTGGAGGTGGTGGGCGCGGTGCAGAACGGCCGCCTCGCCTTCACCTGGCACCACCGCCCCGGCCTGCACGACACGGAGACCGTACGCCGCGTGGCCGACGAGTTCGCCACCGCCCTGCGGCACATCGCCGCGCACGCCCGGGGCAGCGCTGCCTCCCCCGCACGGGACCGCCGATGAGTCCGCGCCGCCCCGGCATCCGCGGACCACCGGCCCGCGGCCCTCGCTCCCGAACCCGTTCCGCGGCCCCCACCGCGGACGACGCGGTCCGACCGGAGGACCGCGACCGCCCCACCGACCACGGAGACCCTGAAATGGACGAGAACACCCGCTACCAGGTGCTGCGCAACGATGAGGACCAGTACTCGCTCTGGCCGGTCGACGTCGACGTACCCGCCGGCTGGCACCCCGTGGGAAAGGAAGGCTCGGAGGCCGAGTGCTCCGCCTACGTGGACGAGGTCTGGACCGACATGCGCCCGCGCAGCCTGCGCGAGCGGATGGAGAACGCAGGGTCCTGACGCCGTCACTCTGTTTCCAAGCTCTGTTCGAGGAGTTCGCCGATGACGCCGACACTGCACAGCGAACGGCTGGAGTTCAGGCCGTACCGGTCACAGGACGAGGAAGCCTTCGTCACCCTCCTGCGCGACGAGGAGGTGCGCCGTTGGATGGGCCAGGACGAGGTGCCCGAGGACGACCTGCGCAAGGCGTTCCGCATGATCCTCACCGACATCTACCCGAAGGGCCTGTTCGACGTGTGGGGCCTGTGGCACGAGGGGAGGTACATCGGGCACGCGGAGGCCAAGAAGACCGGCAATGTCGACGGCCATGAACTCATCACCGCCCTGGCCCCCGAGTACTGGGGCAAGGGCCTGGGGAGCGAGGTCATCCGCGTCCTGCTGCGGCACGCCTCCGACAACCTGGGCCTCAAGGAGGTCTACGGCATGGTGGGCGCCGAGAACGCCGCCAGTCTGGCGATGGCCGAACGCCTGGGCTTCCACCACGTACGGGACGTGGTCGGCGACGACGGGTCGGTGACGAAGATGCTCGTGATCTCCACAGCCACCTGACGGCGCTCCTCGCGGGGCGCTCTGGGCCGCACGCGTTCGTCGGCGTCAAAGGACGAGTGCGGCCCGTCCAGCAGGCCCACAGTGCGCGAGAGCGGCCAGGAGCTCCTCCAGGGCCGAGACGCCGACCTCGCGGTAGAGCGCCTTGAAGTGGTCGTTGACCGTGTGGGGGCCACGCCGAGACGGCGGGCGATCTGCTTCGCTGGCAGGCCCTCCAAGGCCTGGCGCAGTACGGCCACTTCGCGGGCCGTGATGCCGTACCAGGCGGCGACCGCGGGCAGCAGCGTGCGGGAGGTGGCGGGCTGGATGGTGATGGCCACCTCGCTCGCGCCGGGATCCGGTTCACCACCGGGCCGCGACGGCAGCGGCCCATGATCGTGACGTGCATGTACGTGATCGGCAGCAGGCTGTCCGGGCCCGTGAAGCCGGGCAGACAGGCGCGCAGCCGTGCGCGGCCCTCCGGAGTCGCGGCCCGGATCCGCTCCGTGCCGTCGACGACGACCACCGCGGGCGGCCGTGCGGAGGGCAGCGGACGGGGTGTTCTGCGCGCGACGAAGTGCCTCAACGCCTGCGCCGGCGGCGCGACCGCGCACTGGGCGCGCGCCACAGCTCCGCGAAGGGATGGCGGTGGCCGGTACGGAACTCGCCGAGCAGGACCTCGCGCAACGAGCGGTAGCTGTAGGTGTGCTGACCGTTGAGGAAGCAGCTCACGCGAGTGAGGGGGGGCGAGGCCGGACAGCATGAAGCCGTCGTGCGGGACGAGGCGGCCCAGCTCCCGCACCAGCTCGCAGCGTGGCCGCCTCCAGCAAGAACTATCGGTACTCGACGAACTTGCAGGTCGTGATCGACGCCAAGAGCCGTTGGTGGTGGCGATCGGCCTACCCCTGCCCGGCAGCCGCAACGACTGCCGGGCGTTCACCGAGTCCGGCGTCGACCGGGCCTGCCGCAGCGCACCGGCCATCGCCGACGGCGGCTACCAAGGCACCGGCCTGCTCATCCCGCACCGCAGACGACGTGGCCAGACGCACCTCAGCCCACGCCAGGAAGTGGAGAATACCGTCCACCGCCGGGCACGAGCCGGGTGGAACACGCCCTGTCCAGGCTGAAGAACTGGAAGATCCTGCGGGACTGCCGACTCAAGGGCAACGGCGTTCACCAGGCCATGCTCGGCATCGCCCGGCTACACAACCTGGCCCTCACCCGATAACTCACACCCCATACGGGACAATCTCTAGCGGCCCAGAAGGCGGGGGTCCTCGTCGCCTTGGCGGATGTTGACTTCCACCACACCGCGGTCCGGGGCTGCTCCGGACCGCCGGAGGGCCTTGCGCGTCACGGCGACCGCGATGTCCGCCGCTTTGCCGGGTGTGTCGGCCGATACCTGCACGGTGGCGCCGACGGAGAAGAAGGCGCCGGTCGGGTTGTTAGACGTGGCGGTCGGCACGATTTCGTACTGCGGTTCCTCCTCCATCGAGTCGACCATCCCTTGTTGAAACCGCTGCCATTCGTCGTTGGTGACGTCCATCAGCAGCTGTACGTCGACTTCCCAGTTACTGGCCATGGCAAAGGCGCCCTTGTTCGTTTCGACTACCTGGGTTTGGCGTCGGCTGTCTTGCTGACAACCTGCGTCTTGGTGCCCACGATGGGCGACATGATCTGTGCGGTGCTCTGACCCCAGAAGCGGGCACTGTACTTCACCTTCTTGCCGTGCGGGACGGGTGCGTAGAACGTCGCCCTATCCCCACCCGTGCGCACGGTCTGCGTCTCCTTCGCGGTCGCGGCGACCAGCGGCCCTCGGAGCGCCCGCCCGCATCAGTTTGGAGGTGACCTTCAACTGCACCGAGGGGATGTTGCCGTAACACTGGGCGCGGGTCTTGTAGATGACGCTCTTGCCCTTCTTGGACCAGTGAGGAGCGTCCGCCGTGATGTTGCAGTACGCGCGAATCGTCCTTCTGTGCCCGTCCGTGCTCGGCACGTTCAGGGGGATCCGTGTAGTGCCCTCCACCTTCGGCTCCGGGGTCTCTGCGGAGTTTGAGGAACCCTTGCTCGCGCCGGTGAGGGTTTGTAATTAGGCAGTTTTCAAGATGAAAAACAGGTGCCGAATCTTTCGCCGAATACTTTCTGGGAATCTGTGGGTGGTGGCAGATTCACCGGCCGCTTGGAATCTTACTCGAAAATCCGCCCCGCTCTATGAGCGGATTGACGATATGGTGATAGGGGATCCCTTGCACTCGTCACCGTGGAATTATCGAGGCAGTGACGAATGGGCGGTTTCGGTAGAGGCTCCGTCGTGGAAGCCGACCTCGGCCGGATCTCGCAGCGGCACCGAACCGCACCCGCCATTTGGTGCGATCACCTTGTTCGTGCGACCGCGGCGCTGACGTTGCCGACCCCACCGCGGCTTGTGTGCGAGAGGAGCAGGGGTTTAAGGATGGTCTCTCAGCGCCTGGACTGCTGCAGCCACGCCAAACGCGCAGCCGCCAAGCGGGGTGGTCTCAGGAGTCGAGGCTTCCGCCTGCTCTCGCTCAAGCGGGTCGATACCGTCACACCGGTTCTGGGTGCGGAGAGAAAGCAGGAGCAGTGCATGGCGGCGCCGCTGAGCGCTGCGGCCTTCCTCGGAAGCCGCTGATGAAGCAGCCATTGCCAAGGGGGGCGAAGGCCGGGTGTGCACGTCCTTGGCGTAGAGGAATTGCGCTGTCCCGGCTCGTTCTGTCCCTTGTTGGGTGAGGGCGGTAGGGCCAGGGCGTTCCGGCCGTGTCGAGCTTGCCCTGCACGGTCGGTGCAGTCCGACCGTGGGTGTCGGTGTCGCGGGAATGCGCCGGCACTCACGGATCGTGGGCGAGGCAGGGGCGTGGACTGGAGCGTGGGTCGGACCAGATCCGGGCTGTCCGGGTGTGGGGTCAGGTCCAGGGTGCCGCCGCCGTGGCGCAGGGCGTTGATGCCGGGCTCCGAGACGCCCAAGGCCCGCGGTGTCGGCCTCGGCTGGGATCGGACCTGCGAGACCCGCGAGGGAGTCCCGGGCGCTGCCTGCGCCAGCCTGTGGTCCGCCCGTCAACCTCCGCGTCATCGCCGTTCGAATGTGAATACCTCATTGTCGAACACCCAAAAATCTATCGTGGCTGGAGTAGACATTGGGTGGTGGTCTGGTTAGGGTTTCTCTCGTAGCCAAGGAAGTCGGCAGGGCCTGGCAGAGATGAACTGCCGGGCAGCAGTACTCGCAGTTGCAGTTCGCAGGACGGTGCGGTGGCGGAGTGTCGAAGCCGGGGTTGTTGCAGGACGGGCGACGGGACTGGCGACCGCACCGGGCGGCCCGCAGTGATCAGGGGTTGCCGTGAGCAGTACCGCAGGTGACGCAGTACCCAGCAGTGAAGTCAGTGAGCAGTACCTCGGTGAAGGCGTCGGCTGCGGACGCGCGCACCGGGAAGTTCGGCAGTGGGGTTCGGAGCCAGAGCAGACGCAGGACGGGCGACGGGGCTGGCTGCCGAAGGTGGCGCTGTCACAGGCCGCCGAGCAGTTCGCAGTACCAGCAGTACGCAGTTGTTCGCCGAGGAAAGAACGGAGGAGCCAGGCGCCATCAGGATCGCCCGGGCGGAAGTCTTGAGCCCGGGTACCGCAGGACATCGATAGTGAGGTGGTCTCCGGTCAAGCAACCGCGATCCCCGCACCCCCGACAGGGTTCCCGTCGGGTCAGCGGAAACGGAACGCCGGCGCAGTACCAGGGCCGGCGGATGGTGTAGCAGTTCCTTCGGGGCCCTGGTGTCGTACGACACCAGGGCCCCTCAACCGTGTTCCACAGAGAGGTGCAATGACAGCAGACGACACCTTCGGCCGTCTCGACGACGACGACTACCCCGCCTACACGATGGGCCGGGCCGCCGAGATGCTCGGCACCACCCAGGGCTTCCTCCGCGCCATCGGCGAAGCCCGCCTGATCACCCCGCTCCGCTCCGCGGGCGGGCACCGTCGCTACTCCCGCTACCAACTGCGCATCGCAGCCCGGGCCCGGGAGCTCGTCGACCGCGGGACCCCGATCGAGGCCGCCTGCCGCATCGTCATCCTGGAAGACCAGCTCGAAGAAGCCCAGCGCATCAACGCCGAATACCGTCGCGCCGCCGAGTCATCCGCTCCGCCGGCCTCGGCCTGAGACAGCGAAGACATGCGACGGCCCAAATGGCTTCGTGGCGGGCGCCCGCACATGCTGCCCGGGACGCTCCAGCGTCCCGGGCAACGTCGTCTTCACCAGGGCTCCGGCCCCGCCCGCAGCCCCGGCTGTCATGCCGGGGCTGCGGCGGCTTCTTCCTGCGGGGTGCGCGGGCCGTGCAACGTGGTCCAACTCTCCCTGGCGGGGGAGGGGTACGGACCGTTTACGCGGAAAGGGTGAGTTCGGCGCGGCCGAACAGTAGCGCGTAGCCGGTGGGGAGCTGGTGCAGGATGCGGGTGATGAGGTCGGGGCCGGCGTGGGCGGCGACGGCTGCGAAGACGGACCCGGTGTCCCACCGGGTCGTGGCCAGGGAGGCGCCGGAGCGGGCGGCGAGGTCCTTGACGAAGGCCCATCCGGTCAGCGGCCGGGTGTCGGGGAGCTGCGCGGTCAGGACACGCGCGGCCTCCAGGGGCAGGCAGGCGGCCAGATCGACGCGTTCGTCGCCGGTGAGCTGGCGTCCCAGCCCCGCAAGGACCAGGCGGACCGCTTCCTCGGCTCGCTCGCGGGTGGGATAGGCGCCTTCGTAGCGGACCTTCTCCAGCATCTGCTCATATGCCGTCCCGTACGGCTGCTGGTGCTCAAGCGGTGCGCGCACGTCGGTGATCACTGCGGTGCATGCCTTTCATGGGAGCAAGGGTGCCGGTGTGGGGCACCGAGGTATGGGTCAGATGGGCTGGGGGCGGCCGAAGAGGAGGTCGTAGCCGGCGGGGAGCTGGAACAGGATCTGCTCCAGCAGGTCATCGCCGACCGTGTCGGCGACCGTCGACAGGACGGCGCCGACGTCCCATGTCGCGGTCTGCTCGGTGGCGCCCTCGATCCAGGCCGCAGTCGCCCGGACGAACCGCTCAGGGGGCAGCGGTTCGGCGCTCTGCAGCGGGTTGAGCAGGATCAGGGCGAAGCCCTCCGGCAGCCGTGCCGCGAGCTGGGCGCGGACCTCGCCGATCAGATGTGCGCCGAGCAGGGCGAGCACCACACGGGCCGCGCGCTCGGCTTCCTCCGCAGTGCCGTACTTGCCGCGTTCCTTCACATGGTCGAGGAACGCTTCGCGTCGCAGAGTCATCTCGGCCGCCACCCCTTCTTGTTCTTCGGACTGCCCACGGGGTGCGGAGGGCGGGGGAGGGGGAGATCAGATGCCCGTCCTCCGCACCTGACCGGCCGGTGTCAGCCGGAGATCTCCTTGTGGCCGGGCCCGACGCCGACGGAGATCTTGCGGGGCTTGGCACGCTCGGCGATCGGGATCCGCAGGGTCAGCACACCCGCGTCGTAGTCGGCCTTGATGTGCTCGGTGTCGAGGGTGTCGGCCAGCACGATCTGGCGGGAGAAGACGCCCAGCGGCCGCTCGGACAGCTCCATCTGCACGTCGTCGGCCTTTGCCACCGGCCTGCGCTCGGCCTTGACCGTCAGCATGTTCCGCTCGACGTCGATGTCGATCGTGTCCGCGGTGACGCCGGGAAGGTCGAAGGCCACCACGTACTCGTCGCCCTCGCGGTAGGCGTCCATCGGCATCGCCGACGGCTTCGACCAGGTGCCCGGGCCCACCAGCTGCTGCGCCAGCCGGTCCAGCTCACGGAAGGGGTCAGTGCGCATCAACATCGTGAAAACACCTCCAGCAGGTTCAGGCAGTTACTGCCAATGCGCCTCACTGACACCGTTGTAACATGTCATCCAATGGATGACAAACATGATGTCGTCTACCTGATGACAACCTTGAGGGAGGTGTCCGTGACCGCGGCAAACCAGCCGTCCTCGCCCAGCACCGACGCCCACAGCCCGGTGTCGTTCCTTGCCGCCGCGGCGGCCCTTGATGCCATAGACGACGCCCTGCGTGAAGCCCAGCACGAGACCCCAACCGCCCCCGCCCCCGGTCCGGAACAGGCCCTGGCCTCCTTGTCGCTGCTGCGGCACGTACGCGAGCAACTCGCCGGATGGGAGACCGGCCTGATCGAAACGGCCCGCGACGCGGGCGCCAGCTGGGCCGACCTCGCCCACCCCCTCGGCGTCGCCAGCCGCCAGGCCGCCGAACGCCGCTACCTGCGCGGCCGCCCCGGCCCCGCCGGGACCACCGGCGAACAGCGCGTACAGGCCACCCGACAGGCCCGCGCCGCCGACCGCACCACCGCCGCCTGGGCCCGCCGCAACGCGGCCGACCTGCGCCGCCTCGCCGGCCAGATCACCGCCCTCACCGACCTGCCCCCCGCGGCCCGCCGCCCGCTCACCGAACTCCACGCGGCCCTCGCCCACGACGACCCCGCCGACCTCATCGCCCCTCTGACCGCCGCCCGCCCCCACCTGACCGCCGCCCACCCCGACCTCGCCGCCCGGCTCGACACCCTCACACCCCCCTGACCGACGCCGCTGGCCTGCGGGTCACCTGGCCCGCTCCCTCACCGAGCAGGGTCTGCTGGACGGCAGGGCCGAGGGCGTGGGGACGCCGATCGGCCCCGGCCTTCCAGGCAGCCGGGCCGAAGTCGGCCACGGCCCGGGGCCTGCTCGCGCAGCGGGGTGAAGTCCACATCCAGCTTCGGGCCGTACGCCTCCGGTTGGAGGCCATGCTCGCCCACGCCTTCCTTGCCGTCACCGCAGCCGCCCAACGACGAGGATCACGATCTGCAGCTGGAGTGTTAACAGGCCGTCTCGTTTGGTTCAGCGTGTGGACCGGGGGACGGTGCCCGCGATGTGGAGTCCGGCTCTGCGAGGGGAGACGAAGCGATGACATTGCGTTCCGATGTGGCTGAGTTGCTGGCGGGGGCCGGCATCGTCGACGTGGATGTCGATGGTGCCCTCGCGGACGAGCACGTCCGGTCGTCTGCGTACCAACGTGTCGTCTCGGTGACGGCTTCCTCGCGGAGCCGTGACCGGGACCGTGCGATCGTCGCCGCCATCCTGCGTGACCCCCACGAGTTGGGGTCCAAGACGGCGGTGGTCGCCTTCGTGGACAAGATCGCGATGCAGGCGACCGGCCCTGCCGAGTTCCGGCAGTGGTCTGCCGGACTGTTGCCGGAGTTCGACCAGCTCAAAGCGGAGGGGTACCGCGAGTTCATCCGCCGCCGCATCCGCGACTGGCTGTTCTACCTGTCCATCGAGGACGGTCACGTGCCGGTACCGGCAGAGTTGGCAGAGGTCACGTACTGGATGCAGCGTGTCCTCGCCGAGCAGTCGACGTCGCCGGAGATACTCGCCCTGCTCGCCGGGTCAGGCTGCAGCAAGAAGATACGAAACATCGCGACAGGCCGGGCCGGAAACCGCAAGCTGAGAACGCACTGAGTCAAAAGTGGCGATGGGCGGGCGCGCAGAGTGCCGCACCCTCAAGAACCGCGTCACGTCCCACAGTCAGGCTGCGTGTATCACCCCCTAGGCCAATCGAGGGAAGGCGGGGCGGTCTCCATCGATAAGGGCCCGCCAGCTGCGGAAGGATGCGTTCCATGCGAACCATGAAACGCGTTCTCCTCGCGGCTGCGGCCGCGTCGCTGCTGGCGGCGAGCCACGGCGCGACCGCTGAGGCCTCGGCGCCCGCACCCATGCCCGTACAGTCCACGCTGGCAGCCGGGCCAGGCTGGCACCACGTGGCGGACTTTCCTCTGTCCGAGGAGAAGCGCTGTCACGAGCGCGGCCGGTGGTACATGGAGAACGGCGTACGCGCCTATGAGTGCCGGGCTGCCGGAGTCTGGGAGTTGTGGGTTCTCACCGAGCCCTCCTGACCAGGGCCGGGGCCGGATCGTTGCCCTCAAGGCGGTGTCTGCCCGGCAGCAATCCCGGGCAGGCACCGCCTCCGTGGTTCAAGGAATATCCTCGCCGTGACGCCCGTCGGTGGGCCGAGTCCCTAGCCCGCGAGCGGGAGCGCCAGGGGGAGCGGCGGCGCGCGGCCGAGCAGCAGCGGGCCGAGCGGGAATCCCGCCGCCCCGGGTGCACCGGCTGCGGTACCCGGTTCACCGACGAACGGTGGGAGGCCATCGAGTCCGCAGGGTGGGACGCTCCGCGGGAGACACACCCGCACCTGTACGGCGACTGCAAGCAGCGAGCTGTCACCGCCGAACGCCCAGCAGAACCCGTCGAGTACGAACCGCTGAAGCACGACCGGGACGGGCCCGTGCAGAAGGCCCGCGGCACCTGGCGCTCCCGCTTCCGCAGGTGACGCAGGCGGGTCGGCATTGTCAGTGGCGGCTGCGAGGCTGAACGGATGGACCGTGATGACGAGGAGCTGCTGTGCCGCCGGGTCTACGGCGCCGACCACGACCGCCCGGGCCCGCGGCCGGACCGGCGCTACGCAGAATTGGTCGGCGGACCGCTGGACGGCCTGCTGCTCGACGTCACCGACTGGACGCAGGACGAAGGCGACACCGGCGTCGTGCTGGCCACCGAGCTGGGGCAGTTCGGCGCTGGCGGCCGGGCCGTGTACGACCCGCGTCCAGGAGATCCGGTCCGCTTCGACTGGGTCGGCGACACGCCCTGACCGCCATGGCCGACTCGCCGCTCGAACCGGCCCGGGGCATGGGGCATGCCGAAGGCGTGACGAGCGTACCGATCATGGGGTACCGGTATGAACCCTGTCACCGATCGCGGTGGCGTATTCCGTGCCCGGCATGTGGGTGTGGCCGCAGGCCGCGGCGTCGCCGAGGGGGTCTGAGGGAACCGCTTCGGAGCGATGGGCGAAGGAGAGGTGAAAGCCCAAGTATTCGAGCATCGTCCCTTGGACGAGAGGAGCCCCGATGACCGTCGGACCAGGCGTCGGCATCGGCATCACGTGTGCCGATGTGGAGGAGAGCGACGCCTCAGTGATCGCGCGGTCCTGGGATGAGCCCGAGGCGTTCGCCGCGCTCTTCGACCGGCACGCCGACGCCGTGCACTGCTATGCGGCCCGCCGCCTCGGCGGCGAGGTCGCCGACGACCTCGTGGCGGAGACCTTCACCACCGCATTCCAGCAGCGGCATCGCTACGACCCGGCCCGCGGCGCGGGCGCCGACGCCCGGCCCTGGCTGTTTGGCATCGCGACCAACTTGGTCGGCCGGCATCGGCGGGCTGAGGCCCGCCGGTTCAAGGCCATGTCCCGGGTCCCGGCCCTCGCCGACCACGACGAGCCGCTGGCCGACCGGGCCGCGGACCGGGTGGTGGCGCGGGCCGTACGCCGCGAGCTGGCGGCGGCACTGGCCGCGCTGCCCGCTCGGCACCGGGACGTGCTGCTGCTGGTGGCCTGGGGGGATCTCAACTACGCAGAGGCGGCCCAGGCCCTCGGTATCCCCGTGGGCACGGTCAGATCACGGCTGCACCGGGCTCGCAGCAAGCTGCGCGAAGCATTGGGCGGATCCAATCCGACGGCACTGCGAGAGGTATCCGACCATGAATGACGAACTCGAACTCCTGAAGGAGTGGGACGCGGACGCCGCCCCGCTCACCGGTCCGGCCCGGGACCGGGCCCGGCACCAGCTGCTCAACGCGATGGCCCACGCGGACCAGCGCACCGGCACCGGCCCCAGCCGCCGCCATGCACTGCGCCTCGCGGCGGCCGCAGCGGTCGCCACGGCGGTTACGGGGACGGCGGTGCTGATCGGCACGGGCGGCTCCGGCGAGGGCGGCGTACCGGGCACGAGCACCCCGCGGGTGAAGAACGCCGCCGCGACGGTGCTGAACGGGGCGGCGGCGTGGGAGCGCGAGCAGGAGAAGGAGCCGGTGGCTCCGCGCGACGACCAGTTCATCTACTCGAAGCGGATCATCAAGGAGACGGAGCAGAAGACCGGCACGGTCAAGACCTACACCGACGAGATGTGGGACTCGGTGGACGTCTCCAAGCCCTCCTTGACCATGGAACTGGGCCGCGAGATGTGGGAGGAGCCCGCGGGGAAGGGCGGCGGGGTGTGGCCACCCCGGAAGTGGAGCGAGCTGAAGAAGCTGCCCCAAGACCCGGAGAAACTCATCTCGGCCATCATCTCCTACGGCTCCCGCGGCGGGTCCGACGACCGGCCGATCAGCGACCTCGGCAAGTCCGAACGGTTCGAGGCCTACTGGCTGCTCGGCGAGCTCCTGAAGAACCCGGTGCTGCCCCAGGGACTGCGCCCCGCGGCGTACGAGGCGCTGGCCCTTGTGCCCGGCGTCAGGACGATCCCGGGAGTGAAGGACTCCGCCGGGCGGACCGGGGTGGGGATCGCCCATACCGAGCGCGGGTCCTACGAAGGCAAGTACCTGATCTTCGACCCGGCGTCGTATGAATTCCTGGGCTTCCGCGACGAGCGGGTCTCGGCTTCCGGGAAGAAGAAGTACGTCCAGCTGTCGCACGTAGTGGACTGGGGGATCGTCGACCGGGTGAAACAGCGCCCGTAGGCCGCTATTCCGCGGCCGGGACCCACAGGGCCGCCGACACCGGCAGATGGTCGCCGGCGGCCCTGCGGTTTGCCTCCAAGAGGTCAGTGGGGATGCCGAAGCCGAAGACCTCGCCGCCCGGCGTCGCGAACGCCCGGTCCATACGGCGGTACGGGGTTGAAACAGCATGCCCTGACGCACCACCGCGCACCATCACCGGCGAACCGGCCGGACGCGGCGTACGGCCTGGGACGACGCCAGAACTCGGACCGTACCTTGGCCACATAGATACGGCCTGTGGCCGTGACAACGCCGCCGTGCAGGCCACGCTCGTCGGCATGGACGTCGACGCCATCACTCGGCAGCCTCACTGAGCAGACGGCCGCCAGGTCCACCCGCCGCCCGCGCAGATCTGTCCCCGCCACTAGCGCCTGCGTGCCTTCCCGCAAGGCCACCGCCCATACGCGCTGGTGTGTCGATGCGCCCTGTCCATGCCGCCCGCCCACAGCATCAGCCCGGCCCTGGGCCGGGATCAGGTCCCGTAGCCGCGGCTCGTCGACCTCGGCGGCGTCCACGGGGTTGTGGGTGAGTTACGCCCGCTTCCTCGCCCAGCACAATGAGGGCCAGGACCACCATGGTGGTGGTGAGAACCTCCGGCAGTGGACCAGAGGCGGCGCAGATGCCTTCGAGAGCACACGCGCCGCCTCACGGCGAGAGCCTGGCCGCGCTCAGCGGGGGCCTTCACCGGTCGGGTTTCTAGGCGGCGTACCAGCCGCGCCAGGCGTTGGACTTGTAGGTGCTGCGCCAGTGGCTGCCGTTGGCGGCCTTGACGACGACAGTGCGGCCTCCGTGGCCCCAGTAGGCGTGGACGGTGTCGACGGCGCGCCCGTTGTTCGGCATCTGCTTCCAGCCACCGGAGTTCTTCCAGATGTGCCAAATCTTGTTGTTCGACGTAACTGCGAAGACTTCGTCGACGGAGCGGTCCTGGTGGGCGTTCCAGTTGACCCTCAGGACATGGCTGCCGCACCTCACGACGGCCCTGTGCCCGAAGTAGGTTCCGCCGTAGCAGCTGCCGCCGCTGCCTACCTCCACGATGTCGGCCAGCTCCTTGGAGGTGTCGACCACAGGAACCTCTTCTGCGGGGGTCGAGGCTCCGGCAGCGGGGGCGAGGGTGGCAAGGACAGCTACCGCCCCGGCCACCGCGATACCGGTCTTGTGCATGTACCGCATATCTCTCCTTCGTTTCACGGGCACGCCCTGTGCCCACAGCCGCGCGTCAGGCGAGCAGGGTGTCTGAGGTCGAGTCCAGGGGTTTGGTGTGTTTTGGGTTTGTTGGGGTGTTCCGGCATGCTTTGGTGTGTCTTGGTGTCGGTGGCTTTCCGTGAGTTGGTCGAGATCTGGGTGGTTTTGCTGCCGCGGTCTTTGTATGTGTCGTTGCGCGTGATGGCATGGAGGCGACGTTGTTCCAGTGCCGAGGGGGGTATCGGGCTTGGGGTTGTGTCCGTGTGGGTGGCGGGCTTGGGGTTGTGTCCGTGGAGTGTGAACGGGCCGTGTACACCCGTGGGTTGTCAGGCGTGCGCCGGGCTCTCCGTCCCTGCCGTAGCGTTCTTGCCCGCGCACGGGTACTGGCCTGGTACCGCTGACGTCTGCGGTACACCTGCGGGTTGGACGGTCTCGGAGAGGGGCTGGGGGGCCGGTGTCTGATGCTGAGACGGCGGCGGCTTCACCGGTCACGTCGTTGAGTTCGGCGTGTGCCGTGGAGGTGTCCGGAGCGGCCTGGACGGGGATGAGGGACAGGCTGGGCAGGGGGCAGGGGGGTGGTGCTGGAGTTCATGCCCCTGGGTGGCGGGGGCGGTTGCCCTGTCGTGGGTTGCCGTGGTTCCGGTCGCCGGCCGGGTTCTCCGGACGGGTTCGTGGGTTTGTGGCTGGATTTGCAGGTGCTCTCTTCCCTGTCTCCCGGTCAGGCGGTATTTCTTCGGTGTTCCTTGCCGTGGTGCAGGGGCGGCCCGGGGCAGGGAAGGGACACTGCGATGACGCATGCGCGGCATTACGGCCAAGGAGACCGGGAGAGTGCCGCACTTGTCGCGCCGTCCGTCCGCGGCCAGAGGGACCAGAGGGACCAGAGGGATCACCAGAGGGACTCGAGGGGTCAGAGGGGTCAGAGGGAGATGACCTCGTTCGACGAGGTGTACGACCAGCCGGACCCCAGGCGTTTCTTCCGTCTCCTGGGTCATTGGGACTATCAGACGCCTGGCCATGCGCAGGGGGTGTTCCGGCGTCTGGCCGCCGCCCGTACGGGATGCGCCCGGGCCGTGGCTCCGGTCACTGTGCTGGATATCTGCTGCTCGTACGGCATCAACGCGGCTCTTCTCAACCACGATCTCACCCTGGAGGATCTGTATGCCCACTACACGTCCCCGCGGGCCGCGGCGCTGAGCACGGCGGAGCTGATCGAGTGGGACCGTGCCTATTACGCGGCTCACCGGCGTCCTGAGGCGTACCGGGTGGTCGGGCTCGACATCGCCGCGAACGCGGTCTCCTACGCTCTCGCTGTCGGTCTGCTGGACGACGGCTTCACCGAGAACCTCGAAACGGCTCCGCCCACCCCCGCGCTCCTGCGCGCCGTGCGGCCAGCCGTTGTGGTCACTGTCACGGGCGGAGCGAGCTTCCTGTCCCCGCGCACGTTCCAGCCGCTTCTCGCCGCTGCTGCCGAACCGGTGTGGGTCGCGGCGTTCGTGCTGCGCACCGGCTCCTACCGCCCTATCGCTGACGGTTTTGCACCGTATGGCCTTGTCACTGAGCGGGCGGCTGCTCCGAGCTATCCGCAACGCCGTTTCACCAGCGCGCGCGAGCAGCGGTATGCCCTCACGGCGGTGATGGCCGCGGGCGAGGATCCCCGGGGCAAGGAGACCGAGGGCTACTTCCACACCGCCCTGTACCTGTCACGGCCCGCGGAAGACGCCGCAGCCTTCCCGCTCACCGTTTTCACGTCTGAGGACGCGTGACTGGCGGTGGGCGAAGATGCGGCGGCTTCCGGCGGCGGCCCTGCAGGTCTGCGATGAGCCCCGCCGTGCGCGTGCTGGTTCGCGGAGAAGTCCGCGACGTCCACACGGCCCGCGCCGCCGCGCGCGGATATAGGTCCGGGGAGTTCTTCTCGGACGCGGAGGGGGAGCTGGGTGTGGTGGGGCCGGAGCCGGTGAGGCGGTTCGACAGGACCGTCGCCCGCTAGGGCTGCGTCGATCTCCTGTGCGCTGACGCGTTCGGATAGATGGGACTGGACCGGTACCGGCTCCTGCCCGGGTCGCCTCGACCCGGGCAGGAGCCGAGGAACCCGCCAGGATCGGCTGACCGCCCCAGGGGTGCGGCTTGGTGGTGTGCTTCCCGGGCAGCCCTGACCGCCAGAGTGGCCGGGCCGGGGGCCGGCCTTGAGATTCGGCTACTTGCGCCAGTACAGGTGGTGTGTCACGCCGCTGGGGCTGGGGACGATGTCCAGGTGGAACCGGTCGAGGAGCTCGTCGGGGGACTCCCAGAGCCGGACGCCGGACCCGAGTTTCATCGGCGAGACGGCCACGTGCAGGGTGTCGACGAGGTCGGCGTCGAGGAACTGCCGGATGGTGGTTGCCCCGCCGCCCAGGCGGACGTCCTTGCCCTGCGCGGCCTCCCGCGCCTGTGCGAGGACCGTGGCCGGGTCGTCGTCGGTGAAGTGGAAGGTGGTGTCGGAGAGCGTGAACGAGGGACGCTTGTGGTGGGTCATGACGAACACCGGGGTGCGGAAGGGGGGCTGGTCGCCCCACCAGCCCTGCCACTGATGGTCGTGCCAGGGACCGCGCTGGGGTCCGAACTTGTTGCGGCCCATGATCTCGGCGCCGATGTTGCGGTCGTAGTCCCGTGTCAGGTAGTCGTCCAGGCCCCGGCTGCCCCCGGGAGCGGTGCGCATGGGCCAGCTCGCTGTGGCGCCGGCCCAGGCGAACAGCTTCTCGGGCTCGACATGGCCGAAGGGCCTCTCCAGGGTCTGGTCTTCACCGGCGGCGATTCCGTCACTTGAGACGTTGAAGTTCTGGACTCTCAGCAGCTGAGCCACGTGTTCCTCCTGTGTTGTCGACAGCGGAGGTGAGACTGGCCGGGCCGGTGAAACTCATCGCGGTATCCGTGGCCGGGCCGTATCCGTGGCCGGCCAGAAACCGGGCTCCCCGGTGGCGTGCTGCGCGTGTCTGCGCCAGCTCGTCGGTGCGATGATGCGGGCGTGAGTCGCGATGTGAGTGCGGGTGTCCGGGCCCGCCTCGACGGCCTCCTGCAGGCACTTGTGGAGTCGGGCGCGGAGAGCGGTCTGCAGGTGGCGGTGTACGTGGACGGGGAGCAGCTCGTCTCGTCCTGTGCGGGGACGTACGATCCGCCCGGGAGCCGGTCACCGGAGCCTGACGCTCCGGCCACGGCGGCCGCTCCGGCCTCGGCCGCTTCGGCTGCGACGGCCGATGCGGCGACGGCCGATGCGGCGACGGCCGCTCCGGCTACGGCGGCCACGGCGTCCGCTTCGGCTTCGTCCGCTGCGGGTACGGCGGCTGTTTCGTCCGCTCCGGTTTCGTCCGCTGCGGCCACGGCGGCTGTGGTGGCTCCGGTGCCGCTTGCGCCCGGCACGCTGATCCACAGCTTTTCCACCGGCAAGGGCTTCATGGCCACGCTCGTGCACGTGCTCGCGGAGCGTGGCCTGATCGACTACGACACCCCGATCGCCCGCTACTGGCCCGAGTTCGCCGCTCATGGCAAGGGCCGGGCGACCGTGCGTGACGCCCTGGCCCACAGGATCGGGATCCCGCAGCTCCCGCCCGGTATCACCCCGGCCGAGCTGTGCGACTGGGACACGATGTGTGCCGTCGTCGCGGACCTTGCTCCGCTGTGGGAGCCGGGCACGGACAGCGGCTACCACGGCTGGACGTTCGGCTGGATCCTCGGCGAGCCGGTACGCCGTATCACCGGCCTTGCTCCGGCCGAGGCCCTTCGCAGGTATGTGACGGAGCCGCTGGGCATCGCGGACGAGCTGTACTTCGGCCTTCCCGAAGCGGAACTTCCCCGTCTCGCACCGCTGGTGGAGGGCAACTGGGCGGCCTGGCTGGAAGACCTTCCCCCGTCCGTGCCCTTCCGCCGTTTCGTCGTGCCGAACCGCGGTGTGTGGACCACCGCGGGCCTGGCCAACCGCCGCGACTACCTGCTCGCGGACATCCCGGCGGGCGGCACCACCACCGCACGGGCGGCCGCACGCATGTACGCGGCGCTCCTGGGTGAGGTCGACGGCGTGCGCCTGATCTCACCGGAGCGCCTGGAGGAGGTCACCGCGGCCGCGGTCCAGGGCAAGGACCGGATGCTCCTGGGCCGGTTCGCCAAGGGGCTCGGCTACTTCCTGGGGCTGCCCGAGATGGGCGGCGAGCGGACGGCTTTCGGTCACCACGGCAGCGGCGGCAGCATCGCCTTCGCCGACCGCGAGCGCGGCCTGGCCTTCGCGCTCACCCGCACCCGGCTGGTCGGCGGCGAGGCGGACCGGGCCGCGCAGCTGGTGGCGGACGAGATCCGCTCCTATGTGCCGAAGACCGCCGCACCGTAGCCCCCAGGGTGGCCCGGCCCGATCGCGGGCCCCGCAGCGCCGCCGCAGGGGGTTCTCTCCGGCACCGGGGCTGCGCAGGCGACACCGAGAGCCGCCCTGGACGGGACAGGGCGGCTCTTGCTGCCGGACCGCACGTGCCGCGCCGAGAACCCGGCGCGCCCGATCTCCCTCCCCCCGGACCGGGCCGGTCATGATCTCTCGCGGACTGGCCGCACACGGCCTGCTCGGCGAAGAGCATCCAGGAGAGGTCACCGTATGAATGCAGTTGTCCGGCGGCCGGCGGACCCGGCTGACAGCGAGTTCTGTCTCCAGCTCCACAAAGCCGCCATGGATGACTACGCCGCGGCGGTCCGGGGCTGGAACCATGAGGACCAACGCACCTGTCACGACTGCGGGTTCGACCCCGGCCGACGGCAGATCATCACCGTCGACGGCGCTGACGCAGGCGTACCGGCCGTCGAGGACCGCGCGCGTGAGATCTACCGGGAACGGATCGAGCTCCACCCCCACTACCAGGGACAGGGCACCGGCGCGCAGCTGCTCCGGTCCCTCCTCGACACCGCGGCCCGGCGGGGCCAGGACCTCCTCCTCGACGTGCTCGCGGTCAACACCCGTGCGTACGCCTTCTACGAGCGGCACGGTTCGCGGGAGGCGGCCCGGCACGGGAGGCGGCCCGGCACGCAGAGAACAACAGAAAGATCCGAATGCGCTGCACCCACCCGCGGACCGGCCAGTGAGACCGTGCGGACCGCCCCAAAGACGCCCCGGGACCACACGCCCTCCCTACGCCCTCCCTCGTGACGAGCGGTCAGGGGAGACGGCGGACGAAGACGTCTGAGGTGTTGTTGGTGTCACCGGGCACGATGTCGTCGGCCGCGGACTGGAAGACCACCTCACGCCCGCCAGCACTGACCGCGTCGGTCCCGGCCGCGGCGGGCTGGTCGGCGACGGTCTCATCGGTGCCCGTGCGCAGATCGCGCAGTACGAGGGAGGGCCCGCTCGTGCCGTGCGGGGCGAACAGCAGGTAGCGGCCCGTGGGATCAATGGCCACACCCCGCACGCCCGCTACGAGCTGGGCGGTGCCCGAGGGCACGTCGTGGACGTAGGTGTCGGTGCCGGAGAGGTAGACGGCCTTGCTGCCGTCGTCGCTGAGCTGGACGAGTGCCGCCGCCTGGGAAGGACCTTCGATCGGGCCGATGGTGGCGCCGGTGCGGTCCCACACGAAGACGTCCTGGGACTTGGCGTCCTGGTAGGCGACATAGCGGCCGTCGCCGCTGAGGGAGGGCCTGGAGGGCTGGGTGTGCTCCAGGCGGGCGACGGTGTGTTTGGCGCCGGTGCTCCCGTCGTGGACCTCGATGCGCTGGCTGGGGGAGGGCTGCCTGAGGTGGACGACGAGGGCGGTGTAGCGGCCGTCCGCGTTCAGCACCGGCTGGTTGCAGCTGTAGGCCGAGCAGTCCGCGGAGACCGTCCTGCCGGTGCTCACCTGGTACTGGCGGATCCGCACGTTGTTCATCCACTGCACCGGATAGGCAACGTACTGCCCGTCACCGCTGATCACCGGGGGCTGGAGCGGGGGCAGGGCACCCATCTGCCGGGGCTGCCGCGTCTGCTGGTCGCGGACGTAGACCCGGCTGTCTCCCGTCGTGCCGTCGGGGGTGAGGTTCTTCGCCGACGAGGAGAAGACGACGTGGCGTGCGTCGGGCGTGATCGAGGCGTGGGAGGAATGGCCATCGGCCTGGGTGCCGTCGGCGGCGACACTGATCCTCTCGACACCGGTCGCGTGGCCGCCCGCGGGCCCGGACGCGGGTGAGGGCTCGGCCGCGGCGCCTTGGGCCAGCAGCACGGTGACCGCACAGACCGCGACCGCCGTGCTCAGCCCGGCCCGGACACGTCTGGTAGCGCTCCGGCTCGTCTTCCCGCTCATTTTCCCCCCAGTCAGAACACGGTTTCTCCCCCGGTTCCTCACCGGAGGACCGCAAGCATGCAACCGCGACGCCGCAGTGGGGTCAAGAGGGCACCGCGACGCCGACACGCTCCACACGGCCCCTCGAGGCGGGCTCGGGCCACATGTGAGCGGCGTACCGTCCGGGGTGCCGGGAGCTCCGCGGCGAGCCCAACGCCCAACCACCACCGCCCGTACGCCCGTTCCGGACCCCGCCGGCCGCCACGACGGACCATGGACCCTTGAAGAAGGCGCCCCACATCCCGTGCCAACACCCCTGCACCACCACCTCATCACCCGATCCCAGAACCCCGCCGACCTGCTCAACACCACCCCCCGCCCCTTCGGCGCCGCGATCACCACCTCACCCCTGAACGAACCGCGCGGCGCAGACCACGAACTGCGCGGCGAGGGAGGACTGCGCCCTGCGCCCCAGCCCAGGAACAGGTACTCACGGCGGGCGAGCCAGGCCGAGGGGTCTAGTACGGACCGTTGACGTTGTCGATCGACCCGTACCGGTCGGCCGCGTAGTTACAGGCAGCGGTGATGTTGGCGACCGGGTCGAAGCTGTCCAACGACGTCCCGGGCAGACGGTAGGCAGCAAAAGTCGGGTCGATGACCTGCAGAAGCCCCTTGGACGGCGTTCCCGCGACAGCGTTGGAGTCCCAATTGTTGGTGGCCAGAGGATCACCAGAGGACTCACGCATGATGTTGCGGTGGATGCCCTCGTAGGAACCAGGGATGCCATGCTGCGCCAAGATGTCGAGCGACTCCTTGATCCAGCCGTCAAGATCGTTGGTGTAGGACTTCTTCGCCGGGGCAACGGCGGGCTCGGCGGCGACCGCGCTGTCACGCTCGGACCGATCCGCCCGCCCGGCCGGACCCTTCGCACCGAGGGTGAGCTTGAGACCGGGTCGGATCATCCCCGGGTCGCCGCCCAGAGTGCCGCGGTTGTCCTGGTAGAGCTTCTCCCAGCCGCCGCTCAGGGAGTGCTCCCGGGCGATCTTGGAGAGAGAGTCACCCGCTTCGACGACGTACGTCCTGGGCGCCGCGGCGGGCCGGGCGACCGTCCCGGACTGCGCCGCGGCAGCGTCGGCCGCGCCGAGCACCGGCAGCGCGAGCACGGCCCCGCCCGTGCCTGCGGCAGCGATGCCCCGGCTGAGCGGGCTGGACTTGGGGCGGCGGTGCTTTCCCTTTGCAGGCATGACGAATTCCTCTCCGTCGCCTACGAGGTGAGCTGTCGGGTTCGGACGGGAGATGTCCGGTCGCACGGCGCGCGACTTCACCCCGAGCCGCTCCGGAATCCGGACCGGCGTCTTACCTGGGTCCCCCGCTCCTGCCGTGCGTAAGTAAGTGGGTAGGAAGGTTTCCGGACAGCGGCAGGATTCGGCGTTCCATCCGGATTGACGGTGACGTTAGGCGAGGAAACCCGGACGGAACAAGAGCAGAATTCAAAGAAGGAATGAACGAGCCCCATTCCTGACGACTGCCGCCCCTCACCTTCTTTGATCAAAAACTCCAACCTTCTTTGCGCAGAACGGAAGCGCGCTCTACAGCCCCCGAAGCCACCGCCTCCCCGTGTGACTCATTTCACCGGACGGCATACGGGCTGGAATACGACCCGACGGCAGATCAGAGCACGCTATTTCGTACCCACTTTCCGCAATGCAGGCGACACTTCCCGTACGCCACCAATGCCCGAAGGAGCAGCTTTTCAGCGCAAAGACGGACATTACGCATGGATGGTTCCCCCGGACCCAGCCAGAAGAAATTGACGAGGCATCGACGACAGAAGACTGCGCAGAACCTAACGGCCCATCAACCCCATCGAATCCACCGAAGAACGAAGAAGACGGAGAATCTGGCGACCCATCAGACCAATAACCAATAGGGAAAACCGGCCAACGGGAAGACTGAGAGCGCGATGCCACAACTACCGGGTGCACCCTGGACGCACCGGCCACCTGTATGCGCAGCTCTCCCCGGACCATCGGCGCTCCACGCGGTCCAACAGCCCTTCGACCCGCAGCGCATGACGCCACATCACGAGCATCCCGGAGACCCATCAGACCAGCACCACCAGCCGAAACCAACGCCGACACACACCACCCAGAAACCCGCACAAGACAACGGGCCGGTCCGTACGGTCAGCACGCCAGCACTGCAGGCGCACCGGGGCCGTCAGCGCGCCGGGGCGATCCTGATCTCGGCCACGATGCCATCGCCGCACAGGGCCAGCGCTCCCGGCCCTTCGTGACGTACGCAGTCGAGACGGCCGAGCACAGCCTCCGGTGCGCCCGGTGCAGTGACACTGATCCCTCCGGTGACCGCCATGACAAAGACGATCTCACCCACAGTGCACGCCACCGTGACCGCCCGCACACCGATGACGGGGAGGATCTGCACATGCGCCGTCGCCCGGCCCCTGCGGGTCATCACGTTCAAGTCGCGGACCGCGCCCGCCTTCAGCTCGCAGCCTGTCGCTGCGTCACCGGAGAAGGAGAACGGGGCCAACAGCGCGACCGGCTGTCGTGTGCCGTCCACGGTGAGGACCATGCCTTCCCCTTCGACCAAGGTGATCACGCGATCGACCCCGGGAAAGGAAGAGAAGGGCCCTTCTGTGCCCACGTCCGCGACGCTCACCCGCCAGTCGAAACCGTCCACGGGCTCCACCGAGGCCAGCGACACTCGCATCGCACCCGATGCGACCTCGCGGGTCACACCACCGCCGTTCTTCCACGGCACGCTCGAGTATCCGCTCCAGTGCAGAACATCCATGCCCATACGCCGCCGCCTCCCGCTTCCCTCGCCCTGCCCCGATTACCCTCACCACCGCCACCCGGACTTTGTGCCCTCAGACCGCAGAAGCACGCCGAGACAAGTGACCACTGATCCCCAGGCCAGCCTACGTGCCAGCCAGATACACAGAGCAGGCTCCACTTCACCGCCGGGCCCAAGACACAGACCCGCCAACCGCGGACACCAGGCCACGAAGGCCCAGACGCTCGCATTCGCCTAGCCGAAAGGCTTAGCACCCATGGGCACTGGCTCCACGCGCACGAGGCCGACTGACTCAGAAACAGATTCCTGTGCCGCCTCTTCTGCGCTACCTACGCCCCGTCGCACCGGGGGCTTGCTCGTGCACGAATCGGCAAACGGGCTGCGCGGATGGGCAATGACCGCTCGGGATGCTCACGACATAGTGGAACCACTGAGGCGACCTGTCGACTTCTCCATACGAGTCTGCTGATGAAGCACCACGGCCAGCGCGCCCCCGAGTCGCGGGCCGATTTCCCTGTTCGAGCTCTCAACTTCGGTCAGGGTTTGCATGAATTCTGTAGCAGACCGAAAGGGCGCGGTCGTGTCAGGAACTCTATTCCCAGAGCTCGGCCATGTATCCGTGCGCCGAGCGCAGAAATCGATATCTGGAGGGAACATGGGACGTTTACGCACCATTATTGCCATCATAGCCGCCGGAATAGCGACTGTGGTAGCCGTCACCGTTCTGGCTGCACCCGCGCAGGCAAGTCCGAAGAGCCGCGAGGCCGCAAAGCAGAGCGAACAGACCAAAGAGCCGGTCAAGGCCCGTGGCATCGGCGAGTGCACGATGTACCTCGAACTGAAGGGGTACGAAATCACTGATGCCCGGTTCTTCGGCTGCTTCTCAGGAAAGGGAATCGGTGGCGCGCAAGGAATTGCAGTCTGCACCGGTACACTCCTGGCTGCTCAGGTACGGCTCCGTCACGCGGCACCTGCCTGCGCCCTCTCCATTTTGTGACAGCTCGTGAAGCAGCGGTGAATCCCCCGGAGGCTGAGAGTGAAGTGGCACCGGGGGATTCACCGTTCGTTGTGTGCCTTGGCCCGGCCAACGACATCACCGAGCTCCAGACCCTACGGTGATGCTTTCCTACTACGGAAATTCCGCCAGACCCAGTCGATGACCTTGGCGACGGGCAGCAGCAGGGCCACACCGATCACCACGGCACCCGCTACGAGGAAGACCCAGCCCAGATCTTGGTCCACGGCTTGCACGATCCATCGCAGCAGTTGAAACACCAGGGCGGCGAGCAGAAGTAGAGGAAGGGAGTACCTTTTTTGCGCAAAAGCGAACATTACATGAGAGAGATTTCCCCCAGATCCTGCCGGCCTTCGGCGCGTGGCAGGCCTGAACAGTGGAATACGGCAGCACGGTGAAGCCGACAAGCCGTGCGCGCTGCATTCACGGGCGAGGGCCGAGAGAGGCGATCTGGCACGAGCTGTGGGGCTGAGAAATAGCGACCCATGGTGCTGGGGAGCTAACCGTTAGCGGGGGAGGGGCGTCCGGGCGGCTGGGCGTGAAAACCGAGGAGGCTATTAAGAACATGCCGCAGGGCACCTAGCCACTGGACGCTACCTTGCAAGAGCGGGATGAGACGGGGAGTCAACTGACCGTACGCTGTTTAGAATTCCTTGCAGAAGAAATTGACAGGATATCAATAACGGGGGACTGTAGAGAATCTGATGGCCTTTCAATTCCAACAGCCCAAGAACAGAACCCGCATGACTGACCGTCAGGTTGATTGAGAAAGCCGAAAACCGACAGCGTTCATCCCGCAGCCAGCCCCAGGAATTCGCGGAGCGAATTCCTGGACCGAATCGCGGAGCGATTCGGTTGCCGGGCAACGGAGTTGACCGGCTTCGGCCCCGGAGGGGCCGACCGGGCGGCGCGGAGCGGCGCCCGGTTCCGCCGCGTAGCGGCGGCGCGTCGTGTCCGCGGAGCGGACCGCGCGC